>NZ_JRMX01000001.1 GCF_000758825.1 Arcanobacterium sp. S3PF19
CCAAACAACACACCCACACCCAACAACCCACAAAAAACAGGCCACCGGAGAGGCGGATACTTATTATACATAAGTACCGAGCGAAACGTCAAGATAAATCCTGAACCGAAGCGCGCAAAAGCCAAGAAAACACTCATTGGATTTCGCTACTCCGTCGCAACAGAAAAATACTTTACGAGGATTCGCGCACAGAGTCAAACTCACCTGCAGTGCGCCTCGTCACATCACGAAAAACACCGAAACAAAGCCAAAAACCGACCCGATTGCAAATCACGCTCAGATAATTTGCAATCGGGTCACTCTTATTTAAAATATCCCGGCCGGGTCCGCTCCGGTCTGCACCGGGGCCTTATCCCAGTCTGACGACGTTCAGATTCTTCCGCCCCCTGCGCAGAAGTACCGTGTTGTTTGCCAGCACATCCCCCGGCTCCAGCACGCGTTCCGCATCTGTCACCTTCCCGTTGTTCAGATACACGCCACCGGAGGCAATTGTTCTGCGCGCACTGCCTTTTCCTTTTTCCAACCCCAAAGATACAAGAATATCCACCACGGGCGTCCCCAGCGAAGCCTGCGCGGCAGGCAGTTCCGCCACGACATCGTCCAGAATATCGCCCCGAACCGTTTTCGGATCGGTTTTTCCAAACAGCACCTGCGAAGCTTCGACCACTCTCTGCGTCGCTTCTGCGCCGTGCACCCACGCAGTGACTTCACGTGCCAAAACACGCTGCGCGTGGCGCAGATGCGCAGACTCGCGCACTTCGGCTTCCAAAGATTCGATCTCTTCACGGGAAAGGAAAGTGAAGACCTTCAGCATTTTCACAACGTCTTCGTCGGCAGTGTTCAGCCAGAACTGGTAGAACCTGTAGGGACTGAGCAAATCCGGATTGAGCCAGATTGCGCCGCCCTCACTTTTGCCGAACTTTGTTCCGTCCGCCTTGGTGATCAGCGGATTGGTCATCACATGCACGGATTTGCCTTCGACTTTGCGGATCAGATCCATCCCCCCGACCAGATTTCCCCACTGATCGTTTCCGCCTACTTCCAAAGTGCACCCATATCTGCGGAACAGCTGCAGAAAATCGTTCGCCTGCAGAATCTGATACGAAAACTCGGTGTAGGAAATCCCCTCTTCCGAATTCAGCCGCCGGGCCACGATATCTTTCGAAAGCATTGTGCCCATCCGGAAATACTTACCCAGATCACGCAAAAGATCAATCGCCGAAAGCTCTTTCGTCCAGTCCAGATTGTTCACCGTACGCGCGGGATTGTCTCCCGTGAAATCAAGCAGCGATTCCAGCTGTTTGCGCAGAGATTCCGCCCAGCCGGCAACCGTTTCGCGTTCGTTCAGCACCCGCTCGCCCTTGGCCCGCGGATCGCCCACAAGTCCGGTTGCCCCGCCCACAAGCACGAGCGGATGATGCCCGGCCATCTGCAGATGACGCATTACCTTCACGGCAACCAAATGCCCGTGGTGCAAAGAAGGCGCCGTCGGATCGAAACCGCAGTAGAAAGTCAGCGGTCCGCTCTCCAACGCCTTTTCCAGCTCCGCAATATCCGTATGCTGGGCAATCAGCCCCCGCCAACGCAGTTCATCCAACAGTTCCGACACGTTTCCAAACCTTCCTCTCCCGTTTGCCGCCACAGCGTATTGCACTAATTACTGTAGCCGATTTTAGGGGTTTTGACATTCCGCGGTTTTCCTCCCGCAGACGGTTTACTTCTTCCGATGCGAAATTTCGATCAGCTCTTTCGCCAGTGTTTTTGCCCTCTTCTCCGAACCGGTAACGGCAAGCACGGTATCGTCGCCGGCAATGCACCCCAAAACGTCGTCAAGCACCGCACGGTCAATAGCCGAGGCCAACAGCTGCGCCGCACCCGGAGGCGTACGGATAATTACCTGGTTCAGCACGCATTTTACGCTCGTCACCACTTCCTTGGCCCAGCGCTCCAAATGCGCACGCGCCCCAAATGCGGACTCCGAAAGTTCGGCCACATCCGGAATACGGTAAATCCGCTTCCCGTTTGCGGCATACTCCTTAAAAGCGTGCAGCTCTTCCAAATCGCGCGAAAGAGTCGCCTGAGTTACTTCAATTCCGTTCCCGGCAAGCAGCTCCCGCAATTCTCCCTGTGAAGCAATCTGTTTCTGCTCAATCAATTCCAGTATCCGCGCATGGCGGGCACTGCGAGTAGACGGAATATCCGCCATTGTGACCCTCCCGTTCGATATTTACCGCTCCGTTAACCGCGTAACTGTGCCCCACAGACCTTATGGCTGCGTTTCACAATCCGTTTGCGCACATTTGCCGCTTCCTCCTGCGTCAGCGTGTGGTCACGCCCCCGCAGACGAAGCGCGAAAGCCAGAGATTTCTTCCCTTCGGGAATCTGATCCCCCCGATACACGTCAAAAAGACACACAGACTCCAAAAGTTCGCCCGCCACAGAGGAGATCACGCCGGCCACGTCTGCCACGCATACGTCCTCGTCTACAACCAGGGCAATATCTTCCTTCGTTACGGGGAAAGTCGTAACGGAATCAACCTGAATCGGGTCTTCTCCGCGTACCCTGTCCAGCAGATCCAAATCGAGTTCGCAGGCAATTGAACGTTTGGGCAGTTCAAATGCATCGCAGACTTTCGGCGCAAGCTCCCCGGCATATCCCAGGACGGTATCCCCGGCCATGATCTGCGCACACCTTCCGGGATGGAACGGCGCCCTTTGCGCATTGCACACGGTAACATTTACGCCGATTACCGCAGCCGCGTCTTTTGCCGCCTGCACGGCGTCACGCCAATCCCAGTCCAAAGGCGCGAAATCCAGCCCTCCGTCGGCAACCCGCGGAGCCGCCACGGCAGCCAGGTGAATCGGCTGGCGGGGAACGGCCCGCCGCAAAGCGTCCAATTCCTCCGGATTCGGACGCTTCCCCACGCCGGGCGCGGATACGCTGACTATTCCCTCCGGGGAGGTTACCGTACTGATTTCAAAAATCGCGACATGGGCATTGCCGCGCGCCACATTCATGCGCGCCGTTTCCAGCAGAGTGTCCAGCAGTGAAGTGCGCAGATAAGGAGCCTCTTCCTGCAGAGGATTCTTCAGTTTAAGCGCCGTACGGCGCGAATCCCCCTCACCGATTTCCTGCCTGTCGAACACGCCGGCGCCGACAAACGGATAGCTCAGCACCTGCACCCAGCCGGAATCTGCCATTGTGCGCGCAATATCCCTGCGTCTGCGCTGCACAGCGGACAGACCGCGTCCGGCGGGGGCATTGGGCACAACCGAAGGAATTCTGTCGTACCCCTCCAAACGAGCTATTTCCTCAACCAAATGGGCCGGGCCAACCAAATCCGGACGCCATGAGGGAGGCGTAACCGTAAATACTTCCCGGGCACCGGTATCCGCCGTTTTTACCGTGCAGCCTATCTCCTCCAGCCGGTCTTTCTGTTTCTCCGCAGACACCGCAAGACCGGTCAGCCGCTGCGTTTCCGAAGTTTTGAATTCAAAGGAGGGGAAAGGATGTGCCGTATTTATTTCAAAATTTTCCCCGGCAGCCGTACCGCCGCCGTATTCGACCAGCAGATCCACAACCGCCTGCGCCGCAACAGGTGCCAGCTGCCAATCCACTCCGCGCTCAAAACGCTTTGCGGCCTCGGATGGAATACGGTGCCGGCGCGAGGTCCGCGCCACCGATACGGGATCAAAATGCGCCGCTTCCACCAAAATATCCGTGGTCTGCGCATCGATTTCCGTATCTCCGCCGCCCATTACCCCCGCCAGGGCAATCGGCCGCGCGCCCTGTACGCCCTCCGGTGAGTCGCTGATCAGCAGATCCTGCCCATCCAAATTCCGGTCTGTGCCGTCGAGAGTGGTCAGATGCTCTCCCACCGTGGCACGCCGCACCACAAACGGGGCATTCAGCTTTGCCAAATCGTAGGCATGCAAAGGCTGCCCCAAATCAAGCATCACATAATTCGTGGCATCAACCGCAAGGGAAATGGGACGCATCCCCGCCGCCAGCAGTCTCTTCCGCAGCCACTTCGGGGATTCGGCGGCAGGATCCACACCGCGCACAATCCGCGTAACAAATCTGTCGCATCCCACATTGCCGTGAATCGGCGCCGAGTCCCGCACCGTTACCGGGAAACCGGCATTATTGGATTCCGGCACGGATTCGGCGGCTTTGCCGCAGAGAGCCGGGTCGGTGAATTTCCGCCCCGTGGAATGGGCGTATTCACGTGCCACTCCGCGCATCGCGAAACAGTATCCGCGGTCGGGGGTAATGTTTATCTCCAAAACCTCACCGGGCACACCCAGATAATCCAAAACGCTTTCGCCCACAGCCGGCAGTCCTTTTTCCCGCGCCTGCGCGTCTCCGTGGGCCAATACGATAATACCGCTGTGATCGTCGCCCAACTCCAGCTCACGGGCGGAGCAGATCATACCGTCGGAAAGATGGCCGTAAGTCTTGCGGGCGGAAATCTCAAAGCCTCCGGGAAGTACCGCGCCCGGGAGCGAAACCACAACGTAGTCGTCCACATCAAAATTATGCGCGCCGCAGATAATTCCGCGCGAAGGGAAGTCCGCAGGCTCTTTGCCCGTTCCGGGGGCGTCGTTGTGCTGCCCCACATCCACCCGGCAATAATTGATTGTCTTTCCGTTGGACTGCTTCTTTGCCTCACGGGTGAGAACTTTTCCGACCACGAGCGGACCGGTGATCTGACCCGGGTGAATTTCCTCTTCCTCCAAACCCACTTTTACCAACGCAGCGGCAAGCTGTGCGGGATCCGTACCGGGAAGTACGTCTACATGGGAGGCCAGCCAGTCAATTGGAATAAGCGGCATCAGTTTCCCCTTCCGTTCGTGCCAAATTGAAGCGAGAAGCGCACATCGCCCTCAACCATATCCCGCATATCGGCAATACCGTGACGCAGCATCAGCGTACGCTCAATTCCCATTCCGAATGCGTATCCCGAATAGACGTCCGGGTCAATACCCGCATTCCGCAGCACCTCGGGATTGACGACGCCGCAGCCGCCCCACTCGATCCATCCGGGTCCGCCCTTCTTCTGCGGAAACCACAGATCCATTTCCGCCGACGGCTCGGTAAAGGGGAAAAACGACGGGCGCAGCCGCGTCTTCGCTTCCGGACCGAACATGGCCCGCGCAAAATGGTCCAGCGTGCCTTTCAGATGTGCCATGCTCAGCCCCTTATCCACCGCCAGACCTTCCACCTGGTGGAAAATCGGGGTATGCGTGGAATCAAGGGCATCGGTGCGCGCCACCTTCCCCGGGCAGGCAATATAGAGCGGTACGCCGCGTTCAAGCATCGCCCTGGACTGGACCGGTGAGGTATGCGTCCGCATCACCAGCCCGTCTGCGGATTCGAAATCCTGTTTTTCCCCGCCGATATGCCCGCTGCCCGCAACATAAAACGTGTCCTGCATCTGACGTGCCGGATGATCGGGTCCGAAATTCAGCGCATCGAAGTTAAACCACTCATGCTCAATTTCCGGCCCTTCCACAATTTCCCAGCCCATACCGATGAAGAAATCGGAGATGTCTTCCATGAGCACCGTCAGGGGGTGCCTGGCACCCCGCGGTCCGCGGCGCGTGGGAACCGTCACATCCACCTGCTCGCGGGCAAGCATTTGGGCCTGTACCAAGTCTTCCACCCGCGCCGTGGCTTCCTCCAAAAACCGGCGTACCTGTTTGCGCGCACTGCCCATCAGTTTTCCCGCAACGGGTTTGTCTGCTTTATCCAGCGTACCGATCAGCGCATTTGCCTTCGTCAGAAGGGCATTGTCGCCCATATGGCGCAAACGTGCCTCTTTTAATTTTTCTAAAGTCCGGGCAGCGGAAAACTCCTCGCACGCCTGCGCTACGGCAGCGGCGATTCCCTGCCCGTCCAACGGACTCAGTACCATAATTGCCTTTCCATTTTGCTTGCAAAATCCAGTCTACTCGGAATTTTATGCGGTGTTCCACCGGCGTTTCGGATAGTAAGCCGGTAAATCACGGTTTCGCCGTATTTTGCGCCATCGCCGAAGAATAAAGACACACCGCGGCAGCAGTGGCCACATTCAGAGATTCGGCGTTCCCCCACATCGGAACCGACACTATTGCATCGGCCAAACTCAGTTCGTCGGCGGTAAAACCGTGTGCCTCATTGCCGAACATCCACAGCGTGGGTCTGACCAAATCCACCGGCGGCGCGGCGGAAAACGAATCCGCCCGCCCGGCGGCGCCGCACAGCGCATCGCGCAGCAGATCACCGAGATCCAAAGAACCCCCGTGATCGGCGGCAAGAATCTGAAATCCCGCTTCTTTTGCGCAGCGCACGGTCTGCGCCGCATCTTCGTGTTCGGTCACGGGCAGATGGAATACCGATCCGGTGGAGGAGCGAATCACTTTCGGATTGGTTGCCTCGGCCGAATTTTCTCCGGTTATGACGCCGTCTGCGCCGCACGCATCGGCCGTGCGGATCAGCGTTCCCAGATTCCCGGGATCCGACATCCGCAGCGCAAATACAACCAGCCGGGAGGAAGAAAACATCCGTTTCGGCGAAACTTCGTCCGGGACGTCGGCAACAGCCAGAATTTCCTGCGCATCCTGCGACAGTCGGGCAAACAGGGCAGGAGGAAGAATATGTGTAAACGGGTCGTACCTGTCAATCAGTTCCGCCACATCACGGTGGGCCAGCAGAGCCCTTTCCGTTACATACACATCCCGCACCGCCGCGGAAGAAAACAGCAGCAGCTCCCGCACCGCCTGCGGGCCTTCCACCACGCACCGGGCAAACCGAAAGCGGTTGGCCCGTTTATACAGCGATGCCGCTTTTTTAAACTGTGCATTTCTTGTCTCAAGAAGTTTCCTGGGCATATTTGCTCTCCTGTCTCCCAAAAGGCCGCGCGGCACGGGGATAGGCGCCGGTAAATAAAGAATGGGCCGCCGAGGCGGCCCATTCGGAAACGGAAATTATTTTCCTGCGGGGGCGTTTACGTCCGCAGGCAACGCCGCACGGGACGTCTGTGCCACTGCTGCAAACGCAGCCGGATCGTTTACGGCCAGTTCGGCAAGCATCCGCCGGTCGATTTCAACGCCGGCAAGCTTCAGTCCCTGCATGAAACGGTTGTAGGTCATACCGTTTGCCCGGGCACCGGCATTAATCCGGACAATCCAGAGCTTGCGGAATTCGTTTTTACGCACCTTACGGTCGCGGTAATTGTATACGAATGAATGGGTTACCTGCTCTTTTGCCTTACGGTAAAGACGGGAACGCTGACCGCGGTATCCGGATGCGCGCTCGAGTACGGTACGACGCTTCTTCTTGGCGTTTAAAGCATTCTTAACACGTGCCATTTTTCTCTATCTCCTTGCTTTCCGTACTTACCTGCCGAGCAGACGTTTCATCTGCTTTACATCCGCGCCGGCAACCGGCTGATCGGCAGAAAGCCGGCGGGTACGGCGAGACGATTTATGCTCAAGAAGGTGACGCTTCCCTGCCTGTTCGCGCATCAGCTTTCCGCTGCCCGTGGCGCGGAAACGCTTCTTGGCACCCGAATGTGTTTTCATTTTAGGCATTTTCATGCTCCCTCTAGCTGCTTTGCAGCATATCCTGCTTCCAAAAAGGAAGGTGTGTTCGTGTCTGCCCGAAAATCAGGCTTTTTCTTTCTCGGTTTTTGCGGCTTCTTTTTCAGCTATCCGTTCGATATTCTTCTGCGCGCGGCGTGCTTCCTGCGCACGCCTGTTTTCACGCTGCGCCTCACGGCGCCGGCGCTGATCCGATTTCGCTTCCGATTTTCGCCTGATCGGAGCAATTACCATTACCATAGCCCGCCCGTCTACGCGCGGAGCGGACTCCACTGTGCCGTTTTCCGCGGCATCTTCGGCAATCCGTTCCATCAGCCGCAGACCTTCTTCAGGACGTGCCTGCTCCCGCCCGCGGAAACGAAGCTGAATTTTAACTTTGTCTCCGGCATCAAGAAATTTATAGATTCTCCTGAGCTTGGTTTCGTAATCGTGCTGATCAATCTTCAGCCCGATACGAATCTCTTTCAGCTGGGTGCTGACCTGATTTCGGCGTGCGTCACGTGCTTTCTGGGCCGCCTCATACTTATACTTGCCGTAATCCATCAGCTTTGCGACGGGCGGCTTTGCGTTTGGGGCGACTTCCACAAGATCAAGATTTGCTTCCTCCGCAAGACGCAGTGCACTGGCAATTGCGACCACGCCCACCTGCTCCCCTCCGGGGCCGACAAGGCGTACTTCGGGCACATTAATCCGATCGTTGACTCTTAGCTCGTTGATAACTGCTCCTCTTTTCGTGCGACGCGCACGGAGCCCGGCAGTTTCGCGGCACTAACCGCGTCTCCGCCAATTACCCGGTTCCAAAACGAGTAGAACCCAGGTGGGATTTCTCCGCTTGCGTTCCGGCAATCTGCCGGTCGGTCAAGATGAAATACTACCGGCGAAAGGCAGAAAATACCAGCTGCCGCAGGGAACGCTGGCGATTCGGGCCGTGATATTGGGCACCCCGTTTTCCGCGGGATCAGACGTTTTCCGTAGCGGAAGACACACGCGGCACGATCAGTGACCAATCCAATGCGGATTTCAGCAGTTCATCGCCGTTTACCGCGCGGATTACGCCCGAAACCGCCGCACGCGCCGCCTCCGGGCGCGTTCCGCACGGAAAGAGAATGTCGATCCTGCATCTGCCCTGTTCCGTGCATTGCAGCGTAAGTGACTGCGGATTGGCGCAAAGTGTGTCGCCGGCAGACGGCGCGTGCGCCGCCCGGAGAAGTTTTTGCCGGATCTCCTCATTCTCCCACGGAGCCCGCCACGGCTTTTTACCGGCAAGCGAGACGCATACGGACCGCGAAAAGCAAAACGTCTGCGCACTGTCCGCGCCCGGCGCACCGCCGCGCCCCTCCCGCGCGGGATTGAGCACAATCCTTCCGGATGCGGTGCGCAGTGCCAATTTTGCCGCATCCGAAATCAGAATCGGCTGCGGACGTGCCTTAGGGTAGGCTTCCGCCAATTTTCGTGCCGAAGTGAACACAGCCACGGCTTCGGTTCCGGCAGCGGAAACAACGGCACAGCCGCGATCCGCCCTGTCTGCCTGCGGTGCGGACGCCGTTTCCGAAATGCTTTCCGCCTGCGGGGAAACGTCTTTCGGATGCGCATGGGGAAAAACCGCAACAAACACACGGTTTAATGCTTCCAGCACGGATTTCATCCGCCGCGCGGGATCTGCCGCGGGCAGTGCGCAGGCACGCTTCACCGCCTCTTCTTCCAGGCCGTTGTCTGCGGCAAACGGATTGGGCCGAAGAAGCTTTCGCAAATCAGGCATCCGACTCCCCTTCTCCGTCCTTCTCCGCTTTCATCCGCTCCAGCACTTTTTCCCCCTCTTTCCGCGCTTTTTCACCCATCTGCGACGCATCCGCGTGCCCCAGAAGAAGTGCCTCGATCAATGGATCAAGGAAATTAAGCACCATGCCGGCAGAAACTTCCTCCCCGATTTTCCCATTCAGATAGCGGCATCCGTGAACCATTCCCGAGACTCCTGCTTCGTTGCCGACATCCTCTCCGAGCTGCGCAGTCAGCAGAACAACGCCGACCGGGGAAAACTTGGAGACGTATGCCGCAATCCGGCTGCCGCTGGGAGCTTCCGCAAAGGACTGATCCTGCTGCGGCGCGCCGGGGTCCCCTGCGGCATCCGGCGCGGCCGGTTCCTCCGCACCGAGCAGTTCGGAAATGTCCCAGTCGTCATAGACTTTCGCCTTCTCGGATCCGACAACGGCGCTGCCCGAGCGCGTAGAGACGACATCCGCCGTGATTCCCCGCAGATTCAGCATCGCCCACAGCACTTCGGGACGTTCAAACGGAGTAAGCACCAGAAACCTTTTTTGTGTGTCCATTTTCCCCACTTCCGTACCCGATTTTTCTTTTTCCGTATCCGCAAAACAGCTACCAAAATTCTATTTGTTTTCCCTACCCGGCCAAAATCGGCTGCCGAAGCCGGCAAAAACACGCAGATCCGCAGCACCGGGAAGCGGCGGACGCGTTCTAATATGCGGGGGAAACACGGTCGACCGCCGTGCCGAAGCGGCGCTCCCGCCCCCCAAACCACAGCAGACAGTCCCACAGGGTGAGACGGTCCGCCTCAGGCCACGGCAAATCCAAAAACAGCAGCTCGGCATAGCTTGCCTGCCACAGGAGAAAATTGGAAATACGCCTCTCCCCTCCGCTGCGGATAAACAGATCCACGGGCGGCAGCTGCGGATGGTACAGATAACGCGCCACCGTTTCGGCCGTAACCGTTTCCGGATTCAGCTTTCCGGCAGCCGCCAGGCGGGCTATTTTTCCCGCGGCATCGGCAATTTCCGCCTGACCCCCGTAATTGAAACAAAAATTCAGCACCGTGCCGGTATTGTGTTTCGTCTGTTCAACGGCTTTTTCAAACTCGCGGTTCACCGATTTCCAAATCCGGATCGGACGCCCGGACCACACAATCCGCACGCCCCACGAATCCAGCTCGTCGCGTCTGCGGGCGATCACATCACGTGAATAGGTCATCAGAAATTTCACTTCCGCGGGGGAACGTTTCCAGTTCTCGGTGGAAAACGCATATACGGACAGTACTTCCACGCCTGCCTCCACCGCGCCTGCGATCACGTCCATCAGCGCGGCCTCGCCCGCCCTGTGACCCTCGGTCCGTTTCAGACCGCGGGCATTTGCCCACCGGCCGTTTCCGTCCATCACAATTGCCACATGACGCGGAAGGGAGCTATGGGAAAAATCGGGCACGGTCTGCCCGGAGACGTGCGCCGGGGGCGCAACGGGTGCTTTGCTCATGAAATCAGTTTACTATTGACAAACTGCAAAGAGGTAACTTTCTGCTCCACGTGCCACTGCACATATGCCATAATCAGGCTTCCGGCACTTTTCACCGCCGGCTCGGGCGCGGCATCGGCAATCTTCCATACTCCGTCGCGCAAAGCGGCAATCAGCCCCAGAATTTCGGCAGAGGGAAACACACACCCGGGCGGACGGCAGCTGTCGCACACGCTTCCCCCCAACTGCACCTGAAATGCCGCGTGCGGACCTTCTTCCCCGCACACGGCACATTCCCCGACCGCCAGCCGCCACCCCGCATAATTCATTGTCCGCAGCATATACGAATAAAGAATCAGCTCCGGGCGGTGGGCCGCCGTGGCAAAGGCATGAATGGCTCCGTGCAGCAGCAGATACTGCGCGAAATCCGGCATTCCGGGCTGCTCGGCGATCCGGTCGGTCAGCTCCAGCACCGCACAGGCAGCCGTATACAGATCGTAATTGCGGATAATCGCACGGTGGTAGGCATTTACCGATTCGCTCTGCGTGATCACATCCAGCGAACGGCCGGCATAAAGCTGCAGATCAACCTGGGAAAACGGTTCCAGGCGCGATCCGTGGCGCGATTTTGTTTTCCGTACGCCTTTTGCCACCGCACGGATTTTTCCGTGATTTGCACTGAACAGGGTAATAATTCTGTCTGCTTCGCCCAGATCCTGCGTACGCAGCACTATTGCCTGATCCCGATATGTTTTTTTCACGGGTAACCGGCTCTTCTAAAACCCGAGACGGCCAAGCAGCTTCGGATCGCGCTGCCAGTCTTTTGCCACTTTAACCCGCAGATCAAGATAAACCCTGCTTTCCAAAAGCTCCTCGATCGGGATTCTGGCCCTGCGCCCCACATCTTTCAGCCGTGATCCCCCGCGGCCGATCACGATTCCTTTCTGCGATTCGCGTTCCACATATATGCTTGCGTGCACATCGGTCAGCGGTCTGTTCTTCTCCCCTTCTTTTACGGGACGCTGCGCAATTTCTTCCACCACTACGGCTATCGAATGCGGCAGTTCCTCGCGCACCCCCTCCAGTGCGGCTTCCCGGATATACTCGGCGACCAATTCCCCCTCTGTTTCGTCCGTCAGCGTATCCGTCGGATACAGCGGCACGGAAAGAGGCATCATTTCCAGCAGCAGATCAGTGAGCAGACCAATCTGCTCGCCGCGTACGGCGCTCACGGGAACTATCTGCGCAAAATCGGCCAATTCGCCCAATTCGGCAAGTTTTGCCGCCAATTTTTCCCGCCCTGTTTTATCCGTTTTGGTAACGGCCGCAACAATCGGGGCTTTCGTCTGCCGCACCAGGTTCAGCAAAAACCTGTCTCCCGGGCCTATTTTCTCGTCCGCGGGCAGACACAGCACCACCGCGTCCAAATCGCTTAGGGACTCACGCACCAAATCATTCAGTCTCTGCCCCAGGAGCGTGCGCGGCTTATGCAGACCCGGAGTGTCGGTTAAAATCAGCTGTCCCGCGGGACGGGAGACGATTGCGCGGATCGCTTTTCGGGTTGTTTCCGGCTGATTCGCCGTAATCGCAATTTTCTTTCCCACGAGCGCATTTGTAAGTGTGGATTTCCCGGCATTCGGACGGCCCACCACAGCCACAAATCCCGCCCGGTAATCAGGATTTTCCGTGTTCTTCATCCGATTCTCCCTCCTTTTCCCGTTTGGCGACAATAGTTACGATCCGTTTGCGCCGGCCCTCAAATTTCTCTGCGGTTAAAGACAGTCCGCACACATCGGCATGCGAGCCGACAATCGGCACGCGCCCCAGTACTTTTGCCAGCAGTCCGCCGACGGTGTCGACGTCGTCGTCCTCAATCGTCAGATCAAACAGTTCCCCCAAATCCGTCAGCGGCAGACGGGAAGGGACGCGGTATTCGTCTTCCCCTATTTTCTCCACTTCCGGTGTTGCCCGGTCGTGTTCGTCGGTCATTTCCCCGACGAGTTCCTCAAGCAGATCCTCAATGGTGACCAGACCGGCAATTCCTCCGTATTCATCCGCCACAAGAGAAATATGAACCGCCGTTGCCTGCATTTTATGCAGAAGATCATCGACCGACATTGTTTCGGGCACAAAATTGGGCGGGCGCATAATCTCCGTGACCTGCGCGGATACGGATCCGCCGTGCTGATAGGTGAAACGGATAATATCTTTCAGATACAGTATCCCCAACAGTTCGTCCGCCGAATCCCCGATCACCGGCACACGGGAAAAACCGGAGCGCGAAAACAGACGCAGCGCCTGCTCCAGCGTGTGCGTTTTGCCGATCGTAATCATATCCGTGCGCGGAACCATTACCGTGCGCACAATCGTTCTGCCCAGTTCGATCACCGAATTGATCATATCGCGTTCGTTGTCTTCCAGGATATCGGATTCCCTGACCCGCTCAACCATCAGCTCGTAGGCTTCGTCATCAGGTTCGTCGTGTTCCTCGTCGTCCGACTCGCGCACCTGTATAAACAGCGCCGTCAGCTTTGTCGCCGGAAAAACAATCCATGCCGTTGCCTTCAGCAGTCGCAGCGGTTTACGTGCGGCAACGGAAGACGGGATCAGCACATTCGTAAAAAGGACGCATAACGCCACGGTCAGCGGGGTAATGGGAAAGAGAAAACGTCCGTCGGAAACGACATCGGCACACAGGAGAAGCACCGCGGCACTGAGCACCGAAACGGCGGGCAGCCTTGCCGCCTGCGCACCGGTTTTCGCCAAATCCCGGTTTTCCACCAGATAGAGCACTCCTGTGCCTATTTCGCCGGCCGCGCGCGCATCGCGTGCCGAAGAACGGGTCACATGGCTCAGGGCCGCCGAGGCCAGGCGCAGCATCACTGCCACACACAGAGCCAGCACCGAAACGCCCAGAAGAATCCCCGGCGGGATATCGTTTATCTGCTGCATTTTACCGTTTTCCTAGTCGATAGTCGGCGCAATATCGTCGATGGTGCGCAAATCGCGCTGCGGCCGGTTCGGATCGCACGGTTTGCGCGCAAGAAACGTAAGCAGCAGCCGGCGCTGCAGGTCAAACATTTCTTTCCGCTCCCCTTCCTCGGCATGGTCGTATCCGAGCAGATGCAAAATACCGTGCGTGGCAAGCAGGAGCACTTCTTCCATTGTCGCATGGCCGGATTTTTCCGCCTGAGCCGCCGCCACGGACGGGCAGATCACAATATCCCCGAGCATTCCCGGCTGCGGGTCCGTTCCCGGGGGAGACGGGCGCAGCTCATCCATCGGAAACGACATCACATCCGTCGGACCGGGCAGACCCAGCCATTTTATATGCAGCTCCTCCATCGTATCCTCGTCCGCAAACAGGATATTCAGATCGGCCTGCGGATGAACGCGCATTTCCGCCAGCACCCGGGAAGCCAGCTCGGATACCTCTGCCAAATCCACAGCGGGAACGAATCCCGATTCGTCGTTAACTTCAATCATTGTTCCCCATTCCAACGGGCATATGCGTCGATAATATCCGCGACAAGACGGTGGCGCACCACATCGGCGGAATTCAGTTCGCTGAAATGCACTCCGTCTACGTCTGAAAGAATTGTGCGTACCGTCTGCAGACCGGATTTCTTTTTGCACGGCAGATCGATCTGCGTCAGATCGCCGGTAATCACCATCCTGGAATGAAATCCCAAACGCGTGAGAAACATTTTCATCTGCTCCGGAGTGGAATTTTGCGCTTCGTCAAGAATAATGAACGCATCATTCAGCGTCCGTCCGCGCATATATGCCAAAGGTGCCACCTCAATTGTTCCGGCTGCCATCAGCCTGGGAATCGCTTCCGGATCAAGCATGTCGTGCAAAGCGTCGTAGAGGGGACGCAGATACGGATCGATTTTGTCGCTCAGCGTGCCAGGGAGAAATCCGAGGGATTCTCCCGCCTCTACCGCGGGACGGGTCAGAATAATCCGCGAGACCTCTTTATTTTGCAGTGCCGCCACGGCTTTTGCCATCGCCAGATACGTTTTTCCCGTGCCGGCCGGGCCGATTCCAAACACTATCGCGTATTCGTCGATTGCATCCGCATACGCTTTTTGCCCCAAAGTTTTGGGACGGATCGTGTTTCCCCGGTTTGTCAGGATATCGGCCATGAGCAGATCGGCGGGACGCGCCAGACCGGATTTCGCGATCGCGGCCGCTCTCTGCGCCGTCTCGGGAGTAAGATGGCCGCCCGCTTTTACCGCACCCAGCAGTTCCGTGAGCAGGCTCCGGGCAAAATCGATTTCGCTTTCCGTGGAGGCGGAAAGCCTAATCTCCTGCCCGTGAACGTGTATTCTTACCGGTTCGAGATCTTCTTCCAGCGCACGCAGCACACAGTCCTGATATCCGAGTAAGTTAATCATCGGCACGGTCGGCGGCACGAAAATTGTATGCTGTACGGTATTGGCGCGATTCACTGTTTCATTCTATCCTATCTGTGCACCGCGGCGGAAACAGCGCCGAAAACACGGCAATTGCCCACGCCCCGGCGGTTGCCGAGCGCAGAATATGCCCGCCGAGCAGCACGGCCGTTGCCCCCGCCGCGCATAAATCTTCTTCTTCCTCCCGCGTTATTCCCCCTTCGGGGCCGACGGCAAAAGTAACGGCGGAAGGGCAGGCTCCGGTTTCGCGTATTTTCCCCAGGTGGGAAACGAGGGAAACCTTTGCCTCTTCATGGCATAAATATACGAGCTGCCCCGCCTCAATGCGGCTGCGGATCAAGTCCCCCAGAGCCCGGGAATCGGTCTTTTCCGCGACCCGCGGCACCCATGAGCGGCGCGCCTGTTTCGCCGCCGCCAGGGCCGTATCTTCCCACTTTTTCTCTGCTTTCCGCGCTTTCTGTGCGTCTTTCCACTGCACAACGGAACGTGCTGCCTGCCAGGGAATAAATTCGTGCGCGCCGAACTCGGTGCCGGTCTCGACGGCCTGTATGTCCCGTCCGTTTTTTGCCAGTGCCTGCACCAGAGAAATGCGCGGCGAACCGGCCGGTTCCCTCACGGACGACACCGTTTTCCCGCGCAGAACATCCCTGCCCGCCTCGCTTACCTCAATGCAGACCCGCAGCCCTCGCCCGTTCACCACGTGCAGCAGTTCCCCGGGGCGCGTTCTGCGCACGGTAACGGCATGTCTTGCCTCCGCACCCCGCAGAGTAAGCATTTCCCCCGGCCCGGGCGGTTCGCGCAGTGTAAAATCAACGTATACGGGAAGCGTCATCTGTCCCCCTCACAGGAAAAGCCTGCGGCGCAGGCAGTCATCTCCGGGCGGAAAATTTATCGCGCAGTTTTGCAAACACGGATTCACTGTGCTCCGTCAGATCCGTCTGCGCATCCAATTCGCCGCGTTTGTGCGCCAATTCCCGCACCAGTTTCTTCTGCGCCGAATCCAGTCCGGTCGGAGTGAGCACATTGATCTGAATTCTTAAGTCACCGCGCGCGCTGCGGTTCATTTTCCGCACTCCCAGACCGCGCAGAACCTGCACTGTCCCGGACTGCGTGCCCGGGGCAATTTTTATCTTTTTCATTCCGTCAAGAGTGCGGATTTCGCTCTCCGTTCCCAAAACGGCAACCGTCATCGGCACTTCCATCACGGCCAGCAGATCATCTCCCTCACGGGCAAACACGGCATCGGGAAGCACGTGAATCTGCACAAACAGATCGCCCCTGGCGCCGCCGGCAATTCCCGCATCGCCCTTCCCGGGCAGACGCAGACGCATTCCCTCTTCGACGCCGCCGGGAATCTGTATCTTCATCTTCTGCACGGAACGCACCCGTCCCTCACCGGAACATTCGGCACAGGGCGTCACAATCCGTGTTCCGTATCCGTGGCATGAAGAACACGCCGAGGAAGAAACCATTTGCCCGAACAGGGAATTCGTCACGCGCTGCACGGATCCGCTGCCGCCGCAGTCGCTGCACGTCACCGGTTCCGTGCCGGGCGCGGTCATCGACCCGTGGCAGACGCCGCATTCCAGATTCAGATCAACGGAAATTTCCTTTTCCGTTCCGAAAACCACATCCGACAAAGACAGATCCGCCTGCACCAGGGCGTCTCCGCCTCTGCGTGCCCGGCTCACCGGTCCGCGCGCAGATGCGCCCGCGCCGAACAGATTGGAGAAAATATCTTCAAAACCGGAGAATCCCGCACCGAATCCGCCCGCCTGCCCGCCGCGCAGCGCATCGGTGCCCCCCAGATCGTACATTCTGCGTTTCTCCGTATTCGACAGCACTTCATATGCTTCCGAAACCATTTTGAAACGCTCTTCGCCTTCCGGTCCGGCCACATCCGGATGCAGGGTACGTGCCAGTTTGCGGTACGCCTTTTTTATTTCGCTTTCGGTTGCCTCCCGCGAGACTCCCAATACTTCGTAATAATCAGCCAATTATATTTTCCCTATCTGTTTTCTTACCTGTGTGACTGTAAAATCTCCGTGAGGTACTGGGAAATCGCCAGTACGCCGGACATCGCCGCCGGATAGTTCATCCGTGTCGGGCCGATCACGCCCACGCGTGCCACTTCCCCGTCTGCGCCGTTGCTGTATCCGGCAGTAACGAGGGAGGTCTCACTCAGCTCCGTGCTCGAATTTTCGCTCCCGATCCGCACGCTGACCCCCTTTTCCCTGAATGCCATCAGCTTCAGCAGCACAATCTGTTCCTCCAGCGCATCCAAAACCGGGGAAATCGAAGCGGAAAAGTCAACATCGTAGCGGCTCAGATTGCCCGTACCGGAAACGACCACCCGTTCCTCGCTTTCCGCCTCCAGCACCTCGACGATGGTATCGGTAAACTCTCCCGCCGCCGCGCGCAGTCTAAATTCCAGTTTCTCCGCCACAAGATCCCGGCGGGCGCGCAGCCGGCTGATCGGAACACCCGTCAGGCAGCTATTCAGTGCCGCGGATATTAAATGCAGGTCATCTTCGCCGATCTCATCGGCAGACTTTACCGTGCGCTGTTCGACGCGGCCCGTATTTGTGATCAGCACAAGCATAAACAGCCGCGGACGAAGCGCAACGAGCTCAATATGCCGCAGATTGCTCTGCCTCAGCGAAGGATACTGCAGTACAGCAACCTGATTCGTCAGGTGGGAAAGGAGACGCGCGGCACGGGCAATCACATCGTCCAGATCCACGGCTTCCATCAGCGTCTTTTGAAATGCGGCACGTTCGGGCGCAGAGAGCGGTTTGATTTCGTCCAAAGAATCGACAAAGGCACGGTATCCCGCATCCGTGGGAATTCTGCCCGCCGAAGTGTGCGGCTGCACGAGCAGTCCCGCTTCTTCCAGTATCGCCATATCGTTGCGCACAGTGGCCGGCGAAACGCCGAGATGGTGCCGCTCCGTCACCGCTTTTGATCCCACCGGCTCGCGCGTGGAAACATAATCTTCCACAATTGCGCACAGCACCGCCAGCCTGCGATCCTGCGTATGAGACACTGTCTCTCCTTTCCTCCGGCCGGGTCCGCGTGCGGAATGCGGATTTGCACTCTGCGCCTTCGAGTGCCAATTCTACGCTCTTTCGGCACCGAATCCACTTCGGGACCACGTTTCGGCACGCTTTTTGCTCTGAGCGTGAAATAAACCGCCTACTGCCCGTTTCGCAGTTCTTTGGGAATCGCGGGCAGCGCCGCCACGGCGGCTTCTTCCGCACGCAGCAGCAGAGCGTCGTAATCTTTGCCAAACACCTGCCCGGGAATGATAAGCGTCAGGTGTTCGCCGACCGTGTGCACACCGCTTACCCCGCGCAAAGTGCCCAGCCACTGCCCGAATCGGCCGCCGAGCAGCTTTTCCCCAACAGACAGCGCGCCTGCCGCCGGTTTCCATTTGCCTTCGGTATCCGATACGGGAACGAACAGCATTTCCGGAAGCTCCGCTTCGCTTCCGTCCCCTGCCTGGGGTATGGCCAGCGTGAAAATCAGATATGCCGTTTCGCCGACGTCTGTCAGTGCCGATCTCCATTCGGGGATATCTTTTTTCCGGACGCATTCGCGCGCCGAAAGATTTTTTCCGGGAAACAGGCAGCCCACAAAAACGCCTTTTCCGAAAAGATACCGGTTCAGATCCGGCTGTTCCCTGCGGTAGACGAAGCCCCTTGCGCGCAGTTTTCCGACGGTGCCCGTGTGCGCGTCCCATGCACCTTTCGCGTTCTTCGTCAGCATTCCGCGCAGAATCTCGAAAAAAAGCACCAGAACGAGAAGTCCGGCGATTCCTCCCACGATCAGATCACGCAGCTCCATCAGATCCCCTCCCACAGCCGGCGGATCACGGAGTCGGCAAGCAGCCGCCCTGTTTCCGTTAAGACAATTCTTTTATTCAACGATAACGGCCGGCGCTCAATTAAACCATCTGCACACAGCTGCCCGATAACCTGTGCGGGCACATGGGACGGGACGGGAATTCCCCGGGCAAGCCTGATCCCCAGCATGATCTGTTCCTCCAGGCGTTCGCGCCGGTTCAGCGTTTCGCTCCCCGCACAGACGGTTCTGCCTTCCCGCAGCCGCCGGGCATATGCCAGAGGATGTTTTACATTCCAAAAACGGGTCCCGTTGATATGCGAATGTGCCCCGGGGCCGTATCCCCACCAATTGCGGTTCTGCCAATAGCACAGATTATGCCGGCATTCCCTGCCCGGTAGCGCCCAGTTCGAGATTTCATACCAGCCGTATCCCGCCCGGGAAAGGAGTTCGTCCGCCAGAAGATATTTATCCGCCAGTTCTCCGTCTTCGGGGGCACTGATCTGCCCGCGCGCCAGACGCGCCCCCATTTTTGTGCCGCGCTCAATCGTCAGCGCATAGCAGGAGATATGCCCGGGAGACAGTTCCAGCGCGGCGCGCACCGATTCTTCCCACTGTTTTTCCGTTTCCCCGGGGGCACCGTAAATCAGATCCACCGAATATTCCAGCCCCAATTCACGCGCCCACTGCGCAGCCAGCGCAACCTGCCCCGGAGTGTGCCGCCGCTCCAAAACGCTCAGTACGTCTTCTACGGCGGACTGCATTCCGAAAGATATTCTGGTAAATCCGTTTTCCGCCAGTTTTTCCAGCTTTTCGCGCGTGACGCTCTCCGGGTTCGCCTCCGTGGTAATTTCCGCACCGGGAGCAAATCCGAACACCGTTTCCAGCCTGTGCAAAACCTCCGCCAGGCAGTCCGCCGCAAGCAGAGTGGGCGTTCCCCCGCCAAAAAATACCGACCGCAGTTTTCCGGGCGCGCAGGCGGCGGAAAGAACCCGCGCGGAAAGTTCGATCTCCAGATTCAGGCTCTGCGAATAATCTTCCAAAGACGCACCGGGGCCGAAATTGGGATTCGTGTAGGTATTAAAATCACAGTATCCGCAGCGTGCCCTGCAGAAGGGAATATGCACATAGGCACTGAACCCCGCGGAAACGTCCGGATCGGGGAGCCGGGTGCCGCCGGGCGGCAGTATTCCGGCAGACAGTTCACCCATGCTCCCGCAATCCCCTGCGCGAGCTGGGCGGACGTTCTCCGCCGCGGTTTGCGGGCACGCACACGCCCTGTTTTTCCGCTGCGCTCCATGGATCTTCGGGAACCGGTGCCGCATCCGCGGGCAGCGTGTTGCGCACCGCCGTGAGATCGTGAACGGTCCGTCCCGCTTCCCTGCCCCGGGATTCAAACCGCGTCAGCGTCCGGTGCGCAAAACGCGGGGCAAAGCCTCCCCGGTACAGACCCTCATCGGCCGGATCGCCGTTTCGGCCGGCATACGGATTGGAAAACCATGGAGACTGGGCGATCACGTCACGCATTTGCCAGGCATAATTGTCCCAGTCGGTAGCCAGACGCCAAACACCGCCGGCAGGAAGCACCCGGGCAACCGTGTGGGCGAAACGCGGAGAAACGATTCTGCGTTTACGGTGGCGCTTTTTCCGCCACGGATCGGGGAAAAACGTCCACACTTCACAAAGACCGGCAGTGTTTTCGCCCTGTGCGCACGCACCGCCGGATTCCGCAAACAGCACGGGCAGTGCCTGCGCGGCATCCAGGGGCACAATGCGCACGTTTTTCACTCCCGCGCGGACCGCCGCCCGCACACAGCGCGCCACACCCGGATCCCAGGCCTCGAAAGCCAGAAAATCCCGTTCGGGGAAAAGCTGAGCCGCGTGTATCAGCTGCTCGCCGGACCCGGGACCGATTTCCGCAACTATCGGCGCACTGCGTCCGAATATTTTTGTAAAATCAGGGCGAAAACCGGGATCCACCGTTGCGGTTCCCTCACCCCGGGGAAACTGCGGCACGTAAAAACCGCCGAATTCTTCCATTGTCTGCGCGTGTCTCGCCCCCAGGCGTCTGCCGCGCAGGGAAAACGAAGTGATCCGTCCGTATTCCGGCATTATTTCTTTTTTCCTTCCGGCAGCTCGGAACTGAGCGCGGCCACAAATGCCTCCTGGGGAACCTCCACCCTGCCGATGGCCTTCATCCGCTTCTTGCCCTCTTTCTGTTTTTCCAGCAGCTTGCGTTTGCGCGAAACGTCTCCGCCGTAGCATTTGGCAAGCACGTCTTTGCGCAGTGCCTTAATGGTTTCCCGGGCAATAATGCGCGTACCCACCGCCGCCTGCACGGGAATTTCAAAATTCTGCCGCGGAATCAGGGCTTTCAGTTTTGCCGTCATCTCCACACCGTAGGAATATGCGCTGTCTTTGTGCACGATCGCCGAAAACGCGTCCACCGTTTCGTGATTCAGCAGGATATTGACTTTCACCAAATCCGCCGCCTGCCGGCCCTCTTCCTTGTAGTCGAGAGAGGCGTAGCCTTTGGTCCGCGATTTGAGCTGATCGAAGAAATCGGTCACAATCTCCGCCAACGGCAGCGAATAGCGCAGTTCCACACGGTCGGTAGACAGATAGTCCATGTTTTTCATCGTTCCGCGGCGCTGCATGCACAGTTCCATCACCGTGCCCACGTAATCCTTTGGCGTTAAAATGGTGGCATCCACCAGCGGCTCATAGATCTCTTTTACTTTTCCTTCCGGGAATTCCGAGGGATTGGCCACTTTCACGTGTTCTCCGCTTTCCGTGACCACCTCATAGTTCACCGACGGCGATGTGGCAATGAGATCCAGATCAAATTCCCGTGCCAGACGCTCGGTAACGATTTCCAGATGCAGCAGTCCCAGAAATCCGCAGCGGAAGCCGAAACCCAGCGCAACGGAAGTTTCCGGCTCGTAGCTTAACGCGGCGTCGTTCAGCTTCAGTTTGTCCAGTGCGTCGCGCAGAGCCGGATAATCGGAGCCGTCGATCGGATACAGCCCCGAAAACACCATCGGCTGCGGGTCTTTATATCCGGAAAGAGGTGTTTCGGCAGGATTGCGCAAATCGGTAACGGTGTCTCCCACGCGCGACTGCCGCACGTCTTTCACTCCGGTAATCAGATACCCCACTTCGCCTACCCCAAGTCCCCGGGAGGGAACCGGCTCGGGGGAAATGACGCCGATTTCCAGCAGCTCGTGACTTTCTTTTGTGGACATCATGTGCACGCGCTGCCTGGGAAGGAGTTTTCCGTCCACCACACGCACATACGTGACCACCCCGCGGTAGGTGTCGTACACGGAATCAAAAATCATCGCCCGCGTTTTCGCATTCGCATCCCCCACCGGGGCAGGCACCTGCGCCACGATTTCGTCGAGCAGCAGATTCACTCCCGCGCCCGTTTTCCCGGAAACGCGGATTACGCTTTCTTCCTCACAGCCGATCAGCGCCGCGAGTTCCCGCGCGTATTTGTCCGGGTCCGCCGAAGGAAGATCGATTTTGTTCAGCACGGGAATAATTGCCAGATCGTTTTCCAGTGCCAGATAAAGATTTGCCAGAGTCTGCGCCTCAATCCCCTGCGCCGCGTCCACGAGCAGCACCGCTCCTTCACAGGCTGCCAGGGAGCGCGAAACCTCGTAGGTGAAGTCCACGTGTCCGGGCGTGTCGATCATATTCAGCACATAGGGTTGGCCGCCGCACGTCCAGGGCATCCGCACCGCCTGCGATTTGATCGTGATTCCGCGTTCGCGTTCGATATCCATCCGGTCCAGATACTGCGCTCTCATATCGCGCTCGCTGAGCACTCCGGTGAGCTGCAGCATACGGTCCGCCAGCGTGGATTTGCCGTGGTCGATATGGGCAATTATGCAAAAGTTGCGGATATGCCGCGGATCCGTGGACGCGGGGGCGATCTGTTTCAGTTCTTCTGCGCTTGTTTTCGGCACGTGGCTCCTCTTCTCATTGTCTTCTTCAAGCCTATCAGCGCAGAGCGGAAAAGACGCATTGGGAAACTGAGAAATTGCCGATACTATTGCGGTGTGCGCATTGCCTTCATCTGTGCGCCGCGGCGTTTTCTTGGCAAAGATACAAAATACCGGTAAAATTTCCGTTGGACTGCGCACCGGTCGGGTGCCGGTCCCGCCTTATTCCACAACCACGGGTGTCCCCACGCCTGGCAGTCCGGATGAGGCAACCTCTCACCGACCGTATCCGTCTCGCGCAAGCGAAACACAGAAAGAGTTAAAATTGGCAAACATTAAGTCCCAGAAGAAGCGGATTAAGACGAACGAGAAGCGCCGTATGCGGAACAAGGCTGTGAAGTCTGAATTAAAGACTCTCGTGCGTAAAACACGCGAAGCGATTGCTGCCAAGGATGCCGAAACAGCCGAAACCGAACTGCGCGTGGCCGCGCGTAAATTGGACAAGGCCGTTTCCAAGGGTGTGATTCACCGCAACCAGGCCGCAAACCGCAAGTCGAAGCTGGCCCGGCAGATTGCCGCGCTGGCCCGGGAAGCGTAAGCCGGCTCACCGGCGTAACGCCGGGATTTTTACTGTGGGCAGGAGAATGTCTCTCCTGCCCACAGTTTTGTTTCCCGTTCTGCCGCCGTTTCACCCTGTGTTTTATGACCTAAAACACTCCAAAAAATTATATTTTTCAAAGATTTGTCAGATAAACTTAACTGAAATGTCCGCTAGCCACGGGATTTTATCCCGTTTCATCTATTGAGGAGACTAACGAATCATGAAATACACCCAAAAGACTCTTGCCGCCGCCGCCGGCCTGCTGGTGGCAGGTTCAGCCGTTACTTTCGCCTCTGCCGAACCGGATACACAGAATAATCTGCCGCAGGACGCGCCCGGCCGCGCACCGCTCGCCAAGCAGGCAGACGAAGTAAAGACCCCCACGAAAGAAGACGTGGAAGCGGCACGGAAGAAGGCGGAGGACGCGAAAAATGCGCTGACCAAAGCCGAAGAGCGCAACACTGCCGCCCTGAAAGCCGACAAAGAAGCCGACGCGCAGGTAGCCGCCAGGCAGAAAGAAGCGGACGAAGCAAAGACCGCCTTGGAGAAAGCTCCGGATGCGGACGAAGCACAGTATAACGAAAAGAAACAGGCCGCCGATCAGGCAGCCGAAAACCTGAATAAGGCACAGGAACACAAGAAAGAAACAGCCGCCAATCTGCAGAAAGCCGCCCGGGAATCGGCGGACGCCGCCAAAGCGTTTGAAGAAGCAACGAAGCTGACGGACGGCATTTCCAAGGAAAGCCAAAAAGCGACGGAAAATGCGGCAGCAAAATTAGCAGAAAAAGAACAGGCGCAGAAAGCACTTGATGAGGCAAAGGCCGAAGCCAAAGCCAAAGTAAAAGAAGCTGCTCAAAACATCATTAACAAAGAAAAAGAAATAAAAGACAACAAAACCGAACTTGATGAAAAAGAAAAGGCCGTAAAAGAAAAAGAAGCCGAGCTTAAGCAGGCCGAAACAAATATAACGGAAAACGAAAAGAAGATTGCCGAGCAGACTCAGGAAAAACAGAAAGCCGAACAGTGGCTGCAGACTTTGAAAACCCAGCAGGCGCAGATTGCCCAGAAACTGCAGCAGTCCGAACAGGGCGTTAATGACGCAAAGAGAGATCATGGCGAAAACTCAGTAGAGCACAATGCCGCCAAACAAATACATGAACATAATCTGAACGAACAGAAAGAAAATCAGACTAATCAGCAAAAAGCCCAGGAAAACAAGGTAAAAGCCGAAGGAGAAATAGCGGCGGCAGAAGGCAAAAAGCAGGAACTGCAAACTGCAAAGTCCACGGCCGAGCAAAATCTTAACCAGGCAAAGGAAGCCGTAAAACCGTTAAAGCAAAAAGACGAGCAGCTGAACCGGGAACGTAAAAATCTGAATACGTTAAAAGATGATATAGAAGGCGCAAACGAAGCCACCGAGCAGGAAAAAACGGAGGAATTGGAAGAAGCCACAGAAGCTTCCCAAACCGCCGAAGAGGAAAAAAACAAGGCCGGTGCCAAGGTACGCGAACACGAGCAGAAACTGACTGCGCTGGAAGAAAAGAAAAATACTTCCGAAACTCAGCATAAGCAGGCAAGAAAGGCCGACTCCGAGGCGGATACACAGCTCAATGGGGCAAAATCCGCAAACACGGAAAAAGAAAACGCCTTCAAACCGCTGAAGGAAGCGCGTGAAAAGCACGTAGCGGCGCAGAAGCAGCTGGAAGCGGCCACTCTCGCCCTTACGGCTGCGCAGGGCGTGAAAACGCAGGCCGCCGCCGAAGTTGTTGCCGCAGGCGCTCTGCTTTTAACAGCCCGTGCGGAATCGGAAGACGCACAGCGTAAGTATGTTCTGCTTTCCACAGCCTACGAGCAGGCACACCCGCAAAATCCGCAGAATCCCCGGCAGAACCCGCCGGCGGGTGCAAATGCAGGAGCAAATGCAGGAGCAAATGCGGGTGCAGCGGCCGGCCCGCGGCAGCAGGCACATAAGGCGCCGCGGAGCGCCGAAAACGGCGCGGTGTATGTGCCGCAGCACCGTAAGGTGTCCCGCTCGGAGCAATTGCCGCAAACCGGTTCCGATTCCGTGGCAGCGGGCCTGCTCGGCCTGGCACTGCTCGGTCTGGGACTGGGCGCCCGGCGCCGTAACCGCTGACAGGTAAACGAAGCCGAATATTTCCCCCAAATACGCGCTGCGCTGCGGAAAACCAATGCGGCCGTATTTGGGGGAAAATTTTATCTTAATTTTTATCTCTGATTTGTATCTTGGGATACGCCCAAGATACGCCCGCGCAAAAAAAAATCATGCAAACGGAAGCAGTCATCCGGCAGACCAAAGCCGCACAGATGCAAACAAAACGGGGAAACTGCGAAAACACCCCGCCACACGCCCCTGCCGCACAATCCCGGCGGGGCGAAACTATAGGTCTGTGCCCGCGGCGGCGCGTATATGCACACTCGGCAGGGGGAAAACCCCTGAAAAAAATATGGGTGCGGAAATTAATTTCCGCACCCATATCCGCAGATCTTTTGCCGATTTCGGTTTTCGAAAATCAGTGCATAATTTTCTCAGAGCGCGGCGGCAATCTGCTCTACCGTTGTCTTTGCATCCCCGAGCAGCATTTGCGTATTCTGCCTGTAAAACAGCGGATTGGTCACTCCCGCATAACCGGAATTGCCCATTGACCGCTTCAGCACAATCACATTCTGCGCCTCCCACACCTTAAGAACCGGCATTCCCGAAATCGGAGATCCCGGCTCCTGTGCGGCAGGGTTCACGGTATCGTTGGCACCAATCACCAGCACCACATCCGCGCCCGCAAAATCATCGTTTATCTCATCCATTTCCCTAACGATATCGTAGGGAACTTTCGCCTCCGCCAAAAGCACGTTCATATGCCCGGGGAGTCTGCCCGCCACGGGGTGAATCCCGAATGTTACGTCCACACCCATGTCGCGCAGTTTGCGTGTCAGCTCCGCAACCGGATACTGCGCACGCGCCACCGCCATGCCGTAACCGGGCGTAATCACTACTTTCCGCGCGTTTCTCAGCAGATCGGCAACTTCACCCACGGTCGTTTCCCGATGCGTGCCGTAATCACGTTCGCTGTGCGTCGCGCTGCCGGTGCCGAAACCACCCAAAATAACGGCGGCAAAAGAACGGTTCATCGCTTTGCACATAATATAACTGAGATAGGCACCCGAGGATCCGACCAGGGCACCCGTGATAATCAGCAGGTCACTGCCGAGAGTGAAACCGGCCATTGCCGCAGCCCACCCGGAATACGAATTAAGCATGGAAACAACCACGGGCATATCCCCGCCGCCGATCGAAGCAACCAAATGCAGACCCAGGGCAAGGGAAATCAGCGTAAGAATGATTAAGACGCCCAGCCCCGCATAAACCGTGCGCGTGTGGGCAAAAACCACGATCAGAATCAGCGATGCCGCCACCGCGGCCAAATTAAGCAGGTTGCGCGCCGGCAGGGCCAGCGGCTTGCCTTTTATCTTTCCCGACAGCTTAAGAAAAGCAATAACCGAGCCGGTCAGCGTCACCGCACCGATAAAGACCGCCAGACCCACTTCACCCATATGGAAAGCATTTTCGGCAGTCGGCGCGCCCGGTGTGATCAGGAACGAATTGAATCCCACAAGCACTGCCGCCAGACCGACGAATGAATGAAGCAGCGCAATCAGCTGCGGCATTCCCGTCATTTCCACGTGCAGGGCTTTATAAATGCCGATTCCCGCACCGACGGCCATCGCCACCACAATCAGCAGCAGCGACATACCCGCCTCATTCGTGGTTCCGATCAGGAAGAAAAAAGCCAGCAGAGAGATGCACATTCCGGCAATACCCGCATAATTGCCTTTCTGTGCCGTTTCCTGCCGCGAAAGTCCCGCGAGCGCCAGAATAAACAGCAGCGCCGCCACAATATAGGCAAAGGGGGCAAAACCGAACGCAAATCCGATAAACCAAGATTCAGTATGCAGCATTGTCTTCAGCTCCTTTGAAACATTTTCAGCATTCGGTGGGTTACCGCAAATCCGCCGAAGATATTAACCGAGGCAACCGCAATACCGATAAAGGCCAGTATTTTCACCGTTAGGGACTGCGCCGGGATCTGCACCAAAGCTCCCACGATAATAATTCCCGAAACGGCGTTTGTAACCGACATCAGGGGCGTATGCAGAGAGTGCGTAACAGAGGTGATTACGTAAAATCCGATCACTACCGCCAGCGCAAAAATCATAAAATGCCCGGACATCCCGGGAGGAGCCATAAAAATCAGCAGCATCAGCGCAACTGCGATTCCCGCTGCCCATCCGTATTTGGCATATCCCGTTTTCTTTTCCGGCGGTGCCGGAGGCATGGCGTCGTTTTCCGCGCGGACGCCCGTCTGCGCGGGAGCTGCCGAAACCTTTACCGGCGGCGGCGGGAAAAGCACCTGCGATCCGTCGGTCACGATTATCTGGCGCACGATTTCGTCTTCTGTGTCCAAAACCAATTTTCCGTCTTTGCCGGGTGTGGCAAGCTGCAGAAAATTCACCACATTCTGCGCATACAGTCTGGATGCCTGCGCCGGCAGACGCCCGGCCAAATCCGTGTAGCCGATAATTTTTACGCCGTTTTCCGTGGTTACAATTTTACCCGGTACCGTAAGTTCGCAGTTCCCGCCGTTTGCGGCAGCCATGTCTACGATTACGGACCCGGATTTCATCCGCGATACGGCCTGCGCGTCGAGCAGAATCGGAGATTTGCGCCCGGGAATATTGGCCGTGGTAATTACCACATCGGATTTTTCCGCCTGCCGGGCGTACAGCGCGGAGGCTGCCTCTTTCTGCGCGTCAGACATTTCCCGTGCATATCCGTCCGACGATTCCTGTGCCGGGGCCTCAATGGGCACAAAGTGCGCTCCCAGCGACTCCACCTGTTCGGCGGTTTCGCTGCGCACGTCTGTTGCATTCACAACCGCGCCCATGGAGTTGGCCGTGCCGATTGCCGCCAGACCTGCCACGCCTGCGCCGATCACATATACGGTGGCGGGCGGCATCTTCCCCGCGGCGGTTACCTGCCCGGTAAACAGCCGTCCGAAATTGGCCGCCGCCTCAATTACCGCCCGGTATCCGGCGATATTTGCCATCGAAGACAGCACGTCCATAGACTGCGCGCGGGAAATACGGGGAATCATATCCATCGACAGCCCGGTAATTTTCCGTTCGCACAGTTTCTGTGCAATCTGCGGATTCTGCCGGGGCGAAAGGCGTGAAATCAGCACCGCACCGGGTTTAATCCGTTCAAGGTCATTTTCCGCGGGCGTATCGGGCGTAAGCACGATATCCGCACCCCATGCCCGGTCTGCGGAAACTATTTCGGCTCCCGCGGCCTCGTACTGCCCGTCGAAGCAGTCGGCTTTCTTTCCCGCTCCGCTTTCCACGGATACCGCGTAGCCCAATTTCACCAACTTTTTCACAGTGTCTGCAGTGGCAGCCACCAACGACTGCGAATCCTGCGATTCTAAAGGAATCCCTATCCGCACCGATTCTCCTATCTCTTACGGTTGCCGCACGCAGAATGCGGCCTGCCGCAACTGCGTCCGGTTAAAAATCCAAACAGTCCCATTCTACTGTATTACCTTATTTCAGACGCTGTGCTCTTCCCACAGCTAAAATCAGACGTTCCAAAGCGTAATGCGCATCATGCGATCCGCCTTTAACCTCGCTGTCTGCCCTGGCCGTCTCCCGCAGTGCCTGCGCCAAAGCGGGCGCGGACCAGCGGCGCAGATCCTGTTTTGCCCGGGTGATCTGCCATTGCGGCAAAGAGGGCCGGTAGCCCACATTCCCCGAATCCATTCCCAGCACCTGCCCGATCTGCCGCAGTTTGAAATCAATTGCGGAAACCACCGCAACCGCGTTTGTCCCGGTTGAAAGTGCGTGACGGCACAGTTCAATGGCTTTTCCCACATTTCCTTTCAGCAGCGCGTCGGCAACATTGAATCCGGTGGCTTCGATTCTTCCCGAAAAATACCGGTCTACGTCCGCTTTCGTAATTTTCCCGGGAACGTCCTGCAGCAGCTGGGCAACACCGGAAAGCAGTTCCTGCAGATCGGAGCCGAGCGCATCCACAAGAGCGGCCACGGCATCGGAGGCAATTGCGCGTTTTGCGGCGGTGACGTCTTCCTGCACGGCTTTGGCTTTGTCACCCGTATTTTTTACGGCCGCGATTACCATATGCGGCACGTTTTGTTTCCTTAGCGTTTCGAGTATTTTCTTTCCGCCCGCGCCGCCGTTATGACGTACCAAGACACGGACGTCCTGCCGGGGAGCGCGGATATAATCGGCAAATTCCTCGGTAAATACCCGGTTTGCCTGCTCCAGATTCTGCACGACCAGCGCTTTCGGCTCACAGAACAGTGTGGGCGCAAGCAGCAGCGAGAGCCGCTGCGGGGTATATGCGGCGGCATCCAAAACGCCGATTTCGGTTTCGGGGTTTTCTGCACGCAGCTGCTTTTTAAAGTTTTCAACCGTGCGGTCGCCGTATACGCGCTCCGCGCTCTCCAAAAGCATTACGGGCGCCAACTTCATCTGCCATCGCTCTACCATAGTTTTATTATCCCATGCCCCGGAAAAAACCGACTGATGTTTTATGCCGTAAATATCTCACTGTATCTTTCCTGTCTCTCTCCCCGAATCCTTTCGGACTGTCCCTGCCCCGTACATCGGCCAAAACACCGGGGGACGGACGGCGCAGACGGGCCGCCGGATCCCCCGTCTTTTTCGGATGCCTTACCCCGGGCCCGCGGCCGCGCAAATACCGAGTACGGACGTGACGCCTACCGTCAGAAACAGCAGTATGTTTAACGGAAGCGGCCAATTTCGGTATGCGCGGATACACAGATAAAACAAAACGCATACCGCCAGCTGAAACGCAAGTGCCCGGGGCACGCAAACCACGGCGGAAGTGAGCGAGGCGGTCTTTTCCGCCACCGCGAGCACCCACCAAGCGCACGGACGGCAAAGCGCAACCGCCCACGATGCTGCCGTAATGCTGAACGGAGAGATCAACGCACCCAGCAGTCCGAGCAGCGTCAAAAACGGAATCACCGGCGCAACGGCGATATTTGCCGGAACAGAAAACAAAGATATCTGCGGCTGGAACGAAGCCGACAAAGGAAGCGTTACGGTGCCTGCCGCAAAGGAAATCACCGCCGCAGTCAGGATATTTTCCCGCAGCGGCGGAAAACGGCAGTGTTTCAGCCACGGGGTAACCATCACAATCGCCAGCGTCGCCGCAGCAGACATCACAAATCCCACTCCGGCGGCAATTGGCGCAAACACAGTTCTTCCCGTGATCAGGGCCGCGCCCAGCAGGGGAATGGGCATTAACCGTCTGCGCAGCATAATTCCGCAGAGCAAAAACGCGGCCATCAGCCCGGCGCGCAATACGGACGCCGAGAGTCCCACCAATGCCAAAAGCTGCAAAAGACAGGCAAAGGCAATCCCCGCCGTGAGAAACCGGTGGCGCATACCGCAGATTCCGATCACAAGCGAGAGAATAAGCGAGATATGCGCTCCCGAAACAGCCGTCAGATGTGTCAGACCCGAAATCCGAAATGCCCGCTTCAGATTCGGAGAAAATCCGTCGTCATCGCCCAAGACCACACCCCGGAAGATATTTCTCTGCTCCCCGGGAATATGGCGCAAAACCGCGGCAAAACCGCTGCGGATACTGTGCGCCGCGCGGAAACGCGGCGGAGCGGATTCAATTTTCCGCATTCTGCTTACATCCATCCAAAAATCACAGAAAGCAGAGTGCTTTTTCTTCAGCGTGCCCCACAGGCGGTAACGCTGCCCGATGCGCACGTCCGCCGGAAAATCCGCCGGGGACTTTTGCGCCGTATTTCCGGCCGAGCAGATTACCTGCCGCGCGCGCCGGGTGCGGAAAGTGTCGGAAATTTTTTCCGCCTGCCAGATCTGTATCGTCTGTCCGCCGGAAAAAGAACGTTTTTCCCGGATAAAACTCCCCTCCAGGATAATCCCATGTGCGCTGCCGGCATATTTTTCCGCAGGTGAATAATACTGTTCCCGGGCATGGACAGCCTGTATTGCGGCCGCAAAACACACCGCCGCAAGCAGCGCCGCCGCCGTAAAGCGGATCCCCGGAAAAAGAAACAGTGCGCACAGCAGCAGCCCGGAAAAAACACAGTATGCCGGCAGTGTCTGCCGCGAAAAAGGAAAAAATCCGCTTCCCCAGATAATCAGCGCGGGAAGAAACAGACGAAAATCATACATTTCAGACCGTCACAAACGGGGCAATTTTTTCGAATGTTTTCCTTCCTATCCCGTCCACCTGCATCAGATCATCTATTTTTGCGAAATTGCCGTGTTTATCACGCCTGCTTTTGATGGCTTTTGCGGTCACCGGCCCGACACCCGGAATCTCCGTCAGCTGTGTAAGCGAGGCGGTATTGATATTTATCTTTTTCTGCCTCTGCGTATCTTCGGAATTCTGCCCGGTCTGCGTTTCTTCTCCGGCGCTCTTAGCCTCCTGCCCGCGGGCACCTGCCTGTGCCACGTGAACGTGGTCACCGTCTTTCAGTTTTTGTGCCAGATTCAGCTGCACCAAATCCGCTTCCGCATTCGCTCCTCCCGCAGCTTCCAGTGCCTGTTCGATACGCGCGTCGGCATCCAGTTCCACAACTTTCGGATGAGCCACGGCGCCGGAAACGTAAACGGAAATTTTTCCGTTTTTCTCCGCCGCGTTTTCCCCTTTTTCCGTTTTGTCTCTCTGTGAAGATGCGTGCGGACCTGCCGACTGCCCGGATTTGGGAAAATCCCGCACCTCCCGCATTTCGCTTCCTCCCGCCTGCCAAAGAACTACTCCCAATGCCAGAGCCAAGGCAAAAACAAAAGCAAAAAATGCCTCCCGCGAAAAGGCAAAACGTGCTTTTTTGACGTTACTGCGCGCAGCCTGCCCCAATTCGCGCGCATAGAGCCCGGCATCGCTGCCCAGGGCGGAATTTAAAGCTATATCCCGAAAATACCGGGCAGGCTTCGGCTGCGGGCGTTCGCTTACCGTCAGCGGTTGCCGGCTGTTTTTGGGACTAAGTTTCGGAGGAGGTTTAATCATGCCTCAACTATTCCAAAAGAAAGCACGAAACAAAACGGGATAAACAAATCTGTGGATTTATCAATCTGTTTTCTCTGCCGGGGAAAACATTCCCGAACGGAAGGACACGGGAGACTGCCCGGCTGCCGCAGTCCGCGCAAACATATGCAAGCGCGCAAAAGCACACCCCGCAAACCCGCATAAACAGCGCAGACACATACAAAGCACATAAAACGGGGCGCCCGGAACAGTCCCGGGCGCCCCTCTGCGGATACGGAATTATTTCCGCTTCCGAATTCAGGCAGCTTTTCCGAATCCGATTACTTTCCGCGACGGCGGCGGTGACGAGCCACAGTTCCCGTTCCGCCCAGTCCGAGGGCAAGAGCCGCCAGCATTGCGGGAAGCGAAGCACCGGCACCGGTCCTGCCCAGCCGGCCTGTCCTGCCGGACTTCGCAGCCGGTGCAAAGGAATGCTTCCCGCGCCCGGAATCGCCCGCGACGGCGGGTACCCTCACCGTCTTATACTTATCCAACGCAGCCTTCGCCCGCTTCAGCCGCGCCAACGC
>NZ_JRMX01000002.1 GCF_000758825.1 Arcanobacterium sp. S3PF19
GCAGCCTTCGCCCGCTTCAGCCGCGCCAACGCAGAATCAACATCAGCCTGCGTGGGCTTATCGGCCTGTGCCGCAGCCGGATCACCGGCCTTGCGCAGCAGCTCCCGGGCTGCCTGAAGTGCCTCGTTGTAAGCGACGACATCGGCATTGTCCGCACCGCCTTCGCCCTTGGCATACTGCGCATTCTTAAACGGGAGCGTAAGACGGAATCCGCTGTCCGCGTCAGCCTCGTTTTGCAGTGCGCCGGTATCGGTTCCGAAGCCGTCGGCAATATCTTTCTTAGCCTTCGCCAGCGCCTCTTTCGCCTCTTTTACCTGCTCGTTGGTGGGACGGTCCGCCGGGTCTCCGTTCTGGTTTTCGTATCGGGCAATCATGTCCCGGGCAGCTTTCAGCTTTTCTTCGTAGGCACTGATCTTCCCGGCGGCATCCTGATCGCCGGCGTTCTTCTTTGCCAGCGCATTTCGGTATGCGGCAGACCGGCTGAAATCAACCGGCAGACCGGCGGCGTTCTTATTGTCGATTTCATTTTGCAAAGGCGTAACGTCTGTGCCGTATTTTTCGATCTTTTCCCGGGCAGAGATGAGCTTTTGCAGCATTTCGTCTGCTTCCCGCTGCGTACGGACGCGGTTGGCGTCGGCGAGATAAGTATCGGTCTCACTGCAGAGAGTCTCGAATCCCTTGGGCTTTCCGTCACTGCCGTCATTCTTCATATCTTTGACGGCAGACGAGTCGCCTTTAGCCGCCAAAGCTGCGGCATTGCGGTATTCCGGCGTCTTTTTGAAATCTCCGCCGCTGTATTCCTTTTCTTCCCGCAGCTTGGTCAGATCCGTCTTAAACCCTTGCTTAATGTTCTCCTTTGCCTCCCGCAAATCTTCAAGAGCCCGGTTTATCTGCTCCTGTGTGGGACGTTCCGCAGGAGGAACGCTCTGCGTCGGATCGGCTTTCTTCACTCCCCGGGCCGCCGCTTCCAGCGTGCGGGCTTTCTCCAGAGCGTCTTTATAGGCCTTCACGTATCTGTTGTCTTCTTTCGCTGCGCCTTCGCCTTCCGCCTTCAGATAATCGGCATTCAGGAATTCCTCCGTGCCCTCGAATTTGCCCGCCGTCTCATCCGAGCCTTCCGCCTTGGATTCAGACAGTTCCTTATTCAGCAGATCCGTTTGCGTATCGTATTTGGCGATTTCCTCCCAGGCACTGTTCAGCACGGCAAGCGCGGCATCAATTTCCTGCTGCGTCGGTTTGTCTGCCGGCGCGGCATCGGCGTCTTTGTGCCGGGCAATGAGAGCACGCGCCTTGGAAAGCGCAGCATCATAGGCTTTCTTCGCCGCGGCAGCCTGTTTGTTTTTCTCCGTGTCGGGAGCGGTGCCGTATCCGCCTTCGTTATTTTTCAGCGTGAAATGCGGATTCGCGGTGTTGCGGTAGGCGGGCGAATCTGATGTGGGGATCCCCGCGCTCTGCTCCAGCTTGGAAATATCGGTGGCGTGCGCCGACAGATCCGCCCTTGCCCGGTTCAGTTTTTCCGCGGCGGCGTCCGCGTCTGCCTGCGACAGTGTCGGATCGGCGAGCTTTTCCTTCGCCTCTTTCAGCGCATTACTGTACGCATCCAGTTTATCCCGGTCTCCGGCCGCCTTGGTGTTTTTGTATTCGGGACTCTGCACGGTCCGGGGGTCTTCCAGCACAGACTCTTTCAGCTTTCCGAGCTTCGTGCCGAACCGGAGCAGACCGGAGCGGGCGCTCCGCAGGTCTTTCAGAGCCCGGTCGACATCACTCTGCAGAGCTTCGCCCTTTGAATGCGTCTGCACTCCGTCAAGGAAACCGGGATCCGAGGGCTGCTTCCCCTCATTCTTTTTATCGTCCGGAATGGGAGTCCCCTGCGCATCGGTATCCCGCGGGAGAGTGTCTTCCAGCACCTGCTTTGCCTTTTCGGCGGCCTGCGTGCAGTCCTTCAGCACCTGTGCGGCGGCTTTTTCCTCTTCCGTTGCCTGATCGCCGGCTACGGCGGCCTTATCCGCCAAAGCCTTCATATTCTTCCACGCGGCACTGTCGCGCACCGCGGCATCTTCGCCGAATACGTTGTTCAGCTGCGATTTGTTGGTGGCATACGTTTCAATCACTTTCCGCGCGGCATCCAACTTGGCTTTTGCTTCGTCAATTTCCGTCTGCGTAAAATTCGGCTGCTGCGACTGCGCCTTTGCCGCATCAATTTTCTCTCTGATCTGCTTCGCCTGCGCGTAGGCTTCGTTGTATGCCAGGAAGTCCTTCTTCGCCTGCTCATTTCCCGCCTGCGACAGCGCATAGGAATTAAAATACGCAGGCAGCCTGTTCCCGCTGAAATTGGCCGCCAGCGTCGCAATCAGATCGCTCGGGTCACTTTCCAGCCGATGCAGATTGTCTTCGGCTTTCTTCAGCTTTTCCAACGCATCGTCTACCTGCTTCTGCGTGGCCTTCGGGTCTTTCAGTACGTTCTTGGCGGCCGCCAGGCTTTCGTCGTACTGTCCGGCATATTTCTTTGCCTCGTCTTTGTCCACTGCGGCAGGGAACTTATCGCTGGAATAATACGCATCGTCCTTCGCATTTCGGTAGAAAACACTCTGCGCATTAGGTGCATCGTTATCGTGGCTCTGCTGCACCTGCGCCTCAAGCGCCTGTTTCTTGGTCGCATTCTTGTCCAAGGCGGATTTTGCCGCCTCCAGCGAGGCAATCGCCGCATTTACTTCCTTCTGGGAAGCATTCGGATCCTTTGCCAGCCTGTTGGCTTCGTCCAGGGCATTGTCGTAGCATTCGCGCTCGTCGGGCGTGGAATTCTGATACGTGGGATCGGCCGTGCCAATATTCTGGACGGTACCGATATTCACTTTCCCGTACTTTGCCAGGGCAATATTCAGCCGTTCTTTGTCGGTGGAAAATTCGGCCAGCGCCCTGCGCGCCTTATACAGGTTTTCCTTGGCTTTATCGGTTTCTGCCTGCGTGGCGTACTGCGCGTCATTTACTTTCTTCGCTTCGGCAAGCGCATTGTCGTAAGCCGTCTTTGCCTTGAGGGCACGTGCATTCTTTTCCGTATCCGCTTTTCCGTCCGCAGTCAGGAATACGGTATCGGTCACATTCCGATATGCGTCGCTTCCCTGCGTGCCCGTGCCGGCTTTCCCCGTCTGCTCATCGGCGGGCGTGCCGTCTTCGGCAATGGACTGCCGCAGAGCGTCTTTCACGGTCGCGCTGCCGTTGAGTTCCTCACGCGCCCGGTCAAGACGCATGGTGGCATTGTCGATCCGCGCTTTCAGTGCTTCGGACAGCTGCGCGTCATCCCTGTCTCCCGCTTCTGCCAGCGCACTTTTCGCTTCCGCCAACGCCGCGTCATATGCTTTCTTTGTTTCCGGGGAGGCGTTGTAATATTTTGCGTCGGTGGGCGTTTTTGCCGCATCGGCCGTCACCGCATGCCGCGCGGCGGACGCCGCCAAATCCGCTTTCTTCTTAAACGTCTGCGGCACAAAAATAACATTGATGGCTCTTGGCGTATTCCCTACGTTTTTACCCTCGGACCCGGCAATGATACTGCCGTAATACGACAGCGCATAAGGGGCAACAAACAGCCTGGCTTTAAACACCCTGTGGTTCTTCGAAGCCACGGTTATTTTCTGCGCTTCTGCGTCCCAGCTGAAGTCTCCCGCTTTGGCTTCTTCTTCGTGCAGGTCTTTATCGGAAAAAGAAATCTGCCTGTTGCCGAACCAATAGGGGCCGTCCATTATGCCCAGCTCCATAATTCCGATCGGTTCCCCGTTGGCGTCTACCGCATAGTGCATATGCGACCTACGCGGCATTCCCCCGAGTCCCTCGTGCTTTACGGTAGAGTATTCCTCTCCGCTCAGATCGCGCAGACCCGCCTTTCTCAGAGCATCTGTTTTCGGTGTGGCACGCAGCAGTTTCAGCACATCGTCCGTCCTGAACGGCGTAGCCTTCGACGAATCGTAGCGGTAGATCAGCGTCTTTCCGTCCGCACTCACGGAAAAGCCTTCATCCGTTTCGCGCCCCGGAAGTTTCGGCTGCGTATATGTGACGTTATAGTCTCTGCGGATGTCCACCAGCCGGGTCAGTTTACTCTTTGTTACATCGGAGGTAAAAGTTACATCCGCTTTGTCTGTTTTGATCCGGACGGTGATTTTGTTTTCCGCCAGACCGTTGGATATGGGCACGCCGGCGGCCCCGGAACGCGTGGTGTCGCCGGTGATAAATTCCAGCGTGATCTGATCCGCGGAAGTTAAATGCAGGGCCGCATTGTTTTTGTTTGCCGCCAACAGTGCCTGTTTAATCCGTTCAATCTCGGCTTTGGAATATCCGAGCGGATTGTATACGGGAACGGCGGCGTCTCCCGTCGGAATAACGACGTCTTTCTCCTCTGCCTGCCCCAAGACGGAGGCACTGCGCACGGAGGCAGATCTGTCTGTGACGCTTTGGGGCACGGCGCTGTCCGCCGTTACCGGCTTTTCCGTTTTTGCCTGCTCTTTCGCTGCGGGCACAGAAGCGGAGGGCGCAGCCGGTTTCGCACCGGGAAGCTCAGCCGGTTTTACAGTCTGCTGTTTCACAAAAGAAGCGCCGCAGACCCGACCGGAGACAGTGCTCTGCATACGGGCGTCGCAGGCGGGTGCGGGAGTGTCTTCGGCAGCCATTGCCTGCGCGCTGCCAAAAGCAAGAGAGGCACCCATCAGGATTCCTGCGGCCCCCGCTGTGAACAGCGTTGTTTTCCGGGACTCCACGGCCCGGGCAACAGCCTGCTCAACGGCTTTGTCTACCGTATTTTTCCCGGTATTTTTCTTCGCTTTCGAAGCGCACATCCTATTCCTCTTTTCAATCGGCGGTTCGGTTAGAGCAAACGAACGGCTGCGGCAGCGAAACCGTTCCTGTTTCGCACGCATATAAGTGTGAATCCGTTCCCATGTAACCATTAATACCGCGCTTTGACCGATATATCAATGTTTTTAAAAAAGATTCGCACGGTTTGCGGCCGCAAAAACCGAATAAAACGAATTCGGGGGAGCAAATAAAATTAATTTGCTCCCCCGAAAAAACAGCCCGGTTTACTTATGCTGTTTTCTTTTCTTTTCTTCTGAATCCGCCGGCTGCGTATACGCCTGCG
>NZ_JRMX01000003.1 GCF_000758825.1 Arcanobacterium sp. S3PF19
CAAGTAATAATAGAAAACAAGGCAAACGCCTAGGAACAAAACCCAGGACAGTTCAGAGGTCGCAGGTTCAAATCCTGTCACCCCGACGAGCGAGACCGAAAAGGAGATAAACGAAAGTTTTTCTTCCTTTCGTGTTGAGCGAGGAAGGGGTCGTAGACGAGCTATCGAGCGGCAGCAATCTTTACGCGCTGTTATTTTTAAGCTTATTAAAATCAGCATAATCCCTAATCGGTGCACTAAAAATAACGATTTTAGACACGTAAATTCAGCTGTGAATTCGTGGAAAGTTTCTGAAACGCTTGACATACATAGTGTGAACGTTCACAATGAGCAAGTAAGAACGTGTGTTTCTGGTTCCAGGGATCGGCGTTCGATAAGTCTTACAGTTCAAAGGAGAACGATTATGAAGAGAAGACTATTACTTATCGCTGCTGCTTTCACGATTCTCGGCAGTACCGCGGCCTGCACAGTTGAATCTGCAAGCAGTGAGAAAACCAGCACCCATGTCGCTGGCAAGGCGGACGCCGCCCTGAAAGAACTAGAAGGGAAGGTGCTCAGCAAAGGCCCCCACGGGGAAACCCCGGTAGCCGCTAAAGCTGTTGAACTCAGTGACGAAGAAGTTGCGAAGGTTAAAGGGAAAAAGGCTACCGCTGCTCTCGTGATGCACTACGCGGGTAACGACTGGGCTAATGCTCAGATCGCTGGACTCAAGGCTGAATTTGCCCGGTTAGGCATCGATGTTATCGCCGTAACCGATGCGAACTTTAACCCGGGTCAACAGGTGTCCAACATCGAGACAGTCCTTGCCAAGCACCCCGATATCGTAGTTTCTATTCCCACCGATCCGGTGGCTACCGCCGGAGCGTATCGCAAGGTTGCAGAAAGCGGCGCGAAGCTCGTTTTCATGGACAATGTCCCCGAAGGATTGAAAGCTGGCGTGGACTACGAATCAGTAGTGAGCGCAGATAACTTCGGTAATGGGGTGGTCTCTGCTCATCTGTTGGCTAAGGCTCTCGGCGGTAAGGGTGAAATTGGCGTTATTTACCACTCTGCTGACTTCTTCGTTACCCGCCAACGTTATGAAGGCTTCCTTAAGGTTATCAAGGAAGAATACCCAGATATCAAGATTGTAAAGGAACAGGGTATCGGTGGTCCTGACTTCGCTGGTGATGCACAGAAGGTAGCCGACGCGATGATCCACCAGAACCCTAAGCTAGCTGGCATTTGGGCAGTCTGGGATGTCCCAGCCGAAGGTGTGATGGCGGCTGCTCGTTCTGCAGGTCGCAATGACCTCAAGATCGCTACCGAGGATCTTGGGACAAACGTTGCAATCGCCTTGGCCCAAGATCAGCTCGTAGTAGGGCTCGGTGCTCAGCAGCCTTACCAACAGGGTGTTGCCGAGGCGCGCATCGCTGCCGGGGCCTTGCTTGGAAAGAAGGCTCCGTCCTATATCGCGCTCAACGCTCTGCCCGTAACACACCAGAATGTACTGGAAGCCTGGAAGCAGGTATACAACTCTGAGCCTCCGGCTGATCTGAAGAAAGCGATGAAGAAGTGAGTGCCGCTACACCCACTGTAAAGGGAGCAACCAGCTCGGAACCTTTAGTGAGCATGAGAGGGATCCAGAAATCCTTCTCCGGTGTGAAGGTTCTCGACGACGTGGACTTTGAAATACTTCCTGGAGAGGTTCACGCTCTGGCCGGTGGTAATGGCGCCGGAAAGTCGACGCTGATGAAGATCCTCCAGGGGGTCTACTCCCTGGACAAGGGAACTATCGAGATCGCTGGTAAACTCTGTCACTTCAGCAACATCCATGACGCTAAGCGAGCTGGTTTAGGTATGGTCTTCCAAGAATTTAGCTTGGTATCAACCCTGACTGTCGCGCAAAACATCTTCCTTAATGATGAGCCTCGGAGCGGGGGCGTGATTGATGATCGACAGATGGTCCGTCGGGCCCGGGAGATATTCGAGCGTATGCAGGTCAAGGTGGATCCCACCGCGACTATGTCCTCGCTATCCACTGCCTACTGGCAGTTGACTGAGATCGCGAAGGCACTGGCCGAAGACGCAAGAGTACTGATCATGGACGAGCCCACCGCCGCTCTTGCTCAGCAGGAGGCTAAGGCTCTGTTCGACCTAATCAAACGGCTCACTGACGAAGGTATTTCGATCGTCTATATCTCTCACCGGATGGAGGAGGTCTATCAAATCGCGGATCGCATCACGATTCTGCGCAATGGTAAGCATCTCCTGACCTCTCCGTTATCTGAGATCACCCCGGAGAAAATAGTCGAAGGTATCGTCGGGCGAACCGTCGCCATGGCGGCGCCGCCGCGTCGGGTCTGTTCCGAACGTCCCGTGGTTCTTTCGGTGGAGGGTCTGGCCGCAGAGAATGGACTTCATGATGTGGCCTTCGAGGTCCGTGAGGGCGAGGTTGTAGGTTTAGCTGGCCTGATGGGCTCTGGTCGTACTGAACTCGCCCGCACGTTGTTCGGTATCGATAAAATCACCGCAGGCACCGTGCGTATCGATGGGCACGAGGTGAAGATTAGCAAACCCGGGGATGCTCTGGCACACGGTTTGGTGCTGGTTCCCGAGGACCGTCGCCTCCAAGGCCTGGTACTAGGGCACTCGGTTAACAGCAACCTGCAGTTGCCTCACGTGTCCGATCACTCCCGTGGTGGATGGGTCGATGACCGTGCCCTGCGCGGCTTGGCCCGCAAGCTGGTAGAGGAGTTCCGTATTAAGGTGGCACGTCCCGAGGCACCTGCCTCCCTGCTATCCGGCGGTAACCAGCAAAAAATCGTGCTTGCAAAGTGGATCAGTCGCAACCCACGAGTCCTGGTGATGGACGAGCCTACCGCCGGTGTCGACATCGGCACCAAAGCCGAAATTATCGAGACTATACGTAACTTTGCGGCTGAGGGTCATGCGGTGCTCGTTATCTCCTCCGAATACCCCGAACTACTCGCCATGAGCGATCGCCTGCTCCTGATGCGCGAGTCCACCGTCGAGCGCGAACTCGACGCATCCGAAACAACTGACGAGCAGGCACTCGAACTGGCAGTTCAAGGAGTGAACCATGAGTGAATCAAAAGCCCTAGAAAAGTTGCCCCGTAGGGGCTTTAACTTCGACTGGCGGCGGGACATCATCTACGTCGGTTTCGTGGTCGTCCTGCTAATCTTCTCAGTGCTACTGCGAGACGAGGGTTTCTTGTCCGTAGCCAGCTTCTGGAACATCCTCCGCCAGGCGGCCATCGTCTCGGTGATTGCTGTCGGAATGACATTGGTAATCGCGGCCGCGGAGATTGACCTCTCCGTGGGATCCGTCGCGGGCCTGGCTAGCGTGGTCACTGCTATGTCGCTGTCTCATTTCGGGTTGATACCCGGCATCTTGGCAGGATTGGCGCTCGGGGCGATCGTGGGAAGCATTAACGGCGCCCTCGTGGCCTTCGCTCGAATCCCGTCCTTCCTGGTCACCCTGGCCATGATGGGTATTACCTTCGGTATCGCCCAGTGGGTGACGAAATCAGCGCCAGTGCCGATTCTGGACATGAATTACGTAGCCAACTTCGGTGGCGGAAAGATCGGTCCGATCCCGGGCTTGATCATCTGGATGCTGCTGTTCGTTGTGGCAGGAACGATAGTGCTCAAGAAGATGCGTTTCGGACGTCAGATTCTGGCTACCGGTGCTAACCCGGTTGCCGCTGAGTACTCCGGCATCAGTACCTCCTGGGTGCGTTTCCGCGTCATGATGATCTGCTCGATGGGGGCAGCCGTCGCCGGTATGCTCTACGCTGGCCGACTCATGTCTGGCCGGTTCCAGTGGGGCGCCGGAGACGAAATGAATGCTATCGCCGCGGTGATCCTTGGTGGTACCGCACTTGCTGGCGGACGCGGCTCCGTCATCGGTACCTTCTTCGGTGCCTTGCTCATGGCAACGATCAACTATGGCCTCATTTTGGCCGGACTCGACACCTCTCAGCAACAGATTATTCGGGGCGTAATCATCATCCTGGCAGTCGCCCTGGCCAGAAAGAACTAATCACCATCAAACAGGAACATAGACCTGTCCGAAGTAAATAAGAAAGGAAAAACGATGGAGAAGCAAACGGACAACCGGCCCGTGTCGGTTGGCAAGAGCGCCTTCAAGGTTGATGGCGAGACAGTCTCGCTGTATGGCGGTGCCGTACACTACTGGAGGCTTGACCGAGACAAGTGGGATCAAATTCTTGAATCTGTCAAGGGTATGGGTTTCAACATGATCTCGATCTACATCCCGTGGGAGATCCACGAGGTAGAAAAGGGAGTCTTCGACTTCTCAGGAAACAAGGATATTGACGCCTTCCTGACCCTATGTGAGGACAAAGGTTTCCGGATCATCGTTCGTCCCGGACCGCAGATCAACTCCGAGTTGACCTGGTTCGGATACCCCAAACGTATTCTCGAAAACGAGCGGTTGCAGATGCGCAACGCCAAGGGCGGACGCACCGTCCTGACCCAGGTGCCCAAGCCCATACCCGCTGTCAACTACGCTGCAGATGAATTCTACGAAGAGACCGCACTCTGGTACGACGCGATCTGTGAGATTCTGGCTCGTCACTGCTACCCCAAGGGCGGCATTGTTGCAGCTCAGGTTGATAATGAGATGGCGTACTTCTTCTGCATCAACGCCTACGCTGCCGACTATTCCGAAGAGTCTTTGGCGCAGTACCGCACCTTCTTGCTTAACAAGTACGGTGATCTGGCGGCCATCAACAAGGCCTACGGCACCTCCTATGGCAGCGAGGGCGAGATCGACGCGCCACGGCGTTTCGAAGGTAAGAGCAAGCATGACATTCCGGTCTTGGCTGACTGGATTGAATACCGCGAGCAGTACCTGATCATTTCGATGGATCGCCTTGCCGACATGATGCGCGAGCGTGGTCTGGATCAGATCGCGCTATTCCACAATTACCCGCATCCACTCGGTCCGGGTGGTGCTGCTTCTGGATTCACTACTCCTTTCAACATCGCCAAGCTGGAAGAGAAGCTCGATTTCGTTGGCTTCGATATTTACTCCCGCAAGGAACTCTACAGCCATGTCAAGACCGTTGGCTCGTATGTGGTGGGAACCAGCCGCTTCCCTTACATCCCGGAGTTCATCGCCGGTGTGTGGCCCTGGTACCTCAACCCGGGTGAGATTTACGACGAGGAATTCGTTACCAAGGCTGCACTGATGCAGGGTATCAAGGGCTTCAGCCGCTACATGCTGGTGGAGCGCGACCGCTGGCTAGACTCTCCCATCCGTCGCGATGGTCGGGTTCGCGAAGACCACGAGAAGATGTTCAGCAATGCCAACCGGATGCAGTCCGAGAATGGCTTTACCTCCTTGCGTCGTGACGCGAAGGTACTGCTTCTGGCGAACCGCGAATACGACCGGCTCGAGGCAGCCTCGGTGTTGGTCTCCTTCCCCGGTGACTTCTTGGAGACGCCATCGGGCTTCAGCGAGTACGCTAACACGCTGACCATTAGTGAGGACAATCTGGGCTTCGATGCGCCAGTACAGTTGGAGAAGAGTAAGGCCTTCGGCGCTTGCTTCGATGCTCTGTCGGCTGGTGGTCACGACTTCGTGATCTCCGATACGGATCTCGATCCCGCACGTTGGGGCGAACGCAGCATCGTCGTGCTGCCGACCCTCGACTACCTGGATGCAAAGATTCAGCAGGCTTTGGTGGACTTCGTAGCCGTCGGCGGCTGCGCAGTCATTGGTCCGAAGCTACCCGAGCTGGACTCCCTGATGAACACCTGCACTATCCTCAAGGATGCCGTTGAATCAGGTAAGGGAAATTGGTTCGTCGTTAAGAGTGGAGATGATGCCGCCAGTATCCTTGATCAGGCTTGCGCCGCGGCCAAAGTTACCTCCGTGAACAAGAGCGATGCCCGTCTCGACGTGGTGGTTCACCTGGATAAAGACGATCCGAAGCGTCGCGTGGTATTTATCGCCAACCCGACAGCCGAGGCCATTGAGGCCCGTGTCGAACTACCCTTCGAGGTCGAAAAGGCCACCGAACTGTGGTCCGGCCAGCCGGGTACTGCCCAGGGCAGCCAGTTGATGGCTTCTATGCCCGCCTACTCAATCAATGTCTACGACTGCTCACTAAAAAACTGAAAGGAACTGCAATGCTTCACGGTGATGTTTTAATGGCCGATCTGGACGTGGACCAGTGGCGGAATGCGCAGCGCCTGCTGCTACGTTCCGCCAAGGGCGCCCGTAGGATCGTGTGTTTGCTGGAAAAGGGAAAGGTAATCAAGTGCCGCCACACCGAAGGTAAAGAGGTGGCTCAGGCTCCGACCCAGGTTGATGATCTGCAGGCTGCTGCGGACGCGCTGTACGCCGCCAACCGCGACCAGGTTGATTTCGTCCTGGTGGCAGAACGCGATGAGATGGACGAGTACTTTGCCGAGTACCAGAATACCTGGAACGCGGACGAGGATCTCGACGTATACGTCTGCCGCTCTTGGAGCCTACTGCGTGGCCGCTACAAGTCCTCGATTGTGACGGCGCCGGAACCCGCTGACGAGACCCTGGGTCTGCAGTGGAAACTGGGTGCGTCTCACGACGATGTGGTGTCGGCTGCGGAAGCGTTCGTGAGCCCGGACAGCACTGTAGTGCTAGCCGTACACGACAACAACTCCTTGTGGACCAGCCTTATCCTGCGTTTCGATAAGGATCGCAAGGTTATTTCGATTGGTACTGCCGACCCGAGCTTGGTGGATATCAAGGGTGACCGGGCTGCGGTCACGGATCGTTTAGTCTCCTTTGCTAATGGTCGCGAAGGCGACGTTAAGCTCGTGGTGAGCTGTACCCGCGAGGCTGCCGAACAGTTCTTGGCTACCAAGGACAAGGCAGCGGTCGTTTCTAAACTTGGAGATGACTTCAAGGTAGAGCGCATCGGCTAACTGTAGTAGATAAAATATGTGGCTGGGATCCCAGGGACGGGATCCCAGCCACATCATGTTACGCACTTAAATACTGTCTTATCAGGATTTTCACCCCGGATTGGGGGCTCCTGCGCTGTTTAGTTCACAGGCACCTAGCTGTTGCTGTGCGGATTATTATCACGAAATCTTCGAACTGGAGGGCGGTGCAGTGCTCTTCCTGATGATGAGATCAGGGGAGATAGTGTGGCGAGCGTCAGATTTAGAATCTTGCAGGCTACGCACACACAGGGTTCCCAATGCCACGAAGTCCTGCCGCACGGTGGTTAGTGGGGGATCGAATTGGGACGCGAACTCGTGGTCGTCGAAACCAATGATGCTGATGTCTTGCGGTACGCGGAGGCCATGCTCGTTAAGTGCCCGGATCAAACCGAGCGCCATCAGGTCGGAAGCTACGAATACGGCCGTGGGGCGGGGACTCAAGTCCGCTATGCGGCATCCAGCCTGGTAGCCACTTTCCCCTGACCAGTCACCGATTAATACTTCTGGAACGGGTAGATCCTGAGCCACCAGGGCATCTCGCCAGCCATTGAGTCGAACTTGGCCTTCCAGCCACTCCTGGTTGCCAGCTATATGGGCAATATTTTTGTGACCGAGTCGTATCAGATGTTTCACGGCTCGCACGGATCCTTCGTATTGGTCCTCGGATACGACTACAGAGTGTGGAAGAGGGGCAAGGTCAGCGGCGAGCACGACAATGGGTAGTCCGCTGGCCCAGCCAGAGTTTTCGATAGAGTTCAAAGCGAGTTCGGCTTCCCGAATTAGCGGAGCTATGACGATCAGACCGTCAACGTAGGCATCTCGGAAAGTATCGAGGGTTGACTGGAGTGAACCAAAAGAATCGCGATCATTGACGGACAGGATTACATTTTTTCCGAGTTCTCTGGCAGCGATTTCGATACCTCGCAAGGCTCCCATGGGGCCGTAGCGCCAGGATGAGTCAGTAACCACCCCAATACTGCCGGGTCGGTCAGTCTTCAGAGCCGCAGCGGCGACATTACGCCTATAGCCTACCTCAGCGATTGCGGCAAGTACTTGCTCGCGAGTATTCGGATGCACGGCTCCCTGATCATTAACCACGCGCGAGACGGTCTGATAGGAGCACCCAGCTAGACGGGCAACATCATGTAGAGTTGGGCGTCGCTTGCTAGGTGGAGAAAACATACAAGCAATTATACTACGAAACGGTTGCCCGCCAATTTCGTAGGTTGTCCGTTTTTCATCTTGATATCGGGAAATCGCCAGGTTTAGTAACCTGGTATTTTAATCTAGTGATACAACTAGGCGTCATTTTGAAGATGAACTGTCCTGGGTTTTGTTCCTAGGCGTTTGCCTTGTTTTCTATTATTACTTG
>NZ_JRMX01000004.1 GCF_000758825.1 Arcanobacterium sp. S3PF19
CCCGGGAGGAAACCCCGGGTTTCCCTTTTTATATACACACAACACATATCCACACACAGCCCACACAACGCCATTACACACAGAAACAGGATCCGCCAAAACGCCGCAGGAAGAAAACGCCATTATATTAATATGGCTGAAACAATAAAACTCGACACCCCGGCGCAGCTGCTTGCTCTGCTTCCGCATATGCTGGGATACCGCCCGCAAAATTGCATCACCGTATCGTGTCTCGGGCCCAAAAGGAATACGGATGCTACCTCGGGATTATCAGGCACAGGATTAATATCGGGCACAGAGTCAATGCCGGGCACAGACTCCGCATCCAACGGCGCTTCGGGCGGCCAAAGCAAAACAGCCGCAGATTTGCCATCAGGAAGGCTTTTCCTGCACAGCACGGCAATAATATCCGATCCGGAAACTATGGATCCCTGCTGCACCGTATCCAAAATTCTTTTTCTCCTGCGCGAGGCACAAACTACGGCGCTGATCGTGAACTATTACGGTTCGGACCTGCGGAGTATGTGCGAAAACGTGCTGTTTGAAAAATTTTTACGGATTTTATGCACCGACTTAACCGAAAAACAGGAACTTAAACTTATTTCCCCAAATTTCCTTCTGGATATTTATCTAACCGACTTCAAAAACCGGGTCAGCTGGGAGGAAATCTGTGCTGCTCGGAGCAGCATCCGCGAAACACGGGAAAACTGTTTCCCGAAAAAAGAAGAATATGCGAATTATTTTCATCCCTATTGCGAACCTGAAGAATACGGCTTCCTTTCCGCACTGCCGCATAATCCGAATCGGGGTTTGCCGTCAAAGAGTTCTGTTTTGCCGGCCGGAGAAGCACTTTACTGTGAAGAGAAAGCGGCCGGTGCCGCAGCCGCAAGAATTTCGGTGATGTGCAAAAGCATGGGCGGCAGACAGCTGCCGAATGTATCCCTGTGGGAAAAAGTACTGAGAGACGAGTATGAAGGATTCCCCAATATGGGTGAAGTGCCAAAAAATCCGGCCGATGAAAAAAGCGTTGCCGAACTGGCGGCCGGGCTCGGATCCCATTTTCTCCGGGACTGCATTTTGCTGTTTGCCGTGAACCGCGAGGTGGAAAAAATAAGCGAAATCGACACAGACAGCGTTTGTTTTCTGCTCGAACAGGCCGCGGGGCAAAAACCGGCTCCGGAAAGAATTTTTCGGGTTATCGAAAAACTGAAAAGAATAAACCGTTATCTGCCAAAAGGAGACGGATCCGGGTATGCCGCCGTCGCCTATCTATACTGGTGGCTGGGAATGAACGAAGGAGCGGAGCTAAACGTGCTTCGGTCGTTGGCAGAAGAAAAAAATAATTCTCTGGCAAATTTGCTGCTTCGGACTATTGAATCGCAGATTCCTCCGCCGTGTTTTGACCTCTGCGGCAAAGGGGAGAAAAACGGCTGACGCAACATTTCGCGGATACGGGTTTGGGCTGCGTGCAATATGGGGATATAATGAAAATTCGGGTTATATTTGATAATTTCTTTGAAAGGTGCCACGTGACCGGAGATACTGCGCAGAAAAAGACGAAAGGTATTTCTAAGAAGGGTACGGATGCAATACGGGATATTACTCCGAATGCAGATACTCAGACACCCAAATCCTCGGATCTGAAGCAGGTCTGGATTGAATACCGTGTTTCCCGCGGGGAAATGACGGAAGCGGAAGCGAAGGCAAAAACCAAGAAAGAACTGATTAATTTCCGGTGCGGCGCACCTGCAGGCGGAGTGTCTGAAATTTCGGAAACCGATTCGGGCAAAGATACCGCCGAACCCGATGACGGCGATCTTGAATCCGCCGACACTCCCGATGAGCCGGAGATTATCGAAGAAGAAGAGATAGATCTCGAAGTCGAGACCGGGGATTCGGACGAAGACGATGAGGACGACGATAGTCTTTTGCCCGAGGAAGAGGAAAAAGACGCAGAATCCGAAGAAGAAAACAAAGAGGATGTAGAATCTGCCAAATCGGCGGGCGCATTCGTGGTAAAAGACTCGGACGACACGGACGAACCCCAGCAGCGGGTGACAGTTGCCGGTGCCACGGCCGATCCGGTCAAAGATTATCTCAAACAGATCGGCAAAGTGCCTTTGCTTAACGCAGAACAGGAAGTGGAGCTGGCTAAAAGAATTGAGGCGGGTCTGTATGCGCGTCATATTCTGGATACCGAAGATATCTCCGATCCCAAATACCGCAGGGAACTGTCTTTAATCGCCCGTGACGGGCACAATGCGAAGAATCATCTTTTGGAAGCGAACCTGCGCCTGGTGGTTTCGCTGGCAAAGAGATATACGGGCCGGGGAATGCTGTTTTTGGATTTAATTCAGGAAGGCAATCTGGGGCTTGTGCGGGCTGTGGAAAAATTCGACTACGCAAAGGGATATAAATTTTCCACTTACGCAACATGGTGGATCCGCCAGGCGATTACGCGCGCGATGGCAGACCAGGCGCGTACGATCCGTATTCCCGTGCATATGGTGGAAGTGATCAACAAGCTTGCCCGCGTGCAGCGGCAGATGCTGCAGGATCTCGGACGCGAACCAACTGTGGAAGAGCTGGCACAAGAACTCGATATGAGTGAAGAAAAAGTGGTTGAGGTGCAAAAATACGGCCGGGAACCGATTTCTTTGCATACTCCGCTGGGAGAAGACGGCGATTCGGAATTCGGAGATCTGATCGAAGATTCCGAAGCCGTGGTACCCGCCGATGCCGTCGGTTTCACTCTGCTGCAGGAACAGCTGCATCAGGTTTTGGACACTCTCTCCGAGCGCGAAGCGGGAGTTGTGTCAATGCGTTTCGGACTGTCTGACGGGCAGCCGAAGACCCTTGACGAAATCGGAAAGGTTTATGGCGTAACACGGGAACGTATCAGGCAGATCGAATCGAAAACGATGTCCAAACTGCGTCATCCTTCCCGTTCGCAGGTACTGCGCGACTATCTGGATTAACGGTAACGGAATCGGATCAGCGTGCCGGCCGCATTTTCCACGGTACGGCCCCAGTCCAGCTTTCGGGGAAAATTTCCGTACCCTGCCTGCTGAGCGCGCGTTCGCAGCACCGCAGATTCAGCTCTTCGCGCCGAAGATAATATCTGAGGAGTTTTGCGCACATCCGTGCGTCATTCAGTGCGCGGTGCGCCCCGGTTTGCCCAAACCCAAGGCGGGAACAGAGACCGGAGAGGGAATGCGGCCCCGGTTCGCAGTATATTTTGGATTGGTCCATTGTGCAGACGGTGTTTTCCGGGCGAATGCGGTAATCCGTGCCCGCCCGGGCAAATTCGGCATTGAGAAACGAGCGGTCAAAGCGGGCATTGTGTGCCACAAGGACAGTATTTTCCAAAAGTTCCGCGACGGTTTCGGCTATTGCGGGAAATACGGGGGCACAGCGCACGTCCCTGCCGCAGATACCGTGAATTTCCACGGCAGAGACCTCGCACTGCGGGTTCACCAAAGAAGACCATACGTCCGTTTCTTTCCCTGAGGCGTCCAGACGGACAACCGCGATTTCGATGATTCGGTTTCCGAGGGGATCCAGACCGGTTGTTTCCACGTCGACCGCGGAAAAACGGACGTCGCGGGACGGCGTTTCCGCTGTGGCCCGGCTTTTTACTCTGCCGTGCATTCTGCCTGCTTTCAGATTTCTGCGAACATCCGGATCCGCTTCCGGATCTGCCCGGAAATCCGCCCGGGCGCGTATTCCGTCTCATATTCTAAGTCAGTGTTTCGTTATGCGCGAATTAGCCCGGCGTATTTTTTCAATGCGGGATTCTCTTAGTAGAATTTAAATATGGTTACAGCACTACAGAAAGAACTTCCGCAAACCGAACAGTGCCCCCGTCTCACGGCGGCAGACCGATGCGATGCCTGCGGTGCGCGGGCATATATGAAGGTAATTCTGCCGTTCGGGGAGCTGCTGTTTTGTGCGCATCACGCAAACGAACACCGCGTAAAACTGGCGGAGTCCGCCGTCGAAATTATTGATGAGACTCATCTGGTGGGATGAATCGGGCAGACATATGGGGTGTGACGCGTTTGGCGCGTGGCGTCGGAGAAAAATAGCGTTTGGCACAGATAGACTTGCAAAGTGTTAGAAACAGGGAAAAGCGAAGAATACAACGCACGCCATCTGCAGGTTTTGGAAGGGCTGGAAGCAGTTCGGAAACGTCCCGGGATGTATATCGGATCAACCGATTCGCGGGGTCTGATGCACTGTGCCTGGGAAATTATCGACAATGCGGTGGATGAGGCATTGGAAGGGTATGCCGACGAGATTACCGTTACCCTGTATGCGGACGGCTCGGTGGAAGTGGACGACAACGGACGCGGAATTCCGATCGACACCGTTCCGGGCACCGGTGCCAGCGGCGTGGAAGTTGTGTATACGAAACTTCATGCCGGCGGCAAATTCGGAGGGGGATCATATTCGGCCTCCGGCGGTCTGCACGGCGTGGGCGCGTCCGTAGTGAACGCCCTTTCCCGGCGTCTGGACGTGGAAGTGGACAGGAGCGGAAAAACGTGGGCGATGTCGTTTCGCCGCGGAGAACCGGGGATTTTTTCCGACAGCGGAACAGCTCCCGATCCCCTGGCAGATTTTTCCCCGTTCACAAGTGCTTCGGAACTGCGCGTTGTGGGGAAAATCGGAAAAAAGAAAACCGGCACGCGCGTGCGCTACTGGGCAGACCCGCAGATTTTTCCCGAAGATGCCGTATTTGATGCCGAAGAGCTGCGCGAGAGAATCCGGGAAAAAGCTTTCCTTGTCCCGGGCCTGAAAATTATTCTTCGCGACAGAAGACCGGCTTTCCCGGCGCACGGATCTTCGCAAGCCGGTTTGCCCGCCGCGGAAGGCAAAACCGGCAGTGCGGCGGAAAATTCGGAAGAAATTTTTTATTACGAAGGGGGAGTGCGCGACTTCGTTGAATTTTTGGCCCAGGATCCCCCGGTTACCGGGATCTGGCAGATCAGCGGCGAAGACGTGTTTACCGAGACAGTGCAGGCACTGAACCCCGACACAGGGCATCTGCAGCCGAAAGAGGTGGAACGCCGCTGCAAAGTGGATATTGCGCTGCGGTGGGGAACCGGTTACGAAACAAAAGAACACTCGTATGTGAACATTATTTCCACGCCCAAGGGCGGCACGCATCTGGCGGGATTTGAAAACGGCCTGGTACGGGCCGTACGGGCACAGACAGAAGCGAAAAGCCGGCAGCTGAAACTCGGTTCGCGCGAGGCAAAAATCGAAAAAGACGATGTTCTCTCCGGTCTGACCGCGGTTGTGACCGTCAGTTTCCCGGAACCCCAGTTTGAGGGGCAGACAAAAGAAATACTGGGAACGGCCCCGATTCGCTCCATTGTGCAGAAAATTACGGAAACGCAGGTAACCGGGTTTCTTAAATCCGCAAAAAGGGATCGGAAAACGGAAAATCTGCGTCTGCTGGAAAAAATAGTGGCGGAGATGCGTGCCCGGGTCGCGGCCAGGACGCAAAAAGAAATTTCGCGGCGAAAAAATGCCCTGGAGTCTTCCACACTGCCGGCGAAACTGGCAGACTGCAGAAGCAGTGAAATTGAGCGCAGCGAACTGTTTATCGTGGAAGGCGATTCGGCTCTGGGAACGGCGAAGCTCGCCCGGTCCTCGGATTTCCAGGCCCTGCTGCCGATTCGCGGAAAAATTCTGAATGTGCAGAAGGCTTCCCCTGCCGAAATTCTGAAGAATGCGGAAGTGTCTTCAATTATTCAGGTGATCGGTGCCGGCTCGGGGCGCACATTCGATTTGGCTGCGGCCCGCTACGGAAAAATTATTTTCATGACCGATGCGGATGTGGACGGGGCGCATATCCGCACACTTTTGCTGACTCTGTTTTTCCGGTATATGCGTCCTTTGGTGGAGGCCGGACGGGTCTATGCCGCCGTTCCTCCGCTGCACCGGGTAGAGGTAGCCGGAAACGGGAAAAAGAAGAAAGAATATATTTACACATATTCCGATTCGCAGCTGCACACCGTGCTGGCGAAGCTGAAAAAACAGGGGAGAAGCTATAAAGAGCCGATTCAGCGTTATAAGGGACTGGGAGAAATGGATGCCGATCAGCTTGCCGAAACCACAATGGATCCGGCACACCGCACGCTGCGCAGGATTTCCATGGCCGACGAAGAAGCGCTGAAAACCGCCGAGGGCACGTTTGAACTGCTGATGGGAAGTGACGTTGCCCCGCGCAGGGATTTTATTGTGCGGGGGGCGGCCAGTGTTTCGCGTTCCCGAATTGATGCCTAAACTTCGGTTCCCGGATTTTCTTGGGTAAAATGGACTCATGTCTGATTTTGAGGATTTATCCGCTTCTTCGCATACCGACCGCAGAAGTCAGTTCGCGCGCCGGATCAATGCCCCGGAAAATGTGCGCATTCCCGGGTCGCATTTGGGTCTGAGCTGGAGAAAGCTGGAACCGAAAGATGTGCCGCAGGCGGTGCGGCTGTACGTACGCTGTGCGGGCGAGCAGCTCACCGGCGAGCAGCTGAGCACGAACGAATTTGCCGGCCGGCTGGAAGTTGCGCTGCGGGACACAAAACGGTCAGACACTCTGTGCGGCTGGAACGCAAATCACGATCTGATTGCTTTGGCAATGGTGGCTTTGAACGAATCGGCCCTGACCGAACTGCAGATAGATATTTTTGCGGTTGTGGAAACTTCCTGGCGCAGTCGGGGAATTGGCAGGGCTCTGTTGGAGTGGCAGGACGGACGGGCGCGTCAGCTGGCGGTTGCCGACGGACGCGATTTGCCGGTGGCAATCCGTTCGAGTGTCAATTCTGCGAATCTGGACCGGCGCAGACTGCTGGCGGCCGGAGGGTTCTCCCCGCAATACAAAAAAGTGCTGATGGTGAGGAAAATAGGCAGCGACGACGCCCGGCTGGGCCCGCAGGCACGCAAATGGCTGGCGGATAAAGGATACCGTCGGGAAAGATTTTCCCTGAAATACTGTGAGGAGCTGCGAAACCTGCATAATCGGCTGACGATCACGAAGGAGAGAAGCCAGCCGATATCGGCGCAGAATTGGAAGAATTTTCTGCCGCGGATAGATATGAACCACTCTTATCTGCTGTTTGACGGCAATGATGTGGTGGCTTACACCCTGACTGTGGATACCGCAGTTCCCGGTCTTATTTTTGTGCGTCATTACGGGGTGGAGCGCCGCCTGCGCGGGCGGGGAATTGGTCTGAATATGATTCTTTCCCTGCTTGATTCCGAAATGCCGGGTCAAAAAGACGAAATCCGCGTACCGGTTGTTCTGGAAGGAAATTCAACCTATACTTTTCTTTCCCGCCACGGTTTCCTGGAGGGGCTTTCTCAGATTCTGTATTCGATCGACCTGTGATGCCATGGCCGGTGTTTTACTGTGAAAGTGCGCGAATGGATATGGCGCCGGCTCGGGCCGTCCGATGCCGGGGCGGTGGCGGACGCGGTTGCGGATACCGAACGCAGCGATTTTGCCTATATTCGGACGACAAAGCAGGAAATAGAATCCTATCTGGACGGCGGCGGTGTATGGCAGGCTCAGGGAGCATGGCGGGGAGCGGAACTTCTTGCTTTTGGTTTTCTGCGTTTTTCCGCAGATGAAAATGCGATTATACTTTCAGGCGGCGTGTGCGCGCGCTGGCGGGGGCGCGGTTTGGGAGCGGAACTGCTGGAACGCCAGCTGCGCTCGGCGCAGCTTCTGGCGGGGGCGCATTCTCTGCGCCGTTACGGTATCAGGATGTATGTGCGCTCCGGGCAGCAGGATTTAATCCGTCTTGTGCACAGCTACGGATTTTCCGTACACTGCAGGTCAATCCATCTGGAAAAAAGAACGGATGTGCCGGGCTGCGGCGGTTTTCCCTATCCGGGCACGGAAGAAACCGGAAGATATTTGAGGATTCAGTCTTTACGCCCGGAGCATCTGCCTTTGCTGAAACGGCTCTGCCCCGATTCGTCTTTCGGTGCGGTGGATGCAGATTTTATGCGGTATTTTTATTTTCCGTGGTGTTTTGTGGCATTTGACGGGTTTTCCGACCGTCCGCAGCCCGTCGGGTATCTTCTTGCGTCAAAAATGAAAGAGGATACCGAAGACCGCGCAGTGATCGGATATTTGGAGGAAATAGCGGTTTTCCCCCATTCTCTGCACGAAAATATAGAGCGGATGCTGATTTCCCGGGCTTTGCGCGAAATTATGTCTTCCGGCGTGCAGACCGTATATGCGGATACGGGATATGCAGATTCGCAGGGAAACGGCGAACAGTCCGTATTCGTGCGGGAATTTGGGTTTATTCCGACCGAAGAAACGTTTATTTTCAGCCGAGAGCAGCGATAATTCCCTGTGCCGGCGTGCCCGAGGCGTCTCTTCTCTCATCCGGTGCGGGCAGTTCCGCAGGAACTCCCGAAGAGGTGACTGCCCGCACGGGATCCGGGCCGATATATGCCAGGGAGAGCCGGTCTTCCCCGCGCAGGAAACGGTGCGTGCGCACTCCGCCGGTGGCACGTCCTTTGGCGGGGTAGCGGTCCAGGGGAGTTACCTTCACTGTTCCCGGTACCGTTCCGGGAAGCACCGACGAAGCGGTTGCCACGGTTACGGCCATTTGGGATCCCAGATCGTCTGCGGGAACCGTATTGAAGGCAATGACCCGCGCACCGGGATTCAGGGTGATTCCCGCGATTCCCCGCCCGGCACGTCCCTGGGGGCGTACGGCGTCTGCGGAGAAACGCAAAAGCCGTGCGTCGTCGGTAATAAGCACGATCACGTCGGTATCTGCCGCAGGCGCGGCCCCGACGATTTCGTCACCCGGATTGAGCCTGATGATCTCAAAAGGCGTACGCGCGGGATAACCGGGCTGCACGCGCTTAATTTTCCCCTGTGCTGTGGCAATCGCAAGAGGTGCCCGGCTGCCGTCCAGCGCAATGATATCCACGATTCGGGTGTGTGCGGGAAGCAGGAGAAGCTCGTCCAAAGGTGCGCCCGCGCCCAGCCCGGGCGCGTTTTCGGTGGCGGGAATGGCCGGTACGTCGATTGCGCGCAGGGAAAATACCTGTCCGTCGGAAGTAAGCACGCCGAATTCACTGAGATTTGTTGTTTTGACGACGCCGCGCAGAGCATCATGTTTTACGCGCGCACCCGCACGCGGAAGAGGTCTGTCGTCCGCAATTCGTGCAATAAGACCCGTTGCGGAATAGATGACCAGGCAGGGGTCGTCTTCAATTTTCAGTGTTTTCGGAGTTTTTGTTTCGCCCGTATCGCTTTCCAGCAAAGCGGTTCTGCGTCCGGTACCGTATTTTTCCGCCGTTTCCAGCAACTCCGCGGAAACGAGATCCCGCAGTGCCTGCGGGGAATGCAAAATTTCGTTCAGCCGGGAAATTTCGCTTTTCAGTTCTTTGTGTTCCGTTTCCAACTCTATCCTGGAAAATTTCGTGAGCCTGCGCAGACGCAGCTCAAGCAGATATTCGCACTGTTCGTGCGTCAGAGCGAATCTTTCCGCGAGCCGGGCGGAGGCGGCGGCGGAATCCTGGGAAGAACGGATAATTTCAATGACTTCGTCGATGTTGGCGATGGCAGTCAGCAGACCTTCCACGAGGTGAAGACGTTTTTCTGCTTTTGCGAGACGGAATTCGGTGCGTCTGCGGGTAACCGAGAGCCGGTGTTCGAGATATACTTCCAGCAGCTGTCTGAGTCCCAGCAGCCGGGGTTGGCCGTCAACCAGCGCAACGTTGTTTATCCCAAACGATTCTTCCAGGGGGGTGTGGCGGTACAGGGCCGTAAGCACGGCTTCCGGGTGGAAAGAGTTTTTCACCTCCACCACCAGGCGCAGACCGTGGTTTCGGTCGGTCAGGTTCTGCACGTCGGAAATTCCCTGCAGTTTTTTGGACTGTACGCCGTCTTTGATTTTTTCAATGACTTTCTCCGGACCTACCATATAGGGCAGTTCGGTGAACACGATTCCTTTTTTCCGTGCCGTCACATTTTCAATATGTGCGGTTGCGCGGGTAACGAACTTTCCGCGCCCGGTGGCGTATGCCTGTCGGATTCCCTCCAGTCCGACGATTCTGCCTCCGCCCGGCAAGTCCGGCCCGGGAATGAAGCGCATCAGTTCTTCGAGATCTGCCTGCGGATTCATAAGCAGGTGACGCGCGCCGGCAATGACTTCCCCAAGATTGTGCGGGGGCATATTTGTTGCCATTCCCACCGCAATTCCCGACGATCCGTTTACGAGCAGATTTGGAATTGCCGCAGGCAGCACTTCGGGCTGAAGCATGGTGTTGTCGTAGTTCGGCACCATATCGACTACGTTTTCGTTCAGGGAGGCGGTCATTGCCTGTGCGGGAGGTGCCATTCTGACTTCGGTGTAGCGCGCCGCCGCCGGACCGTCGTCGGGGGAGCCGAAGTTGCCGTGCCCGTCTACCATCGGCAGCCGAAGAGTGAAATCCTGGGCGAGACGGACCATTGCATCATAAATCGCACTGTCTCCGTGCGGATGCAGACGTCCCATTACCTCGCCGACCACACGGGAGGATTTTACGTGTCCCTTTTCCGGGGTGAGTCCCATTTGGCTCATCTGAAACAGAATCCGGCGCTGCACGGGTTTGAGACCGTCGCGCGCATCGGGCAGTGCACGGGCATAAATCACGGAATAGGAGTATTCCAAAAACGAGGTGTTCATCTCCTGCGAGACGTCAACATCGATGATTTTCTCTTTGACCTGCATAACAGCTCCTTTTATGCCTGCACGGCTCATATTTACCGGCTCTAATCATATCCCGAAATACTTCGTCGGCTAAAAAAGCGGTTCCGAAGAATAAGCAACACCACCAAAGCGGGCAGTGAGATTAACGACTTATCCCGCATCGGGGGCGAATTTCGGCGCGAAAGTGAAACAATGGAGGGGAACGTTGCGCGATGAGGGGAGGCACGGTGAACGCGGAGGAGCTTTTCCCCGGGGCGGTTTTGCCCGGACGTTTCGGGCTGCAGTCTGTGCTGTGGGGCGCCTGCGCAGCTGCCTGTCTGACGGATGAAGAACAGGCGAAGCAGGCACAGGATGCTTTTTCGTTTCCGGCAGTGAAACGCGTCTGCGTGGTTTTGGCCGACGGTTTGGGCTCTTTGCAGCTTCAGTCGCGCAGCGGTCATGTGCCGAATCTGCGGCATTTGGATCCCGGGGCGCAGACGACGTCCGTTGTGCCGGCAACCACTGCGGCGGCAATCACGGCATTTGGCACCGGCGCTCTGCCCGGGCAGACGGCAATGGCGGGATATTCTTTGCGTTCTCCGCGTACGGGGGCAGTGTTCAGCCTGATAAACTGGGAAAATTCAGGATACGTGGCCGGGCAGTGGCAGCGTCATCCGACTGTTTTTGAACAGCTTCCCAATGCAAAAGAAACATTCGCGGCGGTACAGCCGAAAAAATTTATCGGTTCGGGGCTTTCCCTGGCGGCTTTGCGGGGAGCGGCGTGTTTTCCCGCACAGACGCTGCCGGAACGTTTTGACTGTGCGGCGCATTTGCTGCGCTGCGGGAAAAAAGCTGTCTACGTGTACTGGGGGGATTTGGATTCCGCCGGGCACCGATACGGGTGGAAATCGGAACAGTGGATTTCCGCACTGGAGTACTTTGATGCCGAATTCGGCCGTTTTCTGCGCTGTGTTCCGCCGGGGACGCTGGTAATTCTCACGGCGGATCACGGGATGACGGACGCCGGGGAGAAGACGGATATTGCCGCCAATGCCGATTTGACGGCAAATGTAGACTGCGTGGCGGGAGAAGAGCGTGCCTTCCAGATTTATACCGGCACTCCGCAGGCGGTTGCCCGGCGGTGGCGGGAGCGTTTCGCCCAAGATGCCTGGATTGTGGAAAAGGAAGAGCTGCTGCAAAGCGGTATAATGGGCAGCGTCACCGATTTTGCGCGTTCCGTAATCGGTGATGTGCTCGTGTTTTCCAAAAACACAATGGGTTTTGTGGACTCGCGGGTGCATTCCGCTTCCGCGATTGCAATGATTGGAGTTCATGGATCAATGACGCCCGACGAAATGCTGATTCCGCTGATCAGGGTGGTATGTTAATGGCCGAACTGGTATTTTTTTTAGGTACCATGGACTGCGGAAAATCCACGCTGGCGCTGCAGACTTCATACAATTACCGGCAGCGGGGACTGCGCGGAATCATTTTTTCAATGAATGACCGTGCGGGCACGGGAAAACTTTCTTCGCGTCTGGGTCTGATTACCGATGCGGTGGAAGTCACGCGCGAAACCGATTTTTGGCAGGCAGTGAACAGACTCCGTCTTGCGGGACGCGTGGATTATCTTATCTGCGACGAAGTCCAGTTTTACACGCGCTCCCAGGTTGACCAGCTGGCACGCATTGTGGATGAAATCGGGATCAACGTTTACGGGTTTGGCATTACCACCGATTTTCTGACGCGTCTTTTTCCGGGATCGGCACGGATGCTGGAACTGGCCGACCGCGTGGAACGGCTGCAGGTTGAAGCGCTATGCTGGTGCGGAGCCCGTGCCACGCATAACGCCCGGACAGTGAACGGGATAATGGTACGCGAGGGGGAGCAGGTTGTGGTGGGAGACACCGACAACCGTGACGTGGTGGCATACGAAGTTCTGTGCAGGAAACACCATATGCGCGGAATGACGGCAGAAAGCGTGCGGGCCGGAGAGCTGTCTCCGCGCACACTGCTGGAGGAACACGAGTAAAAGGTATCCGCGTTCTGCCCGTGCATGTTTTTATTGGCTGTACGTTTTGGCGGCGCCTTATTCAGTGCTCATCGGATTTTGGGGAGCCGAAAACTATTTCGTCCCATGAAGGCATCGCGGGGCGGTCGCGTTTCGTTTTCGGTTTCTGCGCTTGGGGCTGTTTCTCCGCCTGTCCGTTGTCTTCCGTCAGCCCGGGAAGGGGTTTTTGCGGATTTTCCCCGCTGCTGTCCGCGACTTGGGTATCTGCAGTATGGCGTGTGGGAAAACTTAAAATCCGGGCGTCTGTGGCCCGTTCCGGTTCGGAAGATGCCGGGTGTGCGCCGTCGAGAAAATCGTCTTTTGGCATTGGGCGCGACACTCCGCGCTGAGTGTCGAGAGAGGCGAGCACGGCGTCAATGTCCACGTTTTTGGCGGAAACCGGAGAGTCGGCGGAAACATCCGGGTGCTCCTGCGTCTCCGGTGTGTCCGTATGCTGTTGCGCCTCGGTGTGCGCGGCGGTTATCGGTGTTGCCTGCGCCGGCGTGCCCGGCTGCGGTGCGTGCAGCGGATGCCACGCGGAAGAAGGTGCGGCAAGCGGTGTTTCGGTCAGGGCGATTGCCTCCTCGTTTAAGGCCCGAAGGGTTTTTGCCCGCTGACTGACGGACCACTGCGCACAGCACCGTTTTCCTTCTGCCGTGTAACGGGCGATAAGCGTCCAGGGTGCGTCCGCTTTCCGTACCGCATCCCAGGTGAGCGTATCGGCATCGGCTTTGCGTCCGATCAGACGCGAAACAACGAGCTCTTCGACAGTCATTCCCTCATTGTCCGCCGTCTGCATATATTTTCGCGCGCTTTGCGCAACGTACTGCCGTTCGGCGAAAATCGGCATGGCAAGCCTCGTGAGCTGTGAGGGAGGAAGAGCGCACAGCTCGGCTACCTCGTTAATGGTTTTTCCCTGCCGGAAGTAAGACTGTATTTCACGCGGCGAAGCCGGTTTAAGCTCCTGCAAAGGTTCGCTGAAATCAATATCCTTACGCAATGCCGCCCGTATTTCGTCACAGACAGACACCTCGTAGCGGTTGCCGTCGGCGTCATTGAAAGTAAGCTTGTTTCCTGAAGCATCAAGCCCGAGAAATTCCAGTGTAATCATTTCACCCTCCTCCCCAATCTTGCCATATTATTTCTTTTTTGGGGGTGTTATTCCGCTTTGCCGTGTTGAACCGCGGATAGGGGAAAGTGCGGCAAAAATAAACAGACGGGGGATGAATGTAAAGCCGAGGGAAGAAACTTTGAAATTATGTTGCATTATTTTACCGGCTCTGATACAAAGACTTCGGGAGAACATTTATTTTTACCCTGAAATGGAAGGCATATGGCAACTGATTACGATGCGCCCCGCAAACAGGATGAAGATCTGAAGCAGGATTCGCTGGACGAGCTGAAGGCGCATACCGGCGCAGGCAGATCTGATTCCGTGGATGTAGACGAAGCCGAAGCGGCAGACGGATTCGAGCTGCCCGGCGCCGACCTGTCCGATGTGGAACTGTCGGTGGCGGTTATTCCGGCGCAGGACGACGAATTTACCTGCGGGTCGTGTTTTCTTGTCCATCACCGTTCCCAGCTTGCATACGAAGAAGACGGTATGCCGATCTGTACGGAGTGCGCTTCCTGAAACGGACCGAAATAAATTTGAAGCGCGGTTACAACATTAGGAATTCTTGTGGGGCTATTTTCAGGACGCAGAAAAAAAACGAAGAATACGCACACCGATTTCGCGCAAAACGAGGAAGCGTGTGTTGCAAAAAAAGCGGTAGGACCCTTTGATTCAAAAGAGGTTCAGGGGCCGGGCAACCGTATTGACGCCGGTGCGCTGTGGCTTCCGCCTGCCGAAGGAACATCGATACAGTTTATTACCGACGAATCACAGACGCAGGTGATCGGCGTGGTTTATATTCTGGGGGATTCGGCCCTGCAGATGCAGGTATTTGCCGCGCCGAAGAGCGCAAATATCTGGGACGAAGTGCGCCTGGATATGAGAACCTCAATCGCCGGTCAGGGAGGATCGTCCAAGGAAATGAACGGCCCTTTCGGGAAAGAACTGATGGCCAATATGCCGGTGGCAAATTCCAAGAATTTTGCTCCCCACAGATTCCTCGGAATCGACGGCCCGCGTTGGATGCTGCGTGCCTCGCTTTACGGGCGTGCCGGATCGGATCCGCGGGCAGCTGCCGGGCTGCTGGAAATTTTGGCACAGACCGTGGTATACCGCGGGGAAGAACCGCGTACACCGCGTGAGCTGCTTCCTCTGCGCCTGCCGCATATCGCCAAAAAATAGAGATTTTACCCGGCCGGGTCGAGGTGCAGACCGCCGGGGTGGAAAAGGAGAGCGGGTAAATGGAAGAATTTTCCCCGTTTTCCGGGCCGAATGCCCGGAAAAAACAATCCGGGCCGGGTACCGCGCTGCTGAACGCACAGGAGTTTGATCCGATTGCCGCCGTCGGCGGTGTGCGCGCAATAGCGGAAGCGGTGATTCCGACACTCGTGTTTCTGGTGCTCTTCATTATCCTGAAAGACCACATACTGCCCGCCTGTATCTCATTGGCGGTCTGCCTGCTTTTTGCCGTTCTTCGGTTAATTAAGAAAATCACGGTTCTGCCGGCCGTCGGCGGAATCCTTGCTATGGCGCTGTCGGTGTTTATCGTGCGGAAAACGGGAAATTCGTCGGATTTTTTTGTGATCGGCCTGGCAACAAATGCCATCTATGCCGGGGGGATTTTGCTTTCGATTCTTCTGCGCCGCCCTTTGCCCGGAATTGTGCTCGGATATTTTCGCGGTGAAAAAATGCAGTGGGTGAAAGGCGAAAATATGGCGCGGACACGCCTGTGCTATTACTCGATTGCATGGATCTGGTTTGCCGTGTTCGGTTCGCGTCTAATCGTTCAAATGCCGCTGTATCTGGCAGACAGTACCGAAATTCTCGGTTTGGCGAAACTGTTTATGGGATTGCCGGTTACCATGTTGGCTCTGTATTTTTCCTGGATGCTGCTGCGCCGGTTACCCGGGAAAGCCCGTGCGCACGACGCAGGGCAAATCAGTGGGTAAACGTGCCTGTCCGCTGTCTGTAATGTATTTGTCTGCCCGCCTACGTTAAGGAAAAAATGGAACACTCACCGGCTGTCGGAGATATCCTTACTCTCGAAATGGGAGAAATGACGCATGGGGGTGAGTGCATTGCGCATTTCGCCGGCGCGGCGATATTCGTCCGCGGAGCCATTCCCGGTGAAGTTCTGAAAGCCGAGATAACCGAGAAGCGGGCACGGTATTATCGTGCTTTGGCATTGGAAGTGCTCTCCGCTTCCGAAAACCGGGTGGAACATCCCTGGCCGGTGGGGAGCGCGTCCCAAACCGGAGTGGCGGATTTTGGGCATATCAGCCTGTTTCATCAGCGGGAACTGAAAAAACAGATCATTTTGGGGCAGATACGGCGCGTGGGCGGAGAAAAAGCAGCGGAAATTTTTTCCGCCCGGGATTTTAAGGTGCAGGGCGCAGATTCGGGCGACGGTTGGCATATGCGCAGCCGGACGGATCTGGTGAAGCTGAAGCACGGTTTCGGAATGCATTCCAAACGGCGCAAAGAACTGATTCGCCTGACCGATATGCGTCTTGCGGATGCCCGTTTGAAGAATCTGGAACTGTTTGGCTCAAAATGGGACGGTTTTATCCCGGAAGGAAGTGTGGTCCGTGCGCTGGCTTCCGCGCAGGGAGATCTTGGAATTGCCGCAGACGGAAAATTTTGGACTGCGCCGGGTGTGAAAGGCCCCGATTTTGTACGTGAATACGTGGAAATCGGGTATTGTGCCGGCGGGAAGAAAACATTTTGCTACCGGCTGTCTCCGCGCGGATTTTGGCAGGTGCACAGGTATGCGCCGCGCACTTTGGTGCGGGAGGCAATGCGGGCCCTGAAACCGCAGCCGGGGATGCGTGCCGTTGATTTGTATTGCGGGGCAGGCCTGTTTACACTGCCTTTGGCCGATGCAGTGGGAGAGCGGGGGCGCGTGTCCGGATACGAATTAAACTCTGCGGCAGTGGAAAGTGCGCGGTTCAATCTGCATGAATTCCCGTGGGCGCGCGCATCCGCGACGGAAATCGATGCGCAAAACGTGGGGGAACTGGTACGCGGAGCCGATGTGATTCTGGCAGATCCCGCAAGATCGGGACTGAAAATACCTACGGTGCGGAAACTTGCAGAATCCGGGGCGCAGAGAATTCTGCTGATATCCTGCGACGTGGCATCGATGGCACGCGATGTGGGTGCCTTTATCGATGCGGGAATGAATGTGGAAAGTTTCCGGGCTTTCGACATTTTTCCGCATACGCATCACGTCGAGAGTGTCGTATTGATGTCAAAGTCTGATTAGGTGGGTGCATTTTTGCTCTTGTGTAGCAGGGGTTTGCGAGGTCTATCGTTAAAAGGTTTAGCGTGTGGCGGATTTAGGCTGGGTTCTCGCGGTCTTTGAGAGTGATTTTGCTGTATGAGGGAACATGTCTACGCTTTAGGGTCGAGTGCACAGGATATTAACGTACTTCGCTTGCGTTGAAAGCACACTGTGTTTTCAACTTTGAGCAAGCTCAGCGAATCGAAGTGCATTCGCGAATTATGTTATTCCTCACGGCTATTAGCAGCCGTTCGGCTGATTTGGCATGTAAAGTCCACTGGACTTTACATTTGAGCCAAATCACGCTTTGAAGGAGCTTGAAATGCGTTATGCAATTTCAAGCTCTGTCAAAGCGCTCATGCAAGTCGATTCGCCACTTTGCACCCAGGTTGTGATGTGGTTAAATATAGCTCAAAAGGTAAAATGAGACCTGATTATTAGTATGTGCACGAGGAGGTTTTTAAGGGAATGGATAAGCTCGTTCGTTTTTGCCGTGAAGTAGCGACATTCGGCTTGACGGTTGCCTTAATCGCGATGCTGGTTGCCTTAATATGGGATGGCACACTTGCTATTAGAATTGGTTTTACCTCTTTTGTTATTGGTGTCACAGTTATCTCGCTTAAGACTGTCCTTCGAAAGACTGATTGAATTTTGTTTGGTTCAAGTCAATAGTTGAATATCTCACGTTGGGTGACTATTACTGATCTCTGTCAGTGATAGTCACTTCTTTTTATGAATCTTAAAGTCAGGCTCAATGTCCGTCCTGTTTAGCCGGTGATTAGTTAGGGTAATCGGATGAAGTGTTGGATACGTTGAAGAATAATATTAGAGAAATTATCGCGTGCAATAACTTAAGCGAGATTGAAACTGTTGATAAAAGAATTGCAGTTAAACAAGCGATACTACTAACCTTGCTTAAAGCTAAAAAAGACTACACGAAAACTGCCAATGAGATTGATGAGCTTAAAGTTAAGAAACAGCAGCTTCTTATAGAAGAAGCAGGTCAAGAAGATGCTAAAAGACGAATCAGAGAAATGGAAGATTTTCTGAAAAGTGAGCGTCACGATATTAGTGAGTATGATGAGAAGCTGGTAAGAAAGTACATCAAGAAAATAAAAGTTTACGAGGATAGGTTCAGCGTAACTTTTAAATCAGAGATTAGTGTGGATATTGAAAGGGCATCGTAAAAGCCAAAAAGAATGTGAGCGTTTGAAATGTTACAAAAGTCAGCCTAGGGGTAATCCTCTCTAGGCTGTTTTTTATGCTCAAAAATTAAGCTATTAAGCCAATCTTAAACTTTTTAACGATAGCTTTTCCTATCGTTAAAAGGTGCACCCGGTATCCATAGTGTGCACTCAAAAAAGTGTAGCTATACTTGGAGTTCTCTCAATCCACGTTGAGAGTGTTGTGTTGATGTCAAGGGCTTAATAGCCGGATGCAAGTTTGCCCTTGTGTAACAAGGCTTAGCGAGGGCTGTCGTTAAAAGGTTTAATGCGAAGTAGCTTTAAGCTGGTTCCTTGCGATTTTTGAGCGTGTTTTGGCTGTATGAGGGAAGATATCAACGCTCTAGGGTTGAGTGCACAGGATGTTAACGTTAAAAGGTGCACCCACTTTGCACCCAGCTGGTGAAGTGGGGAAATAAGGTTTAGGCTAATTATCGAAGTGGTTCAATTACGATAATTATGCAAAACTATAGATCTGTTCTATCCGTCCACAGCTCACACTGAGTCATTACTGTTTGAACAGCATCTTCCATACCTTCAGGAGGATAACGGTGCTCCTTAAGAAACATAAATACCCACCGGAGGGCATGGATGACGCTGTTGTTACTGTAATGATTCAGTGCGAGCTCTGGACGGACAACAATGATATGGAGCATCGGGTAGTTAACTATAGTGAGGTACTGAAAGAGAGTAATAATCAGGAATTGATGATGGTTGCCGAAGACAGAGGAGCTTATGACAATAATAAGTGCTGATACAGCTGATATAACGAAAAGAAGATGTTGTGGTTTCTGGCGGCTTTCGAATAGAGTTTCCTGATAATCAAAAGGCAAAAATGAAATGGAGAAATAATTATGAGTTCAAATGTAATAAGACATGATAACATTATCCCTTTAGTAACGCGTCAAAGCATAGCAAACAGATATCGTACGGTTACGAAAGCTATAAATCAAGAGTTTTGGAATTCAACGAGTGAAACCACACATAGTCTCTATGTTGGTTCTTATGGAAGAAACACAGCAATAAATATAAGTGACATAGATATACTTGTTGAAATTCCGGAAGATGAATATAATCGGTACTCATATTCTAAAGGGAATGGGCAATCTCGACTTTTACAGGCTGTGAAGAATGCGATTGAAACTCCCTATTCAAGAAGCGATATTAGGGCAGATGGTCAGGTTGTTAAAATTGCCTTTTCTGATGGGATGAAATTTGAAGTGTTACCAGCGTTTCCGCAGACAAGTTGGGGTGGTAGTGTTTCATACAAATATCCAGATACGAATATGGGAGGAAACTGGAGAACAACAGATCCTAAGTCTGAGCAAAAAGCAATGAAGGAAAAGAACAGCTCATCTAATGGGTTATTGTGTGCTACTTGTAAGCACATAAGAACGATCAGAGATGATTCTTATTCGAGCTATCATCTGTCAGGAATTTTAATTGATTCCTTTGTATATGTTGCGATGGGAAGATGGTATTTTACGGATGGAGATAGCAATTCCTCAAGCCAACCAAGATCGTATGAACAGGCATTGCTTGATTATTATAATCATATTTCATGCAACGGAATATTTGCGCCAAGTCTATCTGCTCCCGGAAGTGAAATGTCGATTGATACTACAAAGGGATGGGATGTCCTCGGCAAGATTCTAAATAAAATGGTATAGGGCGGAGTAAAATGGAAAGTGATAAAAGCTATAGGGCACGATTAAAAAATCAAATAAAGGATGCTTGTGGAAAAGTTATATACACATATACTGCGCATCACAAATTAGCTGATCGACTTGAGAAAGAAAATAAGTATGTGAAGAATGCACAGATTATATTGACCGCACTTTCTTCTTGCGGATTTTTTGCCAGCATTATAACAAACAAGGTCATATTGACATGGGTAGGTGGAATTTCTGCTGTATTGTCTTTGTGCCTAAATCTATATGCCAAGGAATATAAGATTCAAAATGAAGTAAGCCAGCATCGAAATGCAGCAAATGTGTTGTGGGGTATTCGAGAAGAGTATGTTTCCTTATTAGTTGATTTTGAAGTGCTTGACGATAGTGAGATACAAAAAAAGAGAGATGTTCTTTGTAATAAAGTTTCAGAAGTCAATAATAATTATCCTGCAACTGATGAGAGAAGCTACAGGGCTGCGCAGAAGGCTTTGCAAAAGGAAGAAGAACAGACTTTTAAGGAGAACGAGGTTGATTCCATTTTGCCTAATGGAATTGATAGGTGAATAATCGAAAGGGGTGAGTTATATGATACTCCCTGAAAATTTGATGAACTTGATTCGTCAGGGCGAGGGGCTGACAGTCGAATTCAAAAAATCAACAACAGATATTACGAAGGATGTCTATGATACTGTTTGTTCTTTTTCCAATCGGAATGGCGGTCATATTTTCTTTGGCGTGAAGGATAACGGGACGATTCTCGGTGTTGATAAAGACTGCGTTGAGCAGATGAAGAAAAATTTTGTTACTACGATCAACAATGAGAGCAAAATGTATCCGCCACTCTACTTGACTACAGAGGAATATGAGATCGATGGGCGTATTGTTCTTTATGCCTATGTCCCGGTTGGAAAAACCGTTTACCGCAATGCGGGCAGAATATTTGATCGCAATAATGAGTCGGACATCGATATTACAGATAATGCGGACATGGTTTTCAACCTTTATGCCCGTAAGCAAAGCACCTATTTTGTGAATAAGGTCTACCCTGCCATCCCGGTTTCAAGCCTTCGTCATGATCTTATGGATCGAGCAAGGAGAATGACGAGAGTGAATACTGAGCACCATCCGTGGATTGACATGACGGATGAGGATATGCTCAGAAGCTGCGGGCTTATACTTGAGGATCCGGAAACGAACAAAGAAGGTATAACACTTGCGGCAATCTTACTCTTTGGTACGGATAACCGTATCATGTCCGTGTTACCTCAGCATAAGACGGACGCTATTTTCAGAGTGTTCAATGTTGATCGTTATGATGACAGGGATGTGGTGATCACAAACCTGATTGAAAGTTATGATCGTCTGATGGAATTTGGAAAGAAGCATCTAAATGACGTTTTTACATTGGATGGCATCCAAAGGGTAAGCACCAGAGACAAAATCCTGCGTGAGATTATCTCCAATTTGTTGATGCACCGTGATTTTTCCAGCGGATATGTACCAAAGCTTGTCATTGAACGGGATAAGATTACAACAGAAAATGCCAATCTTGCACATGGGCACGGAAACCTGAATCTGAAAACATTCAAGCCATTTGCAAAGAATCCGCCGATAGCAAAAGTATTCCGTGAGATCGGTCTTGCTGACGAACTGGGAAGCGGTATGCGCAACAGCTATAAATACACGAAGATGTATTCTGGTGGAGAGCCTGTCTTTACAGAGGCAGATGTTTTTACGACAGTGATTCCCCTTTCCGAGGCGGCAACGGCTACCGTCGGACCGACTACCCAAGGTACTACCCAAGCGGCTACCCAAGGTACTACGCAAGCTGAACTGAGCGAAAGAGATAAGACGTTAGTTAATCTCTTACTGAAGCATCCGGACCATACACAAGCAAAGATTGCTAATGAATTAAACTGGGATGTTAATACTGTGAAATATTATATGAATAAGCTAAAGAAGAATTCCGTAATTCTACGCCACGGGACAAGTCAGAACGGCTATTGGGAAGTTATTTATAAGAATTGAGATATAATAATTCATCTGCATTTTAGGGCACTCCAAAGCGCACTTATAGATCAAGCCAAAGTGCCAAAACGCCAAGATGACGTTTTAAGTGGCGTTTTGAATGATGTTTTGGCGGATAAGATAATAGAAGTCATTCAAAATGACCCTAAGATTACGCAGGTAGAACTTGTGAAGATACTTAATATTCCATATCGTTCTTTACAAAGAAAAATGGATGAGATGAAAGACTCTGGCCGCATAGAACGCATTGGTGGCAAGCGTTATGGTCACTGGAAGATTAATGAGTGATGTAGATGTGTGAAGGATTGACTTTATGTATGGGCAGAAAATAACGGCGAGATGATATTTGATGAATCAAGATCCTTATAAGGAATATATCAAAAAGTCCGATCCTGATAAGTGGGATAAGGGAACAAGATAAGGAGCAAGCCACGATGCAAGATTTAATTCAATTTTGCTCTGTTCCTCGCAGCCGGAAAGAAATGCAAGAATTTATGGGGCTGATCGGTAGAGGAAACTTTTCGCAAAAATTACAAGGCCTCTTATGAAACATCAAATAAAAAGGAAAGGTCGTGAATAAATGAGCAGAATACTATGCCCGGAATGCGGGACAAAAATATCAGATAAAGCTACGAATTGCCCGCATTGTGGATTTCAAAGTGCCGATCCAAAGAGGCCAATCAGTGAGCAGGACAAATACGAGATGGTTCCGATCTTCGAATATGATATTGAAGAGTGGCAGCCGAATCGAGGAGAACTAAGCATTATCTCATATGAAGATAATAGAAGTCTCATTCACTATTTTGGTAAGTGGGAAAATATCAAGGTGAAGCTTCCTGCAATTGCAGAAGTAATAGGAGCTATGGCAGACAAGGATCACATCATGGTTGCTAAGATGGATTCCCATGTGAAGGAGTTAATAGATAAGGGAATCTATCGATTCACCATTGATAAACAGGGAGAAATACTACCAACAATTCGTGACGCAGATGGATTTGTTAAACAGGTGAGACTTGAGGACATGGCCTTGACACCTAATCTCATACAGTCCTTAAACAATTTATCGACGCACGCGATAATGGCTCAGATTCTTGATGAAATAGAATATGTCGGTGATGCAATAAGAGAAATCCATGTAGAGCTTCAGAATGATCGTCTTGCTATGGCAGAAGGAGCGAGGGATAAACTAATGCAGGCAAGGCTGATTCAGGATGCAAAGCTGAGAGAAGCGGCTATGCTGGATGTTATACATAGTGCGACAGATGCAAAGCGAGTATTGATGCGGAACTTTTCTCAGAATATGTATCATATCACCGAACATTCCCAGAAGTCTGATTTTCAAATGATGCTTGAATTCAAAGGAGAAAAAGACGTCAGCAGGAAGGCAATTGACGCATTTCAGGCACTTGTTTACATTACTAACTCTGTGCAGATCGAGTGTGAAGGATACGCAATGTTGGGAGAATACGAACCGTGCAAGGAATGCTTAGAGGAATTCAAATCCTTCATAGTGGAAAATAAACTTAATGAGCGAGATACATTATTGTTGCTCAATGAGAATTCTTCTCAGAAGCGGATCGAAGTAGTTGATCAGTTTACCGATATTGCAGCGAGGATTACAGCCTTTGATCCGAAGGCACAAATTGAGTATTCAGTACATAATCTGTTGACAGTAGAAACAGAACATACCGGAAGTGATTATGATGAGCAATAATAAAGGTCCAGAAATTCGTTACTGCAAGAAGTGCGGATGCGAACTTGTAAGCACGAATAAGTACAAGTTATGTGATAATTGCAGACGCGAAAGGAATGCAAATATTAGAAAGGGCGTATTAGGTGCGGTTGGCAGTATCGCACTATTTATTGTTACCAAGGGGAAAGCATGGTGGCGGAGGAAATAAAGCCTGAGCCGAGTTGAGGCGATGGGATTTCAGATATATTCCCTCAGAGCGAAGTCTTGAGGCGGTTGGTAAATCTGTGCGTTTGCATATTATTAGGCAGGAACATGGTCTTTGACCTGTTTCCGAGAGCGGACAAGGGTAAAATCGGTGTGTTTTCCTCAAAAAATGCGCTTTGACCAATTCCTGCGAACGAACGTGAATTTGGCTACACACTCGACATTAAGATGAAGCAGTCAATCCACGTTGAGACTGTTGTATTGATGTCAAAGGCTGATTAGGTGGGTGCAAGTTTGCCTTTGTATAGCAGGGGTTTGCAGGGTCTATCGTTAAAAGGTTTAGTATACGGCGGCTTTAGGCCGGGTTCTCGCGGTCTTTGAGAGTGATTTAGCTGTTTGAGGGAAGATATCAACGCTATAGGGTCGAGTGCACAGGATGTTAACGTTAAAAGGTGCACCCACTTTGCACCCGGCTTTGTGAAATAAGTAAGACGATAGTTAAGTTGCTTGAGGTACTAAGTTATATATGATCACATGGTATAATAGTGACAATTATTTTCGGAGGTATCAAAAGATGGTAATTAATAAATCCTGTTCTAACTAATGTAGAGAGGTTAAATCCTCTCGGTATTTTCAAGGAGGATTTATGATACGTATTGATGATTTAACAAAAGTTATAGGTGCAAGAACTTTATTTGCGATTGATCATCTATCTATTGGTGCTTGTGACAAGGTTGGTTTAATTGGTGATAACGGCACAGGCAAAACCACCTTTTTACGCATACTTTCAAGTCTTGATACTGACTACGCGGGGCGAGTTCAAGTGAACGACGAGATTAGTTATTTGCTCAACAATTTAGAAGATGAACTCGGTTTTATATATCAGCGTCGTTTTCAGCAGAATTGTAGTAGTCCAGGCGAGCAGCAAAGATTGAAACTGGAGCACCTTTTAGTTGATAATAAAGCATTTTTGCTTATTGACGAGCCTACATCACATTTAGACATTAAGCAAAGAAATCTATTAGCTAAACAGCTCTATTTTCGCAATAAGGGTTTTATTCTTGTCTCCCATGATCGAGATTTTATTAACCAAACCTGTACGAAAATTTTCGAATTGGTCAATGGGAAAATTGAGGTTTATAGCGGTGATTATTCGTTTTACCTATGCGAAAGAGAAAAGAGGTATAAGTGTGCTGAGAGGGAATATGAGAGTTATGTAAAAGAAAAGAAGCGTCTTTTACAGGTTGCAAATGCAATAAAACAGCAGTCAGCAAAAGTAAAAACCACACCCAAAAGGATGGGTAACTCAGAAGCTAGGCTGCATAAAATGGGTGGGCAACAAAATAAGAAGAAGCTCGACAAACAGGTAAAAGCCACTTTAAAAAGAGTAAATCAACTAGAGGTGAAGAGTAAGCCATATCAAAATGCAGCCATCAAGCTCAATATGGACGAGCGAGAAAAAATTCATTCCAAGGTACTCATCAGGGCAGAAAATCTCAATAAGAGCTTTGATGGCAAGGTGATTTTTAAGAATGTCAATTTTGCGATAGACAATATAAATAAAGTTGCCTTATTAGGTGACAACGGTTCAGGGAAAACCACTTTGCTCAACATGATTCTTAACGGTGAAACGTGGACGCATCCGAATTTACGAATTGGTTACTATAGTCAGCTAGGAGAAACACTCGACTATACAAAAACGATTCTAGACAACGTATTACCTTATTCATTCTATGACCAGTCAATGACGAGAATCATCTTGGCTCGTCTAGGTTTCAAAACAAATGATGTGTTCAAGCAAGTGAATGTGCTTAGTGATGGTGAAAAAGCCAAGGTGAAATTGGCGAAGCTTCTAACAGGTAACTTTAATTATTTGGTGATGGATGAGCCAACTAACTTTTTAGATATTCGTGCCATAGAAGCCTTAGAAGAGCTGCTTCAAGGCTACGACAGACCCTTGCTTTTCGTGACGCATGATGTGTCCTTTATCAACAATGTAGCGGATTCTTTGTTACTTATCGAGAATGAAAAGATTACTGGTTTTGAAGGTAATTTGCAGCAATATACTGAGGAAAATGAGGTTTAGACTAATTATCATAATGAGAATATTTGCTGTTATTCGCTGGCATTGCACAAATGAGAAGTTTAGTGCCCAGGAATACATAGATGTCAATTGCAATTATCCTGGTGATTGGGATGGTGCAATAGAACGCATTGAAGAATGCGAGAAAGGTAATCTTGATATTATTCTTACTAAAAGTGTGAGCCGTTTTGGTCGTAATACGAAAGAAGGCTTAGAGGCTATTAGAAAGCTTAAAGCTTGTGGCACGAGAATTATCTTTGAGGCTGATAAGATTGATACGGAAACTGTCGATGATGAACTTTTAATCAGTGTGGTTCAAGCGTGCTGTCAGGCTGAAAATGACTGGCGAAGTGAAAATATACGCTTTGGCTTAAAACACAGAGCAGAAGATGGCACATCAGATCTTTATAGTAAGGCTTGTTATGGTTATAAAAAGATAAACATGGAATGCTTATTATTGATGAAGAGCAAGCGAAGGTAGTGAGAGCTATCTTTGATTGGTATCTGGAAGGTTTAAGCGTTGGTGGAATTATTGAAAGGTTAAAAAGTAAAGGTGTTAAGTCTCCAAAGGGGAAAGACACCTGGAGTAAACAGGCTGTTGAGAGCACTTTGACTAGGCGTAAATATACAGGCGATGTGGCTATAGCTGATTCAGGCGGTTCTGACAGGCAATATTTGTATTCGGATCATCATTCCGGAATTATTTCTAAAGAGAAGTTTGAAGCCGTTGAGCTTGAGATGGCGTCTCGGAGTAATGTGGAAGTTGGAGAAGACGGAAAGATGCACAGAAAGAGTAAGAAATATAGTTCGAAAAATATTAATAAAACTTTGTAAAGCATGTTCTGCTTAGCATAAATCCTTTAATTAAGGCTACGATTTTACAAGTACGATGTTTTGACATTGACAATTGCCAAAATGCAATATATAATTGCAAGTATAAAAGGAGGAATTAGTATGAGCTGGCAAGAAAAGGTTAAGAACTTAATGAACGATAGAGGTATTAACCAAAAACAGTTATCGCAATTAAGCGGCATTACAGAAAGTTCAGTATCGAGGTATCTTCGTTCTGAGCGTAGACCGCGACTTGATATTGTAGTGAACTTTGCTAAAGCATTTGGTGTTGCAACTGAATATCTTCTTGACGATGGAGAAGAGAGTAAAGCAAGTGCTTATGAAACAATATCTACGGCTATTGCCAGAAAAGGCGGCGAGCTGACAGCTGAAGAAAAAAATGAGCTAATTGCACTGCTTCTTGGGAGTAAAGCGGATGTATAGAAGCGGAAGTGAATATGACGAATTGGATAAGTTGATTTATTCAATATATGTTGATTACAATATCAAAGCATTTCCGATTGATGAAAAAGAGCTTTGTCGGAAGATGAAAATAGCTCTTGTTTCCTATTCTGCTTTTTCCGATGAGGCTAAAAATCTGTTGCAAAAGAAATCGAATCATGCATTCTTTGTTAAAGAGTCTAAAGAAAATCCACCAACGATTTATTACAACGATGCGTTTGGGTCAGAAGGTGCAGTCCGTCTTTCCGTTTTTCATGAAATTGGGCATTATATTTGCGAAGATGAAGATGATTCTAAAGATGATTTAGCTGATTATTTTGCAAGGCATTTCATGTGTCCAACTGCTTACCTCATGTTGAAGGGTATAGAATCACCCAATGAGATTGTGGCATTTTGTGGTGTAAGTTTTGAAGCTGCTTGTAATGCAGGCGCAAATATTGCAAATCGTAAGAAAAAACTCGGATTTAAATTATTTAGTCATGAAAAAGAATTTATAAAAAATATTGATCCGATAGCATTTTGGTTTTATGAATTGAAAGAAAAGGGGGAACAGTTATGAATGTGTCGATAAAATAAAACGCTTCTAAATTGTTGGAGCAATTCAAAAGCGTTTTATGTAGGCGTTATAAAACACCCATCTAAGCAATGACTATTTTATCACGCCTACTAAGTAACTACAAGAAAAAAGTAGAAAGAACACCTGTTTTAAGAACAGGTATAAAGGAGTGATATATGGTGAAATTAAATACAAATAAAGCTCTTCACCGTACACATATGGTGAAGGGTGAAGTAAATGGGAACAACTAAAAGTGGACGAGTTTTAAATACGCGCGGAGCCGCCGGTTCGGCAAGTCAGTTTGCTGTCGTTCATTCTAATGAAGGAGCATACACTAAGCCACAGAAGGATAACCATATCCGATTAAAATCCGGCGGGCACGGACAAACCGGGCTTAAGCAACTGGATAAATATGGAATTGAGTATCATATTGTGAAAACATATCCCAATGGCGTAAGAGTTGGATATTTACCCAAGCATTGGAACAAAAAGAAACGTGAGGGTATATATCAATCTTGGTTTCCTGCTAGTTGGACAAGCAAGGACATTAAACATGCGGGTGAACATGTTGCTAATTTAAAAGGGAACAAGCATGTGAAGGATGGGGTTATTGTATTTGGTACTTGGAAAGGCGTGCGTGTGGGAGTTATACGAACACACGGTCAAATCGGTACAATCTTTCCCGATTCAAATCAACCGCGTAAGAAAAGAGGTAAGAAATAATGGATGTACAAAAGTTTAGAGAAGTAATTAGAAGACGCAATGAAACTCATGACGAATACGATTATGGCGTAGAAATGTGTGACAAAGAAGAAATTCAAATATTAGCTGAAGATATACCATCTACTATCGAGTACTTAAAAAATGATTGTACGGCAGAGGAGTTCTTTTGGATTAGTGAAATTATTGATGATCTCGCTACTGAAATACAGAGTAGAGAGATTGTGGAATGCTATAAGAATCTAGGGAAAAATATCCTGACGTGGCTAAGACATTTAACTTTGCCGGCTGTGTGAAGTATGCCGAAGCAGCCCTGGGAGAGGATACTGTTGAAGATTCCGATTCTAAACAACCGCGTAAGAAAAGAGGTAAGAAATAATGGATGTACAAAGATTTAAAGAGGTAATTAAAAAGCGCAATGAAACGCATAATGAATACGATTACGGACTAGAAATGTGTTGGAAGGAGGAAGTTGAAATATTAGCTGAAGATATACCATCAACTATCGAGTACTTAAAAAATGAGTGCACGGCAGATGAGTTTAGTTGGATTAGTGAAATTATAGAGGATTTGGCTGAAAAGACACGAAGCAGAGAACTTGTAGAGTGTTATAAAAGCTTGATGGCAAAATTTCCTGAAGAGTCTAAGAGGTACCATGTGGATTTTTGCATAGAGTGCGCAGAGGATTTCCTTGAGGATACTGATGCCTAAAATAGAAACTCTTGTAGATGAAGGTTTCAGAGTTTCTTTAATTGAAACAGCATTCTTTGATGGAAAATTTGAAATACCGCATATTGATGCTCCTAAGGAGATTGTTGTACTCAGTGGTCTTGTACCGTTTTCACGAAGGCAGCGTAGCTGTGATAAGCAAGACTTTGTTTGCTTTTACGAACACGACGTTAAGTTCAGAGACGTTTTGATGCATACGGAAGAGTACGTTGAAGAACTAAAACAATATCCCGGAGTGATTTCACCTGATTGTTCTCTCTACATTGATGCTCCACTTTGCGTGCAAATCGCAGGCATCTATTTAAATCGAGCAGTTGGTTACTATTTAAGCAAACAGGGGATTTACGTTATACCTAATATTCGTTGGGGTGATGAAAGAACCTATACCAATGAATTATTGGGAGAAAAAGTGGCTTTCCAGGGCGTAGACAAACATAGCATCGTTTCAATTGGAACCTACGGGCAAATTAAATCATCTGAATCTAAACGATATTTTAGGGAAGGCTTGATTGCTATGTTAGATGAGCTTGAGCCGCGCGTTGTTCTTGTGTATGGCGCAATGCCGGATACTATATTTCATGGCTTGGAAACTAGAACTGAGTTTGTGCAATATCCCGATTGGACAAGACGCATGAAGCAAAAATAATTTCGCTTCATTATGCCGGGACAATTTAGCAAAAATAAAATTGCCTAATCAAGGTAAGAAATAACAGGTGTAAGCAAACTATCGATAATGCCTGCAAATAGGCGAAAAACAAAGAATTTAGACCGGTTTTCAAAAATAGCCCAACAATCACGTCGAGACTTGTAGTATTGATGTCAAGAGTGGATTAGCATCTGTTGCTGCGCGCTTGGATCCTTGCGTTTGTCGATTCTGATATGCGCTTGACAACAAACGTATGTTTCTGTTGCCTTATTCAGGATGTTCGTTGTTGGGGATTGGCATGAATGAGAGCAGAGCAATGAGGCGGATATCGGTCTTCGGCGCGTTGTGTTGTATGGCTCGTGCACCTTGGATTTTGTACGTTCTCTGTTAGTTTTGTATAAATTTCTTTTGAAACAGCTATTTTTACATAATTATGTGCGCGTGTGCCAAGAAAATGCCATGTTACGATTCGTAACGCTTGCGTTCTCGTTCGTTCCTTTTCTATTTATATGTTGCTCGTTAGCATGTAATTACGCAGTGCGATTATTAATTGCATTACGAGCAAAACAAATAATCGTTAAGAACGAAAACTCATAGCCAATGAAAGGAGTTATACGATGTTGTTAGGAGAAAAAATCAGAAATGCGCGCGTGGAAGCGGGTTTAACTCAGGAAGAACTTGCTGAAATGATTATGGTTTCGCGTGCTGCGGTAGCGAAGTGGGAAGGTGGTCGCGGTCTGCCGGATGTTGCAAATTTGAAGGTGATTGCGGATGCGCTGGGTGTTACTGTCGACTATTTGTTGGATAAAGACAATGCTATTGATTTGTCAATCATTAAGAAGCCTATTGATTTAGCGAAGTATGGTCTTAATGCAAAATTGGGTGTTCGTAAGAAAATCAAGATAAAGGAACAAATTATTCGCGATGAATATCCGGACGCTGAAATTATTATGCTCACGGTGACGAAGTTTATTCCAAATTCGTCTGAAAAGTTTATGGATAATTTTATCGGGTGGATTACTGCTTTGTTCGGTAGTATTCCTTTGCTTGATACGTTTGCATTCGGTAAAGCGGTAAAGACTATTGGCAGTGAACAGTATTACTTGGTGAATAAAAAAGAAAAGCAATTTTTTGTGCTGATAACGGATGAGCATATTATTAGCAGAATGATGCGCGTAAAGTTCACTGATAAGAAGATGCGTGTTGGGGATAAGGAATTTACGCAAGTTGGTAAGTTGCGTGATAAGTAAGATCTGTTTTATAAGTATTTGATGTAAAGTGGTGTTAACGAAAAGGAGGTTAGCAGTGTTATGAGGAGTAAAACAATTTTTTGTAAAACCATTTTTCAAAGTTGTCTTGTTATGCTTCTGCTGCTAGGCGTTCTCTTTTCTCTTTCCGGGTGCGACGACGATAAGGAGAAGGCAGAGCTTGCGTCGTACCATTGGGAAACAGTAGCTGTGTCTCAAGAAGAGTTTCATATACCGGAAAACTACATGAATCATGATGAGCTGTATCTCTTTGCTGCGCGAGACATTCTTGAGTCTAACTACGACCTATCTAAAGTCACTCTTGGAGATAAGCGTATCAAATTAGTTGACTCATCGTTCAATTTACCCGGTCCGGGATTTAAAGCTTTATTTTTAGTTGGGAAATTTGACTTAAAAGACAAGTCAAGTTCTGATGTTCTTAAAGTACCAGGGATTAAGAAAACAGGTAAAGTTGTTATAGGCTATAAGGAAAAAAGAAACTAATTAATCATGTTTTCCGGCTATCCGGACAGGCAGGGACATTCAATATGCAGGTAAATATGTTTCCAGCTTAAAAGAAAATAATATTTGCATATCCCTATTTTTCATATTCGTATACAACACGTTTTATAAGAGCGTCTTTACCGGGGCCCGGTTCAATCATTGATAAGAAATGACGGGATGAAATTGTGGTCAGCAGATCAAATAGATATCTCACGCTTTCATCAGGCCCAAGAATAGTATCTTCTTTGTCAATATGTTTAAGGATGTAATGCCTGTAGTATTTAGCTGCACGATTAGGTTTCCAACCATTTTCTTTTAGTTCATTGTATAATTTGTCAAGATCTAAAGTAACAGTGACTTTCGTAGGTAAATTAATATTTTCATTTTTATCCATAAATTTGCGCCCCCTATCGCGGATAATATACTTCAATGCTGAAACGAAGGCAACAAAATGAAAAATGGTAGCTCAAAATCTCTAAAGACCTATTATCCGCCACGCAAAAAGACTGTATAAAGCTTCAGGCTAAAGAAATTTTCCGATTTTGGGAATGGTTGACATACCCGATAGAAAGATGCGCTTTTACTTATTATAAGTGTTGTAAAATTTGTTGACTTAGTGGTAGCAAGGAGATATTGCATTTACTGCATTTGGATATGGAATTTATAAAAAGTATAACCTAATCGGTTTTGAAGAAGATTATAAAGCGGGCAGAAAAACAGGACTATATTGATATCGGGATTTTTCCCATCGTTAAAAAGTGCAGAAATATTACCCGTGCTCTCAATCCGCGTGGAGAACGTCTGTTTTGATGTCAGGAGCGGAAGGAAAATGGCCTCAAAAGCCTAATAACGCTAAGGCTTTCGGGTAATTGGGGAAATGGTACCGTGGATGCAAAACGCTCTTCGGTAACTTATCCAAAGGTAAATCGGGTCAAAAATGTGAGAGTTGAGTTGCTCCGATAGATGTCACTATGTTGGGCGGCCGAGTCAGATGTCGGAGAATTGTGGCCGTGAGATAGATGCAGGAAATAAAAATGTTAATCCACGTTGCTTGTAGCAACGGCATGCTGTTCCTACAATGAGAATAACGACCGGAAGAAAGAGGTTATCCTCGATGCTTAATGAGAATATTCAGTCCATAAGAAAATCGAAAGGACTGTCACAGGAGGAGCTTGCAGTTAAGCTGAATGTAGTGAGACAGACTGTGTCCAAATGGGAGCGCGGCTTATCGGTTCCGGATTCCGAAATGCTGATCGGCATTTCGCAGATTCTTGAAACGCCGGTTAGCGTTTTGCTCGGTGAAACGAATACGGAGACTGCGCTGCCCGTTGATGATTTGAAAGTAATTTCTGAAAAACCGGAGGCCGTCAATCTGCAGTTGGCACGAAGCAAAGCTGCTAAACGAAAAGTTTTACACTGGTTGTTTATCGCTTTGTGTGCACTGACTGTGATAACCGCCGCAGTTCTGATTTCGCAAAACAGTCCCTATTTGAGCTGGGATTTCAATGATCCGGAAACTGCAATAGCGGGAACACTCTTTCATGCGTTTGAATGGATCTTTTTCAGATTGGCACCTGTTGTTTTAATGGGAGCTGTTGTTGGGATAGTGTTAACGAGACAAAGGAATTAAGACGGGCCAACGCTCCTCACTGCCGGCAGGTGCGTCGGCGGCGGGGGAGCGTTTTTATGCTTCGATATTGATTGTGATCCCGGAGTTGAATTCCATGGTTTTAATTCCGCGGTAAAGTGGCCGGCGATGATGTTCTGCAGCTCCTCAGGTTTCGCCTGAATACCGTTCGGCAAGAGGGTACCTGCACTTACCGGGGCTTTTGCGAGATTCTGCCGTAAGGTTTTCAAAAGAGTCCCTTTCGGCGGAGGCGGATTCCGGGCAGCTGATGCGGCTCCGCAAGACGGACTTGCGGCCGTGGTGTTCCGGGTCTGCTTTTAAGGCAGGGCGCACAAGGATAAATGCTGCGAAAATGCACCCCTTTTACCCCCTCCTGTGAGGTGGGGAAGCTCTGTTTAGGCTAACTGTCATGATAAAAAAATCAAAGTTTGTTAGTCTGATAATTAAGGCGGGCGATTCATTAACGAGGAAGGTGCTCAAGTGGCCAATGGTAGGAAGTTTGCGGCAAAAACGGTGGATATTGGCCTAACCGTCAGAAGAGCTGAGTCTTTTAACGTCAGTTATGTTAATTGTGAAAAAGATATATTTAAAACCGAAGAAAACCAAGACGGCATACAGCTCGTCCAAACAGAAAAAGTGCCGGCTTTTTACCGGCTTAGGTGGCCGGCTAAAGGCGATCCTGAAGTCATTGTTACGTTGCCGGGAAATGTTGATTTTTGTGAGATTGAAGCTGAGTCAAGTAAAGTCTCGGTAACGGATATTAAAGCCGACAGGATTTATGCAGAGGTTCATAACGGCAGGGTAGAGGCAAGAAACGTTAAGGCGAATGATATTTTTCTGAAGTGTTTTAACGGTTCTGCCGTGGCTAAAAATGCGGAGGCAACCGGTGTGTGCGTGGTTGATACGTTAAACGGCACGAGTGTTTTGGAAGGGACGATTGCAAAAAATGCGCGTCTTGAAGTAGCCTGCGAGAATGGCAGTACCGAAGTTTCTGATGGGAATAAAGCCAATCTTGGCTATAAAACGGAGGGATGTGCCCACTACATTGTGCATTGCGTGAATGGGAAAGCTGTAGTGAAGTAATAAGATTGAGGTGTTTTTATGTGCGCTGCCGGCACCGGTCGCACCAAACACGGTTTTGGCGAATTATAAAACCTGCGGGACAGGAAGCATTAAGTTTAGCGGTATTTTTATCCGGGTGTAAAGGCTGTTTTCATTTGCTGCGCCGCAACGCATTGCTGCAGGGAAGCGCGCGCCTGCCGCTCTGCCTGCAGGCGCACCCGCGCATCTCTTATCCCGCACCAAGAAGCACTTGAAAGTAAGGCAATCCTAATTTATACTGTTTATATCGACGCAACCGTCGATATAAGCGTGCGGCGGCGCATAACGCGCAGGAACGGCAGAAAATGATGCCGGCATGGGAGAAAAAACAGCTCTTAATATGTGTGTTATGCAGCGCAGACAATAACGTGCGTGTGGGTACGTATGCACGTGACGCGATAGCGTGCCGTTCTGACGCCGCACGCGCCAACAGCGGGGAGGTGGCCTATGGTTCGTAATAAGCGCCTGAGCTTTGATGAGCGCAAACAGCAAATCAAGCGTGCGGCGGCACGTATTTTTACGGAAAAGGGCTTTGAAAATACCGCGATGGAAGATCTTGTGAAAGAAACGGGCCTTTCAAAAGGCGGCCTGTATCACTACTACAAAAATACAACCGGCATACTGTATGACATCATGCTTGACGGCATTGCATACCGCAACAACGTTATTGCGCAATCGATAGCAGACGGCAGGCAGTGGAGCATGGAATTTCTTGCCGAAGAAATGGCAAAAAAGGCTGTTGATACAAATGAGCTTATGCCTGTCTACGTTGAATTGCTGCTGGCTAAAAAAAGAAACTCCCGGCTTGACGAAGTATATAAGCAACTTGAGCGCACAACATTGGAAATGTTTAAGACCCAAAACATCGAAACAGAAACTCTCAATATCGCTCCAAATCGGGTTGCGTTTATGGCATTTTTTATAAATGCAATTATTCTTTCTGCAAACGTACTGAAAGCGCACGAGCTTGTGCAAGACAATCAAGACCTTATAAAAGACATCATTTTACGTATTCTGGCGCAAAGTGATTCTGAAAACAGCACGTCACAAGCAGAACGTATGGACGCACCGCAACCGCACAATCCGTGCGCGGAGGAAAGTAAGCCCCACGTACCGCAACCGCACCCGCAGCAACCGCGCCAACGCAAGCAGCACCACGCAACACCTTCCCCATCAGCAAAGGAACGCTTATGAACACCTACCGAAAACTGTTCGCCTACATTCCCCGGCTTAAAGGCTTAGCCATACTGGCAGTTATTATATCGTGCGTATCGTGCATCCTTATTGCGGGCGGATACTATACCATCTATCGTTTTTTGCACGCGCTTATCGTGGACGGCAACCTGCAGCGCGCGCAAAGTTTTGCGTTCGTGATCGTGCTGTTGTTGCTGGCAGGAAGCATATTTCTAGGAATTTCGGCGCTCATAGCGCATCACGTGGGCTTCAGCTTGGAAACCGCGCTGCGCAAACGCGGCGTTGAAGGGCTAAACACGGCAAGCTTCCGGTTTTTTGATACCCATTCATCAGGCACTATTCGTAAAACCATCGACGATAACGCAGCGATGACGCACACGATTGTAGCGCACATCATCCCCGATGCCACCAAGGCATTCCTGATGCCCATTTTTATCATTGTTGTAAGTTTCTTGGTAAGCATACGCGTTGGATTATGCGTTACCATCCTTACGCTTGCTACGGGAGGCATCCTGGCAAGCATGATGGGCGGCAGCCAATTCATGAAAGTATATCAGGACGCACTTGACAGGCTATCAGCGGAAACGGTCGAATACATTCGCGGAATTGCCGTCATTAAAATTTTCGGCGTATCAATTAGTTCGATGAAAAAGCTGTTCACGCTTATTCACACCTACTCCGACTACGCGTACCAGTACTCGAGGCATTGTAAAAAAAGTTACGTTTTTTATCAGTGGCTGTTCTTTGGTGTGGCGGCAATTCTTGTTCTCCCGATTGTATTTTTCCTGCCTGAACTGGGAAGTCCTTCTATCCTTGCGCTCGATTTAATAATGGTGCTGTTCTTGTCGGGCGTGATGTTTGCCGCATTCATGGGCGTTATGTACATTGGCATGTTTGCATTCCAAGGCAACTACGCGGTTGATTCGCTTGAAGCGCTGTACAAACAAATGGCTGATGAATCTATGCATTTTGGAAACGAAACGCATTTTGCGCACCACTCCATCGAGTTTAAGGACGTGTCATTTTCCTACGGCGACAAACACGTTCTTCAAAATTTGTCGTTCACGCTTGAGGAAAACAAGATATATGCGCTGGTGGGCGAGTCGGGCTCGGGCAAGTCGACCATTGCGAAGCTTATTTGCGCGTACTACCCGCTTGATTCGGGCGCGGTGCTGATTGGCGGAAAACCACTTTCCTCCTACACGCAAGAGGCGCTCATCCGCGAAATTGCGTTCGTGTTTCAGGACGCCAAACTGTTCAATGACACGCTGTTCAACAACGTTCACTGCGCTAAGCGCGATGCATCGCATGAAGAAGTGATGGCGGCGCTGTCGGCAGCGGGGCTTGACAGCGTCATCAACAAGCTGGAAAAACGCGAAAATACGCTTATTGGAACGAAAGGCGTATACCTGTCGGGTGGCGAAACGCAGCGCGTTGCTATTGCGCGCGCCATCTTGAAAAACGCACCCATCGTCATTATGGATGAAGCGTCGGCTTCTGTTGACGCCGATAACGAATACGAACTGCAAAAAGCGTTCAAGCAGCTGATGCGCGGTAAAACGGTAATCATGATTGCGCATCGCCTGTCGTCCATCACGGGCGTTGACGAAATTTTGCTTGCCGAACAGGGGAAAATCGTCGAACGCGGCTCGCACGCGCAGCTTATTGCGCAAAACGGAAAGTATAAACGGCTTTACACGCTCTATACTCAGGCGAACGAATGGAGAGTAAGCAATGAATAAGTTTCTGAAACGCAGCTTCGCCCTAACTGACCAGGGAGTTCACGGCGCTCTTAAGGGAGGCATGTTCAGCTTCTTGGTATTTGTTATAACGATGTGCCCGGCAATGTTACTGCTGCTGTTGGTTGATCAACTGCTGCTGCAACACGTGCACGGCACCCTCACCTACGTGCTGTTTTCGCTGATCACGCTTATCGTAATGGCAGTGTTGCTAAGCTTTGAATACGAATCGCAATACAACGAAACCTACAAGGAAGCGGCGAACTTGCGCATCGAAATTGCGCAGAAGCTCTCGCAGCTTGAGATGTCGTATTTCTCGAAGCACGACCTTGCCGATCTTGCGCAAAGCATTATGGCCGACGTAGCGGCAATCGAGCACGCAGGCAGTCACGCCATTCCCAAAGCGCTTGGGTTTTGCCTGTTCTTACCCGTAATTACGATACTGATGCTTATCGGCAACTGGAAAATGGCGCTGCTTGCCATTGTGCCAACCTTGGTGTCGTTTGGGCTGATTGTGCTGGGGAAAAACTACGCACGCGCACAGTTCAACAAACATTACGTGCGCCTGCGCGAAAATTCGCAGGCGTTTCAAGAGCGCATTGAGATGTCGAAAGAAATTACCGCGTTCAATTTAACAGAGCACGTCAAAAGCAGTTTATACGCTCGACTTGAAGATACGCAGCGCGTGCATTGGAAAACCGAACGCAATGCGGCATTCCTGATAATGGGCTCGGGAATTTTTGACCACTTCTCGCTTGCATTTACGATTGTGGGCGGCATTTTCCTTATGCAAACGGGAGAAATTTCGATATTGTACCTGATAGGCTACGTGCTTGCTGCCATGAAAATCAAAGAAGCAGTCGATGCGAACATAGAGTTTTTCATGGAAATTTTCTACATCAATTCGGCAGTGGAACGCATCAACGAAATCCGAAACGCAAAAGCGCTTAGCGGGCGCGATGTAAACTTTTCGTCCTTTGACATGAGCATCGAACACCTGAATTTTTCCTACGATGCCAACAAACCGGTGCTCAAAGACGTTAGCTTTACGGTGCCGCAAGGCAGCGTGTGCGCGTTGGTGGGTGAGTCGGGCTGCGGCAAAACGACGCTGTTGCACCTGATAGCGCGCCTGTACGACTTCGATTCGGGCAGCATTTCCATTGGCGGCGTGAACATTAAAGACGCGTCGGCTGAAAGTTTGTATCGCAACGTATCAATTGTGTTTCAAGATGTCGTGCTGTTCAACACAAGCGTTCTTGAAAACATTCGCATTGGGTGCGAAGGTGCAAGCGATGAGGAAGTGAAGCGTGCCGCGCAGCTTGCGCAGTGCGACTTTATTGACGATTTGCCCGAGGGTTTTGATACGCTCATCGGGGAAAATGGCCAGCAGCTTTCGGGCGGTGAACGCCAGCGCATCTCCATTGCGCGCGCGTTTTTGAAAAATGCACCAATTCTGATTTTGGACGAAATTGCGTCAAGCTTAGATGTTGACAACGAGCGAAAAATTCAAGAATCCCTCAATGAGCTGATGAAAAACAAAACCGTTATCATCATTTCGCACCGCATGAAGTCGATTCAGAACGCAGCGCGCATTGTGGTGCTGAAAGAGGGCCGCGTTGAAGCGTGCGGTACGCATAGCGAGCTGCTTCGTTCCAGTTCAAGCTACCAAAAGCTGATCGAGAAAACACAGGCAGCAGATGAGTTCGTGTATTGAGGCAGCGCGCAACACAGCACCACGTATCACGGCACCACACGCGACAGATAAGTTCGCGTTATCCATAAAGTAAGGAGATTAGGATGAAACAACAAAACACCACGTCAAATCAACGTTCTTCACTTATGCTGAAAGATTTAGTTCTTATCGGTATTTTCGATGTGATTTACCTTGTCATTATCATGGCATGCGACTGTATGGGGATTGTGCCGATTTTGTATTTGATCTACCCCACCATTGCCGCCATTATTGCTGGGCCATTGGTGCTGCTATTTATGGCGAAAGAACAAAAAGCGTTTGCGTTTGCGATTTTTGCTATCATACCGCCCGCTCTCACGTTCTTGCTGGGCAACACGTACGTTGTTTTAGTGATTGTCATTATCACGACCCTGCTTGCCGAAGTGCTGCGCAAAATTGGCAACTACTCCAGCTTCACCTGGAACACGCTGGCATATGCAGTGTATTCGCTATGGATTCCTGGCGTATTAAGCCAGATGATTTTTGTGCGCGAGCGTTTTCTTGAACTGTGTAAGCCGATGGGAGATGCTTATATAGCGCAGCTTGTTCAAATTCTTACATGGCAAAGCATGATTTTAGTAACTATCGGGGCAATTGTGGGAGCGATTATCGGGGCGCTTATCGGTAAAAAGCTCTTAAAGAAGCACTTTGTAAAAGCCGGAATTGTTGCGTAACAAAGGCTGTTCACATGCGTATATCAACCAAGAACGAAAGTATCAGCGCCACGTCGTGCGAAGCGAACGCGCAGAAGAACGCGCAAGCAGTCACAGATGACACAGCGCAAGCAGCTGCGAGCGACACCGCGCAAGCGGCTGCAGACATTATCCGTTCGTTTTGCGGTTCGCACGCGCACCCGTTCAACCCAAACCCCATCAGCAAATGCGTGGTGCTGGTGCTTGCAGGCCTGTGCGTCTTTAAGCACCTCCCTACCGAAATTCCGCTGTTTATTACGCTCCTGGTATTTCTGTATCTGAACGACTACCGCACAACCGTGATAAAAGCGCTGATTGTGTACACGCTGCTTAGTTTTGTGCCGAATTTTGACGCGCTTTCGAGTCTGCCTGATGTGCTGAAGATATTCTTGTGTGTCGGCTTGGTGATAAAATTGTTCATGCTGCCGTATTTAGCAGGAAAGTTCCTGGTGAAAGGTTCAAGTGTGAGCGCCATCCTTTCCTCACTTTACCTGCTGAAAGTACCGCAATGCGTCTCAATTCCCCTGGCGGTGATGTTTCGCTTTTTCCCGGCGTTCAAAGAAGAAAGCGCCGCCATTACCACCGCTATGCGCATTCGCAACATTTCTAAACGCCACCCAGCACGCTATTTAGAATACGTATTCGTGCCGCTGATGATTGTGTCGTGCAATCTTGCCGACGACATTACCAAAGCCGCAGAGTGCAAAGCCATATCCAACCCCGGCACCAAAACGCACTACACCACCATTCGCTTTCGTGTTGTCGATTTTTTGTATATGGGCATTGTTGCGGCACTAATTGCAGGAGGGATTGCATGCTTACACTGCGCAATCTAAGCGTGTTTTACGATGAAAACCAGGTGGTTCATGCTATCAACCTTAACGTATCACCAGGTGAATGCATTGTTTTGACGGGCGAAAGCGGAAGCGGCAAATCGAGCATCATAAATGCCATAAACGGATTAGGCGCGCGCTACGATAATGCGCGCATCGAAGGCACCATTGCCCTTGATGGCGACGAGCTTACTCAAAAGCAAATATATGAAATTGCAATGCTTGCCTCGTCGGTGTTTCAAAATCCCAAAACGCATTTTTTCAACGTCGATACAACGCAGGAGCTCCTGTTTTTTCTCGAAAACACGGGAGTGCCCAAAGAGAAGATGCAGGCGCGCCTGCAGGAGTTGCTTTCTCTGTTTCCGATTGCTCACTTGCTTAACAGAAGCATTTTTGAGCTGTCGGGCGGAGAAAAGCAAATTCTATGCCTGGCCGGCGCTTATATTTCAGGGTGCAAACTGATACTGCTTGATGAGCCAACCTCGAATTTGGATCACATTTCGATTGCGCTGCTTGCTGACATGCTCAAACGCTTAAAACAGCAGGGCATTACCTTGCTTATTGCCGAGCATCGCTTGTATTACCTGCGCTACATACTTGACCGGCTTGTTCATATTCAGAAAGGGGAAATACAACGCTGCTACACGCAAGAGGAATTCGCCCACTTAACACGCGATGAGCTGCATGCGCGCGGGCTGAGGAGCAATAGCGATGACGTGCTTACGGTGCCTGAATTGCTACCGTGCGCGGAAAACACGAGCGGCGAGCCTGGTACAGAACCTGGTACGGTGGCACGCTCGGAGCTGCGTTCGGAGCCTGATGCGAAGCCTGGTACGGAGCTGCACTCGGAACTTCGCATAGAGAAGCTTGCGCTGAGCTTCTCAAAGCAACGCGATGTTCGCGCAGACAACAGCACCGCACGCGACGTGCGCACAAACGGCCTGTTCATAAGCGGCGTCACGTTCCAAACGAACAACATTTATGGCATTGTTGGAAGAAACGGCTGCGGCAAGTCGAGCTTCATCAAAAGCCTGATAGGCGTTATGAAGCACTCCAAAGAAACCGTGCTCTACCGGGGAAAACAATGCAACAAACGAAGGCGGGTTGCGCTGTCGTCGCTGGTAATGCAAGACGTGAACAGCCAGCTTTTTAGCGAGTCGGTTGAACACGAGCTTACGCTTACTCACACAAACATGACGGACGATTCCCTTGATGCGCTTTTAGAACAGCTGAACATCCGCGCGTTTAAGCAGGCGCACCCCATGAGTTTGTCGGGAGGTCAAAAGCAGCGCGTTGCCATTGCCGCCAGTATAGTTGACGGAGCGGCGCTGATGTTTTTCGATGAGCCCACCAGCGGTATGGATTATAAAAACATGCTTGCCATATCGCGCTGCATTAAGTCGCTTAAAAACCGCGAGCGCATTATTTTCATCGTTTCGCATGATGTGGAATTTCTGAACCTCACGTGCGATTATGCCTTAAATATAGAACGCTTCTCTGCGCGGCGGCCGGCATAATTTAAAGTTCCTTTGCGAATATTGTTCGCTTCATCCGCACTGCGGTTTACCGGAGCCCGGCGGCCGGCATAATTTAAAGTTTTGACGATACATTTTTCAATGCGGGAGGGAGCGAAAGAGGCCTACCCCTTACAGATTTTGCGTTTTATGAAGTAGATAATCAGAAATGGCCCGACGAATGCCATAGCTGCGTAAGGCATAAATATAAAGAACTATTCCCGCATTGAAGCATCTGACAAAATTAAAACGGCCGGCGGTAAAAATATCGCCAAACCAACAGATGGCAGGAACAGAGATTTGGATATTTTCAATGTTGTCTTGTTAATAAAAATGAGATGCAGCGGATACAGGTATAGTCCAAGGTCTAAAACCAATCCGATAAAAAATGCTTTATCGTCTATGTAGTCAAACGGATGACCGCTCGGAAACAGGCTGTCATTTTTAGGTATGCTGTCGGCAATCAGTGATAAGACAACCGGAATAATTACAACGCAGGCAATATAAGTGAAAAAATACGTTATTTGTTTTCCGCACATAACAATCATCTCTTTTCGGTTATTTTACAATATGGTTTATATTTTCCCGAAACGGCAGAGCATGGCGGAGAGTTCGCGATCCTTATGCGAAAGCATTCTTTTTGTAGGATGCGCAAACCGGCGGCGGAAAATGTTCGGAAAGATCCGGGTGGGGGAGATAACGGCAAAATTGCGTTCCCTGCCCGAAGCGTAAAATCTGCCTTGGCTTTTAGCGGCAGAAAACTGTTGACGGGATATTTAAAAGTGGTACTATAAATAGCACCAAAGTGCTATAAATGTAACCAAAAGGTGACTGCATGAAAGCTGAAATTAGAATAGAACAGCGGAATTCCGTAAGGAAAAAGGGTGCCGCAGATTCTGCGCCAACTGCCCGCCGATTTGAAGCGGGGAGCGCGGCGTATGGAAATAATATCATCACTCCGTTTTTGGGAAACGGAGTATAAATATGTTTAATTTTGGAAAGATGTATTTATGCAGGTGATTGGAGAGGGCAATGAGCTTTTTTGCGTATGATATGGAAGAGATTAGATCGCAGGTTCGGGCGGCTTTCGGCGATACGGATAATTATTTGGTTGCCGTTAAGCACAACAGTTGGCAAAGCGATATCGTTAAATTATTTATTAACACGCTGTATTATGCAACGGACAGCAGCCGCCAATTCATCATTTATTTCAGTCCAAAAGGTATTTATGAAAAAGAACTGGGCACCCCGTTAAAAAGCGATTTTGTCTTAATGCCGTGGCATGAAATTGAAGAATTCGGCCTTAAACCATGGTGGATGCATAAGGTTATCCGTTTCCTGCACCTGGGGAAAAAAGTGGGATATGAAGTGCAGTTTAGCGGCAGGATCAACAAAGACAACAGAACTAATTTAGAAAAACTGGCAGCAAATGACTGGAGAAGAAATTTTTAAAAGTGTGCATGAAGCAAATGAATGCCGAAACTTTAAAAGCAGGCATTGTTTTTGCAGACCGCGCCTGATCCATTCCGTAACGGATAATACCGATAAAGTTAAAGATAAAAAGTTCGGTAGGCGATAGGCAGAAGAGACGCCCGCCGAAAAATGCCGTTACATCCGAATCAGTCTTGTGCAGCATGCATGTATTAATTCGCTGTCGTGCGTGACAACAATAATTGTTGTGCCCATCGATCTGATCTTCGATAACAGGTGCGCTGTTTCCTGCATGTGCGCATAGTCCAATCCGCTCGTCGGTTCGTCCAGCACCAGAATTTTTCTCCCCGTCGCAAGGGCGCATGCAATTGCCAGCCGCTGCTTTTGCCCGCCGGATAAGCTCTGCGGATGACGCTTTGCCAAAGATTCCAAATCAAGGCGGCGCAGCATATTCATCGCCTCTTCCTGCCTGTTTTTGGTTTTTTTGGGTAAACTGATCAGAACTTCGTCCAAAACGCTTTCGGTAAAAAGCTGATTACCTGTATTTTGCATCACCATAAAGCATAATTTTTTACGCTCCCGATTGTTTAAAATACGGCCTTCATATTCGAAAATGCCTTTGCAGCTTCTCTCCAAACCGCAAAAACAGTTGAGAAAAGTGGTTTTTCCGGCACCGTTTTTCCCCACAATTGCCGTAATCCGGTTAAGTGCAATTTTAAGCGACTGAATGTTTAGCGTTTTGCCCTTTCCGCCGTTGTATGCAAAGCTGAAATTTTTCAGTGTGATCACCCGGTCATCCGGCTTCACGGAGGGCATATTAATTTGCGTGGGTGATTCCATGAACCGCGTTCTGAGTCCCAATTTCTCTAAATCTGTTTCGCGAAGTATGTCTTTTTCTCCCGCTTTAATTTCTTTGACCGTCTCACCCTCTTTCATAATGATTAAACGATCCATAATATCCCAAAGATAGGCTATCCGATGTTCGGCCACAACAATTGTTTTACCTTCTTTTTTCCAATGTAAAATCAGTTTTTTCAGCATTAAAGTTGCATCATAATCCAGGTTTGCCGAAGGCTCGTCCAGCAAAATTATTTTTACTCCCGCTGTTTCAACTGACGCGCAGGCTATTTTTTGTTTCTCGCCGTCGGAGAGATGAAAAATGTTTCGGTCCATCAGGTCTTCCATATGCAAATCGGCAACCGTTTTATCAATACGCCGATAAATATCCGCTTCCGGCAATCCCTGATTTTCACATGCAAACGCCAATTCGCCGGTTGTGTCTACGTTGTAAAACTGTGATTTGGGATTTTGAAAAACCGTGCCGACAATGCGGGCCGAATCGTATAATTCACTTTTTTTAAAAGAGCGGTCGTCCAATAATACGTCACCTTTTAAAATTCCTCGGTAAAAGCGCGGAATCAAGCCGTTTATAAGCCGTAAAACCGTTGTTTTGCCGCAGCCGGACGGACCGCTTATCAAAACCAATTCGCCGTTGCCGACAGTTAAATTGATATTTTTTAATTCGCCTGTATTTTGGCTGTTTTCGCTTCCGTAGCGAAAACAGATATTTTTTAGCCCGATCATATCGTTGCCCCCAAACCGGTTAACAGCCAAAAGAATATGACCGCCGTGCAAACTGCCGTCAGCAGCCAATCCTGTATGCGAAAACCGATTTGGCAGATATTGGTTCGTTTGACCGGCGAGCCCAGTCCCCGAATTAAAGCGGCGGCCGATAATTCTTCACCGATTCGCACACCGGAACTAATCATGGGAATCAGCTGATATTCCAATATCTTTTCAATGCCTGCCGTTGTGATGCGGATTTCACGCATACTCATTGCGCGGCAAATCGATTTCCATTCCGCCCCAATCGTGGGAAACATTCGAAACATAACCGACATTGGCACGATAATCGCCTGCGGCATATGGATTTTTTCCATTGCCGCAATAAATTCGCTGACCGAAGTAGTTGCCACTGCGTATTCTCCCATTGCAACCGTGATAACAAAGCGCGTAAAAATATATCCGCACATCAAAGCAATAAATTTTAATATGCCGGGTAAATGCGGCATCGCCCAAAGACAGCCGTATCCGATTATGAGCATCGTGCTTGCGCGGCAGAATTTTTTCCGCTGTTTTTCCGCCAAAAGCAGCACAAAGGGAATGGCGGACAATCCAAACACAGCATATTTCATGCGCGGGCCGCCCACACCGCCCATCACAAATACCGCCAATATCAGAACAAGGGCTATTTTCACCCGCGGATCGAGAAAACTGCGTTTTTTCTTTTGCGCCGTCAGCGATGAGTAATTCATCAAACGAGACCGGCTTTTTCAAAATGTCTGTGCAGCACTTTTTGGCCGAGCAGCCCTCCCAGGATGCCGCAGACAAAACAGGAGATTAACAGAACGGGTGCCGTCCAATTGGGCATCAGTCGGGTAACGGCATCGGCATATGCCTGCCCAAGGCCGGCGCGCTGCGCAAAATACTGTGCACGGTTAATGAATAACGGCATATAATTGCCAAAAATCCACAGGCTGAAAAATCCATATGCCACAACCGCTTTTTTGGCACTGCTGTATTTTCCGCTCTTAAACACGGCTTCCGCAATCAAACCGGCAATCGCACCGGTTAATAACGCCCATAATCCCATACCCGTAAACAGCATCAGCAGACCCATAATGACTGCCATAATAAAAATCATCCCCGGCTTTTTTACTTTCGTCAGAAAGAGCATAAAGGGAATGCCCCCTATTATCGGCACAAATACCGAGAGAAGCGGCAGAAAAACGGGTATTATCCCCAGCATTGCCACAATAAATAAAATAACAAAATAGATGGCTCCAAATACGCCGATGTTCATCAGATCGCGGCCGTTTAATTTATGCCTGTTTTCCATAATATTTTTCTCTTTTCTGCGTTGAATCATTTGCCTATTTCCCAATTTACCGCTTCGTTTCTGCTGTTAATCAATTTGCGGTATATACCATTTTGCTTCATCAGTTCCGCATGTTTTCCCCGCTGCACAATTCTTCCCCGGTCAACCACAAGAATCTGATCCGCATTCTTTACGGTTTTCAGACGGTGGGCAATCATAATTACGGTTTTTCCTCTGTCAGCCGCCCGATGGCATGAATCAGATCATTTTCGTTTTCGGGGTTGATGTTGGCTGTCGCTTCATCCAAAAAGATAATCGGCGCATTCTTTAAAATTACGCGGGCAATTGAGATACGCTGTTTTTCGCCGCCTGAAAGATTGGCTCCGCCTTCGCCGACAACCGTGTCGTAACCGTTTGGGAGAGCGGAAATGAAATCATGGCAGCAGGCTTTTTTGGCGGCACAGACAACTTCTTCTATTGGCGTATCGGTTCTTCCGAAGCGGATATTGTTTGCAACCGTATCGTGAAAAAGATAAACCGACTGAAAAACAAAACTAAAATTAGCCATCAAAGAATCCATTTCATATTCTTTGACGCTGTGGCCGCCAAGGAGTATTTCGCCTTTACCGACGTCCCAAAAACGGGCCAATAAATTTATCAGCGTCGTTTTGCCGCCGCCGGAGGGACCGACCAAAGCGATAAAACTTCCTTCCGGAACAGACAGCGATACGCCGTGCAGAACTTCTTTTTCGTGATATGCAAAATGGACATCATGCAATTGTATGTTGTTGTTTTTAACGGGTTCTGCCTCTGCCGGCCGTTTCATTTCGGGTGCGTCCAAGATCTTTTGGACTTCGCCAAAAACAGTACCCATCTTCATCAGATCGTCGGAGTAACTCATCAACGTAATAAGAGGCGTAATCAAGCCAACCGATAAAATCAAAACGGTAATCAGATTTTGCGCGGAAAGGATTTGGTTTTTAACGAGCAAAGCGCCGATGGGCAAAACAAAAACCAATGTTGCCGGCATAATAACCGTTGCCGAAGTAAAAGGAAGAATACTTACCCGCATCCGGTCAATATAACTGTGCGCCGCCTCATTTGTCTCATGCACGAAACGTTCATACGAACTTTTTGTTTTTCCGAAAACCTTAATTACCTGAATACCGCCGATATATTCCACGGCAGTGTCGTTTAATGCTTTTGTTGCCTCAATCGTGTGCCGGTAGAATCTATCGCTCTTCTTCATCATGTATGCATAGCAAAACATTCCTATCGGCATTGTTGCAACGGACGCCAGGCCCATTCGCCAATCCAAAACAAAGATATATACCATAATGAAGAAGGGAACAAGCAAATTAGCCGTAAATTCGGGAACGATATGGGCCGGTGTTGTTTCAATACTGTCGATACGCTCGATAAGCGTATTTTTTAAAGCCCCCGAACTCTGTTCGAGTACCGCTCCAAGCGGTATCTTGGCCAATTTTTCAAGACGTTTTTTTCTTATTTCGGCAAGTACCGCAAATGTTGCCCGGTGGCTCAAACCTGTGCTTAATGCGTGAAACAGTACGCGGCCAATCCAAAAAACAGCCATCAGCAGACAGGAAATTAAATAAAAAAACAGATCCGTGTTTTCATTCATCAGGCCATATACAATTCCGACGACGGCGAAATAAGGAGCCAGCGAAAAAGCCACCCCGATTGTCGCCAAAACGACGCTAAAAACATACTGTTTTTTGTGTCTGCCGGTCTGTCCCCATACCCATGCCATGGGTGAGGAATGATTTTTTGCTTTCTTCATATAAGCAAACCACCCCATAATTTGCCGGCGACGGTATAAGCCTGTGCACGTTAAATTATATTTAATCTTCACCTGTCTTTAAAGACCCACAATTGCTTTTCGCTTTATCCGGCCGGGCCCGGGAGGTGGGAGTTTATCCCCGCTTACACGGCAGATTCTGTAAAAACCGGCCGGCGAAGCGGGCGCAGACGCCGGCGTGAAATACAAAAATTCGCATAATAGGCTTGGGTGCCGGATATAAACATCCGGCACCCAAGCCTATATTTTACGTATCCGAATATTGCGTTTCACAAAATATCGGCGCAGCTTTTCAGATTTTAAAAAGTTGCTTTTACTTTTGTTTTTTTGTTCTTACTCTTATCAGACAGGATCCAAGCACGGATGCCAGCAGTATCGGCAATGCACCTGAATTTAAGATATTTGAACCTGTCTGGGGAATAGCGCGGATATTCCCGCCTGTTGTGTTTCCGGTGTTGTTGGCGTTGCCTGCCGTGTTTCCGGTGTTGTTGGTATTGCCTGTTGTGTTTCCGGCGTTCCCGGCGTTGCCTGCCGTATTCCCGGCATTGGCGGCAGTGCTGTCTGCACCTGTGTTACCGTCTGAACCGGCGGGCGGAACAGGCTCCTTGGCCTTGATTTCCCATGTTATTTCGCGATACGGCTTCGTGATTTCACCCAGAACACTGTTTCTGAGTTCGGAGTTGGCCGGATCGTTCATAAGTGTTTTCGCAGCTTCAATTCCGCTCCAAACAGATTTCGGAAGCAAAACAGCCTTTGCTCTATATTTGCCCTGTTTGGCGGCTTTGGAAACAAAACCGGCGCCGTCTTCAAGGCGCATGCCGTCTGCGGGAGAAATTCCCTGAAGAACAGTGCCGTTTTCACGTAAATCTGTCTTGCCTTTTGGAATGGAGACCACAACTGTTTCCTGCTCAAGTTTTTGCATATCGGTATCCAGTTTGGGCAGCACATTCCTCATCATGTCGTTTAGATAGTAGGGGTGTTTGCTGTCAAACCAATTGCCAAACAGTTTTTTCACGGTTTTTGATGTGAAAGTCACCGCCGGCAGCTTAACGGATTTGTGATGGGCCTTTGTAACCGAGGAAACAATAGTATCGTTCTTTTCTTTAAGTTTGCGTTTATCGGCTTCTTTCGAGGCTGCTTCCAATTCATTTTCGGGAATGGCATTCCAGTCTTTGGGGACGTCTTTATAATTGGAAGGCATTCCTCTGTCTATGAGAGGCTGAATTACGTCTTTTTCGTATTTAATCAATTCGTCGGCTACGGCTTCATACCCGGCACGTTCTTCAGCCGGAAGGTCGGCTATAATTTTCTTGGCAGTCTCGGCATTGTAAAGATGTGCCTCGTGGTTGGCTGCCAAGAGTACCGCATATACAGCCGAAATATTTTCTGCGTCGTCAATCTTTTTGCCAACCAGTTTTGTGCGCTCGGCGATCCATGAATCCCAATTGGTATTTACATAGTTGTCTATCTGCCGGGCGCTGGTAAAATCAGTGCCGGTGCCGAATGAGCCAAATCGCTTACTGTAAAGTTTCCTGACTTTTTCCGTGCGCTCCTTTGCGTACGCATCAGTGTATTTTAAAGCCTGTTTTTCCAGTTGGTCTGCAATGTAAACTGCAAGTTCCGGGTTGTCGGAATCAATATTTTTTACTGTTTTGCCAAAAGAAAGATACTCCATTGCGGCTTCGGCCGTGGAGTAATCTTTTTGATTTTCGGCTCCCCCCCCCCGGGAAGCGGAAGTGTTGCCGGGAGCCTCTGCCGCATTTACGGGAACGGCCATTCCGGCCAAACCCATCGTTCCCAGGAGCAAAGAGCTGAGAAAAAGTTTGGACATGGTTCGCTTCATGTTTCCTCCTTTTTGTATTACCAATACTTTTTCAAGACGGTAGTAAGCAAAATTATACATACAACTTAGAAATAATGTGTGCATTCTCATTTTAGGAGACGAAGAATCGCCGAAATATAATTGATACGGCCACGGTGTTTTATGTAAAGTGTAAAAATTATACATATTGCATATAACCTTGCCGGCAAAGGGGCAGGGGGCGGACCCGTAACTTTCGCGGTGCGTCTGCGCGGCGCCGGCAGGCGAAGAATAACCGCAGCCTGCTGCGGTAAAAGCCGCAACACGGCTTTGCGGCCTGCCTTATGCCGGGCGGTACGCCGAATAAGAAGGGATATTGCGGACGTCCGCAGCCGTGTGCTCTGTGGGCAAAATATTATTTGGCATATGGGCACGCGGTTTGTAATATAATTTTTTTACCGGCAGAGTTTCCCGCATACGCGGGGGTGATCCTTCTATGTTTCGTGTTCTGCCGTCTTTCCCGCATGCGCGGGGTGTTGACTGAGATTCAGATTGCCGCGCGTTTGAATCTCGGTCAATGGGTGAGTAAAGATGCGGAACAATCTTCCTTAAAATTCTGATTAAGAGTATATTTACCGTTAATCAGTGGCCGTTGCGGATTTGGAAGTTGGTAGGTATGAATTGTGACAGTGCCGTTAATTCTGCATTATGGGGTAAAAAGCGGGAAGCTGACGGAGCGATGCAATGGCTCCCTCTTTCCCTGCATCTTGAAGATACGGGAAACGTTATTGGGCTGCTGTGGGATCATTGGCTGAGCCGTGGCCAGCGGGAATTGATTGAATCGTCGTTAAGCAAACGGGTCGATGCGAAAAAATTATGTCAATTTCTGGGATGCGTCCATGACATCGGTAAAGCCACTCCCGTTTTTCAGTTTCGCAAATCGTTTTCAAATTCGGAAGATTTGGATATTGCCTTAAAAAATAAGTTGGCCAATGCCGGATTTACGGATATTGATGATTTTATTGCCGATACAAAAAACTGGTCGGACAGTCATCACACAATAACCGGCCAGGCTATTCTTTCCGATGCAGGCCTGCCCAAAGGAATTTGCGCAATAGTCGGTGCCCATCACGGTAAGCCTTTGGAAAGTGATCTTGTTTGTAAAAATAATGAAGATGCGTATGCCGACCATTACCGTCAGAGCGAAACCGAGAGTGAAAACAGTAAATTATGGCGAAAAATGCAGAATGATATTTTGGTCTGGGCTTTGAAAAGGAATGGTTTTTCCAATGCGGGAGATCTTCCCGAGATAAGCGAGCCGGCACAGGTTTTGCTGTGCGGATTAGTGATTATGGCTGATTGGATTGCAAGCAACGAACACTATTTTCCGCTTATTTCAATAGAGCGGGATTCAACGCAGGATCAGGAAACAAGGTGTGAAAACGGGTGGAAAAAGTGGCTGCGGCACGGTTCCAAAGACGTGTGGGAATCATTGAGCTGCTATAGCACTGTTTCGCAATTGTATAAACACCGTTTTGGGTTTTCGCCAAATAATATTCAGAAGGCACTGTATGATGCGATTTCCCGGTGCAAAGAGCCCGGAATTTTTATTCTTGAGTCGGCGATGGGCTCGGGGAAAACGGAATCTGCTTTGATCGCTGCCGAGCAGCTGGCAAATGCGGCCGGAAGAAGCGGCGTGTTCTTTGGTCTTCCAACGCAGGCGACTTCCGACGGAATATTTAAGCGTGTGGAGGACTGGCTTAAAAGTGTGAACCGCGATTTTCGGGGTGAAATTGGTTTACGCCTGGTGCACGGAAAGGCCGAGCTGAACTCGGATTATGCGCATTTGCCGCGCGGAATGCAGAACATGAATGACGGCTGCGGGGGCAGTTCTGCCGATAATGACGCAAACAACAGCGGAGTAATACTCAATGATTGGTTCACCGGGCGAAAAACCGCAATGCTGGATGATTTTGTGGTTGGCACGGTAGATCAGTTTTTGCTGGCTTCGTTAAAACAAAAGCATCTTATGCTTCGTCATTTGGGTTTAAGCAAAAAAGTTGTAATTATCGACGAAGTGCATGCCTACGATGCGTATATGAATGAATATCTTGAAGAATCGCTTATTTGGATGGCGGCTTACGGCGTTCCCGTAGTCCTGCTTTCAGCTACTTTGCCCGCGGATCGCAGAGAAGACCTCATAAAATCTTATATGCGAGGTCTGGGATTCAAATGGAAAGAATGCGATAAGTCTAATGCTGATTTTGAAACAAATGATTATCCTTTGATCACCTACAGCGATAAAAACCGCATAAAACAGAAATCCGCCGCAAATGACGCTGCCGATAATAAATCCGTTTCCGTAAAGAAAATTGCCGATGATGCCCTGCATGAGGGGATTGTAAATGAACTTAATTCTTTGCTGAATAACGGAGGTGTTGCCGGAATTATAGTAAACACCGTCAGAAGAGCCCGGGAAATTTACAATGCATGCGTTAATGTGTTTGGCGATGATGAGGTTACGCTTGTTCATTCGCAGTTTATTGCCACGGACAGGGTCTTAAAGGAGCGGCAGATTCGCGCTATGGTCGGCAAAAATGCCGACAGGCCCGATCGTGCGGTAATTATTGGTACGCAGGTACTCGAACAGTCACTTGACATTGATTTTGATGTTTTGGTTACCGATCCCGCTCCCATGGATTTATTGCTTCAGCGTGCCGGCAGACTGCACAGGCATAGGATAAAACGCCCGGCCGCCTTTAAAGATCCAATTTTGTATGTGCTGGAAACGGGCGAACGCTATGAATTTGATAAAGGCTCCGAGTCTGTTTACGGCAGATGTTTACTTATGAGAACGCAATACTTTCTGCCGGATGTTATCAGCATGCCCCTCGATATTTCCCGGTTGGTGCAAATGGTTTACGACGCTGCGCCTTTGGATTTACGCGAAGATCTGAAAGACACGTATGACCGCGCATCCAAGCAACACGATTCGGAGAGAAATAAAAATAAAAAAAGGCCGGAACATACCGCATTAAGAATCCTGTATTGAAAATCGGCAGAAAATCCATTATGGGGCTGTTAAACAATTCGATTACCAATGAATCCGATGAATTTGCCTGTGCCCGGGTTCGTAACAGCGGCGAATCGATAGAAGTTATTGCCGTGAAAAAAGTCGGGAACGGTTATGGAACTTTCCGTGACTGCAAAGATATTTCCCGAGATGTTGATGATGCGCAAACCGCAATGGGGCTTGCCCGGGAAACAGTAAGACTGCCGTGGATGTTTACGGCCAACAGCGAGCGTGTTGAGGAAACCATTGCCGAATTGGAAATAATCCGCGGGCAGCGGCAATTCCAAAACTGGGATAATCAGCCTTGGCTGCGCGGCGCCCCGGTTATTGTGTTCGATGAAAATAATAGTTGCAGACTTTCGAAATATAGAGTTACATATTCTGAAAAAAGTGGTATTGTGTGTACTGAAAGTTCGGAAGAAGAGGGAGGGAGCTGAAAGATGGGCAGGTTTAATTTACTCGATGAGCCTTGGATTTCCGTCATTACAGACGAAAAAGGCCACAACGAACACGTATCGATGACCGATGTTTTTAAGCATGCCTCAGAGTATAAAACGCTTGCCGGCGATATGAAAACGCAGGATTTTGCGGTGCTTCGTGTTTTGCTTGCGGTGCTTCATACCGTGTTTTCCCGCTACGACGCCGAAGGCAATCCTCGCATATTCAGTCCCGACGACGATGATGAGGATGACTTTAATGAAGAAAGTATGAATATTTGGCGCGAAGTTTGGGACGCGAAAAAGTTTCCGGATACGGTTTTTAAATATTTGGAACAGTGGCGCGGCCGTTTCTTTCTTTTTGACGGCAGGTATCCGTTCTTCCAAGTGACTGAGCAGGATATTGGCACTGAGAAGCTTGGCGGCAAATCACCCGGCGAGATATCGGGTAAGAATATAAATCGTTTAATTTCCGAAAGCAATAATAAAATTGCGATATTTTCCCCCAAAGCGGCATTTTCCCCAAAAGGCAATAATAAGTGCGTGCTTACCGAAGCGCAGTTGGCCAGATGGATTATTTCTCTGCAGGGCTATATGGGACTATCCGATAAGACGATATTTGGGACTAAAAAGTACAAAGCTTCCAAAGGCTGGCTTTTTGATCTTGGGGGTATTTATATAGAAGGGCGCAGCGTATTCGAAACCCTGATGCTCAATTGCGCACTTGTCGGCGATAATCAGTCTCCCAAAAATCCCCAAAAACCATGCTGGGAGTATTCGGGAACGGAAAATATCGAAAATTCATTTTCCGATACGTTCATCGATAATATCGCGCAGCTTTATACCCGTTGGAGCAGGGCAATATATGTGAATCCGGATTTGGACTGCGATAAGGAAGCAGCCGTTTCCGTTGTGAAACTTCCCGACATCGATCATAAAAATGCTTTTATCGAACCGATGACGGTATGGCAGTACAACAGGAGCGGGGAAAACAAAGACTCTTATACGCCGAGGAAACACAAACCGGAAAAATCAATGTGGAGATCGTTCGGACTTCTTACATTGCGGGAATTGAGTGACGGAAGCAGAAATCACAAACCGGGAATTATGGAATGGCTGGACAGAATTGGTGATGCCGTTGCCGGTTCCTCTGTTTCATTGCAGGCCGTAAGTATGAAAGATGACGGTAATGCTACGTCCTGGGTTCCTGCCGATGAAATATGCGATACTCTGCACATTGATGAGATTGTGGTAACCGATAATGCCGCCGGCGGGTGGGTATACAGAATTAACAAAGAAGTTGAGCTTACAGGGAAAGCCGTTGGATCTGTTTACGGGAAATTTCTTCGGGATATATGCGAAATACGCAATATCGACAAAGACCAATATGCCGCTAAGCGTATCAGCCGCGTTTATTTTCTGGTTGATCAGCCGTTTAAAGAATGGTTGGCGAATATCGGACCGGAAGATTCAAAGAACGAGCGCTGCGGCCAATGGAGAAACGTGTTGCGCGGCATACTCACAGACGAGGCGGAAAATGTGCTAAGAAATGCCACGTTGCGTGATTTCACGGGCAGGGCTGCCGAAGAAACCGGAAAAAATATAGTTACGGCTTACAACACTTTTATTCATTATTTAAACAAATTAACGGAAAAGTAGAAAAGGCGGGAAAGGAGGATATTATGGCGAAAAATCAAAGCAAATCTGCCGAAGTGTCAAATGCCGTAGGTAAAATTATCAGGCAGTTTACGCAGATTGCGGATACTTCGGCCTACAGAGCCGTGCTTGCCCAATTGCGGCATACGATCGGCAGGCCATTAAGCCAGTCTGTGGAAATATGGCCGTGGGTGCTAAGCAATGTGCCGGAAAGCTTTATCGGCAAATATGGCGAGGTGAGCTTTCAACTGCGGGCCGTTATAAACACTTTGCAGATATACGCATTGTATGAGCAGGGTGGCGCGGAAAAAGCAGGAAATAAAGATTCGAAGGAATCCGGAAAATCCGAAGATCAAAAATCCTACGGCAATATGGGAACGGCTTTAAGGGTGCTGCGGGCCGATGAGGGTGTGCGCGGAGCTATGGACAGACGCTTTGGCGTTATGCTTACCGCAAACGATTATGAGAGCTTCTACTACTACCTTCGCCGGCTGGTTACATTGCTGAAAAGCAGAACGAAGGAAAACCGGCAGGCTATTGATTACATCCGGTTGGCCCGCGATTTGTATTTGCTTCAGCTTGAAGACCCGGAAAAAGTAAGACTTTCCTGGGCCCGGGAATATTATCGCTTCGGCTGACAGACGCGCTTTTATAAAACAGACAACAGAAATATAAATTCGGAAAGGTTTACGACAATGAATACCCGTTTATTTTTGGACATTCAGGCAATCCAAACGGTTCCGCCATGCAATATGAACCGCGATGACGCCGGCAGCCCGAAAACGGCACAATACGGCGGTGCGACCAGAACCAGAGTAAGCTCTCAATGCTGGAAACACTCAATGCGCGAATATTTCAAAGAGCACGGCAGTGACTCGAATGTAGGCATACGAAGCAAAAATATTGTTAAGTATGTTGCGGATAAAATTATTGCTTTAAAACCTGAATTATCTGAACAGGAAGCACTGGATTTATCAAATAAAGCGTTAAATAATGCCGGCGTCAAAACCGGTAACGATAAACTTCACACACTGAAAGCTTTATTCTTTTTGGGGGAAACCCAGGCGAATGCTTTGGCTCAGGCGGCAGTCGGCAACGTTACCGACAGGAAACGGCTGCAGGAAATTTTAAAGGCCAATCCGGCCGTTGATATTGCGTTATTCGGCCGTATGCTGGCAGATGACCCCTCCCTTAACGAAGACGCTTCTTCGCAGGTCGCCCATGCAATTTCCACTCACGCTGTGCGCGCTGAATTTGATTACTATACGGCTATTGACGATTTATCCGAAGAAGACAATGCCGGGGCCGGAATGCTGGGCACAATCGAATATAATTCCTCAACGCTTTACCGCTATGCGAACGTGGCAATACACGAGTTTGTTCATCAGCTGAATGATGACAGGGAATCGGCAATTAATGCCCTCAGGCTTTTTATTGAAGCTTTCGCCAATGCCATGCCTGCCGGGAAAGCAAATACTTTTGCCAACCAAACATTACCGCAGATGCTGGCAGTGACTTTAAGGGACGACAGACCGGTGAACCTGGTGAGCGCATTTGAAGATCCGGTGAAATCCGGGGACGGATATGTTTCAAAATCGATCGCGAAACTTTCCCGGGAATATGAAAAAGTTCAAAAATTCGTTCATAGGCCCCTTGCGTCATTCTATGTAACAACGGATTCTTCGGACGGGCAGCTCAAATTGGGAACGGAAGAGCAGAATATGCAGAAATTATTGGACGATTTTTCCGCCAAAGTATCCGAACTGCTTTAAGTAAATTACTTAATAAATAATGCTTATGGGCCAATGTTCGGTGTTTGACAGTTAGGAAGCTTATGAAAAGTTTGTTATTGAAGTTTTCCGGACCGTTGCAGTCATGGGGTACAGATTCACATTTTGAGACTCGGCACACAGATTACCATCCTTCGAAAAGTGCGGTAATAGGCATGATTGCCGCGGCTTTGGGATACAGAAGAAGCGCCGATTGCGACGAAAAGATTGCAGAGCTTAATGATTTGGATTTTGCGGTACGAATCGACCGGCAGGGAAATTTGCTCAGAGATTATCATATCGCGGCAAAATACAAACCTAATGGCGATTTTGAAAGAAATTACGTTACCAACCGTTATTACCTCGAAGACGCCATATTTCTTGTTGCAATAGGTTCGGCCAACGGGCAATTCATTGACGGTATCAACGATGCTTTGCGCTCTCCGTATTTTCAATCCTGCTTAGGCAGAAGATCGCTGCCTCCTACAGCCGACTTTATTCTGGGCACACAAGACTGCGGAGTGCTTCAGGCATTGTTGACTCATGAGTGGCTTGCGGGAAAAACCGGGAAAAATCGGATTAAGATTTCCAAATTATCCGGGATATCCGAATCTTTCGGCAAATCGGACAACGGAAAATTTGTATCTTTATATGCCGATTCGGATTTAGTGGATAAAATTGCGGGCAAATTGGGTAAGGAATATAAAATTCAGTCAGCGGTGCGCAGGCTGCGTAAGGATTACGTTAATTCTTTCTCAAACGCAGAGAGAAAATTCGGATTCCGTTACGAGTCGAAAATAGAAATACCCATTGACAAAATTTTTCGCGGCAATTCGGATTCGGAAAGTATTTCGTCAGACAGCAAGCAGGTAAAATCTGCCGGAGATTTTAATGCCGAGCATGATGCATTTTCCGGATTGGAGGCATAGATGTCTTACTTAAGCAGAGTTGAAATTGATTATAAAAAACCCAAATCGCAGATAGATCTTAAATCGGTGGGGGCTTTCCACAATTGGGTGGAGCAGAGTTTTCCGGAAGAATGGGAAAATCGCGAAAGAAGCCGAAAGCTATGGAGAGTTGATGTTTTGCGGGGAAAACATTATCTGCTTATAGTAAGCGACTCGACACCGGATTTGCGGCGTCTGGAGACGTACGGTGTTGCCGGAACGGCGTCGGCCAAGAATTATGATAAATTTTTAAATTCGCTGAGAAATGGCATGAGAATGCAATTTAGGGTGACTCTTAACCCGGTTGTTTCCATTTCCGACACTCCTGACGCCCGTACTTCCAGAGGCAGGGTGGTGCCGCACGTTACTTATGCTCAGCAGATGAATTTTTTGCTTGACCGTGCGCAAAAATTAGGCTTTTCACTGAATGAAAACGAATTCACCGTCATTGAGCGCGGATACAGCCTGTTTATGAAATCCGTAAAACCCATTCGCTTAAGTAAAGCCGTTTACCAAGGCATTTTAACAATTAGCGACGCGGACGTGATGCGCAAAACATTGGTTGAAGGTATCGGAAAAAAGAAAGCGTATGGTTTTGGCATGATGACTGTGATCCCGTTGGGATAACTTAAATCCGTAAAATTAATTTTGTCGAAGGCTGTAACGGTATGGAAAAGAAATGCGGCGCCGGGAAAACCAAAATTCAGGAGCTTGCGCGCGTGAGCGACAGAGTAAGTTTTATATATGTGGAACATGCGAAAATCAATCGTCTTGACAGTGCCGTTACCGTCTTTGACGCCGCCGGAACCGTAAGAATTCCTGCCGCAATGATTGGTGTTTTGCTTCTGGGCCCCGGAACCGACATTACGCATCGCGCTGTGGAGCTGCTCGGAGACGTCGGCGCAGGCATAGTTTGGGTTGGCGAACATGGCGTGCGTAATTATGCCCACGGCAGGGCGCTGTCGGGAAGTTCGAGATTGTTGGAAAAACAGGCAAAGCTCGTTACAAACACCAGATCCAGATTAAACGTTGCAAGGAAAATGTATCAGATGCGTTTTCCCAATGAGGATGTATGCACATATACCATGCAGCAGCTGCGGGGGCGGGAAGGTGCCCGCGTAAGAAGTGTATACAGGGAGATGTCCAATAAATATAATGTTGCATGGAACGGCCGTGATTATAAAGTCGATGATTTTGAAAGCGGAACTATCGTTAATCAGGCGTTGTCGGTAGGCAATGTATGTCTTTACGGTTTGGTTCACAGCATAATATCCGCTCTGGGCCTGGCTCCCGGATTGGGTTTTGTGCATACCGGCCATGATCTTTCTCTTGTGTACGACATCGCCGACCTGTATAAAGCCGAATTAACCATTCCTGCTGCTTTTGAAATCGCTTCCCGTTGTGAAGCCAATGACGACATTGAACGGTTAATGCGTTTAAAAATGCGCGACTGCTTTGCAAAATGCAATATAATGCGGCGGATTGTCAGTGATATACAAAATTTTCTTGAAATTCCGGTTGACGAGCAGATTACTGCCGACGTAGTGCATCTTTGGGACGGCGGAGAACGTTTGGCGGCCGCCGGAGTAAATTACGGCGGGGTGCATTGACATGCCTTTAACCGTAATCACAATGACGAACTGCACACCGTCGCTTCGCGGTGATTTAACTAAATGGATGCAGGAAATTGCCACCGGCGTTTACGTTGGCAATTTCAACGGCAGAGTTCGGGAAGAATTGTGGAAGCGTATAGAAGACAGTGCGGGGAACGGTGCCGTAACGATGAGTTTTGCTTCCGGAAATGAAATCGGATACGACTTTAAGACTATTCATTCCCGGCGGGAAGTAGTTTATTTGGACGGGCTGCCTTTGGTTCGTATTCCTTCGGCTGATACGGACAATATTAAACACGGATTTATCAATGCCGCACATTTTCACAACGCAGGTAAATTTTCAAATGTCCGGCATAAAAGAAATATTAATATTTCTCCCGATGCAACCGAAAATAATTTTTCTAATGAAAATGCCGGTTCCCTAAGCTGCGCCAATACTTCGCGGCCTGCAAGATCGGCTGCAAATAGCGAAGAAATAACCCGCAGCGACTGCCGGAAAGATCATATCGGTAAAATAAATAAAAATTTTGTTGTAATAGATTTTGAAACCACAGGTTTAGACAGCAAAGAAAACAAGATTATTGAGATCGGCGCCGTTAAGTTTACCGATGGAAAAATTGAGGAATTTCAAACGCTAATTAACGTTAATTGCGCTAAAGACGCCGCTAGCGCGGATGTCGGTATCGGGAAAAATTATTCTGTAACGAAGAATATTACCCAAATGACCGGTATCACGAATGAAATGTTGGATTTATACGGCGTTGGGCTGTCGGACGCTCTGCCTGATTTTTTGAATTTTACAGGTAGCCTACCGATAGTTGGGTATAACGTATTTTTTGACCTGGCTTTTTTGAAAGCTGCCATATTATCGGCAGATATGCAGGCTGACTGTAGTATTATTTCCAATAATGCTGTTTTTGACGTAATGCGTTTTGTAAAAAAGGATAAAATGTTTTTGCGGGATTATAAGTTGGAAACTGTTCTGCGCGAGTATGGCATTGCCGAACCGGTTTTGCACCGGGCTCTGCCGGATGCCAGATTGACTTCCCGCCTTGTGCTTAAAATAAGGAGGTTATTAAATTTAATCCCTTAGATGTATAATTTTTTATTGTTTACCGCAGGGGATGTTTTGAAAGTAAATGAAATTTGACTGTTTCTTTCATGGAAATGGTTATTTTATTGGGGTTTTCAAGTGTCTTTCCCGCATACGCGGGGGTGATCCCTGGGGCCAACAGCGCAGGGCCCTCGCACAGGCGTCTTTCCCGCATACGCGGGGGTGATCCCGAGACAACACTGCAATGGCGTGTACGCACCAAGTCTTTCCCGCATACGCGGGGGTGATCCCAATAGTTATATGGCAAGAGGAGAACTGAAAGTGTCTTTCCCGCATACGCGGGGGTGATCCCGGTGTTGAATGGGGCGATGCGTGCAT
>NZ_JRMX01000005.1 GCF_000758825.1 Arcanobacterium sp. S3PF19
CGCAGGCGTATACGCAGCCGGCGGATTCAGAAGAAAAGAAAAGAAAACAGCATAAAGTTTTCTTCTTTTCGCCGGAATACTAAAATAACGGGGGTGCGGCCGCAGCGGCCGCACCCCCGTGCCACCCCGCGCGGATATCGAAACAGGTTAAAGAGGAAAATGTGCTGCGTAAACTGCTGATCATACTGCTGACGGTTCTGGGAATCGGGCTGCTGATGTATCCGGTAGTCGGTATTTATCTGGGCAATATCGAGCTGCTGAAAGAATCGCGCGCGCAGGAGAAACGGCTGGAAAAGCTGAACAGCACACCGAAAAAGGCAGACAGACTCTTTGCGCAGGCCCGGGAGTATAACGCCAATATCCGGGGAATCCCGATTCTGGATCCGTATCTGCACCGAATGACGTCCAAAGGCGCAAAAGAATACAAAGACTATGAAAATACTCTCGGGGACGACGTCATCGCCCGGCTCGTGGTGCCGAAAGCGAATATCGATCTGCCCGTACGCCACGGCACGGAAGAAAATGCGATCTCCGCGGGCGTCGGCCATCTGTTCGGTACAACGCTGCCCGTGGGAGGGAAAAACACAAATTCCGTGCTCACCGCGCACTCGGGTTTGGTTACGGCGAGCCTGTTTGACGATCTGCCGAAGCTGAAAAAGGGCGATTCCGTTTTTGTGCACGTGCTGAACCGGAAACTGGCTTATCGGGTGGTAAAAATTACCGTGATTAAACCCACGGACCTGGAGCTGTTTAATCCCGTGCCCGGAAAAGATATTTTGACGCTGTTTACCTGCACGCCCTATGGAATCAATACACATCGTTTGGTGGTGACGGCCTACAGAACCGGTCTGCGCGGCGCCGGCGGGGAAGACGAAAAGCCGATTTGGATCGAGGCGTTCAGATATTGGATGATTCTGCCTGCTGCGCTCAGTCTGACGGGCGCCGCGTTGGTGATCTACTTCGGTTTTTGCAAAAAGAAAAAGGAAGACGGGCCGAGCGCCGGCCGGGGTGCGCAGGCGCCTGCCGGCCGCGGGGAACACGCTCCCGGGAACTGCCCGTCTGCCGGGTCTGCGCCTGCCAAAACTGCGCATGGCAGACACGTGCGCGGCGCAAATATGTGAAAACCGGTATTTGGCGTGGCGTAATTCACTTAATTTTTTATTATGTGAAACTTGAGTTTTAGTAAAATTGTTCCTGTATCGGCTGTGGCCGAGGCATACCTATTTTCTGATATTTAATGCAAGTCATGAAATAAAAGGATTGAATAATGGAACACAGTTTACCCGCAAAATACTCAGCAAAATCACAGAGCAACACCCGACCCATGCTTTTCAGAAGCGCCTGCGCCGCCGTGCTTGCAGGTGCGATGATGCTCGGAGGGGGAGGTGCTCCGGCCTTCGCAGACGGATACGTCAGCGGCGACAACAACAATCTTTACTACGGATACAAGACCGACGCCGGATACAGCGCCATTCATTTGCTCACCGAGGTGCAGTTCTACGACACCGCGGAAGACGCGCACAAAGGGGATGCCTCAAAGCAGAATCCGATGGGCAGGTACGTGCGTGTGCACTATTATTCAAACGATCCGGAAGACGTTGCCGCGCAGCCCGATTTCTGGGCGCTGCGTCCTTCGTGGTGGTTCGGCGTGCCCAAGGGGCTGGAAAACGTACAGCACATTAAGCTGATCCGCAAAGAGCGCACCACGCACAGCGGCAGCGTACAGGTTAAGCACCCGGAGGTTGTGGGCGGTAAAGACCGCAGAGGCTTTACCGTTGTAACTGCGCACGAGTATGCCAGGCCCTCGGATTTTGACGGCATTTCACGCAGCCATTATTCGCAGAACGACCGTCTGAACAGCTCCAAGGCGCAAAAGACGTGGGACACACTGGTTGGTTTCACCAAATACGACAACACGGGCAACACCAAAGACCAGTGGCCGAGGTTCCAGAACAACACCCAGTCGATCTTTGTGGATTGGGAGTCCGCCGGCGCGCGTTCCTACGATTTCACTTATATTGCCAGGATTTCGGACAAGGTTGCGCAGGACCGCGTGAACAATCCGCTGTACTTCACCGCCGGCGTGCACCGTCCGGTGGGTAACTGGCATTACGCAACGGGCCGCGCGTATTATGCGCCCCGGGCTGCCGACAATATCAAAATCAAGTATCCGCCGCTGACCGAGGTTGCGAATACGGCGAAGCTTACCGGGGAGGAAAATGCGCTGGTGGTAAAGGCGATTAAAGACGCCAACGCGCGCAACGCGGATTTTGGGAAGTATCTGCGCCCGGCAGACGGCATAACGGTAAACGCGGACGGCAGCGCGAAGATTACCTTTGCCGACGGATCTTCGGTGCAGATTCCTTCCGTCATGCTGGTAAAGCAGGGGCAGAAGATGGCGGAGAAGTACCGTCCGCAGCCGGCGAAAAAGACAGGCGTGATTAAACTTGATGCTCTGACGCCGGATGAAAAGAAGCAGGTGAAAGAAGCTCTGGTGGCGGCGAATAAGAAAGACGGCGCCGAGAACGATTTCTTAAAGCATCTGCAGAAGAACGGCACGGATTACGCCATTGAGGTAGAAAACAACGGCGACGCGCAGATTACCTTCGCCGACGGATCCAAGATCACGGTTCCGGCTTCGGAGCTGGTGTATCAGGGCGAAACGATTGCCGACTGGGCGCCTTACGGCGTGCCGGATCCGATTGAGGTGGAAAATCCGCAGACGCTGAAGCCGGATGAGATCACGAAAGTGATTGCCGCATTCGACGAAGCCAACAAGGATCTTTCGATCTATCAGGATTCGAAGAAAGAGGGTAAGAGCCCGGTTGAGTTCAAAGACGGCAATGCCGTGATCACCTGGAAAGACGGTTCGCTCACCACAGTGCCGGGATATCTCTTCCTGAAGAAGAAGGCGGCGGATGTGCCGCAGCAGCCCAAGCCGCCGGTGCAGACGGATAAGCAGTTTAAGGTGACTCCGAAGTCGCCCACGGCCGTGAATTTCGATCCGTTCCATCCCAAGCCCGGGGATTTGGATGCGAATCAGACGCAGATCGATGCTCTGAAGTTAGCTTTGAAGAAGTATTCGGCTGTGGATACGGCGGACGGCACCACGCCCGTTACGATTACCGGGGTGGATTTTGACTTCGATAACGGCAAGGTGGTTTTCCACGCCGACGGATACAAAGATTCTTCCTATCCGATGGGTCTGTTCCTGAAGCAGAAGCCCGATAAGCAGACGCCGAAGGAAACGGAGCACACGCCCGCCGGTACGAGCTATAAGTATAAGGTAACCCCGGTGGAACGTGAGGGAAATACGCCGAGTATGCCGGAACAGGTAAAAGCGCTGAAGAGCTTTATTAAGTCCAATTACGGCATTGATCTGACGAATGATCCCACTGTGGCCGACAGCTACAGTCTGCCGGAAAATGCGCAGGCGGTTCCCGGTACCTCGGGAATGAATGTGTTCAAGAAGGGGACACATGATGATGCGGGTGTGACGACCATAAATATCGCCGGAGACGGCAGCCTGACCGTGCAGGGATATGAAAAGGGTAATCCCAACCCCAAGCAGCTGTTTACCGTGCCCGTGAGTGAGCTCTACGTGAAGAAGGGCGCGCCGACCGACCACACGGTTTCCGATCTGAAGGATCTGGCGAAGAAACTCGTCAAATCGAAGAAGGCTGAAGGCGTAACGGCTTCCGACTTTGAAAAGGCGGGCGTCCCGGCCACCGACGACAACACGATCAACGCGATGGACGAGCAGGCACTGCGCGATTTCATCAAGAAAGTCTCCGATGCCCGGCATATCGAAGAACCGCGCAGATACAAGACCGATCCGCTTCCCGTGGAAGACCTGTCCGCAGCGGGGGATTCCTTCGCCGCCGCGGTGCAGAAGTTCATTGCCGCCAACTATGACGGCGCGAACGTAACCGTCACCGGAAACGAAGTAAAGCTCGTCACGAAAGAGGGCAGCGGAGAACTGAAGAACGTCTACAATCTCACGCCGAAGGCGGATACCTCCGGAATGAAGACGGCCTCTGCAGACAATCCGAAGGGAATTGCCTCCATTAAGAAGAGCAGCGACGGGAAGGGTGCCGATGTCTGCGATCCGGAGGGCAAAGTACTCTTCTCTCTCTCGCAGGCCGAGCTGTACAGCCAAAGCGAAAAGCCAATGCCGGCAGATCAGCTGCAGAAGATGAAAGACGAGGCAAAGAAGGCCATCGAGAGAAATCCGAAGCTGACCAAAGAGCAGAAGGCAGACTTCGCGAAGCAGATCGACGATGCAGATACTCCGCAGAAAGTGCGCGAGATTCTGCAGAAAGCCAATGAGCAGGCCGGGCAGAATAATGTGAGCAGCGAAGATCTGAAGAAGAAGCAGCAGGAAGAAGAGCAGAAAGCACAGGAGGCTGCCAGGAAGAAAGCCGAGGAAGAGGCAAAACAGAAGGCCGAGGAACAGACCCGCAAAGACAAGGCCAATGCGGAGAACACCATCGGCACTCTGGACAACCTCAGCGACGGTGAAAAGCAGGAGCTGAAGAAGAAGCTGAACGGCGACGGAGCGGGTAACGAAGGTGCAAAGACTCCGGCGGAAGTACAGCAGATTCTCGATGAGGCAAAGGCGAGAGACGCTGCCCATGCGGCGGAAAAGAAGCTCGTCTTCCTTGACCACGGAAAGGGTGCGCAGAGCGAAGCCGCCGATCCGAACCATAAGGAAGACGCGGCACTTGACGAGCTGCTGCACCGGGAGGAGTCGAAGCAGAATCAGGCGCTGAAGAAGCTTGAAGATCTGCTGAAACCGAACTCGGGCGCGACCGCCGCGCAGATCGATGCCGCCGTGGAGGAAGCAAAGCGGGCAAACGGCGAAAACGAGCTGACGGCGAAGCAGAATGCGAAAGCAGAGCTTGCCGCGCTGCCGCAGCTGACGGAGGAACAGCGAAAGGCCGCAGAGGAGAAAATCAACTCTGCCACCGCTCCTTCGCAGATCAAGAAGGCGCTGGACGACGCCAAGACCCAGGACGCGAAGAACAGGAGCGACGGCGAAAACCAGCGTGCCGAGCAGAACAAAGCACAGGCCGAAGCCGACAAGCAGGCTTTGGAACAGGAAAAGAAGCAGGCAAAGGAGGATCTGGACAAGATTCCCGACCTGACCGAAGAGGAAAAGAAAGCGGCCGTGGAGGAGATCGACCACGCGACGAAGAAGGGTGACGCTCCGGCTGTGGTGAACCGCGCCAAGAAGCAGAAGAAGATCCGCGCCGTTTTGAAAGAAATTTCCGGGCTGGAACATCTGAACAACCGGCAGAAAGCGACGTTTGAGAGCATAATCAAACAGAGCGACGGCACGAACAAGACGGGCGAGAACGGCCAACCCACCGACAGAGACGATATTGACGACGCCCTGGACCAGGCGCTGAAGCTCAACGGAGCCATGAAGCGTTTGCAGGACCTGGACGGAATCGCCAATACCTTCAGGAACGGTGAAAAGTATAAGGCACTGGATGCGGGACATCCGGATCAGAAGGCCAAGAAAGACGCCTTTGATTCCGCGTTCGGACGCACCGACTCCGCGGCAGACCCGAATCAGCCGGGTGTGCTGAATAAGGAGAAAGGCGACGATCTCGGATTTGATCAGGTAAACGGGCTTTACCGCGAGCTCCTGGAGGCCATGAAGGCCATTGATCCCGCCGTGCAGGGAGCCGGTCTGTACACCGAAGATCTGCAAAAGGAATACGATGCGGACGCGAAGCTGAAGGCGGATAAGGATCCGAAGTACGAAAACGCATCCGAGAATGTAAAGCTCGCTTTTGATACGGCTCTGAACAACGCCAAGAGCGCGTTGGACGAGGCGAAGAAGGCGGGCGCGGCCACGGATCAGGCGGCGCAGGATAAAGTCACCGACGCCTATGTGCAGCTGGTGAAGGCGCGTCAGGCGCTGGACGGCGTGGACACCGCCGGGCTGAAAGCACTGGTGGACGAAGCGCCGGGCGTTAAGGCGGACACGGTATTTACCAAGTCCAAAGAGGATCTGCGCCGGGCGTACGAACAGGCTGTCGCCGACGGTGCCGCTCTGCTGACCCGCAAAGGCGTAACCGAGAAAGAAGTGCAGAGCGCGATCGCAAAGATAAATGCGGCCAAGGCTGCGCTGAACGGCGTGGATACCGCCGGACTGCAGGAGGAAGTCGGAAAGAAAGACGGAATAACCGGATCCGACAAATACCAAAATGCTTCCGCGGATAAGAAGGCGGAATACGACCGGGCACTCGCCGAAGCAAATAATGCGCTGGCGGAGGCTGCGGATACGAATTCCGGCAAGACGGCCCGGGAAAAGCAGCAGCGTGTAAATGCGGCTTTGGAGCGTCTGCGTCAGGCGGAAAATGCGCTTGACGGCAAGGCTTCCGTGCCCGCGCCCGCGCCCGCACCTGCTCCGGCTCCGACGCCCGTGCCCGCACACCGCCTGGCCCGCTCGGGAAGCAATGCTTCCTTCGCAGGTCTGCTGGCATCCGTGATGGCACTTGCCGGCGCAGCGGCTGCCGCCTTTGGGCGCCGCCGCGGCGAACGGAAATAAAAATCTGATTTGAGGAAATAAATCAGGCTTTTGGGCAGTGCCGTTCCGCATTTGTGATGCGGAACGGCACTGCCTTCCTTTTTTTGCGGGATAAACGCCTTTGCCCGCGCATGCCTGCGGACTATGGGTGCACTGTCTTCCGTTTACGGAATAAACTCTTTGCATTGTATACTTGAATGGACTTGATCAAAAGAAGTGGAGATATGAGTGGATAATTGTCGTTGTCTGTTGCCCGAAAGCCGAAAGGCACGTTTCCTGATCGCGCTCTTTACCGTGATTACGGCGTGCGCTACTGCTTTTTCCTGTTTCTCTTCGGCCCGGGCAGACCGCACGGACGGTGTATCCGCACCGCACTCTGCCGCCGCGGCGCCGGGCAGTGCCGGTTCCGCTTCCGGGGAAAATGCCTCCGGTCTTCTGCTTACCGATGAGAAGGCAGAGAAGATGGAAGGCTGTGAAGCGGTTATCGAAGGGGACTATATTATTCTCCGTCCGAAGAACAATGCCGCGGAAGGCATACTTTGGAGACCGCGGGACGACGTAAAATACAAAAAATACAGAGACGAATACTATGCCGTGCAAAAAGTTCTCACCGACGAAAAAGCGGAGGGGAAAACCCTGAAGATAGAGGGAAAGATATACGGCTATAAATCCCTGTGGCGTCTCTTCTACCAATCTCCGATAAAATCCCTGGGCAATATCGACCGGCTCGACGTGGGCAACGTGACCGGAATGTATGAAATTTTCAGGGACGCCAAATTTATCTCCGATCTGAAACCGCTGGCGAAATGGAACGTCGGAAACGTAACCGATTTCAGCTACGCGTTCAGCGGGGCAAAATCCCTGATTAACCCGACGGGAATAGAAAACTGGGATGTATCGAAAGCTGCTTCGCTCACTTATCTTTTTTCCGAATCCGGGATCGCCTCTCTTGACGCTGTGAAAACGTGGAACACGAAGAACACGGAAAATATGCGCGGCCTGGTGGCAGGATGCGTAAACCTCTCAAGCCTTGAACCGCTTGCCGGCTGGAATACCGCCAACGTAACCAATATGCAGTTCCTGGCTGCCGGGTGCAAAAATATAAAATCCCTCAAAGGCCTGGAGAAGTGGAATACGTCGAAGGTAGATAATCTTGTGGGTGCGTTTTGGCAGTGCGCAGATCTGAACGACATTTCCGCACTGGCCAAGTGGGACGTTTCAAAGGTGAAGGAAATGAGCGGACTGTTTAGCACCTGCGGCAGCCTGGAAGATGTTTCCCCGCTTAAAAACTGGCAGACACAGAGCCTGGAAAAAATGGATTCCATTTTTGAAAACTGTACGCAGCTGAAAAACCCGGATGTTGTTTCGCATTGGGATACATCCAAAGTGACGGATTTCGGCAAGGCGTTTGACGGTGTGCCGCCCATGCCGCAGACGACAGTCCTGGATTTCAGCAACAAAAGAATTACCAAAGACAACATCTCCTCGCTTTCCACTCTCAAAGATCTGCAGGGAGTAATTATTGCCAATAATTGGCAGGTGGACGCCGATGCGCAGGCCGGTTTGGAAGCGGCGCTGTTTGCCAACCCGGTGAAGCACATTATCGTTACGGACAACGAAACACTGCTTACAAAACTCAAAGACGTCAAATATCCGAAACCGGTTACGCTTTGCGCGAAAGGGGAGAAGTTTTCGCTTTATCTGCCGGCGGTGTACGATTCGCGTATTAACGGCACGGGCAAACCCGCTTCCCATGATGCAATGGCTGTGGTGGGACCGCAGGTGAAAGCGGCAATCGAAGGAAAGATCGAAGAACTGCGGAAGGACCGTCCGCAGCTGAACCTTGCCGGAGATTATCTTCCGCCGGCCGAATCCGCGGCAGGGGAGTCTCCTCTGCGGCTCTTTCAGGATTATTTCCCGGGCGTGAAGGAAAAAATTGCGGCAAAAATGCAGTATGCGGCCGACGCAGATGCGCCCTATGACGCAAAGACCGTTGTCACGCCTGCAACAGACGGGGAAAAGAGCGTAATCACGGTTGTGAAGCCGGACGGGCAGAAAGAAATTAAAGAAACGGTGCTCCGCAAGGCGGTAAACGGACTGACGAAAGTGGGCAGCAGGAAGGAAATCCGGGGCACGGACGGGAGCGTGACCACCGAAATATACGGTGTCGACCCCGATACGGGAGCTTTGAGTGCCGCTGCGCTGAGCAGAAAGACCGTGAAAAAGGGAACGGAGATTTTGGATATCGCCACGCGCGTGACCAAAACAAAAGAGACCATAAAAGCGCACATGAAATACGAAGCCGATCCAAGCCTGACTTTCCGCTCTTCGGTGACGGTAACGCAGGCGGAAAACGGCGAGAAACAGATCACCGTAAAGAGCTATACGGAAAACGGCAGCCGGAAAGAAACGAGAACCGAAGATATTCTCAAACCCGCGCGGGAGGGACTGACCAAAATCGGAAATGCGGAGACGACTTACGAAACAATAGGCACTTCACGGGTGAAAGTGGTCAAAACATATGCCGTTGATCCGCTTACCGGTGTGCTGGGAGACGTAATATCCACACATAAAACGCTCACAGCGCAAACACTGCGGAACAATGCCGTTACCCACACGCCGGCGCTGCCTCCTGCCCGCAGCGTTTTGCCAAACGAAATGCCGGCGCGGAGCCGGGGCGGACACGCCGGCCGGGCCGCTTCCGCACCCGGCACGCGGCATCTGGCGAAGTCGGGCAGCTGTGAAACATGGCTGCCGGCGCTGTTCTTCCTTCTGCCGGCGGCGGGAATTACCCTGTCGCGCCGATCCCGGCGGGCACGGAACCGATTTGTGGGCGGAAGCGCTCCGCTTGCGTAAAGTCTGCCGTGCCCACACCGTTCGTGCCTGAAAAACGGTAAAATATAAATCAGGTATGAAAACGAAGGTGAGGTAATAATGCAGGTACACAAGGCGACGCAGGCGGATATCGCAGAAATTGAGGATATTTATGCCCGGGCGCGGGTATTCATGAAAGAAAACGGCAATCCGAATCAGTGGGGAAACGGTTATCCCTCGCATGAAAATGTCCTCGCGGACCTTGCCTCGGGTGCTCTCTACGCCGTGGAAGACGCCGACGGTCTGTGCGGGGTATTTACCATGACAGAGGGGGAGGAGCCCACATACCGCAAAATTGACGGGCACTGGCTGAACGACAGGCCCTATCTTACTTTGCACCGCGTTGCCGGGAAAAAGCGCACGGAAAAGGATTCTTCCGCCGCGCCCGCGGGGAGAAAAACGGGTATATTCGCTTCTGCGGTGGAATATGCGAAGCAGTTCGGACTCGATATCCGCGTAGACACCCACGAACTGAATCTGCCGATGCGCGCGGCGATTAAAAAGGCCGGGTTCACCGAATGCGGTACCGTATGGGTGCGCGACGGTTCGCCAAGGATCGCTTTTCATCTTCCCTGCGCGGAGCGCTGAGCGGGCGGGGGTAAATTGAGGCCGCCCCAAAAGAAACGTAAAATTAAATTGGCATGCGTAGGCGGTGTGGCTTGGAGGCACTATGGAAATATTGGACTCGCTAAACGGTCCACAGGATCTGCGTCGGCTCAGCGAAACGGAACTGGTCCGTCTGGCGGGGGAAATACGCCGGTTTCTGATCACCAATGTGTCGAAAACGGGAGGGCATCTCGGGCCGAATCTGGGCGTCGTGGAACTTACGATTGCCCTGCACCGCGTATTTGACTCCCCGGCGGACAAACTTATTTTCGACACGGGACATCAGGCATACGTGCACAAAATTCTGACCGGGCGCAAAGATTTCACGCGCCTGCGCCGCTCGGGGGGTCTGTCCGGGTATCCGTCCCGCGCCGAATCGGAACACGATATCGTGGAAAATTCCCATGCCACAACCGCTCTTTCGTGGGCGGACGGCATTTCGCGCGGGTTTCTGCTCTCCGGGCGCAAAGACCGCGTAGTTGCGGTTATCGGCGACGGTGCGCTGACCGGGGGGATGGCATGGGAAGCACTGAACAACATAGCCGAAGACGCAAAGCGTCCGCTGATTATCGTGCTGAACGACAACGGCAGATCGTATGCACCCACCGTAGGCGGTTTTATCCGCAGATTTGACGCCGTGCGCAAACTCGACGGACTGCGCGTGAACCGGCGTTACGAGGATATGCTGGATTGGGGAAAACGGGCGCTGAAAGGCGCCGGAACACCCGGCCAGCTGGCTTACGAGACGCTGCACGGTCTGAAACGCGGCATGAAAGGCGTATTTTTTGACGCCGGCATTTTCGATTCCCTGGGTCTGAAATATCTGGGCCCGGTAAACGGGCACGATCTTCCGCAGCTGCTGGAAGCCCTGGAGATGGCAAAAAATTTCGGTGCCCCCGTTGTTGTGCACGTGATCACGGAAAAAGGACGCGGATATAAGCCGGCGGAACTGAACACCGACGATCATTTTCATGCCGTCGGAGCGATTCACCCGGAGACAGGTCTGCCGCTTGTTCCCTCCAGATTCGGATGGACGAAGATATTCGCCGACGAAATTACGAAGATTGCCGCGAAGAATCCGAAAATAATCGGGATCACGGCGGCAATGATGCTCCCCGTGGGGCTGGGGCCGCTGCAAAAGAAATATCCGCAGCGGGTGATAGATACGGGCATTGCAGAGCAGCACGCGCTGACTATGGCGGCAGGCCTGGCAAACAGCGGTTTCCATCCGGTGGTTGCGCTCTACGCAACGTTCATGAACCGTGCATTCGATCAGCTTTTAATGGATGTAGCCCTGCACCGCGAGCCGGTTACGGTCTGTCTGGACCGCTCGGGGATCACCGGAGACGACGGACCGTCGCACAACGGAATGTGGGATATTTCCCTGGCGGCAATGATTCCCGGACTGGCGGTCGGGGTTCCGCGCGACGAAATCAGAATGCGGGCCATCCTGAACACGGCGGCCGAAATGGACGGCCCGAATCTGATCCGTTATCCGAAAGGCGGGGTGAGCGGCGAAATTCCGGCTGTGGAGCACCGCGGAACAGTGGATATTCTCTTTCGGCGCAGGGAAAGCGGGGAAAACGGGAAAAAACCCGTTCTGCTTGTCGGTGTGGGGGTGATGAACGGTATTTTAACCCAAGCTGCCCAAAGTATGGATACGGAATGCGTTGTGGCCGATCCGAAATGGATTTTTCCGATATCCGACGATCTCGTCTCCCTTGCGAAAGAAAGCAGGGCATTGGTTGTTTTGGAAGACGGTTTGGTCAACGGCGGATTCGGCGCGGAATTAAATCTGACGCTGCAGCAGCATGACGTACAGATTCCCACGAAGCTGCTGGGAATTGCAAAACAGTTTCCGCACCACGACACGCGCTCCCATATCCTGCAAAAGATGGGGATGACTGCCGCGGACGTATGCGCTGCCGTCCGTGCCCTCGACGGGCAGAGCAAAGCGGGAGAAGAGCGCGGATAAGAGGCCTGCGGCAGCGGCGTCAGTTCCCGGAAAAAGAATCCATGATCCGCGCGGCGAGCTGTTCTGTCTGCCACGGACGCGCCCCGTATGCGTGAAGTTTTTCCTCCAAGTCGCTGCCGCCGGACCAGCCCTCCCAGGCAAGCTGTTTTTGGATCGCCGGTTTCAGCAGCACTTCCTGGCGGATTCCCAGTTCTTCGGCGCGTGCCAGCACGCAGCCGCGCACCGCTTTCCACCGCCGGGCGGCATTGGGATTAACGTGCTCCCATTTATACGGCTGCGGAAAAGGATTTTTCGTGTCTTTTGCGCTCAGCTCCGGAAGATTTTCCCCACTGACCTTCCATGCGCTGTTCACGGCATTCCACCAGTATTTTACGTCCCTTTGCAGTATCCGCCGGCGCAGCGGCACGGAATTTGCCAGATCGGAAAAAGAGCGGGGTTTCCGGCGTGCTATTTCCCCCAGGACGGCTGAGGGAATGACTTTCCCGGGAGCTACATCCCGTATTTGGGCGATTCTGTCGCGTTCCGCCCACAGACGGGAGAGCATTTCCAGAGCGCGGCGGTCGTCTATCTCCAGTTTTCGCTGTGTTTTCCGCCAGGGCTGCCGGGGTTTCGCGGGAGCCGGGCGCAGAAGAACTTCCCTGCATTCCTGGGCGAACCACTCGTAGCGGTTGGCGGAGTGCAGCATGGCAAGCAGTTTTTCCCGCAGTTCATGCAGCAGTTCCACGTCAAGGGCCGCATAGGCGCGCATTTCCCCGGTCAGCGGACGCTTTGACCAGTCGTCGGCGGAGTGCTCTTTTGCCAGCGCGTAGCCCAGCACTTCGGCCACCATGGACTGCAGTGAGACGCGCTCGAATCCGAGAATCAGGCCGGCCAGTTCGGTGTCAAACAGGCTCTTCGGCTTCAGACCCAATTCGCGCAGGGAAGGCAGATCCTGATCGGCTGCGTGCAAAATCCATTCATCGTCCATAAGCGCGCGCAGCCGGTCCAGCCGGTCTTCGATTCCGACCGGATCCAAAAGAAAAATGGGGGAGTCTGCGCGTTTGATCTGCACCAGGTAGGCGCGGTTCGAATATCTGATTCCCATCGCCCTCTCGGTGTCGACGGCAAACGGGCCGCTGCATCTGCCGAGAACGGAAAACATTTCCGACAGATCTTCATGCGTTACATCGGGAATCCCTCCGCGCGGGACGGAAAGCTCAACGGTATTGGAAAAATCGATATGTTTCAAATCGTCCCGATCCTCTGCGGCAAAGAATAAAGAAGCGGATTATACGGAGGCAGACCGGCAAGTGTGGCGGCAAAATCGGCCCATGCCCGCAGGTGGGCAGTCAAATTGGGCGAGTTGGGGGTCCAGGACGCACGCAGCTCCAGTTCGATACGCGAAAGATCAAGCGTCTGCCCGCCGAAAGTTTCATTAAAGACGCGTGTTACCGTGCCGTTCAGATTATGAAAAGACGAATTCGCGGCCCGCAGCGAATCGTGAATCCAAGACCATGCCACTTCTCCCAGAAGGGGATCGTCTCCGAGTTCCGATTCGATCGGTGCCTGTGCGTGAATAACGATTCTGAACTGACCGTCCCATGCAGGCTGACCCTGAGGATCATAGAGAACCACAAATTTGGTGTTTCCGCGGTAGAAATCCGGATCACAGTGCGCGTCTTCGTTTATCTCCGCCTGCAGGGCAACGGCCCAGGGCGCAATACGCGTCGGCGGGGGAATCTGCGTGAGATGAAACTCCGGCCGGAACTTCTGCCCTTTCAGAGATTCAAGGGCAGTAACGAAGTCCTGCGGCGGAAGATTCTGGTCACTCACACACCGACTTTATCCTCTGAGTCGCCCGAAGTGGTTGTTGCCACGCCGTGGGGTGCCGAATCCCGTTTATTTTCCTTTTTGGGTTTCTCCTCCGGCCCGGGTTTTGATTTTGTTTTTGCCTTTGGTTTCGGCTTTGCCCCGGACGCTGCGGATTTGGGCCCGCAGGCCCCGGATTTCGTCTCCGGCGGGTTTTCCGCACCGGGATCGGTGAAATGCAGGGAACTGTTGCGGCACGCGGCGAAAAGTTCCCTGCTGCGTCTGCAGTCGTCGCTGTCGTGGTCGGTCGGTTTATTGATGATTTCCAGCAGCGCCAGGAGCAGCGAAGGCAGAGATTTCTTTGACGAATACACCAGATAGCGGGAATCCCAGCGGGGCCTGAACTTTTCTTTGTATGCACGCAACCCGTGGAAGTTGTATATCCGGTCGCCGAAATCATGCACGTAGCGCACAACGAGTTCCGCGCCGTGCGAATGGCGTTTGCGCCCCACGTTGGAAAGCGGGGCCATTCCCAAATTGAATTCCTTAAAGCCGACTTCTTTTGCCCACTCAATAAGCGAAACCAAAATTCCGTCCATCGTGCCGCCGGGGGAGTCCGGACGGAAACGCATCAGATCGAAAGAAACGGTTTCTTTGTTGAAGAAAACAACATTTGCGAATCCCTCAATGCGTTCTTTGGAACGCACAACGGCCACCGGGCCGTTCGACAGATAATCGGGATCAAAGAATCCCAGAGAATACCCCATTTCCTCACGTTCGCCGAGCCAGGAATCGGAAACTTCTTTCAGCTCTTTGATCAGGGAATCGCTGAACGGGGGATAAATCAGTTCGAAAAAGGTGCCGTTTTGCGCCATCCGGTTGCGCATTCTGCGGAATATCTTTCCGGAGTTGCCCACATTGGAATACGAATCCAGTTCGATGGTTGCGTCTTCCCCGATTTTTACGATTTGCAGTCCTTCCTCGACAACCAGGGGAAGATAGCGGTTGGCAATCTGATAGAAGGCAATACTCATATTGTGGTCGTCGGCAAAAGTAAGCAATTCGTCGACGGCGGCGGGAAAATCATCCCCGACACCGATCGGGTCGCCCAGAACCAGCAGCGATCCGCGGTGCGGGCGGTAGAGAAAAGCAACCGTATGGGCGCTGTTGTAGAATATCTGCTTGTCGCCCAGGCCGTAAAGATACGAGTAGTTGTTGCCGTCGTGGGAAAGAAGAAAATTATGGAACTCGTCGATTTCTCCGTGCGTGGGAGCCACAAAATCGAGTTTCTGCGAATGCGAAAAGATAATCGTCGTCACGATCACGCTGATTGCAAACAGGCAGAAAGCCAGCTGCAAAAGACGGTGGTTGGGACTGACCGAACGGATATAAACGGTTTTTGCGTGTATTGCCCAAATCCGCAGCGACAGCAGAATCAGGGGAATCAGCAAAGTAAGCACGGTGGCCTTTATCAGCTGCGCTTTTGTGGGCTTTTTCGGCTCGTTTTGGAAATGGTCGCGCGAAGCGAGCAGCAATACGGCGAAGAGAAGCAAAATAGCGGCATCCTTATATTCCATTCCCTCGCGCAGAGAAGACAGGACGCCCACGGCAAGCAGCCCGACGGCAATAAAATATACGTGGCGCACACGCTGTTTCAGGCCGTAGGCAAGCACGATCAGCATGGTTCCGATGGCAATCGACGTCAGGGCGGTTGCGTTGCGGATATCCGCCGACAAAAACCCGTAAAGGTGGACAGAGCGCAGGAATTTCTCGGAAGTGACCGTAGACAGAATCAGCAAAACACCGCCAAGAGCAGTGTAGAACCACAGCACATTGTGGATCATTCCCCCTCTGCGCCGGGCATTTTCCAGTTCGCGGTGGGCATCCAAAAATTCCGTGGTCGACAAAAGCAGTGCAAGCAGCCACGGGACGACGTAGTAGGAAATACGGAAAAGCAGCACGCCCAGGAACAGCTCGGAAGTGTCGATGCTGTGATTGGCGAAGAGTGTCAGGACGGCAAGATCAAATGTGCCGATTCCCGCCGGAAGCATTGAAAGCAGACCGATCACGGTTGCCGCGGAATACACAAACAGGCTGAACATGAAATGCGCGTCCGGGGCGAACAGGCGGATGCAGATCCAGAAAAAGACCGCGGCCGCCGCCCAGTCCACAACCGACGCCAGCAGCATTTGGCATTTCTGCGCAAAGTTTTGGTGGGAAAGAAAAGATTTGCCCAGATTTATCCGGCCGAGCCTGATGTGCTGACCGAAGAAATAAAACGGCAGATACAGGCATCCGACGAGGGAGATGATGAGCGCGCTGCCTTCCCAGCGCAGGGCAATCGGCAGTGTGGCGAGAATGATTGCAAACAGTCCGAGAAGGTTCGCCGCCCAGACGGACATGGTCAGGTTCAGCGCTTTTTTCGTGTCTATTCCGCGTGAAGTGTAGTGTTTTGTGCGCAGCGTTCCGCCCGTCAGTCCGCCCAAACCGGCGAAATTGTTGAATGCCTGGGCAATCCATCCGATCGTGAGTGCGTTCTTTACGGATATGTCCACGCCGAAGTGCCGCCGCGCAAACACGTCGTAGACGCCGGTTGCCATAAAGGCAAAAATTCCGAGAAGCATGACCCCCACGAGCACGTCAGGACGCTGACGGGAAAAAATTTCCTTCACCGTGAACAGTGAAATCGAAGACAACTCGCGATACGCCACAAAGGCCACGCTCAGGAGCATAACCGCATAAAAAATACGCAGCAGCGCTTTTCGGTGGGCGCCGAAGAAGTTCCGTGCCTTTTCCCAAAAAGCCGGGCCGTGCATTTCGCGCTCCGCGGCCGTACTGTTTTTCCTCATACCCTCAATTATACTTTTTGCCGAATCGGCAAAGGTGAAGCCGGGGAATGATTTTTTTCATGCAGATTCATACCTGAGTATGACTGCTCATATAACAGGGTGAAAAATTGTACTCTATCCTTGATTAATGAAATAATCAAACGTCATTAAAGGAAATCAGTAGGATAGAAAAAGATGTTTGCCCCCGATTCGCTGCTGTGGACAGTGCCGATTGCGGTCCTGTTCGTATTTTTTTTCGCCGGAGCGGTGAAAATGCTTCGGAACGGGGGAATGTTCCGTTTTGCCTTTGCCGTGCTGGGTGCGGCGGCGATTTTGTGTGCCGCGGCGGGATGGCAGATTAACTATTTCAGCGGATACGCAAAAAGCTGGGAAGAAGCGAAAACGATTCTTGCCGGAGAAAACGGAGCTGCCGGGCCGCCGGTGGCGATGCTGACCGCCCCGGCGCACAGCGCGGAAAACAAAATGAGTGCGCAGGGCACTTTTCTTGATACTTCCGATTTGGGCAGCGGCAGCAACAGCACCGACACGCTTTACAGATTTCGCGGCAGATATTCCGGTATAGAGCAGAAGGTGCGCATTTGGGCGCCTGCCGGCTGGCAGGAGAAAAAGAATCTGCACGTAATGTTTCTGCTGCATGGTTTTCCCGCCAATCCCGGAAAAGTATTTTCCAGACTGCAGGCGGATACGGCGCTGTCTCAGCCCGGGCTGGAAAACACGATATTGGTTATGCCGGAAACGCGTCCCGATCCGAAAGAACCTGACTGCGTTGATTTTAAAGACCGCCCCAAAGTGGGAACGTGGATTCTGAAAGACGTTGTGGAAGTGGTACGGGATAATTTCCCCGTTTCCGCCGACAGCGACGACTGGTCTATCGGGGGAGTCTCCGCGGGAGCGTACTGCTCCGGAATTTTGGCGGCGAAAGGCAATTCGCTCTTTGGCAGAGTCATCTTCCTCTCGGGATACGACGATCCCGCTTTCGGCGGCCTCAGACATCTTTCCGAGGCACGGCAGCGTCCCTACCGGATAACGCAGGCCCTTTCGGATGCCGCAAAAAAGCGTAAAAAACCGCTGAAAGTATTTGCTTTTGCTTCCGGCACGGATCGGGACGCGATCGGCTCGCTCAACGGCCTGTTGGCCCTAAAAAACAATAATCTGCAGGTGAAAGCCGTATATTACCGATACGGCGGACACAATTGGCAAACATGGTCGCGGGCATTTTCCGATGCGGGAAAATGGCTTGCCGGCAGGGAACCGTCGCACACCCGTACCCGGCCGATTCCCATTTCCCGCTCGGTGCTGAATCTTCCCGTGGTATTCGGGGCGGTGTATGCGCTGACTCTGATCGGTGCGCTGTGGATGCTGCTGAGAACCGGCAGAAAAAATCGTGCATCTTTGCCGCGGCGGCGCGGCGCAAAGTCGCCGGGAATGAAAAAAGCGGCGGCGGTCACGGTCTGTGCCATGGTATATGTCCTGATCGGATTCGCTTTTCTTGCCAATTTGCAGTTTGAAACGGTCAGTTCGTTTGCCGATCTGCGCGCAGTGTTTCAGCTGCTACACTGAGCAGGGATATTCGGTCAAATCCCTTTTCCCGCCGGCGCTGCAGAACCGTCACCGATCTGGAACGGACCGTAAAACAGTCGCCCGGCCGGTAGGCAGGGGGCATTTCGGCGTCCGCCGCGGAATCGGTAGACAGGGTCGGAATCCAGTCGGTTCCGATTTCGGAAGCGGGCACCGTGAATTTCAGATCTTCGGCCGAGGCGTTGAACGCAATCAGGAAATCGTCGTCGGTGATTTTCTCCCCGCGCAGATTCGGTTCGGTGATTTTGTCGCCGTTATAAAACACCATCAGCGCCCGGGCGTAAGACGTAGTCCAGTCGCTCTCGGTCATATACGTACCGTCGTTGCGCAGCCATTCGATGTCTCCGAGGACGGATGAGCCTCCGCGCGAAGAGGCACCGCGGAAAAATCTGCGGCGGCGGAATACCGGATGCCCGCCGCGCAGGGCAATCAGTTTTTGCGCGAAAGCGAAAATTTCCTCCGCTTCATCGTCAAAATCCCAGTTCATCCAGGAAATGGGATTGTTTTGGCAGTAGGTGTTGTTGTTGCCGTTCTGCGTGCGCCCGATCTCGTCCCCGTGGGAGATCATCGGCACGCCTTGGGAGAGAAGCAGCGTGGCAAGAAAATTTTTAATCTGCCGCAGCCGAAGTGTCTTTATCTGCGGGTCGTCGGTGGGGCCTTCCGTGCCGCAGTTCCACGAACGGTTGTGGTTTTCCCCGTCGAGAGAATTCTCTTTGTTCGCCTCATTGTGTTTTTCGTTGTACGAAACCAGATCGCGCAGCGTGAATCCGTCGTGGGCAACGATGAAATTAATTGAGGCCATCGGTTTGCGCCCGGAATGGGCATACAGATCGGACGAACCGCTGAGACGGGAGGCGAATTCTTCCAGCGTGGAAGGTTCCCCGCGCCAAAAATCGCGCATTGTGTCGCGGTATTTTCCGTTCCATTCCGTCCACAGGGACGGGAATTCCCCCACGTTGTATCCGCCCTCGCCGATGTCCCACGGTTCGGCAATCAGTTTTACCTGCGAAATTACCGGATCCTGCTGGATGATGTCGAAGAAAGTGGAAAGCTTGTCTACCGCGTGCAGTTCCCGTGCCAGAGTGGAGGCCAGGTCGAAACGGAAACCGTCGACGTGCATTTCCTCGATCCAGTAGCGCAGGGAGTCGGTGATCAGCTGCAGCGTGCGCGATTCGCGCATATTCAGGGAGTTTCCGGTTCCCGTGGTATCGAAATAGTGTGCGGGGTCTTCGGGCACAAGGCGGTAATAGGAGGGATTGTCCAAACCGCGCAGAGACAGCGTCGGACCCAGATGGTTGCCCTCGGCGGTGTGGTTGTAGACGACGTCCAGAATGACTTCGATATCCGCCTCGTGCAGTGCCTTTACCATCGATTTGAACTCATCGACCTGCTGCCCGCGGCTGCCGGAGGAGGAGTAGGTGTTCTGCGGGGCGAAAAAACCGATTGTGTTGTAACCCCAATAGTTTGAAAGTCCTTTTTCGATCAGACCCGTGTCGTTTACGAACTGGTGGACCGGCATCAGTTCAACGGCGGTAACTCCCAGTTTCCGCAGATACCCGATGTTTGCCGGATGCGCCATGCCCATATAGGTGCCGCGCAGAGAGGCGGGAATATCCGGGTTGAGCTTCGTCATTCCCAAAATATGCGTTTCATAGATAACGGTATTGTGGTATTCGTGTTTCGGAGGGCGGTCGTGCCCCCAGTCGAAATAGGGACTGTGGACGACGGAGAGCATCGTATGCCCCAAAGAATTTTCCCGGCAGCGTTTATCGGGATTGGAAAAATCGTAGGAAAAATTGGCCCGGTGGTTTTCCACCTGTCCCTCGATGGCTTTTGCATACGGATCGAGCAGAATTTTGGAGTCGTTGAAGCGCAGTCCGCGCGCCGGGTCAAATTCCCCGAAAGCGCGGAAACCGTAACGCTGCCCGGGGCGGATACCCGGCAGATAGCAGTGCCGGACGTCGGCGTCCGTTTCCGAGAGCATAATCTGTGTCTCGCTGCCGTCGTCGTCAATCAGGCAAAGACTGATTTTTTCGGCGTGGGCGGAATAAACCGCAAAATTCGTGCCCATGCCGTCGTAAGCGGCTCCGAGGGGATAGGGGCGTCCCGGCCAGATTTCCATCGTGCTTCCGTTCCGAAAATTAGGGGAATTAAAGGCGGCGCATACCGTCAATACAAAGATACCAAGTGTGTGCGCAATAAGCATTGAAAGTGGGCGATATGGGGTTCGAACCCATGACCTCTTCCGTGTGAAGGAAGCGCGCTACCACTGCGCCAATCGCCCGAAAGTTACCAGTCGATTATAGACCATCGAAACCGGATACCGATAATCGCATATCCTATTTGGGGTGTGTTGTCGGACACCTCCGGTAAATTTCCGGTGTTTTCTCCGTTTCCGTCCTTTTGTTTTCTTTTCTTCCGGATCTTTCGGGTTTCGCATCCCCGGTGAGTTTTCCGCTGTGTGCGCACGGGCGGAAAAGTTCTGTGCGCACGGGCGGACAGGTTTTTGCGCAGGCGCGCGGAAAGGCGTGCGGGCAGGCGTGGGGAAGTGGCGTAGGCCACGATGGGGGACTGGACATTTCGCAGGCAAAGTGGATATAGTAATCAAGTCGCAGCAAAACGACTCTTTGCCGGCGATGTTCTGCGGATGTAGCTCAGTTGGTAGAGCACAACCTTGCCAAGGTTGGGGTCGCGGGTTCGAGTCCCGTCATCCGCTCGATAGCCGGCAGAAGGTCTGCTTAACTACGTGGTGGGTTGGCCGAGAGGCGAGGCAGCGGCCTGCAAAGCCGTATACACGGGTTCGAATCCCGTACCCACCTCCACTTTCTGTGGGCAGCATTGGGCGGTTAGCGCAGCGGTAGCGCGTTTCCCTGACACGGAAGAGGTCGCTGGTTCGATCCCAGTACCGCCCACCAATGTGAATACGGTTCAGAGCCGGGAGTTTTTCCCGGCTTTTCTTTTTCCCTTCAGCAGTGTGCTGACTATCATCGCAATCAGAAACAGGCTGAACAGATACGACCCTGTGCGGGGTGTGATCCACTGTGCCATTTTCACTCCGCAGGGAGTGGTCAGTGTGGCAGTTACGCCAATCACAAGCCCGGTGCGCAGATCTGCCACGCGGTGTCTGAGATTGGCTGCCGTTCCGCTGAGCGAGGTGGGGATCATTACCAGCAGTGACGTGCCGCGGGCAAGCAAATCCCCGGCGCCGGCCAGCAGTTCCAGTCCGGGAACGATAATTCCGCCGCCGCCCACGCCGACCAGTCCGGCAAAAGTTCCGGAAACAATCCCGATTCCGATCATCAGCAAAACGGAGACAAAACTAATTTCAATCCGCGATTCGCGCACGGAAACATGAAACTGTTCGGCAACGATAATGCAGCAGGCAAAGGCGCAGAAAATCCACGGCAGAATTCTTTCCGGCAGTATTCGCAGCAGCCACGTGCCGATCTGCGTGCCGCATATGGCTCCGCAGGATACACAGAGCATGGCGGGCAGGCAAACCTCTCCGGCCAATCCGTAGGACAGCGCTCCGGCGGCGGAAGTAACAATAATGGCGGCAAGGGAGGTGGCCGCCGCGCGGCGCTGCGTCATTCCCATTACTGCCGTAAGTGCGGGAACAATTACCATTCCGCCGCCCACGCCGAACATACCGGCCAAAATGCCCGCCACTGCCCCGATCAGGGCAACCGCGCAAAAGCGTGAAAAGGGTATATGGGAGTATCCGGTGGGTGTTTTCATAAAATCAGTGTACTAAAACGCCGGAAGAAACTGAATTCCGTGTGCGGCCCGTTCCCATTCGGATGCGCCCGAACACGTTCCCTGCGGGGCAGATAAGCATTGTGTGCCCATTTTCTTTCGGGCGTGTTTTCCCCGGCGCGCGGGATGCGGAAACGGCCGGGGAAGGCGAAACGGAAAGAGGGAGGGGGAAACGGAGGGCAAACCTAGCATATGGTCACGTTTACGGCCAGACCGCCGAGAGAAGTCTCTTTGTATTTTGACTGCATATCCAAACCGGTCTCCCGCATCGTCTTAATCACCGAATCCAGGGAAACCAGATGTTTTCCGTCTCCGCGCAGTGCCGTGCGCGCTGCCGCCACCGCTTTTACCGCCGCAATGGCATTGCGTTCGATACAGGGAATCTGCACGAGTCCGGCAATCGGATCACACGTCAGTCCGAGGTTGTGCTCCATTCCGATTTCGGCCGCGTTTTCAATCTGTTCCGGCGTGCCGCCCAAAATGGCGGCCATTGCGCCTGCCGCCATTGAACACGCCGAACCAACTTCGCCCTGGCAGCCGACTTCCGCGCCCGAGATGGAGGCCATGGTTTTGAAAATAATGCCGATTGCACCTGCGGTAAGGAAGAAAGAAATAATTCCCTCTTCGTCTTCTGCGCGGATAAAATCGTTGTAATAGCGCAGCACCGCCGGAATAATGCCCGCGGCTCCGTTTGTGGGGGCGGTGACGATCCTGCCCCCTGCGGCGTTTTCTTCGTTTACCGCAAGTGCGTACAGCGTGAGCCAATCCATGCCTGCCAGCGGATCGGCGGTTTTCCCTTCCGCGCCGAGTTTGGCAAACAGCTCCGGTGCCCGCCGGGGAACGTGCAGTCCGCCGGGAAGAATTCCCCGGGTGTGCAGACCGTTGTCGATACACTGATCCATAACGCTGCGGATCTCAAGCAGCCCGCTGCGGATTTCTTCCCTGCTGCGCCAAACGAGTTCGTTTTCCAAAGCCGCCTGCGCGATCGTAAGTCCGTTCTTCCGGCAGATTTCCAGGAGCTCGGTCATGCTCCGATAGGGATAGGGGACGGCCGTGCCGTCTTTGGCAGGCTGCACGCTGTTCATGGACCCGGCGTCTCCGCCGACCACAAACCCGCCGCCCACGGAATAGTAATAGGCGGATTCCAAGAGCCGCCCGGCGCCGTCGAAGGCTTCCAGGCGCATTCCGTTTGGGTGTGCGGGAAGTTCGATTTCCCCCTTCAGCTCGATGTCGGTTTCTTCCCTGAAGTCGATCGGGTGACGCCTGTCCAGGTCAAGCCGTCCGGAAGTGCGAATCCGGGCCAGTGTTTCCTGTGTTTGGCGCGGGTCTGCGGTTTCCGGTGTTTCTCCCATCAGACCAAGGATTACAGCCGTATCCGTGCCGTGCCCTTTTCCCGTATAGCCCAGCGAACCGTATAAAACGCAGTTTACGCGGACCGTCTTTTCCAGCCGCGGGGCAAGTGTGCGCAGAAACATATTCGCAGCGCGCATCGGACCGACCGTGTGGGACGAAGACGGACCGATGCCAATGGAAAACAGATCAAATACACTTAATGCCATATAAACAGACTAACGCAAAGGGGAACGGTATTTAAGGATCGGTTTCGGGTTAGATTCGGCACGTCCCGCCGTGGCGGAAGAATTAGGAGGAAGAACAGGGTAAGCTGGTTACGAAAGTTCCATGCAGGTACCCCTGTTTCGTATCTGCGCTTTGAGGAGGTAGAGTGAAACTCGTTATTGACGGCGAAACTGTAGAGATCAATACGCCGGAAAACGGAATCGATTATTTTTCCGCAGACAGAAAAATCGTGGCTTTGCGGGTAAACGGCGAACTTAAGGATTTGGCCGTATCTTTGGATACGTTTCCTGAAGGCGCGCAGGTGGAGTCGGTACGGATCGATTCCCCGGACGGCCTGAATATTCTGCGACACTCTGCCACACACGTGCTCGCGCAGGCGGTGCAGAATAAGTTCCCCGAGGTGAATTTGGGAATCGGGCCGTTTATTACGGACGGTTTTTACTATGATTTCGGCAATATTGGGGCGGTCACGCCGGAGCTGCTCAAAGAGCTGGAAAAAGATATGAAACGGATTGTCCGGGAAGGGCAGCGTTTTGTCCGCCGCCGGGTAACGGAGGAGGAAGCCCGCCGCGAACTGGCAGACCAGCCCTATAAAATAGAGCTGGTCGGAATGAAGGGCGGCAGCGATGCGGACAACAATCTTGCCGCAGACGGCGCGTCCGTGGAAGTCGGCGGCACAGAGCTGACGATTTACGACAACGTCCGCCGCAACGGGGAAGTGGCCTGGAAAGATCTCTGCCGCGGGCCGCACCTTCCCAATACGAAGCTGATCGGAAACGGATTTGCCCTGACGCGTTCTTCGGCAGCCTATTGGCGGGGAGACCAAAACAACGATTCGCTGCAGCGGATATACGGAACGGCGTGGGCCACCAAAGAAGATCTGATTGCCTACCGGGAGCGGATTGCCGAATCCGAACGCAGGGATCACCGTAAACTGGGTGCGGAACTGGATTTGTTTTCCTTCCCCGACGAGATCGGTTCCGGTTTGGCGGTATTCCATCCCAAAGGCGGGATTGTGCGGATGGAAATGGAAAATTATTCACGCGAAAAGCATCTCAAAGCAGGCTATTCGTTTGTGAACACGCCGCATATCACGAAAGCGAATCTGTTTGAAACCTCGGGCCATCTGGATTTTTACGCCGAGGGGATGTACCCTCCGATGCATCTGGACGAGGAACGCGACGCGGAAGGGAATGTGACCAAGCAGGGCGCGGATTATTACCTCAAGCCCATGAACTGCCCGATGCACAATCTCATCTACCGTTCCCGCGGCCGCTCCTACAGGGAGCTTCCGCTGCGCCTGTTTGAATTCGGCACGGTTTACCGCAACGAAAAATCGGGAGTGATCCACGGTCTGACGCGGGCGCGCGGTTTCACGCAGGACGATGCGCACATTTACTGCACCCGCGGGCAGATGAAGGACGAGCTTTCCCGGCTTCTGACATTCGTGCTGGATCTGCTGAAAGACTACGGCCTGAATGATTTTTATCTGGAACTTTCGACGAAAGACCCGAAGAAATTTGTGGGTGACGATGCCCTGTGGGAGGAAGCAACCCAAACACTGGCGCAGGTTGCCGCCGAATCCGGTCTGGAACTGATTCCGGATCCGCAGGGCGCGGCATTCTACGGACCGAAAATTTCGGTGCAGGCGCGCGACGCGCTGGGCCGCACATGGCAGATGTCCACAATTCAGCTTGATTTTAATCTGCCGCAGCGTTTCGCTCTGGAATATACCGCCCCCGACGGTTCCAGACAGCGTCCGGTGATGATTCACCGTGCCCTGTTCGGTTCCATCGAGCGTTTCTTCGGCGTACTCACCGAACATTACGCGGGGGCATTCCCGGCCTGGCTGGCACCGGTGCAGGTACGCTGCGTGCCCGTAGCGGATGCTTTCGACGGATATCTGGACGGCATTGCCGAGAGGCTGCGCGAACTTGGCGTACGCACGGAAGTAGACAAATCCGGCGACCGGTTCCCGAAGAAGATCCGAAACGCCTCGCGCGACAAAATCCCCTTTACGCTGATCGCCGGCGGTCAGGATGCGGAAAACAACGCCGTTTCCTTCAGAATGCGTGACGGATCGCAGGATAACTGTGTTCCCGTTGACGAGGCCATAGCACGGATCACGGAGCAGATTAGGACACACGCAAATCAGTAGGGCGGAACATATTTTGTGTGCAAAATCTGCCGCGGGGCAGACTTCTGAGGAGGAAAACAGATGCTGAGCCGTACGGGACGTCCTTTGGCGCGGATACTTTTTGGGCCGGTCGCACGTATTTTCGTCAGAATCGGAATCTCTGCCAATACGGTTACGGTCCTTGGCACAGTGCTTACGGTGGTTGCCGTTCTTACCTTTTTCCCGCTGGGATATCTGCGTACGGGTACGGTGGTTGCCGCAGTGCTCGTGATATTCGACAATCTGGACGGGCAGATCGCCCGCTCCACGCACACCGACAGCAAATGGGGTGCATTTTTGGATTCCACGATGGATCGGATTGCGGATGCGGCGGTCAATGCCGGAATTCTGATCTGGGCTTATCTGTGGGCGGATGCCGGATGCCGGGTATGGATTTTGGGCGGCACTCTGGCGGCGCTCATTTTCGGATCGGTTGTGCCTTACGCCCGTGCGCGGGCCGAAGCCGTGGGGATGAATGCTGCGATCGGGATTGCCGAGCGCGCCGACAGGCTGGCTTTCACCGGTATCTGCGTTTTTTTGGTCGGATGCGGACTGAGTGAATGGATTCTGGCTGTCGGAATGTGGATTTTGGCTTTTCTTGCCGCGATAACATCCGCACAGCGGATATATACCGTGTATCGGCAGTGCGCCTCGCTGCGGCAGGTGTCCCGATGAATAAAGTGAAACTGTTTCTGTGGGCACAGGCGTTTACGGATAAGGTGCCCGAGACTCTGTCGCGTACCGTTTTTGAACTGATCGGCACGGCGGCGGGATTATCCAATCTTCGCGGCGTGCGCCGGCTGCGGAAAAACTGCCGGCGGATTGCGCCCCTGTCTTCGGGCCCGGGGCAGCGTCTGCGTTCCGCGCGGATAATGCGCTCCTACCTGCGTTACTATCACGGATCGCTCCGGCTTCCCGCTCTCACTGCCGGGCAGATCCGTGCCCGGGTGCGGGTAGATAATCTTTCCGTTCTGCGTGCCCGGCTTCGGAGCGGTTCGGCCGCTGCGGCCCTTCTGCACTGCGGAAATTGGGATTTGGCCGGCGCGTGGGCAAATATGGAGCTTGCGCCCGTGCATACCATTGCGGAAAAACTGAGTCCGCCCGAATTGGCGGATTATTTTTTGGATTTCCGCCGAAAACTGGGAATGACGATCTACCAGGCCGTGAAAGGCGGGAATTCCATCGGGAAGCTGACTGCGGATATGCGCGGCGGAAAATGTCTGGTGCCTTTGCTGTGCGACCGTGACCTTTCCGCGACGGGGGTGGAGGTTTCCCTGTGCGGAAAAACAATTCGGGTAGCGCCGGGAGCGGCTATTTTGGCTGTGCGTCTGGGCGTGCCTCTGATCCCGGTTTTTATCCGTGAAGAAAATTTTTCCTCCGACCGTGACCGTGTCCGCCGGGCGGGTTCGCCGTGGGGGATAAGGATCACCGTCGGAGAACCCATTCCGGTTCCCCCAAAATATCGGGGAAAGGAAAAACCGTCCGCGGAAATTCTGCGCGATCTTTGCCAAAAATGGATGAATCAGGCTGAAAAGTTCCTCACGGAATATCCTGAACAGTGGTATATGCTGCAGAAAGTGTTTACCGAGGATCTCGACCCGGCGCGCTTGGCCGCGGCGGGCGCCCCTGCCTGCGGAAAAGACAGTTTCAGACGGGAATCTGTGCGGTGAAGATCGGAATTGCGTGCGGTTATTCCTGGGACGTGCCCGGCGGCGTGCAGATTCACGTGCGCGACCTGGCACGGGAACTCATTTCCCGGGGCCATGAAGTCAGTGTGCTTGCTCCCTCGGGGAAAAAACCGGAAGAGTTGGAGCCTTTTGTCTTTCCGGTCGGGCGGGCAATCCCGATCCGCTACAACGGCTCGGTAGCCAGGATTGCGTTCGGCGCAAAAGTCAACCGCCGCGTGCGCATGTGGCTGAATGCCGGAGATTTTGACGTGCTGCACGTCCACGAACCTTTTACGCCCTCGGCGTCAATGCTGGCGCTGATGAACGCAAAATGCCCGGTGGTGTCCACCTTTCACACGGCAGGGGATAAATTTCTTGCCCTTTCGCTTACCGCACCTTTGATTGTGCCGCTGCTGGATAAAATTCAGGCCCGGATTGCGGTTTCCGAAGAGGCGCGCCGAACCGCGGTGCAGCATTTCGGCGCAGACGCATGGGTGATTCCCAACGGCGTGAAAATTTCCGGTCTTCTTTCGGAGAAAAAAGACCCCCGTTTTGCCGGCACCGCCGGCGCCCCGACGCTTGCTTTTCTGGGGAGAATTGACGAACCGCGCAAAGGTCTGCATCTGGTTGCGAAAGCTTTTCCGAAAATAGCGGAAAAGTTCCCGCGGGCAAAATTATTCGTGGCGGGAAGAGGGGATATTGCCAAAGCCGGGAAACTCTTTGGGCCCCTGGGCGCACAGACGGAATTTTTGGGTGCCGTCTCCGATTCGCAAAAGGCCGCCCTGCTGGGAAGCGCGGATCTGTATCTGGCGCCGAACACCGGCGGGGAATCCTTTGGGATTATTCTTGTGGAGGCGATGGCGGCCGGAGCGGCAATTGTGGCGTCGGACATTCCGGCTTTCCGTGCCGTGCTGGAAAACGGCAGATACGGTCTGCATTTTCGCAATGAAGATCCGCAGGACTTGGCAGATACCGTGATTGCGGCCCTGGAACAGCCGCAATTGCGCGAAAAGCTTTCTTCGGAGGCCAATTCCCATGCGTGGAAATACGACTGGTCGTCCGTGGCGACGCAGATTCTGCGCGTGTACGAAACCGCGCGTAAAATTTACGGGCCGAAGGAGTGCGCGTGACGGTGAAAGTTCTTGTTTTGGCGGTTTTTCTGCTGTGTGCGCTGTTTGCGCTCAGTGCCGCGGTGCGGGCGAGGAAACTTACCTATCTGCACACAACGGTGCTGAAAAGCAGAATTCTGACGGAGGCGGCGCTGGCCGCCAGAGCCGCCGCGGCACGCAGGTGCGCAAAAATACCGGAGCTGAACGCGGAAAATGCCCGGCTGCTGGACGAGACCGCTGCCGCCGCCGCGCAGCTTGCGGGGATCGGGCTGTGTGCGGATAATTTGGCGCAGGTGAGCGGGGAAAAACTTTTTTCCCCGGCAGATCCCGAAGAGTGCGAACGGCGTCTGCTTGCCGAATCGGAGCTTTCGCGCGTAATCCGCCGGGTTATAGATCCCCTGGAGGCAAAAACACTGAGCGCGGCGTCCGCGCGCGAAATTGCCGCACTTGCCGAAAAACGCGAAGATCTGCGGATGATCCGCAGATTCCACAACATACACGTCACTCAGGCACGCCGCGTGCACGCCACGCCGACGGCACGCATATTCCGTCTTGCGGGATCTGTGCAGATGCCGAAAACCGTTGATCTGGATGACCGCTGAAAACAGGAACGGGGAAAGACGGGGACGGAAAATGAGCGAAGAACGCAGCGAAACGGATCTGACGGCCGCTGCCGCCCGCGATGTGGCCGGGAACTGGCCCGTGGATGCCGACGGCTACCCGCACAGGCAGGCGGCGCGGGTGGTTCTGCTGGATCCATGCGACCGCTGTTTTCTGATTTTCGGCCATGACTACGCCGATAGGAATCACTGCTGGTGGTTCACTGTCGGAGGCGGGATGGAAAACGGGGAGAGTCTGCGCGAAACGGCTGTGCGCGAACTTGCCGAGGAAACCGGGCTGTCCGTGTCTGTCAGCCGGCTTACCGGTCCGGTGCTTCTGCGCCGCTGCACGTTTAATTTCGTTCGCGAGGTGCGTAAACAGGACGAAACATATTTTCTGCTGCGTGTTACGCAAAATGAGGCGGATCTGCTGCTGAAGGGGAAAAACAGAAATCTGACCTATCTGGAAAAGCACGTGCTCGACGAATACAGATGGTGGACCTTTGCGCAGATGAACCGGGCGCAGGCTGCCGGAACCGTTATTTATCCGCCCGGCCTGGCGCGGATGTGTGCGCACTGGGCGCGGGGATGGGACGGAAAAACACGGGAAATCACGCAATAACCGCCAAAGGGCGAAACCCGGCGGGGAAAACTTTTCCCGGGGCCGGAAAAGACTGTAAAATAAGTAGGACTTAAAGAGAAATTTGAAGGAGAACCTGTGTCGGGACATTCCAAGTGGGCCACCACAAAGCATAAGAAAGCAGCGATTGACGCAAAACGCGGAAAGCTTTTTGCCCGTCTGATCAAGAATATCGAAGTTGCGGCACGTACGGGAGGTCCGGATCCCGCCGGAAACCCGACTCTGTTTGATGCGGTGCAGAAAGCAAAAAAGAATTCCGTGCCGAGCGACAACATCGACAGGGCACTGAAGCGTGCTTCGGGCGAAGGGCAGGACGGCGTCATATATGAAAACATCATGTATGAAGGCTATGCTTCCGGCGGTGTGGCGGTGCTGATCGAGTGTCTGACGGATAACCGCAACCGCGCCGCTTCCGATGTGCGCGTGGCCCTGACACGCAACGGCGGTACGCTTGCCGACCCGGGTTCGGTGTCTTATATGTTTGCCCGCCGCGGTGTGGTGGAAGTGCCCAAGGCCGACGGTGTGGACGAAGACTCGATTCTGCTGGCCGTGCTGGACGCGGGTGCGGAAGAAGTAAACGACGAAGGCGATGTGTTTGAGGTGATGTCGGCGCCCAATGACGTGGTTGCCGTGCGCAGCGCCCTGATGGATGCGGGAATCGACTACAATTCCGCGGAAGTTCAGTTTGTGCCCTCGGTGAAGGTGGCCGTCGACAAAGACGGTGCGCAGAAGGTGCTGAAAGTACTCGACGCGCTCGACGATCTGGACGACATTCAGAATGTCTATTCCAACGTTGATATTCCGGCCGCCGTGATGGAAGAACTGGAAGCGGAAGACTGATTTGCGGATTCTCGGCGTTGATCCCGGTCTCACCCGATGCGGTCTTGGAGTTATCGAATTCTCCGGGGGGCGTCGGGTGAAACTTATTGACGTCTCGGTTGCGCGTTCCAAAGCCGAATTGCCCCCGCAGCAGCGTCTGCTGCTTATTTACAACAAACTTGTCGAGACAATGTGTCTTATGCGCCCGGATGCCGTTGCCGTGGAGCGTGTATTTGCCAAAGACAACGTGCTCTCCGTGACTTCCACCGCCCAGGTTGCGGGACTGGCAATGCTGTGTGCCGCACAGCGTTCCCTGCCGGTGGCGCTGTATTCCCCGACCGAGGTGAAGGCCGCGGTATGCGGTAACGGGCGGGCGGAAAAGTCGCAGGTGCAGCTGATGGTGCAGCGGATTCTGAAAATGGATGCTCCCGCCAAACCCGCCGACGCGGCCGATTCGCTGGCGATTGCCATCTGCCACGCATGGAAAGGAGTGCTTCTCGGGCGCGAAACTTCCCGTGCGCAGCACGGAGGGGCAAATATGCTCCCGCGCGCCGAGGGTCCGGATCTGACACCGGCGCAGAAAATGTGGGCGCGGGCACAGCGGGAGAATGCCTGCAGAGGTGCAGTGAGGCGACATTCCCGGTAAATTGCGTTAAACTTAACTTAAAACATCTGTTCGATATTATTGTCTGTTACGGGTACGGATCGGACGGCGGTCTATGGGCAGTAAAAGACGGACAGCGGGTATAAGGGGGTAAGGTGATATCTTCGCTGACGGGACGGGTGCTTTCGCGCAATGCTTCCTCTGCGGTAATTGAAGTCGGGGGGATAGGTTTTTGCGTGTTCGCCACTGCCGATACGCTAAGCACGCTCACCGAGGGGGAGTCGGTAACGCTGCCGACCGTGCTGGTTGTGAAGGAAGATTCCCTTACGCTTTACGGTTTTGCCGACGCCGAGGAACGCAGCGTATTTGAAGTTCTGACCGGCATCTCCGGTATCGGACCGCGCATCGCCCTCGCGGTTCTGACCGTGTTTTCCCCCGACGGACTGCGGGCGGTGCTTGCGGCAAAAAACGAGAAAGAGCTTACCCGCGTGCCCGGGATAGGGATTAAAGGCGCCCGGCGTATGATTCTGGAAATCGGAGACAGGCTCGGTCCGGGAAGCCTATCCGCTCCGAAAGTGTCTCCCGCCGCTCCCGGCGCGGAAAACGATGTGGTACAGGCGTTGGTTAACCTCGGCTGGAACGAACGTGACGCGCAGCAGGCATACGGGCAGGCGGCGCAAAACATTCCTGCCGGCACTGCCGCACAGCTGCTGCGCGGCGCCCTGCAGATTTTGGGAAGTCGGATGTAAATGATGGATGATTGGAACGTTACCGGTTTGGATGCGGGGGAAACGGAGCGTGCGCAGGAAGCGGCGCTGCGTCCGAAACATCTTACGGAATTTGTGGGGCAGACCGTGGTATGCAACCAGCTTTCACTGGTTTTGGATGCATCTGCGGCCCGGGGAGGAACACCGGATCATGTGCTGCTTGCCGGGCCGCCCGGTCTGGGCAAAACAACTCTGGCGATGATTATTGCCGGCGAAGCCGGCGGTTCGCTGCGTCTCACTTCCGGCCCGGCCATTCAGCATCCGGGGGATTTGGCGGCTGTTCTGTCTTCTCTGCAGGAAGGCGATGTGCTGTTTATCGACGAAATTCACCGTCTGGCGCGCACGGCCGAGGAAATGCTGTATTTGGCGATGGAAGATTTTCGCGTGGACGTGATGGTCGGGAAAGGGCCCGGCGCAACGTCCATTCCGCTTCCGCTGCCTGCGTTTACCGTGGTCGGGGCAACGACGCGCGCCGGTCTTCTGCCGGCTCCCCTGCGCGACCGTTTTGGTTTTACGGCGCATTTGGATTATTACGCGGTGCCCGAGCTGGCACAGATCGTGGAAAACAACGCGGTCAAATTGGATGCGCGGATCAGCGCCGACGCGGCTTTGGAAATAGCTTCGCGTTCCAGGGGAACACCCCGAATCGCCAACCGTCTTTTGCGCCGCGTGCAGGACTGGGCGCAGGTCCGCGGCACGGGAGTGTTGGATCTGGCCGCCGCAAGAGCCGCACTGGAAGTATTTGAAGTTGACGAATCCGGTTTGGACCGCCTCGACCGTGCCGTGCTGAACGCGGTTTGCACCCGCTTTGGCGGCGGTCCGGTAGGTTTGACCACGCTTGCCGTTTCGGTGGGGGAGGAACCGGAAACGGTGGAGACGGTCGCCGAACCCTATCTGGTACGGGAGGGATTTTTGGTCCGCACTCCCCGCGGACGTGTGGCGACACAGGCTGCATGGCGGCATTTGGGACTGGAAATGCCGGAAATGCCCGATACGCTTTTCAGTTAGGCCCAAAACGGGTAAAGTCTATTAGGTTGGAGTTATTTTCAGAAAATGGAGAGTCTATGGATCCGATTACTTTAATCGCTTTGGTCGTTGTTTTCGGCGGTATGCTTTTGTTTATGTCGCGCGCGGGGAAGAAGGCCCAGGCGCGGGCACGGGAAGAGAAGCAGTCGGCGCTGGTTGTCGGAAATAATGTGGTTACCGTAGGCGGATTTTTCGGACGGATTGTAGATATCGACGGGGATGCGGTTACTTTGGAATCGCCTTCCGGAGATGAAACCGTGTGGCTGAAAGACGCGATCCGCGGGCAGATGGATATCCCCTTTGCCGCCGTCAGCGAAGAAGAGGCAGCCGAGCTGGACCGGCAGGAAAACGCGCGGGATGACTCGCAGCCGGCGGCGGAAAACGCAGCGGAGGGCGAATCCGATACCGAAAAAGAATCTGAAAATAACTAGTTCGCGGTTCGTCCGCAGTGAGAAGAAAAGATTAATCGCGTGTCTCGAAAAAGGGAAAAAAGAACTCGCACGCAGTCGGTGAAACGCATTCTGGTGTTGTTTGTGCTGATTGCGATGCTGCTCGGAACATTGGTTTACGCCGGGATAAAGACGAAAGAAAACCGATTTACCCCCGATTTGGCTCTTGATCTGGAAGGCGGTACCCAGCTTATTCTTACGCCGGTAAGCACAGACGGATCACAGATCACACAGGATGATGTGAATCAGGCAATTGAGATCATCCGTCAGCGTGTGGATGCCTCGGGTGTGGCGGAAGCCGAAATTTCGGCCCAGGGCGGGCACAACATTGTTGTTGCCATTCCGGGTGCGCCCAAGAAAGAAACGCTTGATTTGGTGCGTACCTCCGCTGTTCTCAGACTGCGGCCGGTTATCGGCGTGTTGGCTCCGAAAGCGGTTGATTCCAAGGCAATTGCGCAGATGAAAGCGGCAAAAGCCGGTGAAAAGGACGTGCAGAAGGCAGCTGCCTCCGCGCCGAAACTCACCTCGGCACAGATCGACCGGGAACTGACGGCGATCGTTGACGCAAACGGAAACGGAAAAGTGGATTCGAAGCCGGCTTCGGATCCGAAAAACGGTTCCGATCAGGCATGGATCACCGAACAGCTGATGTTTGACGCCTACAGACTGGACTGCGGTTCGAAAGCGGCACGCATTAAAGGAACATCGGACAATCCCAAGACGGGCATTGCCTCCTGCTCGAGCGACGGAAAAGTAAAGTATCTTCTCGGCCCCGCCGAAATTGAGGGCACGAATCTGACGAAAGCCTCGTCGAATCTTGCCACCGACTCAAACGGCAATCCCTCCGGCGGATGGGCGGTAAGCATGCAGTTCGACGCGGCGGGAGCGAAAAAGTTTGCGGAAGTTACCGGCCGGATCTACAAGATGAAGAGCCCGCTCAATCAGTTTGCGATTGTGCTCGACGGGCAGGTAATCAGCGCGCCGGTGCCCAACGGTCCCATCGTGGGCGGTCAGGCGCAGATCACGGGCAATTTCAAGGCCGCCGCCGCCGCGAGCCTGGCGAATCAGCTTTCCTTCGGTTCCCTTCCGCTGAATTTTGAAGTTCAGTCTGAGGAACAGATTTCCGCCACTCTCGGTTCGGAACAGCTTTACGCGGGTCTGGTTGCCGGTCTGATCGGTTTGATCGTTATTGTGCTTTATATGCTCTGGCACTATCACGCGCTGGGCGTAATTTCGGTTCTTTCAATCATTTTGTCCACCGGTCTTTCCTACTTTGTGATCTGTCTGCTTTCGTGGGTGATGGGGTACCGTCTTTCCATGGCAGGCGTGCTGGGAATGATTATTTCGATCGGTGTGACTGCCGATTCGTTCATTGTGTATTTTGAGCGTATACGCGACGAAATGCGTGACGGACGAAATGTGCCGGGAGCCATTTTCCACGGTTGGGAACGCGCAAAGCGTACGATTATTATTTCCGACTGCGTAAACCTGATTGCCTCCACCGTGCTGTTTATCCTCACAGTCGGTTCGGTTCGCGGATTTGCCTTTACCCTGGGCGTAACGACGGTCCTTGATCTGTTGGTTGTGATGATGTTTACCTATCCGCTGATGGAGCTGTTCGGCCATACCGACTTCTTCGGACAGGGACGGCGTTTCTCCGGACTGAACAGGGAAAAGCTGACAAAAACGCCGCTGTACCGCGGGCGCGGCCGAATCGCCGACCGCCGGGGCAGTGCGGATTACCCGGCAGGGAAAACCGCGGAAAACAGAGCATCCGGCAGTGATCTTTCCGATGCCGAAGATGCGCACCTCAGTCTTGCCGAACGGAAAGCAAAAGAACGCAGGGCGGAAAAAGCCGCGGCTTTGAAAGGCATGACGGACAAATCGGGAGGTACACGCTGATGTCTGTGTATTCGGTAGGAAATGATTTATATTCGGGAAAAAAGTCGTTTGCCATTATCGGAAAGCGAAAGATCTGGTTCGCGATTGCGGTTCTCGCAATTCTGCTTTCCCTGGTTTCCTTTGCGGTGAAAAGCCCCAATCTGGGAATTGAATTCCGCGGCGGATCCCAGTTTACCGTCAGCGGTACGGACAACACTTCCCAGAAACCCGCCGTGGATGTGGTAAAGAGTATCGGGAAAGACGATGCCCCGCGTGTTTCTTCGGTAGGCAGACGCGGAATGCGTGTCCAGACCGTGCGTCTGGACGACAGGCAGACCCAGCAGGTAAAGGAATCCCTGGCGAAAGAGTACCGGGTTCCCGTGAAAGACGTAACTTCCACGTATATCGGTCCGTCCTGGGGCCAGGACATCCTGAACAAGGCAATCCGCGCCATGATTGTCTTTATGGTTACCGTATCGATTGTTTTGGTGGCCTATTTCAGGTCGTGGACGATTGCAGTGGGCGCAATGGGCGCGTTAATGCACGATTTTGTGGTCACGCTCGGTATCTACTGGATTTTGGGACTGGAAATTACGCCGTCCACGATTATCGGAATTTTAACCATTCTCGGATACTCGCTCTACGATACCGTGGTTGTGTTCGACAAGGTGCGCGAAAACACGGTTTCTCTGCGTTCGCAGTCCCGCTATACATTTGAGGAATCGGCGAATCTTGCCATTAACCAGACACTGATCCGGTCTCTGAATACGTCTCTGACCGGTCTGTTCCCCGTAATTTCCGTGCTCTTGGTCGGAGTGGGCGTTTTCGGTGCGGATACCCTGCGTGATCTGGCTTTGGTGATGTTTATCGGAATGGTGCTTTCCACGCTGTCTTCAATATTTATTGCCGCTCCGCTTGCCGTTGCTTTGGGTGCGCGTAATGCGGACATCAAAGAACACACGCTGAAAGTGCGTCAGATACGTGCCGCACACTCAGGAGAATCCAACAATGCGGACGCCGGCGGCGCCGCGCAGGCGGAATCGGATATGCTGGCATATGCCGGTGTGGACGAGCGTGTCGCGGGCCGGCACTTGGGCAGCGCGGCGCAGCCGAAACGTCATTCACAGCAGAAGCGGAAGAATAAGAGGAAATAATTATGTCACAGTCATCAGTATTTCCGACGGATGTGGTGGAACTTGTTGAGAGCCATATTCGCGAAGTGGCGGATTTTCCCGCACCGGGAGTGTTGTTTCGCGATATCACTCCGTTAATCGCAGACAGGGAATCTTTTGGGGCTCTGATTGGGATGCTTGCGCAACATTACCGGGGAAAAGTTGACGCTGTTGCCGGCCTGGAATCGCGGGGTTTCATTTTGGCCGCTCCGCTTGCCGTCGGATTGGGAGTGGGAATGCTGACCGTGCGTAAGGCCGGGCGTCTGCCCGGTCCCGTGGTCGGCGTGGATTACGATTTGGAATACGGTTCGGCGCGCATGGAGCTCCAGCCCTTTACGGTTGAAGACGGAATGCGCGTGCTTGTGATCGACGATGTTTTGGCAACAGGCGGAACTGCGGGAGCGGCGGTGGATCTGATTCGCCGTGCGGGCGGAAATCCTGTGGGGATCTGCGTTCTGCTTGAGCTGTCGGATCTGGGAGGAAGAGAATATCTCGGTCCGGATATGCCCGTGGATTCGGTATTGTCGTATTAACGGACCGCGCTTCGGCAGATTTGATTTTCGGCGGATGTTTCCAAATCTCAGAAACGTCCGCCGATTATCTTTAAATATGCTAAATGACTTATAATCCGTACATGGGCGCTAACGGAAAAGAAGATTTGCCTGCCTCGGATGTTTCGGCTGCGGAGGATGGCGGGACTGTTTCCCATGCGTACCGCGGCCGGCAGATTCCGCAGCTGCTGCAGCCGGTTTTTGCGGCACTGGGCGAGAGGGAAATTTCTTCCGCGCGTCTGCTGCACGCTTTTGAGGTTGCCGATTATTGGCACAAAGGGCAAAAAAGACGCTCGGGCGAACCCTACATTATCCATCCCGTTGCGGTATGCACGATTCTTGCGGAACTGGGAATGGACGAAGAAACGCTGGTTGCCGCATTGCTGCACGACACTGTGGAAGACACCGGCTACACGCTGAGTGCGTTAAAAAAGGAATTTGGGCCGACCGTTGCCCTGCTTGTGGACGGAGTAACCAAACTCGATAAGGTGGAATTCGGCAAAGCTGCCCAGGCCGAGACGGTGCGCAAAATGGTGGTGGCAATGGCGAAGGATATCCGCGTGCTGCTGATTAAGCTGGGAGACCGGCTGCATAACGCGCGTACCTGGAAATATGTTCCCGTGCAGTCGGCGCAGCACAAGGCACGCGAGACTCTGGAGATTTATGCCCCGCTGGCGCACAGGCTGGGAATGAACTCAATTAAATGGGAATTGGAAGACCGATCGTTTAAAACACTCTACCCGGCCGTATATTCCGAAATCGAGCGGATGGTGAAAGAACGCAATCCGAAGCGTGCGGCGTACATCGAAACGGTAAAAACAATGCTTCAGCGTGAATTGGAAAAAGCTCATGTGGAATGCAGTATTTCCGGGCGTCCGAAGCATTACTATTCCATCTATCAGAAAATGATTCTGCGCGGCCGGGATTTTGAAGACATCTACGATTTAATCGGTGTGCGTGTGCTGGTAAACGAGGTTGCCGACTGCTACACGGCTCTGGGCGTGGCGAACTCGGTGTTTACGCCGATTCAGGGCAGGATCAAGGATTATATCGCATCCCCGAAATTTAATTTTTATCAGTCGATCCATACTTCCGTTTTGGGACCCGAAGGGCGCACGGTGGAGATTCAGATCCGAACCCACGATATGCACAGGCGTGCGGAATACGGGGTTGCCGCGCACTGGCGGTATAAGGAAAATCCGAATCAGGAGACCGAAACAAAAAATACCACCGCAGAGGATACGCAGCTTGAATGGCTGCGCCAGCTGGTTGACTGGCAGCGGGAAACAGCCGATTCCGCGGAATTTTTGGATTCCCTGCGCTATGAAATGTCCGGCAATCAGGTGTATGTGTTTACGCCCGCAGGCGAAGTAATGGAACTGCTGGCGGGAGCTACTCCGGTCGACTTTGCCTATGCCATTCACACAGAGGTCGGCCACCGCACGGTGGGTGCAAAAGTAAACGACCGTCTGGTAACTTTGGACCACCGCCTGGAATCGGGGGACACCGTTGAAATCATTACGGCGAAATCCGATGACGCCGGTCCGTCCCAGGGATGGATAGATTTTGTGGTTACACCCAGGGCACGGGCAAAAATAAAAGCCTGGTTTACGCGCAACCGCCGTGACGAAGCTCTTGAATTGGGCAAAGACAAGCTGGCAAAGATGATTCGGCGGAAGAACGAACCGGTGCAGCGTCTGATGTCGCACGAGACTTTGGGTGCCGTGGCGCAGGATCTGAACTGCAGCGATATTTCCGAACTGTATATCGCTTTGGGGGAGGGGAATATCTCTCCGGAAGCAGTGGTGAATCATCTGATTTCGAGTCAGGGCGGCACGGCGGGTGTTGAGGAAACGATGTCGGAAGCGGTCACTCCCACGCGGATCAGACACCGCAAAGAGGGCAATGCCAATTCCGCGGTGGTTGTTGCCGGTCTGGACGACGCCGATGTGCTGGTGAAGCTGGCACGCTGCTGTACGCCCGTTCCGCCGGACGAAATAGTCGGATTCGTGACGCGCGGAAAAGGTATCTCGGTACATCGGGCCGACTGTCCGAATGTGCAATCCCTGCGCCGCGAACCGGACCGGTTCCTCGATATTGCCTGGGACGGTCAGCCGGACGGAATCTTCCTCGTGCAGGTGCAGGTCGAGGCTTTGGACCGGCGCGGACTGCTGGCCGATGTGACCCGTGTGTTTTCCGAACACGATATTAATATGCTTTCCGGTTCGATGAATACGACGGCGGATCGGATTGCGCGCTCAAATTTCACTTTCGAGATGGCCGATCCCCGCCATCTGCAGCAGGTTTTGAAAGAGCTGCGCAAAATAGAGGGTGTTCACGACGCATATCGCGTCACCGGTTCAAAGAAGACCGGGGCAAAACGCGTATAGCTTTCTCTTTCCGCAGTGCCAAACGCGCCGCGGTGAAACCGGCGGCAGTGTCTATTTTTCGTTTACGGCGGTGTTTTCGCTTCGCACCGGCGGAAGTGTCGGTTCCATGTTGTATATCAGTTGGATTAATATCTGCCTGATGGTTCTGATGTGGGGTATGCGCGGCATTTTCTGCGCAGTGTGCAGAATTTTTCTCAGACTCGTGCCCGATTCGGTGATCCGGGGCAGAAGACTTACTCCCGTGCACAGATCGCTGCGCAGGAAATCGATGGCAGTAAGTTCCGGTCCGCTTACTTTCAGATTTTCATACGTGCACAGAAAATGCGCGGGAATGATTCTGCGCGTTGCGCTTCCGCGGTATTTCGCGTCGCTGCGGGCAACGGGAAGCGACCGCGCCAGACTTATCCGGTATATGCCTGTGTGTATCCAAAGCGCGGTATCCAAAATTGCGATGTCCCCGCTGTGTACGAGTGCGTTTACCGCATGTGCGCGAAACCCGGGAGTACCGGTCAGATTTTTCGGCACAAAGCAGCGGTTGGGAAATTCCAAATAAAATCTGCTGTTTCGGTAGTAGTTCAGTTCCGCCAAAGTCTGTGCCCTGTGAATAAAGAAACCGCTCATATCCCAACTATCGCACAGGGTGGCAAACGGCGGGGGAGTTTTCCACAGCTGCGAAAACTCCCCCGTGCGGATTTGGGCCGAAAACGGTTTCGTCGTCCCGCATCCGCATACACGCGGGGCACGGTGCGGCTTTTTACCCCTCGGTTACGGCTTTCAGCCAGGCTTTACGCGCCTCCAAAGCTTCTTCAAACTCTTTTATTTTAGCGGTTTCGCCCTGTTCCTTTGCCGTTTCGATCCGGGCTTGCAGATCCGCGATCAGCTCTTCCAGCTGCGCCGCCATTCCCGAAGCACGCTCGTCCTTTTCCGGATCGGTCGAAGCCCACTGCTCGTTTTCCGCATCGCGGATCGCGGCTTCGATTTCCCTCATCCGTCCTTCGGTGCGCGCAATATCGGCGCGCGGCACACGGCCGATACGGTCCCATTTGTCTCCGATGGCCCGAATCTGTTCTTTGGCATAGGCAACATCGTTAATCGGCAGCAGTTTCTCCGCCTCGGCCAAAAGTTCGAGTTTCTGTGTCAGATTGCCGGCGTATTCCTCGTCGATTTGCGCGTTGTAGGCTGTTCTGGCGTCAAAAAATACCTGCTGTGCGGCGCGGAAACGCTCCCAAAGACGGTCATCGTCCTTTCTTCCCGAACGTCCCGCCTTCTTCCATTCTTCCAGCAGTCTGCGGTACGCGGCCGTAGTCGCCGTCCAGTCCGTGGATGTCTGCAAATCCACGGCGCGGGCAATAATGTCTTCTTTTTGCGCCACGGTCGCCCTGCGCTGTGCCTCCAGCTCTGAAAAGTGCTGCCGGCGGTGGCGGTCAAACTTTGTGCGTGCTGCCGAAAAACGTTTCCACAGTCCGTCCTCGGTGGCACGGTCGATCCGTGCGCCGTGGCGCTGGGCATACTTCCACTGTTCAAAGATCTTTTCAAATTCCTCACGTGAATCACGCCAATGCGTTTTTTCCGGATCCCGGTTGGCGATCTCCTCGGCGTGCTCCACGAGCGCGGTGCGTTCCTGCAGGGCTTTTTCCTTCGCCGCGGCGCGTTCCCCGGAAACGGTCTGCGCACGCTTCTCTATTGCCGCCGTAAGTTCCTGCGCCCTGTTGCGCAGGGCGTCCACGTCTCCCACCACGGCGGGCTCCGTCAGTTCGTCCTGCAGCGTTTTCAGCGATTTGCGCGCTTCTTCCGGCGAAATATGTTCCACGCGCGCTTCCAGCAGATCTATCTGCGCCTTTAAGTCGAGATACCGCCGTACGTACAGTTTCAGGGCGTCTGCGTCCGTGCCGCCTGCGGCGTACTGTCCTACGATTCGTTCCCCGTCGGCCGTTTTCAGCCAGACATTATGCTCTTCGTCCACGCGTCCCCACTTTGCGGCCTGCCCGGCCGCGTTTTCGTTTTGCAAAGCGCGTGCGTTTCGCTGCGCTTCGGCGGCAGGTTTGGGCAGCGGAACCGGTTTCTTAAAATTCTGTGAGGGATTCATTTTAAGCTTTCCTTCCTGACGGGGTAGAGGTGATTACCGTACAACGGTGTAAACCGTTTTTATTCTACGCCGTTTTTCCGTTAATGTTGAAATACGCCATAGTCAGGTAGGGGATGGATATGATTCTGCTGCGTTACGCTCAGACATTTTTGGAAGCAAACACTTATTTGATTGCCGCCGACGGCGAAAAAACAGCTTTGGTTGTGGATCCCGGCGCGGGATCTAGAATTTGGGTGCGGGAAACACTGCGGGATTTGGATTTGGAATGTGCGGCGGTGCTTGTCACCCACGGACACCCCGATCACGTCTGGGACGCGGCGGCCGTGGCGGGGAACAGCCCCGTTTATGTGCCTGCGCCGGACCGGTACCGTTTTGACGATCCGGCTTCCTATCTCACCGCGGATTTTTCCAATGCGCGTCTGGCTCTTTCGCGGATGGGCGGCGGTCCGTGGCGGAAACCGGACAACGTCTGCGATGTTCCGGGAGAATCCTACGATTCGGGATTCGAAATCGTGCCGAAAATACGCATCCGCGCGGTTGCGGCTCCCGGGCATACGGAAGGGTCGGCGGTTTTCCTTTTTGCCGGGCAGTCCACGCTGAACCGGGACAATGCCATTCTGCTTACGGGAAGGGAAGAACATTTCCTGCTGACGGGCGATGTTATTTTCAACGGCGGAATCGGCCGATGCGACCTGCCGGGCGGCGACGAACAGAAAATGGCGGCTACTTTGCGTTTCCTTGTCAATGCGGTTAAACCCGAAACGTATCTGCTTCCCGGGCACGGTCCGCACACAACGATGTTTCACGAAACGCGCCATTCGCCTTTTATGCATGCTGCAATGAGCTGACACTCCGTTTCGGAGGTTAGACATTGGTTACTAAACGTATGCCGGCTGTCGGTTTTATAAAATAAATGGGAGTATAGAAATATGACAAAGATATCAGGATTTCCCGAGTGGCTTCCCGAATGCCGCATGATAGAACAGAAGTTTTTGGACACCCTGCGTTCAACGTTTGAGCTGCATGGTTTTTCCGGTATCGAAACACGTGCCGTGGAACCGGTTTCGCAGCTGCTGAGCAAAGGTGAAACGTCGAAGGAAATTTATCTGCTTTCCCGCCTGCAGGAAGCAGGCAGCGGACGCGAAGCACAGCTGGGACTGCATTTCGACCTGACTGTTCCGCTTGCCCGTTACGTGCTGGAAAATGCGGGGAAACTGGATTTCCCCTTCCGCCGCTATCAGATTCAGAAAGTGTGGCGCGGGGAGCGTCCGCAGGAGGGCAGATTCCGTGAATTTGTGCAGGCCGACGTGGATGTTGTCGGGCGGGATTCCCTGGCTTTTCATCACGAAACGGAACTGCCTTTGGTGATGGTGGATGCTTTGTCCAAACTGCCGATTCCGCGTGTGGTGATTCATGCCTCCAACCGAAAAGTTGCCCAGGGGTTCTATGAGGCCCTGGGACTGGAAGACATAGAAGAAACACTGCGGATTATGGATAAACTGGACAAAATCGGACCCGAAGCGGTTAAACAGCTGCTGCGGGAACGTGTGGGGGCAGACGAATCCCGGGCGGAAGCGGCACTGCGGCTGGCGGAAATTTCCGCTCCCGATGCGAGCTTTGCCGATCGGGTCCTGGCTCTGGGTCTGCGCAGCCCCCTGCTGGATGAGGGGCTGGAGGAACTGGTCAATCTGGTGGAACGGGCAAATGCGCTGATTCCGGGGGCGATGGTTGCCGATCTGAAAATTGCCCGCGGTTTGGATTATTACACCGGTTCCGTTTACGAGTCGGTTTTGGAAGGGCATGAAGATTTGGGTTCCGTCTGTTCCGGCGGACGCTACGATTCACTGGTTTCCGACGGGAAACAGACGTTCCCGGGTGTGGGGCTGTCGATCGGTGTTTCGCGGATTTTGGCGCGGATTATCGGTCAGGGCAAAGTTGTTCCCAGCCGGCGGGTGCCTGCCGCGGTTTTGGTTGCGGTAAATGACGAAAAAGAGCGTTTTCACGCAGAATCCACCGCCATGCGGCTGCGCCGCCGCGGAATTCCCACGGAAGTCTGCCCGAACAGCGCAAAGTTCGGCAAACAGATTAAGTATGCCGACAAACGCGGCATACCCTATGTCTGGTTTACCACGGATGAGGGCGAGCAGGTGAAAGACATCCGTTCCGGAGTGCAGGAAAATGCCGATCCGCAGACGTGGATGCCCCTGCCTGCGGATCTGCATGTGGAGTTTAGCGCGGATACCGCGGTATAAATGCGGATATGCCGATTTCGCCCCGGCTGCGGCCGGGGCGTTTTTCTCAGCGGTGTTTTTTCTTTCCGGCTTTGCGTGCGTTCAGCCGTGCCTTTTTCCGCCGGTTTTCTTTCCCGGCAGCGCGTGCTTTGCGGCGTTCTTCCCCAAACTTCGTGTCTGCCCGGTGCTTGCGGATCTCGGCTTCGCCAAAGTTTGTTTTCCGTTTTCCCGGCCCGCGGTCTTTTGAAATTCTCAGCGCACGCCCGGAGACATGTGCGCGCGAAATTTTATGCAGCGTTTTTTCATCGAGTTCTTCCTGAAACTCAACCAGGGAAAAACTGGGGAAAATATCGATGCGTCCCAGCTGCGAACCGCGGATTTTGCTCTCTGCGGTGATGGCACCCACGATCGACCCCGGAGAAATTCCGTCCCGGTGCCCGACTTCCACACGGTACATCGTTCCCCGGCCGGCAAATGTCGGTTCCGCGCCGCCGCGGGTTTTTCTGCGTTTCCCGCCTTTAGGCCCGCTGTCGAATGTTTCGGTCAGAATATCGGGCCCGTCTTCTCCCTGTGTTCCGCTGTCCCGTGCGCCCAAAGCCATCAGAGCATAGGTAAGTGTTTCCAGACTGAATTTGCCGCCCCGGGATTCAACTTCCGTAAAGTGTTCCTTCAGCACGGTTTCGTATATCGCCAGATGTCCCTTTTCCGCTCTTTCCCCCGCTTCCCGCAGCAGTTTGCGCGCCCGGTGCGCAGAGACCTGTGCGGAGGTGGGAAGCTGTATTTCCTTCGGTTTTGCGTGCGTGATTTTTTCGATTTTCCGCAGACGCGATTTTTCTTTCGGGGTGACGAAAGTCAGAGCGCAGCCGTGCCTGCCGGCGCGTCCCGTTCTGCCTATGCGGTGCACGTACGTCTCCGCTTCCCGCGGCACGTCGTAATTTACCACGAGACCGATTCTCTCCACGTCAAGACCGCGTGCGGCAACATCCGTGGCCACCAGTACATCGAGAAACCCGCTGCGCAGACGGTTTACCAGTTTTTCCCGGTCGGTCTGCGCCACATCGCCGGAAAGAGCCGCCGCATGGATTCCGCGTGCCGTAAGTTCCAGGGAAAGTTCCTCGGCGGTGGCGCGCGTGCGCACAAAAATCAGGGCCGCATCGGCATCGGTGGTTGCCAGCACACGGGAAAGCGCCCCGATCTTATGCCGCGCGGGAACCACGGCGTAAGACTGTGCGATGGTGTCTACCGTGGAAGACGGGGGAGTGACGGTGATTTCAACCGGATCGTTCAGATACGTGTCGGCCACCCGGCGGATAGCGGGAGGCATGGTTGCCGAAAACAGCGCGGAGACGCGCTGTTCGGGAAGACATTTCGCAATGGTCTCCACGTCTTCGGCGAAACCCATCCGCAGCATTTCGTCTGCTTCGTCAAGCACAAAATAGTGCACCCGGGACAGATCCAATGCGCCGCGTCCGATCAGATCCATAATCCGCCCCGGTGTGCCGACAACCACCTGGGCCCCGCGCTCCAAGGCGTTCAGCTGCGGGCCGTAGGCAGATCCGCCGTAGACGGAAACAACGTTAATTTCGGCAATTTCCGCGGAAAAAGCGGCGATCGCGTCCGCCCCCTGCAGGGCCAGTTCGCGGGTCGGGGTAAGTACCAGGGCCTGCACAAATCTGTCTGCCGGATTGAGCTGCGCCAGCATCGGCAGCGCAAATGCCGCCGTTTTTCCCGTTCCGGTCTGTGCCACGCCGACAACGTCACGGTGTGCGCTCAGCGCAGGTATGGCCTGCTCCTGGATTGGGGTGGGTGTGGAAAAACCCATTTCCGTAATGGCGGCAAGAATATATTCCGGCAGGTTTAACGCGGAAAAAGAAGTATTTTGAGGCATGAAATTCCATAATCTGATAGTTTGCGGAAACGGTCAACGCTGTCTGCGGACCCTGCTCCGGTTATCGTATCACAAGTTTCCGGGCCGGAGTGCCGGTGCGCCGATGACATCGCCGCCGCGGCGCAGGGGGATTGGGCGTACGGGCAGCGGGATTCAGCTTCGGGGGCGGATCCGCCGCGCGGTCAGCAGACCGGCTGCCATTACCGCGCAGACGAAGCCGATTGTGACGGCGAAGGCGCTGTTGCCCATCGGGGCTGCGAAAGCGTAGACAATTCCGGCGTAGGCAATCATTACGGCAGCGCCAAGCGTATCGGAGATCTGAAGCCCGGAAGAAGTTTTTCCGTGTTCGTGCATGGCAGTGAGCGCAAGGGCGTGAACCGTCATTGCCGGATATACCAGGCCGATCCCGAAGGAGGCTATCAGCCATCCGATAAAAGTGATTTCTCCCGGCACGTTCGGAATCACCCCCGGCAGCGTTAAAGCGGATCCGACAATCTGTGCCGAAGACCCGATCAGAGGCAGTGCACGCCGAATTTTTCCCTCCGGCAGCCTGCCCTGTATCCAAGATCCTATCGCCCAGGTAACCGAACCTACGGTGAGTACCAGTCCGGCGCGCGTGGGAGAAAACCCGTGCACGTTTTTCAGCATTAGGGGCAGATAAAGCTCAACCGCCAGATAGGTGCCGTTGATGATCCCCCGGTAAAACACGGTTGCCGGAACGCCCGGAGCCGCCGTAAGCGTGCGCGGGGGAAGCAGGGGGCGGATTGCTCCCAGACTCAGACAGGTGAAAAACACAATTGCCGCGAGAACAGAGAGATTAAGCTGTTTTGCGTCCATCCCCGAAAGCATCTGCAAAAGACAGGCCGCAATTCCGGAAACGGCCGCGGCAAGAATCATTTTCGGCAGCCCGGGCAGTTCCTTCCGCTCCCGGGCATCGGGGAAGCGGCGCAGCTTTGTCAGCATAAAAGGGGCGGCGGCCAGCAGCAGAATCGGCGTGACGCCGAATACCAACCGCCAGTGCAGATAGTCCACAAAAATACCGGCGATTGCCGGGCCGACCAAGGACGGAAATACCCAGGCGGCGGCGAATGCGGCGAAAAATGCGGGCTGCCGCACGGGTTCGACATGCCTTCCGATCATCACATACAGCGGCACTATCAGCATTCCGGCGCCGAGACCCTGCGTGGCCCGTCCCAAAACAAGAATTCCGATATCCGGTGCGAAAGCGGCAAAACTCAGACCGCACAGAAAAAGAACCGAGCCCGTGTATAAAACGGGTTTCGGGCCTTTGGCATCGCACCACGGGCCTGCCAGGGCCGTGGTGATCAGCTGCGTGGCAAGTACTATTCCGGAGGCAAGCGCGTAAAAATTCTCCCCGCCCAGATCTTCAACCACATATGGCATGGCCGTGGCTACTGCGACCGCCTCGAAGGCAACGAGCGAAATCATGGTTACGGAAATATATTTCAGCCAGCGCTGCAGATTTTTCGGTGCGTCGGAATGCTGCCGGCGGCCGGGACGGGTGTCGCACACGCAATTCTCCTTTTTCTGTTTTTCCGTACAGTTTCCTATGCAACCGTTTTCTTATCTTCCATGGTGAGGGGGAAAGGTATTCTTTGCAATCTGCGAAGCTGTGAGTTTTCACTCGGGCGGGCGGCTGTTTTCCCCTCCCGCGCCGGCGGGAGTAGACTTTAACCCGTGTATCGCCCCCGTCTCGGGCATACTGTAGCCCACTCGTCTCGTGGGTGAATTTCCACAATCGAAATGAGGATTAAATTGCTTCGAACAAGAATGGCAGGTTCTCTGCGAAAAGCTGACGTAGGAAAAACCGTTACCCTGGCCGGGTGGGTAGACCGCCGGCGCGATCACGGAGGAATTGCTTTTATCGATCTGCGTGACGCTTCCGGAATTACCCAGATTACGATCCGCGAAGATGTTGCGCACAATCTGCGCGCGGAATTTGTGATCAAAGTTGTGGGCGTGGTCAACGAACGTCCCGACGGAAATGTGAATACCGCACTTCCCACGGGTGAAATTGAGGTTGAAGCCCGGGAAGTGGAGGTTTTGAATCCTTCGGCACCTCTTCCGTTCCAGGTTTCCGACCATGCAGACGATGCGGGCCAGGTCAACGAAGAAACCCGTCTGAAGTACCGCTATCTGGATCTGCGCCGTTCGTACGAGCAAAAGGCAATCCGTCTGCGCGCCAAAGTTTCCCGGGCGGCCCGGCGTGTGCTGGATGGACACGATTTTGTGGAAATTGAAACACCGACACTGATCCGTTCCACGCCCGAAGGCGCACGCGACTTTATCGTGCCGGCCCGTCTCGCACCGGGATCATGGTATGCGCTGCCGCAGTCGCCCCAGCTTTTTAAGCAGCTGCTGATGGTAGCGGGAATGGAACGCTATTACCAGATTGCCCGCTGCTACCGCGACGAGGATTTCCGTGCCGACCGCCAGCCTGAATTTACGCAGTTGGACATCGAGATGTCTTTTGTGGAGCAGGAAGACGTGATGAAGGTTTCCGAAGACGTGATTCGTGAAATCTGGGCTCTGATCGGAGCGAAAATACCCGAGAAAATTCCGCATATGCCCTTCAAAGAGGCAATGGAGCGTTTCGGTTCGGACAAGCCCGATCTGCGCTTCGGACAGGAGCTTACGGATCTTACCCAATACTTTGCGCAGACGCCGTTCCGTCTTTTCCATGCGCCGTATGTGGGAGCGGTGGTTATGCCGGGAGGTGCGTCCCAGCCCCGCCGTACCTTTGACAAATGGCAGGAATGGGCCCGGGCGCGCGGCGCAAAGGGACTTGCGTACGTAACCGTAAGCGAAGACGGCACACTGGGAGGCCCGGTATCGAAGAACATTTCGGATACCGAACGCGCAGGCCTGAGAGAAATTACGGGCGCGAAACCGGGAGACTGTATTTTCTTTGCGGCCGGCGAACCCACCGCGGCACGCGATCTTCTGGGGGCCGCGCGGCTGGAAATCGGCAGACGCTGCAATCTGATTGACGAAGATGCGTGGGCTTTCGTCTGGATTGTGGACGCGCCTCTGTTTAAGCCGGCAAAGCAGGCGGAAGCGGAAGGCGACGTGGCTGTGGCGGACGGTGCGTGGACGGCCGTGCATCACGCCTTTACCTCCCCGAAGCCCGAATGGCTGGACCGCTTTGACCGCGATCCGGGAAATGCCCTTGCCTATGCCTATGATATTGTCTGCAACGGAAATGAAATCGGCGGCGGATCTATCCGTATTCACCGCCGCGACGTGCAGGAACGTATCTTCAAGGTGATGGGTCTGAACGAAGAGCAGGCACAGGAGAAGTTTGGGTTCCTGCTGGATGCATTTAAGTTCGGCGCACCGCCGCACGGCGGTCTTGCTTTCGGCTGGGACCGGATCGTTGCCCTGCTGATGAAGGCTCCCTCAATCCGCGATGTGATTGCTTTCCCGAAGATCGGCAACGGATGGGATCCGATGACCGATGCCCCTGCGCCGATTACCGCCGCGCAGAGGAAAGAGGCGGGAGTTGACGCGGATCCCGGGAAAAAGGCGTAACCGTTGATCCGTCCGTTTTTCACATCTGAGGCGCTGACCCGTTTTTACCAATTCGCGGTGGCGCCTCAGATAACGGGAACTTCCCGTGTGCACTACCGCAGTTCCGATACGGTTATGGTATCGGGCCGGCCGGAGGGGAAAGAAGAAACATTTCTGTTTGTGCTCGGCGAAAACAGGCAGGAGCTGCACAGATATTTGGACGAATTTCGCCTGCGCGCAAAACGTCCGGACACGGTTTTGTTTGACCGGCGCATTTATGCTGCCCTGGGAGAGGAAAACAGAGAATTCTTCGGCCCGTTTTGGGGATGGAAATGGGACTTTTACTGGGCAACCGAGCCTCTTGCGCCGGCACCCGGAACCGAAAAGGTACAGTTCCTGAAAGCGGGGAGCGATCCGTGCCGCGCGGCGCTTCCCGAAATAAGAAACCTACTGGAAACGGTGATTCCCACTACCGACGCCCTGCGCGAATCCGAATCCCACGACTGGTTTGTCTACCGGCAGGATAACGGTGAAATCGCTGCCGTAATGGGCGGGCAGAAACGCGGCTGCGGCATACATTTTGCGGGCCTGGGGGCTTTGCCGAAATTTCGCGGACAGGGCTGTGCGACGGCCGTGATGACCGCGGCAGTTTCGTATTCCCTGCATATGCCGGGGATTGAGGGGATCAGTTTCGGTGCCTGGAACTGGAACACCAAGGCACAGCGGCTTTACCGCCGTTTGGGCATCCGCTGCGGGGATTGTCTGATTCACGGAGGCCGGGAACCGTTTGCGGAAGCAAATTCCGGCAGACGGTAATTTTCCGCGTATTTCCGGCCGCGCCCGGCGCCATGGCGCGAGAATCAGTGCACAATCCTGAACCTGTCGTATATTTTGCGCAAAGGCCCGGGTGCCCACCAGTTCCACTTTCCCAGCAGCGTCATCAGTGCGGGCACAAGAAGCATCCGGACCAGCGAGGCGTCAACAAATACCGTCACTGCCAGGGCAACGCCGATTTGCACAATGGGCAGCAGATCTCCGAAGCTGAATCCGATAAAGACGGCAATAATCGTAAGTGCCGCAGCGGTCACAATTCTTCCCGAGCGCTGCAGGCCTTTCTCCACCGCCGTGTTGTTGTCGCCGATCAGATCCCAGTACTCTTTGATCCGTGCCAGCAAAAATACTTCGTAGTCCATTGCCAGGCCGAATCCGAAAGCGGCCGCGCAGGCAACCACGAATGTTTCCAGGCTGTCTGACCGGGGCACGCCGAACAGTCCGTGCCGGAAAATAAAGACGGTGATCCCCATGGAAGTCACAAGAGAGAAAATATTGATCATCAGTGCTTTCAGCGGGGCGGCAAGAGATCCGGTCAGCAGAAAAAGCAGAATGAACACTGCCGAAATGATAATTCCGGCGGCGTAGGGAGCGCCTTCTTTCAGAGAGCCGATAAAATCATATTGCGTGGCCGCGGCCCCGCCGACGAAGAACCGGACGGCACTTTTTTGCGCGCGCAGGTCCTGTACTATTTTTGTTGCTTTTGCACCCACGGGGTCGGAGACTTTCGCGTACACGTTTACGATCGTGCCGTTTTGCGGTTTTTCGCCGATTTCCGCGCGTTTCACGTCCTCACGCCCGTGAAGGCCGCGGATAAAAGATTCGGCGTTTCTGCCCGGTCCGGGAACGAAAACAGATACGGTCGGAATGGCGAAAGCCGGGTAATCCCGTTCCGTTAAAGCCAGGGCCCGGTGCACTTCGCTGTCTTTGGGTGCGTATTCGGTGAAATTGGAGCGCATGGCCATATCCCGGATAGGCATGGCGGCCACGAACATCACCGCCGCCACCGCAATCAGAACTTTCCACGGACGGCGGTGTACCCATGCCGCAAGTTTGGAAAACATTCCGTATTCCCCGGTTGCGTCGCCCAGAATCCGGAAAAGCACGCGGATGCCGCGGATCCGCACAAGACGGGAAGGGCGGATCAGCTTTTTGCCGAAAATGCATATCAGCGCGGGAACCAATGTGACTGCGGTAAATACGGCAAAGAGGGTGACAAGCATTCCTCCGAGGGCGATCATTTTCAGCATCGGAGCCTTCATCACAAACAGCCCCGCAATGGAGCAGGCAATCGTGAGCGCGGAAAAAGATACGGTTCTCCCGGCCGTGCGCACGGTTTCGGTAACGGCACGGCGGATGGCCTTGTCCGTGACGTGCGCGGGGGAAGACCCAAAATCGGTGCCGGAATCCGAAACACCCGAAATCTCTTCACGAAAACGCGACACAACCAGCAGTCCGTAATCAATGGACAGGGCAAGACCGATGATCGTAATAATGTTAAGCAGGAAAGAATCGACGTTGGCACAGAAAGTGACGGCCCAGACCGCGCCCATCGACAGCCCGATCGCGCTCAGTGCCGATACCAGGGGCAGACCTGCCGCCAACAGTCCGCCGAAAACAATCACAAGAAGAACAAGTGCCACCGGCAGACCTACTATTTCGCCGCGTACCAGGTCTGTGGCGGTCCGGTCCATGAGCGTTTGGCGCAGCAGGGACGGAGAGAGGGCGCTGACGGTCACGGAAGCATTTTTCTTCCGCGCGCAGGTTTTGAAATCCGAAATAAGCGCGGCGAGCCGTTTGCTTTGGGCAGCCTCGTGCCCTGTTTTCATTTTAATTACGGTGGCAAACCCGGAATGCGACCGAAGTGCGGCGGCCGGATTTTTCAGGGAGGCTGTTTTTTCCGCGGCCTGTTTTTCCGCTTCGGACAGAATTTTTTCTTTCGCCTTTGCCGCGGTTTGCGAAGCAATTTGCTGTTTCACGGCTTCGCGTGCTTTGGGGTCGGCGATGGCCGCAATTTCCGTATGTCTGCCCAATTCCTGCGCCACGGCCGCGTCGATTTGCGGTTTCGCGGCATTTACGGCCGCTTCGCCGGCTTTTCGTTTTTGCTCTTCGACGTTGCGCCAAAATGCGGCATCGACGGTGAGCGGGTCGGAAAAAGAGGCCACAGTGCGCAGTGCGCGTGCTTTTTTGCCGAAATTTTCGAGTTCGCCGCGCAGTTCCCCGGGTTTTGCGTGTTCGGTTATCAGGATGAGGGTTTCTCCGTCGGTTTTTGCCGACTGTGCCTGCGCAACGCGGTCGGAATCCGAACCGGGAACCATGGATTCCCCGGATTTAAGACGTTGGAAAATATTTCCCCCGCCAAATCCGCCCAGGGCGGCGGTCAGCCCGGCAACGACGAAAATAACCCAGACAAGGATGAATATCCGTGGACGCTCTGCGACATGTTTTCCCAGATAATCAAACATATTTCAATATTAGCGCAGTTTGTGCCCCGTGTTCCGTGTTCCGCTGAGAGCCGATACAATAAAAAACGTGGATTTATTTTCGGATTCGGCTCTTGCCGACAACGGTACCCCGAAGGATACCCATGCCCCGCTTGCCGTGAGAATGCGCCCGCGCACGGTCGGGGAAGTTTTGGGCCAGGACCACCTGCTGCTCCCGGGCAGGCCTTTGCGCCGGCTGATCGACGGCGAAGAGGGTGCGGCGCCCGTTTCCGTTTTCCTGTGGGGGCCGCCCGGAATCGGAAAAACCACTCTGGCTTATCTGTGCGCACAGAACACGAAGAGAAGATTTGTCGAAATTTCCGCGGTGCAGGCCGGAGTTAAAGAGCTGCGCGCGGTGATTGAATCGGCGAAGGAATCTCTGTATGTGGACGGCAGGGAAACGGTTCTGTTTATCGACGAAGTCCATCGTTTTTCAAAGACCCAGCAGGATGCGCTTCTTCCCGCAGTGGAAAACAGATGGGTGATTTTAATTGCGGCCACCACGGAAAATCCTTCCTTCTCCGTCATTTCCCCGCTGCTTTCCCGCTCGCTTCTGCTCACGCTGCACCCGCTGGAAAAGAAAGACATTATGGCGCTGCTCGACCGGGCAGTGCACGATCCGCGCGGTTTGGCAGGCAGGGCCGAGCCGGATTCCGGGGCCCTGGAGGCAATAGCGGATCTGGCGGGCAACGACGGGCGCCGGGCTCTGACGCTTTTGGAAGCCGCCGCCGCGCGTACGGCCGGCAGACTCACCGCTGCGGATGTGGAAGCCGCCGCCGACACGTATGCCGTGCGCTACGACCGGGCGGGAGATCAGCACTACAACGTAATTTCGGCGTTTATCAAATCGGTTCGGGGTTCCGATGCGGATGCCGCGCTTCATTATCTGGCACGTATGCTGGAAGCGGGGGAAGATCCGCGTTTTATTGCCCGCAGACTGATGATTTCGGCATCGGAGGATATCGGTCTGGCCGATCCGTCGGCCCTGCAGGCAGCCACCGCCGCGGCACAGGCCGTGGCGTTGGTGGGAATGCCGGAGGCACGTATCATTTTGGCCCAGGCAACCGTGCATCTGGCCACGGCTCCGAAATCAAACCGCGTGTATGTGGCCGTGAACGAGGCGATTGCGGATGTCCGGGGCGGAAAAACGGGAACCGTTCCCGTGCATCTGTGGGACAAAACGGCGAAATCCTCACAGGCTGCCGCGGCGCAGACAGGGAAAAACACAGAGTATAAATATGCGCACGACTGCCCCGGGGGAATTGCGAGGCAGCAGTATCTGCCGGATGAGATCGCCGGCAGAACCTATTACCGTCCCTCCGGGCGCGGTTATGAGGCAAAAATCACGGAATGGCTGGCAGGAATCAATAAAGCTCTGGGAAAGAAATAATGCTACAATTTTCTGGTTGCCGAATATGTGTTTTGGCATCCTGGGATCTTAGCCGCAGCGGTTGGTCCCGCAGTAAACAGTAACCGTTACTGTGCCATTTTGTCGACAGGAGAAAAATTATGGCAGGCAATCGTTCACGTAAACTTGTGCGCGAATCCCGTGCTCTGGGAATCGCCCTTACGCCGAAGGCCGAGAAATATATGCAGCGCCGTCCCTACCGTCCGGGCGAGCACGGCCGCGGCCGCGTAAAGGAATCCGATTATTCGATTCGTCTGAAGGAGAAGCAGCGTCTGCGTGCCCAGTACGGAATTCGCGAATCCCAGCTCCGCAAGGTATGGGACGAAGCGCGCAGAATGGACGGACTGGCCGGTGAAAATCTGGTCGAACTGCTTGAAATGCGTCTGGATGCGCTGGTGCTGCGTGCGGGATTTGCACGGACCATTGCCCAGGCGAGGCAGGTAGTGGTTCACCGCCATATTATGGTGGACGGCCGGCTCGTGGACCGTCCCTCTTTCCGGGTAAAGCCCGGTCAGGTGGTTCAGGTGAAGCCGCGTTCGCAGACCTCCCCGCAGTTCCTGGTGGCTGCGCAGGGTCAGCATGCCGATGTTTTGCCGGCGATGCCGGAATATCTGAAGGCAGACCTGACGAAGCTGCGCTTTGAACTGATCAGGCGTCCCAAGCGGGCGGAAGTTCCGGTCATCTGCGATGTGCAGATGGTTGTGGAACATTACTCGCGGTAATTCTTTCACTGTGGCGCGTCACTGTTTTTTCGTGGCGCGCCATTTGTTTCTCCGCACAATTTTTATACGCGATGGAGTAGACTTCTGCTATGCAGGAAATTTCTTTGGGACAGATCGCGGCTTTGGTTGCCGCGCTTGCTTTTTTGGTGCTTGTTTATTATTCAATCCGTCCGTTGCGTAAGCTGGGCAAAGTTCTCGATCGGATGGCCGAATCCCTGCGCGAGCTTACCGAGCATACGCTGCCCGCAATAGACGAGGCCGCAAACACGGTGGCGGAGGCAAACAACCAGGTGAAAAAGCTGGATGTGATCACAGAAGCTGCGGCGCGGACAAGCGAAGACATTTCGGCCATGACCACCTTGGTCACTTCCACGGTGGGTGCGCCGTTTTTGGCGGCCCGCAAGGGCGCGGAAAAAGTCAGGGACGTATTTCACAGGCGCGGTTTTGAATCCTCCGCGGGAGAAGCCAAAGACGCCACCGGGCGTAAAAATTAACAACAGAAATCATATCTATAAGGAAAAGACATAAATATGCGCAGTGCAGAAATCAGAAATCGGTGGCTGGAGTATTTTGCCCGGCACAATCATAAAATTGTGCCCAGTGTGCCGCTGGTTTCCCCCGATCCTTCCATTCTTTTCACGATCGCGGGTATGGTTCCTTTTATTCCGTATATTGTGGGGACCGAGCCGGCGCCCTATCCGCGGGTGGCTTCGGTGCAGAAATGTATTCGGACCAACGACATAGACAATGTGGGAAAAACTACGCGTCACGGCACATTTTTTCAGATGTGCGGCAATTTTTCCTTTGGCGATTATTTTAAGGAAGGCGCAATCGACCTTGCTTTCGGGCTGCTGACCTCCTCCGTTTCCGAGGGGGGATTCGGACTGGACGGCGACCGTTTGTGGGTAACGATCTGGGAAAAAGACGACGTGGCCTACGATGCGCTGACGAAGTCCGTCGGGTTGGACCCGAAACACATCGTGAAGCTGAAGAAGGAAGAAAACTTTTGGTCTACGGGGCAGCCCGGTCCGGCCGGCGGATGTGCGGAGATTCATTATGACCGCGGCCCGGCATACGGACCGGAGGCCGTGGGCGGCACTGTGGATCCGGGGGGCGACCGCTATCTGGAAATTTGGAATCTGGTGTTTGACGAGTTTCTCCGGGGAGAAGGCGAAGGAAAAGACTTCCCCCTTTTGGGCAAACTCGAGCAGACCGCCATTGATACGGGGGCGGGCCTGGAGAGAATTGCATTTTTGCTTCAGAACAAGGCAAATATGTATGAGACGGACCAGGTGTACCCGGTGATCGAAACGACCGGGGAGATCACCGGCCGAAAATACGGCAGCAGCGCCCACGACGATGTTCTCATGCGTCAGATTGCCGACCATGTGCGTTCTTCGCTGATGCTTATCGGAGACGGCGTGCGTCCGGGCAACGACGGCCGCGGTTATGTGCTGCGGCGCCTGATTAGGCGTTCCGTGCGTTCAATGCGTCTGCTCGGTTACGACGAGCCCGCGCTGAAATATCTGCTTCCTGTTTCCCGCGACGCAATGCAGGAGACGTATCCCGAGCTGGGTGCGAAATTCGCGGAAATATCCGATGTGGCATACGGCGAGGAAGATGCATTCCGCCGCACGCTTGCGGCAGGCACGCAGATTTTTGATGTTGCGGTCAGCCGGGCGAAAAAAGAGAAAACCGTTATTTCGGGTACGGAAGCCTTTACGCTGCACGATACGTACGGTTTCCCGATCGACATCACGCTGGAAATGGCCGCCGAGGCGGGCGTGAAAGTGGACGAGCAGGGTTTCAGGGACTGCATGCAGGAGCAGAAAGACCGGGCCCGCGCGGACGCTCAGGCGAAAAAGACGGGCCATGTGGACGCATCCGTCTATCATGAGCTGCAGGAGAAGTCGGGAGGCAAAACCGATTTCCTGGGATATACGGAAGCGAAAGCCGATGCCAAAACAGTTGGTATTCTGGTTGACGGAAAACCGGTTCCCGCCGTCAGCGCGCCTTGCAGAGTGGACGTTATTTTGGACCGTACTCCTTTCTGGGCGGAACAGGGCGGCCAGCTTGCCGATCAGGGAACGATAACCAATGCGGAGGGCGTGTTCATTCGCGTGGAGGACGTACAGATGCCCGTGAAAGGTCTGTTCGTGCACCGCGGAGAGCTTACCGAGGGGGAGCTGGTGTTGGATGCGCCTGTGCTGGCACAGATCGACACGGACCGGCGGGCACAGATTGCCCGGGCGCATACCGCCACGCATATGATCCACAAGGCACTGCACGAACACCTGGGCGAACAGGCAACGCAGGCAGGCTCGGAGAATTCTCCCTCCCGGGTACGTTTTGATTTCCGTCACGGCAGACAGGTTCCCGCGGATGTGTTTAACGCGATTGAAGCCCGGGTAAACGAGCGCCTGCGCGACAATCTTGAAGTTACCGACGAAATCATGGATATCGATGCCGCCCGTGCTTCCGGTGCGATGGCTCTTTTCGGCGAAAAATACGGAAAGAATGTGCGTGTGGTATCGATCGGCGGAAACTGGTCGAAAGAACTGTGCGCGGGCACGCATGTGAAGAATGTAGGGGAAATCGGACTGGTGACGCTGCTGGGGCAGTCTTCGGTCGGTTCGGGCGTGCGCAGAATAGAAGCACTCGTGGGAAAGGGTGCCTATGCGCAGAACGCGAAGGAGCGCGCCATTTTGGCACAGCTGGGCAATCTCGCCCATGTGCAGCCGCAGGAGCTCTGCGCGAATCTTGAAATGCTGATGGGGAAGCTGAAAAATGCCGAGAAAGAACTGGCCGCTCTGCGTCAGGACCGGGTAAAACAGCAGCTGGACAGGATTTTTGCGCAGCGTGAGAAGATAGGGGATCTCACGGTGATCTGCGCGGATTTGGGTGAAGTCGGCGCAGCGGACGATATTCGGATGGCGGCTGTCGAGCTGCGCAACAGGCTTGCCGCGGAATCTGCGGCGGTGGCCGTGTTCGGAGTCGTCGGTGACCGTGCCTCGGTAGCGGTTGCCACTACCGCGCCCGCACGGGAAAAGGGCATTAAGGCGGGTGCCCTGGTGTCCCGGACTGCCGCGGTTCTCGGCGGCGGCGGCGGCGGAAAACCGGATATTGCCCAGGGCGGCGGTCAGAATCCTGCCGCTATTTCCCGGGCGATGGAGCATCTGCGGGCAGCTTTGGCATAAGATGAGAAGCGGAGTGCGGATCGCGGTAGATGTGGGAAAGACCCGGGTGGGAATGGCAAAAACGGATTCCTCCGGGATTCTCGCGGTGCCTATCGGCACGTTTCTGCGCGAAAAAGATGATTTCCGTGCTCTGCGGGAAGCTGTTTCGTCATCCCGCATTTTGGAAATTTATGTCGGTCTGCCGCTGAACATGGACGGTACGGAAGGCAAATCCGCCCGCGATGCCAGGCGGTGGGCGCGCCGGGCGGGCAAATGGGTATGCGGGGCGCCGATCCGCTTTGTCGACGAACGCCTGACCACCGTTACGGCACACCGTCAGCTGCACGAAGCCGGCAGACGGGAAATTTCGCACAGGGCTGTTGTGGATCAGCAGGCGGCAGTTATCATTTTGGAAAGTGCTTTGGCATACGAACGGAACACGGGAAAAATTCCGGGTATTCCCGGGGACGGAGGCAACGTTGACCGTGATTTTTCATGAAGATACCGCTTTTCGGAAAAACGGACCGCGTGGGAGAATGTCTTCCCGGAAAAGAACCCTCCTCACGGGTACTGTGCTTTTGTTTACGACTGCTCTGCTGGTTTTTGCGCTGGTGGTGGCACTGCCGAAGATCATGGAAGTTATCGGCGGCACGAGTGGCAAAGATTATTCGGGCAAAGGCAGGGGAGAAGTTACCGTAACTGTTCCCGCGGGGTCCAACGGTGCGAAAATCGGGGAAATCCTGCTGCAAAAAGACGTGGTGGCTTCGGCGGAGGCTTTTGTGTCCGAATTTAAAAACAATCCGCGCGCAAATTCCATCCGGGCAGGCAGCTACCGGCTGAGGAAGAAAATGTCGGCGGCAAACGCACTGGCCGCATTGCTGGATCCGGCTTCCCGGGCGGAAATTCGGATCACGATTCCCGAAGGATTTACGAAAGCACAGGCTGCGGCGAGAATTGCCCGACTGCTGAAAATTTCCCCGCAGAAAGTGAAAGATGCGATGGATGATGCGGCAGGTATCGGACTGCCTGCGGAATCCGGGGGAAACATCGAAGGCTGGCTTGCCCCTCTTACCTATGAATTCGCTCCGGACACGGATGTGAAATCGGTTTTGAAAAAGATGGTTTCCTGTCAGGTGAAAAAATTGGAGAAGGCGGGCGTGGACCCAGGCAGCCGGCAGAGAGTTCTCACGGTAGCCTCGATTGTCGAGCGTGAGGTAAGCTGGCACGAATATTACGGCAAAGTAGCCCGCGTAATTGAAAACCGTCTCAAATCGGATTCCGAATCCCACGGACTGCTGCAGATGGATTCAACCGTAATGTACGGAGTGGGGAAGACTTCCGGTATCCCGGGAGCGGACGATTTGGCAAACGACAATCCATACAATACGTATATACATCCGGGGCTTCCCCCGGCGCCCATTTCTTCCCCCGGCGCGGATGCGATTCGGGCGGCGGCGAATCCGACACCCGGTGACTGGCTGTATTTTGTGACCGTTAATCTCGATTCCGGTGAAACGCAGTTCACCACGACGCTTTCCGAACATCAGAAGTATGTGCAGGAATTTAAAGACTGGTATGCAAAAAACAGAAAATAAGCCGGCCGGCGAGCGCCCCGGAATCGGAATAATCGGTGCGGTGCGCAATGGGCGGGAACTGCGCCGGGCGGCAGCTCTGTGCGGAATCCGGGCGGTGTCCGTGCCTGCCCAAGACGCGGAGGGTATTTTGGCCGATCCGCACTGCCCTCTGGCGGGAGCGGTTTTCTGTTCGGATGCTTTCGGCGGAAAGTTGGCTTTTGACATGCTCGATGAGCAGGCAAAATTGACAGGCCGTACCGATACCGCCGTGCTGCAGCCCGCCGGAGGCTCCCGGCTGCTTGTTGGGTTTAATACCCGCCTTGCCGGTATCTCCGATACACTGCGCGCTTTTTTTCCGGTTCCCCCGCGCCGCTGTCTGGTACTGGGCAGTTCCCGGTATGCCGCGGAAATGCTGATGGTTTTGCCGCAGTTTCGTGACCTGGAAACCGAGGCTGCCGTAGATGCGCGGGATATTGCTTCTCCGGTGTCGCTTGCGATCCGGAAACTGGGTCTTTCCGTACATTGCCATACATTCGCGGATATCGGCCGGGCAGTGGCTGCGGCGGATCTGCTGATCGTGGCCGATCCGCCTCCGTGTGCTTCGTTTCTGCGGGAGAATTACGGTTCCGCGCTGCGGGGAAAGACTGTTTTTCTGGCTTCACCGCAGGAGTCCGCAGCCGAGGCGGAGAGATTCGCCAAATATCTGCCCGGCTGCGTAATTTCGGAAAAACCGGTCGGCGTGTTTCAGACGCTGGCACAGATACGGCTCCTGGCAGGAAAATCTTTGAATTTTTCGGATTTGTGTGGATAGTTTCCGCTGCCCGCAGGCAGATCTTTTACAGTGGAACCATGTATTTTTGTCTGAATCAGCCTTTTGCGCTGCAGAACATCTTTTTTCTCGGAATCATAATTCCGCTGGCGGTAAACGCGGCGGCCGATTTTCGCCGGCGCATTGTTTATCCTGCGCTTACACACCTGTCGGCACTGATTTTTACCTTTTCGGCGGCGTATAATTTCTACCGCGGAGTTCTTTCGCCGCAGACGGCGGCTGTCTCTGCCGCCGTGGCGCTGTGCTGTGAACTGATTCTGTTTTGCGGATGGAAAGCGGGGCTTATCGGAAAAGGCGATTTAAGGATTTTTGCGGTTACGCTGCCGCTGGTCGGTCTGCGGGGAGCGGAACGGATTCTGTTTCATCTCGCGGGTGCGGGACTTTTCACGGTTGCCGTGGGTTTGCTGTGCAAAAACGCAAACACCCGCGAAATCCCGATGGCGCCCGGCATCGTGGTATCTTTGGCGGCAGTAAGTCTGCTGTGAATTTAACGGAAAAATACGCTATCGGTATGGAGAACGAATGACGTTGGTCTTTATTGTGGGGGTAAGCGGCACAGGCAAGCACAGGCTTCTTCTGCGTCTGCAGGAGCACGGCTGGAACTGTGCCGATTTGCGGCGTTTTCCCGCATCGGATTCCGATTCTTTTTCCGCGTCGGTGATGGCCGGGGATTATGAAAAACTTGATGAGGACCTGAGCCGGGGAATTGCTCTTCTCGCCGCTGATGCCCGTTCCCGCCCCGGGGAACATTTTGCGGTTGCCGTTCCCGAACTCGTATTTGAGCTGCCGAAATTGGGTTATTCAAAAGCGTTTTCCCGATTTCGGATTTGTGCGGAAGAATGTGGCGTGTTGCCGGTCTGTCTGCAGAGCGATCTGTCCTGCCTGGTGAGAAAAAACGGATTGTTTGGCGCAAAATCGCAGTTTATTATGCCAAGACGGGTATTGCGCGAAAAAATCGGGCAGCTGAACAGAATCTGGGACACTTTTTCCGTATTGCGTATCGATACTTCCGCAGGTGTGGAGGAAGCGGTAAAGCAAGTAATTCTACACTCATTTTAAGCCCGCGATGGAAGACGGGCCGGTATATTGGGTATTCTGAAAAAGGACTGTTCATTTCGTGCGTAAGCACAAAACGATAGGATATTTATGGCTACTACCAATGATCTGAAAAACGGAATGGTATTGAAAATTGACAACCAGCTGTGGCAGGTTGTTGAATTTCAGCATGTCAAGCCGGGCAAGGGGCCGGCTTTTGTGCGCACCAAAATTAAAAACGTGCTTTCCGGAAAGAATGTGGATAAAACGTTCAATGCCGGCGTGAAGGTGGAAACCGCCACGGTTGACCGCCGCGACATGCAGTATCTGTACAACGACGGCACGGATTATATTTTTATGGATCTGGAGACGTATGAGCAGCTTCCGATTTCCGCCGAAATAATCGGGGACCAAAAGTATTTTATGTTGGAGAACCAGAACGTGGTTGTGGCAACGAACGACGGTACGGTGCTGTTTGTGGAGCTGCCTTCTTCGGTGGTTTTGGAAATTACGCATACCGAACCCGGTCTGCAGGGGGACCGCTCCAATGCGGGCACCAAACCGGCCACCCTGGAAACGGGATATGAGATTCAGGTGCCGCTGTTTGTTGAAGAGGGAGTAAAGATTAAGGTTGATACGCGCACGGGAGAATACATCAACCGCGCTTAAACCGCGGGGCAGTGTTTTCGGGAATTTGCGGGAGATTTTTAACTGTGGCTGAAACTCGGCGTCGTCACGACGGTAAACGAAAAGGTCGTTCTGTGCAGCGTCAGCGTGCGCTGGATGTTTTGTTTGAGGCTGATGCGAAGCAGATTGCCCCCGAATCGCTGGAAGAACTGCTGAACGGAAGAAAAGTTGTTTCTACCGCGCAGCAGCCCATCGGTGATTACGGGGTGCAGATTGTGCGGACCTATGCGAATTGGGCGGACGACGTCGATTCCATGATCGAAGCGGCTTCGCCGGCCTGGTCGGTGTCCAGGATGAGCGCGGTAGACAGAAATCTGCTGCGGATCGGAGCCGTGGAACTGATGTATCTGGAAGTGGACAAACCGATTGTGGTTACGGAAATTGCAAATTTGGCGCGGGATTTTTCCACGGATAAGGCAGTCGGATTTGTGATGGGCGTGTTGAACCGGATTGACGAAATCCGCCGGGCGGAAACGGCCGGCAAATCCGGCGATTCCTGAGATATCTTATCTACCTGCTCTAATGCTGTGCGGAGAAACCGGTATGCGGTTTCTCCGCACAGCATTTTCATGCCCCGGAAAAAACATAAATTAGACCGGTGCAAGAAAAATGCCGAAATCTATCCGATTTCCTTTTATTCGCGCTAATATGTGAATACATGAACACTAAGTACATGGATATCGTCACGCAATAGAGGAGGTTGTGATGGCTCTTCCAAAGCTCACTGTGGAACAACGTAAGGCCGCCTTGGAGAAAGCGGCACTGGTTCGGCGCCAGCGCGCAGAACTGAAGCAGAATCTCAAAGAAGGAAAGATCAGACTTTCCGAGGTACTTCGGATGGGCACGGAAAACGATATTGCCGGAAAACTTAAGGTAAGCGCTCTTCTTACCTCACTTTCCGGAGTCGGTACGGCGAAAGCCAAGGCATGCATGGAGGAGATCGGAATTTCCGAATCCCGCCGTGTGGCCGGTCTCGGACCAAACCAATCGAAGGCTCTTATCGAGCGGTTTGGCTGACGCCAATATCCGGTCCCCGAACCCGAAGTATGCATATACTTCGGGTTTGACTTTTTAACGGTGTTTTTTCACAATAAGCCTATGAGCGATACTCATCCCAATGTATATGTTGTGTGCGGACCGACTGCGGTGGGCAAAGGCACGGTGCTCAAAGAGGTATTTGCCCACAGCGACCGGCTGTGGTACTCGGTTTCGGCCACTACGCGTTCTCCCCGTCCGGGGGAAATAAACGGAAAAGATTATTATTTTGTTTCCCGGGCGGAGTTTGACAGGATGATTGCAGACAACCGGATGCTGGAGTGGGCAACCGTGCATAAAGTTCACCGTTACGGCACGCCGCGCGAGCCCGTGCTGCAGGCACTTGCCGCCGGCAAAATTGCCGTGCTGGAACTCGATTTGGCCGGTGCGCGGCAGGTGCGGAAAACCATGCCGGAAGCAAAACAGATTTTTATTGCCCCGCCGTCATGGGAGGCGCTGAAACAGCGGCTGATCGGCCGGGGTACGGAAGACGCGGCCGAGCAGGAGCGCCGTCTTGCCACCGCGCGTGTCGAGCTGGCGGCACAGGATGAATTCGACGAAATCGTGATTAATGATTCAGTGGCTAATGCCACCCGGAAAATACTGCACATTATGGGTATTAATCAGTAAAATTAGATGTTGCACGTGTGATACTCAGTTTGAGAGGTATGAATGTACGGTACTACACCAAATCCGGAAGGAATTACCAAACCCGCCATCGACGATCTGCTCAGTAAGGTTGATTCGAAGTATTCGCTGGTTGTGTTCGGCGCTGCCCGTGCGCGTCAGATCAACTCGTATCGGCAGGAGATGAAGTCCGGGGATGTGAACGTGACCAATATCGGTCCGTTGGTTCCTTCCACGCCCGAAGACAAGCCGCTGTCCATCGCACTTGAGGAAATTGCACAGGATAAGCTGGAAATGACTGTCGAAGGCGAATGACCGGCACTGTTTCCGGTAAAGATTCTCCGTTAATCATGGATAATGTGCATACCGTTACGGGAAAACGGATAATTCTCGGAGTCAGCGGCGGGATTGCGGCCTATAAGGCGGCGGTGCTGCTGCGCAGACTTACCGAGGCAGGCAACAGGGTAACGGTAATTCCCACGGATGCCGCTTTGCGGATGGTGGGGAAGGCGACGTGGGAAGCCTTAAGCGGAAACAGTGTTTCCGCGGATGTGTTTGACGGTGCCGATCGGGTGAACCATGTCCGTCTGGGGCAGGAAGCCGATCTGTGCCTGGTTGTTCCCGCCACCGCGGATACGATTGCGAAGATGGCCCACGGTATTGCCGACAATCTGCTTTTGACGACTCTTCTTTCCGTATCCTGTCCGGTTGCCGTTGCGCCGGCGATGCATACACAGATGTGGAACAATCCGGCGACACGTCATAATATCGATCTGCTGCGCGGGAGGGGAACGGTAATTCTCGGACCTGTTTCCGGCCGGCTTACGGGCCGCGATTCCGGACCCGGGCGAATGATGGAGCCGGAGGAGATTATCCGCCGGATTTCGGCCCTGCCTGACGGGAAGATACACGGTGCGGATCTGCGGGGAAAAACCGTTTTGATTTCCGGAGGGGGAACACGCGAGCCGATTGATCCGGTACGTTTTATCGGCAACCGTTCCTCCGGGCGGATGGCAGCCGAACTGGCACGCAGTGCGGCGCTGCGCGGCGGAAAAACGATTCTGGTGAGCGCAAATACGGAAGCGGAGATTCTGCGCTCCCTTCCCGGGTCCGTGCGGAATGTTCCCGTGCAGACCGCTGCCGAACTGGCACGCGAAATGCAAAAATATGCGGCCTGTGCCGACATTGTGATTATGGCTGCCGCGGTTTGCGACTACCGTACGCAGTGCGCGGGGGATGCAAAAATCAAACGCGGGAAAGATCCGATCACCCTTACGCTTGTGCCCAATCCCGATATTCTCCTTGATCTGGCGGAAAACAGACGCAGGGAAAAACAGCTGGTCGTGGGGTTTGCGGCCGAAACCGGAAGCGCGGGGAAGGACTTTCTGCAGCTGGGAAGGGAAAAGGCGCGCAGAAAGAAAGCGGATTTTCTGGCCGTTAATTTGGTTGGGGAAGAGCAGGGCTTTGGTCCGGTGAAAACCGAGCTGTTTCTTCTGGACCGCGAGGGACGGGAAAAAACCCGTTTTTCCGGGGAGAAAAGTACGGTTGCGCGGGACATGATGGAGTTCCTTGCGGAAAATCTTTATCCGGCGGAAAACAGGCCGTGACTGCGGCCCGTCGCCGGCCTGGTATTGCCGCCGGGCATTTTATTCAGTCGTTTAATACGGAAAGCGTAGGAAAAATGAGTTTACAGTCTTTTACTTCCGAATCGGTGACCGAGGGACATCCCGATAAAGTCTGCGATCTGATTTCCGATTCCGTGCTCGATGCTCTGCTGGAGCAGGATCCGCGGGCAAGAGTGGCGGTGGAAACTCTGGTCACTACGGGTTTGGTGCATGTCGCAGGAGAAGTCACAACGGATGCGTATGCCGAGATTCCGCAGATAGTCAGGCAGTGTCTGCGAAATATCGGCTATACGTCTTCCGGGGTGGGTTTTGACGCCGATTCCTGCGGGATTTCCGTTTCGCTCGATGCACAGTCGGCGGATATTGCCTCCGGGGTAAACAATTCTTTGGAACTGCGTTCGGACGGCGAAGGCGTCGATGTCTACGACAGGCAGGGAGCGGGGGATCAGGGCTTGATGTTCGGATACGCGGCGGCGGAAACTCCGGTTCTTATGCCGCTGCCGATTTACCTTTCCCACCGACTTGCGCAGAGACTGGCGCAGGTGCGTAAAGACGGCACGCTGGATGTTTTGCGTCCGGACGGCAAAACGCAGGTGACCGTATCCTATGACGGAGGTGTCCCGGTAAGTGTGGATACGGTTGTCGTTTCCGCCCAGCACGATCCGCAGATAACACAGGAAGAGCTGCGGGAAAAGATTATTGCGCATGTTATCGACCCGGTGCTCGCGGAATATGCGGCACATTATCTGCCCGGGCCTGCGAAGATTTTGGTTAATCCCTCGGGGCGCTTTGTGATCGGCGGGCCGATGGGTGATGCCGGAGTGACGGGCAGAAAAATTATTGTGGATACCTACGGGGGAATGGCACGTCACGGCGGGGGAGCGTTCTCGGGAAAAGATCCTTCAAAAGTGGACCGTTCCGCTTCCTATGCGGCACGCTGGGTGGCAAAAAATGTTGTGGCCGCGCAGCTCGCGGACCGCTGCGAAGTGCAGATTGCCTATGCGATTGGGCAGGCGCGCCCCGTCTCACTGCGCATTGATACCTTCGGCACGGAAAAGTGCAGACCGGAGCAGATCGGGCGGGCTGTACGCAAAGTGTTTGATCTGCGCCCCGCGGCCATTGTGGAGGCATTGGATCTGCTGCGTCCGATTTACGCGCAGACGGCGGCATACGGTCATTTCGGCCGGGAAGAAAAGGATTTTACGTGGGAATACGTAAACCGTGTCGGAGAGCTGCAGGCTGCTTTGTAAGGCGGAAAAAATTTGGGGAGCGGTGTGATTCAATAGGTATATGAAATCCCGAAATGAATTTGACGCACCGGATTTATTCACGGATCTGCCCGAAATCGGCAGGCAGTGCGAGCTGCTGCCCGCGCCCGCGCCCGTTGAACGGGATTATTGTGCGCAGAGCGAAAACGGCGTGGCGGAAATTTTGTTGGATCTGCCGCTGCGTCATGTGGACAGACCTTTCGATTACGCCGTGCCGCAGCGTTTTTCCGATTTGCGTGAGGGAATGAAAGTTCTCGTTCCTTTCGGGGCACGAAAAGTTGAGGGATACGTCGTAAAGAGAAAAAACACCACCGCAAATCCGGGTGCGCTGAAAGCGGTTGTGAAACTGCGTTCATCCGTTCCCGTTTTGGACGGAGATATTCTCCGTCTGTGCGAATCCGTTTCTTTTACCTCGATGGCGCCGGTGGCAGACTGTCTGCGGCTGGCTGTTCCTGCGCGCCATGCCCGCGCCGAACAGCGTATTTTGTCGCTGCCTGCACCGGTTTTCCCCCAATATGAGCAGGAAAAGACCGAAAAATCGGATCTGCCGCCGCGCTGCTCCCGGGATTTGGTCCATCTTTTGCCCGGCAGTGATTATTTTGCGGAGAATATATCTTTGCTCAAACAGACGCTGTCTGCGGGCAGGGGGATTTTGATTCTGACTCCCACCGCCGGGCAGGCGGATAAAATCCGTAGGCGTCTCAGTCTGCTTTTGCCGGAGGAACCGGTTACGGAATATACCGCGGAACTTGGCCGGGAGGAACGTTTTCTGCGATATCTTTCAATTTTGCGCGGAAGAACGAGGATCGTGGTGGGTACGCGCAGTGCCGCCTGGGCTCCCGTAAAAAACATCGGTTTGATCATTCATTTTGATGATCTGCATACTGCCTATACCGAACAGCACAGTCCCTACTGCGACGCGCGGGATGTACTGTATGCGCGCTCCGGACTGCAAAAATGCAGGTATATTATCTGTAATTTGGGCCCGAGCACCGCGGGAGCGTATTTTGCGCGAAAAAGCGGGGGACAGATTATTGACGCGCCCCCCGCAAAACGGCGCTCCGGACTGCCGCAGATTCTGGCTGCAAACAGTTATCTGTATGAGGGATCCCCGTGGGCCAGAATGCCGGATTCCGTTTTTTCCTTTGTGCGTGAGGGGCTGACGCGCGGATGCGTGCTGGTGGCCGTACCCCACTGCGGGTATCTGCCGATGATTGCCTGCCGGCAGTGCCGTGTGGGGGCGAAATGCGAAAAATGCGGCGGCAGACTGGAAATGCCCGCCCCCGATGCCGCTTTGAGATGTGTGCGCTGCGCAGAGCAGGTGCGGCACTTCAGGTGCGGTGAATGCGGATGTACCTCTTTCCGTGCCGTACGGATCGGAAGCAACCGTACGGCACAGGAATTGGGAAGGGCTTTCCGCGGAATTCCCGTTATTCTCGGGCACGAATGTGCACAGTCCGAAATCGTCGGGGAGCGGAAACTGATTGTGGCTGCCGTCGGCAGTATACCCCATGCGGCAGACGGGTATTCCTGTGCCATCGTGCTTGACACAAATTTTATGCTCAACAGTGCCACAGCCTGTGGCGAAGAAATGTTTTTGCGTACGCTGGCAAAAATAACGCCTTTCGTCCGCACCAGGGAAAACGGCGGAAAAATGCTGCTTGTTGGTGATCTGCCGGATAATTTGGTGCGGGTTTTCGGCAGATGGAATTTTTCCGAATGGGAAGACTGCAGGCTGCGGGAGCTGTCGCAACTGGGTTTTCCGCCGGTTTTGAAGTGGTATGAGCTGAGCGGATCGCGGGCCGAGCTGAAAGAATTCCTCGCTCTGCTGCGTCTGCGTCTGGGTGCGGGGGAAACAGGGGCGGATATTCCTTTTGAGGCGCTGCTTACCGGCGGAAGATCGGAGCTGATTAAAGGTCTGGGTATTTTCGGTCCGCAGCGCGCGGAAAACGGCAGATACACCCTAAACATAAAAATCAGTTCTTCGAATGCTTCCGTGCCGAAAAAAATCAGAGACGCCGTAACCGAGATTCACCTGCGTATTGCCCGCTGCGGTATTCGGATTCGGCGGATAAAACATTTATAATAAAACCGTCCCGAGCAGAAATGGATTTACAGTGCGGATTTTATTTGCAGGCACGCCGGCTTCGGCAACTGTCGTGTTGGAGGCATTGCTTCATTCGGAGCATGAGATTGCCGGTGTTCTGACCCGCGCGCCGGCGCCCGTGGGGCGCAGACGCGTGCTGACGGAAAGTCCCGTCCACGATTATGCCCGTTCCCACGGTATTCCTGTCTATACGCCTGCCACACTGAAAAATAACGCCGATTTTGCCGCAGATCTGAAAAACATGAATGTGGATGTAACGGTGGTGGTCGCCTACGGGATGCTGATTCCCGCCGATCTGCTGCAGATTCCGGCGCACGGCTGGTTCAATCTGCATTATTCGCTGCTTCCACGGTGGCGGGGTGCATCCCCGGTGCAGGCCACAATTGCGGCAGGTGACGACACGTGCGGATTTACGGTGTTTCAGATCGATGCGGGCCTGGACACCGGCCGCGTTCTCTGCCGTGAATCCTTTCCCCGCGATCCGAACCTGACGGCGGATGAACTGATTTCTTTCCTTTCTCTGCGCGGTGCGCGGCGTATTGTATCGGAGCTGGACGCTTTTCCCGCCGGAGGATATGTTTTGCACCCGCAGGAGGGAGATCCCTCTTATGCGGGTAAACTTTCTTCCGCCGCGGCGCGGATCAACTGGAATCTTCCCGCGCGGGAGGTGCAGAATCTGATTCACGCCAATACGGCTCATCCGGGAGCCTGGACGGTGCTTGAAGGGCAGCGGATAAAAATCGGAAAAGTGAAAATTTCCGCCTCCGCCTCGGATCTGAAGCCGGGGGAGATCTGCTTTTCCGGCGGAAATGTCGAAGTGGGCACGCACACGGAAAATATAATCCTGTCTGCCGTAATCCCTGCGGGGAAAACGCGGATGGACGCATCTGCCTGGTATCGCGGAGTGCAAAATCACTCCGGTTGCCGTATCTTTGAAACGGAACCCGAGAGGGAACAGGATTCCCATGTCTGACCGCGGGCCGAAAAATTGGCGTCCGGGACGGCGTCCCTCAGACCGGGCCCGTCGGCTCGCATTTGAGGTATTGTGCAGCGTTGAGGCAGACGGTGCTTTTGCGAATCTTGTTTTGCCCAAACGTCTGAGCGCGGCGCATTTCAACAAGCCCGACGCTTCTTTTGCCACCAACATCTGTTACGGAACTTTGCGTCTGCAGGGGCGTTGGGACGCAATTATTTCCCTTTGCACTCAGGGAAGAAACGCGGCGGATTTGGATCTTCCCGTAAAAATTTTACTGCGCATGGGCGCACACCAGCTTCTTGAACTCAACACTCCCGCACATGCCGCGATATTTGAAACCGTCTCTTTGGCAAGAAACACCGTGGGCACGGGTGCCTCCGGTTTTGTAAATGCCGTTTTGCGGCGGATATCGGAGCGTACGCTTCGGCAGTGGCGCGAGGCACTGCGCGATGTGTGCGGAGGGGGCAAATATAATTCCGTTGATTTTCTGGCGGCGTGGTTTTCGCATCCGCAGTGGATTGTCCGGGCATACGCCGAAGCCCTGGGTGCAAACGGCAGAGAGAAGAAAGATCTGCTAAAAGTTTTGGCAGCCAATAACGAGGCACCGGAAGTGGCATTGGCGGCGCGCGAAATCAGCGTGGAAGAGCTGCAGGCGGATATTGCCCGCGGGAAAATGCACAGCGAAAAGGGCAGGCTTGTGGATTCCGCGGTTATTCTGAAAGACGGAGATCCGCACAGAATTTTTGCCGTCCGCGACAGACTTGCCGGTGTGCAGGATGAAGGATCGCAGCTGGTGGCACAGATTACGGCGCACGCACCGATTGCCGGAAACGACGGAATGTGGCTTGATATGTGTGCCGGCCCGGGCGGAAAAACTGCTCTGCTGGCTGCCGCCGCAGGGAAACGGGGTGCGCATATTTATGCAAATGAGCTGCATGCCCACCGTCTTTCGCTGGTGGAGTCGGCCGTGAGTCCCCGAAGTGCCGACGTATCCCTGCGTAACGGCGACGGACGCGACATCGGAGAGGAAGAACCGGAAAGATACGACCGGATTTTGATTGACGCTCCCTGTACGGGGATCGGATCTCTCAGGCGCAGGCCGGAATCGCGGTGGAGAAAAAATGCCGCAGATGCTTTGAATCTCGCCAAAGTTCAGGGAGAACTGCTGGATTCCGGAATGCAGGCGCTGCGCGTGGGAGGGCTGCTGGTCTATTCGACCTGTTCTCCCTATCTTAGGGAAACACACGAAGTCGTACGCTCTTTCCTTGCGCGTCATCCCGAAGCTGAGCTGAGGGATATTGTGAAGACGGCTTCCGCTCTGTCGCAGGTTACATTCCCGGAAGGAAGAAAAACACTGCAGCTGTGGCCGGATACGGATGCTTCCGATGCAATGTTTGTGGCAGGATTTACGAAAAAGTAGCATTTGCTGCGAAAAATACCGAAAGAAAGGAACACAGTGGCTATTCGGATCAGTCCCTCGGTTTTAAACTGCGATTTTTCCGATTTAAAGGGGGAATTGGCAAAAATATCAAATGCCGACTGGGCACACATTGACGTGATGGATAATCATTTCGTTCCCAATATGACATTCGGTATTCCGTTGGTAGAGGCGATCGCAAAAATTTCCCCTCTTCCTCTGGACTGTCATCTGATGATCGAACAGCCGGATATTTGGGCGCCGCAATACGTGGAAGCCGGCGGTTCCTCGGTGACTTTTCATGCCGAGGCGGCGCAGGCTCCCCTGCGTTTGGCACGGCAGCTGCGTGCCCAGGGAGCGCGTGCGGGACTTGCGGTGAAACCCGCCACGGCAATTGATCCCTATCTGGATATTCTGGATGAATTCGATATGCTCCTGATCATGACTGTGGAACCCGGCTTTGGCGGACAGTCCTTTATTTCCTCCATGATGCGGAAAGTGGCAAAAACCCGTGAAGCCGTGCGCAAAAGCGGACTGGATGTGTGGATCCAGGTTGACGGCGGTGTTTCCCGCGACACAATTGAAATTGCGGCGCAGGCGGGCGCGGACACTTTTGTGGCCGGTTCCGCCGTATACAGGGCTGCGGATGCGGCAGAGGAAGTAAACGTGCTGCGGGATTTGGCTTCGGGGCACTGCCACTGACCGCATTTTCGCTTTTGAACGCGCAGATTTGGCTTTGGGCGGCGGGAAGCGGGCGGGAAAATATCCTGCCCGCCTTGCGGCATCTGTCGGCTTTGCCCCGGATCCGTTCTGCCTGCGCCGCATTGAGGCGGGAAAATGATTTCCTTTTTCTGTGGAAAACGGGGAAGAAAAGTAATACACTGGGGTCGTACCTGTAGTGCTCCGGGGTCAGTGTAAGTCTGAACCGGCGGTGAAAGTCCGCGACCCGGCTCTGCCGCATATGTGATATGTGCGCTTTGCCGGCTGAAAAGGTGAAATTCCTTTACCGACGGTTAAAGTCCGGATGGGAGGCGCACGAACGGCGGTGGGTTATGCCACCGCTTTCGGCTACTTTTTCTTGGCGTGCTATAAAAACTCGAGCAGAGGATTTTCATGCACATTCCGAAATGGGTTTTTCCCGTTCTGTTGGGTGCGGTGATACTGGGGCTTTGGATATTGTCCGGTGTGCTTTATCCGGCAAATTCGTATGCGCTTCCGCAGCCGCAGTCGGTTGTGAAACGTCTTTACGACGGAATCGCCGCCGGCTACCTCGTTTCGGCTCTTTCCCAAACTCTGCGCGAATCTTTGCTGGGCTGCTGTTTGGCTGCTTTGGTTTCGATTCCGCTGGGGATTCTGATTGCCCGTTTCCGGTTCGTAAGTGCGGCCGTTGAGCCGTATTTGGCTGCCTCGCAGGCGATTCCGGCCGTTGCGGTGGCGCCGCTGCTTGTGATCTGGATCGGCTACGGCACACTGCCGATAGTTGTGCTATGCGCAATTATCGTGTCTTTTCCGATTGTGATCAATACGGCGGTGGGAATCCGCTCAATAGACGCAGATATCGTCGAAGCTGCCCGTCTCGATGGGGCAGACGGCATAAAATTGCTGGTCTATCTGGAAATTCCGCTGGCTTCCCCCTCTGTTTTGGCGGGTCTGCGCAACGGATTTACGCTTGCGGTTACGGGAGCCGTAGTGGGGGAAATGGTTATCGGCGGGAATGACGGCATGGGAATCCGCCTTATGTCTTTTCAGCAGACAGGGGATACCGCGGGAATGTTTTCCTGCATTGCACTGCTCGCGGCGGCTGCCGTTGGCATCTACTCGGTACTGCGCTTTTTGGAGAACCGAAGCGTAAAGTCAGTCAGTAAAAATTAGGTGAAACAATATGAAGAAACTGCTTTCCCTGCTCGCAGCGGCAGGTATTTGTCTTTCCGGCTGTTCGGACAGCGTCCGCACGTCGGCAGAACACAACCGGACAGATTCGAAACACCACAGCATTACCGTGGGTCTGACATATATTCCGAATATCCAGTTTTCTCCCCTGTATGTGGCGGAAAAGGAAGGATATTTCCGTGATTTCGGTCTGGACGTTACATTGCGCCATCACGGTGCGCAGGAAGCGCTCTTTGGCGCATTGTCTTCGGGTACGGAAGATATCGTTTTTGCCGGCGCCGATGAGATGATGCAGGCGCGGGATTCGGGGGTGGATGTGGTAAATTGGGCCACAATGTACCAAAATTATCCCGTTGCCCTGATTTCCCCGAAAAGCGCGGGTATTAAATCATGGACGGATCTGAAAGGCAGACGTATCGGAGTGCCCGGTCCCTACGGTGAAAATTATTTCGGTCTGCAGTCCGCTCTGCGCGCCCACCACCTGGAAAAAGAGGTGACTGTGGAATATATCGGCTACACCCAGGCCGCGGCTTTGAAAGAAAAGAAAGTGGATGCGGTGATCGGTTTCGTAAACAATGACGCGGTGGCATTGGAAAAAGCCGGGATGGAAGTTGATCTGCTGCCGATCGCGGACAAAAAAGAACCGAATCTGATCGGTGTGGGATTCGGGTCGAAGCGTTCCGGTATCCGGGTGCAGGTCTATGCGAAATTCCTGAAAGCAGTGGAGAAAGCCGTGCGCAAAGCGCACAGCGACCCGCAGGCGGCACTGACGGCCACGGAAAAATACGTGCCGTCGGTGAAGGATCCGCAGACGGCGGAAATGACGAAAGAGATATTGCGCCGAACGCTGGAACTGTATCGGGGGAGCGGAATTTTCGGCAGGCAGGATTGCGGGGCCTGGGAGCGTATGTCCCATTTCCTTAAGGAAGCCGGGCTGGTGAAAAAGACTGTTCCCGCACGGGAAGCGTTTACCCGGTCGGTGACCGAAGCTGCGCGTAAACTTTAAAAGCAGTATCCCGCCGCGTAAGCGGCAATGAATGAAATGGGATCCTCCTGCAGGGTTCTGCCCATGGTGCGCAGAGTGTAACCGCACTGCGCAAGGCGGTTAAACGCATCGGGCACGGCAATATCTGCCCGGCTCAGATGCGGATAACCGAGCAGCTGTTCTTTTTGCCGTCTTACCTTGGCTTCAAGTCTGCTGTTTGCTGCGAGAGACGCACAGTCTGTGGGAAAGGGAACCATGCAGGGGGTATGCACAAGCCTGGTCAAAACCGTCATGGTGTGGTGGGAAATTCCGAAGTGCCGTTCCCGTAAATCGGCCTGCGACATCCGCAGTGCGGCAATCGGGCGGCCGCCGAGAGTGTATGCCGCTTCCAGAACGGATGCGATCTGCGTTCCGGAAAATCCCCAGCGGGTCCCTGTCCCCAGATTTCCCGGTCCCTGGGTTACAACTGCCAGATCCGCATGCCACACGTGTTTTGCCGCCAGCAGTGCGGAATAGATATTCACCGCTTCCAGGTCTCCGCCGAAAGCCTGGCCGCAGCTGACTGTGCCGATAATTGCCCCATTTTCCTTCAGTGACCATGCCAGTTGGGAAAACCAGGCGGGCAGTGCGCCGCCGTCGGTCATAATATAGGCGATTTTGGGCTGCGGCATATTATGTGCGGCCGCTTTGTCCCGCGCTCCCTGTACAACTGCGGGCAGTGCGGAGTGCAGATCGGCGGCAATGACGGGCATGGATTCAATGGAATCGCTGTCTTCCAGGATGCCGTGAAATTCGGATTCCTGTTCGTCTACTCCCTGCACCATATACTGCAGCGGAGTGTAGCGGGCCTTTACCAGATGACCGGGCTGCGGGGGAGGATCGGCCGGCATTCGGGTTAAATTTGCGATTACAAACAGATATCCGCCCGTTCCCAATCCGCGTTTTACGGCCGCGGCAGACACATATACCTCGTCACCTGCGAGAATATCCCCAACAAGAGGCAGATAAGCCAGCGCTTTTCCCGTTTCCCCGGATTCGAGGCACACCGACAGTTCCCGGGCCGGTCCCCACTGTCTGCCGATATTTTTTACTGTTGCACGACGCCAAATGATCACATCATCCATTCTAATCGACTATGCTTGAAACATGGTACAGGAACGGGCACACCCGGCAGCTATGCGGCGGATCGCGCTAAGATTTAAACTGGCGCAGGGCAATGCGTCTTTTTCCGAGCTTTTGCGCCTTCCCGCATATCAGAGCCACAGGATTAGCGAGCGCGGCAGGCAGCGGCTGCTGGAAAACGATCTTGCCGACCTGAGAAAAGCCGGTTTTACGGTAAATGCCGTTTCCGCAGGCGGTGAAATACGTTACGAACTGGACGATTCGCGGCAGATTCCGATCCGCAGCGATACTCCGCTCGATCTGCAGATGATTCGCTCGCTGCTGATATACAAGGGGAAAACTTCGGCCGAAGAGTATGCCCAATCTGCGATTAACAAACTGCTTGCGCAAAGTATACCGTTTACGGCGCAGGAAAATACCGCTGTGATTCCCACGGTGCCGGCCGGCGATTATATTTTACAGATTGCCCGAGCCATTGCCGGAAAAAAGTCACTGAAATTTGATTACCGTCCCGCAGGGAAGCCCGATACCCGCACATACCGCGTGCAGCCGATTCGGGTAGAGGTGCATTTCAACGCTTTTTACTGTCTCGCATACGAAATCAGCGTAAACGGCAGGGAAACCGGTGCGTTGCGCCGGTATAGGGCCGAAAGAATAGTAAATGAACCTGTTTTGGAACCGGGAACGGCGCTTCTTGGAAAGACTGCGGAAACGGAAAACGAATCGGCGTATTTCCGCATTGTGCACTCCCGGGTGCTGATTCGGGAAAACACGTGCGTTCCGCTTATGCAGCTGGCGGAAAAAACGGAGAAGAATGCGCTGCGGACTGCGGAGGGAAATTTTCACAGACTTACGCTGATCCCGATGGCGGTACAGGATTTGCTGGAATATGCGGGCTTTTACGGTCCGGATCTCATTTTGGAGGAGCCGGTTTCGCTGCGCGAGGATTATCTCCGCCGTCTGCGGCTTATGCGGCAGATATGCGCAGGCGGCGCGGATGGGAAACGCGGGGATGCAAAAACGGGGGAGGACGGAAACTAAAATGACGGATATTTCAATTTCCCGCAAGCTCTCCCTGCTTGCGTTTCTCTACCTGCACGGTCCGGTCACAAAACGGGAACTGGCACGGCATTACGGGCGCAGTGTGCGCGAAATCCACGATGAACTGACGCAACTGTTTTGCATGGAACTGACTTCCGCGGACGGTGAATCGTATCTTTGCCCGATTGACATCATTTTTGACGCGGAAAATGCCAATCCGCAGGATGTGGTGGAAATAGGGGGACTGCGGGAATACGGACTGCCCAAACTGGGTCTTGATGAACTGATCACGGTGCTGAGCATGGTTGATCTGGCGTTAAACTCCGCTGCCCCCGATGAGTTGGAGGAGCTGCGGCATCTGCGCTCCGTACTGGTAAAATCCGCGGCGGATGCCGGTTACGCCGATGCCGTGTGGGCGGAGCCGGCATTGATCGGAAACCGAGGCACGCTTCAGGTTATAGCGGAGGCGATAAAAAACAGATGTAAAATTACTTTTCGTTACTGGAAGTCGGACGGATACCGGGCGCGCAGCGAAACGGTGCGCGGTCTGCCCGTCTCGCTGCGTGCGGCGCATAAAACGTATCTCGGTTTTATGCGGGACGACGGAGAGCCGCGGGTGTACCGCACGGACCGGATTTCCGATGTTTCTTCTCTGAACGAAACGGTGGGGAAAAAAGAGGCAGACGGGTATATGCGCATTTTGCGTAAACGCGGCTGCGATTTCGGTACCGATTATGCAATTCTGCGGTGTCTGCCGCAGGCGCGCTGGGTTGCCGAAACGGTACCCGCCGCGGAAGTGGGGAAGGAAACGGAACAGGAATTGGAACTGCGTATTCCCGTAGCGGGCGTATCCTGGATCAGTGTGCTGCTTCTGCAGCTGGGAGAGAGCGTAAAAGATATCGGGCCCGCCGCACTGCGCGAAGAATTGGGTGATATTTACCGGGCACGGATTTTGGCCGCAGAGCGTGCGCAGGAGGATATACGGTGACGCTTATTCTGTTTTTTACGGCGGGGTTGGCGCTCCTGTCTGTCTATCTGCTCGTGCTGCTTTACCGCTGCGGAAAGTCGCTGTTGGGTCTGGGGAGAGCCTGCGCGGATTTTGCCGCCGCCTTTACCTCTTTTGTTACTCCGCACGTCCGTGAATATGTGCGGCAAAACGATATTTACGAAGATCCCTGCCGGAAACGCGCCGCACGGGAAAAACGCCTTGAAATACGGAAATACCGTGCCGCCGCCCGCGCGCGGCGTCTGGAAAATGCCGCAAAACGCTGGTCTGCCGCAGATTTTTCCCCCGCTCCCGCCCGCGGCGCAAAACACGGCGGACAGGCTGCGGCGAAGGCGGGTGAAGAACGGTGATTTTGGGTATTGCCGTTAATCCGCGTGCAAAAAACGGCGGTGTGCGCAGGTCGAAGCAGCAGATAAAACGGCTGATCGACGGATATCCCGTTGAGCCGAAGTGGTTTACCGGCCCGAACGCACAGTGCGTACTGAATGCAATCCGTGAAGCGGTGGCAGAGGGTGGGATTGACGCGCTGCTGGTGGCAGGCGGTGACGGAATGGTCCATCTGGGAGTGGAGGCGGTGGCGGGCACGGAAATTCCCCTCGGTATCGTTGCGCTGGGATCGGGCAACGATATTGCGCGCGAGTTCTCCCTTCCTGTGCACAATATCCGCGATTCGCTGCAAAAAATTATGTCTGCGCTGTATACGCGGCGGTTTTATGAGGCAGACGTAATTCATATTGATTCGGCGGCGGGGGAAAAGAACGCGCTGGCGATCGTGAGTTTGGGTATCGATGCCGATATTAATTATCGGACCAATGCCATGACCTGGCCGAAAGGGAAAATGCGTTATATTCGCGCTATTTTCCCCGGAATCAGAAATTACCGCCCCTACGGTGTGAAAATCGAATCGGAGCAATGCACGCTGACTTCTTCGATGTGTCTGCTCTCCGTGGCCAATACACGGTTTTTCGGCGGTGGTTTCAATATCTCTCCAATGGCCAAACCCGATGACGGCCTGTTAAACGTGGTGTTTGTTCCGGCTCTGAAACTTCCCGATTTTGCTGTTCTTCTGCCAAAATTGGCGGCGGCAAAGCATATTTCAGATTCGCGGGTGATGCACTTTCAGACGGAAAAAATTAAAATTTCCGCCGCCGCTCAGGCCGGAATTCATCCTCCGAGAATTATGGCGGACGGAGAATACGTCGGAGACCTTCCCGCCACGGTGACGGTGTTACGGAAAGCGATAAAACTTGCATTATGAATTCTGTTTTAAGTTATTTCACGGATAAATGTGCCCGCCGCGGAATCGTGCCCGATACGTTTCAGACAGATTCCATGCGTGCGCTGGAAGAGGGCAGGGACGTGCTTCTGAGTGCGCCGACCGGCGCGGGAAAAACATTGGTGGCACAGTTCGGCATTGAATTGGCTTTGGCCCATGGCTGCGAATATGTCTACACGGCACCGGTAAAAGCACTGTCGAATCAGAAATATAAGCAGTTTTGCCTGCTCTACGGCGAGGAAAACGTGGGTTTGCTCACCGGCGACACGGTGATCAACAGTTCTGCCCCGATTCTGGTGATGACCACCGAAGTGTTGCGCAATATCCTGTTTTCCCCTTCCGGGCGCACACGGCATTTTGGGTATGTGGTGCTCGATGAGATCCATTATCTCTCCGATCCCTGGCGCGGACCGGTCTGGGAAGAAATAATTTTACAGCTGCCTTCGGCAACGCGCCTGATTTCCCTGTCCGCCACAATCGAGAATATCGGCGAATTCGCCTCCTGGCTCACTTCGGTGCGCGGGGACACCGCGGTTGTCACTTCCGATTTACGCCCGGTGCCTTTGACCCGGCTTGTTGCGCACAAAAATTCTTTTGTTGCCGTGGATGATTTTTTGGCACACCGGGAAAAATACCGTCTGCATGCCGCGGAAAAGTACGGCAGACATTTTGCAGGCAGGGGAGGCAGTCGCGGTGTGGGGGCCGCGGCGCGGAAAAAGCTTGTTTTGGCTCTGCGCCGCGCAGGATATCTGCCCGCGATTTATTTTATTTTCTCCCGCCGCGGCTGCGACCGTGCGGTGCAGGATTTTATCGACGCCGATATCTGCTTTACCGATTCCGCGCAGCAGCGGGAGATTAGGCTGCAGCTGGATGCACTGGCCCAAACTCTCGGTGAGCAGGAGATGAAAACTGTCCGGTTCCGTTTCTGGAGCAGGGCTCTTCTGCGCGGATTCGGGGCGCATCATGCGGGAATGTTTCCGGCGCTGAAGGAACTTACCGAAAAACTGATGTCGCAGGGCCTGCTGGCATTGGTATATGCTACCGGCACGCTGGCGCTGGGAATTGATATGCCGGTGCGCACAGTTGTTTTGGAATCGCTGATGAAATGGGACGGCAGCGGTTTTGTAAATCTGTCTGCCACGGAATTTACGCAGCTGATCGGGCGCGCGGGCAGACGCGGAAAAGATGTGCGCGGCTATGCGGTTACGGTGAACACGCCTGAGTTGGATCCGCAGGTACTGGAATATGTTTCGGCGGGAAAAGCCGAACGGCTGGAATCTGCTTTTTATCCCACCTACAACACGGTTGTAAATTTGCTGCAAAATTACGGCCTTGATACCGCAAAATCAATTATGGGCAGGTCTTTTGCCCAGGCGCAGATAAATGAACAGCTTGCCGGGGAAAAACGGAAACTGGCCCGGATATGCGCGCGCATCGGGCAGCTGAAGCCAAAACTGGAGCATGTCTGTGCAAAAGGTGATTTTTTGGCTTATCTGGATGCACGGGCGCAGGCGGGCCGGGCTTCAAAATCCGCCCGAAAAAAGGCGAGGGAAGATTACCGGCGGGCGGTTGAAAAATCGTGGCGTACGGTAAAGACCGGTGGTCTGTACGCATTTTCCCTGGAGGGAGAGCTGGTTTATGCGTTGGTTCTCTCCGTGCGGGGGGAGCGGATCCGCATGCTGAATTCGCAGGGGGAGCGGATCTGGGTTCACCGCCGCAGACTGACTTCCGTGCTGCGTGCTCTGGGCACTGTTTCGCTGCCGCACGGTCTGTCGCTGAAAAATGCCGCCGTGCGCGAAGATCTTGCCGCGCGGATTTCCGCACCGGTGAAAGAGCGCATTGAACTGGGAACGGATATGGATCTCACGCATTCGTGGGACCGCATGGCCGTATCGCCCACTGAGGGGATGAAGGGAAACAAAGTTCATTTCTGCCCCGACCTTCCGCAGCATTTGGCCGCAGCGGAGGAGTATCTTTCTCTTCTTGAACGCAGGCAGAGCACGGAACGTTTTTTGGACGAATACCGCGACGCCGTCATAAAGGAATTTCTTGCTTCCTGCCGGGTGTTGGAATGTCTGGGATATCTTCAGCGCAGTTCCGACACATATAAGGTAAGTATGAACGGAAATTTGCTGCGCGGGATTCACAACGAGTCCGATCTGCTGATTACGCTGTGTCTTAACGAACCCGAATTTCAAAATCTTGATCCGCTGCGTTTTGCCGCTCTCTGCGCCGGCTTTCTGGGAGACAAGCGTCTGGGGAAAACCGCCATTGTGGATAAAAGGCTGCGCCGGGCCTGGGCGGCAGTGGAGAAAAATTATGTTTATCTCAGCGATCTGGAATCAAAATTCGCAATTGTGCGTACTTTTGAGCCGGACAGCTGCGGCATTTCATTATTTTATATGTGGGGCAGGGGAGAACAGCTGTCTGCGCTTCTGCACCGCAACAGAACGGATGTGGGGGATTTTATCAGTGCCGCGCGCAGACTCATCGATTTGCTGCGCCAGCTTTCCGCGGCGGGTGAGGGCTCGTGGGTTGGGCACACTGCGCAGGAGGCAATAAAGATTTTGCGCCGTTGGGACTGGCTGTAAATATGCGCACGGTGAAATACGGATTTTTGGCTGTTTTGGGCGGAGTGTGTTCTTTTCTTTCGGCTCCTCCGATTTGTCTGTGGCCGCTTCTGTTTCCGGCGGTTGCCTGTTTTGCCGCCGTGACTTTCTTCGGCAGCGTCCGTTTGGCGTTTGCGTCCGCGTTTCTTTGGGGATTGGTTTATTTTGGGCTTTTATTTGACTGGGTCACGGTTTCATCCGGTTCGGTTTTGGCGCGGATCGTGCTCAGCGTGGCCGAAGCTTTATTCGTGGCGGTGCTGGGCGTGCTGTGGAACGGTTTGGCCCGTTTTTTCCCCTCTGCGCGCAAAACGTTTGCGCAGACTCTGTTTTTATCCGTTTTTTGCGCTGTACTTTGGGTGGGAATCGAAGAAATACGTTCGCGTTTTCCTTTTGGCGGAATGCCCTGGGGGTTGGCGGCTTTTTCCCTGAACGATTCTCCTCTTTTGCGGCTGGCGCCTTACGGATCGGTTCATCTCGTGGGATTTACGGCCGTGGCCGCGGCGGTGCTGGGCTTTTGGGCAGTGGTGCATATTTTTGCGGGAAAACGTTTTTTGGCAGTGGGCAGCGGATTGCTGGCGGCTGCTCTTGTGCTGTTGCCCTCCGCTTTTCCCCGACACTTTTCCGGCAGGGGTCTTTCTCCCATACGTGTCGGTATCGTACAGGGTAACGTCCCCACAAAAGAAGAACTTGCGCAAGGTGTTGGGCGGGAGATCACCGTTTCGGAAAACCATGTGCGCCGGGCTCTGTCTCTGATCCGTTCCGAAAAAGTGGATTTGCTGCTGCTGCCGGAATCCGCCTCCGATCTGGATTTCCGCACGGATCCGCAGGCGGGGGCGCTGTTTCGCGGATTGGCGAAGAAAGCGAATGTGCCTGTGCTGCTTGGTACGCAGCACTATATTAAAAACCTGCGGACGAATGATTATGTGCTTTTGACCCCGGAGGGGAAAATCGGCGATACGTACTCAAAACAGCATCCCGTGCCGTTTGGGGAGTATCTTCCGTTTCGTTCCCTGATAACCCGGATTGTGCCGCGTGCCCGGGAGATATCCTTGGATATGATTCCGGGCAGGGGCCCTGCTGTGGTGAAAGTAAATCTGCGGGGAAAAATGCTGAAAATTGCGGTGCCGATCTGCTTTGAAGTTGCATATACGTCGGTGGTTGCGCAGGCGATGCAGGATGCCGGGTTTTTGGTCGTCCCGACGAACAATGCCTCTTTCGGGAATACGGGCGAAGCCGATCAGCAGTTTGCGATGACGCGTTTCAGGGCGGCCGAACACGGGGTAAGTGCAGTCCAGGTTTCAACTTCGGGTATTTCGGGGGCGGTAGATCCGCAGGGAAGAGTGCTCTACCGTTCCGCTTTGTTTACCGCCGATTCCGCGGCAGTGAAAGTGTATCCCGCAAAGGGGCATACTTTTGCCACGAGAACTTATTTTTCCAGGCTTATCGCAGTGGCCGCGGCGAACGTGTGCGCGGCTGCGTGCAGCCTGTCGGGATTTGCGGCAGGAAAAATACGTGCGCGCCGCCCGCGCCGGTAAAATCAGTGCTTTTGATAAAATCTGGTATGCAGCTTCCCGGAGCGCAGAAGTTCCAGACGCTCGTGCAGGATAACTTCCAATTCTTCTTTGCTGCGCCGTTCCAAAAGCATATCCCAGTGCGTGCGCGCCGGTTTCGGCTGCGTTTCTTCGCCGGAGGTGTCTTCTCCGCCTGCGAGTTCCGCCACGGCTCCGCATTTACATTCCCATTTGTAGGGTGACTCCGCGTCTATTGCCAGCGTTACCTTAAACCGGTGTCCGTTTGCGCATACATAGCTTTCCTCACGGCGTTCCACAAAGGAAACGCCCGTTTCGGATTCCAGGGAGTTGGCACCGATTTTCATGCCCCGCAGTGAACGCTCTACCATTTTGTTTTCTTTCCTCCGTCTGTTATTCACCTAAATCATAGCGAAGAGAAATAAAAATCTCTATTTGCTTTCCATTTGCCTTCCGTGCTGCCGGTCTCTTCCATAAAGCCGATAATGTACATTATGTCAAATTATAGTGGGAGAAAAGAAAACGGCATTTATAAAAGGCATACGAATATATCGGCCGGCGTCTCTCCCACAGGCTTCTCTCACACGCAGCAATGAAGCGGACCGGAAGTTTCGCGGGAAAATATTAGCGTTTACGCTTTGGCGGCGCGCCTGAGCGCAAGTTCGTCAACTGTATGATTTGCTTCCAAATGCTCGGTCGGCAGTTTCGACAGCGAACCTTCCACTTCGCGCCAAACTTTGCCCAAAGCGATACCGAACACGCCCTGTCCGCCGTTGATCAGATCAATTACTTCGTCGTTGGAAGTGCACAGATAAACAGAGGCTCCGTCCGACATCATCGTTACGCCGGTCAGATCGTCGACGCCAAAGGTCTTCAGCTGTTCTGCGGCGACGCGGATCTGCTGCAGGGAAACGCCCGTGTCGAGCAGTCTTTTGACTACTTTCAGGAGCAGAACGTCGCGGAAAGAATACAGTCTCTGCGTCCCGGAGCCGCTTGCGACGCGAATGTCGGGTACTACCAGACCCGTACGGTCCCAATAGTCCAGCTGGCGGTATGTGATTCCCAGTGCGCGGCACACCGCCGGCCCCCGGTATCCCGTCTGCATATCCAAATCCGGCAAAACATCACCGAACAGCATCTGTTGTGCGCGCTGTGGGACGCGATGCGTGGTTGCGTCTGACACGTCTGCCTCCTCGTAACTGTATCTGCTACTAGCCTATTGCTCTTTCACAATATTCTCAACAATATACAGAAAAATGCGTTTGGCGTGTCGTATAGGGTGTGTATTAAAGAATTACTTTAAGTATTTCCGTATCAGCGCAGTTCAACATCTATGTTTTCGACCAGCAGGGCGCGATAGTAGTTTGTAAGCATAATGCTGAATTCCGCAGTCTGCGCCACGGCCCGTTCTTTTGCCAGTGCGGACACACGGGAACGCTCCGTAGCCAGCAGATTCACCACATTAACCGCATGGGAATGTGCCGAATTGCGCACAGATTTCAGAATCCGCAAATCAATTCCCGCTTTTTTCAGCAGTTCGGCATACCTGAGAATATCTGCCGCCTGTGAGGTAAGTCTGCCTCTGGAATCCATCGCAATAATTCCCGCACGCACGTAATCTTCCACATCGGCCACGGAAATACCCACAAGCGCGGCCAACTCCCCTTTTTGCAGACGCGTGCCGGGCTTTACGGCATACTTGTCGGTGTCGCGCAGCGCCCGCAGCTTACCCGGATGCTCGCGTTCCGCACTTCCGCAGTCCAACTGTTTCAGAAGTTCTTTTATCTGCGGCAGACTCACATAGCGGTCTCTCTGCTCGATAAGGATAAACCGCAGACGTTCAACGTCCGCTATCGAAAAAAGGCGCTGATTGGATGCCGTGCGTTTGGGGAAAATAAGTTCCTGGGACTCATAATACCGAATCTTCGATGCCGCCAGAAACGGAAATTCGGATTTAAGAATAGCCAGCACTTCCCCGATTTTTAAAGACGGGTCGTGCGAAACTTCCTGCGGCCAGAAAGAAACGGGCGCATTCCACTCATGGTATTTCCGTGTTTGTGCAGACATGGACGGCCTTAGGAGTTTTTGCAGAAGGTGAGCCGGTATTTGCCGATCTGCACGATATCGCCGTTAAACAGTTTCGCCTCTTCCATCAGTTCCCGGTTCACATAGGTGCCGTTGAGTGAGCACAGATCGCGCACAAAGAACTGCCCGTCTTCGCGGATGAACACGGCGTGGCGGCGGGAAACCGTAAAATCGTCGAGAAAAATATCGGACTGCGGGTTTCGGCCAACCGTTACCCGGTCGGCATTAAGCAGAAAACGTGCCCCCTGATTTGGCCCGGACACTGCTATCAGCAGCGCGGAATCCGGCGGCAAAGCCGCAACTGCGGCCATATCCTCACTGTCCGGCCCGTGAATCCTGCCCACAGGTTCGGGCTGTGTGCGGGTAATGGCGGAAATACGGGAAGTGAGCGAACCGCTGCCGTCCTCCGTATGAATGGAATCAAAACTCTGATCCGACATTTCCGCTCCCCCTTATCTGCCGTGTTTTTACACTTAGAACCATTCTAGCCTATTTGAAAAATCTATTGCAGCTGTGAAATAAATTTTACAGTTGCAATTCTCACCCGGTCTTTTTTCGTTGTGCCAATGCGGAAAAACAGGTTCCGTTCCTCACGTCTCTCCCCCGTTTTTCCACAGGTGCCGGAACCGAATTGAATAAAAGTTTTCCATAGGCTAAAATTTCTATCTGTGCGGAAATTTCCGCAATCGGGCTATGGCGCAGTTTGGTAGCGCACTTGACTGGGGGTCAAGGGGTCGTGGGTTCAAATCCCGCTAGCCCGACTGGCGGAGCGTCTGTTTCGGTGTAAAATAGCTTTTCTTTTATACCTTGAGCAAAAACACTGTTCAGGTGTCCCCTCTTTGAGATCGTTAATTTCTTTATCTTTTCCGTATTCAAAATCATGTCGGTCTCACAATGCAATTAGAATATCCCAGAGCGTTTTCCTATGCGTATGTCAATTTTCCACGCCTTCCGCTTCGATGTAATACGGGAAAATTTCGGCACGAAGGGAATCCCTCGGACAGTATCCGTCATATATCTGCTGGGTAACACAGGCTATCCGCTGTCACCTCGCCGATTTCTTCCGGAGATTATTTTGATGCAAAGAATGGTCGGGTCTTGAAGCGGGTAGTGTGGTTTCCCACGCAATACTTGCACACGCTCGCCCAATATGACCATGCGTTAGATTTATGAAAAAATATCAAAGGAATTGTGCGATGCGGCAGGCCACATCGTTAGACTTAGAAGCGGAAGAATCCGGAAGGCAGAACATGACAGATCAACAGTACGAAAAACCCGAACTTTCGGAAGCTGTCGGCAGCACCGCTCACCCAGAAACCTGTCCGGGGCCTCTGACATTACCGTTTCAATTCCAAGGGGGAAATGTAACCCGACGCCCCAGTATCCGCGAGGTGTCACAATTGGCCGGAGTGTCATTGGGAACCGCTTCCAACGTTCTCAATCATCCGGAACTGGTTTCCGAGCATACACGTAAAAAAGTTGAAGCGGCTATCGAAAAACTTGGTTTCATCCCCTCCGAAGCCGGGCGCCGTTTGCGCAAAGTAGATTCCAAGTTGGTCGGTGTTCTTGTTTTCGATGTTGCCAACCCTTTTTTCGCCGCCGCCGCAAGCGCAATTGAAGCTCGTTTGGCAGAAGAATCATGTTTTCCCATTATAGCCTCAACAGGAGGAGATCCTGACCGTGAAGTCAATCTGCTTCGTCTCTTGCTCGGACAAGAAGTACGCGGAATTATTCTGACTCCGTCTTCCAATGCGGAAAAAAGTCTGCAATTACTCGAGACTACCAAAATACCTCTCGTTTTACTTGATCATCCGGCGCTGAAAAAAGGAATGAGTGCGGTTTCGGTTGACGATACCCGAGGAGCTGAGATAGCTATTGAGCACCTTCGGAGTCTCGGCCATCGTCGCATCGGTTTTATCAACGGTTCGCTTAAAGTGCGGCAAGCGCAGGCGCGAAGAGCAGGAGTGCGCAAAACCGTCATGAAATTCAATGACTTGTTGACCTTGGCGGAAATTAACGCCGAGCGTTTTGATGTGGCAAGCGGTGAAAGGGCTATGACGGAGCTCCTTTCCCTTCATCCGGAAGTAACCGCTGTTTTTTGTGCCAACGATTCTCTCGCAATAGGCGCAATGCGTGCTGCCAGACGTCGTCATCTGGCTGTCCCCCGCGATATATCCATTGTCGGCTTTGACGATATTGACGTTGCCCGTGAACTCATTACTCCGTTGACAACAGTTCGTCAGCCGATGGAGCAACTCGGGGAAACGGCAGCTCGTCTTCTTTTGGGGCAACTTGTCGAAGGCCGAGATATTGCCTTTGTCCCCAAGCTGGTAGTTCGAGAATCGACAGCACCTCCGCGCCATCCGGATAATGACCTCGTTTAAATGAGATTACTGAATTTTTCCTGAGACGGTTCGGGCAGTGCAATAAATGCTCAAGCCTTAGTTACCCGTGAATGAATCACGTTTTCTCTTGACATTGAATCGTATCAAAGATACGATTCAATAACAGATTGAAACCTTTCAATCTTTCAACGAAGGAGTTGACTTATGGCTGACACCCCGAATGTTGACCGTATTTTGAATGACACGACGCAGAAGTCAGATTCAAGATGCGGCTTTATTTTACGAGTTCGTAAAGACAAGCTGGATGAATACCTCCAAGCGCACTGTCATGTATGGGAAGAGATGCGCGATGCCTTATCGCGTTCCGGATGGCGAAACTACTCGCTCTTCGTCGATCCGGAAACCGCTGTCGTTTTCGGTTATTTCGAAGCTGATGACGTGTGGCAAGCTATGAGCCGTATAAATAACGAGGAAATTAATGCCAAGTGGCAGAGCGAAATGGCTCAATACTTTGTACAACCCAATGGTGGTACGAATTACTTCTTGTCCCAGTATTTTTATCTTCAGTGACATCTGATTTCAACGGAGAAAATATGTCAAAAAAACCATTAACCGGATGGAAGGCAACAATTGCCGTTTCCATGTCTAATTATATCGATTCAGGGTCCATTATTGCGATTGCAACCTCGCTTAGTTTTTGGGGGGCCGCATACTTCCCCGACGACAATGGCAGAATCGCGGGATTGCTTGCGGCTTTCAGTTCCAATGCTTTCGGTGCCGCTATCGGCGCTCTTATTGGCGGACCCTTGTGTGACAAATACGGACGAAAGGTCATCTACACCTACGACCTGCTGGTGTACTCATTAGGCGGACTCATTGTAGTCTTTGCTGCTAACCTCCCGATGCTATTCATCGGCTTCGTCATTATCGGACTTGCGGTAGGTGCATCGGTTCCGGCCGGATGGACATATATTGCGGAATTTGCACCAAGCAAAAGCAGAGGCAGGCATATCGGAGCAACTCAATTAGCCTGGTCATTCGGACCGTTTATCGGTTTTGGTCTCGCAAGCGCGGTAACACCTCTGGGGCTGCTCGGGTCCCGACTGATCTTTGCGCACCTCGTGATTATTGCTTTGATTACATGGTATATTAGACGAAATTTGGAAGAATCGGAGGCTTGGGAACAAGCCAAAGGAGGTTTGGAAACCAAACCGCCGTCAATGTTTCAGTCCTTTAAGGCTCTCTTCTCCTGGAAGTGCAATATCCGAGCATTGGTTTTCCTCGCAGTTATTTATACCTGTTGGAACCAGGCCGCCTCACAAAACGGCATTTTCCTTCCAACCATACTCAACAGCGTTGGGTATGACCAACTGGCTTCGAATCTATTTTCCATGCTCTCGTGGGGCGTAGTCATTATTGGCACAGTATTCTTTATGTACTTCGTGGATACGATCCCCTACCGTACCCACTTCTTTATCGGCGCACTTCTGGCTATTGTTGCCTGGATTATCCTCATATTCGGCCCTTCCGATTCCGCCTTTACCGCTTTCGGTTACGCAATCATTTGGGGTATTTCAGCCGGGCCATCTGCACAGGCCTTTTACTCGGTGTGGGCGCCGGAACTTTTCGCAACTCCGTATCGTGCCGGTGCACAGGGAATTATCTTCTTCCTGGTACGAGTTGCATCTGGTCTTATTTCCCTTATCTTCCCAGTCATTCTTCAATGGGAGAATGGACTCATGATCGACGGACTGCTCCTTATTGGATTCCTCTCGGTCTCTCTCATTGTCGGCACCTTTGGTTCACCGAAGACTCAAGGGAAGTCACTCGAAAAAATAGAGATCGAGCGGTATGGGCGGGTTGTTTCAGCCGTATTGTCGAAATAAACACTAAAGAAATATTGAGAAAGGAACAAACATGGTGAAATTCAGTGATCTCAGCGCGAAAAATCGCGAGATTCTCGAACATCAGGATATTGAACTGCCCTCGTGGGCTTTTGGAAATTCCGGCACACGTTTCCGTGTTTTCACAACACCGGGTGTACCCCGCGATCCCTTCGAGAAGATATCTGATGCAGCGCAGGTCAATTTCTACACTCACGCTGCATCTAAAGTTTCCCTCCATATCCCATGGGACATCACCGATGACTACGATGCTCTGCGTAAGCATGCGGAAGACCTGGGTGTAACAATTGGAACAATTAACTCGAATGTTTTCCAAGACGAGGATTACAAATTCGGCTCTTTGTGCAACGCGAACCCGAAAATTCGCCAAAAAGCAATCGATCATCACAGGCAATGCATCGATATCATGCGCAAGACAGGGTCGAAGGATCTGAAAATTTGGCTGGCTGACGGCACAAACTATCCGGGTCAGGATTCCATACGGGAACGTCAGGATCGACTGGCAGAATCTCTTGCGGATATTTATGCGGAACTTGATGACGATATGCGTCTGATTCTTGAGTACAAGTTATTCGAGCCGGCTTTTTACCACACTGATGTTCCTGATTGGGGAACATCGCTTGTTCAGTGCCAGGCACTGGGAGAACGGGCTATGGTCGTTCTTGATACCGGACACCATGCTCCTGGAACCAATATCGAATTCATCGTGGCTCAGCTCCTCCGAATAGGACGCCTTGGTGCATTTGATTTCAATTCTCGGTTCTACGCCGACGATGATCTCATCGTGGGAGCCGCTGATCCGTTCCAGCTTTTCCGCATTCTCAATGAGATCGTCGGTGCAAATGCCCTGGATGAAGGATCCCCCGTGAACTTCATGCTTGATCAGTGTCATAACCTGGAAGAAAAAATCCCTGCCGAAATTCGCTCTGTGCTCAATGTGCAGGAAATGACGGCGAAAGCTCTGCTTGTTGACCGGGATGCTCTCAAAGAAAAACAGGTAGCCGGAGATGTTCTTGGTGCAAATGAGATTTTCATGGACGCTTTCTACACCGATGTACGCGGACTCTTGGGCGAATTACGTGAGTCTGAGGGACTTGATCCGGATCCGATGCGGGCCTTTATGGAATCAGGCTACCAGGAGAAGATTCGGAAGGAACGAATTGGCGGAACTCAGGCAAGCTGGGGAGCCTAAAACTTTCACGCTTTCCTGCAGAAAGCTTTATCGATTTATCCCGCGCTTGAACTGTTGAGTGCCGAAGCGGCTTCGGGCCGAGTTTTTACAAGCCCGGCCCGAAGCCCCGATGAGGAATTTGAATAATGAAAAATTTTGTTGCCGTCGATTTGGGCGCTTCGTCCGGCAGAGTTATAACCGCCTCAATTACTGACGGAAAACTGAAATCGACAAATGAAATCACTAGATTTCGAAACGGACCTATCTGTGTTCCGAGTATCGGAAAGAATAACTTTTTCTGGCCAATACTTCGAATATGGGAGCATATTTGCGTGTCGCTGAAGAATCTGTGCGAAATGCCTATCGAATCAATAGGTGTGGACACATGGGCGGTTGATTACGCTCTCCTCGGCCCGGAAGGCGGACTCATAACTCCCCCCTTCAGTTATCGGGACAGCAGAACTCAGGATATTCCTGAAATAGTGTATTCCCGATACTCGGCAACGGATATCTACACACATAACGGTCTGCAAAACATCGATATCAACACAATTTTCCAATTGCTTGCCGCAGCTGGCAGCAGAGACTATCGGTCAGTTGTGGAAAAGGCGGAATCAGTCCTGCTGCTGCCTGATCTCGTCAATTATTGGCTCACGGGAAAGAAATATGCGGAAATAACAAACGCTTCGTCAACTGGCTTTGTCAATCCGCGTACCAGATCTTGGTCGGGTAAAATGACTGACATATATGAGGAGATATCTGGTGTCGATATCTCTGCGAAACTGCCCGAACTCATTGAACCGGGAACTTGGATCGGTGTTGTGCGAAATGAGATCTGCGATCTACGGACCCAAAACGGGGAAACTACTTCGGTGGTGGCGGTAGGCAGTCATGACACCGCCTCTGCGGTAGCGGCTGTGCCCGCTGAGGAACACAAGAACTTCGCTTTTATTTCCTGCGGAACATGGTCATTGGCCGGACTCGAATTGGATTCACCGATTCTCAGCGAGGAATCCAAGCAGGCAAATTTTACAAATGAACTCGGTGTTGACGGAACCATCCGTTATTTGAAGAACATTATGGGAATGTGGATTTTTAACGGTTGTGTGAACCAATGGAAAAAAACAGATCCGGGCCTCTCGATTGCTCAGGTCGTTTCTCTTGCGACGTCAGCAGCGCCCTTTCGTACGATTATCGATGTTAATAACCCAATTTTTGCAACACCCGGTGATATGATTGCGCGAATTGATTCTCTGGCCGAAAACAGTGGGCAACCACGGCCCAGAGATATCGGGGAATATGCCCGTTGCGTCATCGAATCTCTGGCTCTTGCGCACGCTAAAACCATCGAGCAGGCTACACGCCTTGCGCATAAAGATATAGATGTCATCCACATCGTCGGAGGAGGATCTCAGAACAAATTACTGTGTCAATTGACCGCCGACGCGTGCGGAGTTCCCGTTGTCGCAGGTCCCACGGAAGCAACAGCGCTTGGAAATATTTTACTCCAGGCGCGAACGGCCCGTTCGATACCGGATTCACTTATTGCGCTGCGTGAAGTTGTACGCGCATCGACCGAACTAACCGACTATACACCCAAGAACAACCAAAACGTTTGGCAAGAAGCCCGACGTCGAATTTTCTGATAAGAATGGAGAGACCATGACTTCTCAATTAACTGTTGACGCCCTTCTGGAACAAATGGGAGTGGCTGGACGTCGCCTCGACCACCTGCATGCTGCAGAAGCCGGTGCGGGAAATATATCTATTTCTATTGATTGGAATACCGATCTTGAATCGGTATTTACGGAGAAACAAATCGGCGTCAAACTTCCCCGGAAAGTACCTGCTTTGGCGGGACGAACGGTGTTCGTAACAGGATCGGGCTGCCGTTTGCGTGAAGTGGCAGATGCGCCCGAAAAAAGCGTTTCGGCTTTCATTGTGGATAAAGGGGGTGAAACCGGCACCTGGTACACACATTCAAACAAGACATATCAGCGCCCCACGAGCGAATTCAATTCACATCTTGCGGTGCATAATGACCAAGTGGTTCAGCGGGGTATAAGTTTTCAAGCCATTGTACATGCGCAGCCCCCGTATCTCGTTGCTCTCTCGCATATCTCTGAGACCCTAAACAACAAGGATTTTAATCGCATGATTTTCCGTTGGGAACCAGAAACCATTGTTCAGGTTCCAGAAGGAATCGCCGTCCTTAAATTTATGGTTCCCGGCAGCGATGAACTTATGGAGAACAATGTGATCGGACTGCGTGATCATCGCATTGCGCTATGGGCTAAGCATGGAATTATGGTTCGTTCGAATTTCTCCGCGCTTTCCGCAGTCGATATCATCGAGTACCTTGAGACCGGCGCCATGTATGAACATATGAACGCCGCAAGCGGCGGAAAGAGCACTGGACTGAGCGATGATGAAATCCGCCGTGTTGTATCCGCGTTCAACGTAAAAACAGATATGTACTAAACGGTATAAACCGCCGGGAGAGGATGAACTCCCCCTCTTTCTCCTCCTCGGATGCCGAGTCGGTGAGGCGTTGGAATTTTCCGCCCTCACCGACTCGGCATTTGGTCAAAGGAGTACGTGTTGCCGTAAAGAAACCGCGTAGATTATCTGAGTGCTGAAGATGACAGAAAATGTGCGGTTAACTTTTCGGATTATGTTGCGGTTTCTCCTCGTCGGTCGGCGGAGTTTTCGGAATTTCGACTTTTCCTGCACGTGAAAGATGCGCGGATATTTATCTTTGCAACGTTATTATGTGTTTCCCGTGTTCTTGAAATTTGAAACGGGCAAGAATCCGTTCGGTTTTATCGTATATTCCGGTCAGCCTGACGCTTCGGCCCATTTTCACGCCTGTAAAGAAAGGCAAATTCGACGCGTCTGTCGTTATGGGCGGCCGGATATTTTACAATTCAGCAGAACACGGCCTGCCAATTGGGATCTTTTACGGCCCGGAAACAGAGGCTGATCTGCTCCGGCGTCTGCTTCGCCGTACAGATTTCCGGCAGTTCGTCTTCCGCGAAATACCGCGCGTCCAGTGTTTCGCTGTTGGGTACGAATCTGCCGCCCAAAGGAGTGCATTCGACAAATATTTTCACGATATTGTGCACCCACGTGCGTCCTGTGCGATTGTCGCGGATCAACACCGCGAGCAGTCGCGTAGGCTGTACCTCCAAACCGGATTCCTCGCGTGCCTCCTTGACCGTGTTCGAAGCAACGGTTTCGTCCGCGTCAACCCATCCGCCCGGAAATGACCACAGTCCGTCATTTTCTTTTACGAATAAAAGTTTTTCCCGTGTTTGGTCAAAAATCACCGCGCGCGTGTCCAGCTTCGGAGTCTGATACCCGTCCTCATTGCAGAACAGATCTTTGACTTTCGCCAAAGAAATCTCTCCGGCGGAATATGCGGTAAGGATTTCTGCCGAAATTTCACGGATTCTTTCATAGCGTTCACGCTCAAAAACATTTTGGGTGTACGCCAGTCCGGACTGCGAGAGGGCCTGCAGTTCTTTGGCCCATGAAAGCCACTGCGGTTCGGAAGGATAAAATGCACTGCTCATATTTCCGATTTTACCGCAATATGCCCTCCGCCGGTTTCCTGCGGAAGGCGTGCCCCGCCCGATACCAAAAACCGCGGGAGCTGCCCGGTTTTTGGTTGCGGAGCATACCCCGCAAAACCGATCCCGAAGCGGCTATGGGCGGCGCCGTTTGCGTTCACGCACCGAAATCTGAATCGGGGATCCGGTGAAGCCGAATTCTTCCCTGATTTTCCGTTCCAGAAAACGGCGGTATCCGTGATCCAAAAATCCCGAGGTAAACAAAACGAACTTCGGCGGACAGTTTGCCACCTGCGTGCCGAACAGAATCCGCGGCTGCTTCCCTCCGCGTACCGGATGCGGATTGGCCGCCACCACCTCGCCCAAAAAGGCATTCAGTTTTCCTGTCGGAATTCTTTTTTCCCATGAGGCCAAAGCCGTATTCATTGCCCGCGTAATACGGTTGGTATGCCATCCCGTGAGCGCGGAAAGATTTACCCGTTCCATCCAGGGCAGCTGAACCAAATCCCTGGCAATTTCGCGCTCCAGATCCGCCCGGCGTTCTTCGTCCGTCAGATCCCATTTGTTGCAGATTAAAACAATTGCTTTTCCTGCATCTATCACCTGCCGGATTACGCGCACATCCTGCTCGGACAGAACCTGCGTGGCATCGGTGAGTACCAACCCGAGATCGGCGTTTTCCAATGCCCTCTGCGTGCGCACGGAAGCGTAATAGTCGGCGCCGTGCGTTAAATGCACACGGCGGCGGATCCCCGCGGTATCGACAAAAGTCCACAGCCGGCCGTCCAGTTCCACGGTTTCGTCCACGGGATCGCGGGTAGTGCCCGCAGTATCGTTTACGACCACGCGGTTTTCTCCCGTCAGCCTGTTGAGCAGCGAGGATTTGCCCACGTTCGGCCGGCCGATCAGCGCTATGCGGTGCAGGCCCGCCTTTCCGCTCTGTTTCCTCCCCGAAACTTCGGGCAGAACGGCAAGAACGGCATCCAGCAGATCTCCCGTGCCGCGCCCGTGCAGGGCGGAAACCGGATACGGACGGCCCAAACCGAGATTCCACAGCTGCGCCGCATCTGCTTCCTGCTGTGCGGAGTCAACTTTATTGGCGGCAAGAACAACCGGACGGTTCGCCCTGCGCAGCATTTTTACAATCTGTTCGTCGGTGTGTGTGATTCCCACATTCGCATCCACGGTCAGAAGTACGGCATCCGCCTGCCGCACCGCATATTCTGCCTGCAGGGCCACGGATTTGTCGATCCCCTCGGTTTTTGCCTCCCAGCCGCCGGTATCCACAACCGTGAAATTTCTGCCGTTCCATCCGGCTTCATAAGATACCCTGTCGCGCGTCACGCCGGGTTCGTCCTGTACCACGGCTGCCCGCCGGCCCACGATTCTGTTTACAAGCGTGGATTTGCCCACGTTCGGCCGGCCCACCACCGCCAGTACGGGCAGGGAAGGCAGAGCGTCGCGGGCAGGCATTGCAAAATCCTCATCGAGGATGGAGTAATCCTGCCCGTCGAGTTCATATCCGTCGAGAAACGAACGCTGCAGGGCAAAACTGTTATCCCGGTTTTCTTTATTCACCGCGCGGACCTCCGACAAGAGCAGCCACCGCGTCCACGGTCTGTTCGAGAGTGAGATTCGACGAATCTATTTCGGTTACCCCCTCCTGCGCGGTCATAAATTCAGAAACGGCGGAGTCGTCGCGGTCTCTGCGCAGAACTTCGTCGCGCGTGGCGGCCAGAGCCTGTGCGCTGTCGCTTCCCCGTACTTCCCGTGCCCGCCGGGCAAGCCGGGCTTCCCGGCTGGCCGTCAGCAGAATGCGTACGTCGGCATCGGGGGCAACTACCGTGGTAATGTCGCGTCCTTCGGCAACAATTCCCTTTCCCCCGGAGAATCCGCCCGGTTCGCATTCGCGGGCGATGATTTCCCGCTGTCTGCGGATCAGTTCTTTGCGCACGTCGGGATTGGTCGCCACCTGCGAAACCACTTTCGACAGTCCGGAAGTGCGAATGACGTCCGTGATATCCGTATCTCCGCAGATCACGTTTTGCCGCCGGGGATCGGTCTGCACGGTAAGCGGCATTTTCCGCACAGCTGCGGAAACAGCATCGCGGTCTGTTAAAGTGATGTTCTTTTGCATCACCCACCATGTTGCGGCGCGGTACATTGCCCCGGTATCGAGATAACCGAGACCGAATCTTTCCGCTACTTTTCGCGCCACCGTGGACTTTCCCGACCCGGAAGGCCCATCAATCGCCACGACCGCGGATACGGGCGTTTTTCCGTTTCCCATTGCTTTCCTTTCCGACACTTACATTCCCACCAGATGCTTCAATGCGCTCAGCTCACTGCCTGCGATTACGCGTGTCCGCCCCGGTTTCAGATGGCCTACGGTGATATTGCCGAATCCCGTGCGGACCAGTTCCATCACCGGATGCCCGACTTCTTCCATCATTCTGCGCACAATACGATTTTTCCCCGAATGCAGCCGCAGTTCCACAATTGAATTCCGGGCTGCCGATTCACGCAGCGTAAAACGGTCTACTTTTATCGGCCCGTCGTCCAAAGTAATTCCGTTTTCAAGAACTTTGCCCAGACCGCGCGTCACTGTTCCCTGCACGCGCGCAATGTATGTTTTCGGCACTTCATAGGAGGGGTGGGTAAGACGGTGGGTCAGTTCGCCGTCATTGGACAGCAAAATCAGTCCTTCCGTGTCTGCGTCGAGGCGTCCCACATGGAACAGCCGCCCGGGACGGTCGCTGACGAAATCCTGAAGCGTTTTCCGCCCCTGGTCGTCGTGCATGGTCGAAACCACGCCCGGCGGTTTGTAAAGCGCAACGGTCAGCATGTTTTCATTCTGTTCAATACGCATTCCGTCCACGTGGATCACCGCCGTCTGCGGATCTACCCGCACACCCAGCTGTCTGACCACGGTTCCGTTTACGCTTACGCGCCCCTGCCCGATCATTGCCTCGCACGCCCTGCGCGAGCCTACGCCGGCGTGTGCCAGTATTTTCTGCAGCCGTTGCCCCTGCGGGTCGTGAATATCGCGGTTTGCTGTGCTCATAGTATTTCTTTCTCGATATCTTCCAAAGCTTCATTATCCGGCAGATAAGGAGCCAAGTCCGGTAAATCGGAGAGAGATTTCAGCCCCATTTTTTCCAGAAAACAATCCGTTGTTTCATACAGTCCCGCGCCGCTTTGCGGTGCCGTCGCGCACTTGCGGATCAGTCCGCGCATCAGCAGGGTACGCACTACCGAGTCTACTTCCACTCCGCGCACCGCGGCAATCTGTGAACGGGTTACCGGCTGCCGGTAGGCGATAACCGCCAGTGTTTCCAGTGCCTGCACCGAAAGTTTTTCGTTCTGCCCGGCGGTTGCGTATTCGCCGACAACGTCGGCAAAACGCGGGTGGGAATAAAAACGCCATCCGCCGGCCGCCTCCCGCAGCTGAAAACCGCGCAGATATCCTTCCCCGTTTTGTGTCTCCTGCCCTGCGCACGAGCGTGCTATTTCCCTGAGCAGGGAAACTGTTTCCGCTTCGTCCAGCGAAAGTGTTTCCGCCAGCCGTGCAGCCGGAACGGGACTGTCGGCAACCATCAGAATTGCTTCCAGTGCGCCTTTCAGATACGCGCTGTCAGACACGGCTCTCCCCTTTCGTGCTTTTTTCCGCTGCCGGCGATTTAACCGCGGTCCGTATAATATAGAGCGGATCCAGCGGCGCATTCTGCTCTGCGGAAATTTCCCCGTTCCGCAGAAGTTCCAGAATAGCAAGAAAACGGGAGATAACGGTAGACACGTTGCCGGCGTCACGGCACAGTCCGGAAAACGACACTCTGTCTCCCGCGATCAGCCTCCCGCGCAGATAAGCCAGCTGCGATTCCACAGACACCGGCGGATCATGCAGATGGTCAAAGTTTACTTCGTCTTTTTTCCGGGACAGGACTCCGGCGGCGAGCCGGGCAAATTCCTCCGGAGTCAGATCCAACACCGTTTGCGGGAGCAGTGCGCTGATCTGCGGTTCCGGAGGAACATCGCGCGCAAAAGCCAGGGACTGCATGGCCAGACGGAGAGCGAATCCGTGTGCCACTTCTTTGAATGCCCGATACTGAAGCATTTTGGCAAACAGCAGATCACGCGCCTCCAGCAGTTCGGGCATTTCCCCGTCGCTCTCTTCGTTTCGGGGCAGCAGACGTGCCGCCTTCAGATCCAAAAGCGTTGCCGCAACTACCAAAAATTCCGAGGCCCCGGACAGGTCCAAATCTTTTTGGGCGCGCAAAAAAGCTATAAAATCGTCGGTAACCTGCGACAGCGATACTTTTGTGATATCCAGGCGCCGGCGGGCAATCAGCGAAAGAAGCACTTCAAAAGGGCCGGCAAACACATCCAGATGCACGGCGAATTCTTCTTTTGCGGAGCTGAATAAATCCGGTTCCGCGGCGGGTGCTCCCTTCATGGTTTTCCTGCCGTCAGGCACTGGCTCCCCGGGCAATCAGCTCCCGTGCCAGCTGTCTGTAGGCTTTCGCCCCGGGGTGGTTGGGTGCATATGTTGTAATCGGCTCGGCGGCAATTGTGGCGTCGGGGAATTTGACGGTGCGTGAAATCTGGGTTTCAAACACTTTCTTTCCAAATCTTTCCCTGACCAGATCGATTACTTCCCGGGCATGGATCGTGCGGGTGTCGACCATCGTCAGCAAAACACCGTCGATTACCAGACGCGGGTTGAGACGGTCCTGCACTCTTTCTATCTGATCGACCAGCAGTGCCACTCCGCGCATTGCAAAAAATTCCGCACCGAGAGGAATAATTACGCCGTGCGCGGCGGTAAGCGCATTCACGGTAAGCAGCCCGAGGGAAGGCTGGCAGTCCACGATAATCACATCGTATTCATCCGTCACCGGACGCAGCACGCGCGACAGGCACTGTTCCCTTGCCACCTCGTTGATCAGCTGAATTTCGGCCGCGGAAAGTTCGATGTTTGCCGGTGCCACATCAAGTCCGGGCACGGATGTGTGCACAATTATCTCCCTGATGTCGGGTTTTGCCGCAATCATTTCACTGTAAACCGTGCGTTCCAGCGCCATCGCGTTTATTCCCAGTCCCGCCGAGGCAGCTCCCTGCGGATCGAAATCAACTACCAGCACTTTGCGCCCGTATCCCGCCAGTGCCGCGGCCAGATTGATGGAAGTGGTGGTTTTCCCCACGCCGCCTTTTTGGTTACACATGGCAATAATCCGCGCCGGACCGTGGCTCTCCGGTTCTTTTGGCAGCGGAAACGCTTCGCCCTCGCCCAAATTCACAAAAAGTTCGCTCTGTTGTGCATTCACAATACTAATCTACCAAAATTTCCCCCAAATTTACGTATGCAGGGCACGCGGATGGGCAGTTGCATATACTTCGCGGATCGTTTCCGCGGTTATCTTGGTGTATATCTGTGTCGTGGCAACGGAGGCATGGCCGAGAAGTTCCTGTACGACACGTATGTCCGCACCTCCCTGCAGCAGATGTGTGGCAAAAGAATGACGAAAGGTGTGCGGGCTGATGTGCCTCAGGTGCGCGCGCTGTGCCGCCCGGCGGATAATTTCCCACGCGGATTGCCTGGAAAGCGGATTGCCGCGTTTGTTCAGAAACAGATACGGATTTCCGCTTCCTTTTGCGGCAAGCGCCGGTCTTCCCCGCACGAGATACGCGTCCAGGGCGGCCAGAGCGTAGCTGCCCAGCGGAACAATGCGTTCTTTTCCGCCTTTTCCCAGCAGCATGACGGACGCGGTTTCCCGGGAGATATCTTCCGCGCTCAGTGAAACGGCTTCGGAAATTCTGGCTCCGGTTCCGTAGAGCATCTCCAGCAGTGCCCTGTCGCGCAGGGAAACGGGATCGTCTCCCGCGCCGGCGGATTCAATCAGGTTCTGCATTTCCCCGACGGTGACCGCTTTGGGCAGCCGCAGCGGGATTTTGGGCGGTTTTACTTCCGCGGCCGGGTTGTGCTTCGTTTTTCCTTCCTCGAAGGCAAATTTATGCAGACCGCGGACGCAGGCGAGTATTCTGGCCACCGACGGGCGCGACAGATGCAGCCGGCTGTTTTTGCCCTGCAGATACTCCGCGAAGGCTTCCACGTGCCGCGTGTGCACCGCGGACAGTTCGGCAATATGCTCCGAATGCAGATAATCCGCATAGTAGCGCAGATCCCTGCCGTACGCCTTCAGTGTGTTTGCGGCCAGTGAGCGTTCGGCGCGTAAATGGCTGAGATACATATCGATGACGGGAAACGGTTTTCGTTCCGCTGTGATTTTGCGCACTTCATTTTCTGCTTTCTGTCGGATTCTCTTTGATTATAGCCATTTTGTTTTGACTTCCCTGCCCATGTGCCGTTTTTCTTTTCGCGCCGCGCATAGTCCCGAAGAAGTATGTGGCGCAATGCACTATAATTATCCGCAGGAGAGACCAATATTATAACAACGACTGTTATGGAAGTGAGTACCCGTATGAGTACGTTAAAATGGACGGAATACGACCAGAAAGCAGTGGATGCCGGGCGTGCGCTTGCCGCCGATGCCGTGCAGAAAGCCGGGAACGGTCACCCGGGCACCGCAATTTCACTCTCGCCGCTGGCGTATCTGCTCTTTCAGAAAATAATGCGCCACGATCCGCGCGACGACCGTTGGGTGGGAAGAGACAGATTTGTGCTTTCCATCGGACACTCTTCGCTTACGCTTTACAATCAGCTGTTTTTTGCCGGGTACGGCCTGGAACTGTCTGATCTTGAATCTCTGCGCACCGAAAATTCCCTTACTCCCGGGCATCCGGAATACCGGCACACAAAAGGTGTGGAGATGACCACCGGTCCTCTTGGCCAGGGCGTTTCTTCCGCCGTGGGAATGGCGATGGCCGCCCGGCGGGAACGCGGTCTTTTCGACCCCGACGCGCCGGCCGGGGAAAGCCCTTTCGACCACTATATCTTTGCCGTCTGCGGTGAAGGCTGTCTGCAGGAGGGCGTTACTTCCGAAGCGTGCTCGCTGGCGGGCACACAGGAACTCGGAAATCTGATTCTGATTTTCGACGAAAACAGAATTTCCATCGAAGACGACACGCAGGTTGCCTTCACCGAAGACGTGCTTGCCAGATTTGCCGCCTACGGATGGCATACCCAAAGCGTGAACTGGCGCGGAAAAGACGGATACAACGAAGATTTGGATGCGCTGTATGCGGCGATTGAAAACGCAAAAAAGGTTACGGACAGGCCGTCCGTCATAAAACTGTCTACGATTATCGCCTGGCCTTCGCCCACCAAACAGGGCACGGGAGGTTCGCACGGTTCGGCGCTGGGCGAAGAAGAAATCCGCGGCCTGAAGAAAATTTTGGGTCTCGACCCGGAAAAAACTTTCGACGTTCCCGCGGATCTATTGGCCTATACCCGCCGTCAGGCTGCCGAAAGAGCGGCCGGCGCACATAAAACATGGGATGCGCGTTTTGCCGCGTGGCGGAAGGCAAATCCGCACAGGGCAGAGCTGTTTGACCGGCTGCAGGCCGGAAAACTGCCCGAAAACTGTCGGGAGGCTTTTCCGGTTTTCGAACCCGGGAAAGATATTTCCACCCGTGCGGCTTCGGGCCGGGTGCTCAATGCGATTAAAGATGTTTTCCCCGAACTTTGGGGCGGATCGGCCGATTTGGCGGGCTCAAACAATACGGCGATGAAAGGGGATCCGTCCTTCATTCCCGCCGAGCATTCAACCAATGCCTGGTCAGGGAATATATACGGCAGGAATGTGCATTTCGGAATTCGCGAACACGCGATGGGCGCAATTCTCAACGGGATTGTGCTGCACGGGCCGACACGCGCCTATGGAGGAACATTCTTCGTGTTCTCCGACTATATGCGTCCCGCTGTCCGCCTGGCGGCACTGATGAAAGTGCCTTCCGTGTTTGTGTGGACGCATGATTCGATAGGCGTGGGCGAAGACGGTCCGACGCATCAGCCGATCGAACATCTGTGGGCATACCGGGCAATTCCCGATTTTGATCTTGTGCGCCCCGCGGATGCCAACGAAACATCCTATGCGTGGCGTGGGATTCTGGAACAGAAAGAACGGCCGGCGGCGATTGTTCTTTCCCGGCAGAATCTGCCCGTATTCGAACGCGGCACGGAAGCAAAGGGAGATATGCTCGCCCCGGCCTGCGGCGTTTTGCGCGGCGGTTACGTGCTTGCCGCGGGAGATGACGTCGCCCTGCTCGCCACGGGTTCGGAAGTGTCAATAGCTCTTGACGCACGTAAGATTCTGGCAGAAGAGGGTATTTCCGCGCGCGTTGTTTCTCTCCCCTGCCTTTCCTGGTTCGAGGCGCAGGACAGCTCATATCGGGAAGAGGTGCTTCCTCCCGCCATGAAGGCCCGTGTAAGCGTGGAAGCCGGTTCGACTTTCGGCTGGGCCGGATATGTCGGAGACGCCGGCAGAAGCATCGGAATAAATCACTACGGAGAATCGGCCCCCGCAAAGAGGCTTTTTGAAAAGTACGGCATTACGGCGCAGGCAGTTGCCGCGGCGGCAAAGGAGTCCCTTGCCGCCGCTGCCGGATCCCGCTGCGGAAAGGAATGAATACGATGAACAATATCGAAAAACTACGTGAGTGCGGCGTCTCGGTATGGCTGGATGATCTTTCTCGCGCCCGCCTGGTTTCGGGGCAGCTGGAAAAGATGATCGGGGACGGTTTTATCAGCGGCGTGACCACGAATCCGTCTATTTTCCGCAACGCAATCAGCGGAGCCCGGGATTATCGGGAAGATATCGCCAAATTATCCGATGCCGGCAAATCGGCGGAAGAGATTATTACTGTTCTTACGTCCGAAGACGTAAGGCAGGCATGTGATCTGTTTGCCGAAACCTACCGCAATACCAACGGATACGACGGGCGGGTGTCGATTGAAGTGGATCCGCGTCTGGCCCATGCCGGCGAAGAAACGGTAGTGCAGGCAAAGAAGCTGTGGAAACTGGTAGACCGTCCGAATGTGATGATTAAAATTCCGGCCACGCTTGAAGGTCTGCATGCCATTACTGCCGCCGTGGCAGAGGGAATATCGGTCAACGTAACTCTGATCTTCTCCGCCGACCGCTACCGGCAGGTGATTGATGCCTATTTCTGCGGATTGGAAAAGGCACTGGAAAAAGGGATCGATATCAGTACCATTCATTCGGTTGCTTCGTTTTTCGTCTCCCGTGTGGACACCGAAATCGATGCCCGGCTGAGCGAAATCGGTTCTCCCGACGCACTGGCGATGCGCGGCAAAGCGGCTCTGGCCAACGCCCGTGTCGCCTATGGCGTGTATCTGGATCATTTTGTGAATTCGCAGCGTTTTGCGCAGTTGGCTGCCCGGGGTGCCAATATCCAGCGTCCTTTGTGGGCGTCGACGGGTGTGAAGAATCCCGATTACTCCCCCACTTTGTATGTTGACCGTCTGGTGGCAAAGAACACCGTGAATACAATGCCGGAGGCAACGTTGCGGGCAACATTGGACACTGCGGAAATAACCGGAGACACAATCTGCGGTGAAATTGAAAATTCCGAACAGATAATTAAACAGATTGTCCGTCTGGGAATTGATTTTTCTTCCGCTACCGACAGGCTCGAAGCCGAGGGTGTGGAAAAGTTTGAGATTGCATGGAATGAGCTGAACGAAGCCGTGGCCGAAGCCATGCAGCAATAATCGGTTACGGTTTATGGTTTTGGGGGTGGCCGCTTTCGCTGCCACCCCCAAAACACTTTATATTTGTTTGACGGACGTTGTTATTGTTTTTTGCGCGGCATCCCAATTTGCTTTCACATTTCCGTCAGCGTAAAAGGGGTACGTCACGGATTTGCGAATAGTCTTCCGCCATTGCCGGCGGAATGAAACACACGAGGGAAAACACCATGGCAAGTATCGCGGATATGCAAAGACACAGGCGGACTTTTCCGTTTCCGTAGATCTGTTTCGGCACTGAAATCTCCAAAAATAAACCATTATTCTTGGATTTAAAACTACTTAGGTCAACCTGATTTTTCTGTCCTTTTTGTGTGAAACCGCAAATTACGGCTAAAAACAAAGCTGCCCCAAAATCTGTGTTGGGGCAGCTTTTGTGCGGTAAGATCACATGAATTTGGTCAGCAGACCGATCAGAATAATCAAAACCGTCCATATCACCGAAGTTCCGATGGTGATTCGGTTCAGATTCCTTTCCGCGACGCCCGAAGAACGCATGGAAGTGGAAATGCCTCCGCCGAACATATCCGAAATGCCGCCTCCGCGGCCTTTGTGCAGCAGAATTGCGACCATCAAAAGCAGACTTGAAATCACCAAGAGTACTTTGCAAATGACTAAAATAACGCCCACTTCTCTATACTTCCTTTACAGCCTAAATTCCGCTTTGTTTTGCAGCCAAGTCGAATTTCGACACAGCCTTAATAATACAAGATGTTGGTGAGTTGTAAAAGTTTACCGCCCACCAACATCCCGCAGTGTTTCGGACTGCCTTATCCCAGATAAGTTACAATCTTTGCGAATTCATCCGCTTTCAGCGAAGCTCCGCCCACGAGGGCTCCGTCCACATCAGGCTGCGCCATGATGTCTTTTACGTTTGCGGACTTCACCGAACCGCCGTACTGAATACGCAGTGCATCGGCAGTGGCCCGGTCGAACAGTTCGGCGACCTTTGTTCTGATTGCGCCGCATACCTCCTGTGCGTTTTCCGGTGTGGCCACTTCTCCGGTTCCGATTGCCCAAATGGGTTCGTAGGCGATAACCGACTTTGCCACTTCTTCGGCAGTCAGACCGGAGAGCATTTCCTCTACCTGGCCCAGCACGTACTGTACGTGTGTACCGGCTTTGCGGATTTCCAGAGCTTCGCCGCAGCACATAATCGGCAGCAGACCCGCATCCAGTGCCTTCTTCGCCTTCTGCCCCACGAGCTGCGAGGTCTCACCGTGGTATTCGCGGCGTTCCGAATGTCCGACGACCACATACGTGCACCCCAAAGCGGTGAGCATGGCTGTGGAAATCTCGCCGGTGTAAGCTCCGGCATCGTGGACGGACACATCCTGTGCCCCGTACTTAATTTTCATTTCATCGGCTTCAACCAGCGTCTGCACAGAGCGGATATCGGTAAACGGAACGATTACCGCAGCTTCCACCCTGCTGAAATCGTGCTTCAGATCTTTCAGCGTCCAGTCAAGCTTCTGTACGAGTGCGGCAGCCTCCAGATGATCCAGATTCATCTTCCAGTTACCGGCCATTAACGGTGTGCGTGCCATAAATTAATCCTCCAATACGGCAATTCCCGGCAGGGTCTTTCCCTCAAGAAACTCGAGCGAAGCTCCGCCGCCGGTTGAAATATGGTTAAATTTAGTCTCATCGTAACCCAGCGTGCGTACCGCGGCCGCGGAATCTCCGCCTCCGACAATGGTGAATCCGCAGGCATCCTGCATCGCCTGCGCCACTGCGCGGGTACCTTTTGCAAATGCCTCAAATTCAAATACGCCCATCGGTCCGTTCCATACGATCGTCTTGGAATCGGCAATTGCCTGTGCGTATCTTTCCGCCGTCTGCGGACCGATATCCAGACCCATTTCCTGCGCGGGCATTGCGTCCGCCGGATGCACCGAAGCAGGCGCGTCGGCTTTGAATTCGGCAGCGGTGACGTTGTCTGTGGGAAGCAGGATTTCAACTCCCTTTTGCTTCGCCTTTTCCAAATATGCTTTGGCGTTTTCGATCTGATCTTCTTCCAGCAGTGACTTTCCTACTTCGTATCCCTGTGCCCGAAGGAAAGTATATGCCATACCGCCGCCGATGAGCAGCCGGTCCGCTTTCTCGATGAGATTGTCGATCACGCCCAGCTTGTCGGAAACTTTTGAGCCGCCGAGAATAACCGTGTAAGGACGCTGCGGATTGTCGGTTGCCTTGGAAAGCGAATCGATCTCTTTGAATACGAGTTCGCCCGCCGCAGACGGAAGCAGCTTTGCCACATCGTATACAGACGCCTGCTTACGGTGTACCACACCGAAACCGTCCGAAACATACACATCCGCCAGAGCCGCGTACAGGGCGGCCAGTTCTTCGCGTTCGCTGTCTGTTTTGGATGTTTCGCGCGGGTCAAAGCGGACATTTTCCAGCAGCACCACTTCGCCCGGACCGACCTGCGCCGCCAGACGGTGGGCATCTTCTCCCACAGTGTCGGCAGCAAGTTTTACGTTTTGGCCCAAAAGCTCTCCCAGGCGTGCCGCAACGGGAGCCAGCGAAAAGTCCGGGTTTACCTTTCCTTTCGGACGGCCCAGATGTGCCATTACGACAACTTTCGCCCCGGCTTTGACAAGTCGGGTAAGAGTCGGAAGGGCGGCACGGATCCGGCCGTCGTCGGTGATGTTCTTTTCCGCGTCGAGAGGCACATTAAAGTCTGAGCGAACAAGTACTTTCTTCCCTGAAAGATCTCCGAGTGAATCAATTGTACGCATTATTTTCTTCTCCGTTTGACGAGTTTTGAAAAGATAGGTGTCTGTGCCGAATCGCACAGACACCTATCAGTTCGACATAATTAATGCTTGGCTTAGAGCTTGGAAGCTACGAGCGAGCAAAGGTCAACGAGGCGGTTGGAGTAACCCCATTCGTTGTCGTACCAGGAAACAACCTTCACCTGATTGCCGATCACCTTGGTCAGACCGGAATCGAAGATGGAAGAATGCGGATCGGTTTCGATATCCTTCGACACGATCGGATCTTCGGTGTAGGCGAGAATGCCCTTCAGTTCGCCTTCCGCTGCCTTCTTAACGGCAGCATTTACTTCCTCAACGGTGAGTTCACGCGGGGCTTCGAAGGTCAGATCCGTTACCGAGCCGGTCGGAGTCGGAACACGCAGCGCGTAGCCGTCGAACTTGCCCTTGAGCTCCGGAATTACCAACGCAACGGCTGCCGCGGCACCCGTCTTGGTCGGAACGATGTTCAGAGCTGCCGCCCGCGCACGGCGCAGATCCTTGTGCGGACCGTCCTGCAGATTCTGATCGGCGGTGTATGCGTGAATGGTGGTCATCAGACCCTTTACAATGCCGAATTCATCGTTCAGAACCTTGGCCAGCGGGGCAAGGCAGTTTGTGGTGCAGGAAGCGTTGGAAATAATGTTGTGCTTCGCCGGATCGTAATCCTTTTCGTTTACACCGAGCACGAAAGTTGCGTCTTCATTCTTCGCCGGAGCAGAAATGAGAACCTTCTTCGCTCCCGCGGCAATGTGCGCCTTCGCGTCTTCGGCATTGGTGAAACGGCCCGTGGACTCAACAACGATATCCACGTTCAGCTTGCCCCACGGAAGATCGGCCGGGTTACGCTCTGCGAAAGACTTAATTTCCTTGCCGCCGATGAAAATGGCGTCATCGTCGTAGCTGACTTCCTGATCGAGTTTACCCAAAATGGAATCGTACTTGAGCAGGTGTGCAAGGGTCTTGTTGTCGGTAAGATCGTTGATTGCCACGATCTCAAAATCAGCACCCTTGGCAAGAGCCGCACGGGTGAAATTACGGCCAATACGGCCAAAGCCGTTAATACCAACGCGAATAGTCACTCTGTTCCTCCTTGTACACAGATGTGTACGTAGTATGAGATGTTATCGCCGGGCATCACCGGCGATCTCACGATAAGCACCTGCCTGTGCAAGGCACTTTTCGATCCGTATCAATACTATCTCCAAATCACACTTAAGTTAAGGACTAACGGCACTTTCGCGTGTTTCATTCACAGATAGCGAATGTGCCTGTGTTGTTTTTCACTTTGGTGCGCAAAGAAGAACGGTTTATCCCCGCAAAGAACGTTTTTCCGCTTCCTCAACGGCATCCAGTGTGGAGGGAATTCCGAGTTCCTGCGCGCGTTTGTCGGCCATCGTGTTCAGTCTGCGCAGTCTGCCCGCAACCGCATCCTTTGTGGCGGTCTGCGAAAGTCTTTCTCCCAGCACGTTCAGCGAGTCGTGCGGGTATTTTATTCTGCATTCCCCGGCTTCGCGCAGCTTTTCGGGAATATCGGCTCCGAGAATTTCAAAGGCACGTTTTACGCGGATTACCGCAATCACCGCCGCGTCCGCACTGCGGCGCATATTGGCGTCGTCAAAGTTCGCCAGCCGGTTAATGCTTCCGTTGACTTCCCGCTGCGTGCGCAGCTCCTCCCAGACAAGAACCGCATCGTTGGCGCCGATTCGGGTGAGCATTGCGGAAATTGCATCTCCTTCGCGGATATCGACCCGATGCGCACCCCGCGATTCTCTTGCCCTGTAGGGAATCTCCATCCGTCTCGCCAGGCCGCCGATCGCATAGGCAGCTTCCAAAGACGGGCACGTAACTTCCAAAGAGGCATTTCTGCCCGGCTCAAGCAGGGTTCCCCGGGCCAAAAAAGCACCCCGCCAGGCCGCCGCCGCATCGGCTTTCGATCCCGAGACGATATGCGGTGCCAGACCCCTCATCAGCCGCCCTTTGGCGTCCAGCAGACCGAGTCTGCGCGCAATCCGCTCCCCGCGGTCCGTCACCTGCAGCACATAATGATTTCCGTTGCGCATTGAATTGTGCACGGCCACCAGTTCCGCCGTAATGTTGTATGCCCTGCGCAAAAGTTCCCACAGATGCCGTGCCGCTCCGGGATGCGTGAGTTCCGCGTGCAGGCCAACCACGCCGGAATTGATCTGCAGGCCTCCGGCAAATCTGAACATGGTCGAAATCTCGGCCACCATAGACGAGGCAAGGGGCGGATACACATCCGAAATTTCATTTTTTACCGGCACGGTTAACGCTGGCATTGACGTAACTCCTCATAAAGACTACATTACAAGCTATCAAAAATCCGTTTTTCCCGCGACCCGTCAATCCCCGCCACGGGCGCAGCTGCGGAAATTAAATGCAATTTCACGGTAAGCCGCGGCAAGGTAGAGCGGATCATGGCGCACCGGATTCCGGGGATCGGCAACATTGCGGCAGTACAGAGAAGCATTGCACAGCTGCGCCTCGTTTTGCAGCCTGTCCGGGTGTGCCGTCGCTCCCCTGTCTGCCAAAACCGCATCCAGTTTCACACCGGGAGCAGTATCGCGGAAAATGCGTACCAAATCCGCGGCAGACATGGACTGCGTCTCCGCATCGTCACTCAGATTCAGCACCAGTATCTTTTTCGCTTTCGACGCCGTGAGAGCCGCACGCAGCTGCGGAACCAGAAGATGCGGAATTACGGACGTATACCAGGATCCGGGACCGAAAAAAATCAGATCGGCATCGCCAATCGCGTCCAACGCTTCCTGTGCGACCGCAGGATTGGGCGGAATAATCCGAATCCTGTCGATCCGCGCATTTGATTTCGCCACCGAAACCTGCCCGTGAATCGTTTTCCTGCTGCCGCGGACACTCGCATCGGCCTCGATCTGCAGGGGAACGGAAGCCATGGGCACAACCCGTCCTTTTGTGTTCAGCAGCCGTCCCACCCAGTCCAAACCCGTTACCGGGTCGTCGCCGAGCAAATCCCAAAGTCCGGTAATCAGCAGATTGCCGAGCGAATGCCCATTCAGATCCCCGGCAGAAGAAAAACGGTACTGCAAAACATCACGCCACGTCTGACCCCACTCACTGTCGTCACACAGTGCGGAGAGAGCCATCCGCAGATCGCCCGGGGGAAGCACGCCGAACTCTTTGCGCAGGCGCCCCGAGGAGCCTCCGTCGTCTGCCACCGTTACCACGGCAGTTACATTGCGGGTCAGAATTTTCAGTGCCGAAAGGGAAGCGTACAGGCCGTGGCCGCCGCCGAGGGCAACCACTTTCGGGCCGCGGGCCCCGGAATCCGAAAATACGGATTCCATCCGATGATATGCATCCATTGGTGCGCGCACCTGCCGTTTATTCGCGTCCCAGATCACGGTGCAGCGTGCGCACGGCAATCCCCCGTTCGCGCAGCAGCCGGGAAATTTCCTCCGCTATTGCCACCGAGCGGTGTTTTCCGCCCGTGCATCCGACGGCCACCGTCACATACGGTTTCAGTTCGTGTTCGTATCCGTCCACCAGCCCCGCCAGCAGGTCGGCATATTTTTGGGCAAAGGTACGTGCCCCGTCGACATTGAGCACAAAATCCCGCACGGGACGGTCTTTTCCGTTAAGGTGACGCAGTTCGGAGACCCAATACGGATTCGGGACAAAACGCACGTCGGCAACGTGGTCGGCGTCCAGGGGAATACCGTATTTAAAACCGAAACTCATCACCGTAAAACTGACTTTTGCCTGCGTTTCGGAAGCGACGTTGCTGCGGATTTTGCGCGCCAGATCGTGCACGGAAAGATTTGTGGTATCGATTACCGTATCGGCCCGGTTACGCAGCTCGCGCAGTGTTTCCCTCTCCCGCCGGATTCCCTGCAGCAGCGTCCCCTCTCCCTGAAGCGGGTGCGGGCGGCGCACGGACTCATACCGGCGGACCAACTCCTCGTCGGAAGCGTCCAGATAAATAATCCGGTAATCGACGCACGACTCGTGCAGGGAATGCAGCACATCCACCAATTCCAAAAAGAAATCCCGGGAGCGCACATCAACCACACACGCCAGTTTCTGCACGCTTCCCGCCGGTGTTATCAGCCGTGACATCGCCTGCAGCAGACGCGGCGGAAGATTGTCGATCACATACCAGCCCAAATCTTCCAACGTGGCGGCGGCGCGGCTTCTGCCGGCTCCGGACATTCCCGTTACGATGAGAATTTCGGGCACGGTATTTTGGGGCAGGGTGGCCCTGCCGTCCAAATCCGCAATAAATTTGGGAATCTTGGCTGTGTCGTTGATGTTCGCAAAATCGCTCATATGACTATCGTGCCACGAAAATTTATTATTCACCATCGGCCGGGTAATTATGGGAATGCAGATATTCGCTGACCGTCTGTGCCAGCTTCGGTCCGATTCCCGGCACCCGGAGCAGATCTTCGGGCGCGGCATTGCGGATACGTTTCACGGATCCGAACTTTTTCAGCAGCAGTTTCTGTTTGTGCTCCCCCAGGCCCGGAATTTCGTCCAGTGCCGAGCGGGTCATTGCCTTTGCCCGTTTTCTGCGATGGAAAGTGATCGCAAAACGGTGGGATTCGTCGCGCAGATGCTGCAGCAGCCGCAAAGCCGGAGAACTGCGCGAAAAAATAATCGGATATTCCTCCCCCGGGATCCAGACCTCTTCGAGCCGCTTTGCCAAACCGATCACGCAAATCTGCGCCCCGGCGGCGGCAATTGCCTTTGCCGCCGCATTCACCTGCGGCAGGCCTCCGTCTACCACAATTAAATCCGGACGGTAGGCAAAATGCGGTTTTTCCGCGGCCCGGTCCGTGCGGGCTTCCGCCGGCTGCTCCCGGCCGTGCCCCTGCGCGCAAAGATTGGTATTTTCCCGTTTCAGGCGGGAGAGCCGGCGTGTAAGTATTTCATTCATTGCCGCAGTATCGTCTGCTTCCCCGTCTCCGCCGTGCACTTCGAAATGGCGGTATTCTTTTTTCTTCGGCATACCGTCTTCAAATACGACCATCGAAGCCACCCGGTATGTTCCCTGCGTGTGGGAAATATCGTAGCATTCGATCCGCAGCGGGGAAACGGGAAGATCCAATCCCGCGCGCAGTTCCTTCAGTGCCGCATCCCGCTGCGGCAGATCGCCGATCCGTGCCAGTTTGTGCTGCCGCAGAATCCGCACCGCATTTTCCTCTACGGTCTGCATCAGCTGTGCTTTTATTCCCCTTTGCGGCACGCGAAAATGCACGGCGGCTCCGCGCAGCGCAGTCAGCCACCCGAGCAGGGCTTCTTCGTCGGCGGGAAGCAGAGGGAGCCAGATTTCGCGCGGTATTGCGCCGACAGCTGTATGACGGACGTCGTCTACCGATTTGGCGCCGCTTTTTTCAAAAGCGGCGCTGCTCCGGGCGGATTCCCCGTACGCCTGAATCAGAAGCGAATTCAGCAGCGTAGGTGCATCGTAGCCTCCCGTTTCCGTAATCCACCCGCGCTGACCGCGCACACGTCCTGCGCGCACATAGAAAACCTGCACTCCGGCTTCCAGCTCGTCCGTGCTCAGCGCAAAAATATCGGCATCCGTGTCCCGCGCAAGCACAAGCGTATTGCGCCGGGCAATTGTTTCCAAAGCCGTGATCTGATCCCTGATTTTTGCTGCCGTCTCAAATTCCAGATTCCCGGCCGCAAGGTGCATCTGCCGGGTCTTCTCGCCGATCAGTTCTTCGCCGTCCGATTCCAGATACCGCACAAGAGAGCGGATAATTCCCCGATACTCTTCCTCCGAAACACGTCCGACACAGGGGGCGCAGCATTTGTCGATAAATCCGTTAAGGCAGGGACGGTTTGTTTTCCGCGCCGTTTCAAAAACCCCTTTGGTGCAGGTGCGCACGGGAAAAATTCTGCGCAGCAGGTCAAGGGACTCGCGTACCGCATGCACCTGCGTGTACGGACCGTAATAGCGGTTCCCTCTGCGGTGTGCGCTGCGGGTGACCACAAGCCTCGGGTACTCTTCGGACTCGGTTACGGCAAGATACGGATATGATTTGTCGTCGCGGTACATGATGTTGTAGCGCGGAGTGTATTCTTTAATCCAGGCATATTCGAGTGTAAGCGCCTCGAGTTCCGAGCGGACGGTCACCCATGTTACCCCGGAAGCGGAAAAAACCATTTTTCGCGTGCGCGGATGGAGTTTTTGCGGGTCGCGAAAATAGGAGACCAAGCGTTTACGCAGCGATTTGGCCTTCCCCACATAGATAATGCGTCCTTCGCCGTCAAGGAAACGGTATACTCCCGGTTCGACGGGAATATCGGATGTTTTCGGACGGTACTCTGCCGGATCTGCCATGCGCGTTTCACCCTGCGTCTGCCGGTGTTTTCATCCCGAGTAGCGGGGCAAGAAAACGCGCCGTGTATGAATTTGGATTTTTTGCCACCGTTTCGGGTCTGCCTTCGGCAATGACCAGGCCGCCGCCCACGCCGCCCTCGGGGCCCATGTCTATGATCCAGTCGGCGGACTTTATCACATCCAGATTGTGTTCGATAACGATCACGGTATTTCCTTTGTCGGTCAGCTCCCCGAGTACTGCCAGAAGTTTGCGCACATCTTCAAAATGCAGTCCCGTTGTAGGCTCGTCAAGCACGTAAACCGTCTTTCCGTTGGAGCGTCTATGCAGTTCGGAAGCCAATTTTACGCGCTGTGCCTCACCCCCGGAAAGAGTCGGAGCAGGCTGTCCGAGGCGGATATATCCCAGGCCGACGGATTCAAGCACTTTCAGATATTTCGTAATGCCGGGCACGGAGGAGAAAAATTCTTTCGCTTCCGAAATGGTCATATTAAGCACCTGGGCAACGTTTTTCCCTTTGTATGTTACTTCCAGTGTTTCGCGGTTGTAGCGGGCGCCGTGGCACACTTCGCAGGGAACATAGACGTCTGGCAGAAAATTCATTTCGATTTTCAGCGTTCCGTCCCCGCCGCATGATTCGCATCTGCCTCCCTTGACGTTGAAGGAGAATCTTCCCGGTCCGTATCCGCGCACCTGCGCTTCCTGTGTCTGCGCAAAAAGACGGCGGATAGGATCCCACATTCCCGTATAGGTTGCGGGATTCGATCGGGGCGTGCGTCCGATCGGGGACTGGTCCACATGGACGATTTTATCCAGATTTTCCGCGCCCAGTATGTCTTTGTGGCGTCCGGGAACGTGGCGCGAACCGTTTAATTTATTTGCCAGCGATTCGTAAAGAATCGAATTTACGAGCGTGGACTTACCCGAACCGGATACACCCGTTACCGCCGTGAATACTCCCAGGGGGAAGCTGACGTTTATGCCGCGCAGATTATTTTCTTTCGCGCCTATGATTTTGATCTGTGCTTTTTTGTCTGTTTTTCTGCGCTTGGAAGGGACGGCAATCGTGCGTCTGCCCGTCAGATAATCTCCCGTCAGACAATGCTCTGCGGTGCCGATTTGTGCCGGAGGTCCGCTGTAGACGACCTCTCCTCCGTGTTCGCCCGCATACGGTCCGATATCCAGCACCCAGTCCGCGGTGCGGATTGTGTCTTCGTCGTGTTCGACCACAATCAGGGTATTTCCCAGATCCCGCAGCCGGCGCAGCGCGGCAAGAAGTTTTTCGTTGTCTCTTTGGTGCAGACCGATAGACGGTTCGTCCAGCACGTAGAGCACGCCTACCAGACCGGAGCCGATTTGCGTGGCCAGACGGATTCGCTGCGCCTCGCCCCCGGAAAGTGTGCCGGCGGCCCGCGAAAGCGTGAGATATCCCAAACCGACCGAAACAAGAAACTTCAGCCGTGCCAGGATTTCGGTCAGTATCTGCGCCGAAATTTTGGCTGCCCGTCCCTGCAGGGAAATATTTTCCAGATACGAAAGCGCACTTTCCACAGACAGGTCGGTCAGCTGCGAGATATTCAGTTCTCCCACGCGCACGGCCAGAACTTCCGGTTTCAGACGCGCGCCGCCGCATTTCACGCAGGGCACATTTCTCATATATCCCCGGTAACGTTCTTTTTGCGTATCGGAATCCGTTTCCCCGTATTTGCGCATTACATACTGTGCTGCGCCCTCAAACCCGGAATAGTAGGTTTTTTCTCTGCCCCAGCGGTTTTTGTAGCGCATTTTTACCCGATAGCCGTGCCCCAGAAGCACCGCATTTTGCTGGGCCGGGGTCAGTGTGCGCCAGGGATCGCGGAGCGAAAATCCGAGTTCCGCGGCAAGTGCGGAAACTTTCTGCATGAAAAATTCCGCCGCTTTTTTTGACGCGGCGTGTGCCCAGGGAATAACGGCACCTTCCGCAATGCTTTTTTCCGGATCCGAAATCAGCAGTTCCGGATCGACATGCAGTTTAAACCCGATTCCCCCGCATTCGGCGCACGCTCCGTAGGGCGCGTTGAAGGAAAAAGTGCGCGGTTCTATTTCCTCCAGTTCCAGCGGGTGACGGTTCGGGCAGGAACGCTGTTCGGAAAAATTGCGTGTTTTGCGCTCTTCTTCCTGTTCGTCGTTGAAGTAGACGGTTACGGTTCCGTGTGCCAGACGCAGTGCCGTTTCCACGGAGTCCGTTAGCCGGGTGCGGATTTCGGGTTTGATTACTATTCTGTCCACACCGGCGAAAATTGTGTGCTTTTTCGTTTTGGCAAGCGGTTTCGTTTCGCCCAGGCGCATTGACTCCCCGTCCACGCGAACCCGGGAAAAACCTTCCGCCTGCAGTTCTTTAAACACTTCTAAATGTTCGCCTTTTCTTCCGCGGACCACCGGAGCCAAAATTTCACATCGCGTTCCCCCGGGATACGCCAAAAGCGTATCGACAATCTGTTCGGCGCTCTGTGCCGAAATTTTTTCCCCGCATACCGGGCAGTACTGCGTCCCGGCGCGGGCATACAAAAGACGCAGATAGTCGTATATTTCCGTAATCGTTCCCACTGTGGAACGCGGATTGCGGTTGGTGGATTTCTGATCTATGGAGACGGCCGGGGAAAGTCCCTCAATAAAATCCACATCCGGTTTGTCCATCTGTCCGAGAAACTGCCGCGCGTAGGAACTGAGCGATTCCACATAACGGCGCTGCCCTTCGGCGAAAACAGTGTCGAAAGCCAGAGAGGATTTTCCCGAACCGGAGAGTCCGGTGAAGACAACCATCTTGTTTCGCGGAATGTCAACCGTGATGTTTTTCAGATTGTGTTCCCTTGCGCCCTGCACATGTATTACGTCTTCCATTCTTTCAGTTTAGCCGCAATTCCCTTCCCAAACAAACGTTCGACGGCGGAACCGGTCACACCGGCGGACCGGGATTTTATCCCCTAAACTGATGATATGAGCATGAACATCGCAGCAGTATTTTACACTTACGACTCTGCGCGGGCAGACGATCTGGCCGCCGTACGCCCCAAACACCGTGATTTTCTCCGCAGTCTGCGCGAAGAGGGAAAACTTCTTGCTTCGGGGCCTTTGTCTCCGGGCGGCGCGCTGATTGTGGTCCGCGCCCGCTCGGAAGAGGAAGCTCTGGTGCTTTTGGACGGAGATCCGATGCGGACGGCGGGCCTGGTCACCAAACGCAGTGCCCGGATGTGGGAACCGGTTATCGGCCCCTTCGGGGAATAGTTTCCGGCCCGTTTCCGTTATTTTTCCTCCGCGGTTTCCCCGTCTTCGGCAGGTGTCCGAAAACCGGTTTCGTCCCCCGCTTTGGGAAGATATTTTCGTGACCCGTAAACCGAGGCGGCAACCGTAAGAAGGATTATTCCCAAAATCACGGAAACGGATGCCAAAATCGAGGGTTCCGGCACAAAATCCAGCACGCCGTAGCCGTGTGAGGCATGAAGCAGCAGTTTCCAGGCAATAAATCCCAAAATTGCGGCCAGACCGTAGTGCAGATAAATCAGCCGTTCAAGCAGCCCGTCCACAAGGAAGAAAAGCTGACGCAGACCGAGCAGGGCAAACGCATTGGAAGCGAACACAATAAAAGGCTGCTTTGTCAGGCCGAAGATAGCCGGAATGGAATCCAGGGCAAACATCAGATCAATGGAACCGATTGAAACAATGCACAGCAGCAGCGGTGTGATCCGTGTTTTCCCCTCATGGCGCAAAATCAGCCGGTCTCCGACAAAACCCGGGGTAACAGGGGCAACACGGGAAACCAGACGCGTTACGAACGTAGGTTCATACTCTTCTTCCGCCGATTCTTTGCCCGATGCGCGCTCACGCGATTCGCGCAGACCGTCTATCGTCTGCGTAACCGCGGTATAAAGCATCCACAGCCCGAAGATAAAGAAAACCCACACGAAATGTTCTATGAGTTTCGCGCCGATCATAATAAAAATAAAACGCAGCACCAGGGCAATCACGATTCCGTACATCAGCACTTTCTGCTGGTATACGCGCGGTACGCGAAATGCGGCAATAATAATGATGAAGACGAAGATGTTGTCCAGCGACAGTGAATATTCCGTTATGTACCCGGCGAAAAATTCGGCGGCAAACTCGCCGCTGTGCCGAAAATACAGAATTATGCCGAACACCGCCGCCAGGGAAACATAGACAGCCGTCCACCGCGCCGCTTCCCCGATCGTCGGTTCATGTGCTTTGCGCACGTGTCCAAGCAGGTCAAAGGCAATCAGCGCCAAAACGGCCAGTCCCAAAACAGCCCACTCCCACGGGTATACATGCATCTGTGTCTGCTGTGCGGAAGCCGGGGCGGCGAAGAGAAAACTGCACAAAAGATTATCTGTCATATACGCATCCTTTTCAGTACGGTCCGAATCAGAGGTCTCTTCCCGCCCCGCGTCTTTCCGGCGGGGCCGCGGCCCGGATGCAGGGCAACGTACTGACGAACCGCTGTTCTGTGGGAATACTCCCCTCTGCGGTAATTCTACTGCAAACAGCCCCGGAGAAGACGGGGATGAAACATGACATACAATACATAAAGCGTATGCGGTGATTTTCCCGTGCCGTGTGCCGACGCCGGGTTTTGGGCGTGCGGGCGGCCGTTAATCAAGTACGGCGCGGATTTCCTGTTTCAGATCCCTTATTTCATCACGCAGACGCGCGGCCTGCTCGAAGCGCAGATTCTTTGCCGCTTCACGCATTTGTTCCGTCAGTTCCGTAAGCAGCGTATCAAGTTCCCTGCTTTCGCATTTGGCACCCGCGCGCGGATTTGCTTTTTCGCTGTTTCGCAGCTTTTGCGTATCGGCTTCCTCGCGGACAAGCATATCCGTTACGTCGGCGATTTTCTTTCGCAGCGGCTGCGGATCTATTCCGTGTCTGCGGTTAAACTCAATCTGAATTTCGCGCCGGCGGTTCGTTTCCTCAATTGCCGCCCGCATATTGGGCGTAACCGTATCGGCATACATATGCACTTCCCCGGAAACGTTGCGTGCGGCACGTCCGATGGTTTGGATCAGCGATTTTGTCGAACGCAGGAATCCCTGTTTGTCCGCATCCAAAATTGCCACCAGCGAAACTTCGGGCAGATCCAGTCCCTCGCGCAGCAGATTGATCCCCACGAGCACATCGAATTTTCCCAGTCTCAGCTCGCGCAGCAGCTCCACCCGGCGCAGAGTGTCGATGTCGGAATGCAGATATTCCACGCGCACACCGCGTTCCGCCAAATAATTTGTGAGGTCTTCGGCCATTTTCTTGGTCAGCGTGGTTACCAGAACCCGTTCGTCGCGTTCGCTGCGCAGACGTATTTCCTCCAAAAGATCGTCTATCTGTCCCGCGGTCGGCTTTACCGTGATCTTCGGATCCGTCAGTCCCGTGGGACGGATGATCTGTTCCACGTATCCGTCCGCCCGGCCCAGTTCATAATCGCCGGGTGTTGCGGAGAGGTATACGGTCTGTCCGATACGTTCCAGAAATTCTTCCCATTTCAGCGGACGGTTATCCATTGCCGAGGGAAGTCTGAACCCGTATTCAACCAGAGTGCGTTTACGCGACATATCCCCTTCGTACATCGCTCCGATCTGCGGTACGGTCACATGGGATTCGTCAATAATCAAAACAAAGTCATCTGGGAAATAATCCAGCAGCGTGTTTGGCGCGCTGCCTGCCGGACGGCCGTCTATGTGTCTGGAATAATTTTCGATACCTGCGCACGAACCGATATTGCGCATCATCTCCAAGTCAAATTCGGTGCGCATTTCCAGCCGCTGTGCCTCGAGAAGCTTATTTTGCGCCCGCAGTTCGGCAAGACGCCCGCTCAGCTCCGTTTCGATGGAACGGATCGCCTTTTTCATCCGTTCCTCTCCGGCCACATAATGTGAGGCGGGAAAGATATGGGCGGTATCCGTTTCTTCCATTACTTCCCCGGTCAGGGGATTCAGCAGCGAAAGGGAATCGATTTCGTCTCCGAAAAATTCGATCCGCACCGCCAGTTCCTCATATACGGGAATGATTTCCACGGTATCCCCGCGTACGCGAAATGTTCCCCGCCGAAAATCCAGATCATTGCGTGAATACTGCATCTGCACAAACTTCTTCAGCAGTTCGTCACGGGAAAGTTCCTCTCCTGTGCGGAGCATCGTCATCCGGGACACGTATTCCTCCGGCGTGCCCAAGCCGTAGATACACGACACGGAAGCCACCACAACCGTATCGCGTCTGGTCAGAAGGGAATTTGTGGCAGAATGACGCAGGCGTTCCACCTCGTCGTTAATCGAGGAGTCTTTTTCGATGAAGGTATCGGTCTGCGGAACGTAGGCTTCGGGCTGATAGTAGTCGTAATATGAAACGAAGTATTCCACTGCGTTATTCGGAAGCAGTTCTCTGAATTCGGCTGCCATCTGTGCGGCCAGCGTTTTATTCGGTTCGAGAATCAGTGTGGGACGCTGTATCTGTTCGATCAGCCAGGCTGCGGTGGCGGATTTGCCGGTGCCCGTTGCGCCCAGCAGAACAATATCTTTTTCCCCGCTGTTGATCCGTTCCGTCAGTTCCCTAATTGCTTTCGGCTGGTCTCCGGCAGGAGAATAACGGGAAATAACCTGAAACGGTTTCCCGCCCGGGGGAATTTTTGCAGCCGGATTCATTTTTCGTATTTCCTTTCCGCGCATTCGGACAGGACGAGGAAACTGCGCACGTCCCGGCAGTATGCCAGTCTTTTTTTCATCAGGTCGGCGCAGGTGGAGAATGTTATTTCCCGCGGGATTTTCAAATATTTCAGGCGGCCTGCGAATTCATCACCCTGCCCGGTTTCCCCCGTCCGGTTTTCCCCGGTGTCCCTGCCGCAGGCAGAGGAACGCTCCAGGAAATCGGCAAAGGGTGAAATCCAACTGTGCCACAGCCACTTTACGCTGTGTGTCAGGATTTCGGGGGCCGCATCATTTTTGATATGCACATCGCACATTTTCGCCACGGCAGCGGGATCATCCTGCGCGGCGATCCGCTCTTCGGCTTCGCGGCGGGTCATCTTCCGCCGGCGGATCATTCTTTCAATCCGCGTTTCCCTGTCGGCGTTTACGTGAAGGGCGGCGTGTACGCAAAATTCCAAACCGCTGCCCAAAAACAGCGGAATATTGTGCACAATAACGCAATGCGGGCGGTGCAGAAGAATCTCTTTTTCCCGGGCGCATGCCATTTTTGCAATCACGGGATGCAAAACGGAATTTAAAATCCGCAGACTTTCCGGGACGCGAAAGACCTCCGCCGCCAAAGCCGCGCGGTTCAGAGTGCCGTCGGGGGTAATCATCTGCTTCCCCCACCTGCCGCGGATCTGTTCCAGGGCTGCGGAACCGGGGGAAACGGCTTCGCGCGCCAGAATATCGTAATCTATTATCTGCGCGCCAAACTTTTCCAGCCGCAGGGCGACACAGGATTTGCCGCCCGCAATCGGTCCGGTCAAAGCGAGTTTCAGCATGGTGGCCATTCTTAATATGAAAAACGGATTTTGGAAAATGCGCGAAAACGGCTGTTTGCGGATATGCGAACCGGTGGATACACACCGTACCCACCGGTTTCGGATAAAATCAGAATGATTTTCAGAGAAGCTTTTCGCGCAGTGCGGCCAACGCTTCGTCGTCAGCCAATGCGCCGTCCGCATCATTCCCGGAAGAATAGGATGCCGGTACTTCCTCTGCCGTGTCCGAAGAGGAGGAAGCATCCGACGCTGCGGCAGCATCAGCTTCGCGTTCCCGCGCAACCTGCACACGGTGGGCCTGCCAGCGGGCTTCCGCCTTGGCATATTCGGCCTCCCAGGCAGCCTGGTTTTCTTCGTATCCTTCCATCCATTCGTTGGTTTCCGGATCGAAGCCTTCCGGATACTTGTAGTTTCCGTCTTCGTCGTATTCGGTAGGCATTCCGTAAAGCGAAGGATCAAAATCTTCGGAATCCGGATCCACGCCTTCGTTCGCCTGCTTCAGCGAGAGCGAAATACGCCGGCGTTCAAGGTCGATGTCGATAACCTTCACAAACACCTCGTCATTGACCTTTGCCACCTGCTCCGGCATTTCAATGTGACGCTGTGCCAGCTCGGAGATGTGCACAAGGCCTTCGATTCCGTCTTCGACGCGCACGAACGCCCCAAAGGGCACAATCTTCGTTACCTTGCCGGGAACAACCTGACCGATGGCATGGGTGCGGGCAAATGTCTGCCACGGATCTTCCTGGGTGGCCTTCAGGGACAGGGATACGCGCTCCCGGTCGAAGTCCACGTCCAGCACCTCAACGGTTACGGGCATACCCACTTCAACGACTTCGGAAGGATGGTCGATGTGCTTCCAGGACAGCTCCGAGACGTGTACGAGACCGTCTACCCCGCCCAAATCGACAAACGCGCCGAAATTGACGATCGAGGAGATCACACCTTCGCGCACCTGACCCTTCTGCAGGGTATTCAGGAAGTGCGAGCGGACTTCGGACTGCGTCTGCTCCAGGAACGCCCGCCGGCTGAGCACCACATTGTTGCGGTTCTTGTCGAGTTCGATAATTTTTGCTTCGATCTGCTGTCCGATGTACGGCTGCAGGTCGCGCACGCGGCGCATTTCGACCAGGGATGCGGGAAGGAATCCGCGCAGACCGATGTCGAGAATCAGACCGCCCTTTACAACCTCGATAACGGTACCGGTGACTACGCCGTCGGCTTCCTTGACGGCCTCAATCTCAGCCCATGCACGCTCATACTGTGCGCGCTTCTTGGAAAGCATGAGACGGCCTTCTTTGTCTTCTTTCTGCGTAACAAGCGCGGCGATCTTATCGCCGATCTTCACCTCGTCCTCGGGATCCACATCATGCTTGATGGAAAGCTCCTTGGAGGGAATTACGCCTTCGGTTTTGTAGCCGATATCGAGAAGGACTTCATCGCGGTCTACTTTTACTACGGTACCTTCGACGATGTCTCCGTCGTTAAAGTACTTGATTGTTTCATCGACAGCAGCGATTAAATCTTCTTTGGTGCCGATATCGTTGATTGCGACCTCCGGATATTTGGAGGTTTCTTTGTTAGCGGTCATAGAGTTGATAACTCCGTTACGGATTAAACTAGTTCTTACATGGACAAGGTATCTTCCGAAGATTTCCCCGGAACACACCAATGTCTAACTTTACTGGGAAAAGTGCTGTGTATGCAAGCCTAAAAGCATATGAAAACCGCGCTTTTGCGCACATTCGCCCGTGGGGTGCGTATTTTGTCAGTGTGCCGCCGCACGCCAGTTTTCCCCCACGCCCATGCCAACGGTGAGCGGCACGTCCAGATTTACGGCATGACCCATTTTTTCCCGCACGATGCGTTCGACGGTTTCCCGCTCCTGTGCTTTTATTTCCAGTACCAGTTCGTCGTGCACCTGAAGCAGAATTCTTGAGGTAAGGTTTTGCCGCCGCAGTTCCGCTTCCGTATCCGTCATGGCGATTTTCATTATGTCTGCCGCCGACCCCTGAATCGGGGCGTTAAGCGCCATTCTTTCCGCGGCTTCGCGCAGCCGGCGGTTTTCGGAAAGCAGATCCGGAAGATACCTGCGGCGTCCGAACATCGTTTCGGTGTAGCCTTTTTTACGTGCTTTTTCCACAAGGGAATCAAGATAGTGTTTTACGTTGCCGAAACGGGCAAAATATTCCTTCATCAGATTTCGTGCCTCAAACACCGGGATACGCAGTCTCTCCGACAGCCCGTATGCGGAAAGACCGTAAGCCAGACCATAGCTTACCGCTTTGATTTTGGTGCGCTGCTGCGGGGAAACCTGCCCGGGTGGTATTGAAAATACTTTTCCGGCAACATATTTATGCAGATCGTCTCCGTGATTGAAAGCCGCGATCAGTTCGGCGTCGCCGGACAGATGTGCCATCAGGCGCATCTCGATTTGGGAATAATCGGCAGTAAGCAGGAGATCATACCCGCTGCCAGGCACGAATATCTCGCGAATCTGTTTCCCCTCTTCGGTGCGCGCGTGGATATTCTGCAGATTCGGATCGGTGGAAGAAAGTCTTCCCGTGGCCGCCACAGTCTGCTGATATGTGGTATGGATTCTTCCGTCCGCACAGATTGCTTTTTGCAGCCCTTCTGCAGACTGCAGCAGTTTAACCGCGTCACGGTACTGCAGCAGGGCGGAGAGAAAATTCTGCCCCCGAATTGCGGCGTCGTCCTCCCGGAACGCAATTTTTTCCAACAGCTGCCGCAGAGCCTGCGCATTGGTTGTGTATCCCGTGGCGGTTTTTTTGGTGTGCGGAAGTTCCAGTTGTGTGAACAGTACCTCCTGCAGCTGTTTGGGGCTCATCAGATTAACCGAGTCGTCGCCGATTGCGTTATATGCCTCCTGCCGCGCAGCGGCGGCTCCGTCGTCAAAATCGGAAATCAGTTTTTCCAGGCGCGGCCGGTCAACGGCAATGCCGCGGTCTTCCATGCGCGCAAGAACTTCACCGGCATTCAGTTCCATTTCCAAAAGCAGTCCGCTGTGCTCATTTTGCGCCAGACGCGCGTCAAATACATCCGCAAGGTCGAGAACGCGTACTGCAGCGAAGACCAAAGAAGCGTCGGAACCGCCCAAAGTACCGCAGGGAGAAATATCAAGCGTGCCGGGATCGTGTTCTTCGGGCACCGTTCCCAGATAGCGTTCCGTCAGTTCGTTAAATTCGTAACTGCGGCTGTCAGGATGCAAAAGATAGGCCTGAATTTCGGTGTCTGTGCAGATCCCCGTAATTTCCAGATCACAGGCAAACAGGGCATGCCGCAGTGCCTTTCCTCCGTGAACGGCCTTTCGGGCATTCGGATCGGCGAGCCAGGAGCGGATTGCCCGGCGGTCCGCTTCGTCCGTTTCCTGCGGGGAAAACAGAATTACATCGCCGTTTTCCGCGGCAACGGCAACTTTTCCCGCTACTCCCCTGCCCGGAGAAAACACCCCGCCGACAGCCAGGCCCCAAATTTTTTCCGAACGCCGCAAAAAGTCTGCGGGAGCAGCTTCTTCGTGTGTGAGCAGACGTATTTCGCGGATGGCCGGAGCATCCGCGGCCGGGCTCTGCGCAGGATCTTCGCCGCCGTCACGCACCGGCAGCGTGCGCAGCACCTTTGCCCGTACGGAAGAAAACTCCAGCAGATCGCAGAGTCTGTTGAAAACCGGACGGTCCACCCCGCGGGGAATCAGCTCGCCGAAATCCCCTACCGGGTGAAGATCCGTAACGAGCCGGTTTAACTCCCGATTCAGCATGACCTGCGGAATATGGGCACGCAGCGACTCGCCGGCTTTCCCCTTAATTTCTTCGGCGTGGGAAATTATTTCGTTTAAATTCCGATATTTCTTAATCCATTTTGCCGCCGTTTTCGGCCCGACGCCCGGCACACCGGGAAGATTGTCCGCACCTTCTCCGACAAGCGCCGCCATATCGGAGTATTCGCCGGGCAGTACGCCCGTTTTTTCCGCTATTTTCTCCGGCGTAAGCAGCTGCATCCGGGAGCGGGGCATCGGATAGACAACCGAGACCCGATCGGTTATGAGCTGATAGGAGTCTTTGTCGCCGGAGGCAATAAACACCCGCATTCCCCGCTTTTCGCCCTGAACGGCAAAAGAAGCCACGATGTCGTCGGCCTCGTAATCCTCGACGGTAAACCACCTGATCCCCACGGCGTCCAGCAGCTGCCTGATCAGTTCAATCTGCCCTTTGAACTCTTCCGGGGTCTTTTTTCTGCCCGCCTTGTACGCATCGTATTTTCGGCTGCGGAAAGTCCCGCCCGGAAGATCGAAGGCAACGGCAACATGAGTGGGATCATATTCCTTTATCAGATGCAGAAGCGTGTTTGTAAATCCATGCACCGCATTTGTGTACTGCCCCGCGTTGTTGCGGAAAGAATCGGCAGGAAGCGCATAGAAAGCCCGGAAAGCCATCGAATGACCGTCGATCAGTAAAAGTCTGTATTCACTCACGGTTTCATTCTACCTTACGCTTCCCCGGAAAAAGACGGCGGGTGTGAGGAAGAGGTGTTGCGGCGAAACTCCGGCTTTATGCCCTGCCCACCTGCTCGATTACGGCATCGGCAACTTCGCGCATCGTGAGTCTGCGGTCCATGGACGTTTTTTGAATCCAGCGGAAAGCTTCCGGCTCGGTAAGCCCCATCTTATCCTGCAGCAGACCTTTGGCACGGTCGATGCGTTTGCGTGTTTCAAACTGTTCGGTCAGTGATTCCACTTCGTTTTGCAGGGAAATTATTTCCTGGTTGCGCGAAATGGCAATCTCGATTGCCGGCAAAAGATCGGCGGGCGTGAAGGGTTTGATCACATACGCCATCGCGCCGGCGTCCCGGGCACGGTCCACCAGATCTTTCTGTGAAAATGCGGTCAGCATAACAATGGCACAGTTTTGCCTGTCCAAAATCTTTTCCGCGGCGGTGATCCCGTCCGTACCCGGCATTTTCACGTCCATTACGATCAGGTCGGGCTGCAGTTCGCCGGCGGCTTCAATCGCTTCGTCGCCGTTTGTCGCTTCCCCGACAACATCGTATCCGGCTTCGCGCAGCGTCTCTACGATATCGAGGCGGATCAGCGTTTCGTCTTCCACCACCACTGCGCGGATAAGATTCCTGTCCGAATCGTCGGCGATCCGATCTACTTTCGTTCCCGCTACTTCTTTGATTCCGTCATTTTCTGCTGACATTGCATCTCCCCTGAAACGCACAGTGTTTTTTCACCAGTGCTCCCGGCGGGACTCGAACCCGCACGCTTTGTGGGCGCTGCATTTTGAGTGCAGTGTGTCTACCAATTCCACCACAGGAGCAATGCCGACCAAGTATAAATATACAATCTGTACCTGACCGGCTCAAATCCAAAGGCAGTGTTCCCTCACACCCTCAGCGGTGCGAAAGCGTCTCTCCTACCTTATGGATTCGGATCGTATTCGTTGAACCGGCCGTCCCCGGCGGCATTCCGCAGATAATAACCACGCGGTCGCCTTCCACAGCCATCCCCCGTTCGCGCAGCGTCAGATCAACCTGATCCACCATTTCGTCGGTGTTCGTTACCTGCGGAACCAGAATGCTCTGCACGCCCCAGGTCAGGGCAAGCTGCTTGCGTATATGCTCAAAAGGAGTAAATACCACCAGCGGGATCCGGGCCCGCAGACGCGCCATACGCCGTGCGGTCTGCCCCGAGCTGGTAAATACGGTAAGGAACTTGACTCCCAGCGACTCCCCAATATCCATCGCGGCCCGGGTGAGAACACCGTTTCGCGTGCGGTGCAGATTCGCGGTTTTCGGAATCGTCTCCAGTCCCTGTTCCTCCGTGTATTCGATAACCGAAGCCATCGTCTCCACGCAGCGGATCGGATATTTGCCCACGGAAGTCTCCCCCGAAAGCATTACCGCGTCGGCACCGTCCAAAATCGCGTTTGCGCAGTCCGAAGTTTCCGCCCGCGTGGGAGTCGGGGAACTGATCATCGACTCCAAAACCTGCGTTGCCACAATAACGGGTTTTGCATACCGCCGGGCGATGCCGATTGCCCTTTTCTGCACCAGGGGCACCTGCTGCAGGGGAAGCTCCACGCCCAGATCGCCGCGTGCCACCATAAAGCCGTCGAAAACCTGCGCCAGTTCCTCAAGTACCTCCACGGCCTGGGGCTTTTCAATCTTCGCGATTACCGGCACCGTGCGCCCGACCCTGTCCATGATTTCATGCACGTCTTTTGCGTCGGCAGGCGAACGGACAAACGACAGAGCCACCAAATCGCAGCCGTAATCCAGACCCCACTCCAAATCGATCCGGTCTTTCTCGGACAGAGCCGGCACCGAAACGGCCACGCCGGGAAGATTGACGCCTTTATGATCGGAAACCGGTCCGCCGACCACGGTTTCCGTCGTTACCCGCGGTCCTTCGACTTTCACCACACGGACCTGCACTTTGCCGTCGTCAATCAGGATAATATCGCCCGGCGCGCAGTCTCCCGGCAGCCCTTTGTGCGTGGTGGAAACCAGCTCTTTGCTTCCGGGAACGTCCTCGGTGGTGATCGTAAAAATATCTCCCGGTTCAAGCGTTATCGGACCGTCGGCAAACGTGCCCAAACGGATTTTCGGCCCCTGCAGATCCACAAGAACCGCCACCGGAACATCCAATTCGTCGGCGGCTTCGCGAACCCAGTCGATACGCTCCTCATGCTCGGCATGTGTTCCGTGCGAGGCATTAATCCGCGCCACGTTCATGCCGGCTTTAATCAGCTCAACAATTTTTTCCTTGGATCCGGTAGCCGGGCCCAGGGTACATACAATCTTTGCTCTTCGCATAATTCTATTCTACCTGAGTTTTACCGATTTTACCCGTCTTATTTTTTGCGCCGGCCGAATCCGGCGCGTACGGCACTTCTTCGGCAAATTCCGCGGAAGAAGACGAAGGATTTTTGTCTTTTTCCGGTGCGTGCAGATATATTTCACACAGTTCCGGCCGTTGGCGCAGATAACGGGCGTAGACGGCGGACAGAACAACGGAAAAGAGAAAAACCAGCAGGGAAACCCACACGTTCAGCCGCGCACCGGCAATGATCTGCGCTTCGTCGATACGCAGATTTTCAATCCACGTCCGGCCCAAAGTGTAAATCGCCGCATACAGCAGCGCCAGACGCCCGCCGTTCAGGCGGAATTTCTTTTCCGCCCACAGCAAAACGGCCGCGCCCGCAATGCACCAGAGCGATTCGTACAAAAACGTGGGATGAAAAAGCGTGCCCGGAGAGTAGCCCGGCATCAGATGCCCGGCATCGATTTCCAGTCCCCAGGGCAGATCCGTCGGTTTTCCGTACAGCTCCTGATTGAAGTAATTTCCGAACCTGCCAATTGCCTGCGCCAGAATCAGCCCCGGCACAATCGCGTCCGCGAAAGGGGCAAAACGGAGATTTTTCCTGTGCAGGGCAACGAAAACCGCCGCCGCACCAAAGACGACGCCACCCCAGATACCCAAACCGCCTTCCCAGATTCGGAATATCTTCGTCACATCCCCGTTTTTTCCGAAATAGGGACCGGGTGTGGTCACAATATGATAAAGCCGTGCCCCCAAAATTCCGGCAACCACCGCATACACGGCAACATCAAAAGTGACATCCCGCGGTCCCCCTTTTGCCCGGTAACGCCTGTCGGTCAGCCAACACGCCGTCACGATTCCCAGCAGAATCATAAGCGCATATGCCCGAATGGGAATCGGTCCCAGATACCATACGTTTTGTCCCGGCGAGGGAATCGAAAAATGCATTCTTATTCCTTTCCGTCTCCCGTTTGTCTCCCGGTTTCCGACTCGGTTCCGAGAATATCAATCACTACGGTTAAATCGTTCTTTCCCTGCGCTTCGGCTGCCGGAATTCCGACCGCGATCCGCGATCCGCAGCGCTGATCGGTGACTGCTTCGCGCAGCCCCTCCAACGCCTGCGAAATTTTAAATTTTGCCGGCGCGGATTTTTTCCACGTATTCTCAAGCACTTTCCCCGCGGAATTTACAAGCAGATAGTTCGCAGTCACCGTATCATGCGGTTTGACCTGCACGCCGGAGCCTTTAACGGCCTGGTATACGGTTAAGGCCGAATACGGACCCTGCTGCGGGCCGGAAACGGATACGGGGATACCGTCCTTCCCCGGTGTTATTTCGGGGAGATTCGTGCCGGCCGGCGGGCGAATCCACGGTCCCCGCAAAACGGTGGGGAGAATATCTACAATCACGATTTCCAGCCGCACCGCACTGTCGGTACGTTTCAGCAGCGCAACCCTGCTTCCTTCGCGCATTCCCAAAACGGCGGGCGCCAGATCTTTCAGCTCTTTTTTGCGTGCGCTGCCGGAAAACACGATCTCGCTGTTTCTGTCAATCGGCTTATATCCCTTTTGGTAGATAAATGCCTGTGCCCTGTAGCGCAGCTGCCCCCGTTCGGCAATAAGACGTCCTGTGCCCCGCGTTAAAATCCGCACTTCGCCCGCGTTGGGAAAAGCACTGCCCGCGGCCTGCACGCTCAGCGGAGCTCCCGGCGCACCCGAAACGGAAATCCGCAGCGGCGTGGTGTGGGAAAAATCGAAATTCAGCACGGTTCCAAACACCAAACCCGTGCAGATACTTGCCAAAAGCACGCAAAACGCCGTTGTGCGCCTCATTTTCCGCTCTCCGGTTTCTCTCCGCCGGTCCCGTGCATGTATGCCTCTTCCGCGGCGCTCCTTCGTGCCACGTCCCGGCACACCTTTCGCAGTTTCCTTTCCGAAATTTTGCGTTCTTCGCCGGCTGCGGCCGGCGGGGACACTCTCTCCCGCAGCGGTCCGCTGCCCCGAGCCAGTCTGCGGGCGGTAACCAAAAATCCGGTATGGGCAACCATCCGATGGTCCGGACGCACGGACAGTCCGTCCAAATGCCATGTACGCAGCATCGTCTCATTGGCAACCGGTTCCGTGAACAGCCGCGTTTCGCGCAGTTTCTCCACAAAACAGGACATTTGCGTCGTAGTCGTCACATACGCCAGAATAACACCGCCGGAAACAAGCGCCCGGGCCGCGGCGGAAACATTTTCCCACGGATCGAGCAGATCAAATATAACCCGGTCGATATCCGCTTCCTTCTGCGCCGCGAGCACATTTTGCACATCGTCCAGGACTATCTGCCAGTTTGCCATCTCCCCGCGAAACCAGGAGCGCACATTTGCCCGGGCAATGTCGGCAAATTCCGCGCGTTTCTCAGCGGAAATCAGTTTTCCCCCGGGACCCGCCGCGTTCAGAAGGGATATCGACAGGGCACCGGAGCCGACGCCGGCTTCAACTATTCTCGCTCCCGGAAAAATATCTGCCTGATGAATGATCTGCCCGGCATCTTTGGGGTAAACCACGGTTGCGCCGCGCGGCATCGAAAGAACATAATCCGAGATCAGGGGACGCAAAGCCAGCAGACGCCGCCCGGCGCCGGTTTCCAGCACCGTTCCCTCTTCTTTTCCGATCAGCTCCCTGTGCCGGAAATTCCCCCTTCCGCACTGAAAAAACCCGTTTTCCGTGAGCGTAACCGTATAATGTTTGCCTTTCGTGTCGGTCAGCTGAACGCGCTCTCCGATGCGAAACGGCCCGCGCCGAAAATTTTGGGCATACGGTTTTGGATTGTTCCGGTCCATATTCATCCACATTCTCCGCTCCGAAAGGCAACACCTGCGCTTATAAGTGTAGGGTAAGGGTATGGATATTTCATTACCCGCAGCCGAAGCGCCGTCTTCCGGGGCCGCGCTCTCGCCCTCGCGGGTTTCAGATTACCGCAACTGCCCGCTGAAATTCCGCTTTCTTGTGATAGACAGGCTGCACCGCACTCCCTCCGCTGCCGCACTGCGCGGAACGATAGTACACGCCGTTTTGGAGCATCTTTTTGATCTGCCGCCGCAGGAACGCACGAATGCACGCGCCCGCGCGGCGCTGCGCCCCACGTGGGAGGAACATCTTCTGCGCGAACCGGAATCCGGGGAGCTGTTCGCAGACGAAGAAGAAAAACAGGCCTGGCTGGATTCGGCACTCCCGCTGCTGGATATGTATTTTCATCTGGAGCGTCCGCAGTTTCTCAATCCTGCGGCACGCGAAAAACACATACGGGCCACAATCCCCGCGGGGCTTGCGATCCGGGGAATTATCGACCGTATCGACAGGGCTCCGAACGGGGATTTGCGGATAGTCGACTACAAAACCGGAAAATCACCCGCGCCGCGTTTCGGCGCCCAATATCTTTTTCAGATGAATTTCTATGTCACGGCCGTGTTTCGCGGCGACGGCATTCTTGCGAAAAGAACGCAGCTTATTTTTCTGAAAAACGGCAGAGTCCTTACCTACGATCCCACGATGGAAGACGTTCTGCGCACGGAATACGAATTGGAGAAAGTCTGGGAAAAAATTACGCATGACATCGCTTCCGATTCTTTTCTGCCCCGGGAAAGCCCTCTTTGCCACTGGTGTGAATTCAGACGGCTGTGCCCCGCTCTGGGAGGAACCGCACCGCAGATGAGCGAATCGGGGGCAAAGCATCTTCTTGGTGCGAAGTGCGGCTAAAGCGCTGTGTGCGTGTGGGCGGGTCGCGCCGGTTACGCCGCCCGCAGCAGCCCTGCGGCAAGCATCAGCACCACCGCGGCAGCCAGAACCAGTCTGTAAACAACAAACGGCAGATAGGATTTCGTTTCGATCAGTTTCAGGAACCAGACGATCACCGCGTATCCCACCGCAAAAGCCACAACCGTTGCGACCAGTGTGGGAAGCGCGCCGGCGGAAGCTCCGGCAGAGGAATCCGAGAACAGCCGGTAAAACCCGGAGCCCAGCACGGCCGGAATCGCCAGCAGAAACGAAGCCCGGGCCGCAGCTGCCCTTGTGTATCCCAAAAGCATTCCCACCGTGATGGTTCCCCCGGAACGCGATACGCCGGGAATCAGAGCCAGGGACTGCGCAAACCCCAGAATTACCCCGTCGCGCAGAGTCATTTCCCGCAGCTGTATGCGGCGCTTTCCGATTCTGTCGGCCACGCCCAGCAGAACGCCGAACACAAACAGCATCAAAGCCGTCAGATAAAGATTGCGGAACACGGAATCGATGGCGTCTTCCAGCGCCAGCCCGAGAACAACAATCGGAACGGTACCGAAAATCACGATCCAACCCAAACGCACGTCGGGATCGCCGCGCAGCGCACTGCGCCGGGCGGCGCCTGACTTTCCGAACGGCAGCGAGCACAGCCATTTACGGATAATACGTGTAATATCGCGCCAAAAATAAAGCACGACGGCAATTTCCGTACCGATTTGCGTAACGGCGGTAAACGTCACTCCCGGATCTCCCAGATGCGGAAAGAGTTCGCCCGCAATGCGCAGATGCGCGGAAGAGGAAATCGGCAAAAACTCGGTTAAACCCTGTACTATTCCCAAAATAACGGCTGCAAAAATACTCACACACCCAGAGTATCGCCAAAAATACGAAAAGTTGAGTTAGGCTCGTTTATGTGAAACATACCAATATCGGACAATCGGGACTGCGTGTCGGCAGACTCGCAGTCGGCACTCTTACCTGGGGACGCGACACGGATTTGGACGACGCTGCCGCAATCACTTCTTCCCTGCTCGCAGCAGGAGGCAATCTGATCGATATTTCTCCCGCATACGGGGAGGGACTGGCTGTCGAAACGCTCGGAAAAATTCTTCGGAAAAGCGTTTCGCGCTCCGATCTGGTTATTGCCGCCCACACCGGTTTTTCCTGCACCGAAGGCACGGAACACACAGACTTCCGGGCTGAGGTGCACGCAGGAAGAAACACGGTTATTGCCAACACCGAACACACTCTGTCCGTATTGGGCACGCATTACCTTGATCTGCTGGTTCTGGGCGCTCCGGATCCGTCCACGCCGTTGGGGGAAACTCTTTCCACGGCCGAAAATCTTCTCCGGCGCGGGCTGGTGCGTTATCTCGCAATAGCCAATTACCCGGCATGGAAAGCCGCTCTGGCACTGCAGCGCGTTGCCGATGACGGGGAGAAAATAATTGCCCTGGGCACGCAGCTCTCACTCCTAAACAGGCAGCGGGCGGAGCAGCTGCTGCAGCTGGCGGAATTCACGCATACGTCCGTTATTGCCTATGCGCCTCTCGCCGGCGGGGCTCTGACGGGAAAATACCGCAATACCATTCCGCCCACATCCAGGGCCGCCACGCCGCATCTGGCGTATACGGTCTCCCCGTTTCTCACCGAACGGCCGCGCCGGATAACCGAGGCTGTGGCCAAGGCGGCGGACGGTTTGGGACGCACACCCTCCGATATCGCCCTGTCCTGGCTGCTGTCGGACCAAAATGTGGCTGCGGCCGTCTGCGGCCCGCGCACGGCGAACCAGGCAAACCGGCTTTTCGCCGCCGAAACAGAGGATCTTCCCGAACAGGTGCTGAAAGTCCTAAACGATATCTCCTAAGAGACGTCAGTCTCCGTAGTCCAGATCGTCTTCGTCGTCGTAGGCAAAACCGCCGTCATCGAATTCTTCGTCGTCGAACTCCGAATCAAATTCTTCGTCGTCTTCATCCCCGGCGAAGTCGGCACTCTCCGCGGAAAATGCCGAATCGGAATCTTCGGTTTCCTCCGCATAGGTATCGAACGGCGCCTCGATGCCAAACCGGGTAAAAATCGCATCATCGTAGACGGTGTACGCATCCGCAAGGCGGTCGGCGGCGCGCAGCACGGCCGGTGAATCGGGATCTTTGAATTCATGCACGGCGCTGTTGAAATTTTCCAGCGCATTTGCCAATTCCCGATATGCATTAAGTGATTCGTCGTCCATAGCAGAATCGTATCTTACCCCGCTCTTTATTGCCAGCAGAACAGCCGCCGCGCCGGATTCTGAAACGCCTGCCCGAACGGCCGCTCCCGCCTTCCGGCATGGGGCGCTGCGGAATAAGGAAAATCCGGATAAAAAATACCGGCGGGACGAGCCGCCGGAGAGCCGAACAGTATCGGAAACAAAATGTCAAAACCGTGCGCGGAGGGGGACTTGAACCCCCACCCACTAATGCGTGGACTAGCACCTCAAGCTAGCGCGTCTGCCTATTCCGCCACCCGCGCGTTTAATAACGTTAAATAATCTATCACGGACAAACACCTGTTACAAAATTGCCGCCCGCCTTTTCGGTGTGACTTATCTAATGCGTGCCCGACGCGGAAAACACCTGAAAAAGAAAGAGCATCTCCCAAAACCAAATAACACAATCCCCGAAACAAAGATAGAATGCAGAGTGAAGAATAACTCTCCGTGAGAATCAAGGAGCGGAAATGACTGCATTGGATCCAAACCGTCCGGAAGATCTGGTTCGCCGGTTTCATGAAGTATACGGATTGCCGGTTAAAACGGATACACCCAACGTCGACAGACAACGCGTCCATATGCGCATGAGGCTGATTGCCGAGGAATTTGCCGAACTTTTTGGCGCGGTTTACGGCAGCAGGGCACGCGAAATAGTTGAAGAGGCCACCGCCCGGGCCGCAGCCGCGGACAGCCGCAGACGCGATACCGTGGAAACCGCCGACGCGTTGGGAGACTTGATATACGTAATTTACGGGATGGCTTTGGAAACGGGAATTCCGATGGGTGCGGTACTGGCCGAAATCCAGGCCTCGAACCTTTCAAAACTCGGGGAAGACGGAAAACCCATCTACCGCGAAGACGGAAAAGTCCTGAAAGGCCCGCATTTTTTCCCGCCGAATCTGAAAAAAGTGCTCGGAATCTGAAAAAGTGCCCGGATTAGGGTAAATCCGAAGCGGTATTTTCCCCGTTTTCCCCCTGCCTGTTTTCTTTTTCCGGGCAGAGCGGCCCCGCAGCGGAACCGTCAAGCGTTGCGCACAGAATTTCTCCCGAAAGACGGTCGATTCTGCTTTGAATCTTCTTCATCTCCGATTTTTTCAGTTTCGGGCTCATCGCCTCCAGGACCGGAAGGGATTTTTCGATCTGCGCCAGCTCCCCGCGCCAAAGGCGTATCTGCTGTTTTTCCCGGGTGCCGTGCGAACCGCAGTCCAATACGGCGGCCTGACGCGCAAGAATTTCCAGACGCCGCGCGATATCCATGTTTACCGATCCGCAGGCCCGCTCTTTTTCCGCGCAGGACGAAACACCGGCCGGCGACTGAAAAAGGGAATTTTCCCGCGCAAGACGCTTTAGCCGCGGACCGTATCTGTGCAGCGCACGTGCCACCGTCGGGCCGGCGACTGCCGCTGTTTTCAAAAGCAGTTTAATTTTTCCCATCGCTCCCCTTTTCACGCAGAATCAGTTTACCAAAACCGGGAAGAAAACTTTTCTTCGGAAAAGGTTTTGAAAAAATACGCACGGGAAATCCGTGCGGCGCGCCCGGGATTTTCTTCTTCGCCGGCTATACACTAGTCTTGAAAAGGATCGCAACAACATTTGGAAAAGGTGCGTTTAATTGCTGCATTTTGTTTTTCACGAACCCAAGATTCCCGGAAATACGGGCAACGCAATCCGTCTTGCCGCCTGCACGGGAGCCACCCTGCATTTAATCGAACCGCTGGCCTTTGATTTTTCCGACACGCATCTGAAACGCGCCGGCCTTGACTACCACGATCTGGCAACCGTAAAAATTCACCGCAACTGGGAAGCGGCAAAAGAGTATTTCGGCGCGGACGCAAGGGTATTTGCGCTCACCTCGCATACGGAAAACAACTATGCGGACGAATCCTACCGAGACGGAGACGTACTGCTTTTCGGCACGGAACCCACCGGTCTTCCTGCCGAAATTTTAAATGATCCGTATATCGCAAAGAAACTTCGCATTCCCATGCTTCCGGCCCGCAGATCCCTGAATCTGTCCAATTCGGCCGCGATTGTGGTCTATGAGGCCTGGCGGCAGCTGAACTTTTTTGCTTCCGCGCCCGTTTCCTGAATGCCCCGCCGGTGCAAAAGGCGCCCGCGTGCGAACGCAGGTGTCTTTTTGCGTTATGGCAGGCTGCAGACCCCACAACAGACCGTGTATACACAGCCGACATTCAGCTGTGCATCTCGTATCAATATAAGTTATGGAGTGTAGCGCAGCTGAACTGATTCTTTCAAAGACACTGGCCAGGCATATCCGCAGAAGACGCGAAGAGCTGCACAAATCACAGGAACAGGTGGCACTGGACGCGGGAATAGACCGCAACCATTATCAGGTAATAGAATCGGGACGTTCCGACCGCCGAAGCAACAATCCGCTTAATCCGCAGCTGTTTACCCTGGTAAAAATAGCAAACGCACTGGAATGGTCGGCCATAGACCTGCTTGCCGAACCGCTGGCATATTATCAGGCGGCAAGCGCGGGCAATACCTCTACTGCAGTTCCCACGCTGCCAGCGCGCCGGCAGCCGCCACGTTGAGGGAATCCACTCCGTCATACATCGGAATCACCACCGAATACCGGCTGCGGGCAATAGTTGTCTGCGACAGTCCGTCTCCCTCCGTTCCGAGAATCAGCGCAATTTTCGCCCCGGAAGCGCACACCTCGGGCAGGGAAGCGAAATCGCGCAGAGAAAGGGCGTCCGCACGCAGGGCAAGAGAAGCGGTTATCCATCCGCGCTCTTCCAGCATTTTTATTTCCTGCGGCCATTTTTCGATGCGCGTCCAGGGAATATGAAACACATTGCCCATCGACACCTTCACGGACCGGCGGTAGAGAGGGTCGGCGCACGAGGGCGTCACCAGAATTCCGTCGACGCCCAGCGCCGCGGCGGAACGAAAAACAGCCCCCACGTTTGTATGGTCAACAAGATTTTCGAGAACAAAAATCTTTGCCCTCCGCTTTTCCTTCCGCGCGGTATCCTCAATCCGGCACAGAAAATCCGCCGTACCGGGCAGGCACGGACGCTCGAAGGAAGCCATCGCCCCGCGGTGGATCCGATACCCGGTAATCGACTTTATCTGCCCGCTGCCGGTGAGAAAAACCGTTACCCCGCTGTCTGTGCGATGATATTTATCCAACAGCCGCAGAATATCGGCCAGCCACCGTTCCTCCAGCAAAACCGCGCGCGGACAGTGCCCGGCGGCAAGACTGCGTTCGATAACTTTCAGCCCCTCCGCGAGATACAGACCGCGGCGCGACTCCAGCTTTCGGCGCAGCGCAACATCCGTAAGCCGCACAAAATCATCGAGACGCGGATCGGAAAGATCATCGGTATGCACAATATCCATATCCGTATCACCGCCCCGGCATATTTTCCGTATTTCGCGCCGAAACGGAGAACCTCCCGCCGTGCCGCGAAATTTCAAGATCCATGCCGAAAAGAGAGGAAATGCGTTCCGAAGTAAACACGCTTTCCAACGGTCCGCAGGCAAATACCTGCCCGCCGCGCAGCAGCAGGGCGTGCGTAAAACCGGGCGGAATCTCCTCCGCGTGATGCGTTACCAGCACCATAACGGGTGCGCTTTGGCTGCGCGCCAATTCTTCCAAAGAGCGCAGCAGCTGTTCCCTGCCTCCCAAATCGAGCCCCGCGGCCGGCTCGTCCAAAATGAGAATTTCCGGGTTGGGCATCAGGGCCCGCGCAATTCCCACCCGTTTTTTCTCCCCGGAAGACAGCGACGAAAAAGTGCGCCGCGCCAAATGGGAAATGCCCAGATCCGCCAGTAAGCGCATCGCCCTGGAATCATCCTGCGCGGCATAACTTTCGCGAAAAGATACCGATACGCCGTAAGCCGCGGTGCGTACGGCATCCAAAACGGATATAGGGGAAGGAAACTTCGCATCCCGGTCGGCAGAGGAAAGACCGACAAGCGAACGGATCTGCGCGGGATCGGTTTGCCCCAAATCCTCGCCAAGCACACCTATTTTTCCCTCATCGGGGCACATTCTGCCCGCCAAAAGCCGGATCAGTGTGGTTTTTCCCGCGCCGTTCGGACCAAATACAACCCATCGCTGTCCTTCGTCCACAGACCATGAAACGCGGTTTAAAATTTCCCTTCCGCCGCGCCGCACGCACACGTGCCTCATTTCCACTGCATTATCCATAACGCTGTCCCCTGCCGTTTTCCGTTTTCCCGCGGACCTCCCGAAGTGTCCGGCCCAAAGTAATCTAGCCCAAAATGCTTCGGTAAAAATCCATGGTTTTTACGGCAATTGCCGACCAGGAAAAATACTTTTCCACACGTTTTCGCCCTGCGGCTCCGTACTCGCGTGCCAAATCCCGGTCCGTGCACAGACGGTTCAGCGCGGCGGCGAGATCGGATTCAAATTTCTCCGGGTTCAAAGGCGTGCCCGTGCCGTCGTTCAGCTGCTCAATAGGCACAAGCAAACCGGTTTTTTCGTGCTCGATGCAGTCCGGGATTCCTCCCGTTGCCGTTCCCACCACCGGCAGGCCGGCTCCCATTGCCTCAAGATTCACAATCCCCAACGGTTCGTAAACAGAAGGTGTCACAAAAACGGTTGAGCAGACTTCCAAGGCCAGAATCTGGGGCTGCGTCAGATTATCCTCAATCCAGACCACGCCTTTCCGCACTGCTTTCAGCCGGGCAACCAGCTCCCGCGTCTCCTGCGCAATCCGGGGAGTATCGGCAGCGCCCGCACACAAAATCACCTGCACGCCCGGGTCCACTTTCCGCAGCGCGCGCAAAAGCCAGGGAACGCCTTTCTGCCGTGTTATTCTGCCGACAAAAATCACCGTGGGCCGCCGCGGATCCAGGCCGTAGCTGCGGAAAAAGTTTTCTGCCTGCTCCCGGGCCGAATCAGTCTGCGGAGCCTTCCAGGTATCCAAATCAATTCCGTTGTGAATCACCCGCACGCTTTTCGGATCCAGGCTCGGATAGCAGCGCAGAATATCGTCTTTCATCGCATGCGAAACGGCCACGATTCCCGCGGCGTTTTCGTATGCGGCTTTTTCAATCCACGATGAAACCCGGTAGCCTCCGCCGAGCTGCTCCTCTTTCCAGGGACGCAGCGGCTCGAGGGAGTGGGCCGAAATTACATGCGGAATACCGTGCAGCAGTCCCGCGAGATGTCCGGCAAAATTCGCATACCAGGTGTGTGAGTGCACGATATCCGCGCCCGCCGCACACTGCGCCATCAGCAGATCGGTCCCCATCGTTTTTAACGCCGGATTTGCCTGCGCCAACTCCTGCGGGCAGTCATACCCGCGTACGTCGATCCCTGCGGGAAGATCCGGCACCGCCCGGCCCGCACGCCGGGCGCCGTCAAAGGCATGCACGCGTACCTGCGCGTATTTGCGCAGTACTTTTGCCAGTTCGGTAACGTGCACCCCTGCCCCGCCGTACACAAAAGGAGGAAATTCCCTGGTCAGTAAATCTATCCGCATCGGTGACACCTTTCGCCGGTCATGTCGGTAAACAAGTAAACAAACACCGTATCCATTGTATGGCGAAACACCCGGCAAAAGGCTACTATTAAATTGAGTGTTTAAGTTCTTTTCTCAACGGCGAGCGGACGGGATGGCTGATATGGGCGGAATACCAAGGGTTCTGGCAATTGTACTGGCAGGCGGTGAGGGAAAACGCCTAATGCCGCTGACTGCGGAAAGAGCAAAGCCCGCCGTGCCTTTCGGCGGAATCTACCGGCTGATAGATTTTGCCCTGTCAAACATAGTAAATTCGGGATTTTTGCGCATTATCGTGCTTACGCAGTACAAATCGCACTCTCTGGACCGCCACATCGCACAGACCTGGAGAATGTCCACGCTGCTGGACAACTACGTTGCTCCCGTGCCCGCCCAGCAGAGAAAAGGGAAAAACTGGTTTCTGGGATCGGCCGACGCCGTCTATCAGTCGCTGAACATTATCGAAGACGACTCCCCGGATTATGTGCTGATCACGGGTGCGGACAACATCTACCGCATGGATTTTTCGCAGATGCTTTCCCAGCATATAGACACCGGAGTCGGACTGACCGTCGCCGGAATCCGTCAGCCGAAGGAGCTTTCTTCGGCATTCGGCGTAATTGAGACAGTGCCGGACAATCCGCGCAAAGTCCTGCAGTTTCTCGAAAAGCCGGCGGACTGCCAAGGCCTTCCGGACTCCCCGAACGAGATTCTGGCCTCGATGGGAAACTATATTTTCACCACCGAAGCGCTTATCGAAGCCCTTAATTCGGATGCGCAGGACGCGTCCTCGCAGCATGACATGGGCGGAAATATCGTGCCTGCGTTTGCTCGGGAAAATGACTGCGGAGTATACGATTTCTTTTACAACGACGTGCCCGGTTCAATGGACCGCGACCGCAATTACTGGCGGGACGTGGGCACAATCGATTCGTTTTACGAAGCCAATACGGATTTAATTTCGGTAAATCCGATTTTCAATCTGTACAACGACAAATGGCCCCTTTACACAGGCTACACGGGTCTGCCGCCGGCAAAATTCGTTTATGGGCACCATGAGCGTCTCGGTCACGCGCTGGACTCGATTATTTCTCCCGGAGTGATTGTTTCCGGCGGAGAAGTAATGGCCTCCGTGCTCTCTCCGCATGTCAGAGTCAATTCATGGTCTTCGGTGCGCAACTCCGTTATTTTTGACCATGTAAACATCGGCCGGAACGCCACCGTAGTGAATGCCATCGTGGATAAATTTGTGCGCATAGACGAAGGCGCACAGCTGGGAATTGACCGCGAACACGATCTGGACCGCGGATTTACCATTACCGACAGCGGAATTGTGGTGGTTCCCAAAGGCTCGCACGTCAGGCGCTGACACACCCGAAATACGCACAGACCCGCTCATCCAAGGGAAAGCAGTTCCAAATAGTCCTCGGACCACAGGTCTTCATCGCCCTCCGGCATAATCAAAACACGGTCCGGGTTCAGTGCACGCACGGCGCCCTCATCATGCGTAACCAGAATAACCGCTCCGCGGTATCTGCCCAGTGCTTTGAGAATCTCCGCGCGCGAAGCGGGATCCAGGTTATTGGTCGGCTCGTCAAGAAGCAGCACATTGGCTGCGGACACTACCAGCATAGCCAGTGCCAGACGTGTCTTTTCCCCTCCCGAAAGCACTTTTGCGGATTTGTCTGCCTCATCGCCGGAAAACAGAAAAGATCCGAGTACTTTGCGCACATCGGTTTCGTTGAATTGGTCGGGCGCGGCCGAGCGCATATTTTCCGCCACCGTTTTGTCTGCGTCGATCGTTTCGTGTTCCTGCGCGTAGTATCCGAGTTTCAGTCCGTGGCCGTGCAGCACTTCACCCGACTGCGGCTCTTCCAAACCCGCAATAATTTTCAGCAGCGTGGTTTTGCCCGAACCGTTCCCGCCCAGCACCACAATGCGGGAAGTACGGTCCACCGCCAAATTCAGCTTTTGAAAAACGCTCAGACTCCCGTAGCTTTTCCCCACATTCCGCAGCGTGAGCGGATTTTTCCCGCAGTGCGCCGGATCGGGAAACCTAAACGCCGCCACTTTTTCCGCTTTGCGCTCCTCCTGCGTTTTGCCAAGCAAATCCAGTGCGCGTTTTTCCATATTCTGTGCGGCCGTTGCCTTGGTTGCCTTGTAACGCATTTTATCGGCCTGTGCCAGAAGCTCGCGTGCTTTGCGCTGCGCATTTGCCCGCTCCCGCCGCCGGCGTTTTTCGTCGGTTTCCCGCTGTTTGAGATAATCGTCCCAGCCGAGACTGTACACGTCCACCGTGTCGCGCTCCGGATCCAGATGCCAAACCCGGTTCACCGTGTCGCGCAGCAAATCCACGCTGTGGGAAACAACGATGCATCCTCCCGCGTAACCGCGGATCCAATCGCGCAGCCAGAGCACGGAATCATGGTCCAAATGATTTGTGGGTTCGTCCAAAAGCAGTGTCTGCGCCCCGGAAAAAAGAACACGCGCCAACTCTACGCGCCGGCGCTGCCCGCCGGAAAGAGTATGCAGTTCCTGCCGTAAAACACGCTCGGGCAGCCCCAAAGCCGCGGTGATCTCGGCTGCCCGGGCATTGGCTGCCCATCCTCCCGCAGCCCGAAACTCCGCATCCAGACGCGCATAACGTTCCATCGCCTTTTGCTGCCGGGGCCCCTCACGGCCCATTTCCAGCTCGGCTACGCGGATTTGGCGCAGTTTATCGGCAATTCCGCGCACGGAAAGCACCCTGTCGATGCCCCTCCGGTTCGGGTCGCCCACTTTCGGATCCTGTGCAAGATAGCCAATCCGGTCTTTCACCGACAGCGTGCCGGTGTATTCAACCGCACCCGCATCGTTTCCCAAACCGGCCAGGGTTTTCAGAAAAGTTGTTTTTCCCGCGCCGTTACGCCCCACCAGACCTATTTTCTGCCCTTTGCCGATACTCAGATTCACTTCTTTCAGCAGTGTGCGGGCGCCGATGCGCAGAGAAAAATTCTGTAATGTGATCACCCAGCTATTCTAAGGGCAATTGTGCGGAAGCGAAAAAACGAAACAGCGGCTGTTGCCCACAGCTCACGTGTCAGACGTTAAATCCCAGCGCCCGCAGCTGGTCGCGTCCCTCATCCGTGATTCTGTCCGGGCCCCACGGCGGAAGCCACACCCAGTTAATCCGAAAATCGTCTACCAGACCGGATACCGCCATCCGCGACTGTTCCTCAATCATGTCTGTGAGCGGACAGGCGGCAGAGGTGAGCGTCATATCGGCTACTGCCGATTTTCCGTCAAAAGTCAGACCGTAGAGCAGACCCAAATCAACGATATTGATCCCCAGTTCGGGATCTATCACATCGCGCAGAGCCTCCTCAATATCCGCAACGGTCACAGCCTTTGGCTGCTCCTGGCGAAAATCTGCCATCTATTTTTCTCCTTTGTCCGATGCTGCCCGGTCCGCCGCGTCGCGCAGAGCCATCCATCCCAGCAGAGCGCATTTTACGCGGGCGGGAAATTTGGAGACACCCTGAAACGCAGCCGCGTCTTCCAATATATCCGTCTCGGCTTCGGTCAGTTCGTGACCGCGGTTATCCATCATCTTTCGGAACGCGGCAAACACCTCGGCGAACTCATCGAGACTTTTGCCTTCCAGCATCTGCGTCATAATCGAAATCGAAGCCCGGGAAATCGAGCACCCCTCGCCTTCCCAGCCGACTTTTTCCAGCTTTGTGCCGTCATCGCTCAGTTTCACCTGCATTTTTACCTCATCCCCGCAACTGGGATTCACCTGAAACGATTCTCCCTGCGGGTGATCAAGCTCCCCTTCTCCGTAACGCTCTTTTGAAGCGTCGAGAATAATCTGCTGATAAAGCTGTTCCAAATCATTCAAAATGATTTCTCCTCATTCAACTCCGAAAAATCCTCTCACCTGCCGCAGTGCTTCAATAAAACGGTCAATGTCGGCAACCGTATTGAAGGGGGCAAGCGAAGCCCTACTCGAAGAGAATACACCAAAATGACGGTGAACCGGCTGTGCGCAGTGGTGTCCTGTGCGTACAGCCACACCGTACGAATCGAGCAGCTGGCCGACATCGTGGGGATGGACCCCCTCAACCTGAAACGCAACCGCACCCACACGGTTCTCCGCCGTGAGCGGACCGAGCACACGCACATGCCCGACACCGGCAATTTCATGCAGCAGATATCCGGTGAGATATTCTTCGTAAGCGGCAATTCTGTCCATTCCCGCAGCCTGAAGATATTTCGCCGCGGCTCCCAGACCGATTATCTGCGTAACGGGCTGCGTGCCGGCCTCGAATCTGGCCGGCATACCCTTATAGGTTGTTTTTTCCATGGTGACCAGCTCAACCATGGATCCCCCGGTCATCACCGGCGGAAGCAGGGAAAGCAGTTCTTTTTTGCCGTAAAGTACGCCTACACCCGTAGGGCCGTACATCTTATGCCCGGAAAAAGCAGCGAAATCCACGTCCATCCGGTGCAGATCCAAAGGCAGATGGGGAACGGACTGGCAGGCGTCCAAAACAGTCAGCGCACCCGCGCGGTGTGCGATCTGCGTCAGCTCCGAAACGGGGGCGATCGCCCCCGTCACGTTGGACACATGGGCGAAAGCAACAATTTTCGTCCCCGAATCGATCACACCGGCCGTATCCAGATCCAGACGGCCGTCTGCAGTCAGATCAATCCACCTGAACTCCGCTCCCGTGCGGGCACACAGCTCCTGCCACGGAACGAGGTTCGCGTGATGCTCGGCGCGCGTAACCACCACGGAATCGCCTTTGCCCAGGACCAGGCGCGAATCGGTTGCGGAAGAATCATTTTCCCCGCGTCTGCCCCGCGTGTAGTTGTCGATCGCGTAAGCCAGCAGATTCAGCGATTCGGTGGAATTTTTCGTCCAGACCAATTCCTCCGTTTCCGCGCCGACCAATTCCGCCACGGCCGCGCGGGCGTCTTCGTATGCAATCGTGGATTCCTCGGCAAGCCGGTGCGATCCGCGGTTTACGGCACCGTTGTGGAAGCACATCTGCTCGTTCACAGCATCTATAACCTGCTGCGGCAGCTGCGCCGTGGCACCGGCATCCAAATAGACAAGATCGTTTCCTCCGCGTACCTTCCGCCCCAAAATCGGGAAATCTTCCCGCCTCACAGGCTGTTTTGGTATCTGATCCGTGCACATAATTTCCGGCTTTCTTTTCTTTTTGCGTGTTCCGACAGAAAAATCGGGAATAAAAACTTTATTCCGCTTCGTACTTTGCGTATCCTTCTTCTTCCAGGCGGTCGGCAAGTTCCGGACCGCCGGAGAGAGCCACTTTTCCGTCCACAAACACGTGGACGAACTGCGGTTTGATGTAGCGCAGAATTCTGGTGTAATGGGTGATAAGAAGGATGCCGTTGCCGTTCGCCCGGTGTGCGCGGTTCACGCCCTCCGATACCAGACGCAGGGCGTCCACATCCAGACCTGAATCCGTTTCGTCAAGCACCGCAAATTTTGGTTTCAGCAACTCCAGCTGCAGAATTTCCAAACGCTTTTTTTCGCCGCCGGAAAATCCGAAATTAACGTCACGGTTGGCAAAATCCGCGTTGATTTTCAGATTTTCCATCGCCGTTTTCATTTCCTTCACCCATTCGCGCAGCTTCGGAGTCTCCCCCGAAACCGCCGTTTTGGCGGCACGCAGAAAGTTTGACACCGACACTCCCGCCACTTCCACGGGATACTGCATTGCCAGGAACAGTCCGGCGCGGGCCCGGGCGTCGGCGGTCATTTCAACGATATTTTCGCCGTCGAGGAGCACTTCCCCCTCTGTGATCTTATACTTCGGGTGCCCCGCAATCGAATACGCAAGCGTGGATTTACCCGAACCGTTCGGACCCATAATCGCATGGATCTCGCCGTCCCCGACGGTCAAATCCACGCCTTTCAGAATCTGTTTCTCGCCTTCCGGCGTTTCCACGGAGACATGTAAATTTTTAATTTCCAGGTTTGACACGTTATTTTCTCTTCTCTTCGATGTTTCGGTTAGATTTGACTGCCTGTCAGGCTAATCGGCGTCCAGTTCCACGAAAACCGATCCGCTGCGCACGTGCGTCGGATAGGTTTTTACGGGTTTGGTTGCGGGAAGTGTCCGGGGATCTCCGGTAGCGAGATCAAACACGGCCCCGTGTCTTGTGCACTCAATGGTTTCTTCGTCCACAAACCCGTCCGAAAGTTTGAAACGACCGTGGGAGCACCGGTCTTCCAGGGCATACCAGTTGCCGCTCTCACTGTGCACAAGGGCAATGGCAATTGCGTTTCCGGCCGCTGACGCAAACTCAAAGCGCGCCGCCTCCCCCGTGGCAACGGCATCCACCGGACACAGTTCTTTAAGCATTTTCGCCCTCCATCGTCCGCTGCAGCTCTTCTTCAATGGCCTGCATCAGGTGCTGCTGCACGGAAGGCACTCCGATCTGGCTGATCAGTTCCGCGAAGAAGCCCCGGACAACCAGACGCTTCGCCTCCCGTTCCGGAATTCCCCGGGACTTCAGATAAAACAGCTGCTCATCATCGAATCTTCCGGTGGCAGAAGCATGGCCGGCCCCCTCGATTTCACCCGTTTTGATTTCCAGATTCGGCACGGAATCGGCCCGCGCGCCGGGAGTGAGCACCAGATTACGGTTCAGCTCATATGAACTGCTTCCCTCGGCTTTGGCGCCGATGAGCACATCCCCAACCCACACGGAATGTGCGTCCTGCCCCTGAAGTGCGCCTTTGTATGTCACGTTGGAACGGCACTTCGCAATACTGTGATCCACAAACAGCCGATGTTCCAAATGCTGGCCGGCATCCACAAAATATGCCCCCAACAGGTTTACGTCCGCTCCGCTGTCGGCAAAATCAACCGAAGTCGTTACGCGGACCGTGTTTCCGCCCAGCGTCACCACAATATGCCGGAAAGACGCATTGCGTCCGACCCTGATTCTGTTGGAGAGCATATGCGCCGCACTGTCGTCCCAATCCTGAACCGTAACCACGGTCAGATGGGAACCCTCTTCCGCCAGGATTTCGATTCCTTCGGTAAGCCGCGCGCTTCCCTCGTGGTTTATGATCACGGTCGCCTCGGAAAATTCTTCCGCCGCAATCAGGATATGCATCCCGGCAACCGCGCTTTCCCCTTCGCCGCGGACGCCAACCATTATTTCCTTCTCCGGATGGGCATTCTTCGGCACGGTAATCACATGGGCTTCCGTAAAAGATTCCCAGGCCAGGGCGCCGGTGCGGTCCTCCGGGCCGATTATTTTCCCCAAACGCGGATCGGTGCGCGAGGCGCGCTCGTAAACCGCATCTCCCCGCACCTGAACGGCGGGAGCTTTGCCGCAGGCCGAATCGGCAAAAAAATCGGAAATCCGTTCAACCGGGGTAAAACGCCATTCCTCTTCACTTCCCTGCGGAATATCGTAATCGCTTACCCGAAACGAGAGCGGACGGTCTGCACGGGAAAAGACATGCTTCTTCATAACTTCGGACATTTTATCCTACGGATCCTTCCATTTGCAGTTCAATGAGACGGTTCAGTTCCAGTGCGTATTCCATCGGCAGTTCGCGCGCAATGGGCTCCACGAAGCCGCGCACGATCATGGCCATCGCCTCCGTCTCCTCCATTCCCCGGCTCATCAGATAAAACAGCTGGTCCTCCGAGACTTTCGACACGGTTGCCTCGTGTCCCATCTCCACGTCGTCCACGCGCACATCCACATACGGATAAGTGTCGGTACGGGAAATCTGATCGACCAAAAGAGCATCGCAAAGCACGTTTGATTTTGAATGTACGGCATTCTCGTTTACCTGCACCAAACCGCGGTAGGAAGAACGCCCGCCGCCGCGGGAAACGGATTTCGAAACAATCGACGAAGACGTATTGGGCGCCATATGCACCATTTTCGCCCCCGTATCCTGATGCTGCCCTTTGCCCGCAAATCCGATCGAAAGCGTTTCGCCTCTCGCGTGTTCGCCCATCAGATACACGGCCGGATATTTCATCGTTACCTTTGATCCGATATTTCCGTCGACCCATTCCATCGTGCCGCCCTCTTCCACAACGGAACGCTGGGTAACCAGGTTGTATACATTGTTCGACCAGTTCTGAATGGTGGAATAGCGCACGCGCGCACCCTTCTTCACAAAGATTTCGACTACTGCCGAATGCAGGGAATCCGACTTGTAAATCGGAGCTGTGCAGCCTTCCACGTAATGCACATAGGAATCCTCGTCGGCAATAATCAGCGTGCGTTCAAACTGCCCCATATTTTCCGTATTGATTCTGAAATACGCCTGCAGGGGAATCTCCACGTGGACGCCTTTCGGCACGTAAACAAACGATCCGCCGGACCATACGGCCGAATTCAGGGAAGCGAATTTGTTGTCTCCCAGCGGGACCGCCTTGCCGAAATACTCTTTGAAAATTTCCGGGTATCTGCGCAGCCCGGTATCGGTATCGAGAAAAAGCACACCCTGTTTTTCCAGATCCTTGCGGATCTGCTGGTATACAACCTCGGACTCGTACTGTGCCGCCACGCCGGCAACCAGCCGCTCCTTTTCCGCTTCGGGAATTCCCAGACGGTCGTAGGTCTCCTTGATGTCTTCCGGCAGTTCATCCCACGAGCTGGCAACCTTGTCGGTAGTTTTCACGTAATACTTGAAAGAATCAAAATCAAGTACGGACAGATCCGCTCCCCAAGTCGGCATCGGGCGGCGTTCAAAGAGTTTTAACGCCTTCAGACGTTTCTTCAGCATCCACTGCGGCTCGTTTTTCTGCGCCGAAATATCACGCACTACCTCTTCACTCAGCCCCCGGCGGGCATTCTCGCCGGCAACATTGGAATCGTGCCAGCCGTAGGCGTAATTGCCGATCGAAGCAATTGTTTCTTCCTGGGTCAAAGTTTCCTTTGCGCCCGGTACTGTTTGCGACATTTATATCCTTTCACGTTGTTTCGCAACGCATCTGCTACATACCCGGATGGGTACGGTGAATCTTTGGTGTCCCAAGCGGGATATTGGTGGTACAGACGTGACCGCCGTTGGCAAGTGTGGAAAGACGCTGGATCGGAATTCCCAGCAGACGGGCAAAGGCGCGTGTTTCGGCTTCGCACAGCTCGGGAAATTCCTGCGCCACGGCATGCACCGGACAGTGCCCCTGGCACAGCTGCAGCGCCAGGCCCTGCGGACCTCCGCGGCGCAGCGTCGTCATAAACCCGTCCCGGTCAAGCATTTTTGCCAGGGCGATGACGCGTTCCGGAGGGTTTGCCCCTGCGGATTCCAAAAGTGCCCGATACCGTTTCTCCAATGCCTTTGTGCGGCGGTTTACAAATTCTTCCACCCCGTCTTTGCCCAAATTTTCCCGCACAAAGTCCAGCACCTGATTTGCCAGTTCGGAATATGCTTCGCCAAGCTGTGACTGGCCTTTTGAAGTTGCCACGTAACGGCGCGAGGGGCGGCCGCGTTTCAGAGGCGCGGTTACCGGCCCGTCGTATACTTCGATAAACGAGTCATCGATAAGTGTGGAAATGTGTCTGCGGACGGCGGCAGGTGTAAGAACCAGCATTTTTGCCAACTCCCGTGAGGTGATCGGACCTCTTTCCACAACGAGACGCAGAATCTGTTCCCTTGTGCCCAAATCGTTTCGGTCCATTTTCACCCCCACGGTTAATACCCTTTATGCAACATTCTTGTTGCTAAAATAGTTTTATGCAAGTCAAAAAGCGTAAAGTGAAATCTTTCAATTTTTGCACGGCTACCCGCACAAACGCATATTTTTACCCAACGTGCGCCGATCGCCAAAACAACAGCGCAGAATATGGAAGAAAGCGGAAAACTCTCTCCGGGTGTCTCTAAAATACGCGAAATAAAACCGTTGGGCAATCCGTTTTATCTTTCCGCTTCCGCGAGACTTCAAAAAATAAAAAACTTTTACGCACGAATTACACACGAATAGACAGCTCTCTGCACGCGCAGAGCCACACTGCCAATAACGGCAAATCTTTTAACGGCAGAATCACCCCGCCAAAGGCTTTCCGGGCAGGAGCATTCAGCTAATCCCCATGTTTGCCCATCTCCCCGAACGGCTTATAAATATAAAGGTTTATCCCGATCTTTTAATATCTGTCCGGCGCTCTTTCCACAGCGTTCTTTTCAAAATCGGTTACCGCTTCGGCACGTCCCGGCACTCAGCGGATATGATCGCTTTTCACTGCGAAATTCAGTATTTTCCGGTCGGTGAGCGCAACTGCGGCCGCAACCGCAATCAGTACAGCCGCTGTACCTGCAATAACGGCACAGCACACTCCGAAGATACCCGGGCCCATTCGGAGCAAAATTGTTTCCACGCACTGCCGTCCGCCCCAAACGGCAAACGGAAGCAGCACGCACAGTATGCCAAACATCCGTGTGTATCCGGCAAAAATACGTCTGCCGAAAATTCTGCACAGTGTGAGATAGGTGAAAAATACACCCACAGTCATTCCTATGCTCAGCGCGGCGCCGATTCCCGCCAGCGCGGAAAAACGCCCGTGAACACCGAAATGCGGCGCCAAAAGCAGCACGGCCGCCGCCGCACCCCAGGCAAGTGTGTTGACCCATACCACTTTCCGCCCCAAATGCAGCGCATAGAGCACGCGCGCACCGTGATACAGCAGGGAATATCCGACAAGCGCCGGCGCCGAAACCCACATCGCGAAATCCAAAAACGCGATGTTCCGCCCCAGCTCGAGAACGATCTTCGCAGGCAGAGCCAAAACGGCAAGCAAAGCCGCAGCCGCGAAACCCAGCAGCAGCACAAGTTTCGTGGATTTTGCCACCAGCAGGCACAGCTCTCTGTTTCTGCCCATTTCCGCCGCAGCCGAAATTCGGGGAAAAACCGCCGTTGCCACCGGCACGGCCAGCACGGCGTAGGGAACCATAAAAATTGAGAACGCATAGCTGAATGTGGTGTAGGCTCCGACACCGCCGAAAGCGTTGGCAAAATACATAATCATTACGATCACAATCTGCTGCGCACTCAGTGCGGCCAGGCCGGCACCCGCCAAATGCACGGTTCGGCGCGCAACGCCCGGCGGAAATTTCCATGTAGGAGAAAGTCTGCATATCTTCAGCACGGGAATGAGCTGCGGCAGAGAAAAAAGCACAACACCCAAAGTAGTACCCAGCCCCAAAAGAAGAGCCGCTTTCACGGGCAGTGTTCCCGCATCCTGCAAATGGCCCACATATCCGGCGTATCCGCAAAACACCGCAATCACCGTCACCGACGACAAAAGCGGGGAAAGAGCCGGAAGCACAAATTTTCGGTGTGCCTGAAGGATGCCTGTAAATACAACCGACAGACCGTAAAGCGGAATCTGCAGCGCAAACAGCCGCAGCAGAAACGAAGCCAGCCGCACCACACCAGGATCCGCATTCTTTCCGAACAGCATTCCCGTTACCGAATCGGCGCACAGCATCACCAGAAACGAGATCGGAAGCCCGACCGTCAGCACCCATGTGACGAGGGCCGAGGCGGTCCGGGCCATCTTTTCCTTTTCGCCGCGGGCCAGAAATCCGGAAATCAGGGGAATAACCGCCCCCGCAAGGGCGCCTCCGGCGGCAACCTCAAATAAAACATTGGGCACGGTGTTGGCGGTGTCGTAGGCAGTGGCAACCGTTCCGTCCGAGACCGCCCAGGACTGTGCCAGTTTGCGCAGCAGACCCGCAAAACGGGAAAACACGGTCAGCAGGGCAATTACTCCCGCCGCGCCGGCAAAACCGCGTGTTATTTTAGCTGCCCGGGGCATAATCGCTGCGTCCCAGCCGATCCAGAGCGGAAAGAATTTCACTGTCTTCGATTACGCGCGAAAACGACACCTTCTCGCTGAGCAGAGTCAGGGCCGTAATCCCCGAGAGGGACAGCAGACGCAGGGCACGCGAACGCGAAGCGCTCAGCGCCACACCCAAAGACGCGCCGAGAGCATTTGCCCCCAAATCCCCGAGCATTGTCTTTCCCGCAAGATCGTCGGGAAGAAGACAGACAGCCGATCCCAGCACCGAAGATCCGATGCCCCTTCCCCGTCCGGGCAGAGTCAGTACGGACAGCGCCGCAGCCGCTTTCAGCGACCTTCCCGGACGCAGATCAAAGAGATTGAGCAGATTTGCCATCCCTGCCGTAATCACCGTATTCACTGCCGTGTCCGAGATTCTTCCGACACGGCTCCCGCCGTTTTCCCGTATAATACGGGACGCACACAGGGAACCGGAGCCGATAATCAGAATTTTCAGCAGACCCGACGTTATCTCCCCGTTTTTCAGGGCACCCAAATGCCCTCTGAAGCCCTTGCCGCGGGCCGCAAATTTATTTTCGCACCGGTCGTCGATCCACCCTGCCAGGGCTGCGGCACAAGTTGCACTCAGTGCGCCGCGGCGCAGTTTTTTCCCACCGGAAAAAACGTTGCCCGCAAGCACCGCTCCCACGGCCGCCACGCCTTCCGTCAGGGAAACGCTGCCCCCGGAAAAGGAAGTCCGTTCCCAATGCGGGCCTTTCAGATTTTTCGCCGCCGCTTTCGTGCAGCAGAAACCGGCTGCGGCACCGGCCGCAGGCAGCAGTATGTTTTTCAGCATTTTTACCTCTCTGCCGTGTTATTGCGCGGAAGCGGATGCGTTTTTGCCGGCTTCCGTGTGCTCCCCGATTACCGCGTCAACACCGTCGGCAAGACCGTAGGAGACCGTCTTGCCCTGAAAATCCGCCGCCAGCGCCAGCGGAATATTTACCATGGCCAGAGCCGGTTCGATTGCGTCGGCGGTAGAGATGTTCAGTCGCGCCGTGCGCGCCACGAGCACCAAATCATTTTGCGAATCCGCATTTCCCGACAGCACCGCGGGCATCTGCTCCCCTGCCGCGGAGATGAGGGCACTAAACATTTTTGTGTTCATATCCTGCTGTTTTGCCTGCCGTGCATTGCGCGGATGATCTTTGGACGGCGGATTGTCCGGCACATCGGGAGCCAGAATCACAAGCCCGTCTGCCTTATTCGCCCCTGCCTGCGAAAAATCCGCCACCTGCACATCCGAGGAACCGAATATATCGTACAGCGGTTTCTCTTCCGGGGATTTTATTCCGCCTTTCAGCAGTTTCAGCAGGGCAAGCGAAATTTTTCCGTTCGCGTCTTTCACCGCCGCGGCTTCGGGAAGCACGGTCTGAATCTGCCGGGCAAGCTGTTCACGCTCTCCGTTTTCCCCCAGTGCCGTCCAGTTTTCCGTAATCTGCACCGTGCCGTTTACCGCGGCTCCCGCGGCAGTCAGCACATCCCGGGTTTTTTTCACGATATCGTCTTTCACTCCGGGAAGCACGGCAATCGAAACGTTCATGTCTTTCAGTGTGTTGCCCACCAGCGTCGGGGCGGCAGCTTCCCAGGCACGCGCCTGGCCCGAATTGCGTATGGTCAGCGATTCGTTTTCCGATTTCAGGGCGCTGTTTGCCGCCCGCAGTGAATCCACTTCCGCGGAAAGTCTTTCCCCGATGGAATTCTGCAGCGGGCCGGCACCCAGAATAATTCCCACCGCCAAAGCAATAAATACGGAAATCAGCGACACCAGATGATAGCGAAAATCAATCATTTTTACCACCTAAAAAGACCTTTGAACCAATGTGCGGCATCCGAAATCCATACCTGCACCAAACCGAAAAATACCTGCCCTGCGGAAGTGGAATACATTGCCGCGCCGATTGCCAGCACTCCCGCCGCCGCCAGCAGAACCAGCGGCCAGGTTGGGATCCGTGCCCGATAAAGCCGGGAGACGCCTTTCGCGTCAATCAGTTTTGCACCGACCTGGAGCCGGGTGAGAAACGTGGAAGCCATTCCTTTCCGCCCTTTGTCCAGATATTCAATCAGTGTCGAGTGCGTCCCCACCGCCACAATCAGTTCTGCTCCCCTGTCGTCGGCAATCAGCATTGCCACGTCTTCGGAAGTGCCGGTAACGGGAAACACCACATAGTCCACGCCCAGATTTTCCACGCGTTTCTTTCCCGGGGCGCGTCCGTCCCGGTAGGCGTGTACTATAATTTCCGCTCCGCACAGCAGTGCCTGATCGGAAACGGAATCCATGTCACCGACAATCATATCCGGTTTGTAGCCCGCCTGAAGAACGGCATCCGCGCCGCCGTCCACACCGATAATAACCGGACGGCATTCGCGCACGTAGTGGCGCAGTGCCTCCAAGTCTTCCTTGTATTGGTATCCGCGCACCACAACCAGCGCATGGCGTCCTTTGAAATTGGTTTTGATATTTTTCGGCACGCCCACGCCGTCCAGAATCAGATCCTGTTCTTTTTCCACATATTCCATGGTGTTCGCGGCGAAGGCCTTCAGCAGCGCGGGAATCCCCCGGCGCGCAATTTCCAGATCGCGGCGGTTTGTTTCCTCCGTCTGCACCGTCCCCTGCGCCACCGCCGTTCCCTCGCAGAGCACCTCGCCGGTGTGCAGAATCTCAACCGTGGTCCCCTCGGGAATATCCATTATTTTTTCGCCCAAATTGTCGATCAGCGGAATTCCCGCAGACAGCAAAATCTCCGGACCCGGATTCGGATATTTTCCGGAAGTGGATTTTGCCGCGTTCAGCACTGCCAGGGGTCTGCATTCCACAAGGGCCTCCGCCGAGACGCGGTCGATATCTTCATGGTCGATTACCGCAATATCACCCGTCGTAAGGCGCTTGGTCAGATTTTTGGTGCGTCTGTCGCTCTTGACCATCCCGCTGATTGCCGGATCACAGCCTCCGTCGCCGGACCACAGTTTTCCAAACATGATTCTATTCCTCCGTTGCGCCCAGCTCCAGCAACTGGGCAGCGTGGATCCGCGCCGCAGTTGAATTTGTCTGCCCGGAAAGCATTCGTGCCAATTCCGCCTCTCTTTCTTCGCCCTTCACTTCCTGCACAGTGGTAAAAGTTTCTTTCCCGTCGGTAGTTTTGCTCACTACCAGCTGAGTATCCCCGAACGCCGCAACCTGGGCCAAATGCGTTACCACGATAACCTGTGCCGTCCGTGCCAGGCGGGCAAGACGCCGCCCCACCTGCAATGCGGTTTCCCCGCCGATACCGGCATCAATCTCGTCAAACACGAATGTGTGCCCCCGAAGACTGTTTTTCTGCGCGAGGACGACTTCCAGCGCGAGCATAATCCGCGACATCTCACCTCCGGAAGCCGTCTGCGCCAACTGCGCGAATCGGGCCCCGGGATGCGCCGAAAGAAGAAAAGACACATCATCGCCTCCCGTTTCCGAAAGCTGTCCGGCTTCCCGTACGCGTACCGTAAACTGCGCACCGGCCATCGACAGTTCCCGCAGCTGCCCGCTCACCTGCCGGGAAAGTTCCCCGGCGGCCCTGCGCCGGATATCCGATATTTCTCCCGCCAGTTTTTGCAGTTCTTCGCGTGTTTCGGAAACCCGGGTTTCCAGCTCCCGCAGATATTCGCGGGGATCCTGCGCTGCCGAAAGTTCTTCCCGCGCCTGCCGGCAGCGTTCAAGCATCGTCGGAATGTCCATTGCCAGATCGCGCTGAATTTCGTTCAGCGCGGCCCGCCGCCCGTAAATGCGGTCCAGCTGCCCGGGATCGGCGTCCGTGTTTTGCAGCGCCGCATTTAATTCCGTGCTTACATCGGAAATCAGCTGCGCGGCATCCGTAAGTGTGCGGGCGTGCTGCGCGAAATCATTTTCTTCGCCCCTGGACAGTTCCCTTATCGCCGAATCCAACAGAGACAGCACGCCCTGCGCCGAATCCGACCCGTCCAGCAGCGTAAGGCTCCCGCATAAAATCTGCCTGTAAGTTTCGCTGTGTTCGAGCCTGTGCGCCCGGGCACGAAGTTCCTCTTCTTCCCCGATCTGCGGATCTACGGCTTCCACGCGCCGGATAAGTGCTTCCAGGGCAAGACGCCTGGCACCGTAACCGCCGAGATCGTCTTTTGCCGCGGTATACCTCCCGGTCAGCTGTCTGTAGTGTTTCCACTGCCGCACATAGTCGGCGTAGACGCGAAGTTCGCGAATGCGCGCATACCCGTCCAATGCGCGCAGCTGGTCGGATTTGTTTCCCAGCCGCAGCTGATCGGCCTGCCCGTGCACGGTAAAGAGCCGGCCGGCAATTTCTTTCAGTACGGCGGCAGGAACTCCCGCTCCGCCTACCCGGGCCCGCGACCGTCCGGTCTGCGAGACCTGCCGCAGCACTACAAGCGTAGCTTCGTCCCCGCACAGATCCACACTGCCTCCGCTGTCTTCGGCTGCGGCACACACTTCGCTGTCGGCGGGAATTTGGAAGATTCCCTCAACAGTGGCTTTCTCCGCTCCTTCGCGCACCAGCGACGCATTCGCCTTCGCTCCCATGAGCAGCTGCAAAGAAGTCAGTGCCATGGTTTTGCCGGCACCCGTTTCCCCGGTAATTACCGTCATCCGGGGATGAAAATACAAAGAGGAGGAGGCGATTACGCCCAGATTGCGGATTGAAATTTCTTCGATCATGATTCGTCGCCTCCCTGCACTCTCCATCCTGTCACCGGCAGCTGAAATTTCGCCACCAGACGTTCGGAAAAAGGCGCGTCGTTCAGTCTTGCCAAACGCACGTTTTCGCTGCCTCTGGTGACGCTCAGCACCGATCCGCGCGCAAGGGGAAGAGTGCGCCGCCCGTCGCAGGTCACCGCCGCCGTGTCTTCACTTATCCTAACGGTCAGAACGGAATTTGGCGCAACCACCATCGGCCGCGTAAAGAGCGCATGCGCCGCAACAGGCACGAGTACCATGGCCTGTACGTCAGGCCAGACAATCGGGCCTCCCGCGGAAAAATTGTATCCCGTGGAGCCGGTCGGGGTGGAAATCAGAATACCGTCTGTTTTAAACGAGGAAACGCCGTGCCCGTCGACTGCCACATCAACCCCGATCATCCGCGAAGGCGGCGCCTTCGCAATCGCCGCCTCGTTCAGCGCCCAGCCGCAGACGGTCTTTCCCGTCGGGTATTCCACGGTCAGGTCAACGGTCATTCTTTCGTCCACGGACCATTCCCGGGCAATAATCGCATCTGCCACATTCCTCAGGGAATCACGGTCGACTTCCGCAAGAAAACCGACATGGCCGTAATTAATGCCCAAAATCGGTTTCCGCAGTCCGCGGGCCCGCTCGGCGGCCCACAGAATCGTGCCGTCGCCGCCGAAAACCGCGATCAGTTCCGTACGCGACAAATCGGCGTGGGCACGGGCATCCACAACTTCTATTCCGGCCGCTTTCATGTATTTTTTGAAAGAAAGAATCGAGGAGTAAATATCCGAACGCGAACTGTGCGCAATCAGCGCAATGGATCGTGCCATGCAAATTCTCCTCTACGTAAACAGATTCTGTTTTATTATAAGTGTTCTTTGTCTGTTCTCACTATTGTCTGCGGCTGTCTTCCCGGCGGATTTGCCGTTTTCCTGCCGGACCGGCGGCGATTGCGTCACGGATCATCTGCCCTATGTCGGTTTTTTCGGGAGTGTCGGGCATCTCCGGCGTTTTTTGCAGATAAAGGAAATACTCCACATTTCCCTTCGGGCCGGGAAGCGGAGAAGGCGCGCAGTCTTTCACCGTCAGTCCGCAGTCCGCGGCGCAGTTCGCCACTTTCAGCACGCTGCGGTAATGCAGATTCACATCACGTACCACTCCGCCCGCGCCCAGCAGTTCCCTGCCCACCTCAAATTGGGGTTTGACCATCAGAAGAAAATCCGCGCGCTCCGCGCAGGTCCGCACGAGAGCCGGAAGAACGAGCGTCAGTGAGATGAAGGAAAGATCCCCCACCACCAGCTGCGGTCTTATTCCCACTGTCTCCGGTCGCAGTTCACGCACATTGGTCCGTTCCACTACGGTTACGCGCGGATCCTCGCGCAGCCGCCACAGCAGCTGCCCGTATCCCACATCGACGGCGACCACGTGTGCGGCTCCCCGGCGCAGAAGCACATCGGTAAACCCGCCTGTGGAAGCTCCGGCGTCCAATGCCTGCACGCCCGCGATTTTCGGGGCCCGCGAACCCAGATAGGACAGTGCGCCCAGCAGTTTATAGGCACCGCGGGAAGCGTAATTGTCCATGTTTTTCGTGTCTATCACAAGCGCCTGCGCCGGATCCATCTGCCGGGCGGGCTTGGTCACGGTAATCCCGTCCAGCTTTACGCGCCCCTGCCTGATCAGCGCAACAGCCGCGCTGCGCGAAGGAGCCAGCCCGCGGCGGGCCAGTTCGGCATCCACACGAATCAGTTTTGCCATAATACTTATGCCTGCGTCCGCGAAAGCTGTTTCGCCAGTTCCGCATGTATTTCCTCAAGAACGGCTATCTGCTGTTCCAAATCCATTTCGGACAGACGCTCCAAAGACGCATCCACGGAAATCGGAGGCTTTGCCATCATTCACCCCGCACTACCGTTATCTGCGCGGGCAGACGCAGGTTCTCCCGCTTCCCGCCGTTGTCGAGATATTCCCAGACCGCGGCAGCCGCCGCCCTGTAGCTGTTTGGCAAGATCACCCCGGGCATTGCCGATCCGTCTGTCACGACCGTTCCCTGCGTTACGGCAGCGCAGTGGCCGGCGCATCTCCAAACATCCCCGTCTTTGAAGACACGCGGCATGGGCCGCGCCAAATCCGATAAGTCCAGTGCCAGAAAATTGGGGCGTTCGTCCGGTTCGGCAAGCAGAACGTCCCGTGCCCGGGAAACGCCCGTGAGCACGTGCAAAGCGGGAATTCCGGCATTCACCGCACCCGCAATATCCGTATTCAGGCGGTCGCCCACAGCCAAAACATTTTCAAAGCCGCTGTGTATCTTGGCGTAATTATAAATATAGCGGTCCGGTTTTCCTGCCGAAACCGGGGTTTTGCCCGTTGCGTTGACCACCGCGGCGACCAGCGATCCGTTTCCGATCATTTCCCCGCGTTCTTTGGGCAGTGTTGCGTCCAGATTCGTGGCAAAGTAAAGTGCTCCTTTTTTGATTGCCAGCACGGCTTCGGAAAGCTCTGCCCAGCCCACATTTTCCGCCAGTCCCTGCACGACCGCCACGGGATCGGTGTCGGCATCGGAAACCGTTTCGTATCCCGCCTCGGCAACCGCCTCCTGCACTCCGGCTCCGCCGATTACGAGCACCCGTGCCCCGGCCGGCAGATATTCTCCGAGCTGCTTTGCTGTGGTGAGCGCGGAATTCACCACTTCTTCTTCTGCGGTGGGAATTCCGATCCTGCTTAAATGCGCCGCCACCGTACGCGGTGTGCGCGAAGAGTTATTCGTAATATAAACCGTTTTTGCGCCCAGAGATTTGGCTTTTTCAAGCCCCTCCGGAGCGTGCGGAGCCGGCTGCGCGCCCAAATAGCACACGCCGTCCAGATCCAAAAACAGTGCCTCATAATGTGCGGCCGGGGGTTCATTGCAGTATAGCAGCTGTGTTGCGGGCATTATTCATTCTCTTTTTCATTTTCCGTGCCGGTGGGGAAAAGCCCGTCAAAATCTTCGTCGGAAATCTCCACGTCCCGCAGATCCGAACCGCTTTCCCGTTCGGCTGCCGGCTTTTCACCGCCTCCGTTTTCGGCTTCGTTTTCGGACGGATCCGAAGCGGTCTTTTCCTCTTCATTTTCCGGTTCGTCGTCCAAAATATCGTTCAGGTCCACCATCAGATCGCCGCCGTTTTCACCCGTAAGTTTCGCCTCCCACTCGGCGCGCAGTGCCCCGGCTTCCTCTTCCCGTCCCAATTCCGCCAAACGGTCTGCCTTTACCAACTGTACCCTGGCGGCAAGAGCGGGATTTAGGTTTTCAACCAAAATTTTCTCCAAAACCTTCAGCCCGCCCCGGGCATCTCCCAGATCGCCGTGCGCACCGGAGGCAACCAGCGCGAGTTCGATTTTCGCTTCGGGTTCAAGACGGTTCAGCGCAATCCCCTCAATAAACCGCAGCGCTTTTTCGGATCTGCCCAGTCCGCGTTCCGCGTCCGCCTCCAGGGGCACATGGGAATAATCGTCGCTCATGCGGCGGTATGTGCGCAGTTCGGTCAGGGCCTGCCTGTATCGCCCGGTCAGATACGCGGTAATTCCCAGAGCCTCGCGTACCACGTCGATCCGCGCCGCGCGCGTGTACGCCGCCCGGGCATGTCTGTATGCCGTCTCGGGTTCGATATCCAGCATTTCTCCGGCGTAGGCCAAATGGCGTGCCACGGCCTCGGCATTTTCCCGGTTCAGATTGCGCAGGTGCAGACGCGTATCGGCATCCAGACTTTCTGCGGTAACGGACTGCGGAATCTCACTGAGAATCTGTGCCCTGGCATCACGGAAGTTTCGGTCTTCGCGGGCAGGCCTGTATTCTCTGCGTTCGTTTCCGCCGAACCGTCCTTTGTTTTCCCCATAGTCCCGACGCTCCCGGGCTTTGCCGTCCCTAAAGTCCGGCCGGTCTTCACGCCGGAAATCCTTTCTTTCCCGCTTCCCCTCAAAGCGTTTGGAATAGCCGCGTCCTGCGCCGCGCGCGTCACGCCCGTCTTTGCTCTCCCCGGTGCGGTATTGCCGGCGCTGCGGCCGGCCGGAATCAAAATTTTCCTCCCGGCGCGCAGTGCCTGCGTCCTCACGGCCGAAACGGTTCCGGTATTTACCGCCCCCGTCGCCTCTTTTGCCGTTTCCGTTTGCGCCGCGCGCGTCACGCCCTCCGCGCTGCTCTTCGCCCGCCGACCATAGGCGTTTGCCGCCTTTTCCGTCTGTACGCGAATCCCGAAAAGAACGTTTCCCCGATGCGCGGCGGCCGGACGAAGCAGGGCGCCACATAGATCCTCCCGTGCCGTTCTTCCCCCGCCGGGTGCTTTGCTGTTGATTTTCAGGCATATTTTCCTCGTACTTCGGTATAAAAATTTTCAAACACTGCCTTATCAGGTTACCCGTTTCCGCGTATATATGAGGAGACAAAACGGTGTGATTTTGCTTTTCTTATTTTGCGCGGGCGCAATAAGCGGGAGATACGCTGTTTTTCCTCTATGATTGAAGGTATGAGTGAACAGGTCCGGGCGTTCCGCCAAAATGTGAATCAGTTCTTGGAAAAGTATCTGAATGCCACCGCTATCCCCGCACAAGACGTTGACGGGCGAATCCGCGATTCGTTTCTTGCGCCTGCCGCCGCACTGGCCGGAGGCGGAAAACGCACCCGGGCACTTTTTCTGGCCGCCGGGTGGCAGATGTTTTCCCCGACACCCGATTCCCTGCCGGTTACCGCCGCCGCCGCATTGGAGCTGTATCAGCTTTCCGCGCTGATTCACGACGATATTATCGACGGCGCATCTCTGCGCAGGGGCAGCGAAACCGCCCACGTGTATTTTCAAAAAGAACACGGCCGGGAGCATTGGGCAGGCAGCGGGGAGGAATACGGACGCAGCGGCGCGATTCTGCTTGGCGATTTTCTTCTTTCTCTTTCCGCACTTACTTTTGCCGACGCGGAAGCGGTGAACGATACGGCGCGGGCAGAAGCGCAGAAAATGTTTCACCGCATGACGGCAGAGGTTGCTTTTGGGCAGTATTTGGATATGCGCGGCGAATACCTGCCTTTGGACAGCGGCCACGACGCGGCGCTGCGCGGGGCAATGTCAGTGCTGTATCACAAATCCGCCCGCTATTCCGTGGAAGTTCCGCTGCTGCTGGGAGCGGTTTTGGCAGGGGCCCGCCGTGCCGATCTGGCTGCGGTTTCACGTATCGGACGTCCTTTGGGGGAAGCGTTTCAGATGCGGGACGACGTTTTGGGAATTTTCGGCGATCCGCGGGAGACGGGCAAGCCCGCCGGAGACGATCTGCGGGAAGGAAAACGCACGGTTTTGCTTTCCCTGACGCGCAAAATGCTTGCCGGTGAAGCGGAAGACCGCCGTCAGGCGGATGACTTCGATGCGCTGATCGGCAGAGAGCTGACAGACGAAGAACTGCGCAGGGCGCGTGGGTATATTGTCGGCAGCGGAGCGCTTGCCCGGCACGAGAAGATGATTTCCGCCCGCGAAACACTGGCCGCACAGGCTGCCCGGGATCTGGGCAGAAAAAGCACCATCCTTGATCTGCTGATGGATCTGCTTCGCGCCAGGCGCTCGTAACGCTGCCCGGGGCGTTAAACCGCGGTTAAAAAATCAGTCCCGTGATTTCCCTGCGGACAGCGTGAATATTGTTTTCCCGAAGAGCCTGCAGAGGTGTGGTTCCCAGCACGTCGTTTTCTTCCAGGAGCCAGCGCATTGCCTCTTCGGAATCGAATCCGGCATCGCGCAGGGCAGTCAGCGTTCCGCGCAGAGGCCGCAGGATCTCCCATTTTCCCGATTTATCCGTAAACTGCAGTCTGTGTACCGCGAGTGCGTTGTTCGGCCCCCGGCGGACCGCAAGGAGAAAGTTGCCGCGGACGAGGTTGCGCACGTCGCGCAGCGGGATCTGCAGCAGTTCGGAGACTTCCGGGTAGCTGAGCCATTGGGGCATATCATTTGAATCCATCACGCGATTATAATACCAATTTTTTGTTTCGACTTTACGACACACTACAAAATGAACTATGCTCTCAATTGTAACAATTAAAACGTTTTGAACTTTTGTCACACCAAAAACAGGTGGGCACAACTATATTGCGGAGGCAAGTGTGTCGAAAAAAATGTTAAAAGGTACCGGTACCACTCTCGCCGTAGCAGCGCTTGTGGGCGCAGTTGCCCCGACAGCCGCCACGCCGGCAAACAATATTCCGGAACAGAACGCAGATCCCCATCTTCGCGGCAACACCGTTCTCGACCATGAGGCACTTTCGCAGACCGACGGAAAACAGAAAATAAAAACGGGCTACAAAGTACAGAGCGGAGACGATCTGTCCGCAATTGCACAAAAATTCGCAGTGACGGAAAAAGATCTGATCGCTGCCAACCGTCTGGAAGCCGGAGCCGCGCTCCGGCCGGGCAAATGGCTGCAGATTCCCGCAGCGGATGCGGATAAAGACAGCCAAACGAAGTCTGCACCCGAAAGCAATACGCCCGCCGCGCCCGCTCCCGCGCCTGTCGCGGCTGCGGTTCACACCGCAGGGAACACACCCGCGGCACCCGCCGCTCCCCTGCACTCTGCCGCCCCCGCTGCGCGGCGCATCGTAACTCCGGCGCACCCGGCCGCTTCCGCGGAAAGATCCGCGGACAGAAAAGCCTTCGCCGGATATACGGTCTTCGCGGCCTTCGACGCAAAAACCTCATTGGATCGGAACCGTTCCGTTTCCGCGGCGGAGGCGAAACCCGCAGTGGCGAAAAAGCGCACACGCCGGGCACTGAGCGAGGCACCGCAGACTGATCCGCAGCCTGTGCTGGTGCCCAAGATCTCCGTATCGGCCTCTCCGAAACAAAACCCGTCTCCCGCACCGACGCCCGCGCCTGTCGCGGCTGCGGTTCACACCGCAGGGAACACACCCGCAGCGCCCGCCGCGCCCAAGACCGCTGTGCAAAGCGCGGCTCCGGCTGAGGTGCGGAAAGCCGACACACCCGAAGACACCGACCGTCTGGCACGCGAAGTTATGGCAGGAAAATACGGCTCCGGGGAAACCCGCCGGGCACTGCTGGGAAGCAGATATGCCGCAGTTCAGCAGCGGGTAAATCAGATTTCCGGTTCACGCGCACAGGCAAAACCGGCGCAGACACAGGCCGCCGCGCCCAAAACAGGGAAAACACCCAAAGCACAGCTGGTAAAGAATAATTTCCCCGGATACACGTATCCGCAGGCCACCGTAAACGCGGCAAACGAAAACAAACACGCTCTCGTTGCCTCAAAGCTTCCCTCAAAAGCCGAGGTGCAGCGGATGGTGGCAGGCACGGCGGCGCAGATGGGTGTGAATCCGAAGCTGGCTCTCGCCCATGCTTTCGTTGAGTCCGGTTTTGACGCCGCGGCTGTTTCTCCGGCCAATGCCGTGGGAACAATGCAGGTAATCCCGGGATCCGGAAAATGGGCGGGAAGTCTCGTAGGCCGCAAACTGAATCTGCTCAATCCGCAGGACAATATCGTCGCGGGTGTGGCAATTATCAGATATCTCCAGAAACACGCGGACTCCCTCGAACAGGGCATCGCCGGATATTATCAGGGACTGGGCGGGGTAAAGAAGAACGGAATGCGCCCGGATACCGTAAAATACGTGGCAAAAGTCAAGAATGCGATGAGCCGCTTCTGAATATCCGTCCCCGGTCCGTATCGGCAACATAACGTGGGTTTGTCGGGTACGGACCGGCTATTTTAGGTAACCTGAGAGAGTGAAGAACAGCGACTATCTGATCGGCACAGTTATTGATGCCAGATACCGTATTGACGCACTGATCGCCCGCGGAGGAATGGCCAGTGTCTACCGCGCGGACGATCTGCGCCTGGAGCGTCCCGTTGCACTGAAACTGATTCATCCGCATCTGGCGGAACAGGACAATTTTACCGCCCGTTTCATCCGCGAGGCACGCGCCGCCGCTTCGCTGAACGACCCGCACATTGTTGCCGTGCACGATCAGGGCGTGGCCCACACCCCCGAAGGCGAACGGGCTTATCTGGTGATGGAGCTGGTAAACGGCCCTAATCTGCGCAGCGAATTAAACCGCCTGGGATCACTCACCCTCGGACAGACGCTTTCCCTCATCGAACAGATTCTTCACGCTCTTGCCGCGGCACATAAAGCAGGCATCGTCCACCGCGACGTGAAACCCGAAAACATTCTGCTCTCGGCGCCTCTTCGCCCGGGCAGCGTGCATGCGCAGGAAACGGCAAAAGTAGCGGACTTCGGTCTCGCCCACGCCGCAGGCAGTCTGAGCGCCGGCACATCCGCCGTTCTGGGAACAGTGGCATATCTCGCACCCGAAATTCTCTCCGGCCGGCGGGCGGATGCCGCCGCCGATATTTACTCCGTGGGAATCATGGCCTACGAACTCCTTGCGGGGGAACTTCCCTACCCCGGCACCTCCGCATTTTCCCTTGCCTACGCCCACCTTAACAGGCAGATTCCGCGGATCGGGGAAAAACTTGAATGGATTCCGGAGGAAATCGACTCTCTGATTTCGCTTTTCACCGCCAAAAACACAGCCGAAAGACCCGCAAACGCGCAGGAGGCACTGAAAATACTGCGGCATGCCGAAAGCATGATTTCCCCGGAGCTCCTGCTTCGCCGGCTGCCCATATTCCCGCCGAAAGCCAATACGCTGCCCACGCAGGTTCAGCCTTCATCTGCCGAAGCGCCGACCGAAACGAAAAATACCCCCGCGGCCGGAGAACAGCCTGCATACACCGCAGACCTGCACCCGCAGCCGGCAGTCACGGAAATACTTGCAACGGCCCCCGGGACTTCTCTCCCTGAACGGCACTCCGCCGCACGTATGGCACAGACTGCGGAAAAACAAAAGAAAAAACGGAAACACAGATCCCGCCGCCTGCCGATTTTCCTCCTTCCGCTGCTGATCCTCGCCGCACTGTGCGCATCGGGCGGATACTGGTGGTTTGAATACGGGCCCGGCATGCGCCTGCAGGTAACGGACGTTGCGGGAAAAACCTCCGCCGCTGCCGCCGCACAGCTGAAAAAGGCCGGTTTTACCGCCGTGGAAACACAATATGCGTTTTCCGATACCGTTGCCAAAGATACCGCTATCGGAACAGACCCCAAAGCAGGGAGCAAAATCCACCCCTCCGCAAAACTGCGGCTGCTTATTTCCCGGGGAGTGGAATATCTGCAGGTTCCCGACCTGGTAAATCTGAATGCGGATGAAGCCCAAAAACTGCTCGGAAAGTCCCGTTTCCGGGCACGGCAGCGTGAAGACTGGTCCGAAACCGCGGAAAAAGGAAAAGTAATCAGTCAGCAGCCGGCAGCCGGCACATCCGCCGTGCACGATTCGGAGGTTCTCTTTACCGTTTCCAAAGGGCGCAAACCGATTTTGGTGCCCGACGTTACGGGAATGGCGGAAACAGAGGCACGCGCCGCGCTCGAAGCACAGTCACTGCGTGTTTCCGAAACCGAAACCTACTCGGATACCGTGGAAAAAGGCCGTATTATTTCCCTGAGTCCCGGTGCGGGTACAACGCTGCACGCAAACGACACCGTAACGCTGACCGTTTCGAAGGGCAAAACTCCGGTTCCCGTGCCCAATGTGGTCGGCAGACAGCTCGGAGAAGCCGTGAAAATCCTGAAAGATGCGGGATTTAATGTGGATGTGCAAAAAATTCTCGGCGGACTTTTCAAAACCGTGCGTCTGCAAAATCCCGCGGGCGGAGAAAAACTGCAGCCCGGCAGCACTGTGTCACTCACGGTTGTGTGACCGGCCTGCTTCGGACGCAAAGCGGGGGGGGCACCGTAGTACCCCCCCGCGAAAAGTGTTTCGGCTGTTTTGCCCGCCCGCGGCGCGGGCAGCCGTTTTTTATTCTGCGTGTTCCGACTTCGGCTCCCACTGCTGACCGATGTCCTGCATGAGATCCTTAAACCATTTCTGCGTGACGTCAAACGGCTTTGCGCCGGCAATTCTCCCGAAATCAATTGCCTTCATTGTATCGCCGTCTTCTTCGTCATTGCCGATCACGCCGGATTCGCCGCGCAGGGCACACTCCACCGCCATCTGCGCCATCTGCGCAATCAGTTTCTGATCTGCTTCGTTTGACGCCGCGGAACGGGAGAAATATCCGGACTTTTGAACCATCACTTTTTCCGCCCCGATTGCCTGCGAGAACTGTTTGGCGAACCACTGCCCGGGATTGATCGTGTCCAGCTTCACGTGACCGAACGGGTCGCGTTCCACTTCTTTTCCTTCTTCCAGCAGTTCTTCGATGATCTCGTCAATTCCCGCACCTTCGGAAAGGAAAATGTTTACATTGCCGATCTCATCCATAATTTTACGCAGCCGGGAAGCCTCCGTATCCAGATCAAAGGTAATTTCGGGAATATATACGGCATGCACATCCCACCGGTCGCCGGAAAGACCCGAAGAGGGCACCCAATCCTGCTCCCGCACCCATTTATGATAGTTATCCGCCGCCTGCGCCGTCAGATATCCGCAGTTGCGGCCCATTACTTCGTGAATGATCAGCATTCTCGGATTGGAGCGGTGTTCGCCGACGATATTTTGGGCAAACTTTGCCGCCTGCTCCGCAGCGGTCCACGCCCCGAGAGACTGGCGAATCGGCACGATATCGTTGTCAATCGTCTTCGGCAGTCCCACAACCGTCAGTTTATAGTTGTTGTCGCGAAGATACGCCGCCAGATCCGCCGCGGTGGTGTTGGTATCGTCCCCGCCGATCGTATGCAGCACGTCCACGCCGTCGCGGCGCAGATTTTCCGCCGCAACTTCCAAAGCGTTCTCCCCCGGCCTGATTAAGCCGCGGTCCACAAGATCCTGCGAATTGGTCAGCTTCACACGCGAATTGCCGATCGGCGAGCCGCCGAATTTTGCCAGTGCCGCGGCGTTGCGCCGTGCGTGTTCGTCAAACACCACATAATTGCCCGTCAGCAGACCGTGATATCCGTACTGATAACCGATAATTTCAATCTTGGGATCAAGGGCAGTGTAGCGCTGGATCAGTTCTCCGACCGCAGTGGACAGACAGGGCGCAAATCCGCCTGCGGTGAGAAGAGCAACACGGCGAACCGTCATTGTGGACCTTCCTTCTTTTTGTTTACGAATTACGGTAAAACTTTTTGTTTATACCGTTGTGCGGCTTTGGCGTTCAGTGCTTTTTCAGCACTTCACGCACTGTAACCGCCAATTCCCGGGGATTAACCGGACAGGACAGCACGGCTGCGGGTTTTGCCACCCGCGCCAGCCATTCATCCTGGGGACGCGCGATCAGCACAATATATGGGATATCCGGGTTAATTTCGTCGCGGATTTTCATCCCCAATCCGATTCCGCCCAATTTGGATGCCTCGGCATCCAAAATCATCAGATCAAATTTGCCTTCCCTGACTTTCAGCTCCGCACCTTGCCAGGTTGCCGCCTCCGTCCATGAGATTTTGGGCATATTCGCACCCAGGCGGACGCCGAGAGAATCAATTACCTCACGGCGCACGTTACGGTTATCGGAGTAGAGAAGAATCCGTACGGCATCTTTTTCCGTGTTCTCCGCCCCGGCATTGTGTTCGGTCATACCGCTCTCATTTCATCCATTTTCCCGCACGGGAGTGCGGGTTACTTCTTTCGTGCTTCCTTTGTCTGCCCCAAAATATCAACCACCAAAGCCGAAGAGAGCTTATTCGCCCCTTCCGTGTTTTCCATCGGCGGAAGGGTAATCAGTACCCGCGATCCTACGGGAATTCCGACCAGGCCGTCAAACAGCCCTGTTTTCTGCACCGGGGAACTTTGCACTCCGACCTGGCCGTATGTGGTCTCGGAAATGGAGTTGTCCCAATTCGAGGCCGCCACCTGATAGTAGATGGTAGTTCCGGCTTCCCCGACGGGCTCTCCCGTGCCCCGGGCCAGAACGGTCGTGGTCTTTTCTTTCGGATCGCTCATTTTCGGTTTTACTTTTACGGAGATCGGGCCGCCCACAGCGCCCTTTATCTCAATCGGCAGAGAAGCGGGATCCGCCTCCGGCTGCGCGTCGGGCTGCCCTGCCTGGTCTTTGGAGTAAGCATCGGTGATCTCCACGTAAAATGCGATCACGTCGTCTTTCCCTATTCCCGCCGAGGACTGTCCGCCCGCCGGGCCGTAACCCAGTTTCGGCGGTACGATCAGAGCCACTTTGGCTCCCACTTTCTGCCCGGCCAGACCCTTTGTCCAGCCCGGAATAACTTTTTCCAAAGAAAAACCGGTGGGATTTCCGCGGTCAAAGGAAGAATCGAAATGTTTCTCCTTTCCCCACACCTGACCCGTATAATTGGCCACCACGAAATCGGTGTTTTTCACTTCTTTGCCCGTGCCGGGCTGCAGCTGCTGCACAACAAGATCCCGCGGAGGTTTGGTTTTGGGAAACACAAGCGAGATCACGCCGTTTTTTTCTTCGGTTTTCAGCTGAGATTTATCCCATGGGGCAAGCTGCTGCGCGGACTGTGCGTCTTTTTCGGATTCGGCCTGCGCGCACGCGCCGACCCCAAGCAGAAGCGTACCTGCCAAAACAAGCGAAATAACTTTTCGTTTCATGGAATCCCTTCGCATTTTCCTTAAATCATGCGTATCTACGCACACCCCTCCGGCGGAGCAGGCTTTTCTTCAGTGAAACGACTCTCCGCACGAACACGTTCCGACCGCATTCGGATTGTCGATGGTAAATCCCTGGCGCTCGATCGAATCGGCAAAATCAATCACCGCACCGTTCAGATAAGGAACGGACATCCGGTCAACCACAACTTCCACGCCGTCAAAATCGGCGGTTGCGTCCCCGTCCAAAAGACGCTCGTCAAAATAAAGCTGATACATCAGTCCCGAACATCCGCCCGGCTGAACTGCCACACGCAGCCGCAGATCGTCCCTGCCTTCCTTCTCCAGCAAAGACTTTACCTTCTCGGCAGCCGCATCGGTCAGCTTAACGCCGTGTGTGGCGGTTTCGGCTTTTTCACCCATCAGAATTCCTCCGTAATTATTCGTTATTTATACTCTAACTTCTAAATACGCACAGATAAAAGTCATGAAAAAAATTCACTTCCGGCGTAATTGGGGAGCAGACCAGGTCTGCGCAATTTTCATCACCGTTTCACTCAGTTTTTTCTCCGCGAAATCCCTTTCCCCGCCGGCGCAGTCCCCCTCCGGCACGGAGAACAGAGCGGGCGTGGGATAATACGCGCTGATTCCCAGACGGGGCAGTTCTCCGCGGGAAAAATCGTTCTGCCCGCCGACCACCGCCAGCGGAATTGCCTGCCTGCCGGCAATCTGCGAAACGCGGATCAGAGTTTCCGGAATAACGTCGCCGATCCCGCCACTGAAATACAGCACCAAATCCGCCTGTTTTATCAGTGCGGTGAATTTCTTCCCCCAATACAGATCCCACAGCAGCGTTCCCGTTTCCGCAGTTTCCACGCCCAAAAGGGAAAACATCAGCCCCAGGCCGCCGCCGATCCCCGCCCACCGTCCGCCGGCGGATCCCGGTGCGGAAGGCAGCAGAGTGCGGCGCAGCGCGGCAGCGGATATCCTGTCTATCCACATTCCGGCACGGGATTCGTACTGCTGTGCCTGCGCGGGAGAAACGCCGCGGTAAGTCCACATTCTGGCCATCCCGGAAAACCCGGTGAGCTCCTGGGCAAAGGCGCAGGTAACAAAAATACCGGAGTTTTCCATGGTCTGCGCGATTTTCTTCATCTCTTCGCGCAGGACATCCGCCGGCGGAATCTGGGTAAAACTTACGGGTATTGCGCTCAGCGCGGAGAAAAACCCCAGACCGTAATCGGATGCCGTGCTGAACCGCGGAAGATTCAAAACGGTACGCTTTATCCCCAATTGCGCAATTTCTTTTACGGCTTCGCCCACCGGTGCGGAATTGCCCATAAAGGGCAGCACATCTCCGCCCGTCCGGCTTTCTCCGGTGCTCTGCCAGTTCAGATACTGTGTCAGATCAAAAACGGCCTGATCTTCGCGCGCGAAATAATCACCCACCATACCGTTTCGCAGCACCAGCGGCTCCGGCGCCGTATTGAAATGCGCCTGCAGCGCGGTTGTGATATCGCAGGCAACGCCGGTTATTTTTTCCCCGCGGGCGTCTATTCCCATATCCGGCACGTCGCCGCAGATCTGCATCCAAGCCTGTCTGCAGACCCGGGCGACGGCATCGGCGGGAAAATTCGGAAAGGCGTGCGCAAGGGCAAAAACCCGCACTTACTCTCCCAGTCTGCCGAGCAGAAGAGCCTCGGCCACGATGGCATTGCGCCAGTCGCCCAAATGCAGCGACTCGTTTTGCGAGTGGGCCCGCGTATCGGGATCTTCCACGCCGGTCACCAAAATCTCCGCCTGCGGGAAGGTTTCTTTCAAATCGGCAATAAGCGGAATGGAACCGCCGATACCGATATCGACAGATTCCCTTCCCCACGCTTCGGACAGTGCCCACCTTGCCAGTTTCGTCGTTTCGGTGTCTTCCCCGGCGGTGAAGCCCGGGCCGCACTCGTTTATCTTTGTTTCAATTTTTGCCCCAAACGGAACGTTGTCTTCCAGATAGCGAAGCAGCGTCTCTCCCGCACTGCGTGAATCCTGACCGGGTGCAACACGCAGCGAGAAGGTAACTTTTACGCTCGGAATGAGAGTGTTGGAGGCCAGACGGCAGGGAGTGACGTCCATCCCGATCACGCACACTGTCGGTTTCGTCCACAGACGCGAAGTCAGGGATCCGGTTCCCGTAAGACGAACGCCGTCCAGGATTCCCATGTCGGCACGCAGATCGGCTTCCGGGTAATCCACGTCGGTTTCGTCTTTGTGCAGCAGACCGGGCACGGCAACTTCCCCGGCTTCGTTGTGCACGGAGGCGATCAGACGCGAGGCAACCGTGACCGCATCCAGTACCGGGCCGGAATACGCGCCGGAATGAACCGCATGATCGAGAACGGAAACCGTCATTTCCGCCTGTACCACACCGCGCAGCGAAGTGGTCAGTGAGGGAACGCCGACTTTCCAGTTATTCGAATCGGCCACCACAATCACATCCGCCGCAAGACGGTCTCTGTATGTATGCAGGAAATCGGCAAACGTAGGTGAGCCCACTTCCTCTTCGCCTTCCACAAAAAGAACAATACCCACCCCGGGATCGGCCGCTTCAATTGCGGCAAGATGCAAAATCACACCGGCTTTGTCGTCGGCGGCGCCGCGCCCGTAAAGACGTCCGTTTTTCTCCGTTACTTTGTAGGGATCCGTCTCCCACAGGGCCAAATCGCCTTCCGGCTGCACGTCGTGATGCGCATAGAGCAAAATCGTCGGTTTGCCCGCTGCGGCGGCGCGCGTGGCAAGAACCGCCGGACGGCCCACCGCTCCCGAATCGGTCTTCAGTTTGATTACTTCCGCATCCAGACCGAGCCTGCGCGCTTCTCCGGCAATCCAGGCCGCCGAGCGCTCAAGAGTGGTCTGATCGAAAGAGCTTACGGAAACGGAGGGAATTGCGACCAAATCTCCCAGTTTCTCTTTGTATTTGGCAAGTTGCGAATCAACACGTTTCTTAATTGCTTCAGTATCCATAAGGCTTATCTTACCTTTTTGTTTCGCAAACAGGTAGCTGCAGAAAGCCGGATTGCGGCGGCGACTGCGCAGAATATCGGATATACGCTAGACTTGTATCGAGAATACGGAAAGCCGAATGCAAGCAACACAGGATGGAAGTTCAGTGATCAGTCCAAAATCCGCACCCGAAAACCATGATTCCCCCCGCGGGGAAAACGCGGAGGAATCCGTGAAAAAAGGCTACAATCCCCCCAAGGGAACGGCCACGCCGAAGCGCAGACAGGCGGAAAAACGAAACCGCCGTCCCCTTATCGCGGACCGCTCCCGGCTCAGCAGGGAGGAACGCCGGGAACTGAAAAAAGAACAGCGGAAAAAGTCCGATGAGCTCTACCGTCTTCAGCAGGCAGCGATGCGCACCGGCGACGAACGCCATCTTCCCCCGCAGCACAAAGGAAAAGTGCGCCGCTGGGGACGCGACTACATAGACGCCTCTTTCTGTCTTGCCGCATGGTTCATGCCGCTGGCGGTTTTGATCGTACCCCTCATTTTTCTCCAGGGCAGGTTTCCGCAGATCGCCTGGATTTCCACTCTCGTTTTGTATGCCATATTCGCGGTTATGTTTATTCACGCCCTCTACCTGGCGTATACCGCCAAAAAATACGCGGCGCGAATTTTCGGCGCCGCTGCCCTGCCCCGCGGGTTTATGGCCCAGATGCTTGGGCGCGGATTCTATCCCCGCCGCTGGCGTCTTCCCTCCCCGCAGGTAAAACGCGGAGAATTTCCTGCCGGCGCAACGTCGGCCAAGAAACCGGAATAATTTTGGCAACCGTGTCCGAAAGGCAGTCCAATGTCCCACTTTGAAATTTCCCCCGAATACCGCCCGGAAGATTTTGATGCCGTGATTCTCGCGCTGCGCTCCGCAGACGGCGAAAATACGCGGGCGGACGGCTCCGATACACCGCAGACGGGGAAAATTATGCCCCTTCCCGAACTGTCGGCAGAGGAAACCGCTCTGCTGGAAACACATCTGCGGACGTTGGGCGTACAGGGCGAAGCCTCCCGCATTGCGTTGCTGCCGCATCCCCTGTTCCCCTCCTGCCTCCTGATCTGTGTCGGCGTCGGAGCATCCCCGACGGGCGAAGATCTGCGAAATGCCGCGGGAGAGGCAATCCGCCGCGCACGGGGCAAAAACAGGGTGGCCGTTATATTTCCCGCTCTTTCCGAAAAGGATCTGAAAGCGGTTACCGAAGGACTGATGCTCGGCAAATACCTCTACACGCGGTATACCGGAGAGGAAGAAGACGGCGGACAGAAAATACATATTGTTTCCGCACTTGCGGGGGCGAAGGATATTTTGGACGAAACCGTCCCTGCCGCAAATGCGGTAAATACCGTCCGCGATCTGACGAACACTCCCGCGGCGGATCTGAATCCGGACACATTCGCACAGATTGCTCTCGACGAAGCCCGCGACGCCGGCTGCACGGTCACCGTCTACGAAGGGGAAGCCCTGATTCGCGAACGGCTGGCGGGACTGCTTGCGGTGGGGTCCGGTTCGCAGTATGCCCCCAGACTGATTCGTGTGCAGTGGTCCGCGGAAAATGCGAAAAAGAATATCGCCCTGGTCGGGAAGGGAATAACTTTCGACACCGGCGGCTACTGCCTCAAACCGGGCGGACACATGACCACGATGAAAACGGATATGTGCGGCGCGGCAACGGCCCTGTATGCGGTGCTTACCGCCGCCCGGCTGCGTCTTGCGGTCAAAGTCTGCGCATGGCTGTGCATTGCCGAAAACATGGTTTCCGCCACTGCTTCGCGTCCCGATGACGTAATAACATACCGCAACGGAACATCGGTTGAGATTAACAATACGGACGCCGAGGGCCGGCTTGTAATGGCCGACGGTCTGCTGATGGCCGCCGAAGAAAAACCCGATGCCATCATCGACATCGCCACTCTCACAGGGGCGCAGACAGTTGCTTTGGGAGAAAGAGTCAGTGCGGTGATGGGCACCGAATCTGTGCGCGCGGATTTATGCCGGGCGGCGGAGGAAACCGATGAGCTGCTGTGGCCGATGCCGCTGCCCGCGCATCTGAAAACCGGCTTGGAATCGGATATTGCCGATCTGAAAAATTCCGGTCCGCGCAGCGGCGGGATGCTGGTTGCCGGAGTGTTTTTGCGCGAATTTACCGGCGGTCTTCCCTGGGCGCACATAGATATTGCCGGGCCGGCGTTCAACCGCGAGAAACCCTACGGGTGCACGCCGAAGGGAGCAACGGGCGTCATGCTGCGCACTCTTCTGCGCTATCTGGAAACCGCCGCGCGCTGATTTCAGCTGCGCCGCACGGAATTTGGATGCTCCCTGTTCCACTGTCTCATCTGCGGCGGATACCCGGCGGCGGCCACGCTGAGACATTCGATTTCCATTTTTCCGCAGAGTCTGCGCGCCTCGTCGCCGTCGCGGACTTTTCTGCGCGTCCACTCCCCGCTTTCCGCAACCAGGAGCAGCGATGCCGGCTCCCGCGCGGTTCCCTCTTCGTAATATCCCCGCACGTTTTGGCGGGAAGCGGCAAAATCGGACAGATAAACAAAATCCGCGTTTCTTTCGCTGCGGTTTCTCCGATTCATTTTTTCGTAATCCGACTTATTTTTTCTCAGCCGTGAAAACAGTTTCAAGATTCGCTCCCCGTCACTCGATTGCGGATATGTAAATATCCTATCCGCGATTGGCCCAAATCCCGAATTTGGCCGGATACGGGATAACGGGCGCAAACGCAGATTAGTAATTCTTATTACCTTTTTAATCTGTGCCAAAAAATGAAATAATTCCAAAAAAATGCCAAAATTAGGACTAAGGTACGAGACTGTGCCGGCCATTTATATTTTTAAGGGAGAAAATTCGTGGTAGACACTCAGGAATACGATGTCGTTGTTTTGGGCGCGGGCTCAGCGGGATATGCCGCGGCCATGCGTGCGGCGCAGCTGGATATGAAAGTGGCGCTTATTGAGGAAGACAAAGTCGGCGGAACGTGTCTGCACCGCGGATGTATTCCCACCAAGGCTCTCCTCCACGCCGCCGAAGTCGCAGACGAAATGCGCGAAGGAAGTTCCATAGGCGTGCTCGGAACTTTCGGGGGAATCGATGTGCCTGCCCTGCACGCATACAAAAACGGCGTAATAGAAAAAATGTACAGAGGACTCACGGGTCTGATAAATGCGCGCGGCGTGGAAACCATCTCCGGGCGCGGGCGTCTCGCAGGCCCCGACACCGTGGAGGTAAACGGAAGACCGGTCAGAGGAACACACATTGTTCTGGCTTCCGGTTCATATTCCAAAACCATCGGGCAGAACATAACCCGGCGGGTCATCACTTCCGAGCAGGCACTGAATCTGCCGGTCGTGCCAAAATCCGCGATTGTACTGGGCGGAGGTGTGATCGGAGTGGAGTTTGCCTCGGTTTGGGCATCCTACGGAACCGAGGTAACCGTGCTGGAGGGACTCGACCGCCTTGTTCCCAACGAAGACGCGGCGATTTCAAAGAATCTGGAACGCGCTTTCAGAAAGCGGAAAATTAATTTCAAAACCAAAACGCTCTTCGAGCGCGTGGAAGAAACTACGGACGGCGTGCGCGTATTTACCGCAGACGGAAAAGAATATACGGCCGAGTATCTGCTGATTGCCATCGGCCGCGGCCCTTCGACCTCCAATCTCGGATATGAAGAACAGGGTATTAAGCTCGACCGCGGATTCGTGGTAACCGATGAGCGTCTGCACACGGGTATCGGCAGCATTTATGCCGCGGGCGACATCGTGCGGGGCGTGCAGCTGGCACACCGCGGATTCCTTCAGGGAATTTTCGTTGCCGAGGAAATCGCCGGCCTGAATCCGAAAGTTATCGACGAAAACGAAATTCCGAAAGTCACTTTCTGCAATCCGGAAATTGCTTCCGTGGGACTGACGGAAGAGAAAGCCGCGGAAAAATTCGGCAGAGAAAACATTAAAACGGTTGAGTTTAATTTGGCGGGGAACGGAAAATCGCAGATACTCGGCACTTCCGGTTTCGTAAAACTCGTGCGCCGCAAAGACGGGCCGATTCTCGGTTTCCATGCCATCGGTTCACGCATGGGCGAACAGATCGGCGAAGGACAGCTGATGGTTTCCTGGGAAGCCTTCCCGGAAGATTTTGACGGCATGATTCATGCCCACCCGACGCAAAACGAATCCGTTGGCGAAGCAGTTCTCGCTCTCGCCGGCAAACCGCTGCACACACACAATTAGAGAGGGAGAAAATGTCTGCACAGATTAAGATGCCCGCCCTGGGCGAATCAGTTACGGAAGGAACCGTTACCACCTGGCTGAAACAGGTTGGCGATGCGGTAGAGGCCGACGAACCGATCCTGGAAGTCTCCACGGATAAAGTGGACACGGAAGTCCCGGCCCCTGCGGCAGGCGTACTGGAGTCAATCGAGGTCGGAGAAGACGAAACCGTTGCCGTGGGAACGGTGCTCGGATATATCGGTGACGGATCTTCCTCCTCCGATGAGCAGAGCGTGCCCGATTGCGCGCAAAATACTTCTTCGCCGGCACCCGGGGAAACGGCGCCGGTTTGCGCCCCCGCCCCCGTGCCCGCAGAAACGGCATCTGCCCCGGACACGCACCCGCAGCAGCCGTCTTACGCCTCTTCGGCTCTGCCTGCCGCCGGCACGGATTGCACGGCATATGTCACACCGGTAGTGCGCAGGCTGGCAAAAGAGCTCAACGTGGACCTAAGCGGAATCACGGGAACCGGCGTGGGAGGACGAATCCGCCGCCAGGACGTAAAAGCCGCGGCCGATGCGGCGCGGCAGGCTGCCCGGGAGAAGGCCGAAGCGGCACTCGGCACGCCCGCGCCGTCGGTGCATACTTCCTCCTGCGCAGCCGGCTCGGTAAAAGCCGAACTGGCGGATAAGGCTGCCGCGGCGGCGGCACTGCGCGGCACACGCCAAAAGATGACGGGTCTGCGCAAAACGATTGCCAAACGCATGACTGAGTCGCTGCAGACTTCCGCGCAGCTGACTACCGTAATGGAAGTTGACGTAACGCGGATTGTGGCTCTGCGGGCAAAGGCAAAAGATTCTTTCGCCGCGCGCGAGGGCGTGAAACTTACCTATCTTCCCTTCTTCGTCAAAGCGGCCACGGAAGCTCTGAAAGCACATCCGATCATCAATTCCTCCGTGGAAGAAAACGAAATCGTCTACCATAGCGGGCAGCATATCGGAATTGCCGTTGATTCGCCCAAGGGTCTTTTCGTACCGGTGATCCGCAACGCCGGGGATCTGAACATCGCCGGAATTTCCAGGGCGATTTCCGATTTGGCCAAGCGCACCAGGGACGGTTCGATTTCCGCCGGGGAACTGAGCGGATCCACGTTCACGGTTACCAATACCGGATCGGTCGGGGCACTCTTCGACACCCCGATCATCAACCAGCCAAATGTGGCCATTTTGGGAACGGGCGCCATTTTTAAGGCTCCCGGCGTGGTCATGGATCAGGACGGAAACGAAACAATTTCCATCCGGTCCAAGTGCTTTCTCGCTATTTCCTACGACCACAGAATCATCGACGGAGCCGACGCCTCGCGGTATCTGCGGGACGTGAAGATGAGACTGGAAGAAGCGGATTTCGGTGCGGAAATAGGTCTGTGACGGAGCGAAACCGTCTGCCGGGCGGCGCGGGTTTATCCGTTCCGCCCGGCTCTGCTTTTGGGCTGCTCCCGAAGGGGCGCACGCTTTGCTTTCGGTGCGCATTTGCCGGGTTTGGTTACGTATTTAACTGTTCCGCCGCCGCGGCGGAAAAAAAATTTTGCTATCGTTGACGAAGTAAACACATTGTCAGGCATCGAAACACACGGTAAAAGTGAAACATAATTCCAAACTGATTCTTACTTTCGGAAATTACCGCGGGCTTCCGCGCACAGCGGGAAGATTCCATATGGCAGTTGCATTTATCGGCAGACTGCCGGTTGCAATGAACGTTATCGGCGTACTTACGCTGGTGACTGTGATCACGGGATCCGTCTCCACTGCCGCGTTCGTTTCCGCAGCCCAGGCAGTTTCGATCGGAATCGGAAATCCGCTTGTCGGGCGGCTGTGTGACCGCTGCGGGCAGCGCGCGCCGGTGACCGTTATCGGTTTTTGCAATTTTCTCTGTCTCTGTGCGTTAATTTTTCTCTCTTATCTGCACCGTCCCTCTCTTTGGGCACTGATCGGGGTGTGTGCGCCTCTCGGACTGACCACCGTTCCCCTGGGCGCATTGGCCCGCGTGCGCTGGTACGCCATGGCGAAAAATCCCCCGCAGCTGGCAACCGCGCTGTCTTACGAGTCAACTGCCGACGAATTGGGATTTGTGCTCGGACCGGCGGCCGTAGGCATTATTTCTTCGGCTTTCTCCCCCGTTGCCCCGATGATTCTCTCCGCTGCCATCGTGCTGCTCTGCGTAATTCCTTTTGGCCTGATCCGCCGCACGCCCGCTGCACAGACGGCAGAAAAACAGAATAAGCCCTCCCCGAAAGCGGGCACGGTTTTGAAAGCCGTGGCAATCCCGCTGACCGCGATGTGCTGTCTGGGAATGTTTTTCGGCGCAATGCAGACTTCCACCACCGCTTTTGCCTATCTTTTCGAAATCCCGGGCAGAGCCGGGCTGATTTATGCATTTATGGGCCTGGGCTCGGCACTCACCGCCCTGGGCGCGGTTGCCCTGCCTGAGCAGTTCACACAGGTACAGCGCATAATTACGGGCGGACTGGGAATTATGATCGGCGCAATACTCTGTTCCCTCGCTGCCTCCCCCCTGATCCTGACCGTTTTCATGTTTGTTTCGGGTCTGGCGATCGGCCCGGCTTCGGTTGCCATCTTTACCCTGGCCGGCGACAGTGCCCCCGAGGGCGGAAATGCTTTTGCCGTTACGGCACTCGGATCGATGAATGTATGCGGTGTCTCCACCGCTTCCATTGCCGCAGGCCGGGCAGTGTCCCATTCGGCTGCGGCCGGTTATTACGTGGCGGCCGCGGCGGGGCTGATTATGGCTGCGGCCACCGGTATTGCCGCACTTCAGAGGCGACACCGAAACCGGATTTAAGAACGGTCTCAGATTCTCCGTTCTTTTGGCGCTGCTCTGTTTATCGTTTACTATTATTATGTTGTGCAATCTAGCAAGGATATCTAAATGGCTGAAGAGAAAAATACAGACAGGAAAAGCAAAAAACCGAAAAAAAAGCGTTGGTATCACAATCTGGCCGATGCCTACCGGGTGGCGAAGAAAACCTATCCCCGCGCAGGGTGGGCACTGCTCGGAGTATTCTTCGGTTTCTTTCTGCTGGGACTGATTGCCGGCTGCATTACCGGACGGTTCATTCTCTGGCCTCTTTTCGGGCTTTTGCTTGGTCTTACACTTGCTTTGGGACTTCTTACGTCTTTGGTGAAACGCGCTTCCTACCGGCAGATTGACGGTGTTCCCGGCGCAACCGCGGCTGTGATCGGACAGATCAAACGCGGGTGGGTGATCACCGAAGAACCTGTACGCTTTAACGCCAAAACCAAAGATCTGCTGTTCCGTGCCGTTGGCAGGCCCGGTGTGGTACTGCTGGCGGAAGGACCGGCGAACCGTGTACAGCGTCTGATCAATGAGGAACGCGCGGCCGTCAGACGTATCGCTCCCTCCGCTCCGGTGCATATAATTAAAGTCGGAAACGGAGAGGGACAGGTGAAGCTCGCAAAACTCCAGCGGGCGATGATGAAACTGCCAAAACGGATCACCAATCAGGAAGTAGCCGCTCTCGCTCAGCGTTTCGATGCCGTAGGCACCAACAATTTACCGATTCCGAAGGGAATTGATCCGACAAAGGCCCGTGCGGGGCGCCGTGCATTGCGTGGATAGTTTGCAATTAAAGGGAGAATTTCAATGTTTGCCAATATCGAGGAAGCAATAAAATTTATTGCCGACGAACAGGTCCGGTTTGTGGATATCAGATTCTGTGATCTGCCGGGCACAATGCAGCACTTCACCATTCCCGTAAGCACGTTCGAAAGCGGGAATCTGAGCGAAGGATTTATGTTTGACGGTTCTTCGATCCGCGGTTTCACCCAAATCCACGAATCGGATATGAAACTCGTGCCCGATGTGACAACCGCCTTTACCGACCCGTTCCGCAAACACAAAACTCTCGTAATGAACTGCGCCGTTGTTGATCCGTTCACCGGAGAGGCATACCGCCGCGATCCGCGCAACGTGGCAATCCGCGCAGAGGAATATCTGCGTTCCACGGGTATCGCCGATACCTGCTATATCGGCGCCGAAGCGGAGTTCTTTATTTTTGACGATATCCGTTACTGCAATTCACCGAAGGAATCTTTCTATGCCCTGGATTCCCGGGAAGCCTGGTGGAACAGCGGGCGCGAGGAAGAAGGCGGAAACATCGGATACAAGACGCGCGTTAAGGGCGGCTATTTCCCCGTTCCCCCAAGCGACATGATGTCTGATCTGCGCAACGAAATGACTCTGCGCTGCACCGAAGTCGGACTGCGCGTGGAGCGTGCCCACCACGAAGTGGGCGCGGCCGGACAGCAGGAAATCAACTATACTTTCGATAAGCTGGTTACCGCTGCCGACGACATGATGAAATTCAAATACGTAATCAAGAATACCGCCGTCGAGAACGGCAAGACCGCCACATTTATGCCCAAACCGCTCATGGGCGACAACGGTTCGGGGATGCACTGCCATCATTCTCTGTGGAAAGACGGTGCTCCCCTGTTTTACGACGGAAACGGTTACGGCGGTCTTTCCGATTTGGCACGTTGGTATATCGGCGGTCTGCTGAAACATGCCCCGTCTCTGCTGTCGTTCACCAATCCTTCGGTAAATTCCTTCCGCCGTCTTGTTCCGGGTTTTGAAGCCCCGATTAACCTTGTGTATTCGGCCCGCAACCGTTCCGCGTGCATCCGGATTCCGGTTACGGGATCGTCTCCGAAGGCAAAGCGGATTGAATACCGCACGCCCGATCCTTCCGCGAATCCGTATCTTGCTTTTGCCGCGCAGATGATGGCGGGACTGGACGGAATCCGCAACCGTATCGAACCTGCGGCTCCCGTCGACAAAGATCTGTACGAACTTCCCCCGGAGGAGCATGCGCATATCGCCCAGTTGCCCGGGTCCCTTTCCGAGGCACTGCGGAAACTGGAGGAAGACCACGACTACCTCACCGAAGGGGACGTATTCTCCGAAGATCTGATTGAAACCTGGATCAGCTACAAACGGGAAAACGAGATTGAGCCTTTGGCACAGCGTCCGCATCCCTTTGAGTTTGAACTGTATTACGATCTGTAAGACTGCCGATAAACGCAGAAACAGCGGAGTCCGCCCGGTGGCGGGCTCCGTTTGTATAAATAGGCCTGCTGCCTGCTGCCTATAATATAAAAAATATACGCATAATATGCACTCCGTCTTTTCCCTGCAATCTTCCGTTCCCCGTATTGCAAACGGTATCAAGATGAAGCACATCACATTTTACGTATCTATATACCTAGTTCCGCATATTTATGTATATACTGAAGATGTTGAAACACGATACACGTTCAATTGACTTTCAGGAGGAATCATGCGGCACATTAAGTTTGCGGCAATCGGTACGGCACTTCTTCTTTCTCTCGCTGCCTGCGGCGGCGCGGACAAAGCGGACAACGGCGGCGCGGACGCCAAGAAAGACAGCGCGGTTCAGGCAACTGACCTTTCCGGTCTGAAAAAGGTAGACTCCGTGGCATCGCTCGTTCCGGATAAGGTAAAGGCAGACGGAAAACTGCTCGTCGGCAACAATATCTCTTATGCCCCCGCGGAATTCTTTGCCCCCGACGGAAAGACTCCCCAGGGATACGATATCGATCTGACCGCCGCCCTGGCGAAAGTAATGGGCCTGAAACCCGTAACGGAAAATGCCGAATTTGCGGCAATTATTCCCGCCATCGGAGGAAAGTACGAACTGGGTATCGCCAATTTCTCCATCAATCAGGAACGGCTGAAAACCGTAAATATGCTGCAGTACTTTGAAGTCGGATCGCAGTGGTCGGTGAAGAAGGGCAACCCCAAGAAGTTTGATCCGGCCAGCCCGTGCGGCAAGGCCGTGGGCGTACAGACCGGTACCGTTCAGGACGAATCCATCGACGCCCTGAACGAGAAGTGCCCGGCAGACAAGAAGATTCAGATTCAGCGCATGGAACAGCAGTCTTCCGTGACCACTGCCGTTGTCGGAGGCAAGGTAGACGCGATGTACACCGACTCTTCCGTTGCCGACTATGTGAAGAAACTGACCAACGGACAGGCCGAGCCCACCGGAAAAACCGAGGACATGGCGGGTATCGGAATTGCGATCGCCAAGAACGACGAGCAGATGACCAAAGCCACCCAGGCCGCTCTCAAATACTTGATTGAAAACGGATATCTTGAGAAAATCTTTAAGACGTGGGGTATCACCGACGGTCTTTCAAAAGAAGCAACTCTTAATCCCGGAGCCTGAATATGAAACATCAAACCGATCAGCCTGAATTAATTAAGGCAGTTCCGGTTAAACACTATGGTCGCTGGATTTCAGCGGCCATAGTCGCGTTATTCGCGGCCGCACTCCTTACCTCAGCCGTAACCAATCCCAAATACGAGTGGGACGTGGTTTTGCACACTCTTTTCAAGCCTGCGGTGTTCGTGGCAATCGGATGGACCCTTGCGCTGACTTTTCTTTCAATGGCACTGGGCATAATCCTGGCAATAGCGGCTGCCGTAATGCGCCGGTCGGAAAATCCCGTGCTGCGAATTGTCTCCACCGTCTACGTATGGTTTTTCCGGGGCACCCCGATTTACACCCAGCTTATTTTCTGGGGTTTAATCGGTATCTTATATGAAACGGTCACGGTGGGAATCCCTTTCACGGGCATAGATTTTTTCTCCTTCAAACCTTATGAAATGTTTTCCGACCTGCAGTATTCAATGTTTGTCTTTGCCGTCATCGGCCTGGGACTGAACGAAGGCGCATACCTTTCCGAAATTGTGCGCTCCGGGCTGAACTCCGTCGATCCCGGCCAGGAAGAAGCGGCAAAAGCTCTGGGAATGGGCAATGCCCAAATTCTGAAACGGATCATTCTCCCCCAGGCAATGCGGGTAATCATTCCCCCTACGGGCAACGAAACCATTTCCATGCTGAAAACCACTTCTCTGGTCACCGCCGTTCCCCTGACGCTGGAACTGACATACGTCACCAACAAAATGGGGGAATCCACATTCAAACCGATTCCCTACCTCATTGTGGCCGCCGTCTGGTATCTGGTCATCACTTCCGTGATGATGATCGGCCAGTACTATCTGGAACGCTATTACGGGCGGGGCAGCGGGAAATCCCGTCCGGCGTCCCAAAACAGGCATAAATTACGCACCTCAAGGCAGGAAGCCATTAACAGCGCGTCAACCACAACCGATAATCCATTCGTGGAATACACCCCTTAAGGAGCGTTGCAATGAACGAAAACACACCAATGGTCCGATTCGAAAACGTTCACAAATTTTTTTCCGACCTTCACGTGCTCAAAGGCGTTTCCTTTACCGTACCCGCCGGGAGCGTCTGCACGGTTCTCGGTCCTTCCGGTTCGGGAAAGTCCACCGCACTGCGCTGCATTAACCAGCTTGAGCAGATTCAGGCGGGAAGAATCTACGTGCAGGACGAGCTGATCGGCTATAAGGAAAAAAACGGCCGGCTTCACGAACTTACCCACGCGGAAACGGCAAAACAGCGCGCAAAGATCGGGATGGTATTTCAGCGGTTCAATCTGTTTCCGCACATGACCACGCTGGAAAACGTGATGGAAGCACCGATACACGTGCTGAAGAAAAACCGCGGCGAAGCACGCGAAACTGCCGAACGGCTGCTTTCCCAGGTCGGACTTGCCGACCGTCTCTCCCACTATCCTTCCGAGCTTTCCGGCGGGCAGCAGCAGAGAGTGGCCATTGCCCGCGCGCTGGCCATGGAACCGGAGCTGATGCTGTTTGACGAGCCCACTTCCGCGCTGGATCCCGAACTCGTGGGCGAGGTGCTGAACGTGATGAAAGATCTGGCACAGATGGGCATGACGATGATTGTTGTCACCCACGAGCTGGGGTTTGCGCGTGAGGTATCCGATCAGGTAGTGCTGATGGACAACGGATACATTATAGAATCGGGTTCCCCTGCGGAAATTTTCGACAATCCGCGCCACCCGCGCACAAAAGAATTTCTTTCCAAAGTCCTTTAATGCCCAACGGTACGGAAGGAACCCTATCACCGCGGCTGACGCGTGTCGCCGTAAAAAATTCTTTCCGTTATCTGTCGGGCAAGACGGGCTTTGTGCAGATGATGTTCGATTACGTCGTGCTTGCGGCGCTTCGAAAAACCCAGCATAGACGCCACGCAGGCCAGTTCCCGCGGGTCGCGAAGCAGAAGATTGACTTTTGAGTCTACAAAGCTGCCGGTAGCCAAAATATTCAGGTCCCGCAGACGGGAGGCAGACATCCACGCTTCCCGCAGAATTTCCGTTTCCCGTGCGCCGAGCAGTCCCGCGCGTTCGGCTTCGCGCAGCGCATCGGCAGTGCCTACCGTGCGCAGAGCGGGAATCCGCGCGGCATGGCGCAGCTGCAGAAGCTGTACGGTCCATTCCGTATCCGACAGTCCCCCGGGCCCCAGCTTCAGGTGGTCGGCGGCAGCCGGTCCGCGCGGCAGACGTTCCTTTTCCATCCTTAGTTTCAGCATTCTTACGTCGCGTATTGCGGAAACGGACAGAGCCTCCCGGGGGTAGCGCACCGGATCGATAAGATCCAAAAATTCCTTTCCCACATCCGAATCTCCCGCGCAGAAACGTGCGCGCAGCAGTGCCTGGCGTTCCCAGGTATCACACCAGCGCAGATAATAATCGCGGTATCCTGCCACAGACCTGGCCAATGCACCGTTTCTTCCCTCCGGGCGGAGATTGGCGTCCACTTCCAGCGCCGGTTCCTCGCCCGGGGACTGCAGCAGACGCATAAAGTTTTGGGCGCAGCGCAGAGCGTCTTGCCCGTCCCGTGCCTCATTGCCGCCTTCGCCCCGGTAGACAAACAAAACATCCGCGTCCGAGGAATAAGTCAGCTCCCGTCCTCCGTAACGTCCCATCGCAATTACCGCAAAACGCACCCCTATTTCCCTTGCGCATTCTTCTTCCGTCTGCGCAATTGCGGCTTTTACGCCCGCCTGCACAGCCATATCTGCGGCATTGGCGATTGCCCTCTGCGCCCCGGATGTATCCGTCAGATTCAGCGCCTGTGCAAGAGCCGTGCGCAAAAGCTCCTTACGCCGCAGATATCTTCCCGCGAGAACGATTTGCGCAGGCGAAGTACGCCTGGAAAGCAGGGAATTAAGTTCCACACGCATTTCTTCCGCCGTACGGGGAACCAACAGCCTGTCGTCTCCCAGCCAGGAGATGGATTCGGGCAGTGCGGGAAGCTCGCGGGCAATGTATTTGGATTCGGAAAGAAGACGGGCAAGCCGTTTCGCGGTGCTTCCCGAATCACGCAGCGTACGCATATACCATGAAGTTCCGCCCATTTTTTCCGAAAGGATCCGAAACGCCTTCAGCCCCTGGTCCGGTTCCGGACCGGATCCGAACCAGCCCATCATCACCGGCAGGATTTGACGCTGAATGGCTGCCGTGCGGGAAATACCCGTGCCCAGAGCCGAAATATGCGCCAAAGCCTGCTGCGGGTCACGGTATCCGATTGCCGCCAGACGCTGCCTTGCCGCCTGCGGATCCAACGAAACATCGTCTTTGGAAAGTTTCGCCATCTCGGGCAGAAGCGGGCGGTAATACAGCGCCATATGGAGTTTTCTTACTTTCCTGCGCAAATCGCGGCGGTAGTTTTCCAGCTGCACGGGATCGGAAAACCGCCCGCGTTCGATGGAACGCCCGATCCGTGCCAGCTCGGCTGGATCCCGGGGCACCAGATGTGTTCGCCTGAACCGGCGCAGCTGGATTCTGTGCTCCAGAACCCGGAAAAACCTGTAACTTTGCGCAAGTTCCTCCCCGTGCGCCCGGGATATGTATCCTTTTTCGGCAAGCGCGGCAATTGCCTCCCACGTATTTGCGCTGCGCAGATCGAGATCCGTACGCCCATGCACCAGCTGAAGCAGCTGTACCGTAAATTCCACGTCGCGCAGACCGCCTTTGCCCAGTTTCAGCTGCCGTTCTTCCTCCGAAGACGGCACCAGATTCTCCACGCGTTCACGCATGGCCCGTGTCTCTTCCACGAAACTGTCGCGTTCGGCTGCGTTCCACACCAAAGGCTGCAGACCGCGCACAAATTCTCTGCCCAGCCGGGTATCCCCGGCTATCGGACGCGCTTTCAGCAGCGCCTGGAATTCCCAGCCCTGCGCCCAACGCCGGTAATACGTCAGATAGGAAGAAAGCGTGCGCACCAATGCGCCGTCTTTTCCTTCCGGGCGCAGCCCGAAATCCAATTCCCACAGCCCGGGAACGCTTCCGGGACCGCAGACGATCTGTGTCATTTTACCCAGTATTTCGGTGGCACAGCGAATGATCCGCGCCTCAGGCAAATCTCCGTCCCCTTCGTGCACCACCGCTATCAAATCCACATCCGAACTGTAGTTCAGCTCCCGCGCCCCGGTTTTTCCCAGGGCAATAAGAGCCGGCTTCACCCGGGGCAAATCGGAAAATTCTTCGGCCGCAATATCCAGCGCTTCCGCCAGCGTCGCTTCCGCCAGCGCGGAGAGGGATCCGCATACCTGCGACACGGCCGCACACGGATCGGGCGCGGTTAAATCGTAAGCCGCCACCTGCATTACCCGTGACCAGTAATGCAGACGCAGAGTCTCGCTTCGACGCTCATGTTCTGCTGCGCGCAGGGCCTCTTTCACCGCCCGGCGTTCCCTGTCCGCATCGGGATTCAGATCAGGGTAGGCACCGGGAATAAAAACACGCAGCAAAGCAGGATGGGAGATAAGAAGATCGGAGAGAAACGAGGAATATCCGAGCAGGGCAAAAAGTCTGTCCGCGCTGTCTTCGTCGGCGCAGATCCGCAGCAGAATTTCGGCATGGTCTCTCTTTTGCCCCACCGTTTCCCACAGACGCACCAAATGCAGCAGGCACGCATCCGGATCCGGCGTTTTGCCAATCTTTCCCGGCAGCCAATGCGCGGGGAAAGAAGCCGGTTCGAGCGCTTTAAGCAGTTTTTCCGCGCGCTGCGGATTCTGAAAACCGGCATTGATCAATTCCGTTTTGCCGGACATCAGTGCATAAACCTCTGCCGCTCAAAGGGCGTAACCTGCAGCCGGTATGCCGCCCATTCATGCTCTTTGTTTTCCAGGAAATAGGCAAAAGCGTCTTCTCCCAGGGTGGAGGCCGCCAGTTCCGAGGTTTTCATCAGCGTAATCGCGTCTTTCAGTGATCCGGGCAGCTCCCCGATTCCCTGCACTTTCCGTTCCAGACCAGTCAGCGCCGAAACGTCGGTGTCGGCAGGCTCCGGCAGCGGATAATCATTTTCCAGTCCGTCCAGGCCCGCGTTTAAAATCGCGGCATACGCAAGATACGGATTTGCGGCCGAATCAATTGCCCGGTACTCAATGCGCGCCGATTTCGGCTTGTCCGCACGCAGACTCGGCACCTTAACCAATGCCGCCTGAGCGTTTTTCCCCCAGGTTATATACCGCGGAGCCTCAAACCCCGAGCACAGCCGCTTATACGAATTCACATGCTGGTTTGTCAAAGCTGTGATATAGGGCGCGTGATGAAGCAGTCCCCCGATAAACTTCCGGGCCGTGACAGACAGACCGAATTCCCCCGTCGGATCGGCGAAAGCATTCCGGTCTCCCTCAAAAAGGGAAAAATGCGTATGCATTCCGTTACCCGGATATCCGATCATCGGCTTGGGCATAAACGACGCCTGCACACCCTGCTGCAGCGCAACCTGATCGACCACCACGCGCATGGTCATCACATCGTCCGCCATCGAGAGCGCGTCGGAAACCCTCAGATCAATCTCGTTTTGCCCCGGTCCCGCCTCGTGATGCGAAAATTCCACCGGGATCCCCAAAGACTCCAGCGTCTTGACGGCTTCGGAGCGGAAATTGCGCGCAAGGGAACGGGAAACATTGTCGAAATACGAGCCGTTGTCGATCGGTTTGGGTTCCGCCGCCGGATTCGTCTCCGGATGAAAAAGATAAAATTCGATTTCCGGATGCGCATAAAACGTAAACCCCAAATCGGAAGCACGGTCCAGGGCGCGCTGCAGCACCGAACGCGGATCGGAACGGGCCGGTTCGCCGTCGGGCCCGAGAATTTCGCAAAACATCCTTCCCGTTGTTTCGTCGTTTCCGTACCACGGCAAAATCCTAAATGTGCGCGCATCGGGATGCATCACCAAATCGGATTCGTGCGCGCGCGTCAGTCCCTGAATGGCGGAACCGTCGAATCCGATCCCCTCGGTAAACGCATTTTCCAATTCCGCGGGACTGATTGCCACCACTTTCAGCGTGCCCGCCACATCGGTAAACCAGAGCCGAATAAAGTGTACGTCTTTCTCCTGCACTTTGCGCAGTACATCTTCCTGTAACCGGTCCACTGCCGCTCCTTTGCCGAATTCATACCGTTTTGCCTGAATATACGCTTTTCGCAGACTCAGGCTAAAATAGAGACGTTGTCTATATTCTAGCCGAGGATTTGCCTATGTATAAACGTGTGCGCGCCCATCATCTGCGCCTGATGAAAACACAACGGACCCCAATCACCATGCTTACCGCATACGATGCCTTAACTGCGCGTATTTTCGACGCGGCGGGCACAGATATGCTTCTTGTCGGGGATTCGTATGGGAACGTAATGCTCAACTACGGCTCCACCGTTCCCGTCTGCCTGGAAGAGATGGTCACTGCCACCCGTTCCGTGGCCGGCGCGGTCACGCGCGCATTCGTGGTGGCGGATCTGCCGTTCGGAAGCTATGAGGAATCTCCCGCCCTGGCTGTCCGCTCGGCAGTGAAACTGATAAAGGCGGGCGCGGCCGCGGTAAAACTGGAAGGCGGCAGACGCCAGCAGGATAAAATCGCCGCAGTCACCGCCGCCGGGATTCCCGTGGTGGCGCACATCGGTTTTACCCCGCAAAGCGAAAACGCCCTCGGCGGGCCGCGCGTGCAGGGCCGCGGGGAAGAAGCGGAAAGACTGTATGCGGACGCTCTTGCGGTGCAGGAAGCCGGAGCCGTAGCCGTCGTGCTGGAACTTGTGCCCTCCCCTGTCGCGGCCCAAATCACTTCCCGGCTGGAAATTCCGACAATCGGAATCGGCGCCGGAAACCAATGCGACGGCCAGGTGCTCGTCTGGTCCGATATGGCGGGCATGACCGACCGCGTGCCGAGTTTCGTAAAAATATTCGGAGAAGTGGGCAAAGCTTTGCTCGCGGCGGCCAAGGATTACAACGAAGCCGTGCGCTCGCGCGCTTTCCCTGACGAAAACCACAGTTTCCAAAAATAAAAGTCCCGATACGCCGCAGACGGCAAACAACCACAGAAAGAAGAAAAAATGAATCCGAAACGCGCACCCCTGGGAACACTGAAACCGGGGAAGCTCTCCCCCGGGCGGAAAGTGCCGCGCGATATCCCCCGGCCGGAATATATGTTTCACGACGGACCGGAGCGCGTAACGGCATCGGAAGTAAAAAATGCCGAAACCGTAGAGAGGATCCGCCTGGCGAGCCAAATTGCCGCAGACGCGCTGTATACGGCGGGAGCCGCGGTTGCCCCGGGCGTTACCTGCGACGAACTGGACAGGATCGCCCACGAATATATCTGCGACCACGGCGCATATCCCTCCTGCCTCGGCTATATGGGATTCAAAAAATCGATCTGCACTTCCGTTAACGAAGTTATCTGCCACGGCGTGCCTGACGACCGCCCCCTGGAGTCCGGCGACATAGTGAATATCGATGTTACCGCCTATTATCAGGGCGTTCACGGCGACACCAACGCCATGTTCTATGTGGGGGAAGTAGATCCGGAATCAAAACTGCTGTGCGAACGCACCTATACGGCCATGATGCGCGGAATAAAAGCCGTTAAACCGGGGCGCGAAATCAATGTGATCGGACGCGTGATCGAGTCCTACGCAAAACGTTTTGACTACGGTGTTGTCGAAGATTTTACGGGCCATGGCGTCGGGGAGGCATTCCATTCCGGTCTGATTGTGCCCCATTACGACGCGGCACCGATGTATAACGAGGTCATCACCCCGGGAATGGTTTTCACCGTGGAACCGATGCTGACTTTGGGCGATATCGACTGGGAACAGTGGGATGACGGATGGACGGTAGTTACCCGGGACCGTGGACGCAGCGCACAGTGGGAGCATACAATTGTAGTGACGGAGACCGGCGCGGAAATTCTGACTCTCCCCACCCGGGGGCAGACGTCAGCCGCAATGCCGCGCTAAATTCTGTGCCGGGAGCCGAAGAAAAACAATCACAAAGGAGTATTCACAGTGCAAAGCATTCGGCAGGATATCGGAATCGGAATCGACGTCGGCGGCTCGGGAATCAAGGGTGCGCCGGTAGATTTGCATACGGGTAATTTTCTTCGCGAACAGACGCTGATTCCCACTCCTCCCAACGGATCGCCGGCCGAACTGGCAGCGATTATAAAAGAAGTGGCAGACAGTTTTTCAATGCCCGCGGATGTGCCTGTCGGCGTGTCTTTTCCCGCGCCGGTGATTAACGGAAAGATCCCGATGATGGTCAATCTTTCGCAGGAGTGGCTGGGAATGAATGTGACTGAATTTCTCTGTCTCGAACTGGGAAAGCCGGTAGCGGTTTTGAACGACGCCGACTCTGCGGGCTACGGGGAAGTTCATTACGGAGCGGCACAGGGCGGGCAGGGTACCGTGCTGATGCTTACTTTGGGCACCGGAATCGGCTCGGCTCTGGTCCGCGACGGAATACTTGTTCCCAACACCGAGCTGGGGCACATCTTTTTGGATGACGGCACCGAAGCCGAACCGTATGCGGCAAGTTCCGTGTTCGCCCGCGAAGGATGGACTTTTGCCCAGTGGGCAGAACGGCTGCAGCGTGTATTTTCGCATCTGGAAATGCTCCTTGCCCCGGATCTGTTTATTGTGGGCGGCGGGGTGTCGCAGAATCACGATAAATTCCTTCCGCTTCTGCACACCAGGGCGCGGATAGTGCCCGCCAAACTGCGCAACAGGGCAGGAATCGCGGGCGCGGCTTTATTCGCCGCGGAAAAGGCAGAAGAGCAAAAATAATCCCGGCAGCGGCGTAATATTGAGCGGGTCGGGCGCGAAACCGAAAACACGGAAGAAGAACGGGCCCGCCGATACGCCGGGTTCTGTCTTGGGCGACCATCCATCTGCGTTTGACGTTACCGCCAAACTCTAGCAGCCTACCCGTGCGCTCGGCGGGACACCTCAACGCGCACTGCTTGGCCTTGCTCCCGGCGGGGTTTACCGTGCCGTCACCGTCACCGGTGACGCGGTGAGCTCTTACCTCACCTTTTCACCCTTACCGCGTCTGCTTTCGCATCCGCAGGCGGTTTGTTTTCTGTGGCACTTTCCTGCAGGTTTCCCTGAGTGGGCGTTACCCACCGCCGCTCCCTGCGGAGCCCGGACGTTCCTCGGCTTTCCCCCGGTTTAGAGTTCCGGTGCCGCGGCCGCCTGGCGGACCCGTTCCGTTCAAAAGTGTATCACGGCTGTTTGCTAATATTTAATTATGAAGATTTTGCTGCCTCCCTCGGAGGGGAAAACGGCTCCCGCCGGCGAAAAGCGTCCCGATCTGTCCGCTCTGTCTTTTCCCGAACTAAACCCGCTGCGCGAAAAACTCATTGCCGCTCTCATGCGTCTCAGCCGGGAAAAAGATGCGGCGCGTCTCCTGCACGCGGGGGCGAAAGCCGAAAGCATGGTGGCCGCACAGGCAAATTTAATGTCTTTGCCCTGCGCGGAAGCAATACGCATTTATACGGGCGTGCTATATAAGGCAATCGGCTACGATTCCATGAAAATTTCGGAGCGGGAGTTTGCCGATACGCATCTGCTTATTTTCTCGGGACTGTTTGGGATATTGCGTCCCTCGGATTTTATTCCCGCCTACCGTCTTCCAATGGGGATTACGCTGCCCGAACTCGGCAGCAATAAGACGCTGTGGAAAAATGCTCTGAAAGATTTTCCCCTGCCGTGCGGCAATTTGATTGTCGACTGCCGCTCGGAAAGCTATAAAGTCTGGATGCCGGAAAAGAGCTCCGATTCGCCGCAAATCGTACAGGTCGGCGCAGTGGCGGAAAATCCGCGCACCGGCTGCCGAAAAGTTGTTTCCCATCGGGCAAAACACTATCGGGGACTTCTCACCCGCAGCATAATTGCGGCGCACGCCGAATTGGACAGCGCAGCGGAACTGGCCGGTTTTTCACAGACGCTTATCGGGCAGGGCGCACTGCGGTCCGTGGAGCTGCATCAAATTACGCAGCGCACATTCCGTCTGACGCTGATCGGCTCCGCGCACTGATCAATCATATCCGCGCGGGCGGGAAAGGTCCGCCCGCGCCTACACCCGCGCACTGATCCAACCGATCCGCACAGGCGTTATTCCAGCGTGATTACCGGGTGCAGATCCGTCATCTTCACGTTTTGCTTTCTTAAAGCGGCAAGGGTGCTGAGTATAAAAGCGATAAGCGCAAATACAACGAGGAATCCGATCGCCGCGGGCACAAATCCGCCGCCGGTGCCTGCCATTGCCTGCCGCAGTCCCATAACGGAATACGTCATGGGCAGGAAGGGATGAACCGCTCTGAAGAATCCCGGCGTCATCTGAATCGGGAAAGTTCCGGCCGAACCGGTTATCTGCAGCATCAGCAAAATAATTGCAACCAGTTTTCCGGGAATGCCGAACACAGACATTATCATCTGTATAATCGCCATAAACGCGAGTGCCGTAAAAATTCCCACCGCGTAAAAAGCAGGCACGTTGTTGATCTGCAGTCTGAGCAAACCGTGGATCACACCCATCAGAACAACCGACTGCACTACGCCCATCACCGCGAAGGGAACAAAACTGATAAACGTGCTCTTAATCGGATTCATCCCACACAGCAGTGCGCGTCTGTTCATCACCCGCAGGGTAAATGTCGCTATCAGTGCGCCGACCCATAAACCGATGGAGATAAAATACGGCGCAAATCCGGTGCCGTAATTTTTCACCCGCGAATAATTGTTTTCGTCCAAGGCAACCGGGGCACTCATCATTCTGCTTTTTTCCGCCGTATTGCTTATACGGCCCTTTTCCTGCGCCTCACTGAGACCGTGATGCAGCTTTGCCGCGCCTTCGCTGAGCTCCGGTGTATGGGAAGACAGCTCGCCGGCTCCCGCAGCCAGAGACGCGGAACCGTCCGCCGTTTTTTCCGCGCCCCGGGACGCATCGTATATGCCGCGGCTGAGTTTTGCGCTTCCCCGGCTTACATCCCCCAGACTTTCTGCCAGCTTACCGCTGCCCGCAGCCAGAGACGCGGAACCGTCCGCCGCGGCGGACAGCCCTTTTTCCAGCGTATCCGCGCCGTTTTTCATTTGCAGGCTGCCCGCGGAAAGACTGTCCGCTCCCCCTGCGAGCAGTGTAAGTTTCGAGTTGAGCAGATGTGATTCGTGTTCCAGGCCGGCTGCGATTTTCTCCAGATTTTCGAGCACATCGTCTTTCGTCACACCCGGGTTTTGCGCACGGATAAACAGTTTTATAATATCCCTGCCCGTGGCGTCGCTGCTTTCCTTAACTCTCTTTTTCAGTTCCTCACCCGCCGCACTGAGTTTCCGTGTTCCCGTGTAAAGACGGTCGGCACCTGAAGAAACCGCACGGCTTCCCTCATGCAGCTGTTTTATGCCTGCGTTTAAATCCCCCATCTTCCGCGCGAGTTTTCCCGCACCTTCTTCCGTGCGGATGTTGCCTTGGGAAAGAGCATTCGATCCGGTTTCAAGATCCGCCAGTCCCCCGCGCAGCTTATGCATCGCATCGGAGAGCCGGTGTGAACCGGCGGCCAGATCCCCGCTCCCTTTCTGCAGCGATTGCGATCCTTCGCTCAGTTTTTCGGCACCGTTTGCGGCCTCGCCGAGCCTGTCGGACGCGGCATTGATTTTGGCAAACGTGTGCTCCCAGTATTCCTCGGCAATTGCTTCGCTGATTTCGCTTCTGATCGCGTGAAATGCCGTTTCTCCGATCTGCGAGGCCAGCATATTGGATGCCCGGTCATAGCTTACGTGCATGGTTGCCCGCCTGGGAGTGTCGTATTCGGCAGAGGCAATGCATTCGCTGAAAGACGCGGGAATGGTTGCCGTCATGAAATATCTGCCGTCTTCCAGGCCTTTGCCCGCCTGCGCGCGGGATACGAAATTCCATTGAAAGCCTTCTTTTCCGCTGCCCATTTCTTTCAGTCTGTTTTTCACTTCCTGCCCGACATTGCGCATTTCGCCGTTGATCATCGCCCCGCGGTCCTCTATTACCACCGCCACGGGCACAGCGTCCAGAGTTTTGTACGGATCGGTAAATGCCCACAGATAAAGCGCGCCGTAGAGAAGGGGAATCAGCGCAATGGTACCGACCACAAGTTTTTTGGCCTTGCCTTTAAACGCATTTTTACATTCGCGAAATGCAAGACCCGCCATATTGACATGCACACCAATCATCTCCGTTAATCGCATAAAGCAGCTCAGTCAAGCGGCGTAACGCCGTCGGCACAGTTTTCGAATTCGCTTCGCAGCACACCGACCAGGCAGGAGCAGCAGTGTTCGGTGACGTACGAGCGAAGGTCGCTCCACAGAAGACGGCTCTGTTCGCCTGTAAGTTCGGTTTCGATATCATCGAGAAAAAGAAGCTGCGGCTGTTTCAAAAGCGCCAGGGCAATTCCCAGCCGGGTGCGTTTATCCGGCGTCAGATCCCCGATCAGTGTTTTGGACGAAACGGAAACTTTCCAGCGGGCAAGCATATCGTCCGCGTAGCGAAACAGCGCGCCGCGGTTTCCCGCAAATTCCCCGTACTGTTTTTTCAGCAGCGGGCAGCCGGCCGCAAGCTTCAGTTCTGCGGCAACCGCTTCGGCCACGGTCTGTGTTTTGCATAATTCGTTGAGCGTGCCGAACAGTCCCAGTCCGACATACCTGCGGGAACGTTTTCTTTCGCGCGGGAGCACAGCATCGCCGATTCTCAGTTTTCCCGAAGTGAATTTCATGTATCCGGCAAGAGTGAGCAAAAGTGCCGATTTCCCCGAACCGTGCTCACCGGATACGGCAATGATCTGATGCGGTGTTACGCTGAGCGAGATCCCCCAAAACGGGGATCCCGAAAATCTCCTTATTCCCAGTTCTTCGGCTTCCAGAAGTATATCTGTGTCCTGCATGGCTGCTGTCGGCGCCGGCGTTACGGCAAACATTCGGGTTGCCCGCGGCGCATTTCCTCTCTGTTGTTGTGTAAAATCACCCTCGGATTATCTGCGGTTAATACGTTTTTCACTGATAATTTTCATATTCACTTTTATATATTCATGCTACGTGCGAAACACGGCACAGCCGCAAAAAGTAACGGTAAATTCAATAATATCAACAATCCCCGGCATTTCTGCCGCTATCTACAGCCTACTCTTTTCCGCAGAAAGTCACAACCTAGCGTATATATATTCAGAATATTCGGGCAGCGCGCGCGAAAATTTTACTGTGCGGCAAACAGGCTTTCATCTCACACCCGAAATCGTGCCCGCACAGGTAAGCAGCAGTTACAATACTAGTGTTTTATATGCGGATCAACTGCCGCATTTCCAACGTCTTAAAGAGAGGTTTAACGTGCTGCGAACCGTCCTTTCGGGAAAAATTCACCGCGCCCTGGTCACTCAGGCGGAACCCGGATATGTGGGCTCCGTAACCGTCGACAAAGCTCTGCTGGAAGCCGCCGGAATACGCGAATATGAACGCGTGGAAATTGCCAATGTTTCCACCGGGGCACGCTTTGCCACATATACCATCACGGGAGAGGAAAACAGCGGAGTCATCTGCCTAAACGGAGCCGCCGCCCGGCTGGCGTGCGTGGGCGATCCGGTCATTATTATGGCCTATGCGCAGATGAGCGACGAAGAATACGCAACCCACTGGCCCAAGGTGGTTTTTGTCGACGCAGACAATGCCCCCTGCCGTATTACGCATTACGAACGGCACGGGGCATTGGCGTAACTATTTTCCGCTGCGCCGCGTTTTTCCGCGTTTCGCTTTTATTCCGATCAGTCCGATCAGAGCCGAGCCGAGCGCGGCTAAGCCGAGTTTCGCATCCGCGCTTCCCGTATCCGACAGCCTGTTTGTTTTCGCTCTGTGCTTTGCGCACGAAGCGGCAGAGCACAGGGAGTCGGATGCCGAAGCGGACTGTGCTGCGTTACCCGTGCCCGCACTGCCCGGCGCGGTCAAAGACCCGGATACATGCGGAGTAACGGAAGGTGTTACCCGCGCAGGCGGATTCGGCACAGGAGCCGGCGGAGTTACCGGCGGATTCGGCACAGGCGCCGGAGGGTTTGGAGAAGGGCTCGGAGGATTTGGCACAGGTGCCGGAGGATTAATCGGCGAGGAAGGCGTCAGCTCTGTCCAGGGCATAATGGTGACGGTCTTCGGATTGCCGAGTTCACCGGTATCCGGATTGACCTCGTACGTGACGGTAATGGTTTTCTTCCCTTCCCGGGTCACCTGCACGTTGCCGATACTGACAACTTTGTTAACGGCGGCCACGGCCACGGTTTTGGTCCCGTCCACAGTTTTGGTCAGACCGTTTTGCGGGTCTACCTTATATGTGACTGAAGTGGTTTCCGTGCCGTTTTTGCCGCCCTCTTCCCTGCGCTCGCCATACGCAAGAGTGCTATCTGCCTTGTAAACCGTTTTGAAGGTAAGGGATTTTTTCGTTACCTTCACATTGCCGACACCGATTTTTATCTCGGTTGCGGGAGTGGTTACTTTCTCCTGCGTAGACTGCACTTCTTGGGTGAGGCCTGTTTTGGGGTCGACTCTGTATGTTGTAATAATCGTCTTTTTCCCAATGGAACCCCCGTTTTTGGCTGCTGTTTCCCCGTAAACCGAGGCCGGATCCGCCTCATACACGGTTTTGGGGGAAATATCCTGAACTTCCTCCTTGGTATTGCCAACCTGCATTACGGTGTCCGTAGCGGGCACGGTCTTTGTGCTCTGCCCGTCAATTTCATCTGTCAGACCCCGGTCAGGATCCACTTTATACGTCACAACCGTTGTTTTCCTGCCTTTGGCACCGACCGTCACGAGCATAAGCGCAGTGTAGGGGATGTTGCCCGGCACGTATTTGGTATCCGGATCGATTTCTTCCACCGTAACGTTTTTATTCCCGACGCGCGTCTTGCCGTTGCGCACCGGTTTTGTAACGACGGTGGAAACGGCGTTTTCATCCCACTTTCCGTTCACTACTTTTCCGGTAAGCACTTTCTGCTCTCCGTCTTGGGGCCGGGAATCCACTGCCGTGCTTCGGTAGTCAAGATTTGGATCTGCCTCGTATTTCATCTTGCCTTTAATGGTCTGCACACTTGTCGCCGGCAGATAATAATTTCCGAAAAGTGCCGTCGGCGAAGCGTCTGCGCCGGGTTCCGTTTCCGGAATCGGGTCCGCATCCGGGCTAATTTCCGGATGCTGCGCGCGAAGCCTGTTCGCTTCTTCCCGCAACGCCCGCATCAGCTGTGGTTTTACCACTGCCATTGCATCATTCGAGGCCGGTTTTGTCTGATCCGTTTCCCCGGTTGCCGGGTCAATGCGCGAATCGTATACGGCAGGAAGCTCCACTTCCGCAACTCCGCCCTTATAAAACAGCTTTACCTTCCTGTAGAATTTGTATTTTTCGGTCTTTGCTTTCTCCAGCAAAGTTGCATTGTCCGTGATCAGAAGATGTCTGCTCGGACCGGTAAACTTCCTCAGAGTGGGATTCCAAAAAGTCAGAATAGAACCGTTGGCCGGATCATTCACAAGTTTTGCAATCGGATTTTCCTGCCCGGCGGGATCTGCCGGCGTCCAGTTGTTGGCAATCAGCACGCCGCGGAAAGAATTAAACATATTCTTCACATCGGCAGAGTTTTTAAACTTCTTATTGCTGAAATCGAGCACGAAACTGTCGTCTTCGTCGCCCACGCCGGAAAACATCAGATCAAGTTTGTCGGTGTTCGATATATCCCATTTGGAAAGATCGAGTTTCCCTTTCAGCTGGGAAGCCAGGTTAAACATCTTTTCCATATTCGTCACGCCGGACGTATCCCAATTCCCGATACCTTTGATATACTGCAGTCTATTGGCGTTCTTGCTGTAGTTCTGCATAAAGAACGTCGCCAGATTCTTCGCAAATCTGATGCTCAGATTATCGGTAACATTAATGCTTTGGCCATGCATCTGGTAAAACAGGGTATCGTTCGCGCTCGGCTCCGTGGAGTCGAAAATGTAAACGCGTTTCTCGAAACGGATGGGGAAACCGTCGTCGAGATCGTTAAAAATGAGCTTCCTTCTTATTGCGGTGAAATCGTCTTTCTTATTCGCAAGCGAATAGGAAATAACGCCCTCCTCGGCGCCGTCCTTGGGCCGGATGACGGCCTCTTTTTTTATTGTGTCGATATAAACTTCGCACCCGGGAAGATTTTCGGCTTCCTCTTTCGTCATGGAGAGGCGTTCGGCCGCAAGACCCGCATCGGCATTTGCTCCCGTGTTCCCCGCAGCTGCCGATGCGCTGTTTGCGCCGGCATTATGGGACGCGGCTTTGACGGCCGACACTGCCGCCGGCATTTTCACGTCCGCGGCGGCGTATGCCGCGGCGGTCGGCACACCGCCGGCAGCCGCAATGGCGGTTACGCATATTCCCGCGCTTAAAGGAATAAAAATACTGCGTTTGTTTTCACTGTTTTTCAAAGCATTCCTTTCGCTGCAAATACTTATTTACACACGGAACTTCCGCACGTGCCGCAGACGCGCCGGCGGATATCCCCTGCCGCCGCTGCCATTATATTCCCTCTGCCGCGGGCAAAAAACACAAAATCCGTTTTTATATTTAATTACACACCCGGCCGCCGCGGTTTTCGTTTCTGCGCCGTCTGCCCCCGAGAATCAAAATTCCCGCCCAGAGCAAAGCGGCGGCAAGCAGCGCACTTCCCGCTGCCATCGCGCCCGTCACCGCCATTTTGGACAGCGTTCCTCTTCCCGGCGCCGGGGCAGTGCGCGGAGACGCAGGATTCGGCGAAGGGCCGGGCGCGGGTGTTTCTTCGGGCATCATTTTCGGAGTGACTTCCGTGTTGAAATTCCACGTATGCAGATTCGCATTCCCCGTGGGAACGGTGATTAAAAACGGCTGGATGCGCGGGTATTTGTGGGAGGTGTCGGCTGGTTTGCAGTCGCTGACCAGGTAAAGGCCGACCGGCAGGTTGGAAAAAACAACTTTTCCGCTACCGTCGGCAGCCATGGTTTTCGCAGTTTCCAGTCCGTTGTTTTTTGCCTCGGAAACGCTCATGCGCCGGATCCGCTCCCAGTCGGCGCCCACAAGGTTCACGCCTTTTACTCTGCTGATCTGAATTATCTGCCCTGCCACGGGACCGACCGGCAGCTGCCCGGCGGCGGGTTCGTCGAAAGGATTGCCGCCTGTTTTTGTGATATGCAGTTTTCCCACGGCCGCAGGGTCGATCGCGGCCGTGTTCAGACCGGTTATGTCGCCCGTCACCACTTCGGATTTGGCGGACCGGCCCGTTTCCGCCGCCCACGCGGTCACCGGAATCAGGCTGAGCGCAGTCAGTATCCACAGACCCGCCTTCAGTCTGCGCCTTATGCCCTTCACTGTGTCCTCCCTGTTGTTTTTTGCCCGCGGCGCTGCTTTCGCAGCCACATCGCCAGGATAAAAGCCGCCAAACAGGCAATGCAGATAACAATTATCACCCACCACGGCCATTGCAGTCTTCCCACACCGAAGGGATTGCCGCTGTCCATCGGCACTCTGATTCCCGTCACCAGCAGGCGGTGACTGTTAATCCCGTAAGGTGTGCAGGTAATAATCGTCAGCAGATCCAGATCTTTTTGCACCTGCAGAGTTTTTACCTGCTCGGGGCGGACCACTCTGATCCATTTCACCCTGTATTTCAGTTTTTGCCCTGCCACCTGCACATAGATCGCGTCCCCGATTTCCATCCGGGTCAGATTGTCCAGCAAAGTGGCAGTGGAAAGACCTGTATGCCCGGTCAGTACCGCATGGGTGCTTTTCCCGCCGACGGGCAGCGAGGAGCCGTACAGATGTCCGATTCCCCGCTCCAGCGTTTCGGGCTGGGTTCCGTGGTATATGGGCAGATCCACCTTGGCTTTCGGGACCACAAGTCTTCCCATCTCCGGCAGCACACTCAGCTCTTTCAGGTAAAGCTGATAAGGATTGTTGTTTTTTGCCACGCGCGCCAGCCAGGGGTCCAAAATCGGAGCCCCGGGAGTGTGCCGGTTATATTCCTGTGCCGCTTTATAGGATGCGGAGAGCTGTTCCCGCTTGATATGTTTTTCCGCTTTGGAGTATTCGTAGGCGATTTTCAGCTGGCGGGCATTGTTCCACTGCGTTGCCACTACCGGGTAGAGCAGCACGACAATGCCCGCCACAGCCAAAATTACGGGAATAAGAGTGGAGCGGCGCCCGCGGGCGGGGCGGTTATCCACACGCCCCCGGTGCGCAGGCACTTTTCCGATTTGTTCTTTTTTCCGCAATGTTCACCTTTGTATCGGTGCGGGGCATGATGCCCCGCACCGCTTCGTTTTTAGTTTTCCGCCTGTGCGCGGTTGCGGCGGGCGTAGTAGTATGCGCCGCCAAACAGACCCGCTGCCACGATCAGGAACAGCGCGATGCCCGCACCACCCGTGAGCGGAAGCTTGGAAAGAATACTGTCGCTCTTCAGCGTGTTCGTATACGTCACTTCCACCACCGGGTTATTGGGCTGATCTTCGTTCGCTTTCTTCACCGCTTCCTTGGTAAAGTCCACCTTGGCCACGGAGCCGCCCAGTTCGTAGCCTTCGGGAGCCTTCGTCTGCTTAATACACAGGGGCTTTCCGGCTGCGATCGGCCCGGTTTCCGTTCCAGCTTTCACGCCGGTATACAGCGGGTCACCTGCTGCGACGGGCTTGTCGTCCGTGCTTTTCTTACCGCAGGAATAGATGTCAAATTCGGCGTTCTTGCTGTTCAGATCGGTACCGCTGCCGTCTTTGTTCATGATCTTGACTTTCGCCATCTGATCTTTGGGGTGATCTTGTTCTTCCGTGGTGTTGCCGCCGTTTTCACCCTTCTTCGAGTCCCAGTTGTACGAGGCTTTGTTCTCGATAACCCAGTTCGATGCGGCTTTCGTCCACACGGCGTCATTCTCGGGAGCCACGGTTCCGCTCAGCGTGACGACTACGGACTTACCCATCTTTTCCTTCAGCTTTGCCAGGCCTGCAGCGGTAAATTTGATGCCGTAATCCCCGGTGTTAAGAACTTCATAGGTGTCTGTACCCATTTCTTCTTTGTTGGCGCCGTCAAGGATTTCTACCTTTTCGATCTTCGAATTAGTCGAGTCTACTTTCAGTGCCTCCGAAGGCTTATCCGTGATCTGATAGACAGTGAACTCGTTGTCTCCTTTTTTCAGCGTGGGAATCGGGGAGCTGATTTCGAATTTCATCTTCGAACCGGGCTTAATCACTGTGTTTGCGTCCGTTATATCCTTCTTGGTGATCTTGCCGGCTTTGCCGTTCTTCGGATACACCGTTACCTTATCCATCCATTTCCCGGTGTCTTTGTCGGTCAGCGGAATCAGGATCAGAGCGGGGATCGCCGACAGATATCCGTTCGGCGCAACCGTCTGCGTCAGGCGGTACAGGCCGGGCTTAACCGTAAATGTGGCTTTGCCTTCCCCGTTCAGCTCCTGCGTCAAAGCCGTGAAATCTGTATCCGGCGTAAAAGTATCCGCGGTTGCCGCTGTGGCATTGTTGTAGCCGCTTACGGTGCTCACGTCATATTTGCCTTTTTCCAGCTTAAAAGTACCGGAAGGCAGCTTTTTCGCGGTGTCGAATTTACCTTCTTTTCCGTCGGCGGCCGTGCCCTGCCCGTTTTCGTTCAGCTGCGGCTCAACCGAGATTGTGTAGTTTTTATTCATGTCAATCGCGGCGCTTGATACCGGAGTTTGGCGGACGGGAGAACGAGGGGTGGCAAAAGCGGATAAGGTGCCCGCGGTTCCTGTTGCCACAAGACCGAGCGCGACCATGCCCGTGGCCGCGGCCGCGGCCACAGCCTTTCTCAGCCTGTCTCTGCCTGCTGTAAACATTTTTACCTCTTCGTGTAGTGGTTATTAACGGTTTGATATATCTTTAACGTTTCGTATTTGGAATCTGCGTATTTAACTCACCGCCTCCGGTTATCCCGGATCCTCGGCGCGGCGCAGACATCTTTGGCGCGATAGAATCCACCACCAACGCCCCGATACCCGCACGGCCGGCAGACGCGGCAGACACGGCAGATGAAATATCTTCATTCCCGCCTCCTACGCCACATCGTCACTGCAGATGCGCCGATCAGACAGATCCCCGTCAGCAGCACCCACGGAAGATAACCGCCCGTTTTCGGAAGGCTGCCAAAGGTCACGTCGGCCAGCTCAATCTGCCAGGCAGGTATTTCGCCGGTCGGCGCGTAAGCCGCCACCAAACCCGAACTGCCGGTTTCCGTGCTGAGCTTCACTGCGGTGTCGCCTTCCGGTTTTTGCCCGGTGGGGGGCTCCAAAGCAATGTCGAACTTCCATGTGAAGGGGAACTGCTCTCCCGCATTTTTTCCGGCAGCGGTGTTCGTCACCAAATAGCTGCCCGGAGCCAACTCCGTCTGCGACTCGAAAACGCCGGCACTCACGGGTTTAAGCTCTATTTCACTTCCGAACGGATGCTGCCCACTCCCGGCAACAAACATCTTAAAGCCCGCGTCCTCCACCACGGGCCTGCCGTGAGGTTTGCCGGTTTTATAGATCCGCACCTTGGTTCCGTTTATGTAAACGGAATACAGCACGGCTCCCCGCTTCGTATCATCGTTCAAAGTCACTTTGAAGTCAGAGTCGGTGAGCGTAACTTTCGTGTTGATATTCGAAAAATAGCCTTTCTTCGGCTGCTGTTCGGGTGCATCCGGCGCTTTGGGCGCGTCCGGCGGTTCGGGCACGTCCGGGAGATCCTGCCCCCAGGGCACCCAGTTCGCCGCCACTTTCAGGTGCCGTATCTGCGATGTATCCGGCTTCGTTCCCGTTATTTCACAGACCGTGCCGATAGGCATACTCGGCAGTGTCGCAAATTTTCCGCGCACCTGCGGATCGAGCGTACCGGTCAGCGGCGGATATTTTCCTCCCGGATATTCACTGCCGGGCGGCACGGGCAGACCGGTCTGCGGGTAGGTGCAGGCATAGCCGTAACTGTATGTGTGCTCTGCGGGGAGCACGTCGTCGCGGCGCGGTCCGTCTACCGCGGTAGCGATCTGATATTTCACATTCGGCACGAAATACAAATCGCGGAACGTCAAAACGGCGGCATTGTTTTCGTCCGTCTCTTCCAAACCTACCGGTTTCACATTCAGTACGCCCGGAGTCGTCTGCTTTCCGGCGGAAGCGCTCTGATCTTCCCTGCCCCTGATCCGAAGCACGGACCCGGGCACCAAAGACAGTTTCGGATATGCCGTCAGCGGATCTTTTCCGGCCAGGTTCTCATGGCTGATCTCGCACTCGGAAGTTGCGGGCACAAAATTTCCTCCCGCCGCGCCCGAGAGCAGCGAAATCCCGCCGTCCGCCGGCAGATCCATGCTGCCCTCGTACACCCGCGGTTTCAGGCTTTGATCCGCGGGATTTCTGTCTTTCAGATATTTGTCCGTGCATCGGTAGTGAGCCCGGTATCCCACCGCGGCATTGGCAGTCAGCGCCTTTCCGAAAGACGTATACATATCCGTGCTGTCTTTGGGTATTTCCTGCACAACTTTCAGATTTGCCGCGCCGCGGTCAAAACGGTTCTCAATTTGGAAGACGCTTTGTTTCTGCGCTTCCCGGGCGTTGTTTACCAAATCCGGGTGCACAACAAAACCGAGAATCTGCTTGTCGCCGTCCTGCAGCATCAGATTTGAATCGTCTTTCGTCTGCGAATTCTGCCCGCCGTTGTAGGCAAACAGATTCTTCAGTCCGTCTGCGCCCGCAGTCAGTGTCGGCTGACCGGGGTCTTTGGCGATCGTGGTCAGAACATGGGCGTCAAATTCCGGGAACTTCTGTTCGCTCAGCACGCAGCGGTAATTGACGGGTATCAGCTGACTGCCCGTCACGTCTTCCCACACTCCGGGCCGGGTTTCCTTAAAACTGAAATCAACCTTCGTGATCGCGGCCGCGCTGGAAGGCTTGGCAATCCCGTCTCTGCCGGCCACCGGCGGCGGCACACAGTAAAGACGCGCTTTAAACGTTTTCCCCTTAACCAGTTCCGCGCCGTTCCCCGTGTTTTTCAGGCTTACTCTAACCTGTGTCTTCTGGAACGCATAGTTATTCCATGTAACCATCGTGCCCGCAAAGTTTTCCGGCAGTGTATCGGGAACAACCGGATTTCGGGGTTTTCCGTCCTTGTCTGCGGGGTTGTCCCTCTTGGCGTTGTAATACCTGTTTGCCCGGGCGGGAACGTCGCGCGGCAGCAGCACCGTGGATTTTACCGTCGCTCCCTCGTCGGCCGGGCGGCACTTATCCGAGGAGGATTCACAGATGCTTTCCGGTTCCCGCGAACGGTAACCGTCGGCTATCGCCCAGTAGTGATCCCAAACGGTATTTTTCTCATTTGCCGATTCGGGCGTCTCGGTCAGGGTGCATGCCGCACCCGCGGGCAGCGCATCCACCGTGTTCCATTCGCCCTGCTGAAAACGTCCTATTTCGGCACTTCCCGCAGGCTGCAGCTTCTGCAGCCGTTCGCGAAGATCGTCGCCGAACGTAGCCTGCGCATCCGCAACCTCGCCGGCAGCCGGATTGGCAATTCTGTTAATCTTGCGCGGAGCGGGGATGCCGATCTTCTTTCCGTTCAGCTTACAGCTCCACTGCACTTCAAACTGCCTGTCGGCGGAAATAATCGTCACGCCCTCGCCGCCGACCTTCTTTTTCACGTTAAAAGAAGCCAGCTGCATCCGGTAGTCCCGGTTCAAAGTGATGTTTTTGGCGGTATCGGAAGTCCATTCGTACGTATATCCGAGACCTTCTTCCGGTTCGTCGCCGGAGCCGCTGCCCGGTCCGGCTGCGGGAGCGGGGGCAACAGCCACGGAAACTGCCCTGGCCTGCACGCCGTTCCAGCGCACTTCCTTCATATCGGCTCCGGGAACTTTCAGGGCGTCCGCCAAAGCTTTCGCTTTACACCGCCAGCCTGCAGGAACAGACACACTGCTCTGCGCTCCCCCGTTGGACAGCTGCAGCAGCTGGGTGACTTCGGACTTATTTTCCCCGCTGCCCAAAACACAGGTCAGATCTACCGGCACTTTGGTCTCCGAATCGGCGTTTCCTCCTATGCCCAGGGCAGCCGCACGCCATTCGCCCGGCACGGGAATCCGCTGCGCGCCCGCCGTTGCCGCGGCATTTTTGGAAGTCCACATGGTCGGATCGGTGTTCAGGTTCGCGGCAACCGTTTTCATCTTAAACCAGATAAACAGCGACTGCGCCCCGGATTTACCCGTTTCCGGGGCTTTGATATTGGCGCTGACTTTCGCCCCCGCAGCGGCTCCGCCCGGATTGTCCGACAGAGCCCACCTGACCTCAATTTTCTTCTCCGTATCCGGAGGCAGCAACACCGCACCGAGACTGCACCCGGCTCCGGAGGCAATGCCCCGGGTCGGAATTTCCGTCACACCGCCTTCCCGCACTTTTATCGGCACGGTCTTGGCTTCGGAAGATCCCTCGCACCTGAGCGTTGCATTCACCGTTTCGGGAATCAGGCTGCGCAGAGCCCGGTACTCCGGCCGGGATTTCACATTGGAATGCAGATAGAATTTACCGGCTTCCGGCAGAGTATAGGTGGTGGTCAGATCAACCGTGCCCGAGTCGTTCCAATTCAGCGTGACTTTCCGCGAAGGAGCCGAATAATTGACTCCGAGGGAATCAATTCCCTGCGGTTCCGACTGCACGGTACACACCGACCCCTGGGGAATACCCGTGATCGTTGTGTTTCCGCTGCCTTTGATGTCCGCATACCGAACCGCCTGCGGATTTTCCCCCGGAACCGTGCAGGAAACGGATATGCGGTTGTTCTTTCCGCCCAAAGCGCCCTTTACGGCATTGCCCGGCGTAGGCGTCCCCCAGGCCACGGAGTGTCTTATCTGCAGCGAGCGGGGTTTATAGGTAGCGGTATTTACCAGTCTGACCTGTTTTTCCTCCGTCACATCGGTGATCGGATCAATTCTGATCGGATCGGGCACGCGCACATCGGCATTCGTGAGCTGGCTGCGCCCGGAAATCTCCCGTAAGGTACACACCGCACCCGCGGGAACCGAATCAACCACCGTCGGAGCCGTGCTCCTGACCCACAGCGGCTTGGAATCGGGCACATGCCCCGGAATCGGAATAACCGTATTATGATCTTTACACTCAAGATTGAACGGGAAGGCGGCACCGATTCCCTGCCGGGCAGCTTCGCCGGCAAGCACTTTGGTAACTTTTATTTTCCCTTTCAGACGCTGCAGATCCTGCGTTATGCGGATTATCTGTTCACCGCCGGAATGAACCCAGAAATAATTGTTTCTGCACGCTTTGGGCTGTGTCGGTTTCACTGCCGCAGTTGCGTCGGAAGCGCAGACCGTGGATTCGTAGCTGTCTTTGGTCACGACACCGGGGAGTTTTACCTGCTGCCCGATGCTCTGATTCGGGCCGTGTATATGCTCGTTCGGCGGCGTGGTGGATATCAGGCAGTGCGTGCCTACGGGCCATGTCGGATTGCCCTTTTTGTCCTGTCCCAAAACGTACTCGGTTCTGCCGTCGGTGGGCACCCCTACCCAATCCACTCCGACAAATCCGGGATAGGCGCCGTCGTTCTTCTCCGGCAGTTCGGGCGGACGCGTCGGATCGGCCATAAAACGGCAGTTGTAGTAAACGGGGACTTTCTTCGGCAGACTGCCGTCTTTTATCCTCGCCGCCAGCGCGGGATCGTTCTGCGAGTTCGTAAATCTCAGGGAAACTTTGATCGCCGCCCGCAGGGAAGAATACACGGTGTGCGACACAAGCTTTGAAATTTCGCCGACGGAGCTGTTCGGATCGCTCAGCCGGACCGTGGCGACTATCTTATTAGACACCGACTGTCCGCGGTCTTTCTTTTTCTCCGTCCGGGCAGTATCGATCCCAAAATTGGCCTGCGTGAAATCGGTGTCCGAAGTAAAGAGACGGTGCGCCTTGTCGAGAGTGTATCCTGGGGGCAGATTCAGCGTCTCGTCAATGGTACACTTCGTCCCCACCGGCACAGCCACATCCGAGAGCGGGATGGGCTTCAGTTCCGCAACCACGTTCAGCCCGTTTACTTTGCGCTTGGCGGAGCCTTCAAACTCGTATTTCTCCGGATCGTATGCCATCGGATCCGTGCATCTCCATTTGAAGCCGTAACTGACCGCACTGTTTTCCCTGTGGGGATACCCGCCTATCTCATAGCGGATCTGCTCATTGGCAACTTCGGCTTTCTTAATAAGCTGCGCTTTCTGCATCGGACGGGAATAGGTGGCGCACTTGATCGAGAAATACTTTCGCGCCTCGGCGGGAGTGATCCTAAAGCCTATCCGGCCGTCGTCGTCCGCGTCCAGATCCGTGGGAGTGAAATCCTCAAATTTATCCGTCTGTCTGTTCAGTCCCCGACAGCGTGCATTATGCCCTTTGAACTTCGTAAATACGTATCTGTTTTCTTTTTCGGCCTCTTGGCGTACTTCCACGCCGTCCGCCATTTTCGCTTTGGTCAGATTGACAACCACACGGCCGTCCCGTTCCGTGGCGTAGTCCTGGGATATGCCTCCGCGCACGGAAGTAAAGCGGAAATCCTGGCCCGCATTGGGTTTCACATACCGGAAATCCTGATCGACCAAATCCGAGGTGACGGAAATATGGCTGTCTTCCAGAACCCAATTTTTCAGATATTTGAAGAAATTGCCGTTGGCGATATCGTCCTTTTGGGGATGCGCATAATAATCCCCATCCGGATAACGAAACCAGCTGTTGGGCAGCCTGTCACTGTCGGCTCTGAAATAAATGGACTGGAAATTCGGGGTTTGCTCCGTCGGATTCGCACCCGTCAGTGCCTTGAGAAACAGGGGGCGCGTGGATCCCCCTCTGCCTGTCACCGGTGCTGCGTAGATCCAGCTTCCCATTCCCAGCACGCGAATATCCGCACCCAGGCCGCGAATCATCCTTGCCACATCCAGCATTCCGGCGCGTCCCGGATTGGCGTCCAGCTTATCGCTCCAAAAAAGACAGCCGTGTTCGAAGTCGGTATCGGAGTATTTGTCTATGAACGATCCGTCCTCCGGATGGTCAAAATACCATCTCGGCCAGTTTTTGGTGAACCTGGTGTTTCCCTTGCAGCTTCCCCCGAGCTGCTTTGCGGAATTCAGGTGCCAGTGCGGATCGGCCATCGACATCAGAATAATTTTTGAATACAGCGGCCGCGGCTTAAAGTTGGGATCGCCCGCGTGCAGTGCCAACTGCTGCTGACGGTAAAGATACATATCCCGGTAGAGTCTGCCCAAACCCCATTCTCCGTTTGCGCCGTAATAGGTGTCGAAGCTTCCTCCCTCGCGTCCGTGGTCGGGACTGCTGGCATCCAGGGAACGGATTTTTTCAATCACTTTGTTGTATCCGGCTTCGTCGGCAAGCGAAGTCGCCTTTAATTCGGGCAGGTTGTTTCCTAAGATGCCGCCTTCATCCTGTTTTCTCGCATAGTGATAGATACCGATTGAAAGCGGAGAACCTTTCAGGGGCGCAATCGCCTTTTCAAGAGCCTCATTCTGATCCCAGTTTCGGCACAGACCGCTGTCCTTAAAACGCTTCTTGCTTTCGGGCATATTCGGATAGTTTTTGGGGCAGGGTTTCCATGCGGTTCCGGGAATTGCACCGCCCATCGTCTGGTAACCGTAGAAAGAACCGAACTCAAACACCAGGGCAATTGAGCCCGCATTTTTCAGTTCTCCGGTACCTGAGGGACGGGGTGGGTCTGACGGCCAGGGATCGCCTTCGCCGCCGATAATGGGCCGGGCAGTATCCGCAGGCGCACCCTCTGCCCGGGACTGCGCCCAAATACCCATCGGGATCAACGCGGCAATCAGTCCCAGAACAGTCAGCAGTGCCGTAAACTTCTGTGACTTTCCCTTCTCCGTCACGGTACCTAAAATTCCTCTCAAGTTACGTGTGACTTTTTGAACCGGTGTGCACAAACACCTAAACAGGATTTTATCGGCCGCCACCCCGCGGGGGGGGGACTTAAGTCTTGCCTAAGTTTTTTATTTTGCTTTTTTCACACTAATATCTACAGTTTCCGGATTATCACCTGGACACCGGGCAGAACTCTGTATATAACCCAGTTTCGGTGAAGCGGGCGGCGAAAAACAAACCGCAACAGTAAAAGCACGCGGCAGACGCAAATCCCGCAGGGGGGGGAACGCCCCCCCTAAACCAGCGAAAACCAGCGAAAAACCGCACAAAAAGCCGCACAGGCATGCAAAAACCGCAGGCACCCCCCCCGACTGCCGCCCGGCCTACCGGAAAGCGTCTTTTTCCGGGGCGGACCGGGGGAAAAAATCTTCTTTCGGCTGCGGCCGTTACCCGTTCTTCCGTGCCGTTTTCGTTTTTCTCAAAGCGGCCGTGCCCGCGAGCGCGCTGCCCGCCGCGCACAGCAGCAGTCCAAAAGAACCCGCTCCGGTGCGGGGCATTCTTCTTTCTGCGGAGGATCGGGGCGCGGGGCGATCCGCCGGATATTCGCGTATATCGGGCGCCGCGCCCGGTCCGGGCCGGGCAGCAGGCAGATTCGGGTTCGCGGAGTCTTTCGTAAACACGGCGTATACCGTTATATCTTTATCAACGGCAGAATTGCCCGTAAACACGGCTCCCGTGCCGTCCTTTTGCGTGTTCCACTCTTTGAACTCATATCCGTCTTTCATCGGATTTGCCGGCATGGACTGGTCCTTGAGGGAATCGGCGGCAATCGTCTTTCCCCGTTCCACGCGGACGACGGTCAGAATTTTATCGCCGATTTTGAGAGTAACCCTCCTATAGGCCGGTTCCGGCGCTTTGAGGAACCGGAAGGCCGTGCCTGTCTCACTGTCGCATTTTTCTGCGCAATGCAACAACTCCCGCAAGCGTAAAACCGATTGCCGCGCCCAACTCCGGCAAAATGGCACCCGCCCCCGTGCGGGCAATTGTGCCGGCAACAGGTTTCGGATCCGGATTGGGCACCGGTATCGGCTCCGGATCGGAAATCGGAGTAGGTGCAGGGGCAGGCCCCGGGTTCGGCTTAGGTCCGGGATTCGCAGCCGGATCAGGACCGGGCACCGGTATCGGCTCTTCGGGGCACAGCGTAACAACCGCAGCAGCCTGATCACAGCCGTCCTCTTTTACACCGTTTAAAAAATAATGAACGGCCGGATTACTTTCCAGGGCAAATGCTTTTACATACGCCTCATAAACCGAATTTTTGTTAGGCGTTACGTCTTCCCCAATCATATTGTTCATCTTATTTTCACGTGTTACGGCGCAGCGCTCACTCCCGGCCAACCCATCCGGGGTATTCTTCTCAAACAGCTTTTTATTGACGGCGGCATCGGTGAGCGAATAATACGGCAGAGCTCCGCGCTGCCACTGCTCATACTCCGTCATATCCTGACAGTCCTCCCCGTAACCGCCGCCCGGCTCGTTAGAACACCGCGAAGTTGTGTTGGTCACCCGCACAGGCAGTACCGTCAGTTTGGACTGTATTTTTATATCCCCTTCTATTTTCAGCGTGAAGACTCCGTGCTCTTTTATCTCAAAACTGTATTCATGATACAGATTATGGTTTTCCATACCCTGCGCACCGCTTCTGTAATTCAGGTATGCCACTTCAGGATGATTCGGATCTTCGGAAGCATACGATCCGCTTCTGTATACTCCCAAATTGGTATCGTTCACATCGGAGACAAGCAGACCGCCTTTTGCGGAAGAAAGATCATTTCCCTGCCCATCACGAAATTCCCCGTTTTGATCAGGCGCAAAATCAACAATGGGAACGGCCTTGTTTACCATACGCACCGGAACGGGAGGTTCGGCATTGCCCGAAGGCACCGGCGGCCGTTTGGCTAAAATTTTTTCATATTCTTCGGTATCCGGCACGCTCACGAGAGTCACTTTTACGTTTTGCAGCACATTTGGCACAAAAACCGATGTTTTCCTCACATAGTTCGCACTGTCGGCAGAGGTAAAAAGCATGGAGGACTGCACCTTGTATGCAACGTGCGCCGTATCTCCGATTTTTTTCACGCAGGTGTTTTCACCGTTGCAGTTCACCGCGCCGCCGGTCACGGAACTTATTCCGCCGCCCCCAATTGCAAACGCACTTTGCGCAAAAGCAAAATTTACGGCAAAAACCACAAAAGCCAATGCACCAAAAATACCGATTATCCGATTAGTCCTTCCCATGAAGACTCACTTTCCGGGTAAGTACGCTCTCGGCAGCATTTCCCTGTGTCGTCGTATATTACGAAATATCATAACAGACATTCTTCTCCGCCACACGGGATTTCGGGAATTACGGTTGCCGGGTCCGAAAAATACGGCGTCTGCGGATTTTAGGGTAAAAATTATGCGCGCTCAGCCGCATGAGCCGTTCGCGGTTTCCTTTGGGCGCTCTGCCGTTAAAAGATATTTCGCATGAACGCGTTTTTCCCGGGCGGACGGCTTTATTTTTCCGAGAAGTGCCTGAAGGTGTTTTAAAAACATATAATCGCATATGCACGACAGGGCCAATGCCAGGCAATAGGCACCTACCACACCCGCCGCCCACAAAGGAAGCCTCACTGCGAAAGGCATAGGATTCCCGTCGGTCAGCAGACCGTGCGCCTGCAGCATGGCAAATACGGTTTCAACGGAAACGTAATTAAAAAGATAAATTGAATAGGAACGCTGCGCCACAAAAGACACGATGCGCCCGGCAGCCGGGCACGAAAAGCGGAGTCTGCCGAAAAAAATAAAAACGGCAACGGTAATAAAAAACCATAAGTAGCTCGGATCGGCTCTTTTGTAGCCGAAAACAGACGAAACAGCGCCGAGGGGCCAAAGCGCGAACCCGATCAGGCAAAGCCTGCGCAAAGCCTTTTCGGAAAAGAGCTCAGGCAGACGTTTCACAAAGTAGCCAAGACAGAAATAAACGAAATAACCGCCGGGAATTATCCGGGTAGGTATAAGCAGTGCAAGCGTATCGGCAGCCGCCGCGGCACCGGTCCACCGCACGGCTGCCGCAAAGGAAGAAATACAGGTGACGGCAATTCCCCAAGTCATTACGGCGGCGGTGAGCAAAAACAGTGCGCGCTGCCTTTTTGCGCCAAGCGATTCAAACATTTCATACAGCCAGGGAGCAAGCATTAAAAACGGTATAAGAGCGCCCACAAACCACCATTCGCCCGCGATAAGCGAATGATACCACCGCATAAAGCTCCCGCAGGAGAATGCTTCTTTCCCCTGATAAACAACGTAAAAATATAAAAGCACGCCGTAAAGCAAAATAGGAAGGGAAACGGTGAGAAATTTTTTCCACAGATAATCCGCATATGGCACCTTAGGCTGCCGGATGGCAAAATACCCCGACAAAGTAAAAAATACGGGATCGCAGATAAGAAACATTTCCCCCGCAACGTAACCAATATCAAATTCGTGTACGGGTTTGAGATATGGGACTGTGTGTACGGCAACCACAAAAAACATTGCAAGAGACCGCAGCAGATCCAACTGCGTTATTCTCTTTGCCATGCACAACACCCTGTTTCCCTATCGTTTTTCCCATCATCGCCGAATATAAACACTTCCGTTATGTCCCTGCCCAGAACTTTGCAGATTTTGTAGGCGGTTTCCACTGTGGGGCTGATCGTTTTATTTTCATAAGCCATAATGGAGCGCCTTTTCAGGCCGACCGCCTTTGCCAACTTATGCTGCGACAGGCCCAGTTCTTTTCTGTACTCGCAGATTCTGTTGTCCACTTCCAATTCAGCCAAGCACATCCCCGTTCACAGTTATTTTTACAGTGCCAGTTACATTTATAGTACTGAATGGGCAGCTTTAGTTTTTCACGCACCGATATTTTACTTTTCGCAGTTTCTCCTGAAGATACACAACTATTTTCACTGCCGATTTCCAGCACAGCAGCCCCAATGCGGTAAATACTATTCCCGCCAACACCCCGGCCAGCAGCCCGGGAATGCCCGAAATCTCATGCGTAAAAAATACAAACGTTATATTTTCAAACAGAGAATTGGGCACAACGCCTTTTATAAAAGCCAGTATGCCGCCCAAAACACTGAGACCGCCCGCAAAAAGAAACGACACGGCCAAAACCGCCAATGTCGGAATAACAGAGAGCCAGAGCAGCGAAGCAAATGAACAGAAACCAAGAAATTTCATAAACCGCAAAAACAAAAGACCCCACTCCCACCAAATACTGCGGGCCCTATCCCCCGCATTGTTACACACACTGCACCACACAGTATACCTTTGTCAACCGGTAACGCATTACCGCCCGCAATCGCAGCAGTATCAGGTTGCGGAATTCCCGCATTCTTCAAAGCAGGTGTCGCTTTGCGTGTGTATAAAAACAGCCCCGGTCTGTGCTGTTTTGCCTGTCTGCTTTTTCCTGCGCTTGCTTTACCTGCGGTCTAAACCGTTTAAGTCAGGATCAATGTTAATCTCCTAATTGCTGTGGTCTGTTTCCGGTTCGACACTTCGGTGCAGGGATCACCCCCGCGTATGCGGGAAAGACTATGTCAGGTCGCGGCCCTCGAGCTTATCCCATCCCGAAAGCTCCAAAAGGACTTTTCGGTGAAACGCTCGAATCTGTGCTCCTTCTGCCAGTGCGCTATTTTTCCTGCCGGCTCATATTCTTTTTTTCACGTATTTTCTTTCTCCTTTATGGTGGCTAGTGTTTCTTGTCGGTTAGGTCGGTTCTTGCTCCCCGCCCGGGACGGTTCTTATTCCATTCGTCTATCGTGCCCGGCAGCCAGCCTCTTACTGCTCTTATACCGCTGCCGGTGTAGGCGTCCGGTGTGGGGAGTAAGCCTTTTGCCGAGTATGATTTGGCCGTGTTGAAGGTGACTCCTATGCGTGCGGCCAGATCAGTTAGGGCTAGATAATGGATGGGTGCTTCGTTTGTTTTTCCTGTGTCTGCCGGCATTTTGTCTCCTTTCTCGTTTACAACAATAACTATATATACTTAAACGTCTATAGTAAAGATGCGAACAACAAAAACAAAATGAACTACATCACAAAACAGCACACAAAAACACCCTTCCACCCACTCATCCCAATCAGGGGCATTTGCGATTCTTCCCCACGCACACCCAAGAGGCCCGCCTCACGGAGTTTACAGCCCCGGCTCTTCCGCCACCGCAGATGGGGAAAAGTAATTACTTCTATGATTACTCCCCCCCCC
>NZ_JRMX01000006.1 GCF_000758825.1 Arcanobacterium sp. S3PF19
TGATGTTTACGCGCACACTATCGGTGAGTCTTTCCCGCATACGCGGGGGTGATCCTATGTGTCCCAGTTGTAGATCTCGAAATATGATGTCTTTCCCGCATACGCGGGGGTGATCCCCAAGCTGAAAAGCGGCGGACGTATTGCTTAAAGTCTTTCCCGCATACGCGGGGGTGATCCCGGGTACCCGCTGTGTTTTTGGGTTATGGCGGGGTCTTTCCCGCATACGCGGGGGTGATCCCACCCAGCAGAGAACAAACAATATAGGATACGGGTCTTTCCCGCATACGCGGGGGTGATCCCGTGTACATCCAGCAACTGTGCGGCGGTTTTAAGTCTTTCCCGCATACGCGGGGGTGATCCCGGAAACACACCCGGGGACGACTATGAGGCCAAGTCTTTCCCGCATACGCGGGGGTGATCCCTCGAAGGCCGCGCCGCGAAATACCTCCCCGAAGTCTTTCCCGCATACGCGGGGGTGATCCCCACCGTGGCCGAAAGGGCCGCACCCAAAGCCCGTCTTTCCCGCATACGCGGGGGTGATCCCGCCTAGCACGTCGGCTATCGCTTTGATTTCTTGTCTTTCCCGCATACGCGGGGGTGATCCCCGGGTATCTGTGCCGATGCGCGGCAACCGTCGGTCTTTCCCGCATACGCGGGGGTGATCCCGGGCGCGACTACTATACGCCCGCCACGCGCACGTCTTTCCCGCATACGCGGGGGTGATCCCCCATGTGCGGATCCCGTTGGCCTGGTTTTCCAAGTCTTTCCCGCATACGCGGGGGTGATCCCGTGCCCACAGGGTAAGCAGCCAAACCCGCAGTGTCTTTCCCGCATACGCGGGGGTGATCCTACCCCTAGACATGGACGGAACACGCGGGACGTGTCTTTCCCGCATACGCGGGGGTGATCCCACATCCTCTATCCGCCGCCATCTTCCCCCGAAGTCTTTCCCGCATACGCGGGGGTGATCCCTATAACACCATGTCGATGGTGGCGGCGATGCGCAGTGCGGGCTGTGCCCGCGTGGATTTTTCCAATGCGTGCGCCGGGGATGTGATTTTCTTCGACTGGGACGGTAACGGGCGCACGGATCACGTGGGATTGGTGGAGCGTAATCTCGGCTCGGGCTGGGTACAAACCATTGAGGGCAATACTTCTGCCGGTACACGCGGCTCACAGTCGGCGGGTAATGGGGTGTGGCGCAGACGCAGGACCCGCAGCGGGGTTTACTGCATCTACCGTCCACGCTACATAGGCACAGCCACAGGCACAGCCGCTACAGGCGCGGGCACGGGCACGGGTGTGCGCTACCCCGTGAAAGTGGACGGATGGTTTGGCAAAGCCACAATCCACGCCCTACAGCATATGCTTTCCACAAGCGAGGACAGCATGGTTTCTTCCCAACCCGTATGCAATAGGGAATATCTCCCTGCCGCCGCTACGGGATGGGAGTTTGTGCCTACCACATCGGCTGAAGGATCGAGTGTGATCGCGCGTCTGCAGTCGCTTCTTGGCGTGACCGCAGATGGTTATATGGGACCGGGCACGGTTCGTGAATGGCAGTCCCGGCTTGGCGTGGCCGCAGACGGTTATATGGGGCGCGGGACCGTGCGCGCGATACAGTCGGCGTTAAACCACGGAAACATCGTATAAAGGAGAGAAATATTATGGGTAAGCATTCATCGTATCAGGGTTCTTCCACGCAGGTTGCCTATCCGTGGCGTGCCACGGTACGCAGCGTTTTTCAGGGTGTGCTCGGGTTCGCCGCGATGTGGGCGGTGATTGTTGAGGCGTTGGGTATTGACGCGAAAATCCCGTGGGTTGCCGCGTCTCTTGCTTTTACCGCCGCTGTTACGTGGGTGATGGCTCTCGGCGTGGTTGAGGATTGGCTGGCTAAATATGTGCCGTGGCTTGCCAGTGAGAAACCGTCGGGCGGGGATATGTCTAAGCCTGCGGATGGGGAAAAGTAATTACTTTTCACGGTGACCATCTTCCCCGTGCAGTTACTAACGCGGAAGAGAGTTACCGGGTGTTAACAGAGCCGAAAACTGTTAAGAATTGCAGACCTGTGCGCGTGCCAACTTGACACACAACCATTTTTTAACCACAAACGACACACGCACACAAGAGGGGACCGTCCGCGCTCCATGTTATGGAGTATGGGCGGCCCCCCTTTTTTTGTTTCTCCTTTATGGTGGTTAGTGTTTCTTACCGGTTAGGTCGGTTCTTGCTCCCCGCCCGGGACGGTTTTTGTTCCATTCGTCTATCGTCCCCGGCAGCCAGCCCCTCACGGCCCTTATCCCGGTGCCGGTGTAGGCATCCGGTGCGGGGAGTAAGCCTTTTGCCGAATAGGATTTGGCGGTGTTGAAGGTGACTCCTATGCGTGCGGCCAGATCGGTCAAGGCTAGATAATGGATGGTCATTTTATTTGTCTTTCTTGTTTTTACGGCATTTTATGGCTTCGGTGAGGAACATTGTAAAGACGGTTATACCGGCTAAAAATATGCCGATTTGCCCTATTAGTGTGTGCGGTTTAGTGACGTAGCCGGTTACTAGTACTGTGGTAGCTATTACCCATAAATGTTGCGGTTTCATTTTTTTATAGGAAATGTTAGACTGTAGGGGAAGTACCCCCCCGGTGAGGGGGCACTTCCGCGAAACGGTTTATTTGCGTTTCTTTTTCTTGGTGGACTTGGCTACTTCGATTATTTTTAGGATTAGTAAGCCGAATGAGCCGAGCCCTCCGAGGAATATTCCTATATCTGCTAACATTTCGCCTCCTTTCTTGTTTACAACAATAACTACACATGATTAAACGCCTATAGTAAAGATATAAACAACAAAAACAAAGTGAACTATATCACAAAACAATATAGAGGTAAGCTTCGAAATTTTCTTTTACACGCTCTGGTGTTCTTATGCTAGAGTCGAAACCGAAGCATAAACATACCGTAAAATTAAGGAGGGACTGTGAATGGCGACAAACGAAGCAATGCTCCGCGGGATGAAAAAAGCGATACAAATATACGCCAACCCCGACCCGAGAAAAAACAGGCAATACCGCAGCAGTCCGATACGACACCAAGACCCCTTAACAGCAGCTTGGAATCAGGTAGGGCAGTCCATGCAAACGGCCCTAAACCAGGCAGAGAAGAAAATCAACCTCTAATCCCCACTCCCGAAGAGGCTTTACAAGCAATCATAGACGGAGAAAACCTACCTGAAGAAGTACTAAAAAATTCCCTTACTCTAACTCAGCATTCAATCCATAGTGGGCCTATTCCCGCGCCGGAACAGTTTGCTCAGTACGAACAAATACTTCCAGGTAGCGCTGACCGTATTTTATGTATGGCAGAAGAAAGCTTACGGCAACAGGGTCAGGCTAGAGATAATGAAACTATTGAAAAGAAGGCTGAATCTTTTTCGTTAAAAGTTTTATCGGTAACTCTCGCACTAATTGCACCCACAGCTATTTGCATGGTTGGTTTCGGGACTATTCTTGATAAACCAGTGGCTACTTTTGGCGGAGTTTTAGTAGGGATTTTAGCTGTAATCCCTAACGCTATGAACAGTATTCGAAGAAACGGGAAAACCGAGGACTCCCCTAATTAACTAGAGTATTATGAATAATGTAGGTGGTCTTGACTGTTATAGTCTGTAGCCGTTGGCAGGGTTTTACCTATAAACTTCAGGCGGGGCGCATGCTAGTGTGCCCCGCCAAATCTTTTTTAGAACACTTCTATTTTTGTAGGTCGGTTCTGGCTCCGCGTCCTGGACGGTTGATCTGCCATGTATCTACGGTTTCGGGTAGCCAGCCGTAGGTTTGCGCGTTGCCCTCACCGATGATCGCATCTGGCGGTGCAAGACGTTTCTGGCGTTGGTAGGTACGGATAGTGGAATATGCGATTCCCACGCGTTGTGCATACCCGTGCAGGGATAGGTAGGTGATGGGCATGTTAGTTCTCAATTCGTTTCGTGAGCACCGATAGTATGGCGGCTGCTACTGTTAATGTTGCTGCGACGATTGTAAGTATGCTGGGTGCTACTGCTGCGCTAATTACCGTTAGCGCAGCTGCTGTAATTATTAGCCAGGTAGTTTGCATTTTGTTTTCGATGGTGACCGTCCCCTTGGCTTCATGGTATTATTTTCATGAAGCCAAGGGGTTTGATTAGCTTTCCTTTTCGTTGCGTTCGTTGCGTTTATTGATTGCTTCGATTAGGTCGGCGCTCGCTTTGATTGTTGCGGCTATCGCCGCGATAATCGCTGCGGTTCCGGTCATGTAGTCTATCTTTCCTCCTTTCTTCGTTTACAAATATTAGTCTTTCCCGCATACGCGGGGGTGATCCTAAAACGGAATTTCCGTCTAAATGGTCTAGTGTGCAGGTAAAGAATAACATTGTTGACTGTTGGCAAAACCCTATGGCAGTGAAAATCGAAGGTGATAGGCGTACTGCAGCTAAGATAGTTGACGGAGTGTTATTGGAAGTTTCTGCTTACGGTAAAAATTACAGAAATTTTCGTGCGGCAACACCTAAAGCGGGGGAAAAAGTTGTTTATAATACAAGAACCGGCGGTAGGGTATTGCGTGAAGATGTTGATTTGTATATTAAAGAAATGAAACAGGATAAGAGGTGGAGGTTTAATGGATAGTATCTTATCTCCCGAAGAATATGCTTCCATATCTCTTTCCAATGTTAAAGATTTGAACTGTGCCTAAATGGCTGAATATTTTTATTATAAATATTTGGACCGTATGAATCCGAGCATGATTAACACATATCAAGACGATATGTGGGGCGGTGAAGCGGACTATCCTTTTGCGGTAGATACGTTTCTGCAAATGCGTTTCCGTGGTTTGATAATGTGAAAATAGAAAAAGAAGATCTGGATGCAATGGAAACATATGTCAGATCCGGTTGGGATCCTGATTTGAAAGAGCGTACTCTTGGCTGGATTGCGCAGCATCGCAAGTCTGCCGGTGAGTTAAGTTAGATAGTTTTGAAAGGTTTTGCGTCCACCTGCACGGTGGGCGTATTTTTTATACCCGTTTTTTAAATCGTTATTTTCACCTCGGCGGTGATGCGGTTCGGGAAAAAGAGAGAAAAAACAGAAAATTCTATAAGCCCGGGAGACAAAAATAGTTATGGAAAAAGAAAATGTTGTTGATGATGTGGAAAAAGACGTGCAGGAAAATAATTCCGGTGCGGAAAAAGACACACAGACCGGTAATGCGGAAGATGAAAAAACCGCTGTTGATACCGGTAAACAGGAAGAATCTTTCCCGCATACGCGGGGTGATCCACTGCTCAAAGGAATCGGAGTGGTAATCGGAAGTGTGGCCGCACTTATAACCGCAATCCGACTCCCTAAGAGCAAGAAGAAGAAAGAATAAAAACTTCTTCAACCGTTCTCACACCAATGAGACCGGTCCTCTGCTCAATTTTAACATTACACACCATGAAAAGTCTTTCCCGCATACGCGGGGTGATCCCTCTTTATTTATGAGTAGGAAAGCTGTAGAAATCGGAAAACTCGAAATAAATACAGTGAAAATTCTTGTGGAAAAGTTTGAAGAATCCGATGAGACACACCAGAGCCTAGCCGAGAAGGTAGGGTTTTCGCGTCCTGCAATAACGAAAACTTTTGCCGGTAATCGCGCAACTACTTTAAGTGAATTAGATAAAATTGCAAACGCTCTCGGTTTAAAGCTTTCTGCTGTGGTTGCTGAAGCTGAGTATTCTTTGCGAAAAACACCCGCCCGCCGGGAAGAAAATGGCTGAAGAATGGGAAGAAAGGCGTACATAATACACCCCGCTGAAAAAGAAGCGCTCGCGATTCTTTATTCACGCTTTATTGAAACCGGGATGGCACACAAAGAGTTGGCGAATAAATTAACAACTCTAGGTAAAATTTCTGCTTTCAATTCTTTGAAAGGTAATCGCAGAGTCTGCAAAAACACCACTATCTTCTGAAACTTCCCCTCCTCGTCTTCTCCGTCTGTGCCTGCTGGGGTTGGGGTCTGCGGGTGGCGGAAGAGCCGGGGGCTGTAAACTCCGTGCGGGCATGACCTTATTACTTTACCTTATTTCTTGATTAAGGTTATTTTTTGTATAAAATAGAAACATAAAGAAAGGAGGTGAAAAATGCTAGAACGCCTAGGGGATATTCTCCTCGGGATTGGAGCAGTCCTAACGGGCGTCGCGGCCATAAACGACAGCCTCAACCCCAAGAAGAAGAAAAAGAAGAAGAAAAAATAATTCTTCAAAAGGAAACGCTCCTCAAAACCTGAGGAGTTGTTTCCCCTACACTCTGGCACTTCACCAATCATGAAAACAACACACCGACACATGCTCATAATCTTCGGCGCAGCTATAATCTACCCCCGCTTACACGGCATAGCTGCCCTGATTCTCGCCATCCTCGTATTCATCTACGGGATAAGCTCCCTGATAAACGTGTGTAAGAAAGAAAAAGAATGACTATATATTTATCCAGTTCGGAAGCGGCTGCCCGCATCGGTATAAAACACGGCACTTTCTGCTCCTACCGACAGCAGGGCCGCACACCACCACCGGACGCCAGGATAGGAAAAACGGAGGGCTGGCTGCCGGGCACGATAGACGAATGGAATAAAAACCGCCCGGGGCGGGGAGCAAGAACCGACCTAACCGGTAAGAAGTGATGATGGACATAAAAAATAAGGGGGAAACCGTCCCGCTACGCATTGGAGTATGGACGGTTCTCCCCCTTTTTGTGTGCGTGTGCCGTTCGTGGTTAAAAATGGTTGTGTGTCAATTCGATACACGCACAGGTATATAATTCTTAACCGTTTTCAACCTTATTAACAGTTTTTAACTCTATTAACTGTTTTCGGCTCTATTAACACCCGGTAACTCTCTTCCGCGTCAGTAACTGCGGGGGGGGTGCCGGGGGGG
>NZ_JRMX01000007.1 GCF_000758825.1 Arcanobacterium sp. S3PF19
CCAAACAACACACCCACACCCAACAACCCACAAAAAACAGGCCACCGGAGAGGCGCTTCCGCAGAAGCAACTTAACCAGTTTACCATCTCTTTTTCAAGAATTCAAATCGAATCTCGAAAAGGATTCAAACCGTATCACCCTTTGAGCCGATTTCCGACTCGCTCTTGGCGACAAACAAAAACTTTACGTACTTTTCCCACCTGCGTCAAACCGCATGCGGGTGTTGCCGCTCACACCCTTTGCGCCCGTGTTTCCGCCGGCTTCGGTTTTCCCCGAAATTACGGGATTTTCCGCAAAAACACCTCTTCACACGCAGAAAAAACTGTGCCGCAGGATACAGAAAACAGGCACTCTTTTCCCTGTACGGCCCGGCAAAAACAACGAAGCGGGCGGGCGGAAAATCCGCCCGCCCACCGGGTTTTGACTCTCTCTGCACGCTATGCGGCGCGCCGGGTTGCCTACTTCACACGTTCCATAATCAGCTCACGCACTCTTGCGGCATCTGCCTTGCCGTGCGTAGCCTTCATCACCGCGCCCACAATCGCGCCCGCAGCCTGAACTTTTCCGTCACGGATCTTCTGCGCAACATCCGGCTGCTGCTCCAGGGCGCCGTCGATAATCGCCAGCAGACTGCCGTCGTCGGAAACAACCTCCAGACCTCTGGCCCGCACCACATCGGCGGGGCTGCCTTCTCCCGCAAGCACTCCCTCAAGCGCCCGGCGGGCAAGTTTGTCGGTCAGTTTCCCATCCCTCACCAGTGCGTCCAGCTCGGCAACGGCCGCAGGCGAAATCGGCACATCAGACAGTTCCGTCCCGTGGTCTTTGGCATATCGCGACAGCTCACCCATCCACCACTTGCGTGCACCGGCCGCGCAGGCCCCTGCGCGGACCGACTCCTCGATCAGATCCAGGGCACCGGAATTGACCACATCGCGCATTTCCAGCTCGGAAATACCCCACTGCTCCAGCAGCCGCCTGCGCTTCGCCGCAGGAAGTTCGGGCAGCGATTTGCGAATCTCTTCTACCCATTCCTCTGCCGGGGCAATCGGAACCAAATCCGGTTCGGGGAAATAGCGGTAATCGTCGGCATCGGATTTCACGCGCCCGGAAAGCGTTGTCGAATTAGACTCCTGCCAATGCCGGGTTTCCTGCAAAACTTTTTCCCCGCGGCGCAAAACAGCGGCCTGTCGGCAGATTTCGTACTCCACGGTTCGGTGCACGGCACGGAAAGAATTCACGTTTTTTGTTTCGGTACGCGTACCAAGCGGCGAATCCGGCGTATCGCGAAGCGAAACATTTACATCCGCACGGACATTCCCACGTTCCATGCGGGCCTGGGAAACTCCGATGGCCCGCGCAATATCGCGGATTGCCTGCACATACTTCGCAGCCACTTCGGGAGCGCGCGCGCCGGCGCCTTCGATCGGCCGGGTAACGATTTCCACCAGCGGAACACCTGCGCGGTTGTAATCTACCAGCGAATACCTTGCGCCCTGAATCCGGCCTTCCCCGCCGACATGGGTATTCTTCCCGGCATCTTCCTCCACGTGGGCACGTTCGATGTTCACCCGGAAAACGGTGCCGTCGTCCAGCTCAACATCCAGATAGCCGTCGTAGGCCAACGGCTCGTCGGACTGCGAAGTCTGGAAATTCTTGCACAGGTCGGGGTAAAAATAATTTTTCCGGGCAAAACGGCAGGATTTGGCGATCTTACAGTTCAGTGCCAGACCCAGACGGATAGCATATTCGATTGCGCGTCTGTTTACCACCGGCAGTGCGCCCGGCATACCGAGAGAAACGGGCGTGACGTAGGTGTTCGGCTCTCCCCCGAATGCGTTCGGGGCGGCATCAAACATTTTCGTTACGGTGGCCAGCTCCACGTGCACTTCCAAACCCAAAACGGGATCGAAATGTTTTACCGCATCTTCATATTCAAGCAGCTCATCCATTATGCGTTTTCCTCCAAAGCGTCAATCGGGCACTGTATCCCATCGCTGTGCGCAAGCGCTTCCACAACGGCGGCGTACTTATACATACGCGCGTCTTCGTGTGCGGGCGCAATAATCTGCACACCCACGGGAAGCCCCTCGGACAGACCTCCCGGCACGGTCATCGCCGGCACGCCGGCAAGATTGGCCGGAATGGTGGCAATATCGTTCATATACATCGCCATCGGATCATGTGTGTTTTCCCCGAACCTGAAAGCGACTGTGGGGGAAGTCGGAGACAGAAGCACATCGCATTGGCCGAAAGCCGCCGCCAGATCACGCTGCACCAGCGTGCGCACTTTTTGCGCCGAACCGTAATACGCATCGTAATAACCTGCCGAAAGCGCATGCGTGCCCAAAATAATCCTGCGCTTCACCTCGGTGCCGAAATTCGTTTCCCGCGTGGCACGCATCATCGTCTCCGCCGTAACCGGGCCGGACTTCGGCAAAACCCTGTTGCCGTAGCGTACGCCGTCAAAACGTGCCAGATTCGAAGACACCTCCGCCGGCATAATCAGATAATACGCACCCAAAGCATAATCCAGCGAAGGACAGGAAACTTCCGTAATCTGCGCGCCGCGCGCCCTAATCTCCTCAACCACCCGGCGGAATACGGACAGCACTCCGGAAGAATACCCTTCTCCCATCATCTCCGTCACCAGACCAAAACGCATTCCGCTCAGATCAGTCTTTGCGCTCCCCTCATTCGCCGCCTGCAGCAGGCAGGATTTCTCATCCGGCAGAGATGTGGAATCCAGCGGATCGTGACCGCCGATAATTTTCTGCAGCGCGGCGGCGTCGGCCACCGTGCGCGTGACCGGGCCGATCTGATCCAGCGAGGAAGCCATCGCAATCAGGCCGTAACGCGAAACGGCACCGTAAGTCGGTTTGGCGCCGACCGTTCCGGTCATTGCCCCCGGCTGGCGGATTGATCCGCCGGTATCGGAACCAAGCGCCCAGGGCGCGAGCAGGGCAGCGACCGCAGTCGCAGACCCGCCGCCGCTTCCGCCCGGGATTCTCTGCGGATCCCAGGGGTTGCGGGTAACGCCGAAAGCGGAATGTTCGGTGGACGAACCCATTGCAAACTCATCCATATTGGTATGCCCCAAAATAGGCATCCGCGCCGCATACAAACGCTTTACAACCGTGGCGTCGTAAGGCGGCTTCCAGCCTTCCAGCATTTTCGAGCCGCAGGTGGTGGGAATACCGCGCTGGCACATATTGTCTTTCAGGGCAATCGGCACGCCGGCAAATTCGGGAAGATCCCTGCCCGCGGCGCGGTCCGCGTCCACCTGCTTTGCCGCTTCCAGGGCCCCTTCCCTGTCCACATACAGGAACGCGTTCAATTTCGGGTTAAGCGCATCGATCCGGTCCAGATACGCCCGGGTGAGCTCTGTGGAACACAGCTCGCCCGTCTGTAGGGCACGTGCCAGTTCACGTGCCGATTTACGCAGAAAGTCCTTCATTTATTCCTCCCCCAGAATCTGCGGTACAGAGAATTTTCCGTCCTCTTGTTCGGGAGCACCCGCCAGAACCTCATCACGGTTCAGCAACGGGCCGACAACGTCTTCGCGCATCACATTCACAAGCGGAATGGGATGCGACGTGGCCGGAACGCCGGCGGCGGCAATCTCGGAAACTTTTGCGACGGCGTCGGAAATCACGTCCAGTTCCTTTGCAAACTGCGCAATTTCCTCTTCCGTCAGGGCAATACGTGCTAGGTCTGCCACACGGGCGACCTCTTCTTTAGAAAATGACGACATACCTACATTCTATGCGTTAAACACTTCTTCTCCAACCGGGCACGCTATCCGGTCCGTTACCTGTTCTCTTCCCCCCCCCACACCGCGGGCACTGCTTTTTTGCCGGCATTGCATTAAACTGTGGCTATGGGGTGGATTGAAAATGTGCGCGGAACAGGCACAAAATCACTGAAACACGTTCTTAAACTGGGTGTGCTCACACTGTTCGCCGCGCAGTCGACGGCGATTGGCACAATTTTGGCGATTGACGAACACCGCAAACGCCGCCACCCGCAAAGCGGTCTGTTTCCCTACGAAAAGCCGCGCAGTTTTCAGCTGCGGGAAACAAATATCACCCTGTTCACCTACGGCGGACATCTGTACGAGGCGCAGCTGAAAGAGATTGAATCGGCAAAAAAATATATTTTCTTTGAAATGTTTATCATGAAAGACGACCCGATCGGGCACCGGTTCAAAGAAGCGCTGATCAGGGCCGCCATCCGTGGCGTAGAGGTGTATATTCTGATCGACTCGTGGGGAAATCTGAATCAGCGGCGGAAGTTTTACCGCTACCCGCCGCTGGAAAATCTGCACGTAATTAGGTTCCCCCTGATCCGCCCGGGAATCCTGACGGGAAATCCGCGCCAGAAAGGGCGCGACCACCGCAAAATTCTGTGTATCGACGGCAAAGTGGGATTCGTGGGCGGATACAATATCGGAAAACTCTACGCCGGACACTGGCGCGACACCCACGTCAGAATTGCCGGACCCGAGGTGTGGGAGCTGGAGAATACGTTTGTCGATATGTGGAATCTCTACCGCAGTCCGAAACGGCAGCCGGAGCTGACGGATTCCGGCTCCGGCACCTGGAATCCGAAACTTCGGGCACTGACAAACACACCGGCCTTTAACTCCTATCCCGTACGCTCGGCATATTTGGCGGCAATCGACCGTTCTTCCCACCACATTTGGATCACAATGGGGTATTTTATTCCCGACGACGGCCTGAAACGGTCTCTGATACAGGCGGCGCGGCGCGGCGTGGACGTACGGATTTTGGTGCCGCAGTTTTCAAACCATATCGTCGCCGACTGGGTCAGCCGCCCGCACTACACCGAACTGCTGCAGGCGGGAGTGCGTATTTTTCTTTACCGTCACGCAATGGTTCACGCCAAAACCATGACTGCCGACGGGCAGTGGTCGACCGTGGGCACAACCAATATCGACCGGCTGTCGATGTCGGGAAATTTTGAGGTAAACCTCGAAATCTACGGACAGCAGATGGCTTCCGCCATGGAAGCGGCGTTTGCCGTGGACATGTCCAATTCCCGGGAGCTTACTTTACGGCAGTGGGAACGGCGCGGCTTCTGGCCCCGGCTGGGGGAAAAAATTCTGCGTCCTCTCGGGCCGCTGCTCTGAGCGAACCGACGCGCCGGTTAATCGGCCGGCAGAGCGCTTAATCCGGCAGCACGCCCGTATCCATCAGCCGCACGAACTGTTCTTCCGTGAGCACCGGAATTCCCAGATCGCGGGCCTTTGCCGCTTTGGAACCGGCATTTTCGCCGGCCACAACCGCCGTGGTCTTTTTCGACACCGATCCCGTTGCCTTTCCTCCGTGGCTTTCTATCGCCTCTTTCACCGTCTCCCGCGTAAAGCCCTGCAGTGTGCCCGTAGCCACGACCGTCATTCCTTTCAGCGTCTGTTTTTCTTCCGGCTTGCGGGGCACATCCGGCTGCGCAAACACAACTCCCGCGTTTTCCCAGCGGCTGACGATCTCCCGGTGCCAGTCTTGGGAAAACCAGCCGATAAAAGAACGGGCAATAATTTCTCCCACGCCTTCTGCCGCGGAGAGTCCGTCGACGCCCGCGGCGCGCATCGCATCCAGGGATCCGAACTGCCCCGCCAGAGACTTGGCGGCCACCGGACCCACATGACGGATGTTTAACGCCACTATTTTGCGCCACAGTTCTTTCTTTTTCGCCTTTTCCAGCTGCCCAAGCATTTTCAGCGTGGTCTTGGTGGGCCCGGAAACGGCATTTGCCCCGGGAGCGGTCCAGGCCGTGCGAACATAACGGTAATCGCCCGTCGCTTCCCCGTCTTTGCGGATTTCCTGCCACTGCGCCAAATGCTCCAGCTTTTTTGCGTCCAGTTCAAAAAGTCCGGCTTCGGAGTCCAATACCGCTTTCTGCGGAGAAGGAATCCTGTATTTCTCCAAAACTTCCGGGGGAATAATCTGCTGCGGATGCAAAATCGCGCCCCCGCCGTCCGTGATTCCCAATTCTATGAGTTTCTCGGGAGTGAAGCGCAGCTCACGTATCTCCCCCGGGCCGATCTCATAGGAAATGCTCCGACCCGTAGCCAGGGCAAGCAGCGCATCGGAGCGGAAACGGTCCGGGCGGGCCAGCCACTGCCCGGTTTCCTCGCCCAACGCCTCGATGTCCAAAGCTCCCCGGGAACCTATATGCACGATCCTCTGCGCCAGCTGCGCGGGACACGATTTGGCGTTTTCACAGCGCAGATCCACATCTCCGGCTTTGGCGGGGCGTACCGCCGATCCGCACTCCGGGCAGCGCGAAGGCATCACAAACGGACGCTCGCTCCCGGTTCGGGCGGATTTCAAAGGCCCGACCACTTCCGGGATGATGTCGCCCGCTTTGCGTAAAATTACGATATCTCCGATCAGTACGCCTTTGCGTTTTACTTCCGTCGGATTGTGCAGCGTCGCCTGCGAAACCGTCGAGCCGTCTATCTGCACCGGCTCCATCACCGCATACGGCGTTACTCTCCCCGTTCGCCCTACCTGAACGCGAATATCCAACAGACGCGTCTGCACTTCCGTCGGGGGAAATTTATAGGCAACGGCCCATTTGGGCACGCGCGAAGTAAATCCCACACGTTTCTGCAGCGCGCGGTCTTCCAGCTTAATCACCACACCGTCGAATTCATGTGCCAGACTCATCCGCCGGTGTTCGTAAAAGTCCAGAAAATCCCCGATTTCCTCCATTGAGGAGACCACTTTGGTCTGCGGGGATATCGGCAGACCCCAGCGCGAAAACTGCGCATACACCTGCTCCTGACGCGACAGTGTGCGCAGCAGATCCTCCGAGGCCCCCTCAACGGCACCGATACCGTGCGCTATAAAAGACAGCGAACGTATCGCGAAGCCCGTAACGTCGTCCTGACGCAGAGATCCCGCCGCCGCATTGCGCGGGTTGGCAAACACCTTCAGTTTCCGCTCCGCGCGGATCAGCGGATGCTCAGGCAGACGCCGCTGCTCGGGCAGCGTTTCGTTCAGCGCTCTGATCCGGGCGTTTTCCCTGCGTATCTGCTTATTTTTTTCCCGTATCCGCTCCCGGCGCGCTTCAGTCTGCGCATTGCGGCGCGCCACGTTTTCGTTAAATTCACGAAACGCCGCAATCGGGAAAAATACCTCTCCGCGCACTTCGATCAGGTGCGGGAAATCATCGCCCTTCAGACGCCGGGGAATGGCGGAAATAGCGAGCGCACTGCGCGTTACATCCTCTCCGGTTACGCCGTCTCCCCGCGTTGCGGCCGTATCCAATACTCCGTCGCGGTAGGTGAGGTTTAATGCCAGACCGTCGATTTTTACCTCAACCGTATATTTGCTGTTTTCCGGCACTTCCGCGCGGATAGACTCAAACCATGCACGCAGTTCGGATTTTGAAAACACATCCTGCAGCGAATACATCCGTTCCCTGTGCCTAAGTGTGGAGGAATCGGCTTTTGCCGGTTTCGCGCCGACTTTCATCGTCGGAGATTCCGGCGTCCACAGCCGGGGAAACATATCTTCCAATGTTCTCATCCTGTGAATCAGGCAGTCGTAACGGGCATCAACCATAATCGGCTCGCCGCCGCCGTAATATGCAGTCTGTGCCGCACTGAGCAGCTTTGCCAGACGTTCCCATTCCCCGCGCGCCTGTGTCGGATCCAAATTCTCGCACATATCTGTATTCTACCGAATTCCTCCCCCGATTTTTTCCTCCTTTTTCCGCCGCGGATACGGATTGCCCGGAAGCGGGTTACGCGCCGCGCCCAAACACAGTATCCTTTACAGTATGCGGAACACAGGTGCAAAAAATACGTTATGGTTTCAGCCCATAGACGTGCTCTTTGCTTTAATCGGTCTTTTTCTCTGGGTGCTCACGCTGCAGTACGCGCTGTATATGGATTTTCTTCCGGGTATCGTATGCATTCTGGGAATCTGCAACACCGCGGGAATTCTTCTGTACAGAAAATTCTTAAATCCGGCTCTCCTGCTGATGTTTTCCACTCTGTTTCTGCGCTATCTCTTTGCTCCTTTCGATATTTTTCCCTGCGATTTCACACTTCTTTTCGTTGTTTACGCCGCCGCGTTAAATGCGCGGCGCGCAATGCGGTATTTCACTCTTTTCGGCGCGGGCACCCTCACCGCACTCTTTGCCGTGCCCCGAATTCTGTATTACCGCGATTTTGGCAACATTACTCTCTGCATTTTCCCCGAACTGCTGGTACTGATCACGTTTGCCGCGGCCACCGTGCACCGGATGCGGATATCCGAAAAAGAAACCCGGCTGCTCGTGGCCAGACAGCGCGAAAACGAACAGCTGCGCGACGCCCAGTTCGCGGTCAACACCGAACGGACCCGCATCGCCCGTGAAATGCACGATATCGTAGCCCACACACTCTCGGTCGTGATCGCACAGGCAGACGGAGGCAGATACGCCGCGCAGACGGATCCCGCCGCCGCGCAGACCGCACTCGAAACAATCAGCGAAATGTCGCGGGCGGCACTTGCGGACATCCGTTCGATCATCGGCGTGCTGCGCGATCCGCAGGAAACCCGCAAACCGCTCCGCCCCCAGCCGGCCGCAGACGACCTCGAACATCTTGTGGAAACGGTCCGGCACTCCGGCGCCCGGATATCCTTCATAAAGATCGGCACTCCGCAGCCGCTGCCCGTCGGTTTGGGCAACGCGCTGTATAGGATATGCCAGGAAGCCGTCACCAACGCACTGAAGCACGCAGGTCCGTACGCCAATATTTCCGTACTGCTAAAATGGAAAACAGGCAGCATCATCCTGGAAATTACGGACGACGGACGCGGAGCGGCAGCGCATAACGACGGGAAAGGACATGGGATAATGGGAATGCAGGAACGCGCCGCGCTGTTTGGCGGCAACGTGGAGGCGGGACCGCTGACCGGAAGCGGCTTTAAAGTAAGCGCTTTTATCCCCCTGCCGAAATCACAGACTCCCGAGAGGGAAAAGGAGAACGATGAATAAAGAAAATCCCGCAAAAATCCGGGTTGCGCTTGCCGATGACCAGGCACTGGTCCGCAACGGTTTTTCTCTCGTGATCAATTCGCAGCCGGACATGGAAGTGGTGATGGAAGCGGGAGACGGAGCCCAGGCTTTGGAACGTCTGTCGCTGGTGCCGGCCGATATCATCCTGATGGATGTGCGTATGCCGCACATGAACGGAATCGAGGCCACCTCAAAAATCGCAAAAACGGAATTTCCCCACGGAGTCACGCCGAAAATTATTATCCTCACTACTTTTGACCTGGATGAATATATGATGAGCGCGATCGAAGCCGGCGCATCCGGTTTTCTGCTCAAAGACGCCCCGCCGGACGAAATGCTGCACGCAATCAGAACCGTGCACAGGGGAGAAGCCGTGATTGCGCCCTCGTCCACGAAACGTTTGGTGGACTATCTGGCCGCGGAGGCGGTGCAGGCCAGAATGATTAATCCGCAGCTGGTCGCCGGGCTCTCCGAACGGGAACAGGAAGTGCTGACTTTAGCCGCAAAAGGCCTTTCCAACAGGGAGATTGCACAGAAGCTGTTTTTGGCCGAAGCGACGGTGAAGTCGCATATCAGCCGGATTTTCGCCAAACTCGGCGCACGCGACCGCGTCCAGGCGGTTGTGATCGCCTATCAGGCGGGTCTGGTACGGCCCGGCGAAGAGTAAAACGGCAGGAGCAAACGGGAAATAGGCAGGAACCACAGGATGGGCATTTTTGCGCAGGAAGCCGTTTTTTGCCACGGCGTGCGAAAATCGGTGTTTTCGGACGAGAAAGAAATTTCCGTGCTGGAAAATATCGGTCTGAAAATTCCGCCCGGGAGTTTCACCGCCCTTTTGGGGAATTCCGGTTCGGGAAAAACGGCTCTGACCGAAATTCTTCTGGGAGTGGCGAAACCTGACCGGGGGCAGACAGAAATTTTCGGCACAGACATTTTCTCCCTTCCCGCCGCGAAAATGGCAGAATTCAGAAGAACCGTTCTGTCTGCCGTTTTCCCTTCCGGAAATCTCATTTCCACTCTCGATCTGGAAACAAATCTTTTCCTGCCGTACCTGCTGGCAAAAAAACAGCCGGAGCGGCAGCAGGCCGAACAAATAACCGACTTCTTCGGTCTCCGTCCGTTCCTCGCATCCATGCCGGATACGCTTGCGCCAAAAACCCATTACACCGCGGCAATTGCGCGTGCGTTGATCGCCCGCACAAAACTTCTTCTGTGCGACGACCCCACATGGCACCTCTCCGAGCGGGAAGTCAACGAAATTGCCTCATATCTGCGTTTGGCCGTGCGCGATTTCGGCATGACCGTCTTTGCCGCAACTTCGGACCCCTTCCTCGCGGTGGCGGCCGACACCGTATATCTGCTTTCCGAGGGGAAAATTTACGGGCAGATTCAAAATCCCACACTGAACTCGGTCATTTTGGCCATGGACGCGGCTAAGGACGGAACGCCATGATTTTTTCCATGGCAAAAATGCCGGCCAAAATCCGAAAAAAATATTTTTTCACCTTCCTCTCCACGGTTTCCCTCGCCTTCTTTCTGCTGCTTTATCTCTCCGTTTCCCCTTTCCTGCATATCGCGCTGATAAATTCGGTGCACAAAACCGCGGAAAATTTCACGTTCCGCGTTTCCTGCCCCAAAATTTCCGCAGCGGAATGTCTGCGCTCCGTTTCCGCACTCCCGCAGACAGACCGGGCATATATCCGTCAGTCCGTCCCCGTATCGGCAGCCGCCCGGAACCGCGTGCTGGACATAAAGGCTTCGTCCCTGGTTCCCGGGCAGGACGGGACCATAGAAATCACGGCAGGGAAATATCCCAAAAAACAAAATGAAATTTTAATCTCGCGCGCGGTGTCGCGGATATTCAAAATATATCCCGGCGATACCCTGATGCTTTTCCCCGCCCGGGGGCCGAAACACCATGCCCAAAAAATGTCCGTTTCCGGGATCTACACACGCAGCCCGCTTGCCGCGCGGCCGCGCGAAGCCGAAATCCTCACCACGCAAATCCCCCTTCTCCGTCCGCATATTTCCCGCGCGGCCGAATCCTCTTCGGCATACGCGGTTGTGGTTCATGCCAAAAACACGGTTGCGGGGGAAACACTGAAAACAAAAATCCGCGCCCTCGGAGGCACGGACATAACCACAGCATCCCAATACCGGGCCCGGCTGTTCTCCGCGCAGCACGGCACACAGGCATACCTGAAATCCTCGCTGCACTGGATTTTGGCTCTGCCGCTCATGCTTTCGCTGTTCTCTGTGATATTGGCATATTGCTGCCTGCAGCGAAACTCATTCCGTTTTCCGCAGCAGATGCTTCTGCTCGGCGCGCGGCGCACACAGGTTGTGCAAATCGAAATGGCCCGGGCGTTTTTATGTACTTTTGCCGGCACGGCTTTGGGAATCGCCCTCGCCCGCGGATTTGAACAGGCACTGTTTTCACTCATTTCCTCTCTTCCCGGCGGATCTTTCATTATTTCCGCCGGCCGCCCGCGCCCCGGGATGCTCAGCGGATACGATTATCCGACAGCGGCGCTTCTCTGCACCCTCTGCGGCACGGGAATTGCTTTTGCCGTGCTTTCCGTATCGGTTTTGAAATGCTTTTCTTCCCACCGGCTGTTTTATCTGCGCCCGCTGCCGCAGGGAACGGAAAGTCCGGCGCGCGAACCGCGAATTCCCGCGCTGGCTGCAATTAACATATCGGGCACTTTGCTGTTTGCGGTTTTTATCTATTACGCACTGATTATCTGCGAGAATCTGCTCTTCGTGGCATCCCCGGAAAACACGGCGGACAGCCTTACGCTGATCGGAATGCTGGCGGCGGTATTTTTAACTGCCGTTACGCTGTTCTCCGCGCTGGTCTATCTGCATCCCAAAAAATTTCCGCGCCGGCAGACACCCGGGCCCAAACTCCCCCGCTCCTTTCTGCGGCGCCTGCGCGTTACCGAAACACATTTTTTCCGCATTCATTTCGGTGCAATTTTGATTATCGGACTTACGGCGGCAGTATTTGCTTTGGAAACTTTTATTTCCGTCTCCGGCCACGGCGCCCGCGAACCGGAGTACCGCCCGTTTTCCTACGACGTTCTGATTCAGTCCGCGCAGGGAAAGGGAAAAATCGGGCCGCGGATTTTAAAATCCGTGGCGGCGGATCCCGACATTTCGGGAATTCTGTCTGTCTCCGCCGCGGCCGCCGCCCCCGATTTTCCCGCAGGCGCAGCCGGGCGTGAATTCTATATTCATACGATACATCCCGCCGATTTGGGGAAGGCGGCAGGCGGACACCTTCCCGATAAAATTTTGGTACAGTTTACGGAAAAAGCCCGGACGAATCCGGCGCGGACCGTGCAGAATCTGAAAAGGCGCCTGCCGGCAGGCATTTCCCCCGAATTTATTCTCACCGCGGAAAATACGCCCACGGGAATAAACAACCATCTTGTCACGCTGCTGACGCTGACCGTGCTGTGCGCGGTACTTGGGATTTCCCTCATCTACACCGCAGCTGTTCTTGGCGCGCACTGCAGGCTGTCCCGATACGAAATAATGACTCTGCAGCTGTGCGGGCTCACGCCGCGCCGGCTGCGCCGCAAAATCAGGAGCAGGGTTGTGCGTACCGCGCTCATCCCGGTGGTCTTCGGTTTGGCGGCAGGGATTTTCTCCGGGATAATTCTCGCACGGTATTTCACGGACGCCTACAGGCACTCATGGTTTTGGATTCTTCCGTGGAAATGGGTCTTTGCGGTTCTGTTTCTCTCCGCCCTGACCGTAAACATCTGCATTACGTTTTATCTGCGGAAAATCCGCCCCGCAGACCCTGCTGTTCAGGAAGAACTGTGACCTTACCGATAATCCTCCCTCCTTCTCTTTACAAGCGGCGTCAAACCTGAAACAGTGGATAGATACAGAAGAGGAAAATCTAAAAAGCGAATACTTTTACGGCGTATTCGAAGGAGCTGAAAATGGATTGGCGTCACAAGGCAGCGTGTTTGAATGAAGACCCGGAACTGTTCTTCCCGATTGGCAGCTCCAGTGCCGCTTTGAAACAGACCGAACACGCGAAAGCCGTCTGCCGCACCTGCGATGTAATCGAAACCTGCCTGAAATGGGCCCTGGACACCAACCAGGACGCCGGCGTATGGGGCGGTCTGGGCGAAGAGGAACGCCGCGTTATCCGACGCCGTGCGCTGCGCCGCCGCGCCTGATATCCGCACCCGTTTCCCGCACGTAAAAATTTTCCCGTCGGTCCGCGCCGGGCGGCTTACTGCCGATTTAACGCAGATGCAAGACGGCGTGCACGCACGTGCCACCCTGCGGAGGCTGCAGCCACTCTATTTTTCCGTTTAATTCGGTGCGCACAAGCGTTTTCACAATCTGCGTCCCCAGACCGTTGCCGGGGCCGCCGTCCGTCATCCCGCACCCATTGTCTTTTATTTTCAGATCCAGGATATTGCCCTCGCGCCCGGCACAGACTTCAACTTCGCCTCCCCGGCGCAGACCGTGCTCAATCGCGTTGGAAATAATTTCATTGAGCACTACCGCCAATGCCGTGGCCTGCTCGGCACGCACTTTTCCAAACGAACCCAGGAAACGGATCTCCACCTGTTCGTCGGTCACGGCAATATCGCGCACGGTACGCAGCAGAGAGCCGAACACTTCGTCAAACTCAACGACTTCGTTTATGTTCTGCGACAGCCCCTCGTGCACGATCGCAATCATCGACACTCTGCGCTGTGCCTGTTCCAGTGCCTTGCGGCTTTCCTCGTTTACAACCCGGCGCGCCTGCAGCCGCAGCAGAGCAGAGACTGTCTGCAGATTGTTTTTCACTCTGTGGTTGATTTCCCGAATCGTTGCGTCTTTTGAGAGCAGCTGCTGCTCATGACGGCGAATTTCGGTTACGTCCCGCGTGAGCAGAACCGCTCCCAGCCGACGCCCGTTTTCCAGCAGCGGAATGGCACGCATTGAAACAATCACCTGATGCGCCTCAAACTCCGCAATCCAGGCCTGTCTGCCCATCAGTACCAAGGGGAGCGCCTCATCGGGCACCGCGTAATCCTCGATCAGCTCCGTCACTTCTTCGGCCAGCACAGCGCCTGCCAAAGGTTTGTCTATTCCCAGCCGCCGAAAATTGGACACCGCATTCGGACTCGCGTAAAGCACCATCCCGTCTTCGTTCAGATGCAGCACGCCGTCGGATACGCGCGGCGTGCCGTGCCGGTAACCGGTCGGGGTGTCTTCCATCGGAAATTCACCCGTAGTGACCATCTTCAGCAGCGCATGCACAATATCGTGGTAATTCTGCTGATTTTGCGCAGGCACCAGATCCGGACGGACGGCCCGCAGAACATGGAGCACCGCAATATTTTTTCCCCCGCATTTTACGGGAACAAATTCATGGGCAATCGTCTGCGAACGGTATTGCGTAATTTTGTCTCCGCAGATCGCTTCCTCCAGGAAGCGCGCAATGTCACCGTCGACTTTTTCCGTCACAACGTCATGCTCAATCAGCGTTCCCGCCGTGGCGGGCCGGGCGTGGGCGGCAACAATGAAAGTATCGCGGGCGGGAATGCACAGCATCAGATCCGCAAACGACAGATCCGCAATGACCTGCCAGTCACGAATAAGCTGATGCAGCCATTCGACCTGCATCGGGGCAAAAGTATGAAGACGGTTCAGAATGTTGTTTAATGTTGGCACATACTCACCTTAAGCCGTTTTGGTGTTTAATGGAAATATGGAAATTTCAGTGTCGCAAACCGTCGACGGCAGTTTTGCCCGGGTGATGGATATTCTCAGCGGCGGCGAACTCGGCAGGGCGCGGATAAAATACTTCGGCGCGGATAAATACGCCGATTTCATCCCCGCTGCCGGCACCGAACCGAAATGCACGGAAACGCGCTTTCTGGTTCCCGCCGACAGGCTTCCCGCCGCCGCAGCCGCTTTTATCGGCCTGCCGCACGTGCAGGGCAGTATCCGTATTTCCTACTTTCCTTCGGGAAAAATAGATTTTGCGCCCGAACTGCCCGGTCTTCCGCTTACGCTGCAGCTGTCGGGGCAGGTCACGCAAGTCGGGGAAAACGTCACTTCGGTCAGATATACGGGAAAGGCAGAAGTGCGGGTGCCGTTTGTCGGCAGGGCAGTAGAAGCTAAAATTGTATCCGTGCTGCAGGGCGCACTGCGGCACGAAGAACGCCTGATAGAAGAGCTGGCGGGAAACGGAACGGAAAATAAGGAAACGGACAATGACCGTGATTAACCGACAATACGAGGATTTACTGGCGGACGTGCTGCAAAACGGAACGCGGAAAGCCGACCGCACGGGCACGGGCACGATTTCCGTGTTCGGACGTCTGATGCGCTTTAATCTTGCCGAAGAGGGATTTCCCCGGATCACCACGAAATTTGTGCCGATGAAATCCGTGAAAGGGGAACTGCTTTGGTTTCTGCGCGGAGAGACAAACATCGGATGGCTGCACAGACACGGGATCACGATTTGGGACGAATGGGCCGACGAAAACGGCGATTTGGGGCCCGTTTACGGTGCGCAGTGGCGTTCCTGGCCGACTCCCGACGGGCGGCATATCGACCAAATCTCGCAGGTTCTGGAGATGCTGCGCAGCAATCCCGATTCCCGGCGCATTATTGTTTCCGCATGGAATGTGGCCGAATTGGACAAAATGGCCCTGATGCCCTGCCACGCTTTTTTCCAGTTTTACGTTGCCGGGGGAACTCTTTCCTGCCAGCTTTACCAACGCTCCGCAGACCTGTTCCTCGGCGTGCCGTTTAATATAGCTTCCTATGCACTGCTTACGCATATGTTTGCCCAGCAGTGCGGCCTAAAAGTCGGGGAATTTGTGTGGACGGGCGGAGACTGCCACATTTATCTCAACCACCTGGATCAGGTGCGCGAACAGATCTCGCGTTCCCCCTATCCTTTCCCGACGCTGGAACTGAAGAAGGCTTCCTCCCTGTTCACCTACGAAATGGACGATATCCGTGCTTCACGGGGATATCGGCACCACCCGGCGATTCACGCCCCCGTTTCCGTATAAACCCTCCGTTTGGGACGCACAGACACATCACGGCAGGAAATATGATTGGTTTAATTTGGGCACAGGGCAAAGACGGGGCAATCGGCACAAACGGGGCTCTGCCCTGGCGTCTGCCCGAAGATTTGGCACATTTCAGACAGATAACGGCCGGCCATCCGGTGATTATGGGCAGACGCACATGGGATTCGCTGCCGGAAAAGTTTCGTCCGCTGCCCGGCAGACTGAATGTTGTTGTTACGCGGAGCCGGCAGTTTTCCGCCGCAGGTGCCGCTGTCCGCACCGATCTGTGCGACGCCTGTTCCTATGCGCTCGGGCACGATCGGCAGGTTTGGATTATCGGCGGGGCGAGTATATACCGGCAGGCTCTGCCCCTTGCCGAAAAACTTGCCGTAACGCAGGTTGATCTGCGCGTACCCGACGCCGACGCATTTGCGCCCAAAATCGGGACACAGTGGCGGTGCGAAACGTGCGGCCCCTGGCAGACTTCCCGCACCGGAATCAGATACCGGTTTCTGTTTTACGGTATTTCCCGGTAGCCGTTTTCGCATAACAAACACAAACATACCCGCTTTATCCCATTTTGGCTGCCTGCGGCGCCGGCAAAGGCGGGCCGCGGATACGGCGGCGCCCCGCTCTTTTCCGGGAAACGGCAGAGCGGGGCGCGCGGATTTGTAATTATGCTTCGGGCTGCAGTGACTTCTTTTGTACACGGCGGTAGCCGAAAACAAGCAAAACCACGAACACAATCACGCCCAGCGGCGTTGCCGCGCCGGCAAAGGACTCGGGCATAATCGCCAGTGCGTCCGAATTCGACGTTGCGCCGATAATGCCCGCATTAAGCACACCAAACAGCGACTCTCCGACTATCAGACCCGTAGCAAGCAGCACTCCCAGACGCTTTGCGCGTTCCGCGTTGCGCTGCCGGAGCGCCCACCGGTCGTAGAGCACGCCGATCAGGGCCCCAATCGGGATCACAATCGTGAGCGTAACGGGCAGATACATACCCATTCCCACGGCAAGCGGAGGAAGGGAATAACGGGTGGTGTGGGTCAGGATTTCATTGACAATCACCACAACCGCGCCGATCAAAGCGCCCAATCCGATATAAGACCAGTTGATGGTGCCTCCGAGGATGCCCTTCGCAACCGAGGAAAGCAGTGCCGCCTGCGGAGCCGCCAGTGCGTCCGGTCCCGCGCCTTCCATGCCCTGGAAACCAAAGGCCGTCATCATCAGCTGCAGAATGGGGGGAATAATCAGCGAACCGAAAATTACACCGATCACCAATGCCACCTGCTGTTTCCACGGAGTTGCCTCCACCAGCTGCCCGGTTTTCAGATCCTGCAGATTGTCGTTTGAAATGGTTGCAATGCCAAATACGATGGCCGTGGTAAAGAGCGTGTAGGCGATCAGCGCGGTTGCATTCGTGTTTTTCTCGTCTCCCGTAACCAGCATTACCAGCAGCGAAGAAACGATGACCACGATAATTCCCACACCCGAGATGGGGGAATTGGAGGCCCCGATCAGACCGGCCATGTAGCCGCAGATACCGGCAATCACCAGTCCCGCAAGAAGCACAAAAATTACGCTCAGAAGCAGCAGCGACACCGTATGGTGCGCAATTGCGGAATTACGCAAAAAATTCCACAGCAGCAGACCGATCGGAAGCATCGAAACAATCGTCACGCCCGCAACCCACTTAAAGGGAATGTCGCGCTCCGTAAGCGGAACTTCCTCGCCGCCCGTGCGCGCCTTTGAGGAAGCCAGGGATTCCTTCATTCCGCGCACAATGGGACCGATAATTTTGATTAATGTCCAAATTGCGGCCACCGCCATTGCGCCGGCACCCACAAAACGCACATCCGAGGAGAATACCCCGCCGACAACATCCGCAACGGATTCCGGACCGCTGAGCATTCCGGCCGTAAACGTCGGCAAAAGAATTCCGTATGAGATCACAAGTCCCACAATCATCGACATTCCCACAGCCGGACCGACCAAATGCCCCACGCCGATCAAAGCCATCGAAAGCGAGGCACCGAACATTGTGCCGCCGGCACCCACATGGAATGCCGCAGAAACCGACCCGGCAACCGTCTTAAACGCGGTAAGAAGAGAATATCCGGCCGAAGCAAGCGAGCCCAGGATAATCACAGCAAGCCCGCGTTTGTTTTCTTCCGCGGAGCCGTTTTCGTCGCCGACTTTCAGCACTTCGGCCGCTGCAACGCCCTCGGGATAAGGCAAATCGGAACCGGTAACCAGCGCCCGCCGCAAAGGAATGGAGTACATAACGCCGAGCGTGCCGCCTATGGCACAGATCAGCATTGTTACCCAATAGGGAAAACCGCTCCACCAGCCGATCATCACCAATCCGGGCAGAACGAAAATGATAGCGGAAAGCGTTCCGGCCGCAGAGGCAATAGTCTGCACAATGTTGTTTTCCACTACTGTGTGGCCGGCAAAATTACGCAGTACCGCCATCGAAATAACGGCGGCCGGAATCGACGTGGCAAAAGTCAGGCCGACTTTCAGTCCGAGATACGTATTCGCAGCCGTAAAAATTAAAGTAATGATTCCGCCGATAATGACGGCGCGAAGAGTAAGTTCTTTTACACCGCTCTGAGGTGCTTTTTGTTTTGTCTGAGGCAAATCCACATCCCTCTTTTCATCCGATACGCCGCCTATATGCATAAATACAATGAAAATAAACAGCTTAAAACGTGGTGTTTCCAGTATATTTTATATGTCGGAAAAAGCCTACGCGAAACGTGAAACTGTGAATAAGTATGCACATAAAAGTAAAATTTCCCCGCCGGGAGACAGCGCCGGCCATGCGGAAAAGAAGACACCGCGCGGGCGGCCCGCTGCGGAGGAAAAACAGATCCCGGACTCGGTGAGCCCGGGATCCGGTTCAGTGGCGGGGACAGGATTTGAACCTGCGACCTCCGGGTTATGAGCCCGGCGAGCTACCGAACTGCTCCACCCCGCGTCGGCACATCTACTCTAAACGGAATCCGTTCCCAAATTCAATGCGAACCGGGGTGCCCTTGCTCACGTGCGGGCAAAGGCACCCTCCGTCTCACTTCTTCGCAGAATCTTCGCCCGCCGTGCTCTGCCGCGCTGCTGTCGCATCCTTAATTGCTTTCGCCAGCTTCTCCTGCGCCTTTCCGTAAGCTGCCCAGTCACCGCTTCTGCGCGCATTCTCACTCTCCAGCAGAGCCTGCCCGGCTTCGTGCAGGGCAGCGTCAAGCGACGCCTTTTGCGGATTTGGCGCGGCGTCTTTCTCCGCCTTGCCTTTATCTGCAGACTTATCCGCACCGGCCGGCGAAGAATTCTTCTTTCCGTTCTTTGCGTTCCCGGGAACCTGAGCTTTCTTATTTCCCGCAATCTTGGCATCCCCGGCTTTCGCCCCCGAATTTCCGCCGAATACCTCATCCAGCGCCTCATCCAAAGTGGGCGCGAATCCCACCTGATCGCCAAAGAGCGCCAGCACGTACTGCAGCGTCGGATACTGCGTTCCGGATGCCGCCTGCACGTAGATCGGCTGCACGTAAAGCAGACCGCCGCCGACCGGCAGAGACAGCAGATTTCCTTCCCGTACCTGCGTTCCGCCCTGGCGAAGCAGATTGAGCGCAGTGGATACATCGGGGTTGGTCAGCATCGTATTTTCCGCCTGCCCGGGACCGGGCACTGTCAAATCACGCGGAGTTTCGATCAGGCGCAGCTTTCCGTAGCTTTCCGCAATCTTCCCCGGTTCGTTTCCCGCGTTGGAGTCGGCGGCAAGGAAACCCGTCATCACGTTTCTGTTTGTGTTTCCGCCCGGAATATACGAAGTGGAGATGGAAAACGATGCCTGCTTCTGCCCGGGCATCTGCAGCGTCAGATAATACGGAGGCTGCGCGGGCGTGCCCGCGGAGGCTTTCATCGTCGGTTCGCGCGGAACCTGCCAGAAATCCCCGCCCGAGTAGAAAGACTTTGCGTCTTTCACGTGATAGCGGGCCATCAGCGTACGCTGCACCTTAAACAGATCCTCCGGGTAACGCATATGCGCAATCAGATCCCCGGACATTCTGTCCAATCCGATAATCTGACCGGGGAAAATTTTCTTCCACGCATTGATAATCGGATCTTTTTTGTCCCACTGAAAGAGCTTTACCGAGCCGTCGTAGGCATTCACAACCGCTTTTACGGAATTGCGGATGTAATTTACCTGATCGGGCGCGTTCACAACGGACCCGTTGCGGTTCAGGGAATCGCGCGTCGCCGTTTCCAGCGTTTCCCGCGCCGAATAGGGATAGTTGTTTGACGTCGTGTATCCGTCCACAATCCACACCAGCTCTTTTGGCGTGGACGGATCGCCGTCCATGTCCACAACCGCCGGCACGGCCTTTGAATCCAATGTCAGATAGGGTGCAACCTTCGCAATGCGCACATGCGGATCGCGGTCGTAAAGAATCTGGGATTTGTCCGTGACGCGGTCGGAGAAAAACAGTTCGCTGGAACGGAATTTGATCGCAAACATCAGTTTGGCGAAGATATTTGAAATTTTCGGTCCGCCGTTACCCTTATAGGTGGTATTGACCTGGCCGTTTGGCGAGGTGTCGTCCGGATAGTCCAGCTCCCATTTCTCCGTTCCCCGGGGTGCACCCACAATGGAATACTCCGGGGAATTCTGTCCGAAATAAATCCGCGATTCGTATTTGCCCATCTCTCCGGTGGAAGGAATGCCCGCCTCCCAGAAAGAGGGATCGCCTTTCGTGGTAACGGTGTTTCCGAAAGCCGCGGCAACACCGAAACCGTGCGTATATACGGTGTGGTCGTTCACCCAGGAACGACGCGAATTGTCCAGTCCCGCCAGATTCAGTTCGCGCATTGCGATAACCGTATCGCGCATTTCGTCGCCGATTTTGTAGCGGTCCACCGCAAGCCGGTCGGAAAATTTATAGTACTGCCTGTTTTGCTGCAGCTGGTTAAAAGAAGGGGAAACAACGCTGGGATCCAAAAGCCTGATCTGCGCCGCCGTAGCCGAATCCTGTCTCAGCTGACCGCTCTTGGCATCGGTACGCGCCTTGTACTGTCTGCTTTCCACCTTGTCGAGCCCGTAAGCGGCAAGCGTGGCATTGATATTGCGCTGAATATATTCGGATTCCAATTCCGCGGCATTCGGGTCAACCTTGAAATTCTGCACCAAGAACGGATACAGACCGGTGAGTACCAGACCCGAGGCTACCGTGGCGGCGATCCCCACAAACGCCGGTTTCCAATTCCGCTTCAGACCGGCAAAAACAAACAGGCCGGCGATGAGAAACACCGAAACGGCGAAAATGGTCAGCCCCGGCTTGGAGGCATTGATATCGGTAAAACTTGCCCCGGAAAAACGCGCGTTGTTGCCCAGCAGAAGATTGTAGCGGGCGATCCAGAAATCGGCCGCTACCGTCAAAGCCGCAAGCCCGCAGACAATACCGACAAAAAGCTGCGCCGAGCGGTCCATCTTCAGCCTGTTTCCCTCAAAGCCCAGCCTTCCGGAAACCCCGTAGCCGGCCAAACCGGCAACAAGCGCGAGCGTAAGGAGAACAAATACAGCGGAAATAACGGTCTGTATTACCGGCAGGGAGAACACATAAAACGAGATGTCTTTCCCGAACTCCGGATCTTTCCGCCCGAAATCGGTCCGGTGCAGCCACAGCAGAATTTCCTGCCAGTAGGAGCCGAAACGGACGCCGAAAAATATGCCCGCCACAAGCGGCACAACGAACAGCGACAGCCATTTTTTACGCAGAATTTCAAGCCGCAGACGTCTGTTTTTCTCCCCCGGTTCTGCCGGATACTGCGTTTCCCCTCCCGTATTTCGGCCCAGTCCGATCCGCAGCGAAACGGCCACGGCCGCCGCGCAGGCCAGCATTCCGATCAGCGCGAATCCTATTTGGGCAAGATACTGCGTCCAAAACACGCTGCCCGCCTTCAGCTGGCCGAACCACTGCAGCTCGGTCCAGAAAGCGGAAAGCGCAACAACCCCGCCCAGCAGCAGCGCCAATATAATCAGCGTGTGGATAAAGACGTTCTTCGTGCCTTTTTTCTTTTTTGATTCAGACGTCGTCGACAACTTTTACATCCTATTTTTAAAACCGGTATCTCTTAAGATAGATGTTAGCAAACATTCTCCTGCCGAAACATCTTTGTTTCCGCACTCCCCTTTCCTTTTTTCGGCCGGAAGAAAATATGCCAGAATAAAACCATGAGTTCATCGCACGCGCTGCGCGAAGCGGCCCTTGAAATCGAAAAATATGTGGCAAAAGACGGCTGGGACGGTCCCGTGCGTCTGTTTGCGCTTGTAAACACCCAAAAGGCACTGCGGGAAAACCCCGCCCTGCGCAGTGAGCTTCCCCCGGCCACGGCGGAAAAAGCCCGGCTGGATTCGGAAAGTCTTTTTTCGGTGGAGCAGGACGCGCTGCCCGCATTCGAGAGCATCGGCGAACTGCTGGCACAGATTATGTGGCCCGCCGACATAGACGGAGCCGCCGTAAGCATGGAAAGAATCGTGCTGCCGCCCGCAGCCGAGAACGAACTGCCCGAAGACGCACCGGCGGCACTGAAAAAAGCCGCGAACCACCCCCTGAAACAGGAAGTGCGGATTGTCTGCGCCGTTCTTCGCGACGGCACTTCGTGGAATGCCGTCAGAATGAAGGCACACGACAGCGACGACATGGTGCTTTCGGGAGAAAATATCGTTTCCGGACTGACGCAGGCACTGCGTGCCACTTTTGCCCCCTGATTCCCGGCGGGGCGCGCGTGCGGCGAAACGGGGACGGTTTTTCGGCAAACGTGCGTTTTCGGAAAATTACCCGTGCCCGCCGCGCACAGTCTGCCTGCACGTGCGCAGGCCCGATGTGTCGCCCGCGGCGATTGCCTTCACCGCCGCTATGGATTCGTCCACGCTGCGCACGGCCCACACGCCCATTCCTTCCGGCTCGTATCCGATCGTTTCCGGGCAGTTTTCCGCCGGAGCCAGAAAATGCCGCGCGCCCGCACGTGCGGCACCGCGCATTTTATGCTCAATTCCGCCTATCGGACCGATGTCTCCGTTCCAGGACACAGTCCCCGTTCCTGCTATGCGCCGGTTTCCGCCCAGGCTTCCCGCGGTCAGTCTGTCGTAGATCCCCAGGGTAAACATATTCCCCGCGCTCGGACCGCCAATTCCTTCAACCGCGTATTTCACCCGCACCGGCAGCTTTACGTTTTCCATCCGCACTTCCACGCCCAGCAGCGAACCGGGATGCGGGGCCAAACCGCCGGCGGAATAGGGAAGAGTCGGAAAAGAAAACGTAAGTGTGTCCTTTCCCCGCCGCACACGCAGAAAAATTTCTGTACGCGGGGCGACCGTGCGCAAAAAAGCGGTCAGAGCGTAATGCGAACGCACCTGCCTCATATTCTTCGCGTCCGTGCCCACAGCACGGATAATATCCCCTTTGCGCAGGTATTTTCCCGAAGGAAAACGGGCAGACGTTCCGGCCACCGTCACGTCCATTGAGACGGGCAGACCGGCTGTTTCCGCGGCCACAACCGCAGCCGCGTCCTGCGAGTAGCGCATCAGCTCCAAATTCTGTGTGTTCACCTGGGAGGCGGAAAGCTCCTTCGGATACATTGCCCGCACGGGAATGAGCTGTCTGTCTTTGGAAAACAGGGCCGCCAAAGCAGATATTCCGGGCACTCCGCCGTCCGCACTGCCCCATGCGGAAACGGTAGTCATATAAAGTTTTGTGGAAGTGGGATAGGTTTTCACGCCTTTTACGCTTACCACGGGAACACCGTTTATCTTCCCGTTCACATCAAGGGCGGGTCCGGCGTCTTCCGTCAGATAATTCGTCGGCAGCAGGAGGGACAGCCCCACCATTGCGCCAAAACACAGACCCGCCGCCGTTTTACGGGTAAAACGCGGCATTTTAATTCTTCTTTCGCTGTTCGGATATTGCATTTCACGGTTTTCCTGTTCTTTTCCGCAGTTCCACGGTACATAGTTCCCCGCCGCGGGAAAAGTATTTTTGCCGGCCGTTCGCCATCTGCGGAAGCAGCCGATTGTAGCTTTGCCGCAACAGACATTACGCTAGAGATACGGGCAAGGAGGAAACAATGGCCGAAGACGAGGCACACCAGCCGGAAAATTGGGAAGAAATGCTGCGCTCCGTGTTGGGAGACGAAGCTGCCGAAGAAATTCTCCGGCAGATGGGCGGGGGGCAGACGGGCGAAATTTTCGAAGGAATTTTGCACGGAAAAAACTTTATGATGGTTGGCCGGCAGATGCAGCAGATGCTTCAGTCCTCCGGGAACGACCCGGTGAACTGGGAAATTGCCGCACAGGTAGCACAGGAAAAAGTGAGCCGGCAGAAAACGGAGATGCTTTCCGCCGCGCAGGCAGACGCAGCCCGGAGCGCACTGCGCACGGCTTCGCTGTGGCTTGACGCCGTGACCGAATTTATGCCTGCCGGCTCGGCGGCACAGGCCTGGACGAGGCAGGACTGGGTCAGCCGTTCGCTGCCCACATTCAGGCGTCTGCTCAATCCCGTCGGGGAGAACATCACGCGCGCGATGTCCGACGCTTTTGCCGAACAGGCCGGCAGGATGCCGGAAGAGATACGTTCCCTTATTCCGGACCCGACGCAGCTTCTGCACGCAGTCTCGGGGTCAATGCTGGGAATGCAGTACGGCAGCGCACTGGCCGAATTGGCGGATTCCTCTTTCGGCACCGCCGACACCGGTCTGCCGCTGATGGAAGAATCCGCCGTCGCCCTGGTTCCCGCAAACATCTCCGGTTTCGGACAGGATTTGGAGGCGGAAGAAGGCGAAGTACTGACGTACGCCGCGGTGCGCGAAGCTGCCGCCGCCCGTCTCTACGGCAACGTGCCCTGGCTCCGCCCGCGTATTTTGGACACCGTTTCCGAATACGCAAAGGGAATTGAAATCGACACCGGGGCAATCGAAGAGCAGCTGCGCGGACTGCAAATTGAAGATCCGCGGCAGATTAGGGAAATTGACCTCTCCGATATTTTCACGCTCGAACTGACCGACGCCCAGCAGGACGCTCTCAGCCGACTGGAGCATCTGATTTCGCTGGTCGAAGGGTGGGTAACCGAGATCTCGGCCCGGGCCGTTGCCGCCCACCTGCCGCACGCCGTACCGCTGCGGGAAATGTTTGTACGCCGTTATGCAACGGACAATCCGGCGAAACACGTCTGGGAATCCCAGCTGGGAATGCGTCTCGAACCGCGCCAGCTGCGCAACGCGGCCCGCTACTGGCAGCTGGCGGAAACGAAACTGGGCCCGGAGGGACGGGACGCAATGTGGCAGCATCCTGATCTGCTGCCGGGCGAAAGCGACCTGGAAACCCCGGAAAAGGCTTTCGAAAACGCCCCCGCCGGCAAACTGGAAGCGGAGCTGGATTCGTTTCTCGAGGATCTGCTCAACTCCGAGGATAAACGCAAAGACGGCAGCGAAGACTGATTCTTCCACAGCTGTGCATATCCGCCATCCCCAATTCCCCGCATTTATTATCCTGTTCCTGTTTTACGGATTACGGCGGTATCTGTTCTGCCCGCCGTGCACGGGAAAGGAAAACATATGCGGATTGTTCCCGGCCTGGGGTTTTACCGGCGCCCGTCCTTTCGGGCGCAGATCGGCATCGATACCCGGCGCGGAGTTTCACTCTGCGGTCTTTCGCAGAGGGAAGTGCGCCTCGTTTCCGCTTTAACCGCCGAGCACACAAAAACGGAATTTTTGCAGCTGGCACGCGCACTGCACATAAACGCGGCCCGGGCCGGGGAAATTCTCGCCCTGCTGGAAGATGCGCGGGTACTCACCGACTGCGGCGCATCGTGCGCGGAAGAATCGGCATGGCTGAGAATCCGCGGCGAACTTCCCGCACACCGCGCCCGGTGTGCGGTACATCTGGCGCAGCTGGATCCGCTGTCGGTGCATATTGCGGAAATTCTCATGAGGGCCGGGATCACCCGTTTTTCGCTCCCGGCACACGCCGATTCCCTTCTTTACACCGCACCTTCGGAGAAAGAAAAAGAAAAACGGCGGCGGTATTTTCTGAACCGGTTTCGGCAGATAAACGCAAAAATACGGGTATGCGAAACCGAAGATGCCCATATCGCGGTTCTCAGCGGCGTGCAGATTCCAAACCCGATCGTCGCCGCGGAACTGATGAGCCTGGATATTCCCGTGCTGCTGTGCTGGAGCGAAGAAATAGACGTATACGTCGGCCCTCTCAGCCAGGCACACGAAACCGCGTGCGCGCAATGTCTGTTTCTCTACCGCCGCGACGAGTGCCCGCAGTGGGATGAAATTTATCCGCAGACGCTTCTGCACCCTCCCTATCCGCAGGAATATGCCACCCTTACGCTCGCTGCCGCTCTCGGCGCGCGGGCGGTTCTCGATTTTCTCGACAGGGGCGAAAACACTCTCACCGGCAGCCGGAAAATTTCCCCGGACGGGGATTTTCCGCAGTATTGCACTATTGCGCCGCATCCGGAGTGCGGATGCCGCGATCCGAATTTACAATCCGCAGCAGATCGGTTCCGTAACGCGCAATCTTCGTCATCCCGACACCTCTGATCCGGCCGAGTTCTTCGAGCGTGCGCGGTCTGAGCACGGCAATGCTGCGCAGCACGGAATCATGCATAACCGCTGATTCCGTTTTCCCGGATTCTGCACAGACTTCCCCGCGCCACGCGCACAGAGCCGCAAACAGTTTCGTGTCGTTGGGGTGACGCACGGGAAAATCGGCCTGCGCTGCCTTTTGCGCACGCCTTTTGCGGGTGGCGGCAGAGGCCTCATGCCGCCACAGATCACGCAGAAATCTGCTTACTTTGCGCGGCGGACGCTGCCCGTTGCCCTGCGCATAAGACAGATACAGTTCCTCCCGGGCACGCGTGATTCCCACATACAGCAGCCGTTTCTCCTCTGCCAGCAGCGCCTCGGTTTTTGCCCGCGAAACAGGCATCAGGCCCTCGCTCATACCGGTCAGAAACACAACCGGCCATTCCAGACCTTTCGCGCTGTGCAGGGAACACAGCGTGACGGCATCCGGCTGCGGCGGGTTGTCCGTCTGGGCCCGTTCCGCCAGGTCTTCGGCAAATCCGCGCAGCGTGTTTCCTTCCTCCTGCGCCCACTGCCGCGCGAGGTCCAAAATTCCGCGCAGCGCCTGCCACACGGCAAAGCTTTCCCCGCTTTCCGCGGGAGGCGTGGGCCGCCAGCCGCACAGCCTCAGAGTTTCCTCCACTACGTCCGTCAGCGGCAGATCTGCGCAGCTGCCGGCCTGCCCGCGCAGCGCAGCCATTACCTCGCGCACCTGCCGGCGGGAGAAAAACTTTTCGTTTCCGTTTATCCGGCATGGAATTCCCTTTTCGGCCAGTGCCCGTTCAAACAGATCTGCCTGCATATTCGTCCGATACAGAATCGCAAAGTCCGCGGGCTTCCTTCCCTCTACGATTTTTCTTCCGATATGCGCCGCTATTTTTTCGGCTTCCTGCGCGTCGTCCCGGTAGACGGCAAAGCCCACGGGATTCCCGAGCGGTTTCACGGGGCGCAGCCGCACGCTCCCGCCGTCGCCGGCACCGATCAGCGCATTTGCCAATGCCACTATCTGCGGCGTGGAACGGTAGTCCCGGTCAAGCACGATTTGGGCGGCCGAAGGATAGCGCTGCGGGAAAGACAGCAGGAATTTCGCCTCCGCCCCGGCGAAGGAAAAAATAGTCTGTGCCGCGTCCCCCACCACGCAGATATCGTTTCTGCGGCCCAGCCACAGCCGCAGCAGACACTCCTGCAGCGCGGAGACGTCCTGATATTCGTCCACGATGAAATACCGGTATTGGCTGCGGATGCGCGCGGCGATATCTTTGCGGTCCGCGATGATTCCCGCCAGCACAAGCAGCACGTCTTCAAAATCAATCACACCGCGTTCGCATTTTACCTCTTCGTAGGCTTTCATCAGCCGCGCAATTTCCCTGTGCGAACCGGCCGCCGGTTCTTCCCGCCGTGCGGCAAGGGCCGCCCGGGGATAGTCTTCGGGGGCGACCATTGCCGATTTCGCCCATTCTATTTCCGCACAGAAATCCCGTACCGCGTCGATATTCGTGGGCATATTCAGTCTGTGTGCCGCCTGCGCCGCCAAAGTCACCTTATTCTCCCTGATCTGCGGCACACACCCGCCCACGGCTTCGGGCCAAAAATATCTCAGCTGCGCCAATGCGGCCGAATGAAAAGTGCGCGCCTGCACATTTCCCACACCCAGGGCACGCAGTCTCGATTTCAGTTCCCCCGCGGCGCGTTCGGTAAACGTAAGCGCCAAAATATGCTCTCCCGGCACCGCCCCGCTGTGTACCGCATAGGCAATACGGTGTGTAATTGCGCGTGTTTTGCCGGTTCCCGCACCGGCGCGGATCTGCACCGGGCCCGAAAGGCAGGTCGCCGCCTCGCGCTGATGTGGGTCCAGTGCGGAAAGCAGAAATGCCGGGTTCACGTCCATTGTCCGTCTCCTTTCCGCACAGATCCACCCAAAGTCTACCCCAAAGGGATACACCAAATTTACCCCAAATTCCGGCCGAAGCCGGCAATACTCTATCTATTTCACCTCAAATACGCAACGAAGCTGAAAGAACGGGCGAAACCTGCGACAATGAACGGTGTGAAAGATTTTGGGATATCCGACTGCGCTCCTGCCGGGCAGCCCCGCGGCAACCCGATGCGCCCCGGAGCACATCTGACAGACGGCGGCTGTGATTTCTCTGTTTTCGCCGGGCACGCCCAATCGGTGGAAGTCTGCCTGTTCGAAGAAGACGGAAAAACGCTGCATGAGCGGCGGTTTCGGCTGCACCGCTCGCTGCACGGCTACTGGCGCGGATTTGTGGACGGTATTTGCGCCGGACAGCTTTACGGATATCGGGTATACGGTGTCTGGGATCCGAAACTGGCGATGTTCCACAACCCGGCGAAAGTTCTGCTGGATCCCTACGCACGTCTGATCGGCCGCGCACCGGTCCACTGCGATGCGATTTACAGTGCGCAGCGCGGCGACGGGGACGCGGATCGCCCGGCTTGCATTCCTCTTGCGCAGATGAAACAGGATCACACCGATTCGGCTCCGTTTGCCGCACTGGGGATGGTTGCGCAGCCGGACACTCCCGGAAGCGCTCCGCTGTATACACCGTGGAACAAAACCGTGTTCTATGAAACCCACGTGGTCGGGCAGACCCGCGAATTCACCGCGATCCCCCCGCAGCTGCGGGGAACCTACGCCGGTTTGGCACATCCCGAAACGATCCGCCATTTGCGGGATCTGGGAATAACAGCCCTGGAACTGCTGCCGATTCAGGCAAAATGGAGCGAGCCTTTTCTCGTCCAAAAAGGATTGGAAAACTACTGGGGATACAATACTCTTTCCTATTTCGCGCCCGAGCCTTCCTATGCCACCGAGGCAAGCCGCAGGGCAGGCCCGCAGGCCGTGCTGAAAGAAGTGAAGGAGATGGTGGCCGGGCTGCACGAAGCGGGAATCGAAGTGATTATGGACGTGGTCTACAATCACAGCTGCGAAGGCGGTATCTTCGGTCCCTCCCTGTGCTGGCGCGGTTTGGACAGCTCCGAATACTATCTGTACGACCCGGCCCGGCCCGGACAGCTGAAAAACACCACCGGATGCGGGAATTCTTTCGATTTCCGCCGGCTGCCGGTGCTGCGGATGACTCTCGACTCCCTCAGATACTGGGTGGAAAACGTGGGCGTTGACGGATTCAGATTTGATCTTGCCGCCACTTTGGGCCGCGAAGGGGACCGCTTCAATCCGCATCATGCCCTGTTCGGGGCCTTTGCCACCGACCCGGTTCTGAGCCGCGTAAAACTGATCGCCGAGCCCTGGGATGTGGGGCCGAACGGATGGCAGACGGGAAATTTCCCGGTTCCGATGGCAGACTGGAACGACCGTTTCCGCGACGCAATGCGCGCATTCTGGCTTTCCGAGCCGGCGCAGATCGCTGCCGGGGGGAGCGGATCGGATCTGCGCGATTTTGCCACGCGTCTGGCCGGATCGGCGGATCTGTTCGGCCACGGGCGGATCCCGGAGGGCAGGGGAATCCATTCCTCGGTTAATTTCGTGACCGTCCACGACGGTTTTTCCCTCTGCGACCTGACTGCCTACAACGGGAAACACAACAGTGCGAACCTGGAGGACAACCGGGACGGCTCCGATTTCAACAACTCCTGGAATCACGGCACCGAGGGCGAAGCGTCGGAGGAAATTCAGGCAAAACGGCGAAAATCGGTGCGCAATCTGCTGGCCACACTGCTTATTTCGGCGGGCACTCCCCTTCTGCGCGGCGGGGACGAAATACTGAAAACACAGCACGGCAACAACAACGCATACTGCCAAAACTCCCCAATTTCCTGGCTGAACTGGGAAAATGAAGACGGACACAGCCGCAGTATGTGCGAGACGGCCGCATATCTGCTAAAACTGCGGCGGGAAAACAGCGTGTTCCGCCCGAATTGTTTTTACCGCGGGGAATCCCGCGACGGCGGCCCGGCCGATCTGGGATGGTTTGACGCCGACGGGCAGCCGATGGCGGAATACAAATGGTTTAACAGCTCGGTACGTACTTTGCAGATGCTGCGCGCGGGCGGGGACGAAAGCCCGGACGCGCTGGTCGTTTTCAACGGGCATCTGCACGATACTCCGATAAAGCTTCCCGCCGGGGACCGCCCCTACCGTCTGGTCTGGTGCAGCGACTGGGAAAGACCGCGGCAGAACCTCCCCTCCTACAGGGCGGGGGCAAGCACATCGGTCAGTGCCCTGAGTATGCGCATTTACCTCACCCACGATCCGGAAAAACCATAATTTTACCTGCTTGGCACACAGGATCACAGAAAGAAATTTGCAGGCAGGCTCACAGGAAAGAAAAACGATGATACAACACTCCTTTGACGTAAACACCAATCCGAACAATGCGGTTTCCGATGCTTCTTTGCGCCACGCACGGGAAGTAAGCAAAAAGATCAGGGCGGCCATTGCCGCCGACCCGGGCGATTTCAGAATGCTCACCGGAGACCGCCCCACTGGAAATCTGCATATCGGGCACTATTTCGGTTCTCTGCGCAACCGTGTGGAACTGCAGCGGGCGGGAGTGGATTCGTGGGTTCTGATCGCCGATTATCAGGTGATCACCGACCGCGATTCGGCAGGACCGATCCGCGAACGCACCTATTCCCTGCTTACAGATTATCTTTCCGTGGGACTTGATCCGCAGAAAACGACTTTTTTTGCCCATTCCCAGCTGCCCGAACTCAATGAGCTGATGCTTCCGTTCCTTTCTCTGGTCACCGATGCCGAGCTGCGCCGCAACCCGACGGTGAAGGCGGAGTTGGACGCCACGCACGGACGCCCGATGTCCGCCCTGCTTCTGACGTATCCGGTTCATCAGGCGGCCGATATTTTATTCTGCAAGGCAAACATCGTGCCGGTCGGAAAAGACCAGCTGCCGCATCTGGAACAGGCGCGGGTGATTGCCGACCGCTTTGAGTCCCGTTACGGGCACGGCAGCCTGCCGGCTCCCATTTTCCGCCGCCCGCAGGCGCTTTTGTCGGAAGCGGAAACCGTGCTCGGTCTGGACGGAAACAAGATGAGCAAATCCCGCGGAAACACAATCGAGCTGCGGATGGACGCGGACGAGACCGCAAAACTGATCCGCCGGGCCGTTACCGACTCGCAGCGGTTTATCACCTACGATCCGCAAAACCGCCCCGAAGTGGCAAATCTGCTGCTGCTGACGGCTCTCGCCACGGGCGGGAAACCGGAAGAAATTGCCGAAGAGATCGGCAACGGAGGAGCCGGTATGCTCAAATCCATGCTCACCGAGGCACTGAACGAACATCTTGCCCCGATCCGCGAGCGCCGCAGGCAGCTGCAGGATAACCGGGATTATCTGGATACCGTGCTGAAAGCGGGAATCGCAAAGGCACGGGAGCAGGCCCAAGAGACGCTGCGTGAGGTTCACCGGGCTTTGGATATCGTCTTTTAGCCGGATTTCCCCGTGTCGGTTTTCGGTGAAAAACCGACGTATTCAGGGCAGATAGTCACGTTCGGAAAAATCGGTTATCCTTTATAGTGTTAGAATCGCGGGTTATTTTACCCTCTACACATTTAGGATGATTTATGACACATGCAGAACTGACATCAGCCATTGGTGAACAAGTCCGCACTGTTTCGGGGCGTACCCCGCAATCCGCAACCCACGCCGAATTTTGGGCTGCATCCTCTAATGCAGTCATGTCCAAAATAGCCGACAACTGGGAAAAAACGGAGAAGAAATACAACGCTTCGCGTATGCAGCACTATTTCTCCGCCGAATTCCTGATGGGACGGGCACTGCTCAACAACCTAAATAATCTTGGGCTGGTCGGACAGGCAAGAAAAGCCCTTGCCAAATACGGGCAGAATCTTACCGATGTGCTGGAAGCGGAAAACGACGCCGCTTTGGGCAACGGCGGGCTGGGCCGTCTGGCCGCCTGCTTCCTGGATTCCTGCGCCACTTTGGATCTGCCGGTGCGCGGCTACGGCATTCTCTACCGTTACGGTCTGTTTAAGCAGTACTTTGAAAACGGGTATCAGCAGGAGAAACCGGACGCCTGGATGGAAGAGGGCTACCCGTTTGTAATCCGCCGTGAGGAAGAACAGCGTCTTGTGCGCTACAACGATATGACCGTGCGCGCCATCCCCTACGACATGCCGATCACGGGATACGGCACAGACAACGTGGGCACGCTTCGCCTGTGGAAGTCCGAACCTATCGAAGAATTTGACTACAACGCTTTTAATTCCCAGCGGTTTACGGACGCAATCGTGGAGCGCGAGCGTGTAAACGACATCTGCCGCGTGCTCTACCCCAACGATTCCTCCTACGAAGGAAAGGTGCTGCGCGTGCGTCAGCAGTATTTCTTCTGCTCGGCTTCACTGCAGGCAATCGTGGAAAACGAAGTGAAGCAGCGCGGCGGAATCGAAAAGTTCGATAAATTCAACTGCATTCAGCTCAACGACACCCATCCGGTACTGGCAATTCCGGAACTGATGCGGATTCTGCTCGACGAATACGGCCTGACGTGGGAAAAGGCGTGGCAGATTGTATCGCACACGTTTGCCTACACGAATCACACCGTGCTTGCCGAAGCCCTGGAAACATGGGAAATCACAATTTTCGACCGTCTCTTCCCCCGCGTAATGGAAATTATCCGCGAAATTGACCGCCGTTTCCGCGCCGAACTCACCGAGGCCGGATACCACCCGGGGAAGATAGACTATATGGCCCCGATCGAGGGAAACCGCGTAAAAATGGCATGGATTGCCTGCTACGCCTCATATTCGATCAACGGTGTCGCCGCGCTGCACACGGAGATCATCAAAAAAGACACCCTGCACGACTGGTACGATATCTGGCCGGAACGCTTTAACAACAAAACCAACGGCGTCACGCCCCGCCGCTGGCTCAACCAGTGCAATCCCCGTCTTTCCGCCCTTTTCACCGAACTTCTGGGATCGGATGCCTGGGTGCGGGACCTGCAGAAACTGAAGAAACTGAAAAAGTACGGAAAAAACGCTGCCGTGCTGGAGCGCCTAAACGCGATCAAACACGCAAACAAGGCTGATTTTGCAAAGTGGATCGAAAACCGTCAGGGGATCACGGTCGATCCGGAGGCAATTTTTGACGTGCAGATCAAGCGGCTTCACGAATACAAGCGCCAGCTGATGAATGCGCTGTATATTCTGGATCTGTATTTCCGGATCAAGGATAATCCGGAGCGCGTTTTCCCCAAACGGGTATTTATTTTCGGCGCAAAAGCGGCTCCCGGGTATGTGCGCGCAAAAGCGATCATCAAACTGATCAACGAGATCGCGCGCCTGGTGAACAACGATCCGGATGCGGCGAAAACGATTAAGGTTGTGTTTGTGGAGAACTATAACGTTTCCCCCGCAGAGCACATTATTCCGGCTGCCGATGTTTCCGAACAGATTTCCATGGCAGGAAAGGAAGCCTCGGGAACTTCCAATATGAAGTTCATGATGAACGGAGCCCTTACCCTGGGAACCATGGACGGTGCCAATGTGGAAATTCTCGACGCGGTAGGCGAAGATAATGCCTATATTTTCGGCGCGCTGGAAACAGAGCTGCCCGAACTGCGCAAATCCTATGATCCGCGGCGCACGGTTGCACAGACTCCGGGTCTCGGGCGCGTGCTGGACGCCCTGACGGACGGCACGCTCAGCGACGACGGCACGGGAATGTTCCATGACCTTGTGAACTCGCTTCTGGATTCCGGCGGCTGGGATCCTGCCGACGTCTACTATGTGCTGGGTGATTTTGCCGCTTACCGCGAAACGCGCGACAGGATGGCGGAGGATTATTTTGCCGACCGCGCGCAGTGGGCCCGGATGTGCTGGAAGAACATCACCGAGTCCGGACGCTTCTCTTCCGACCGCACGATCGGAGATTATGCGCGCGAGGTGTGGAAGATCAAAGCACAGTCTGTCTGAAAACAGATTCTGACGGAAAATATGCGTGCGGGCGGCGGTTCATCTGCGAACTGCCGCCCGCACGCATATCGAGCCGGCAAAACCCGTTTCAAATTCCGCGCAGGTCGGCTATGCTTAAAAACAGAAAATCCGCATAAAGGAGCACAGAACATGGCGAAAGAATCGTTTCCCGCCGCAGATGCGGCGCCTTTTAGGCCTATCGGACGGATTCCCATTGTGGATGTTTCTCCCTGCATTGAAAACGGTTCCTGGCCCGCCAAGGGAACCGTGGGAGAGTCCTTTCCCGTGCAGGCAACCGTGTTCCGCGAGGGGCACGATCTGCTTACCGCAGAATGCGTGCTGGTCAATCCGCAGGGAAAAGAAGTGCAGTGCGCGGAGATGCGCGATGTATCCCCCGGCCTGGACCGTTACGAAGGATGGCTTACCCCCACCGCGCCCGGTTCCTGGGAATTTTTCGTCCGCGCCCGCTTCGATCCGTACGGCACATGGAAACGCAACGCACAGATAAAACTGGAAACGGGCACCGATCTGCCTCTGATCTTTCTCGAAGCGGAACAGATTCTCAAACGCGCCCTGAAGTCAATGCCCCGCGGAAGCGAAGAACGCCGGATCGTACGTGAGGCGGCCGCGCAGGTCGGCAAAAAGCGCTCCTCCGCCGAAACCCGGTTTGCGGCAGCCACTTCCGGGCAGGTAGCTGCCGCCCTGGCCCGGTATCCGCTGCCCGAGGGCGTGTCGGTTTCCCCGCGCTTCCGGCTGAATGTGGACCGGATCCGTGCACTGGTCGGCTCATGGTACGAAATTTTCCCCCGGACAGTGGGCGCAAAGTATAACCCGCAGACGAAACAGTGGACTTCCGGAACGCTGCGCACCGCGGCCGAAGATCTGCCGCGAATCCGCGCAATGGGATTTGACGTCATTTATCTGACTCCGATTCACCCAATCGGAACCACCTACCGCAAAGGACGCAACAACTGCCTGAAAGCCGGGGCGGACGATCCCGGTTCACCCTACGCGGTCGGCTCCGAAGACGGCGGGCACGACGCCATTCATCCCGCACTGGGCACATTCGGGGATTTTGATTTCTTTGTCTCCCGCGCACGGGAAGAAGGCATGGAAGTGGCCCTGGATTTGGCGTTGCAGTGTTCGCCGGACCATCCGTGGGTGAAATCGCATCCCGAGTGGTTCACGCAGCGCGCCGACGGCACGATTGCCTACGCGGAGAATCCGCCGAAAAAATATCAGGATATTTATCCGCTGAATTTTGACCGCGATCCCGAGGGACTCTACCGGGAAATCAAAAAAATTCTGGAACTGTGGATAAAGCACGGCGTGACGATTTTCCGTGTGGACAATCCCCATACAAAGCCGCTGAATTTCTGGCAGCGGCTGCTGGGCGATTTTCGCAAAACGCACCCGGATGTTATCTTCCTTGCCGAAGCCTTCACCCGGCCCCCGATGATGCAGACTTTGGGAAAGATCGGATTTCACCAGTCATATACGTATTTTGCGTGGCGGAACGAAAAACACGAACTGGAATCCTATCTGTGGGAAGTTTCCCATCAGACTTCCCCGCAGATGCGCCCGGCCTTCTGGCCCACGACCCACGACATTCTCACTCCCTATATGCAGCGGGGAGGGATTCCCGCATACGCCATCCGGGCGGTTCTTGCCGCCACGGGTTCGCCCACATGGGGAATATATTCCGGATACGAACTGATTGAAAATATCGCCCGGCCGGGAGCCGAAGAACCGATCGACAACGAAAAATACGAATTTAAGCTGCGCAATTTCCTTGTGGCAAAGTACAACGGAATGGAAACTCTCCTTACCATGCTCAACGATATCCGCTCCCGGCACACGGCGTTGCGGCGGCTGCGGAATGTGACCGTTCATCCCACGTCGGACGATAAAATTTTATGTTTTTCCAAAACATGCCGTCCGGAGGAAAACGGCGGTAAGGCCGACCGGGTGATTGTTGCCGTCAATCTCGACCCCTATGCTTCGCGCGAGGCCGTAATCGAACTGAACATACAGGCTCTCGGCCTGTGCCCGCGCCCGGATCCGGCACCGGTTATGGAAGTGTACGACGAAATGTCGGGCAATACCTACCTGTGGAACGCGCGTCCGTATGTCCGTCTCGACCCGCACGGACAGGTGGCGCATATCATGAGCGTACGACCTCTGCAAAGATAACCGTAGGTAAGGCTGCGGCAATTTAAATTTACTAAAATCCGGAAAAAATGTGCGTTACGCCTCAAAACGTGACAAACTATAACTATGGAACACAACACAGCCCCGGTCGCAATTGAAATTCTTGATGCCGTTTCCAACGGAGCCTACCATTCGCCGCACGATATACTCGGTGCGCACACGGACGGCGACACCGTGGTAATCCGGGTGATCAGAAGGTTTGCCGATGCCGTTTCCGTCATTACCAAAGACGGAGAATACCCCGCCACGCATGAATTCAACGGAATTTGGGTGTGCACCCTGCCCACGGGAAAGATATGCGACTACCGGATCCGTGCCCGTTATACCGGTTCCGAGCACATTTCCGACGACGGCTACCGTTTCCTTCCCACAGTGGGGGAAATGGACGAGTATCTCTTCGGAGAGGGACGGCATGAACAGCTGTGGAAAGTGCTCGGCGCCCACGTGCGCACATTCGAATCCGATTTCGGCCCGGTAACGGGCACGTCATTTTGCGTATGGGCACCGAATGCGCGGGCCGTGCGCGTAATAGGCGACTTCAACGGCTGGAACGGGATATCCTCGGCGATGCGCACCATGGGCACATCGGGAATCTGGGAACTGTTTGTTCCCGAAGCGGAAGCGGGCGACAGATACAAGTTTGAAATCCTGTATCAGGACGGCAGCTGGCACCAAAAAGCCGATCCTCTCGCCCGGCGGACAGAAGTTCCCCCGTCCACGGCCTCCATCATTACCGATTCCGATTTCACCTGGGACGATTCGGCGTGGATGAAACAGCGGGCGCAGAAGGACCCTCACGCGGGCCCGGTTTCCGTCTACGAAGTTCATCTCGGTTCCTGGAGAAAAGGGCTCGGGTACCGCGATTTGGCCCGGCAGCTGATCGGGCACGTAAAGTATCTCGGTTTCACCCACGTGGAATTTCTTCCGCTCGCCGAGCATCCTTTCGGGCCGTCATGGGGATATCAGGTCACTTCCTACTATGCGCCGACCGCGCGTTACGGCACCCCGGACGATCTGCGTTATCTGATAAACGAACTGCATAAAGCGGGAATCGGCGTTATCATGGACTGGGTTCCGGCGCATTTCCCGAAAGACGAATGGGCACTGGCGCGCTTTGACGGTACCGCGCTGTACGAAGACCCGAATCCGCTTCGCGGAGAGCATCCGGACTGGGGTACGTACGTATTCAACTTCGGCCGGAACGAAGTGCGCAATTTCCTTGTGGCAAATGCCCTCTACTGGCTCGAGGAGTTCCATATCGACGGAATCCGCGTAGATGCGGTAGCTTCCATGCTGTATCTGGATTATTCGCGCGAACCGGGCAAATGGCAGCCGAATATCTACGGCGGGCGCGAGAATCTGGAAGCGATTTCCTTTATTCAGGAATCCAACGCCACGGCATACCGCAGCCATCCGGGAATTATGATGATTGCCGAGGAGTCCACTTCGTGGGGCGGAGTTACGGGACTCACCGAGCATGGCGGTCTGGGCTACGGACTGAAATGGAATATGGGCTGGATGAACGATACCCTGCGGTATCTCGCCGAAAAGCCGATCAACCGCCGGTGGCACCACGGAGAGCTTACATTCTCCCTCGTTTACGCTTTTTCCGAGCATTTCCTGCTTCCTCTCTCCCACGACGAAGTAGTGCACGGGAAAGGATCCCTGTATGCGAAAATGCCGGGCGATCACTGGCAGAAACTGGCCGGTCTGCGCCTGCTCTATGCCTATCAGTGGTCGCATCCCGGAAAGCAGCTGCTGTTTATGGGGCAGGAATTTGCGCAGACGGACGAATGGTCCGAGGCCCGCAGCCTGGACTGGTGGCTGACCGACCGCAAGGACCATGACGGTGTGATGAGCTGCGTTAAAGCGCTGAACCGGGTCTACCTGGAACACCCTGCTTTATGGTCCGACGATTTCCGCAGTTCCGGATTTGAATGGATCGATGTTTCCGACGGGGACCACAACGTTCTGTCTTATCTGCGTAAGAGCAGAGACGGAAAGGACGTTGTTGCCGTAATCTGCAACTTCTCGGGCATTGCCCACAACGACTACCGTGTAGGTCTGCCGCGGAAGGGAGCGTGGAACGAAATTTTCAACTCCGACGCGGTGGAATTCGGCGGTTCCGGCGTGGGAAATATGGGACGTGTGGAAGCCAAAGAAGTTACCTGGAACGGGCGCCCCTATTCGGTTCCCGTCCAGCTTCCCCCTTACGGAGTCGTTTACCTCTCTCCCGCGGAATAACGCTAAAACAGTGCGTTTGCCAACGCTTTGCGCGCTTCGCGCACCTGCGGGGTGTTTTCTCCCGCCACGCAGAATAAATCCAGCAGACGTTTGCGCACTGTTTCCCGTTCGTCTCCGGAAAGTTCCCGAATCACGTCTGTAAGACGCCGGAAACCTGCCTCCGGATGCCCGCAGGCAACTTCAATATCCGCTGCCTGCAGATGTGTTTCAAATTCGCTCAGCGGCACATTTTTTGACTCGGCCAAAATTTTCCTAAACAGTTTTACGTCCTGCTCCGCGCCGATCTTCCCCACTCTTTGCAGCAGTTCTACACGCAGCAGTTCGTGCCGGGCTTCCGTATCGTGCGGATTTTCCGATACCGCCTGCGCAAATTTATCATGTGCAAGCCGCAGATCACCCGCTTCCAAAGCGGCGAATCCCTCTTTGTGCAAAGGAGGAAGTTCGGCTTCGCCCTGCGCGGCTTCTTCCCCCGAATCGGAATCGGTTGCCAGCACACCCGTAATTCCGTACTTCGCGGCCGCTTCCAGGAGCCTGCCCAGCGTCTGCCGCAGCACATTTTCTTCCGGCACGCCCTGAAACAGTGCAATGGGCTGCTGCTGCAGAAAAGCGACTGCCGCCGGAACAGCCTGCACACCGAGCATTGCCGCCACCCGCGGCTGTGTATCGGCAGATATCAGCCGCACACCGAAACGCCCGGAAAACTCAGCCGCCAGTTTTTTCATCAGCTCCGTAAGTTTGCGCGAAGAATCGGAATCCGCGCCGTGAATTACCGCGACAATCGGAACTTTCACGGAAAGCGCCAGTGCATCCGGCAGAGTCTGTTCCGTTACCGTATCGATTAAAGGCGCGGGCAGCGCGTCCTGCGCCGGCGCCGAATTGGGTCTGTCTTTTTCCCGCTGCCCGGAATCCCGGTTAAAAACCGATAAATCCACCGCTCCGCGCATTGCGTTTATTAAATTATCCTGATTCATATTTTCACTGTCCGTTCGTTACGCTGTTTAAAACCGGAGATGCCGCGCCCACTACCTGCACCGGCTGCCCTGTTTTTGCGGGTGGAATATAAAAAGAGACAAACATCAGATAATTTGCGCTCAGTTTGTTTTTCACGTCCGCAACCTGATTTGCCGCGCCCGCGGCCAATGCCCCGATCTGATCTCCCAGACGCAGCGTGGCCCCTTCGGCTTTGCGCGTCACCTCAATGCTGTATGACAGCTCCCCGAGCATCACCAGGCCGCCGTTTTCCGTGGGCACAGCCATATAGTCTTTGCTGCCGGGAGAAGTGAGCGTATTTACTTCCGCAAGGTTTCCGACCGCCTGTTTCAGCGCGGAACGCTGCTCCGTAATTTCGGTAAACACCCGATCATGCGGCGCAAACTTTATTTTTCCCTGCTTTCCGTCGTTAAGGTATTGCGCATATGCGCCGAGCACATCTTTCGCATCGGCGGCATAGTATTTCGAATCCCTGTTTTCCGCCCGTTTCCTGTCGGTGAGGGCAGTTTTCAGGCGGGGAATGCGCAGCCCGGGGAAAAGAAAAGTCTGTCCGCAAAGTTTGTAGTCCGCACGCGCGCTGTCCTGTTTCCACATACTCAGTGTACTGAAATTCCGATTTCCCGCCGGGCGGGCAACAGCGGCCATCGTCCGCGGAAAGTCGGTGCCGGAAACAACCGGGACGGACTTTGGCGAAATACCGGCAGAAGGAATTTTATACCCGTCGCCAAGCAGTTTTTTCAGCCGGTAGTGCGCACCGCGCACAGCCAAGAAAGATTCGCAGGCACGCCCCCGTGCTTTTTCCCCGTCGCCGGCGCTGTCGGCGGCCGCAATTTTCTTTTCCGTGTCCGAGGCTATGGCGGCGAATCTGTCCGCGCCCACTATTTCCTCGGCGGTGAATTTAGCTTTCGGCAGCGGCGAATCCGCCGCTCTTCCCGCACAGCCGAACAGTGTCGCAGACATCGCGGCGCACAAAAGCAGCCCGGAAAGTTTACGTATCTTCCGCTCACTCATTTTCTGCCCCTTCTTCGTTCCGCTCTTCGCTTCGCACAAAGTGCCCGCCTTGTTTCGGCTGTTCAAAATTCCACAGCGACTTCCATTCGCTGTCATCGGACGCACCGTCTTCTTTTCTGCCCTGCCCGTCATTCTCTGCCGGGGCAGCAGCGCTGTCCTGTTCCTGCTGCGGGGAAGAGGTATCCTGCACCGGGGAAGCAGCGCACGCGAAATCCAAATCGGCAGCCTGCGCATCGGCAAAATCTTTTCCGTCTTCCCCTTCTCTTTCTTCCCCCTCTTTTTCCGCATCCTCCGGCGGTTCCTGATTTTCGGCCGAATCATTCTGCTCTCCGCCGGAATCATCCTGATTTTCGGCCGGACTGTCCTGCTTTCCCTCGGAAAGCTCCCGTTTTCCCCCGGACGGGTCCCCCTCTGCCCGGAATATCGGAATCACGGAGGTCTGCGCCGCGGAAATATTTTCCCGCTGCATTTTTCTGTTTTCTTCACGCGCACGGTAAAAATCGGCACGGTTGCGCTCCTCGGTATCCCGATACAGAAGATAGGCCCCGATCAGAGCCGCGGCCAGCGCGCACAGCGTCAGTTTTACCGTCGGAAAATCACGGGCCGTCCTGATCTGTCTCAGCGTTATTTTCGGCGCAGTGCCCGCAGCCGTGGCTACCGCCAAAGATCGCGAAGATCCGTCCGAGGGCTTGAGCCGAAGCTTTATCCGGCCGCTCCTGCACCCCGATTTCTCCCACAGATCGGAGTTAGCAAACTTCAAAGTGCCGTCCTTCAGCGCATCCGCATCCCGCGCCGTTGCCCGGGGATCGCCTTTGTGCAGAACAATCTTCAGTCCGTCCCCGCCGATACCGCGGATCTGCGCCGCCGCGCTTTTACCCAAAAAAGCCCTGACATCGGAAGACCTTGCCACCGCCCAAAAAATTTTTGTTTTTGGGGCATATATCTCCACTTCCGTTTCCGTCTCCGGCAGATCCAACAGGCCGGGGGCGGTGTAAAAAAACGGCGCGCCTGTGCCGGCGGGAGAATGGGCTTCGTTAACGGTGACATTGTTCCTCAGATTCCCGTAAAGCAGGGTGCACAAAGCAAGCACAATCCCCAGCACACTAAGAATCGCGCCCAACGTTTTCTTCTTTGTCCGATTTGCCAACAACGCTTTCATATCCACTGTGCCACTCCCGATCGGGTCATTCTGCCGGCGGTCTTTCCATCCCCATCTTACCCGTTAATGTGTTTCGGTGTACCATCCGGGAATGATCCTTTTCGCAGACAATTATAACGATTCCGCCCACAGGCGCACCCGGTGCCTGTAACCATATTCATAGAAATACTATTTTGCCCCCATATTCGGATATTGTTTATAAGTAGCCGCACACTGAAAACATAAGTTTGGCACGGAGGTCACGATGAGCGAAAATCAGCCTATTTTCCCGGTTGTAATGCGGGGATACGACAGGGCACAGGTAGAGGGAAAAATCGCGGATCTGGAAAAAACGCTTTCACAGGCGCGTTCCAGAATTTCCGCATTGGATGCCCGGATCCTTTCCCTTTCGGGCCGGCTTGCACAGGCACAGTCCGAGCTGAACGAAGAAGAACGCCCGTCCTATTCCGGTCTGGGGACGCGCGTCGAACGTCTGCTGCGCGCCACAGAGGAACAGGCTCTGGAGGTAATGACGAAATCGCGTTACGAAGCGGAAAAAATTGTTTCCTCCGCCCGGGAAAAAGCGGAGGGTCTTGTCTCTTCTGCGGAACACGAAAGCCGGGAGATGCTCTCCAAGGCACGCCTGGAAGTTACCGAACTGCGCGAAACGGCGGAGCGTGAGGCAAACGCGGAAGTGGAAAACGCAAAACTGCAGAGCGCGGAAATGCTTTCTTCGGCACACCGGCAGGCTGAGATGAACCGCAGCGAAAGCGAACAGAGTATAGAAAGCATGCGCAGTGCCGCGGAGCGGGAAACGGCTCTGCTGCGCGCCGAAGCCGAAAAATACGCGCAGGAACTCCGCGCACGGGCGGAAACGGAAACCACCGAACTGCGCATGCGCACGGAAACGGAAACCGCGGAACTGAAAGCCAAAGCCGAAACCGAAATATCGGCGCTGAAAACGCAGGCCGAAACCGAGATTACGGCACTGAAAACGCAGGCGGGGCAGGAAGCGGCGGAACTGAAGGCACAGGCGGATAAGCAGGCTGCGGAAGTGAAAGCACAAACGCAGCGGCAGAGCGCGGAGCTGAAAGCCCAAACCGAAGCGCAGATGGCGCAGTTAAAGGAAGACACCGAAAAAGAACTCTCCCGGTACGCCGATGAAATCCGGGCAAAAGCGGAAGAGCTGATCCAACAGGCCAAAACGCAGACTCACGATGCCGAAGCGCGGGTATCGCAGGCAACCCGGCGGGCAACCGAACTCAACACCGACTCAGCCAAAGAGGCGGCGCAGACCGTGCAGGAAGCACGCGAGCAGGCTGCCCGGCTGATATCGGAGGCACAGGCCGAGGCACAGGCAATCCGGCGCAGTGCCGAAGATGACGCCAACGCCGCAAAACAGTCCGCCGACGATCACATAGCGGCTCTCAGCGAACAGAAGAACGCTTTAACCGGCTATCTGGAAGACGTACGCCGTCTGCTCGACAATACGGGAGAGTCGATCGCGCTGCAGACGATAGTGGAAAACGGTCAGGCACACGCCGAAGGAACACAGGAAATGCAGGGAACAAAAGACGGGCAGGAATAACCTTCCGGTCCCGCCCGTCTTTTTCCGGTTTCCCAAACACGCATTTAAGCGTGGCCGGCGGCAAACTCAGTCCTTACCGTCTCCCTTTGCCGCTTTTACGAAATCGGTCAGTATCCCGGCAAGTACGGCGGGCTGCTCGTCGGCACTGAAGTGCCCCGCGTTCGGAATTTCCTCCACCCGCGGATGCTTTGCCTTCAGCGACCATTTCAGCAGTGTTTCAAGAGAGCAGGTTACGTCGTCTTCACCGCGCACAAAATACACGGGACCGTCGATCAGCTGCACAGCCTGTGTGGCATCCGTGCGGGCAGCCATCCCCCTTTGCATCCATGCCAGACTCTCATTGGGCAGACGGCGCAGACGGCAGTCAAGAGATTCGCGCACGGATTGCGTAACATTGGGCGAAACCATTTTCCGCGTCCATCCCTGCACGGCTTCGTAGCCCTTACCCGCCTCCGCTTTTTCGGCAATTGCGATCCGCCCGGCGCGCGAAGCATCGGAATCCGCGCCGATATTTGTATCCATCAGTGCCAGCGCCTTTACCGTCTGCGGATATTTCAGCACAAAATCAGCCGCCACGGCTCCGCCCATCGAAAGGCCGCCCAGCAGAATCTGCGTCACTCCCAGGGAATCCAGCGTCGCCTTCAGCGCATCTACATACGCGCCCAGATCCGGCGTCGCACAAAACTCGGCTGCCGGGGCAGATCCGCCAAATCCCGGCGCATCTACGGTAATTACATCCATGTCCGGCATTTCACGCAGCACTCCGTTCCACATGGACGCATCCAGCGGAAGAGCGTGCAGCAAAACCAGCGGCAAATCGGATTTCACACCCGAACGGTAAAACTTCAGTGTTTTCTTTTCACTCATACTCACCAAATTACACCCGGTTAACGCCGATGTCCACGTGCCCGCCAGCACCCGGTGTGCCAGTGGCGCCGTTCGTCCCGGCCCGCGGCCGCACCGAACCATCCCTCTTCCGTCCAGGCCACTTCGTGCGCGGTCCCCACGGCAATAATTCCGTTGCATCCGGGACAGCGGTATTCTTTTGCCGCCGCGCGAATATGATGCACCTTATAGCGCAGACCGTCGCTGCCCGTTTCGTAACGCGTGCAGCCCATCAGACGGTATGAATCAAGGGGTTTCACGGGACGCAGGTATTTTTTCGCGCGGCGCATCAAAACAGCCGGTCTTCCGGATTGTCGAAACCGCGCATCGCATCATAATCAAGAATCAGACATTCTATTCCGCGGTCCTCGGCAAGCACCCGTGCCTGCGGTTTAATCTCCCGGGCAGCGAAAATTCCGCGCACCGCCTGCAGCGATCTGTCCCGGTTCAGATACTCCAAATACCGCGTAAGCTGCTCAACGCCGTCTATCTCCCCGCGGCGTTTAATCTCCACGGCAAGGTGTGTGCCGTCGGTATCCAAAGCCATAATGTCCACAGGCCCGATTGGCGTGGGATACTCCCGGCGCAAAAGCGTAACGCCCGCACCCAGCAGATGTATCTGCCCCGCCAGCAGCTCCTGCAAATGCGCTTCCACGCCGTCCTTCACCAGCCCCGGCTCGGGACCGAAAGGATGCGAAAAATCCTCGGTCACGCCGTAAAGCGAAATTACCAGCCTATCGTCACTGCGGTCGGAGCGCACATCCCATATTTCGCGGATTCCGGCTGCGGATTCTTCGCCTTCTGCGGGACGCACCTCGCACGTGCAGGGAGCACTCATCCAATTCAGCGGCTTATATGATCCCCCGTCGGCATGGATCAGCACAGACCCGTCCGCCTTGACCATTATCAGACGCGTGGCAGGTTCCAGATGCGCGTCCAGACGCCCGGAATAATCCACAGCGCAGCGCGCGATTAAAACCCGCACCCGTCCCTCTTTTCTGCCGCTTTTGCCGGCGTTTCAGTTTTCTTCAAGGGACTCGATCACAACCGTTACCGTATCGGAATCCACGGTGACGAACCCCGCCGAAGTCCGCAGTGTTTTTTCGTCCCCGGCAGCGCTCGAGAACTTCACCATACCCGGTACAAGCGCAGCCAGCAACGGCGTGTGGCCGGGCAGAATACCCAGCTCGCCGTCTGCCGCCGTAACCGTCACTGCCTCAACCGCGCCTTTGAACACCTCGCCGGAGCGGGTTACTATCTGCAGTTCCATTATTTTTCGTCCTGCCGGATCCGGTGCCATGCCCGTTCAATATCTTCGATTCCGCCGATATTGAAGAATGCCTGCTCCGGGATATGGTCGTACTCGCCGTCGCAGATCCTCCTGAACGCTTCCACCGTTTCGTCGATGGGAACCGTGGAGCCTTCCACGCCGGTAAACTTCTTCGCCGTGTACGTGTTCTGCGAAAGATACTGCTCGATCCGGCGCGCCCGGGCAACCGTCACTTTGTCTTCTTCGGACAGTTCGTCCACACCCAAAATCGAAATAATATCCTGCAGTTCCTTGTTTTTCTGCAGAATCGCTTTTACGTGCGTCGCCGTATCGTAATGCGCCTGCCCGACGTACTGCGCATCCAGGATACGCGACGTGGACGCCAGAGGATCCACAGCGGGATAAAGACCGCGTGAAGCAATCTCACGCGACAGTTCCGTCGTTGCGTCCAAATGGGCAAATGCGGTTGCCGGCGCGGGATCGGTGTAGTCGTCGGCCGGCACATAGATAGCCTGCAGGGAAGTGATCGAATGGCCCTTCGTCGAGGTAATGCGCTCCTGCAGGGCACCCATCTCGTCGGCCAGCGTGGGCTGGTATCCCACCGCCGAAGGCATTCTTCCCAGAAGTGTGGACACTTCGGATCCTGCCTGCGTGAAACGGAAGATGTTGTCGATGAACAGCAGCACATCCTGATTCTGCACATCGCGGAAATACTCTGCCATCGTCAGTCCCGAAAGGGCAATACGCAGACGCACCCCCGGCGGCTCATCCATCTGTCCGAACACCAGGGCGGTTTTGTCGATCACGCCCGCGTCTTCCATTTCATGGATCAGATCGTTTCCCTCACGGGTTCTTTCCCCCACTCCGGCAAATACGGACACACCGCCGTGATCCTGTGCCACGCGCTGAATCATTTCCTGAATCAGCACGGTTTTGCCCACGCCGGCACCGCCGAACAGACCGATCTTTCCGCCCTGCACATACGGGGTAAGCAGATCGATAACCTTAATTCCCGTCTCAAACATTTTCGTTTCGGGCTCAAGCTCGTCAAAAATCGGCGCCTTGCGGTGAATCGGCCACCGGTCTTTCACTTCCAGATGTTCGCCGTCTTTCAGATTCAGACAGTCGCCGACCACATTGAATACGTGGCCTTTGGTTACGTCTCCCACGGGCACGGAAATCGGGGCCCCCGTGTCGGTGACCGGCGCCCCGCGCACCAATCCGTCGGTCGGCTTCATCGCAATCGTACGCACGATATTGTTTCCCAAATGCTGTGCGACTTCCAAAACCATCTTCTGCACGGAGTCTTTTTCGCCCCGGCCGGAAAAATCAACCTCGGCAATCAGGGCATTATTGATTTCGGGCAGCGCATCGGGTGGAAATTCAATATCCACAACAGCGCCCACCACCTGCACAATTCGGCCTGTTGCGGCTGTTTTGTTTTCGTTTACAGTGGTCATTGTTTCTTCCTTTTCGTTCCCGGCAAGCGGTCCCGCCCGGCGGGACTACTTTTCCAACGCATCGGCACCGGAAATAATTTCGGTAATTTCGGTGGTAATTTCGGACTGGCGGGCGTTATTCGCCAATCGTGTATATTTGTCAATCAGTTCCTGCGCATTGTCGGTTGCCGAATGCATTGCCTGCTGCCGGGCCGCCAGCTCTGCCGCCGCCGACATCAGCAACACCGAGAAAATCCGCTGCGACACATACAGAGGCAGCAGAGAATCAAATACTTCCTGCGCAGAAGGCTCAAATTCATACAGCGGTTCTTCCTCGGATTCCTCCGCATCCGCGGGGGCATCCACAACTTTCAGGGGAAGCATCCGCCTGATTTCCACGGTCTGGGTAATCATGGAAACAAACTTTGTGGATACCACATGCAGCTCGCACACGCCTCCCTCGTCGGCCGGAGCCAGAAAACGCCGCAAAAACTCGCCGGAAATCTCCCTGCAGGTGGCATCGCCCGGTTTGTCCGATTCACCGATCCAGGAGCCGGCAATTTCCGCTCCCCGGAACCGGTAATAGGAATCTCCCCGCCGCCCGAATACGTACAGCACGGGCTTCTTGCCGGCCTCGCGCAGTTCCTCGAGCAGTTTATCCGCCTCGCGCAGCACAGAGGACGAATAGGCACCGGCCATGCCCCTGTCGGATGTCACCACAAACACAATAACTCTGTCCGTATCGCTGCGTTCCGAAACAAGAGGATGGTCGGCATGGGCATGGGCGGCTACCGTAGCGATAGACGCCGTAAGCGCACGCGTATAGGGATCCTCGCCAAGCGCGCGGTCGCGCGCCCGGCCGATCCGCGAAGCCGCGATAAGCTCCATCGCCCGGAAGACTTTCGCCAGCGTGGCGGTGGCTCTGATCTTCTGCTTATAGATGCGCTGTTTTCCGCCCACGATTAGCCCCGCTTCTTACGCACAATCTGTTCCTGCGACTTTTCGGCGTCCGCTTCGTCTTCCGCCTCTTCGCCGCCTGCGGAAAATGTTGCGGCAAAAGACCTGCCGAATTCCTCGGCCGCCTTTTTCAGTTCCGCTTCCGTTTCCGTCTCCAGCAGACCGGTTTTTTCAATCGTGGCGATCACGTCGGTGTTGTGCCGCACATACTCCACAAACTGTTCTTCGTATGCGTGCACCTTTTCCACGGGAACTTCATCCAGATAGCCGTTCGTTCCCGCCCACACGGCCACAACCTGATCCGCTACGGGGAACGGGGTGAACTGCGGCTGTTTCAGCAGTTCCATCAGCCGCGCACCGCGGTTGAGCTGACGCTGCGTGGCGGCGTCGAGATCGGAGGCAAACATGGCGAATGCGGCCTGCGCCCGGTATTGGGCCAGCGTGATTTTCAGCGTGCCCGCCACCTTTTTCATCGCTTTAATCTGGGCGTCCCCGCCCACGCGGGACACGGAAATACCGACGTCCACCGCAGGACGCTGATTCGAGTTAAACAAATCGGACTGAAGGAAGATCTGGCCGTCGGTAATCGAAATTACGTTTGTCGGGATATAAGCCGACACGTCATTTGCCTTTGTTTCGATGATCGGCAGGCCGGTCATCGATCCTCCGCCCAAATCATCAGACAGCTTTGCGCAGCGTTCCAGCAGCCGCGAATGGAGATAGAAGACGTCGCCCGGGTAGGCTTCACGCCCCGGCGGACGGCGCAGCAGCAGCGAAACGGAGCGGTATGCCTCGGCCTGCTTCGACAGATCGTCAAATACGATCAGCACGTGTTTGCCCTGATACATCCAGTGCTGCCCGATAGCGGATCCCGTATAGGGGGCCAGATATTTGTATCCTGCCGAATCCGAGGCGGGAGAGGCCACAATCGTGGTATATTCCAAAGCTCCGTAACGCTCCAGAGTGGCGCGCACGGAAGCAATCGTGGAGCCTTTCTGCCCGATCGCAACATAGATGCAGCGCACCTGCTTTTGCGGATCGCCCGTCTGCCAGTTCTCTTTCTGATTCAGAATCGTATCGATGGCCAAAGCAGTCTTGCCCGTTTTTCGGTCACCGATAATCAGCTGACGCTGACCGCGCCCAATCGGAATCATTGCGTCAATCGCCTTGATCCCGGTCTGCAGCGGCTCATGTACCGATTTACGCATCATCACGCCCGGTGCCTGCAGTTCCAGCGCACGGCGCCCTTCCATCTTCGCGATGTCGCCCAGGCCGTCAATCGGATTGCCCAGGGGGTCCACAACGCGCCCCAAATATCCTTCGCCCACGGGAACCGAAAGCACTTCGCCTGTGCGGCGGACTTCCATTCCTTCTTCGATTCCCGCAAAATCGCCCAGAACTACCGTGCCGATCTCGTGTTCTTCCAAATTCATCGCCAGGCCGCGGGTTCCGTTTTCAAACTCCAGCAGCTCATTCGCCATCGCCCCGGGAAGTCCCTCCACACGGGCGATGCCGTCTGCGGTGAGCGCCACATGACCCACTTCTTCGCTCTCTGCCTTTGCCGGCTCGTACGAGTCCACAAAAGAATCCAGCGCACTGCGGATCTCCTCGGGTCGGATCGTTAATTCCGCCATTTGTTTTCCTTCGTTCAAAACGGCCGATTTCACCGTTCTAATTGTTAAGACTGTTTCTTTATTTCTTCTTTTACGGCAGCCAGACGGGACGCCAACGTACCGTCGATCACATCATCGCCCACATGAATCCGCATTCCGCCCAGCAGCTTGGGATTCAGATAATTATGCACCGTCACGGTCTGTCCGTAATACTTTTGCAGAATCTGTTTCAGCCGTTCTTTCTGCGCGGCAGAAAGAAGAACCGCGCTCGAAACGGAAGCAAACAGATGATCCGCCCGCTCTGCCGCCGCACGCACATAGCGCCGGATGGCAGATGTCAAAGTGCTCTGAGTCGAAGTCACCGTTGCCCGAACCAGCAGAGCACGCGTTTCGGGGGAAAAGCCGTGAAATATCTTCTCCGCCAGCTCTGCCCGGGCCGCGCTGCGCAGATGTCCGTCTGACAGCGTCAGACGCAGATCCCGTTGGGTTTTGAGCAGAATACGGGCCTGATACAGTTCTTCTTCCACTTCCCCGAGAGCACCGCGGGCCTGCGCCCCGTGCAGAATACTCTGGCATCCGAGTGCTTCCAAAGACTTTGCGAGGTCATCGGTTTCCGCCCACTTCACACCTGCCAGCCTCACCAGCAGATCCAAAACCTGCGCGGAAACTCTGCCCGAAAAAATATCGCGCAGCAGTTTTTCCCGCCGGGCCAAAGGCCTCGATGCATCCTGCACGGCAGTCTGCAGGGAAGGATTGCCGCGCAGCAGATCGGCAACGGCATAAATTTCCGCCGCCGCCGTAAGCTCGGTGCCCGCAGATCCGGCAAGCACACCGTCCCACGCGGAAATGGCTTCGCTCAGTGCCGCTTCGCTTCCCGTCCGCATATCAGTTCTCCCGCGTTGCTTTCCCTGTTACCAAAGTATTCTCGAGTTCGTCAAGGAAACGGTCGATTACCCGGGCAGCCAGATCCTTGTCCGCCACGGCTTCGCCGACGATCTTTCCCGCCAACTCGGTTGCCAACAGTCCGACATCGCCGCGCAGCGCACGGGTAGCGGACGCGGTGTCCGCCTCAATCCGTTCTTTCGCGGTATGCACCATCGAATCCGCCTGCACACGCGCTTTCTGCTGCGCATCGGCAACAATGGATTTCGCGTTGTCCCTGGCCTGCTCCCGAATCTCGGCAGCCTCCCGGCGCGCCTGTGCCGTTTCCCCGGCAAGAGTCTCGCGCTCGGCGGCAATCCGAGTCTGCTCGGCGCGGGCGGCATTGATCCCTTTTTCAATCTTTTCCCGGCGCTCGTCGAGCATTTGCACAAAAGTGGGCCAGGCAAATTTGTAAATGACGGCGGCAACGACAACGAATGCAACAGTTCCCCAGATCAGATCGGGAAGTGAAGGCAGAAGAATATTATGCCCGTGACCGCCTTCGCCCGCGGCGAGAATTGCAGTCGTATTCAACATGCTTATGCCCCAAATACGAATCCGGCGGCGAACCCGATCAGACCCAGTGCTTCGGCGAAAGCGATTGAAAGGAACATATTCACACGCAGATAACCCTTCACTTCGGGCTGGCGTGCCGTTGCCTCCTGATTTTTGGCACCGATCAGACCGATTGCCAGACCGGGGCCGATTGTAGCCAAACCATAACCGATTGTAGCGATATTACCAATCATGGGTTTCTTTCCTTCTGTTTGGATTTCAGTGTTCTGAAATGGACAATAAAATATAGGCGGCGGAAAGCATCGTAAAAATATATGCCTGCAGCACACCTACGAATATCTCGAAGACAACAAAAATGACGCCCGCGAGAAGTGTAAGCGAACCGAGCCCCGCACCCAGGGCACCGGAAAGTGAGAAATACAGGTAATGTGTGCCCAAAAAGCAGAGCACCAGAATAAAATGCCCGGAAACCATATTCACCAAAAGACGCACGGCCAAAGTCACCGGACGCAGAATAAACGTGGAAAGGAACTCGAGGGGCACCATCAGTATATAGAGCAGCTTGGGCACGCCCGGCGGCATCAGCTGTTCCCGGAAAAATCCCCCGCCGCGTGCCATTATTCCCGCCACGATAAAACCGACATAGGAAAATATGGCAAACACCAGCGGCATTCCGATCAGCGACGTTCCGGCGATCTGCAGCCCCGGCACAACGCCCGTGAGATTCATGAACAAAATTCCCAAAAACAGCGTGAGCAGCAGCGGCTGGTATTTACGCGCATTTTCTTCGCCCAGAATCTCGTTGCCGATCTGCACGCGGGAAAAATCGATCAGAGACTCTATTCCGCTCTGAAAACGCCCAGGTACTACTTTTGCCCGTTTTGCATATACCACCATCAGTACAGCCAATATAATCACGGCTACCATGCGCACCAAAATGATCCGGTTCATTTCAAAAGGTGTGCCCGCAAACAGAATCGGAGCCGGGTAGAATTCATGCCCCATCGACGGCGCCTGAAAACCGTCGGCGGAAGATCGGCTCAACAGCTGCAGAACGGCGTTACAAGATACCCCATTCACTATTCTCAATCATCCTATTCTCACGGCACTGTAATAAAATTTCGGACTTCCGAAGTCCACTGTCATATTACAACAGGCCGATAATGGCAGCAAAGTTATGAAAAACATGAATCTGTAACATCACTAAACAGGGTCTTTGGTACTACTTCCAAGAATCAGAAGGCAGCTGAGCGCAAGACAGACAACCGTGCCCAATATAAAACCTCCTGCGGCAAAGCGGATATCGGGAGCTCCCCGCAGGCGGAGAAAAACGAAAAATGCGAGCAGCAGCAGGAATTTCAGCACATACCCGCCAAATGCTCCCACCGCCCGGTAGCGGGGGAAAAAACGCCACACACAAAAATCCCATGCCCAAGAGATCACGTTTCCCGCCGCCACTGCGGCAAGCCCGCAGGCAATCGCCCGGCCCGCAGAGCGAAATCCGCACAGATAGCCGAAAACAGCCGCCAATACCGCGAGCGCCAAACAAATAACCGTATTAAAAGCGAACACCCGGAAAAGAATCTCATCTGCCCGCGACGCCATTTTTCACTTCCAGTGCTTTCATGCTCACCAGCAGCGAGACCGCCAGGACCGCAAGCGCGGGGAAAACAACGTACCGGGCGGGGAAAATTACGAAAGACACCGCGGTGAAAGAAAAAACACCCGCCCACAGATACAGAATAAGCACTGCTTTACGGTGTGAATGCCCCCGGCGCAGCAGACGGTGGTGCAGATGTCCGGCATCCGCGGCAAAAGGGGACTGCCCCCGTGCCAGCCGGCGCACCACGGCCCACGTCATGTCAAACAGCGGAATAAAAAGAATCAGAACCGGCACAAGCAGAGGCATTACGGCCGGAATGGCATAATCGGCAGTAAGATTCGCCGGATCAATCTGCCCGGTGACCACGATCGCCGCCCCGGAGATAATCGTCCCCAGAGTAAGCGCCCCCGAATCCCCCATAAAAATTTTTGCGGGATGAAAATTATGCGGCAGAAAACCGGCGCACATTCCGACCAGTGCCGACGCGGCCACGCTTGCCACAGACGCATAATCGCCGGGGGAAGACTCGCGGATCAGAAAATAGGTGTAGACGAAAAAAGCGAGCGCCGAAATACCGATTACCCCGGCCGCCAGACCGTCCAGACCGTCGATAAAATTAACCGCATTTACCACTGCCACAACCACAATGACCGTGCCGACCAAAGCCAGTTTCTGCGAGCCTACGGTCAGGCCGAGCAGAGGCAGGCTCAGCAGCTGCACGCCGAACCAGGCCATGACTCCCGCCGCCAGCACTTCGCCGGCAAGTTTCGCATACCAGGTCAGCTCCCAAAGATCGTCCAGTGCGCCCACCGCGCACATGAGTCCGGCGCCGTAAAGAATTCCCCACGCGGAAGAGCCGGCGGCGAAAATATCGGCAAGAAAAGGGATATGCGCAGCGGCAAGAAAAGCCGTCAGCAGGCCCAAAAACATTGCCACGCCCCCGAATCTGGCAATCGGCACCACGTGCACATCCCGGCCGCGGACACGGGAAATCGCACCCGTGGCCAAAGCGAAATGCAGCACCGCGGGAACCGTCAGATACGTAACGGCCGCGGAAAGCACCATAATCAGGAGATAAACCCTCACACGCGCCGCTCCAATCCAAATTCGGAAAGCAGCCGGTCACTTGGGAGCGCGCCCTCTCTGATTACCTGCACGCGCAGCGGATCTTCGGAGAAAAATTTCAAAATGGTTGACGGCACGCCTCCGGGGGCCTGTCCGGCATCCAAATATACCGATACTTTCTCTCCCAGCTGCGCAACTGCCTGCGAGACGCTCAGCGCGGGAGGACGTCCCGTAAGGTTTGCCGACGTCACTGCCAGCGGACCGCATTGGCGCAGCAGCTCCAGCGCAACCGCGTGATCCGGCATCCGCAGCGCAACCGTGCCGTTGGTCTCCCCCAGATCCCATCCCAAAGTATCTTTCGCCGGGAAAATCAGGGTCAGGGCACCCGGCCAATACGAACGCATCATTTCCTGTGCCTGCCCGGGAATCCGGGCCGCCAGCGTCTGCGCCGTCGGCAGATCCGCCACCAGCACCGGCGGCGGCATCGCCCTGGTGCGGGATTTTGCCGTCAGCAGCCGGGTAACTGCCTGCGCGTTAAACGGGTCGGCGCCGATTCCGTAAACGGTATCCGTAGGGATACAGACCACTTCCCCGCCGGCAATCGCCGCCTGCGCGGCTTTCAGAGCCCCGGCATCCGAATTCTGTCCGTCACACCTGTAAACCGGCACGGTCTTTCCTCCATTTTCACATCTATCCGACACTTATTACACATTAGCACTTTCGGACACTGATCCGGCGCGGCCGGCCCGTATAATCGCATTCCGTGCGCACGTCGGAAAACAGACCCAGACTCTGCGCGTATGCGCACAGCTCCCGTTCCTGCCCGTCGGCGTGTTCCATCACCGCCAGCCCGCCCGGGCGCAGCAGATCGGCAGCCAAAGCCAATGTTTTTTTGGGAAAGGCCAGGCCGTCCCTGCCGCCGCCGTAGAGAGCCATCGGCGGATCGCAGAGTACCTCGGGAGAAAGCCTGTGGGAGAGGGGCACATAGGGCGGGTTTGCCGCCACAACATCGCATTTGCCCCGCAGGCGCGGACCGAGAGTGAAAATATCGCCCTCCCACAGCCGTACCCTGTTTCCGTAACGCAGATTATTCTCCTGCGCCACGGCGAAAGCCAGGGGACTGAGTTCGATACCGACTACTTTCGCCTGCGGCACTTCGGTGGCAAGGGAAATTCCCACAGCTCCCGACCCGGCGCACAGATCTGCCGCCAGCGGCGTTTCCCGCCCGTTTTGCACCAGCCGTTTCAGTTCGTCGATTGCCTCCTGTGCCAGAAGTTCGGTCTCCGGACGGACGATAAATGTGCCGGGGCGCACGGAAAGTTCCAGGTAGCGAAACCACATTTTGCCCAAAATATGCTGTAAAGGCTCACGGTTTTCCCTGCGTTTCACAAGCCGGGCGTAACGCGCGGCAGCCGGGGAAGAAACCGGGGCACCCAAACCGTGACGGTCCGCCCCGCAGAATTCGGCCAAAGCAAGGGCGTCGTGAAACGCACTGTCCGCGCCGGCGGCGTCAAGACGGGCTGCCGCCGCGTTTACCGATTCTCTCCACAGCATCAGTGCGATTCGCCCGCATGCCGCAGACGTTCGGCCTCATCGGCCGCGCGCAGGGAAGCGATCACGTCATCCAGGCTGCCGTTAAGCACCGAATCCAGATTGTGCGCTTTGAAACCGGTGCGGTGGTCGGAAATTCTGTTTTCCGGGAAATTGTATGTGCGCACTCTCTCCGAGCGGTCCACCGTGCGCACCTGGGAACGGCGCTGATCGGCCTCTTTCGCCGCCTGTTCCTCAAGCTGCATCCGGCGCAGTCTCGCCCTGAGCACACGCATTGCCGATTCGCGGTTTTTGATCTGTGATTTTTCGTCCTGCATCGAAACCGTGATTCCCGTGGGCAGATGCGTAATACGCACGGCGGAATCCGTTGTGTTCACCGACTGCCCGCCGGGGCCGGAGGAACGGAAAACATCAATCCGCAGATCGCTGTCGTTGATTTCGATTTCCTGCGGGTCGTCCACTTCCGCAAAAACGAGCACGCCCGCGGCCGAAGTGTGAATCCGTCCCTGTGTTTCCGTTACCGGCACACGCTGCACGCGGTGTACTCCGGCTTCGAATTTCAGATATGCCCATACGCCGTCCGCAGGGTCTTCGGGCACGTTTTTTGCCTTTACCGCTATCTGCACGTCTTTGTATCCGCCCAGATCCGTGGGCGTGGCCGAAAGAATCTGCGTGCTCCATCCTTTTGATTCGGCGTAACGCTGATACATTCGGAGCAGATCTCCGGCGAACAGCGCCGATTCTTCCCCGCCTTCGCCTGCCTTCACTTCCAAAATCACATCCCGCAGATCGTCCGGGTCGCGGGGGATCAGAGCGTCTCTGAGCGAAGCGGCGGCCTCCCGCTCGGTCTGTTCCAAACGGGGAACCTCGGGCGCAAACAGCTGTGCGTCCTCGCCTCCCATGTCCACTATTTCCCGCGCTTCGCGCAGATCCCGCGCCGCATCCAGCCAGTGCGTGTATTTGCCTACCACCCGTCCCAGCTGTGCATATCTGCGGGAAAGAGAACGCAGCCTGCCCGCGTCGGCGAGCACCTTAGGCGTGGCCATCTGCGCCTCTATCTGTTTGTATTCCTCCAGCATCTGCGCTGCCACGGGATATTTTTCAGTATCTGCGGAAACGTCTTTATTGTTCACAATTTGCCCTTATACCGGTTTTCACGAATAATACGGCAGACGCCGGCACCGTCGGGTGCCGGCGTCCGAAACCAAACTATTTGGTGCGCTTGCCGAAACGTGCTTCGAAGCGTGCCACACGCCCGCCGGTATCAAGAATCTTCTGCTTACCGGTGTAGAACGGATGACATGCCGAGCAGACATCCACACGCAGCTCCCCGCCCGGGATTGTGGAACGGGTATCAAACTCCGCGCCGCAGGTGCAGCTGACATGAATGTTGTGGTAGTCAGGGTGGATTCCCTGTTTCATAATTACTCCTTGGATCGTTTTATGCCCTGGGTCCGGCACACGTCTGCCTCCGTACGGACGGAACACAGTCTGCGGCGGATATCCGCGCGGTACGCGGGAGATGCCGTTTCCGCGGCATGCCGGTGAACCAAAAGCCGATGATTCATTTAACCACTTATCGTCTTTTCCGTGCCGGCGACGTGATAATTTTCACGCCGGCACATATACGACGGATTTTATTCTCCGGCGCCGCGCATTCCCTTCACGATCGCCATCAGGAACTCTTTATTGGACTCTGTTTTGCGCAGTCTGCCCAGCAGGAAGTCCGACGCATCCTGTACATCGTCAAGAGTGCCCAGAGCCCGGCGCATATGCCAGACGATCTTCAGCTCTTCGGGACTGAAAAGCTGCTCTTCGCGGCGCGTACCGGAGGCGTTCACATCCACGGCGGGGAAGATCCGGCGGTCCGCAAGCTCGCGCGAAAGGCGCAGTTCCATGTTGCCGGTGCCCTTAAACTCCTCGAAAATAACCTCATCCATCTTCGATCCGGTTTCCACCAGCGCCGAAGCGATAATCGTAAGCGAACCGCCGTTTTCGATATTCCGTGCCGCGCCGAAAAACTTCTTCGGCGGATACAGCGCGGCCGCGTCCACGCCGCCGGAAAGGATACGTCCCGAGGCCGGTGCGGCGAGGTTGTAGGCGCGGGAAAGACGGGTCAGGGAATCGAGCAGAATCACCACATCCTGCCCCAGCTCCACGAGACGCTTGGCGCGTTCCACGGCAAGTTCGGCAACGATGGTGTGGTCCATGGCAGGACGGTCAAAGGTGGAGGCAATCACTTCGCCCTGCACCAGACGCTGCATATCGGTCACTTCTTCGGGGCGTTCGTCTACAAGCACAACCATCAGATGAACATCCGGGTTGTTGTTTGCGATTGCGGTTGCCATCTGCTGCATCACCATCGTTTTTCCGGCTTTCGGCGGAGAAACGATCAGTCCGCGCTGGCCTTTCCCGATCGGCGCAACCAGATCAATCACACGCGAGGTAAGGGAATTTTTCCCTGTTTCCATCCGCAGCATTTCGTTGGGATACAGCGGTGTAAGTTTGCTGAATTCCGGGCGCTCCATCCCTTCGCTGAACGGAATACCGTTAATCGCCGTCACTTCCGCCAGCGGATTGTACTTGTGCTGACGCTGGCCGCGGCGCACAGAGTCGGTTACCGAACGCACCGCGCCCACAACCGCGTCTCCGCGCCGCAGACCGAACCTGCGGATCGTCTGCTGCGAAACGTATGCGTCATTCTTCCCGGGGAGGTAGCCGCCCGTGCGGATATACCAGTTATTCCCCGAAACATCCAAAATGCCCGCAACGGGAATCAGCGTATCCTCACCGTTTCCCTGCCGGCCGCGTTCCGCGCTTCCCTGCTGTTCCTCCTGCTCGGCGGAATTTTCAAAACTGTCGCGGGTTGTGCGCTCGCGCCGCTCGCGCCGGTCGCGCCGGGTCCGCCGGGCACGCCGGTCAAAGCGCTCGTGCGAATCGTCCTCTTCCTTCCCGCGAACGGATTCCGCGCGGCGTTCGGCAACGTCACCCAATGCGTCCAGTGCGGCCTGCTTTTCTTCGGGCGTCATCGTTTCCCTGTGCTGGCGCCTGCTGCCGCCGCGGCTGCGGGCGCGGGTGTTTTCCCGCTTTTCTTCCTTCTCCTGTTTTTCCGGTGTTTCGGACCGTGCGCCGTCCCGGTGTGCCGCGATCGCCGCCACATAATCGGCTTTCCGTGATCTGATCGGCATTTTTATTCCCAGATCCGCCGCCATTCGTTTCAGTTCGGGCAGCAGTTTTCCTGCCAGTTCTTTTGCCGATCCTTCAGAGGTTTCGTTCACGAGGTTCCTTCCTCGATATCCGTAAGGGATATGTAGATAATAATGGATTTATGCATTATAAAAATGCGAATGTCTGAGGACGGAACAGCACGTACAAAAACGTTTATGAAGCATGAACTTCGGAAAAAACATCCGGAAAACCGGACTTTCCGTCCGCATTCCAGTCTATCCGCTTTCCCGCCAAAGACAAAATTGACACACAGATCCGGCTCACTGCGCCCTGCGGGGCACCGGATCCGCCGTCAGCACGCGAAAACCGTTCCCCCGCAAAGAGTCCGCCAAAGACTGCGGAATCGGGGAGAATACCAGAATTGCCGGTCCGCTGCCGGCAAACAGTGCCGGCCACCCGGCGGCGCGCAGCCTCTCCAGCAGACGGACGGAATCGGGCATCAGGTCGTGCCGGTAATGATAGGCAAGACGCGCCTGCGCGGCAGAACGGAGCAGCTGCGGAGCGGAAGTAAGCGCATGGAGCAGCAGCGCCGCCCGGGAAGAATTAAATTCGGCGTCCGGGCGCGAAACCTGCTGCGGCAAAACTACGTTTGACACACCGGGCAGGGGATCGGCGGAGGGAAGAATCACCGAAATTTTCAGCTGCGGATGCGGATCGAAACACAGCGCCCGAAACCCTCCGTCTTCTTCCAGCGTCAGCGTCACGCCGCCCGCCAGTGCGGCCGACACGCCCACCGCGCTGTGCGCATCCGGGGCGCACAGCGCAAGCAGCCGGGAAAAATCAAGCAGATCGGGTTTGTCTGCCAAAGCCTTAATCAGCATTCCCGCCGCCGCGCGGGCAGCGGCGCTCTCCCCCAGCCCGCATCCGCGCGGAATCGAATTTCTGCACACCAGCTCCATCCCCGTCTGCGGAAGCCCGAGTTCCTCAAGCATCTTTCGCAAAGCGACAATAACGGGATTACGCCCGTCTTTGGGAATATCCCGGCTTCCTTCGCCCAAAACCACCGCTTTGGGCTCCCCGGTGGTCAGAGTAACCGAGATTTCATCCCAAATCCCGACAGCCAGCGCCATCGAACCGTATCCGGCACCCGTGTGTGCGGCAACCGCAGGAACCCGCACACGCGCATATTCTTTCGCAATGCGCATTTCACATCTTGTCCGGGGCACTCACGCCCAACAGGTGCAATCCGTTTGCCAGCACCTGCCCGGCCGCGTCGTTCAGCCACAGACGGCTTTGATGGAGGGCGGTTACCTTTTCGTCCGCACGCGGCGTCACGCGGGAACGCGCATACCACGTATGGTAGGCACCCGCAAGATCCTCCAGATACCGCGCCACCCGGTGCGGCTCACGCAGCTGCGCGGCCTGCAGCACCGTCTCCGGGAATTTTGCCAACACCGCCAGCAGCTCGCCGTCTGCCGGCGTATTCAGCAAAGAGGGGTCGAACTGCGCGCGCGTCACGCCGTGTTCTTCGGCATTGCGGTCCACCGACTTTGTGCGCGCGTGCGCATACTGCACATAGTAAACGGGATTTTCGTTCGTGTGCGAGGCGATCAGATCCAAATCAATTTCCAATGTGGTCTCCATTGCCGCCCTGACCAGGGAATACCGCGCCGCATCCACCCCGGCCGCGTCAATCAGATCACTCAGCGTCACCACCGTTCCCGCGCGCTTTGACATCCGCACCGGTTTTCCGTCTTTCACCAGGTTCACCAGCTGCCCGATCAGGATCTCGATATTTCCGCCTTTGCCTGCGGTGTCGCCGAAAGCCCTTGCCATCGCATACATCCGTCCGATATATCCGTGATGGTCCGCACCCAGAAGATAAATCGCCCGGTCGGCACCGCGCGCGCGTTTATCCAGGTAGTAGGCGATATCCCCGGCGTAATAGGCTGTTTCGCCGTCGGATTTTACAACCACGCGGTCTTTGTCGTCTCCGAAAGCGGTCGTTTTCACCCACTTCGCCCCGTCTTTTTCGTAAATAAATCCCGCAGCTTCCAAGCGGTCGACGGCCCGGGCCACAGCTCCGGATGCGTGCAGGGAATCCTCGTGGAAAAACACGTCGAAACGGACCCTGAAATCAAGCAGCTCGCGCTTAATTTCCGCAAACATCATTTTTACGCCGTATTCACGGAAAAATTCCCGGGCGGTATCATCGTCCTCCCGCAGCGGATCCCTCTGCGGATGGGCGGCAAGAACAGCATCGGCAATATCGGAAATATACTCCCCGCCGTAACCGTCGGCAGGTGTTTCCTCTCCACGGGCCCGCGCCAGCAGCGAGGCCGCGAAACGGTCGATCTGCGCGCCGTGGTCGTTGAAATAATATTCGCGGGTTACCTTCGCTCCCACAGCCTGAAGAATACGCGCCAGGGAATCGCCCACCGCCGCCCAACGCGCACCGCCGATATGAATCGGCCCGGTGGGATTGGCCGACACAAACTCCAGATTCACATGGCCGTCCGCGCCGCTTTCACTGTTTCCGTATTTTTCCCCCGCCTCCACAATCGTGCGCGCCAGCTCCCCGGCGGCACCGGCGTCCAGTGTGATATTGACAAAACCCGGGCCGGCAACTTCGGCTTTTTTCACGCCTGTGTGCCCGCGCAGACCGGCGGCGATAATCTCGGCCAGGTCACGCGGATTCATTCCCGCTTTCTTTGCCAGCTGCAGCGCCGTATTCGCCGACCAGTCCCCGTGTTCGCGCGAGCGCGGACGCTCCACCCTGACCGTCTCGGGCAGATCTGCCGGTGTAAGGGGAAGTTTTCCCTGCGCAAGAGCGTTGTCCAGGCAGCTGCGGATTAAAAGTGAAAGTTCTTCTGGAGTCATGTATATATTCTAACCGCAGCGGGCAATCCGATAAAAACTTCACGGACACCTTCTGCCGCGGTTGTGCAAATGGCTACATTCACCGCCGGTAAATTCGGTTTTTCGGTTTTATCCGTTAGACTTTAGAAGTCCGCCCCAATAGCTCAGGGGATAGAGCGTTCGCCTCCGGAGCGAAAGGCCGCAGGTTCGAATCCTGTTTGGGGCACATCTGCCGGGAGTGTTTTCCACTCCCGGCTTTCGTTTATTCCGCGTCCGCACCCGGATTTTCGGCTCTGCCGCGCCGGGTGTTCTTCCCGTTTTCTTTCGCCGCGGTTTTTTCCGCCCAAAATCCGTCTATGATTCTCCGTGCCCTGCTTGGCTCGTCCGTAATCAGAGCATCCACGCCCAGTTCCAAAAGCATGCGCATTTCCCGCGGATCGTTGACCGTCCACACGTGAACGGCGAAACCCAGCCGGTGGCAAAATCCGACAAACCTCCCGCTGACCACCCTTATCTTCCAAAAACGGACCGGCACCTGCACCGCCTGCGCGCCGTCTTCGGGAAGGGGAATAAATCTGCGCAGCAGACGCAGCCGCTCCAAAATGCGCATAAAAACAGGAATATTTGCCGCCAGCGTCAGAAACACCACCGCGCTCCGCCCGAGGGAGGTGCAGACACCGGGAAGCATTTTCCGCAGTCTGCGCAGCCTTTTCTCGCTAAAGGACGCCAGCGAAACCCGCCTTTGCGCGCCGTGCGCGGTCAAAGTCCACACGAGCGGGGAGATTACGTCTTCGGATTTCGCGTCGATGTTCAGCACCAGGTTCGGAAAAGACTCCAATACCAAATCCAGGCGCACAGGCGGATTTCCGGAAGGATCTGTAATTTTCCGCAGCCGCTGCCAGGTGTAGTCCCGGATTCTGCCCTCGGCCGCGGTGGTTCTGGAAAGAGTTGCGTCGTGAAATAAAATTACTGCTCCGTCTTTTGTGGCGTGGGCATCGGTTTCCACATAACGGAATCCCAGACGGTCCATATTGGAAAAAGCCGCCAGGGAATTTTCCGGGGCTTCGTTTCCGCCGCCGCGATGCGCCAAAACCACCGGTTTGCCGCCAACGTTCCAAATCCGCTCCGCCATTTCGCACTCCCGCCTTTTATGCCGGATTCGCGGCAATCATACCATTTTAGCGGCACTCAGCCACAGTTTTGCGACAAATCCGCCGCGCCCGCTTCGCGCAGAAATTTCATCGGATCCACTGCGGCGGCGTTGTAATCTGCCCCGTCGCAGATTTCAAAATGCAGATGCGGACCGGTGGAACGGCCCTGGGATCCGACCAGTCCGATCTTCTGTCCGGCTTTGACCCTATCGCCCGGCTTCACCAAAATACCGTTGTTCCACATATGCAGGTACCACGCATAAAACGTCTTTCCCCGCACGCTGTGCCGGACAATAATGGCGTTGTTCGCCGAGCCTTTCATGACCCCCGCGCTGACTACCTCGCCGTCGGCAACGGCGTAAAACGGAGTTCCCACCGGCGCAGCCATATCCTGGCCGGTGTGCAGTTTCCGCTCCCCGGTGATCGGATGGATACGGTAGCCGAACGGAGAAGACAGTGTGTAACTCCCGGCAGGCATCGGATAATAAAGGTTCGCGGCGGTGTCGAGATACGCCCCGACAATACTGTTTGCGCCTGTTTTCGGAGCACATTTGTATTCCCCGCGGCGGCTCTGCGAAATAAGGGTCTGTGTCTGCGCTTCGTCTTCCGCGCCCCGCACTGCGGCTATTGCGCGCGGAATGCTCCCCGCCCGCGAGGCGTTTTTGCCGTGGGAGACATGCTGCAGCACGGAATCGTCGAAAGCGGAGCTCATCGCCACTGCCGATCTGGAATTAAACACCGCCGCGAGGCTCACCGCAATCACGGAAGAAAAAAGAATGGCAGACAGCACCGGACTGCGGCGCAGCGCATGGGCAAAAAACGGGTTTCCGCGCCGCGGGGCGTTTAAAAATTTTGCATTCAGCCGTTCGCCCTGCCGCGCTGCGGCCGATGCGGAGGAAACCGGATAAATATACTCCGTGGGCCGGTCCGGCTCTTCATCGGAGCCGTTGTCCCACATTTCTCCGGCAGCCGCAAAAGTCCCGCAAAACTGCGGTTTTTCGTTTTCCCGCGCAGCGCATTCGGATTTTCTGCGGTCGCTGCGCCGGCGCACGGCGGGCTCTCCCGCACTGCGTTCAAGCATCTGCCTCAGACGTTCCTCGCGCGAAGAACGCAAAGCTTCCCGTTCTTCTTCGCCGCCGCGGCGAACGCGCGCCATACGCAGCTCTCTGCGCGAAGGCAGTCTATTGATTTCTTTGCTTTCGCAGGCAGACAAGGCAGCTCCTCACACCGTCCGTAACCGATAACCTTTCACGGGAAAGCGGTCCGCGAAGCACCGTTCCCAACCTATATGGTAACGGTTTGATAACGCCGGATCTATCCTTTTTGCAATTTGAGAGCCGGGTCAAATTTCTTCCTGCGCGGGCAGCCCTTCCCGCGCAGGAAAACACCGTGCGCAGTGTTTTGCCGAAAGGAGAAAGGTTTCGCGCGCCGGAAGAAGAACGCATAATTTCCTCTCAAAAGACTGTAAGCTGTATATGAAGATGAAATTAAACCGGGGCGGAAGGGCATATGGCACACAATAAACGGATTTTCTTCGTCGGCGACGAACTCACTGCGGGTTTGGGGGATGCGCGTGCCCTGGGATGGGTCGGAAGAGTTCTCGCCCGCAGCGTAACCGAACCTCCCCTGCTTCCGATTGTTCTTCCGTTTCCGGGGGAAAATATCAGCGGACTCCTCAGCCGCTGGGAAACGGAAGTGGTACCGCGCCTCGACGGGGAAACGGAAAACAGACTCGTGATCGGACTGGGATCCCACGACATCGATGCCGGCCTGAGCTCGGCGCGTTCCCGCCTGTACCTGGCAAATTTGCTGGACAACGCCGAGCGGATGCAGCTTTCGCCCTTCGTGGTCGGCCCTCCGCCGCGCCCCGACTGCAGCACGCGGAAACTGGCCGAACTCTCCGCCTCCTATGCCGATGTCTGCGCCAGGCGTTCCGCACCGTATGTGGATCTGTTTACCCCTCTGCTGCACCACGAACAGTGGAATACGGATACTTCGCTTTCCGGTTCATACACTCCGCTGCAGACGGGCTATGGTCTGATGGCCTGGATCGTGCTGCACAACGGCTGGCACAGATGGCTGGGGATCAGCGAGCGGGAAGAGAGCTGAGGCAGCGCACCGGCGCGCCGGCGGCGGAAATCCGCGGCGGAGAAAAGGCAAAAATGCGGCGTAAAAGATAAAAAAATTTGGGGAGCGCGAAGCTCCCCAAACCCGTTTGCAAACCCGGTCTGCGGTTTCGCAAACATTAAGCATTTGGACGCTTACCGTGATTTGCGCCGCCCTTTTTGCGTGTGCGGCGTTTGTTTGCGCGTTTCGACATTTCCACTCCTTGATGTTGAGACTGCGTATTTGCGCAGCACCGGTTCATTATTCTAACGAATTGCGGGCGCCGGCGCCAATTTATAATTCCGTCCGTATTTCTTCGGTCAGCGTTTCGTAAATCACGGCGCGCAGCCTTTCCGGCGCGGGTGCGGCACAGGAGCGGCGCATAATCCTGCGCAGCGCAAATTCCGTCTCAAATACATCCCTGCAGGACGGGCACTGTGCGCCGTGGCGCAAAAAACGCCGCGCGCCGGACTCGGGCAGCACCCCTCCCAAAAGATCGCAGAGCAGCGCGGGCAGTTCTTCGCATATCCGCTCCCCGGGCGGATCCCCGGCCGGATTTCCCGCCGCCGCAGATCCGCACAGCATCCGAAACAGATCCTCCGCGTTTTCTCCTGTTTCACACATTCTTTTTCGCCTCCGCAAATCCCTGTTCCCCGGCATACACGCGTAAAATATCGCGCAGCTGACGGCGTCCCCTGTTCAGTCTCGACATCACCGTGCCTATCGGAAGATTCAGAATTTCGGCAATTTCCCGATAGGAAAACCCTTCCACGTCCGACAGATACACAACCGCCCGGCGCGCCGGCGTAAGACCGGCAAATGCCTGCCGGATCTCCCGGTGCGGAAGGTTCTCCAACGCCTGCACTTCCGCCGACTCCAGTCCGACTTCCGAATGCGCCGCAGCCCTGTATTCCTGCCTGTCGTCTATCTCCTCTATGTCCGCGGTACGCGGCCTGCGCTGCATTTTCCGATATTCGGAGATGAATGTGTTATGCAAAATCCGATACAGCCATGCCTTGATGTTCGTCCCCTCCCGATACAGACGGAAAGAACGGTAGGCATTGGCAAAAGTCTCCTGCGTCAGATCCTCGGCACGGTAGCGGTCGTGCGTCAGCTGCAGTGCCGCACTGTAAATCCTGTCCAGCAGAGGCAGCGCCTCCCGGGTGAACCGCTCCCGCAGCTGCTGCGAATCCGAAGTATTTTCTGTTTTTTCCGCTCCCGGATCCTGTGCGTTTTGCAAAGATCCGCCCGCGCCGCGCCCGGAAATGAGGGCAGCGGATTGCGTTTCCCCAAGCGGTTGCTGTCTGTCGGCCGTCATCGGTGAAGTTCCCTGTCGTAAAATTCTTTCTTTCCTCAATTGTATTGACTTTTCCCCGCGGATACACCTTCGGGCAATTTCCCGGTTAAAATAACAGTGTTTCGGGTATTGACGTCAGAGAGGGCAATCCATGAAAGTCTGTTTTCCGTTAAAGCTGTCCGCCGCGCTTCCTTTCGCGATTTGCGGACTCGACGCCCTGCTGGATCCGCAGCCGCACCGGGAACGGGCGGCACACCTGACTGCCCCTGCCGAAGCTCTGGGGCTGAAACCGCTCCGGGGAAAGGACACCGACAGGCTCACCCGTCTCACCGGGGCCCTGCTTATTGCAGGCAGTGCGGCACTTGTCCGCAATTCCGGCCCCGTACGCGCGGCGGGGTTCGCACTGGCGGCATTGCAGATCCCGCTGGCACTTGCCAATAATCCGTTTTGGACGTACGCCGATTCCGGGCAGCGGCGCCATTGCTTCGTCCGCTGTGTGAATCATCTCGGCCCCGCGGCGGCCGCACTGCTCGTGGGAAAAGCAGCCGCAAAATCAGTTAAAAAGTAACCATGACGCGGCGCGATATCGGAACAGACGACTGCCGGGTGAAAGTCCGCCCCGGCAGGGGTTCGCGTCCGCGCACGAAAATCCGCCCGGACTATTCAAAACTTCCCCGGGGCCGTGTATTTCGCATCGACCGGGGCAGGTACGGTGTCCGGATTTCGCAAAGCGCGGCGCAGGTAACGGCAGTCAAAGCACGCGAGCTGCGTCACGGCAGCGTGGCAATTGGAGATATCTGCGCCCTCAACGGAGATTTGAGCGGACGCAAAGACACCCTGGCACGGATTGTGAGCGTCGATCCGCGCAAAACCGTGCTCCGCAGAACTGCGGAAGAGGGAGAATCGGCGGGCAGCGAGCGGGTAATCGTGGCCAATGCCGACCTGCTGGCGATTGTAAGCGCGGCCGCGCGGCCCACTCCCAGATACGGCATGATAGACCGCTGTCTGGTCGCCGCCTACGATGCGGGAATGACTCCTGTTTTAATCCTTACAAAAACCGATCTGGCCGATCCGCAGCCCATACTGGACCGTTACCGGGATTTGGGCCTGCGCATTGTCTGTTCCGCACCGGAGAGGGAGGAAACGGAAAACGCGAATAAAACGGAATGTGGGGGCACGGCGGAAAGCGTGCCTGTGTCCGCCGGGTCACTGCGGGAAATCAAATCCCTGCTCAGAGGGCATATATCGGTTTTGGTCGGCCATTCCGGAGTGGGAAAATCCACTCTGATCAACGCTCTTGTGCCGGGCGCCGCGCGCGCAACCTCAGCCGTAAACAGCGTTACCGGGCGCGGACGCCACACATCCACCTCGGCGGTGGCATTTGAGCTGCCGGGCGGCGGCACGGTTATCGACACGCCCGGTGTGCGTACTTTTGGCCTGGCACACGTCGATGCGGCAGGGCTTCTGCGCGGTTTTCCGGATCTGGCGGAGCTCGCCGCGTCCTGTCCGCGCGGCTGCGGACACCGTCCGGAGGATCCCGGCTGTGCTTTTGACACCGTTTCCGAACCCGCAGCGCTTGGGCGGATCCGTTCTTTTCGCAGACTTCTCTGCGCCGCAGTCAGAACACAGTGGGGTTAGGACGGAAATTCTGCGCAGGGCAAAAGAGCGGAAATGAAAATTCTGTGGGGAAGACGGTTACGGTTTATCTATGAAAATAATTCACACTTCGGACTGGCATCTCGGACGCACCTTCCACGGCACGGACCTGTCTGCCGCCTATGCCGCATGGTGTGATTTTCTTGTCGGATACGTCCGTCGCGAGGAAATTGATGCCGTGCTGATCTGCGGTGACGTCTTTGACCGCGGAATCCCGCCCCTGCCCGCGGTCAGACTGCTTTCCGACACACTGTCAAAACTTTTGGAAACGACGCAGGTTGTCTGTATTTCGGGGAATCACGACGCTCCGGGGCGCCTCAGTTTCGGTTCTTCTTTTATGATTCCGCAGATGCACTTCCGCACCGATCCCGCGCAGTGCGCCGATCCCTGTGTTCTGCGGCGCAAAAACGGAGATATCGGCGCACTGGTGTACGGCATTCCCTATCTCGATCCCGATCTGGTCCGCCAAAATATTCAGCATGAAGCACAGGCGAACGCCCCGCAGTCCCGGCCGCTTCCGGCGCGTTCGCACGAGGCGGTGATGAAAGCCGCCCTGCAAAACATCCGGAGCGATATGACAGCCGGAAAATACGCGGATTTGGACGTCCCCCGGATTGTGATGGCACATACGTTCGTCACAGGCGGAGTCGGCAGCGATTCGGAAGCCGATATCACGGTTGGGGGCGTGAACTGCGTTCCGTCCTCTCTTTTCCGGTTAAAACGCGGCGGCAGACTCATCCCCGACTATATCGCCCTCGGGCATCTGCACGGCCCGCAGAGTGTGGGAATGGCGGGAGATCCCCCGATGCGCTACAGCGGCAGCCCGATTGCACTGTCTTTTTCCGAGGAAAATCAAAAAAAGAGCTTTGTCCGGCTCGACTTTCCACATTCTTCCCCCACCGGGGCAAACGCCGAAGAATTCCGCACACCGAAAATAAGTCTCGTCCCGGTTCCGCAGCTGCGCAGACTGACATCGATTCACGGAACGCTGGCGGAAATAACCGACGGCAGATATTCCTCCGCATCCGATGATTTTGTCCGCATCACCGTCACCGATCCCGTCAGACCGGAGAATCTCAGGCTGCAGCTGAAAAAGTATTTTCCGTATCTGAGCGAACTGAAATTTGCCGGCGCAGGCGCGGGGGAAAAAATGAACCGTGCCCGCAGCATAAAACAGACTCCGCTGGAAACTCTGACCGATTTCTTCACCATCGCCCGGGACCGCCCCCTGACCGGCGAGGAAACGGATCTTCTGCGCGAAACATGGGAAGAACTGCGCAAAGGAGGCACACAGTGATTTTCCGCCGTCTGACTTTTTCGGGGATTGGCCCTTTTCGGAAAACGGTTGCGTTAAATTTCGACGAGTTTAACGCAGACGGCATATTTCTTTTGGACGGCGCCACGGGAAGCGGGAAAAGCACAATTATCGACGCCATTGTGTTTGCCCTTTACGGGCGGACCGCCAATTCCGAAAATACCCCGGAACGGCTCCGCTCCACACATTCCTCGCCGACCGAAGCCTCATGGGTGGATTTGGTTTTCACTGTCGGCGCAGACACTTACCGCGTAAAACGCTCTCCCGCCTACGAACGGCCCAAACAACGCGGCACCGGAACGGTACGGGTGGCACCGCACGCCGCCCTATGGAAAATATCGGAAGCGGCGGCGGAAAAAGAGGCGTGGGACGCCGGGGAACCGCTGTGCACACAAAGCCGGGAAGTGGGAATTGAATTAAAACGCATAATCGGCCTGTCATTTTCCCAGTTTTCGCAAACGGTGATACTCCCGCAGGGAGAGTTCGAAAAATTCCTGAAACTCTCTTCCCCCGAGCGCCTTCCGCTGCTGGAAACACTCTTCGATTCCGGGCAATACAGCAGGTTTGCCGAAATGCTGAACGAAAAAGCCAAAGAACGCCGAAACGAAATCGCGCAGCTGCACGCGGAACTGAAATTCTGCGTGCAAACGGGAAACGGGCAGGATGCATTCTCCGCCGGCGAAAGCGAAATCCTGCAGGAGGAAGCGGAAAAAGCATTTGTCTGTGCCATTGCGCCCACCCCGGAATGCGATGCACGGCTGCTGGCACTGATCGCGGCGGCGGTGCGGCGGAAAAAAGAGGAATCCGCCCGTCTCACGGCCGCAAAAGACCTATATCTGGCAGCGGAAAAAGAAGCACGGGCCAAACTCACCGGGGCAAAGATACTTGCTTCCCGGCAGCTGCAGGCGAAAAAATACGCGGAGGAAAAAGAAGCCCTGGGCCGGCAGCGCGCCGCGATCGAATCAATTTCCGCAAAACTGGAGGCAGACAGCCGTGCCCGCCCGGTCAGCGAAAAAAATACCGCGGTCGGGCGGGAACTGGAAATGCTTGCGCAGGAAACGCACTCCGCCGCAGACCTGGCCGACGCTTTGTGTGCTTCGGGCGAAATATCCGCGCAAATCCCCGAGACACTGCGCAGCTGCATTCAAAACGAATCTTTTGACGCCGAGGCACTGGCCGAATTTTCGCAGGCACAGGAAACAGAATACGAATCCCTGACGGCTGCCGCCCGGGAGGAAAAAGGACGGATCGGAAGTTACCTGGAAGCGGAGGAAAACCTTTCCCGTCTGCGGGAAGAGGATTCCGCCGTTCAAAAAGAGCTTAAAATGCTGAATGCGGATCTGCAAAATATCCTGCGCGCCCACGCAGAACTTCCGCGGCAGGAAGAAGATCTGCGCATGCGCCTTAAAAATGCAGTCCGCCGCAGCGAAAAACTGCCCGAATTAAACCGCCTGACGGCACAGACCGAACACGCCGAAGAGCAGTGCCGCCTGCTGCGGGAAGCGCAGGCGGAGGCACTGCATCTGGCCGAGGGGGTAAAAGCGGCCAAAAAACGCTATCTTGACGCACAGGAGCACTGCGAAAAACTGCTTGCCTCATGGGTGGGGGGATTTACTTCATCCCTGGCGGAAAAATTAAAACCCGGCGAACCGTGCGCGGTATGCGGAAGTACCGTGCATCCCGCCCCCGCCCCAAAGCGTGGGGAACAGACGGACCGCGCCGCCGTGGAAGAAGCCCGGCAGGAAACGGATAAATACTTCGCTCTTTACGGCGGGAAACGCGAACAGCTGACACAGCTTGCCGGACGAATGGAAGAACTGAAAAAAAATCTCGCCGACCCGGATCCCGAGCGCCTGCGGGCCCTGAAAGAAAAATACAGTGCGGAAAAAGCGGAAGCGGAAAAGGAACGGGAAAAAATCCCCTCTCTGGAAAGCGCGCTTTCGGATTTGGAACAGGCCGCGCAGGATCTGACGCACCGGCGTCTGCAAACCGAGACGCAAATCGGCGCACACACCGCCGCACATAATCTGTTAACAAGACAGATCGGGGAACTGACGGAAAAATTGGACGAAATCCGCATGGACGGCAAAACGGTGCGCGAAACGCTTTCCGCCGCAGAGAAAAAAATTTCCCGCCTGCAGGCTGTGTGCACCGGGTTCAGACAAATTAGGCAGCGGTGCAAAAACGTAAACGACGCGCGCCAAGCCGCCCGCGAAGCATTGCTTGAATCGCCGTTCAAAGACTTTGCGCAGGTAAATGCGGCGCTCCTGCCGCAGGGAAAACGGCAGGAATATGCCGGGGAAACGGAAAAATACTACCGCGCGGCGGCGGCAAACGAAAAAGCGCTTGCCGCGCCCGAAATAAAAGAGGCACTCGCCGCACCGCCCGCAAAAGTAGCCGAACTTGAGGAAGAATACGCAAAAACGGAAAAAGAATCTGTTTCCGCAGCGCAAAAAGCCGTCAAATCGGAATACGAAGCCCAAAAAGCCGAAAGTCTCGCCGAAAAAATATCCCGGCTTTCAAAGCGGTGGCACCGGGAAACAGAAGACGCGGGCACACTGCTGCAATTGGCGGCAATCGCAAACGCCGATCCGGGCACAAATATCGACACCCCGCTCGGAATGTGGGTTCTGTTCCGGCAGTTTGAGCAGGTAGTCGAACGGGCAAACGAATATCTGCAGGAGATTTCAAACGAACGCTACGAACTGCGGCGCACGCAAGAGGAAGGCAGAACGCGCAAAAAAGGCCTGGGACTGGAAATAATCGATCACGAGGGATCCGCACACGGGCAAATCCGCCGCTCCGTTTCCTCCCTGTCGGGCGGCGAAACGTTCTACACCTCGCTTTCGCTGGCTTTGGCTCTGGCCGAAACGGTGCAGGAACAAAACGGCGGCAGACGGATAGACACCCTGCTCATCGATGAAGGATTCGGCACACTCTCCGACGAAGTGCGCGAAGCGGTAATGAAAACTTTGCACACTCTGCGCGCACACGGCAGGGTAATCGGTATCATTTCCCATGTTTCGGAGCTGAAACAGCTTATTCCAAACAGAATTTCACTGGAGAAAAAAGCCGACGGAAGCTCTGCTCTGCGCTCTTAGGCAGGCGGATTAAGTTCTTCGCGCAGAAGAGCACGCTCCGATATGTCGTACCACAGAAGCTCAATTTCCCCGGTGAGCAGAAAAGCATTTTCGTCCCCGTTCAGTGCCCTGCGCACCAAAGATTCATTCCCGGGCTCGTCAACCAGCAGCGACTCCACGCAATTCCACGGCAGTTCTTCGCGCAGCAGCAGCACGGAAGGTACATTCGAACCGGCGGGGGCGGGCAGTGCCAAAATTTTTCCCGGCACTTCGGCTACCGCCACAGTTCTGCGCAGCACACGGTCGGCAGCCGAAAGCCGGCGCAGGGAATCATCCGCGGCAGACATAGTCGCCGCGTATTCAAGACCTTCCTCATCCGCCCGGGGAAATACCCTGCGCAGCTCATGTGTCACCCCATGCACCGAACGCGGGGAAAGCGCTTCCCGGGAAAAATCCGAAACGCAAAGCGGAATATAAATACGCATATCCCCATTATATGAAAAACAGCCCTTTCGGAGTGTGAGACACAGAAATACGGGAGTGAAAAAATTACACCCGTGAATTTTTCCTGCTCGGTCCGATACACCGAAAATTACAGAAACGTAACCGTGCATACACAGTGAAACGAAAAGAAAAGCGACTTTTATTCTAAAAACTACCCAAAAACAAGTTATCTGCGATGAGGATAAAAATGAATCAAAAGTTGGAAACCCGTACTTACCCGCAGTGCGCAGTATCCGCATCCGACGCTCTGACCTGGCGCGGGAATCAGGATCTGTCACGTTTTTCAAATCTTTTGCAAAATCCCCGGATTTCCGCGCCGCAGGCGGAACGCCCCTTCCCGTTTCGGATAGGAAAAGACGGTATCCGTCCGCCCAAAACGGCGTCTTTTCCTCCGGCCGGCTGGGCACCGCCTCAGCAGGAAAGCGAATTTGACCGCACAAAACTGTATGTAAACACCCATACTTTCGTGCAGAGCCGCAAAACACAGACCCACGCACAGTCCGCGGACTGCCCGCTGCCCCGCGATTTTCCCGACCCGGAGCGGGAGGCAAAAATACTCACTCTCCACGTAGTCGATGTTCTGAACGGGCAAAGACCTCTCCGCCAGCTGCGCACATGGCTCACGCCCGCTATTTACCAGGCACTTGCACGCCGCGCCGAACTGGGGCAAAAGTTATGCGGCGGACCGGCCAAATGCGGCGCCCCGCGCATCCGTGCGATCAGGGTATTTCGCCCCCGGCCGCGGATCGCGGAAGCCTGCGCAGTCGTGTTCGACGGACGCAAAACCCGGGCAGCGGCACTGCGTCTCGCGGCACAGCACCGCCATTGGCATATTCATGCGCTGGAAATAATTTAACGAATCCGTTCAGCGGCGTTTGTGGGCGGCCTTTTTCGCTGCCCGACGCTGCTCCCGGTTCATTGCCGGTTCGGCGTTCCCTCCGGTCTCTTCCTGCGCGGAGAACGAGGGCCCCTGCTCCGAGGAGGAATAGCTCAGCTTTCTCTCCGGCGCCTCTTTCACGCCCAGCATCTTCTTTGCCAGCTCCTCACCCGTACGGCTGCGGCCGGCGGTCTCCAGGGACGAGCGCATCCGGTTCTGCTCATCGAGCAGAGCTTCTTCCCGCGCCTGCGCCGCCGCTTCCTCTTCCAGACGTGACTGCTGCTCGCTGGGCAGCTCAAAGTTGTACAGGAACTGCACCGTTTCGCTGCGGATTGCGTCATTCATCGACTGGAACATCTCGTAACCCTCCTGCTTGTATTCCACAAGCGGATTACGCTGTGCCATTGCGCGCAGACCGATACCCTCTTTCAGATAATCCATCTCATAGAGGTGTTCTCTCCATTTGCGGTCCAGCACGTTAAGCAGAATCTGCCGTTCCACCTGACGCATCAGATCTTCGCCGAGTTCCTCGCTGCGCTCTTCGTAGATATTGTGCGCGTCGCTGAGAAATTCGGTTTCAATCTCCGAGCGCGAAAGATTGCGCCGGCTGCCGTGCTCCTGCAAAAATTCCTCAACCGTGAAAGACGGCTTGTAGTATGTGCGGATTGCCTGCCACAGCGCATCGAGATCCCAGTCTTCCGGCGCGCCGGAAGTCTCGGAAGTCACAACGTCATCGACCACAAAATCAATAAACGACTGAATCTGCCGATCCAGATTTTCCCCGTCCAAAATCCTTCTGCGTTCCTCATATACCGCCGTACGCTGTTCGTTCATCACGTCATCGTACTTCAGCACGTTCTTTCTGATATCCGCGTTGCGCGCCTCAATCGCGCCCTGTGCCCTGCGGATTGCCCGCGAGAGAATCTTGAAATCCAAGGCTTCGTCCTCCGGGCCGTTCCTGAACGGAGCGGTTGCCCGGCTGTTGGCAAACAGCCGCATTAAATCGTCTTCCAGCGAAAGATAGAAGCGCGACTCCCCGGGATCCCCCTGACGCCCGCTGCGCCCGCGCAGCTGGTTGTCGATTCGGCGCGATTCGTGGCGTTCCGAGCCCAGCACATACAGCCCGCCCAAAGCAACAACTTCGTCGTGCTCCGCTTTTACCGTCGCTTTCGCCTGCTCAAGCACCTCGGGCCATTTTTCCTCATACTCTTTCGCATTTTCCTCGGCATTCAGCCCCAGCTTCTCCATCATCGCCAGTGCGATATGCTCGGCATTTCCGCCAAGCATAATATCCGTACCGCGCCCGGCCATGTTGGTTGCCACCGTCACCGCGCCTTTGCGTCCGGCCATCGCTACCACCGCGCCTTCGCGCGCATGCTGCTTCGCGTTCAGCACCTCATGCGGCACACGGGCTTTACGCAGCATTGCGGAAAGTTTCTCGGAATTTTCCACCGACGCCGTGCCCACCAGCACAGGCTGCCCGGTTTCGTAGCGTTCCTTGATGTCGGCCACAATCGCCCTGAATTTTCCCGCCTGCGTGGGATAAACCAAATCGGTTTTGTCTTCGCGGATCATCGGTTTGTTTGTGGGGATCGGAACCACACCCAGCTTATAGGTGGAGGCAAATTCCTCGGCTTCCGTTTCCGCAGTACCGGTCATTCCGGAGAGCTTATCATACATTCTGAAATAGTTTTGCAGCGTGATCGTTGCCAGAGTCTGATTCTCCGCTTTGATCTCCACGCCTTCCTTGGCTTCGATCGCCTGATGCATACCCTCGTTGTAGCGTCTGCCCGGAAGAACACGCCCGGTGTGCTCATCTACGATAAGTACTTCCCCGCCGTCCACAATATAATCCTTATCCTTTGTGAACAGCTCTTTCGCTTTAATCGCATTGTTCAGATAGCCGATCAGCGGCGTATTTACCGACTCATAAAGATTTTCGATTCCCAGCAGATCCTCTATTTTATCGATACCGGGCTCCAAAATTCCGACCGTGCGTTTCTTTTCGTCCACCTCATAGTCTATCCCCCGGTGCAGATTCTGCACCGCCCGGGCAAAAGCAACATACCATTTGTCGGCATCCCCGTCGGCAGGACCGGAAATAATCAGCGGCGTGCGCGCCTCATCGATCAGAATCGAATCCACCTCGTCTACGATCGCAAAGAAATAATCCCTCTGCACCAGCCCGGAAACATCGGTTGCCATGTTGTCGCGCAGGAAATCGAATCCAAATTCGTTGTTGGTGCCGTAGGTAATATCCGCGGCATACTCCGCACGCCGCTGTTCCGGCGTCAGCTCGGTGGTGATGCATCCGGTTGTCATCCCGAGGAAACGGTAAATTCTGCCCATCAGCTCCGACTGGTAGGACGCAAGGTAATCATTGACCGTTACCACGTGCACACCGCGTCCGGGAATGGCATTCAGATACGCCGCCAGCGTTGCCACAAGGGTTTTTCCCTCGCCTGTCTTCATTTCCGCGATATTTCCCAAATGCAGGGCCGCACCGCCCATAATCTGCACATCGTAATGGCGCTGCCCCAAAGTACGCACAGACGCTTCGCGCACGGCCGCAAAGGCTTCCGGCAGGAGATCGTCCAACGTTTCCCCGTCAAGGTAGCGTTTGCGGAATTCATCGGTCAAAGAGCGCAGCTCCTCATCGGTCATCTCTTGGAAATCGGGTTCCAGCGCATTCACCCGCTCCGTCAGTGCCTGCAAACGCTTTAAGGTTTTCCCTTCTCCCGCCCGCAAAATTTTATTTATCAGCCCGCGCACGCTTTTCTCCCGTCGTTAAACGATCAAATCTTTATATTGACTAGAATCTATACTAACGCCAATTGCGGAAAATCACTTATTTCTACGCCATGCGATGAACCATTGCCCCGGCAAACGCGGAAAAAGCCTGTTTCACTTCGGAATCGGGCAGTATTTCCAGCTGTTCCAGGGCCTGCGCGGACCATTTTTCCGCCAGCGAACGGGTTTCGTCTACCACACTGTGTGCACGCAGCAGATCCATTGCGCGTTCCAGATTGTGATCCTCGCGCAGCCGGCCGCCGTCGAGCAGACGCAGAATTTCTTTTCCCTCACCGTCCAAAGACCCGTCCGCAGCCTGCCTGCGCAGCAGCAGCGTAGGCATCGTGGATACGTTTTCCAGCAGATCCGTGCCCGGTGTTTTCCCGGTCAGCTGCGGATCCGAGACAAGATCAATCACATCGTCGGCAAGCTGAAAAGCAACACCGATCTTTTCCCCGTACATTGCCACAGCCCGGGCAATCTCCTCCGAAGCCCCGCCGGCCAAAGCACCGTGACGGGCGGAAACGGCAATCAGCGATCCCGTTTTGTCGGCCAACACCTGAAGATAGTGGTCGATGGGGTCACAGCCGGGCACCGGACCCGCCGTTTCGTTCAGCTGCCCCACACAGAGACGCTCAAAGGCCTGCGCATGAAGGAGAACGGCCTGCGGGCCTGCCTGAGCCACCAAAGCCGAAGCCCGGGCAAACAGCACATCTCCGGCCATAATCGCCGCCGAATTCCCAAAAAGACGCTGCGCGGTAGGCACGCCGCGGCGCAGCGGAGCTTCATCCATCACATCGTCATGATAAAGCGAAGCCAGATGGGTAAGCTCTACCGTCAGCGCAACGTCATACACGCGTTCCGATTCCGGCCGGGGGCCCAATTCCGCAGCCAGCAGACACAGCAGCGGACGCAGACGCTTTCCGCCGGCCAATGCCAGATATGAAGTCGCTTTGTCAACAAAAGCACTGCTTGAACGGACAACCTGCCGCAGTCTGCTCTCGACTTCGGCCATGCGGCGGTCAATACGGTCGCCGAGACCGGAGTCGTTGGGCAGCAGAGAAACCGGAGAATTCACGCGAACGAGCCTCGAATCATCTCAAGAATGGGATCTGGGAACACCCCCAACAATACAGTAAGTGCGGCCGCAACAGTAATTGCGATAACGCTCAGACCCTCAGATTTTACCACAGCCGTATGCCCGTCGGGTTCGGTGAGGAACATCAGCTGCAGCAGACGGAAATAGAAGAATGCCGTTGCCGCGGAAGCACAGACCGCAATCACCGTCAGCACCGTGTTTCCCGCAGCCACGCCGGCGCGAAACACCTCAAATTTTCCGATGAAACCCGCCGTAAGCGGAATTCCGGCAAAAGACAGCAGGAAAACAGCCATTGCGCCCGCAAGAAGCGGACTGCGGCGGCCAAGGCCCGCCCATGCGGAAAGCCGGGTGGCTTCCGCGCCGATGTTTCCTTCCGCGTCTTTCTCGCGCACCAGGGTGACGATGCCGAACGCACCTACGGAAGAAATTCCGTAGGCGAGCAGATAAAAGATCACCGAAGAAAGTGCCGCCACAACCGTCTGCGGCGAGGCGGACAGATTGACCGAAGCCACGGCAATCAGAATAAATCCCGCATGCGCGATCGCCGAATATGCGAGCAGACGCTTTATATCGCTTTGAATCAGACCGATCACCGTTCCCAGCACAACCGTGGCAACAATTACAATCCGCAGAAAAACGGAAGTCTGCCCGTGGACCGGTCCCCCGAGATAAATCGCCACCCGCAGCAGGGCAACAAAGGCAGCGGCTTTTGTGCCCGCCGCCATAAAACCGCTGATCGGCGTGGGTGCTCCCTGGTAAACATCGGGCGTCCAGGCATGGAAGGGAACCGCGCCCACCTTAAACAGCAGACCGATCATCACCATCGAAACACCAAGCACCAGCATGGGCGCAATTGCGGGATTATTTTGCACGCGGAACAGGATATCGTTGTATCCCAATGCTCCCGTGCTCCCATACACCAACGCCGCACCCATCAGGAAAACGGCAGAGGAGAATGCGCCCAGCAAAAAATACTTTACTGCCGCTTCCTGCGAAAGCAGACGGCGGCGGCGGGCAGTGGCAGACAGAACATACAGCGGCAGCGAAAGTACTTCCAGCGCAATAAACAGCGACAGCAGGGAAAAAGCGGAAGTGAAAGCCATCATTCCGCCCGTGGCAAAGAGAGCAAGGGGGAAAATCTCGCTCTGGGAGCGCGCGGCGGCAACCGATTCGCGTTCCTCTCCCGATCCCGGAGGCGCGGCCGCGGAGGCGGCAAATGCCCCGTCGCCGACTTCCGTACGGTCGGCGATAATGAGGAACGCCAGCAGGGCCGCAACCAGAATCACACCCTGGCCCAGAAGCGAAAGGTGGTCTTCCACAAAGGCAATGCCCGTAATGTTCTGTCCTTCGCGCACGGCGGAGACCGGCGTGGCACGGATACCCTTATCCGTGTAGGCGTCCGTCCAGCGCCACACCACCGCGATCAGCCCCGCGGCCAAAACAAGCAGCGAAAAAACGACCTGGAAACCGCGGCGGACCGAACGCGGCAAAAACGCTTCCAGCAGAGTGGAGAGCACACCGCCGCCCAGCACGGTCAGCAACGGCGTAAGCGTGCTCCAAAAAATTACCGTATTGTTCACTTTCCGCTCCCTTCATCCGCCACGGCCTGCGCCGGCGCGGACCCTTCCGCCGCAGGGACGGCGCCGGCCTGCCCGCTTTCCGTCAGCTGCGCCGTTTCCTCAGCCACAGGGTTTACGCAGTCAAGTACCGCCGCCGGGAAGAATCCGAGGCACAGCATTGCCGCAATTAAAATTCCCATTACAGTTTTTTCGCGTTTGTTCAGATCGTGCACCATTATCTGCGGACGGGGCCCGGTAAATACCCGCTGATACGGCAGAAGCATATACAGCGCCGCGAGCACAACACCGATTACCGCAGCCACCGCCGCCCACGGAAAGACCCGGAAAGTACCGACCAAAACCAGATATTCGGGCACAAATCCGGACAGACCGGGCAGCGCAATGGCCGCCAGACCCACCGTGAAAAAGCAGCCCGCGAGTACGGGCGTAACCCGCTGCCATCCGCCGTAACGGGAAATGAGCGTCGTTTTTCCGCGCAGACGCAGAAAATCGACAATCAGGAACATCCCTGCGGTACATACGCCGTGCGCAACCATATACAGAATCGCTCCGGAAACAGCCATTGGCGAGCCGGAAAAAATTGCCATTATCATGAATCCGAAATGGGACACGGAAGTATAGGCCACCAGACGCAGCAAATCATCCGAGCCGATTGCCATCAGGGCCCCCCAGAGCACAGAAATAACGGCCAGCACCGTCACGGGAACGGCTGCCGCCCGTACAGCCTGCGGGAAAAGGGGCACGCAAATCGAGATCATCCCGTATGTGCCCAGCTTGTCGAGCACGCCCACGAGCAAAACGGAAGTGCCGGCAGGTGCTTTTTCCGCAGTGTCGGGAAGCCAGGTGTGCAGCGGCCACATCGGGGCCTTAATCGCAAAGGCAATAAAGAACGCGAAGAAAATCCACATCTGCGCCGAACCGCCCGGGACCGCGCCCGCACTCAGCGTATCCAGCAGATACGCGTCTTTCCCGCCGGGGCCGAACACGTACAGCGCGATCACGCCCAGAAGCATGATCAGCCCGCCGAACAGGGAATACAGCAGAAATTTCATTGCCGCGCGTTTCGCTCCGGGCATTCCGTAACGGCCGATGAGGAAATACATCGGCACAACCATTGCCTCAAACAGAATATAAAACACAAACACGTCACGGGCCGCGAAGAGAGCAATTATAATTGCCTCCAAAACCAGAATCCAGGCAAAATATCCCCGTTCACGGGCGATATCAAAAGAATTCCACGAAGCGGCGATCACCGTCGGAACCAGAAAAACGGCGAGAGCGGTCATCACCGCGCCCATACCGTTAATCCCCCAGGCAAAGGAAACTCCCAGTGCGTCAATCCAGCGGTAATGCTCTGCGAGCTGCACCTGCGAAGCGTGGGCGGGAGAGAAATATGCCCACAAAACTCCGATATACAGCACGAAAACAAATACCGACAGACCGAAGGCGAAAATTTTCGCGTAACGTGCCAGGCCGGATACCAGCCCCAGCAGCACGCCTCCCGCCAGCGGAAGCAGAATAATGACCGTCAGCCAGGGAAAAGCAGTTACATTTTGCATTTTCTCATTCCTTCCGTGCTAGAGCACCGACACCAGTGCCGCACCCAGGGCAACCACAACGCCGATAACGATATAGCCCGCGTAGCTGCGCGCGTATCCGTTCTGCAGTGCCCCCAAAACTTTTCCGAGTCCGGACAGAAGTTTCCCGCTGCCCTCCACGGTCCCGTCAATTACATGCCCGTCCGCTGCCGTTACTGTTTTCACCAAAGTCTGCCCGGGAGACATGAAAATCGACTCATTCAGCAGATCCTGATACAGATCCCGACGTGCCGCCCTGGTCAGCATACTTCCCACGGGGGAGGCGGAGGGCGTGGGAGAAAGCAGATACATTCTCCACGCCACTGCCACGCCGCAGACAACCACGGCGAGCGTAAGCACCGTAATTACGGCAGGGGGAAGCACGGGTTCGCCGTGCGCGGGCGATCCGATCACCGGCGCAAGCCAGTCAAGGAATCCGACAAAATTCAAAACCGCGCCCAGAACCAGTGATCCGACTGCCAAAACAGCCATCGGCACCCACATCAGGGGCGAAGGATCATGGGGATGCATTGCCCCCGCGCCCTCTTTTTTCCACCGCGGAGCACCGAAGAAAATCATAAACACCAGCCTGGACATGTAGAACGCCGTCAGACCCGCAACGGCCACGGTGACCGGGCCGAAAATCCAGGGGCCGGCGCCCGCTCCCGTAAAGGCCGCCTCAATAATTTTGTCTTTTGAAAAATAGCCGGAGAGGAACGGAAATCCGATAATCGCCAGATAACCGGCCATGAAAGTGTAGAAAGTAAGGGGCATCTTTCCGCGCAGCGCACCGAATTTACGCATATTTACCCCGTCGTCCATCGCATGCATTACCGCACCTGCTCCGAGGAACATATTCGCCTTGAAGAAACCGTGCGTAACAAGGTGGAAGATGGCAAATCCGGCGCCGAGGGGCCCCAGACCGGCGGCAAGCATCATATATCCGATCTGCGACATCGTCGAAGCGGCCAGCACCTTTTTCATATCGTCCTTCGCGGCACCGATTACCGCACCGACCGTGAGCGTGATCAGGCCCACGACCGTCACCGCCGCCGCGGCATGGGGAGAGGCGGCATACACCGCACCCGAGCGAACCATCAGATAAACGCCCGCCGTAACCATCGTGGCCGCGTGAATCAGGGCAGACACCGGAGTCGGGCCGGCCATCGCGTCGCCCAGCCATGCCTGCAGCGGAAACTGCGCGGACTTGCCGCAGGCGGCAAGCAGAAGAAAAATGCCGATGAATGTGGCCGTCGCCGGGCTCATCGCCGGCGCCCCGGCAGATACGTCCGTAAACTTCACCGATCCGACGGAAGCGACCATTGCCATCATCGCAATCAGCATTCCCAAATCACCGACACGGTTCATCACAAATGCTTTCTTGCCCGCCACCGCATATTCGGGCACAAAATTCCAAAACGAAATCAGAAGATACGAAGCCAGTCCGACGCCTTCCCATCCGACAAAGAGAACAAGATAGGAGTTGCCGAGCACAAGAAGCAGCATCGAAGCGACGAAGAAATTCAGGTAGGCAAAGAAACGGCGGCGATCCGTATCGTGTGCCATGTAGGCGACGGCATAAATATGGATCAGTGTTCCCACGAACGTCACAAGCAGCACGAAAGTAACCGAAAGAGGATCCGTGCGGGTGCCCAGATCAACAGTCAGCCCGGGAACCGCCACCCATCTGTACAGTAAGGACTCCGCCACCCGCTGCCCGGGATCCATTCCCAGAAGCTGCACGGCGGCCGCAAGACCGATACAGAACGAAGCGAAGGAAGCGGCGGTTGCGGGCAGGTGGCCCCATTTGTCTGCCCGACGGCCGAGCAGAAGCAGCAATGCGCAGCTGCACAGCGGAATCGCCGCGGCAAGCCAGATAAAACCCGCCGCGCCCGCGGCCTCGCCCACGGAAACCGGCTGCGCAGTCCACAGCGGAAGAAGTCCGTTCATCGGATATACGCCCCTTCCTAGTTCTTCATCAGATTGGCACGGTCAAGAGAAGACGACCGGCGGCTCTGAAAGATCGAAATTACTATTGCCAGGCCCACCACAACTTCCGCGGCAGCCACGACCATTACAAAGAAAGAAAATACCTGGCCTTCCAGATTGCCCCAGATGCGGGAGAACGTGACGAACACAAGATTGCAGGAGTTAAGCATCATCTCCACGCCCAGCAGAGCAATCACCGCATTGCGCCTGATCAGCACGGCCGCGCCGCCGATTGCAAAAAGCACCAGCGCCAGAATCACATACCAGATAGGATTCATCACTCATTCTCCTTCGTCTTCGCGCTCTGCTCCGCGGCGGATTCAACCTCCGAAACAGATGTTTCCTCCGTACGGGCACGGAGTTTTCCGCAGGCGTTAAACTCCGCTTCCGCCGCCGCATAGTCCGGCGCGGCCCCGCCCGGCATTCCGGCAGTCTGCGCCCGGCCGATCTGCCCGTATGTTGCCGGCCCGGAAATATCATTCCGCTTAATACGCTCTGCCGTGGCGGGGGAAATCTCCGCTACCGAACGCATCTGTCCGCGTATTCTGAGCACTTTGTTCACGGAATTGATCAGCGGTCTGCCAAAAGCCGTAAGCGCGGGATTGACCGATGAATTCGATTCGGCATACACGCCGGAATTGGGAAGCACGCACGGAGATTTACCCGCCGCGGCAAAGGAAAGCATTTTCTCTTTTGCCAGATCTTCCTGTGTTCTGCGTTTTTTGACGGCGTCGCGGTGCGTGAGGGTCATCGCCCCCAAAGCCGCCACAATCAGCAGCGTACCGGTCAGCTCAAGCGTCAGAACATGATTTGAAAAAATCAGTTTTGCCACCCCGACGGGATTGGTCTGCGCATTTGCCTCTTTCAGACCCGCCATATTCGAGCTGTAGCGCGTCAGCATCAGTCCGCCGATTACGCCCAGAATACCCAATCCGCCCACGGCGGCGATAATTTTCTGCGAACGCAGCGTTTCATGCGCCGAATCCGCACTGTCCACGCCGATCAGCATCAGTACAAACAAAAACATCATCAAAATTGCGCCGGTATACACAACCACCTGGGCAACTCCCATAAACGGAGCCTCCAGCATCGTATACAAAAATGCCAGACATACCATTACGAAAATTACCGAAATAATCGTGTACACCGCCCGGCGGGTAATCAGCAGTCCGTAAAACGCCACTGCCGTCATAGACACCGCAAGCAGCACAAACAAAATCGTTTCCCCCACGGAGATATCCACGGGCTGAAGCATCGGGTTCATTTTATTTCCGCCTCCCGCAGTTCGCTTACCGCAGCCGAAGCCGCATTCAGGGATTCGTCGCCCGGCCGGTTCTTTTTCATCCACTCCACCTGATCCGCGGTCGGACCGGTGATTCTGCCGCGGTAATAATCCGCGTCGGTCGTCCCCTCGGGCATCGGATGCGGAGGATTGAGCATCCCCTCGGACAGGGGAACCAGCAGGTCTTTCTTTTCGTAAATCATGTTTTCACGGTGCCGGTCGGCAATCTCGAACTCCGTGGACATCGTCAGTGCCCGTGTCGGGCAGGCCTGGATACAGTAACCGCAGAACACGCAGCGCAGATAATTTATCTGATATACACGTCCGAAACGCTCACCGGGAGAATACTGTGCCCCTTCCCGGTTCGGCGCCGCCTCAACAAAAATAGCATCCGCCGGGCACGCCCATGCGCACAGTTCGCAGCCGACGCACTTTTCCAGGCCGTCCGCATAGCGGTTGAGCCTGTGCAGACCATGATAGCGCGGACGCGGCGGAATTTTTTCATACGGATACTGCTCGGTTACCGTCGGACGGAAAATCGTGGACAGCGTGACGCCAAAACCTGCCACCGGAGCCGCAATCCGGCCGAGCGCGCTCTTGCGGATCGGTCCGTACAATTCAGTATCCGGCTGTTCAAAGCCGTATTCCCGGTTCTCAGACATTCTTCGTCTCCAATTCTTCCGTTACGGAAATATCCGCCGCACTGCCGCGCACGGTTTCCCGTTTCGATGGCGGCAGATGCTGCCCGGGCAGCGGCGGAACGGGATAACCGTATTCAAAACCGGTAAATTCCTCTTCTCCGCGCATCCGGATCAGATCCGCCTGCGAAGGCTTTACGGTGTCGTCTCCCAGAGCCCAAATCAGCAAAATGGCGGAATATCCAAGCGAAAGGATAATCAGCACGCTGTGCACGTTCAGCGGAAACACCATGTCGATCCCGATCACCGTCATCACGATTGCGAGCCAGATGAGCGCGGCGGGGATCAGTCCGCGCCAGCCAAGACGCATGAACTGGTCGTAGCGGAACCGGAGCAGGGTGCCGCGCGCCCACACAAACACGCCCATAAACGTCCACATTTTCAGCACGAACCAAAGCATGGGGATCCATCCCGTATTCGGGTCTCCGCCCCACAGCGAATAAATCCATGTCAGCACCGGACCGGCACGCCAGCCGCCGAAAAACAGCGTGGTCGCCACCATCGACAGATTCAGCATATTCACGTATTCCGAAAGATAATACCAGCCGAACTTCATCGAAGAATATTCGGTGTGCGCACCTGCCACAATTTCGCCTTCCGCTTCCGGCAGATCAAAGGGCAGCCGGTTCGACTCGCCGAACATCGTTACCAGATAGACCAGGAAAGCCGGCAGAAGAAGAAGCACATTCCACAGCTCGGCCTGTGAGGAAACGATTCCGGATGTCGCCATCGTCCGGCTGAGAATAAACACCGTCACCAGAGAAAGACCCTGCGCCAATTCGTAGGAAATCATCTGTGTTGCCGAACGCACCGAACCGTAAAGGGGCAGAGTGGACCTTGCCGACCATCCGCCGAGCACCAAACCGTATTCCCCGAGAGCCGCAACAGCCAGGATAAAGAGCATGGAGACCGGGGTATCGGTCAGCTGCAGGGGCGTGCGGATTCCGAAAACGGAAACCTGCGGCCCCATCGGAATTACTGCCATCAGAGTGAAGGAACACAGCGCCGAAATCGCCGGAGCGGTCAGATAGACGAACCGGTCGGCGCCTTTCAGATTAAAATCCTCTTTGAAAAGCAGCTTAATTGCATCGGGGAAAGACTGCAGCAGACCCAGGGGGCCGACGGTGTTGGGCCCCAGACGGTTTTGCATTTTCGCCACCAGTCTGCGTTCAAACCACAGCGCAAAAATCACCGAAAAAATCAGAAATACGATGATGAACACGGCTTTTATTACCCAAATCCACCATGTGTCGCGGGAAAAATCAGCCACCTGATTCGCCGCTGCAAGACCCGTCGCCGGATTCATCTACGCCACCTCCGCATTCTTGATTTCCACGCAGTCGCCTGCCGCGATTCCGATCTCCGCCAGACAACGGCCGACCGCATTCTGCGGCACCCAGACTACGCCCGGGGGCATCGGCGCGAACACCGTGTCGTATGTAAAACTTCCGCGGCGGCCGACTACTTCCACACGTCTGCCCACATGCGCATTTTCCCCCGTCTCGGGCGACATCACGGCAACCGGGAGACGTGCGCTGCGCGCCAGGTGGGGTTCGAAAGACTGCAGCGACCCTCCGTCGAGCATCTGCTTCCACGTAGCCAGGACCACGGAATGTTTCTCCGCACTTCGCGGCGGCACCGAAGGAGGCTGCACACGTGCGCCGTCCCATGCCTGCAGCTGCACATATTCGCGCACAACGTCGGCAAGCGTTTCCAAATGCAGATCCACACCCATTTCGGCAGCCAGTTCGTTAATTACCTGCCGGTCGGGAAGGAATACGGAAGCGAGCACCTGTCCGAAGGGACGCATCCGCCCTTCCCAGTTCACAAACGTACCGCCCTTTTCGGCCGGCGGGGCAACGGGAATCAGCACATCCGCGCGTTTCGCGGTCGGCGTGTCACGCACCTCCAGCTGCACCACATAGGTATTGGCCATTGCCTCAGGCGCTCCCTGCGGCAGATCATCGTCTTCCACACCCGCCAACAGCAGGGCATCGATTTCGCCTGCTTTGGCTGCTTTCAGCATTTCGCCGGTGGTCATGCCGGGAGTCTGTGGAATACTGTCCACACCCCATACCGCAGCCGTATCGACACACGCGGCGCGATCCGTCACCGGACGTCCGCCGGGCAGAAGGTTTGGCAGCGCGCCTGCATCGACCGCGCCTCTGTCTCCCGCACGCCGGGGCACCCAGACCGGTTTCGCACCCGTGCGCCGGGCAAGGTCAAGGGCCGCGCTCAGCGCACCCGGCACCAAAGCCGTGCGCTCCCCGATCAGCAAAACAGAATTTTCCCTGCACAGATCGGAATAGAGCTCACCCTGTATATCCGTGCGCCCTTCGGTAACATCGTTCAGTATTCGGGCTTCGTCCCCCGGCGCGGCGGGGATAAAACGCGCCCGCATCTTTTTTGTGCCTGCGGTTTCGTATGCGGAGATCACCGTCACGGAGGTCTTTCCCGCCAGTACGCCTTTGCGCAGCCTAAGGAAAAGCGAACCGCATTCGTCTTCCGCCTCCAGGCCTACTGCCGCCACGTGCCCCGCAGATTCCACATCGGCATACGTCACGCCCAGGCCTCTGCCCGCAACAGCGGCGGCAAGAAAATCATTTTCCTCCGTACTGCCGGCGCGCGTGCGAAAATCTATATTGTTTGTGCCCAAAACAACGCGGGCAAATTTCGCATAGGCGTATGCGTCTTCCAGCGTCAGGCGTCCGCCGATAATCACGCCCGGGTTCTTTGCCCGGCGCAGCCCGGCGGCAGCGGTTTCCAGGGCATCCGGCCAGGAGACGTCACCCACGCCGGAAACACGGGGATGACGCAGACGGTCCGGGCCGTTTTGCCAGCGGAAGGCAAACCGGTCTTTGTCTGTGATCCAGTCTTCGTTCACTTCGGGATCTTCTCCCGCCAGACGGCGGACAACCGTTCCGCGGCGGTAATCCACGCGAATTGCCGCGCCGGAAGCGTCATGCTCGGTCACCGAAGGCACGGAAACCAGATCAAAGGGCCGGGCACGGAAGCGGTATGAAGCCGACGTCAGTGCGCCCACGGGGCAGATCTGAATCACATTGCCGGAGAAGTAGGAGGCAAACGGCTTTCCCTCCACGTCCGCATCCGCCGGATTCACAGGTCCGGCCATGCATCCTCCCCGGACTCCGCGATGCCCGTCGGCACCCACATACTCACAGCCGGGTTTTTGCCCCTGCGTGCCGTTCGAATCGGAGAAGTTCAGCGTTGCGGCATCGAAACTGCCGATCTGCGAGCCGTTCAGACTGTGTATTGCCATTCCCGGCGTACCGCCGCCGCGTCCCTGGAGCTGGATAAACACATCCCCCGCAATCTGCCGGGAAAAGCGCGTACACCGCTGGCACAGAATACAGCGGTCACGGTCCAGAAGAATCTGCGGCGAAAGGGCAACCGGTTTTGGATATGTGCGTTTCACATCGGTAAAACGCGACGAAGTGCGCCCCTCCCCCAGAGCCTGGTTCTGCAGCGGGCATTCACCGGCCTTGTCGCAGACCGGGCAGTCCATCGGATGGTTGATCAGCAAAAACTCCATCACGCCATGCTGTGCTTTGCGCGAAACGGGCGAGGCCGCCGCCGTATAAACCTCCATTTTCGGGGCTACCGTCATGGCGCACGCCGGCTGCGGCTTCGGCATTTTTGCCACTTCGCCCTGCCTGTTGGGCATGGCGACTTCCACCAGACACTGCCGGCAGGCGGCAACAGGTTTGAGCAGCGGATGATCGCAGAAACGCGGAATATGCACGCCGGCTTTTTCCGCCGCACGAATAATCAGAGTCCCCTTGGGCACACTGATTTCCTTTCCGTCAATCCGGACCGTAATCAAATCCGTTAGTGTGTCGGTTCCCGTCATTTCACACCTACCTCACCAAACAGAGCGGACTTCGCGCGCGGAAACAGTTCTTCGGCCGGCGTATGGTATCCGAGCTCAAATTCTTCGCGGAAATTTTCGATTCCCGAACGGATCGGGGTGGACGCCGCGTCTCCCAATGCGCAGAAAGACCTTCCGGCGATATTACAGGCAATTTCGTAAAGGAGATCCACATCGCCTTCTTTTCCTTTGCCCGCCTCCAGCCGGTGCATGATCTGTCTCATCCAGAATGTGCCCTCGCGGCAGGGCGTACATTTTCCGCATGACTCATGCTGGTAGAAATCGGCCCAGCGGGAAATCACGCGCACTACCGAAACGGTTTCGTCAAAAATCTGAATTGCACGGGTGGCAAGCATCGACCCGCCGCCCATCACTTCTTCGTAGCCAAGGGGAATATCCAGCTTCTCCGCCGTCCAAATCGGCACGGACGATCCGCCTACCACGAAGAATTTCAGTTTATGCCCGGGGCGGATTCCGCCGGCGAGATCCAGAATTTCACGCATTGTAATTCCAAACGGTGCCTCGAACTGACCGGGGTTGCGCACATGCCCCGACACGGAGAAAATACCGTGCCCGCTGGAATTTTTCGTCTGCGCGCCCATTGCGGTAAACCACTGCACTCCGTTATTGATAATTCCGGGCAGCGAGGCAATGGATTCGACATTGTTGATCACCGTGGGACGGGCATACAGACCTGCCACCGCGGGGAACGGCGGTTTCAGACGGGGCTGGCCGCGATACCCTTCCAGGGAATCCAGCAGCGCGGTTTCCTCGCCGCAGATATAAGCACCCGCCCCGGCATGGACCGTAATATCCAGATCGTAATCGCCGTTCGGACCGCGCCCGGTGCCCAGAATCCCGGCTTCCCGCGCTTCGCGCACGGCAGCCAGAAGTCTGCGGTAAACGTGCACGACCTCGCCGCGCAGATAAACGAACCCTCTGTGCCCGCCGATCGCGAGCATACAGATCATCATTCCTTCCAGCAGAAGATGCGGATTCGCCATCAAAAACGGCATATCCTTGCAGGTTCCGGGCTCGGACTCGTCCGCATTCACCACCAGGTAACGCGGCCCGCCGTCCGGCGCGGGAAGAAACGACCATTTCAGACCGGTGGGAAAACCGGCTCCCCCGCGCCCGCGCAGTCCCGATTCCTTGATGAAATTCGTAATTGCCGAATCGTCCCCGGATTTCATCTCCCAGGCTTTGCCGATTGCCCGGTAACCGCCGTGCGCCCGGTACACGTCCAGCGTCCAGGAACGGTCCCGGTCCCAGATATCGCTTAAAACCGGCGCAAGCAGACCCGGAGCGGAAAATTCTTTCACTTTTCTTCTCCTTCCTGCGCCTGCGGAGCAGTCCAGTTATGTTCGCGGGCAATTTTCAGTCCCCGCAGCGAAGCCTCACCCGCGGAAACGCCCTCGTCGGCATGACCGTCTTCAAAACCGGCCAGCACACGTTCTGTTTCCCTGAAGGTATGGGCTTTGGCGGCTCCGCGGGTGGGATGAATATCCCTGCCGGCGCGAATATCGTCCACAATCTGTTTCGCCGAAGCCGGAGTCTGATTGTCGAAAAATTCCCAGTTGACCATGATCACCGGCGCATAATCGCACCCGGCATTGCATTCCAGACGTTCCAGCGTGATTTTCCCGTCGGCGGAGGTCTGGTCATGCCCCACGCCCACGTACTCGGTCAGCTCGTCCCAGATTATGTCTCCGCCCATCACCGCGCACAGGGCATTCGTGCACACGCCGACGTTATATTCGCCGTTGGGATGACGCCGGTACTGCGAGTAGAAAGTAGCCACAGCGGAAACTTCGGCCTTCGTAAGTCCCAGAATATCCGCTACCAGGGCAATTCCGCGCGGCGAGCAGAAACCGTCTTCGGACTGGATTAAATGCAGCAGCGGCATAATCGCCGAGCGGGAATGAGGATAACGTGCCACAACTTCGGCGGCATCGGCACGCAGACGTGCCTCCGTCTGTGCGGAATAAGTTTCGTTCATCAGCGGTCCACCCCTCCCATCACGGGATCAATCATTGCCAGCGCAACAATCAGATCGGCAAGCATTCCGCCCTCTGCCATCACGCTTAAAGACTGTAAATTACTGTACGAAGCATCACGGAAATGCGCTCTGTAGGGTTTCGTTCCGCCTGCGGAAACGAGATGTACGCCCATCAGGCCTTTCGGATGCTCAATCATCTGATACACCTGACCGGCCGGCACCCTAAATCCCTCTGTTACCAGCTTAAAGTGGTGAATCAGCGATTCCATCGACTCGGTCATGATTTCCCGTACGTGCTCCGCGGACTGTCCCTGTCCGTCTCCCATAATGGAAAGCCGGGCAGGCCAGGCAATTTTTCTGTCGTCTATCATCACAGGTTCGCCCTCGGTTTTTTCCAGCTCGTCCAGCACCTGATAGATGATCCGCAGCGACTGGTAGCATTCCTCAAACCGGACTTTTACCCTGTTGTACGCATCGGCTTTGTCTCCCACGGGGATATCGAAATTATATTTTTCGTATCCGCAGTAGGGCCTGGATTTGCGCAGATCCCACGGCAGGCCGGCGGCGCGCACCGACGGGCCGGTCATGGAAAGGGCCATCATCGAAGACAGCGGGGAAACGGCCACGTTCACGTGCCGCAGTTTGAAAATCGGATTCTGCATCGTCAGATCCTGCATTTCCGATACGGTTCTGCGGATTTTCGGAAGCAGCTCACGGATATACCCGATCCCGCCGGCGGGAAGGTCTTCCAATACCCCGCCCGGGCGGATAAACTCGTGGTTCATCCGCAGACCGGTGATATCTTCGTAAATCCGCAGGCAGTCTTCGCGCGCCCTAAAACCCAGAGTCAGCATGGTGGTTGCGCCCAGCTCGTTTCCCCCGGATCCGATGGCCACCACGTGTGAATTGATCCTGCCGATTTCCATCAGCAGCACGCGGATCGCATTCGCCCGCGGAGGAATTTTGTCGGTGATTCCCAGCAGCTTCTCCACCGCCAGGCAATAGGCAACTTCCTGAAAAATCGGTGCCACGTAGTCCATTCTCGTGCAGTAGGCAACGCCTTGCGTCCACGTGCGGTACTCCATGTTTTTCTCAATACCGGTGTGCAGAAATCCAGTGGCGGCACGGACTTCCTCAACTGTCTCTCCGTCCAGGTCCACCTGCAGACGCAACACACCGTGGGTTGCCGGGTGAACGGGCCCGAGATTGATCACCACGTGTTCGTCGCTGTTTTCTTCCGCTTCTTTGACCAGTTTGTCCCAGTCCCCGCCGACGGCTTCAAACTCGGGATAGGGATTGTTCGGGTCTTCGATAAAAGCCCCTGTTGCATGGGGTGTGCGTGCCATCAGTTATACTCCCTCCGGGTATCGGCGGGCGGAACCACCGCTCCCTTGTATTCAACGGGGATCCCTCCCAGCGGATAGTCCTTGCGCTGCGGGTGTCCGACCCAATCGTCGGGCAGTGCGGAACGGGAAAGACCCGGGTGCCCGTCGAAAATAATTCCCATCAGATCAAATGCCTCGCGTTCCGGCCAGTTGTCTCCGGGGTACACGCAGGTAAGGGAGGGCATATGCGGATCGGATTCGGGGATTGCCACTTCCAGGGCAAGAAGCCGGTTGTGCGTAATGGAAAAGAAGGGAATATACGCGTGCAGTTCCCTGCCCCGGTCGTGCGGATAATGGACGGCCGAAACACCGAGACACATTTCAAAACGCAGATCCCGATCGTCACGCAGGTATTTCGCCACGGTAAGAACCGCGCCGCGCGGAACAAAAATCACCAGCTGATCCCGGTCCACAACAACTTTTTCGATAACGTCTCCCGCTTTCAGTCCGTCGTGCGCCGCCAGCTCCAAAATGATATCCACGGCTTCGTCGAACCATCCGCCGTAGGGACGGGCGGACGGAGCGGAAATCCCCACCGTTTCCCTCTGCTGCGAAAACCCGGTTGTGTCGGGCTGGCCGGAGACTCCCCACATCCCTTTGCGCAGGGCAATTGTTTCCGCGGGCGGCGCAGCGTTTTCCGCGGCGGAGTGGGGTACGGATAATTCGTTCTCTTCACTCATGCCAACAGCCCTTTCCGGTCTTCGAGCGGCTCGGCCTTCAGTGCCGCCGCTTCCGCCGCCCTGCACATATCGATCCGGTCTTTGCCCAGCGGTGCTTTTTCCATCACCTGCCGCCGCAGCTCAAATACGGCGTTAATCAGCATTTCCGGGCGCGGGGGACAGCCGGGCAGATAAATATCCACGGGAACAATATGGTCTATTCCCTGCACCACGGCATAATTGTTGAATATCCCGCCGGAGGATGCGCACGCCCCCATCGAGATAACCCATTTGGGTTCGGCCATCTGGTCGTATACGTTTCGCACAACGGGAGCCATTTTATGGCTCACTCTCCCGGAGACGATCATCAGATCCGCATGGCGGGGAGAGGCACGGAAAACTTCCATGCCGATTCGCGAGGCGTCGTAACGCACCGCGCCGAAAGACATCATCTCAATCGCACAGCAGGCCAAACCCATCGTCACGGGCCACGGCGAACGCGCGCGCGCCCAGCCGAGCACGGCTTCCATCGTGGTCAGGGCAATGCCCTGGGGCAGTTTTTCCTCCAGACCCATTTATTCGCTCCAATCCAATCCGCCGCGGCGCCACTCGTAAATGAAGGGAATCGTAATCAGAACCACGAAAGAGGCAATTGCGGCCAGTCCGAAAAGGCCGAACCGTTCGTGGCTTACCGCCCACGGATAGAGAAACACAACTTCGATATCGAAAACGATAAAAGTCATTGCCGTGAGAAAATACTTGATCGGAAAACGTCTGGAGCTGCCGCCGCCGGGAGTCGCTTCCAGACCGCATTCGTAGTTCAGCACCTTTACCCGGTTGGCTTTTTTCGGGCCGAGCAGTGCCGAGGCAACCAAACCGCCGACGGCGACCGCCGCCGCCGCCGCAATCATAATCAACAGCGGAACGTAAGGATTCATCATGCCTCCACCAATTTTGTCGCTACGGGTATCTCTTTAACCGTCTTTCGTATATTCATGCTTTTGGCACCGCCTTTGTGAGCGCGGTAATCAGTTTGTCCATCCAATCGCCGTCGTGCCTGTCGTAGGTATCCGAAAGCAGCTTCATCACCAGTTTCATCAGCGTCGGATGCGGCAGGCCGTATTTCACGCACAGATGCATAATCTCCGGACGCCCGATAAGTGCGGCAAAAACCCTGCCCAGCGTATAGTATCCGCCCAATTCCGCGCGCAGTTCCCGCGGATACTCGCGCATTACTCTGTCCTGCCGGGAGAGCGTCATCCGTCCCAGGGACTGGGCAATATATCCGGCCAGTATTCTGCCGGAGGCCAGGGCATAGGCAATTCCCTCCCCGTTGAACGGGGAAACCATTCCCCCCGCGTCTCCGACCAGCGCCAGCCCGTCCGCGTAATGCGGTTTACGGTTAAAAGCCATCGGAAGAGCGGCCGAGCGCAGTTTTCCGCGCCGGGTTTCTTCGTTCAGTCCCCACTCTTCGGGTACGTTTTCGATCCATGTCCGGAAAATTTTGCGGTAATCTATTCCGGTCGGTTTGGCGGTGGACGAAAGCGTTCCCAGGCCGACATTCACCAATCCGTTCCCCACGGCAAACACCCATCCGTATCCGGGAAGCAGTTCCGAGCTGCCCGGTTTGCCCGCCCACAGTTCGAGATGGGATTCCATCATGTCTGTGGAGGCAAGAGGCGATTCAAAATAGGTTCTTACCGCCACGCCCATCGGACGGCGGGGATTCTTTTCCCTTCCGGCAGCCGTGGCAATCCGCGCCGAAACACCGCCCGCGTCTACCACATAGCGTGCCCGAACGGTAAATTCCGTGCCCTTTTCCGCCGTATTGCGGGCTTTTACGCCGATTACCCGCCCGCTGCGGCTGTCTTTCACAACGGACGTAACCGTTACCCCTTCGCGCAGCCGGGCGCCCGATTTCTGCGCATGGCGGATGAGACGGCAGTCAAAATCCAGGCGGGGGACGGCCGAGCCGTAATTGGGCTGCGAAACAAGATCGGGCCAGGGAACTTCGATCATATGCCCGCCGCCGTAGGCACGTACGCCGTAATTGCGCACCCACCCTTCGGACTCGGGAATCGGAAATGCCATCCGAATCAGTTCCGACACGGCCCGCGGGGTAAGGCCGTCGCCGCATATTTTATCGCGCGGAAACACGGCTTTTTCCAGGACGAGCACATCCAGACCGTACTGCGCGAGATAGTGTGCGGCGGAAGAACCGGCCGGGCCGGCACCCACAATCACCACATCAGCCATCTCGCCGAAGGCCATCACTCACCACTTCCAACGCAATTTCCGCTCTTTTGTATATCCTTATCCTTAGAAATTTTACGTTGTTTTATGCACTAATGACACTTTCGGGAGGCCTTATTACGCAACAAATTGCGTGCGTAATACATTTTTCCGAATGGCTCCGGTTAATTTCCCTGCCCGGAGACCGTAAAAATCAACGGTTACATTTTCCGTGCCCTGTGCAGGGCCACAATTCCGTTCGTAAGATTTTTGCAGTACACGTCGCTCCAGCCTACCTCCCTGATCAGAGAGCCAAATTCCCGCTGCCCGTACCAGCACGCAATGGATTCGGCAAGATAGTCGTAAGCCGGGGCATCGGAGGAAAACAGTGCCGAAAGCCGGGGCATCAAACGGCGCAGAAACAGTGCGTACAGCCGGGCAAAAAGCGGATTCACGGGTTTTGAAAACTCGCATACAACCAGTCTCCCTCCCGGTTTCGTTACTCTGAGCATCTCCTCCAAAGCCTTTTTCGGATCGGGAATGTTGCGTATCCCGTAGGAAATTGTTACGGCGTCAAAGGATTCGTCGGCAAAAGGCAGATTCATCGCATCCGCGGTTCTGAATTCTATTCCGGGGTAGCGTCTTCTGCCCCGGGCAATCATCTCCCGGGCAATGTCGCACGCAACCACCTGCGCACCCGCCGCCGCATACGCCGCCGCGGAAGTGCCCGTGCCCGCGGCCACGTCGAGAATTTTTTCCCCGGGGACGATTTCCAGAGCCCTCACGGCAGATTTTCGCCATGTTTTTACCAGTCCCCCGGTGAGCAGAGTATTCATAAAATCGTATCTTCGGGCCACATCGTTAAACATCGCCGCTATTTCCCCGGGATTTTTTTCAAGACCGGCACGGGTCATCGGATTCCTGCTTTCTTCCTCTGTTTCGCAACTGTGTTTAGTTTACACGCCGCTGCGGGCGTTTCCGCAATGCCCGCGATACGCTTCGGTTTCGGTTTATCCGCGGCTGTCGTCCACTTTGGTGGCAAGAGTGACGTCCAGTTCCTGCAATTCTCCGTTTCTGGCAATCGTCAGCGTAACTTTCTCCCCGGATCTGTACTGACGGATATAACCGGTCAGCGACACGCCGGAAACCACGCTGCGCCCGTTCACTGCGGTAATCACATCTCCCCTGCGCAGCCGCGCCCGCGCCGCGGGAGTGTCCGGCTGAATTGACTCCACGGTTGCACCCAGACGCGAATTGTTTCCGTATTCCGCCACGCCGTTGGAAACCGTCACGCCCAGATATGCGTGCTCCGCCACGCCCTTTGCGATCAGCTGTTCGGCCACGTGTTTGGCAAGATTAATCGGAATGGCAAATCCCAGACCGATCGAACCGCCCTGTTTTCCTTCCGCGGAGGAGATCGTGGCGATCGAAGAGGCGATGCCGATTACTCTCCCCCCGGCGTCGAACACCGGACCTCCCGAATTACCCGGATTTACCGCCGCGTCAATCTGTACCGCATTTGTGACCACCCGTGCATCGGCCATGGAACGCGCTTCCTGATTCACCGTCTGCACCGGGCGGTCCAAAGCCGAAACTATCCCGGTGGTAACGGTAAACGAAAGACCGAGCGGATTTCCTATTGCGGCAACCGGCTGTCCGACCCGCAGATCCGAAGAGTTGCCGAGCGCGGCAACGGTGAGATTCTTCGGGGGGTTCTTCAGCCGGATAACCGCCAGATCCGTGGCGGCATCGGTTCCCACGAGCTTTGCCTCGTACAGACGCCCGTCCGAAAGCGTCACCATTATTTCCTTCGCCCCCGCAATCACGTGGTTATTGGTCAGGATATGCCCTTTCACATCGATAATGACGCCGGAGCCCTGCGCCGCGCCGCGATTCGATTCGGTACTGATTGCCACCACGGACGGACCGACCGTCTTTGCCACTGTCTGCCAGTTTGCGGCCGCGGACGGGGAAGATTTCACAACCGGGGCCACGGTCGGCCCCGCAGGCTCGGCAATGCCTGCCGGGCGCGTGCCGTCATAACGCAGTGTCATCACCCCTACGCCCAGCGCCCCGCCCAGCAGCGCGGCAACCGCCACCGCACCGACCAGTGCGGACCAGCCGGGAGTTTTCCGTTTTTTGGCTTTTCCGGCATTCGGGTCCGCCGCTTCCGGCTGCGGCGGGCAGTCCGTTTCCGCGGTGCGGTGGGACCCGGCATCCGCAGGAAGAGGAGCGCCGGAGGCACTTCCCGGATGAAATGTGCTGTCGCAGGTGCGGTTTTCTTCGCAGGCCGGCGGGGCCGGCGGCAGATCATCGGGATCCCGCCGGAGCACGAAATTCACGTCCCTCTCCCCGTCTAAACCGTCTTTTCCCTGTTCATACCGATTTTCTTCGTTCATCTGCTTCTCTTTCCCGAAATTTTGCCGCTCCGGGCATCTTCCGTCTCAGTATGCTTTCTCGCTTATATTCCTGCATTCAGCCACAGTGTAAAATACACGGTTTGAGAGATTTTGGACATTTCCCGGATGTTTTCCGGAAGGTGCGGCCGTGCCCGGGCATTTCGGACTGTTTTCCTGCTTTCACAATAACGATTATATGCAAAACGGGAACAGGGCGTCGGGTAGAATAAACGGGGACTGTCCGCCGCAGGAGGCGGACGCGCTGCGTGAAAGGACTTTTTATGGCGTGCATACGGGATTGGGCCGAAGGCCTGCGGATCAGGACACTGCCCGCCGCGCTTGCCCCGGTGGCGGTGGGGGCGGCGTTCGCCGCCGACGCGGGCCTCTTTTCGCCGCTGCGCACGCTCTCTGCCGCTCTGACCGCTCTCTTTTTCCAAATCGGGGTAAATTTTTCAAACGATTATTCCGACGGAATCCGCGGAACCGATACTTTCCGCTCCGGACCGCCGCGGCTTACCGGAGGGGGAAAAGCCAACCCAAAAACGGTGCTGGCAGCGGCCTGTCTGTGTTTCGCACTGGCATGTGCGGCGGGCTTTCTTTTGGTTTGGCTGAGCGGAAAATGGTGGCTGACGGGAATCGGCGGCGCGGCCGTGGCCGCGGCCTGGTTTTACACGGGAGGCAGGCACCCCTACGGCTACTGCGGCCTGGGAGAAGTATTCGTATTTGTTTTTTTCGGCTTCGTGGCCACCGTCGGCACTGCATACACCCAAACGGGATCCGCCCCGGCGCAGGTGTGGGTTGCCGCGGCGGCGGTCGGACTGATTGCCTGCGCGCTGCTGATGATCAACAATATCCGCGACATTCCCACCGATACGGCAGCGGGCAAACACACTCTCGCCGTCTTTTTGGGCGACAGACGCGCGCGCGGCATTTTTGTTTTTATGCTCACCCTTCCCCTTGCCCTGGGCGTGCTGCTTGGTTTCCTTTATCCGTTTCTGCTGATTCTGCCTGTTCTTCTCCCACAGATTATCGCGATCTGCGCTCCCGTGACCGGCAGGGGAAGGAGAAAAAAGGCCGAGGGCGCGGATCTGATTCCGGTTTTGAAACAGACCGGAATATACGAGCTCACTTTTGCCCTGGTTCTCTCTGCGGGAATTACGGCAACGGCCCGCTTCTTCCCCGGTTCCGTTCCGGGCGTTCCGGGTGCGGCACCCGTATTTTTGGCGCTGCTGTGCCTGGCTGTTCCGCAGGCGGGTCTGCGCACACACCGCCTTTGCCGATAGCATATGTGTTATGAATGCTTCGCATCCCGGACTAATATAAAAATATGGCAAGAGTTTTTTTGGTACTGTTTCTGCTCGCGTTTTCAATCTATACGCTGATTGACTGCTGCCGCACGGAAAGAGAACAGATCCCGGGGAAAATTTCAAAACCGCTGTGGGTTATATTCATTGCCGTCGTTCCCCTGATCGGACCTGCGGGCTGGATGCTGATGAAATACCGGGATCTGCTGAGCAGTTCCAATCCGCTTAACAGCGCGGGAGGATACGGCGCAAAATGGGGAAACGGAAACGCGCCCGAGACCCCTGCGGCACCGGACGACGATCCGGATTTTCTCGCGCGTCTGGAGGCGCGCAACCGCCGGCGGGCATACGAACAGCGTAAGTCCGCGGAAAAACCACAGAAGCGGGAAGAAAAAAATAGCGGAACGGAAGACGAAGACGACACTTCCCGGGGGCTTTACGGCTGAATTCCGCTTTTCTTCGTTTTTGCCGCAGACGTCCCCGGTACCATATCCCCGGCTTCGCGCAGCAGATCCCCGACCGGCTCCCAATAGTTCCACGACGTAAGCACATCGCCCGTAAAGCAGAACGACGTCACCGAAGCAAGTGCGCACTGCCTTTTGCGCGGATCGTGTGCGGGATGTTTCCCCTCCACGAAACGGCGGAAGACCCAAATCGGCAGCTGGTGGGATACGAGAACCGCCTCTCCGCCGCGCGCCGCCCTCAGCGCCCTTCTTACCGCCGCCGACATTCGCGTCACGATTTGTGTATACGGTTCTCCCCATGAGGGACGGAACGGATTCGCGTACAGCGGGATAAACTTCGGATTAAGGAGTACCCACCTGCTGTCGTTCACCGCGATTCCCTCAAATTTGTTGTCGGCTTCAATCAGTGCCGGATCGGTTTGCGCATTCAGAGAGAATCTGCGCGCCGTAGGCAGTCCCGTTTCGCAGGCCCTCTCCAGCGGGGAGGTGATAACCGCGCGCACATCACGGTCGGCAAAGGCTTCCCCCAGACCGGCAGCCATTTCCCTTCCAAGCCGGGTAAGATGAAATCCGGGCTGTCTGCCGTAGAGAATTCCCGTCGGATTGTCCACTTCTCCGTGCCGTACCAAATGCACCGTGGTCAGATCAGTCATGCATACTCCTGTAAAAACGAATCCGCGCCCTGCGGGGCAAAAGCGGGAATGAATCCGGGGATAAATCGGGAAAAAAGGGATTTGCGTTTTTAAACCCAAATCCCTTTCACACGTTATTTCTTGTTACGGCGCTGATGACGCGTCTTACGCAGCAGCTTACGATGCTTTTTCTTCGACATGCGCTTGCGACGCTTCTTTACTACGGAACCCAAGAGGTCACCTCCACGATTGGTATTAAACGGTTATCCCGAAAATTTCTTAACAAGTAGAAATAGTACCTTATTTTTAACCGAAACCGGCAATTATGCGTACAAAAGTTTATCTACTCACCCGCAGCCTGTATTTCGGAGCTGCCGGCAAGCAGCTGCTGCACCGCAGACATCGGCACACGGTACGAACTTCCGACACGCACGGCGGGCAGTTCTCCCGAGTGGACCATGCGGTAAATGGTCATTCTGGAAACACGGGCTAACTGTGCCACTTCGGCCACTGTTAGGAACTGTGGCGCTGCTGCCGAAAGTTGAGCCATCTTAACCATCCTTTAAATGATCCGTGCCGGCTGTGCAAAATCCTGTGTTTCCCCTGTTCGCTACTGTATAAACAGTTCCGGGCGCAAAGCACCCCGGAAACACTCTTTATGATAACGAAATAGTTGCCATATGTCACATAAAACTCAAAAATTACTTTTGTATCACATCCCACACGGTTTCGTATCTCCCTCTCCTTTCTCATCTGTTTTAACGCCGTACGCACACATCCCTCCTGCCGGGGGCGAAAATACTTACCCGGAAAAAGTGCGTCCGTTTCCCGCCCTGCAGTTGCCGTTAAGTGCCAACGGGCACCCGGCCGGCGCATTGCCGCCCTTCCCGACAATCCCCGCCGCAGCGGATCAGAAGATACAAAACGGCGAAAACAGGCGGCGCGGACGGCCTAACACTCCGAAGCGCGCGTCCGGAGAGAAAATTCCTGTGGGAGCATCTTCTATATTTGGGTTATGGTTAAAAACAGTATTCGTTACATCTGCACGGAATGCGGCTGGGGCAGCGCAAAATGGATCGGACGCTGCGGCGGGTGCAAATCGTGGGGCACGGTTGCCGCACAGCCCGTATCCGCTTCCGGCGGCGGACCGGCCGCACCCGGCACCCCGGCACGGGCAATCACCGAAATATCGGCGCAGGCGAGCACGAAAACTCCCACAGGCGTCGGCGAACTGGATCGGGCGCTGGGCGGGGGCACGGTCCCCGGAATGGTGATTCTGCTGGCCGGGGAACCCGGGATCGGAAAATCGACACTGCTTCTCGATGTCGCCGCCAAAGCGGCAAAAACGGGCGGCGGAGCATCGGTGCTGTATATAAGCGGGGAGGAATCCGCGCCTCAGGTGCGTGCCAGAGCGGAACGGATCGGGGCGCTGGAAAACAGACTTCTTCTCGCTTCGGAAAGCAGCCTCCCCGCAGTTCTCGGCCACTTAAATGCGGTTCACCCGGATTTGGCGGTCATCGATTCGGTACAGACAGTCTCCGATCCGCAAACCGAAGGCACAGCCGGCGGAGTTGCCCAGGTCCGGGCGGTTACAGCCGCTCTCGTGAACTACGCAAAAACCTCCGCCGTCCCCCTAATCCTTGTCGGGCACGTTACCAAAGAAGGCGCAATCGCCGGGCCGCGCACTTTGGAGCACCTCGTGGATACCGTCTGCCAGTTTGAGGGAGACAGACATTCACAGCTGCGAATGATCCGGGCAGTGAAAAACCGCTTCGGACCCACGGACGAAATCGGATGTTTCGAAATGGGCGAATCCGGAATCCGCGAGCTGAGCGACCCTTCGGGAGTGTTTTTGTCGGCGCGCAGCAGCAGTGTTCCGGGCACCTGCGTAACCGTCACTTTGGAAGGCAGAAGACCGATGCCTGTGGAAGTTCAGGCGCTGATCGTCCCCGCGGCAGGGCCGCCCAAACGCACAACTTCGGGGCTCGACTTTTCACGGGTGTCAATGATGCTGGCAGTTATCCGCTCCCGGCTGGGCATCGCGTGCGAGAAAAATGATGTCTTCGTTTCCACCGTCGGCGGAGCCAAAACACCGGAACCCGCTGCCGATCTTGCGGTTTCTCTGGCGCTTGCTTCAGCTGCGGCAGATCTGCCGGTTGCCCCGGGAACAGTCGCCCTGGGCGAAGTGTCTTTAACCGGGGAACTGCGTCCGATTGCGGGGCTGCAGCGGAGACTGAACGAAGCGGCCAGACTGGGATTCACTGCCGCGGTTATTCCCGCGCAGAGCGAAACCGTGAAAGTGCCCCCGAAAATGGTGCTGAAACCCGTTGCGGATCTGAATGGCGCAGCCAAAGCCGCTCTGTGCACCACCTAATCCCGCACGCAGATCAGCAACTCCCGCCGCAACACAGCGTTTCCGTGCACACCGCGAAATGCGCAATCCCGTTCCCGGCTTGGAAAATTTTCCAAGCATCTTCATGCACGCCGCGGAGCACGGCTTTTACGTACAGATTTTCATCCGCGGCTATTTTTTCGGAACGTCCGCCGTCATATTTTTTCCGGAAGAACCGGCCCCCGCGCCCGAAGGAGCACTTTTCCCGTCTTGGGAACCGCCTTGAGGACTGCCTTGAGGACCGCCTTGGGAACCGGGAGAAACACCTTCCCCACCCCGAAAACCTGCGGGGTGCAATTCAAAAGGCTGATCGGGAACCACTGTTTTCCCGCCGACCGTTGCCCGCACCAGATAAGTGCCGGGGCGAACAGGGGAACCTCCCGCGCATTTTTCCCCGGCCGCGGTTCCCGGCCATGTATAGGAACTTCGTCCGGTAAATCTTCTGTCAAGAAGAAACATTTTTTTCGCCTCGGGGATCCGGCACGCGGAAGAATTCCATACCTCGGCACTTCCGCTGCGCACCTGAAGCGAAACGTTTTCATAACCGACATCCGTAAAACACGGCCGCTGACCGGTGTTGGTAATATCAAGCCGGAAAGTGACCGGCTTCCCCGCTGCGTCGCCCGTATAGGTTATCCGATAATCAAGCATTTGCGGAGTGCAGGCAACCGGTTCGAAAATTTTTGTCTGCTGCGCAGCCGCCCGGCGTTTATTGTCCAACGAGACCAAAGAACGTGCCGTCAGCCTGGACACCGCAAGCGCACACGCGGCAACAAACACAACCACCACGAGCGCAGCCAGCGGTTTTCTGTATCTGCGCAAAGCATAAAACAGCACCCGGGAGGTGAGAAGCGAGCCGGGAAAATCTTTTGCGCCCCGGCGTTTTCCGCCGGCGCCCCGCGAAGAAAAACGGGGAGAAACATTTCGCCTGCCCACAAGCCGGCCGGCGGACCCGGCATATTTCGGGCGGCGCACATTTCCCGCGCCGGCGCCCGGCTTTTCCCGAACCGGGCGCCGGCCGGATTCCGCCTGCGCCTGCGGACGCCGGATCCGTTTTGCCTCTTCCCCGCGGGCGCGGGAATCGCGCTTCGGCACGGGGCGCGGCATACGGGACTTATCCTGATTTTTTGATACCACTTTCCCACACTAAAACGAAATGAAAAAAATCGCACCGTCCACGCCGCGACTGACGCAAACTTCGCCCGCACGCACCGGCCGGATCCCGTCTTTTCCCATGTATTATGTTTGCCTACCCTAATTTTAATGAACTACAATTAGTCTGTTCCGCCGACGCGGAAGATATCGCTCTAACGACAGGACGATACCATTATCAGTTATTTGACTACGGCGTCTACGGCCGTTTTCGGCCGGTCTTTCACAAACATCAGAAAAGAGAACAATGAAACGACATCTCCGACTGTTTCCGGCAGTTTTTGCCGCGCTCGGAATGTGTCTCGGCGGCACTTTGTCCGCCGCGGCTTCCGAAACGCAAAAGCCTGCGGAAAAAATAGACTCCCGGATTGCAAAAATAACGGAAGATAAAGAAGTTCCCGTAATTTTTGTACTGAAAAACAGCACCCCGCCCGCAGACGGGAAAAATTATGTACGTTCTTTGGCGAAAACCGCACAGGAATCACAGCAGCGTCTCATGCAGCTGCTGAACGGAGAAAAAGCAAAGAACATCCGGCCATTCTTCATCGTCAACAGCGTTGGCGCAACCGTGCCGAAAAGCACGCTCCTGCGCGCGGCACAGCTCCCGGAAGTGGAAAAAATCGTTCCGGACGCCACGCGCATGATGGATCCTGTCAGGGAGGGCACGGAAACCAAAGGTAAAGTACGCACGGCAAGATCCGCACTCACTTTCAGCACACGTTCTTCCGCAACGGAAAATGCCTCCGCCCGGCTGCCCTGGAATCTGATATCTGTCTCGGTCACGCCCGAACTGCGGGAAAAATACAGCGGCAAAGGCGTTACGGTGGGAATTATCGATTCCGGCGTTGACGCAACACACCCGGAGATTGCGGCGGCATGGCGCGGAAAATCCGCAGATCCCCACACAAGCTGGTATGATCCGGTAGCAAACACGCCCACGCCGGTAGATTCCACGGGTCACGGCACACACGTGGCGGGAACGATTTTGGGTTCCGGAATCGGCATTGCCCGCGGCGCACAGTGGATCGCAGCCCGCGTATTCGACGAACACGGCGAGACCAGCGATTCGCGTCTGCTTCAGGCGGCACAGTGGATGCTTGCCCCCGTGGACGCGGCCGGCAAAGCCCATCCCGAACTGGCTCCGAAAATCATCAACAGCTCCTGGGGAGGATCTTCGGAAAGCCAGTTCTTCCGTCCCGTTATGCAGCAGTGGCGCAAAGCGGGAATTCTTCCCGTGTTTTCCGCGGGAAACATCACGGATTACAACGGGGGCGGAGAAGGATCGATTGCCACGCCCGCGTCGTTCCCCGAAGCTTTCGCAGTGGGGGCACTGCGCGCAGACGACCGCGTCGCCAAATTCTCGCTGCGCGGCCCGTCGAAGTTTACCGACCGGAAAAAACCGGATATTTCAGCTCCGGGCGTCAATATCCGTTCGTCTCTGCCGGGCGGGAAATACGGACTGCGCACGGGTACTTCCATGGCCGCACCCCACGTGTCGGGCGTGGCGGCAATGATACTGCAGGCAAACCCGAATCTGACTGTGGACCGTCTGCAGGAAATTATCATGCAGACGGCTACGCCGCTCACCGACGAAGTTTACGTCTCGTCACCCAACAACGGCTACGGAGCGGGAAAAATAAATGCCCGTCTGGCAGTGGAGAAAGCACTGGAGGACGCGGGCAGCGCACCCGCAGCGGGAACCGTTTCCGGGCATGTGTATATTCCGGGCACGGATACCGAAGCACCGAAGATCGCACACACCGCGCTGAAAAATATTTACCGGGGCAGCGAAACCGAGATTTCGGCCGAAGTTTCCGACGACACCGGGATTAAGAAAGTCACCGTCTCGCTTAAATTCGACGGTGCCGACAAATGGGAAGAAAGGGAAATGAAGCTGCAGGCCGGAACGCGGCAAAAAGGCACATATTCCTTCTCGCCGGGAGCGAAAGATCTTGAAAAAGCATCCTTCTCATACCGCATTACCGCCACAGATCAGGAAGGAAAGGAAACTTCCACAGAGACGTATGCCGTTAAAATAAAAGCCGGCGTGGGTATCGGATACAAAGAGAATTTTGAAGCCGGCAGCGACGGATTTGAAAACGGCGGGCAGACTCCGCTGTGGAAAATCGGCGCCGCACCGGCCACAGCCGCCGCCCCCTCGGGAAAGAAAGTAATCGGTGTGGGCGTTGACGCGGCCGGATACAGGGGACTGAAAGAATCCACACTCCTTATGCCGCCCATTGATCTGACTGCCGAAACCAAGCCCGCTGCACTGACGTTCCGGCACTACTACGATCTGGACAACGGCGAGAACGCGTTCTTCGACACCGCGGAAGTCTGGATCGGGGAAGTCAGCCCCGCAGACAACAGCGTGAAATGGGAAGCGGAACCGAAGCGGATCTACAGAAACAGCCAAAAATCATTCAAACGCGAATATATTGACCTTTCGGCATACAAAGGGAAAAAGATTCGGGTTATGTTCGGAATGCGCGGCGGATGGCTGTCCAAGCAGGCAACCGCAGGATGGTTTATCGACGATATCGCCATTGAACAGGCTGCGGCGGACAAGCCGGCACCCGTCACCAAAGATCTGGAACTGCGTGCATATCCGGGGGGACGGACAGTGATCAGTTTCGAGCCCGTAAGCGGCGAACAGATCACGGGATATGCGCTTTACCGTGCGCACAACAACGGGGATTTCCAAAAAATATCCGTTTTGGACAAGTCCAAAGCAGGCAGGTATTCGGTACGCATGACCGATTATCCGATACCGCAGGAAGGAAGCTACAGCTACTATGTGACTGCCCTTTCCGGCAGTGCCGAATCCGACCGCTCCGCACTCATGACACACGTTTTCAGTGTGGGGAAAACGGTAAAGAAGTTCGATTTTGAAAGCGGCGACGAGGGCTGGTTCAGCACTCCCGACGCCAAAGGCCACAAATTCGAGCGCGGAAAGCAAACCCTGGCCGACGACCAAAACCAGGGACAGGCACCGACAAAATATCAGTCTAAGGGAAAGAACCCGGGAGATTACGTCTTTGCCACCGAACTGAACACGTACCGCAAGACGAATGCCACATATACACTCACTTCCCCCAAGGTTGATCTGAGCGGACACGAAAAGATCACTCTTTACTGGCAAAACTGGTACAACACAGCGGGCCGCAGGGGAAGCGGGGAATACGGCATAGACAACAACGATCTGGGGAAAATCGAAATCAGCAGGGACGGCACGTCATGGCATAAGATTTTCGATCTGAACGCACAGACGATTGAGGCGGAAAACGGAAAACTGCGCACAAGAAACGCATGGTATCTGGATCATGTTGAGCTGCCCAAAGAATATCTGTCGCCGACAACCCAAATCCGTTTCGTGTTGGAAACGGGCACGGATAACTACGACGACTATTCGGGCGGCTGGTATCTCGACGATATTTCGTTTGTCGATCCCAACCCGCAAAACATCTACAATCCGAATGTCTCCGGTGCGGATCTGCGCCCCGGTGTGCCGAACACCGGCACTTCACATACTCTGTCGGGCAGCACATCTGCCACGGAAAGCGAGTCGTGGATTCCGGCCGGAACCGGAAAAATCAGAATCCTGGGAGAAGGAAACGGCGTTTCCCCGCAAATCGGCAGCGGCGCGTACACACTTCGCGGCAAGGCCGGAGAAGTCACCCTGGAAGCAGATGTTCCGGGATACGAAGTTCAGCAAAAGAAGGTCACGCTTAAAGCCGGAGAAACCGTAACGCAGGATTTCCGGTTAAAGAAACTGGCTTCCAAGCCTCTTTCCGTGACCGTTACCGACGCCCGGGGACAGGCCGTTAAGGCTCAGATCTCTGTTTACGCCAAAGGACAGAGCGAACCGGTTTTCTCGTGCAGCGATAAATCCGAAACAGCCGCCACGACTCTGGCGGAAGGAAAATACACTCTGCGCGCGGAAGCGGAAGGCTATCTGCCCTACGAAAAGGAAATCACCGTTGACGCCGCGCACAACGCAGTGAAAGCACAGCTGCAAAAAGCTGTTGTTTCCCCAGATGCGCCCGCCGAGGTAAAGAACGACAACGGAACTGCCGCAGGCGTGCTGAACACGCTCAGGTCCGGTCAGCAGGTCGCCGTCAAATTTAACGCGGCACAGCTCGGCAGGATCGAAAAAATCAGATTCCGAATGGGAACACTCAGCGGAAACGCCAAAGAAACAACCTTCAAATGGGCCGTTTGGGGCGCGAACGACGCAGACGGCCTGCCCACGAAAGTTCTTTCCGGACCGTTTACGGCAAAGGCACACCCGACGGCAGACAACCCCTGGACGGAGATAACCCTCCCCACTGCGATCACAGTGAAAGGCGACTTCTTCGTTTCCTATATTCAGCAGGATGAACCGGCAGACGGTGTGGCTCTGCTCGCCACGGATTCGCATCCCGGCGTGGGAGAAACATCCTTCAAGATGATTAACGGCGCATTCAACGAGCCAAGCGAAAAAGGCAACTTTATGATTCGCGCCTACATCAGGGCAGTTACTCCGGATAAGGACACCGACGGCGACGGGGTTTCCGACACCGACGACAAATGTCCGAATACTCCCGCCGGGGCGAAAGTAAACACGGAGGGATGTTCCGTTCCGCCCACCTTGGGCACTCTGCCCCAAATTACAGGGAAAACGGGTGTGAAGGCGGCAGATACGCAGATTGCCATAAACAATCCCGGAAAAGCCAATATTGTGTCCTGCACGCTCACGGGCATAGCGGGTCTTTCCGCCAATCTGTCGGACGACAGGGGCAAATGCGTCATTTCCGGCACGCCGGCCAAAGCCGTCGCGGGAGAATATACGCTGACGCTGAAGTACTCGGTAACAGCCGCGAACGAACTGACACTCACGGCAAAGGGCACGGCGGCCATTACGGCGGCGGGCACGACACCGGGCACGACACCGGGCACGACACCGGGCACGACACC
>NZ_JRMX01000008.1 GCF_000758825.1 Arcanobacterium sp. S3PF19
CGCCTCTCCGGTGGCCTGTTTTTTGTGGGTTGTTGGGTGTGGGTGTGTTGTTTGGAATCTCAATAGTGTGTCAGCTTTTTATGATTGTTTTTTTGGGGTGCCCGGGCTGTTTTTATGGTTTGGGTGTCTTGTTTTTAGCCAGTTTTTGGTTTTGTTTTTTGAGAGTCGTTTTGGGCTTTTCATGTATGGATTGGATGCCTTTTTGGTGTTTGGTTTTTTGTGGAGAGTTTGATCCTGGCTCAGGACGAACGCTGGCGGCGTGCTTAACACATGCAAGTCGGACGGAAAGGCCTCAAGCTTGCTTGGGGTACTCGAGTGGCGAACGGGTGAGTAATACGTGGGTAACCTGCCCTCTTCTTTGGGATAAGCCCCGGAAACGGGGTCTAATACCGGATATTCTGCTTCTGCCGCATGGTGGGGGTTGGAAAGGTTTTTCGGTGGGGGATGGGCCCGCGGCCTATCAGCTTGTTGGTGGGGTGATGGCCTACCAAGGCTTCGACGGGTAGCCGGCCTGAGAGGGTGACCGGCCACATTGGGACTGAGATACGGCCCAGACTCCTACGGGAGGCAGCAGTGGGGAATATTGCACAATGGACGGAAGTCTGATGCAGCGACGCCGCGTGGGGGATGAAGGCTTTCGGGTTGTAAACTCCTTTCAGTACAGAAGAAGCTTTATTGTGACGGTATGTGCAGAAGAAGCGCCGGCTAACTACGTGCCAGCAGCCGCGGTAATACGTAGGGCGCGAGCGTTGTCCGGAATTATTGGGCGTAAAGAGCTCGTAGGCGGTTTGTCGCGTCTGCTGTGAAAGACCGGGGCTTAACTCCGGGGCTGCAGTGGGTACGGGCAGGCTGGAGTGCGGTAGGGGTAACCGGAATTCCTGGTGTAGCGGTGGAATGCGCAGATATCAGGAGGAACACCGATGGCGAAGGCAGGTTACTGGGCCGTTACTGACGCTGAGGAGCGAAAGCATGGGGAGCGAACAGGATTAGATACCCTGGTAGTCCATGCCGTAAACGTTGGGCACTAGGTGTGGGGCCTTTTCCACGGGTTCTGCGCCGTAGCTAACGCATTAAGTGCCCCGCCTGGGGAGTACGGCCGCAAGGTTAAAACTCAAAGGAATTGACGGGGGCCCGCACAAGCGGCGGAGCATGCGGATTAATTCGATGCAACGCGAAGAACCTTACCAAGGCTTGACATACATCGGAAGACTGCAGAGATGTGGTTGCCTTCGGGTCGGTGTACAGGTGGTGCATGGTTGTCGTCAGCTCGTGTCGTGAGATGTTGGGTTAAGTCCCGCAACGAGCGCAACCCTTGTCCTGTGTTGCCAGCACGTTTGGGTGGGGACTCACGGGAGACTGCCGGGGTTAACTCGGAGGAAGGTGGGGATGACGTCAAATCATCATGCCCCTTATGTCTTGGGCTTCACGCATGCTACAATGGCCGGTACAGAGGGTTGCGATGCCGTGAGGCGGAGCGGATCCCTTAAAGCCGGTCTCAGTTCGGATTGGGGTCTGCAACTCGACCCCATGAAGTCGGAGTCGCTAGTAATCGCAGATCAGCAACGCTGCGGTGAATACGTTCTCGGGCCTTGTACACACCGCCCGTCACGTCACGAAAGTTGGTAACACCCGAAGCCCGTGGCCTAACTTTTTGGGGGAGCGGTCGAAGGTGGGATTAGCGATTGGGACGAAGTCGTAACAAGGTAGCCGTACCGGAAGGTGCGGCTGGATCACCTCCTTTCTAAGGAGCCTTTTCTTCCCTGTTTTGTTTTTTTTGGGGGGGGCCTCGTGTTTTGCGGGGTTTGGTTTTCCAGTGGTTCGGTCATAATTTTTTGCTGGCATGCTGTTGGGTTTCGGGGTAATGTGCCCTTTGCCGTCTGTGTTTCCCGTTTTTTGCGGGGGGTGCGGTGTCGGTGCGGTGGTTGGGAATTGTATAGTGGACGCGAGCATCTTTGGTTTTTTGTAAGTGTTTTAGGGCGTTCGGTGGATGCCTTGGCACATGTGGCCGATGAAGGACGTTGTAGCCTGCGATATTCCTCGGGGAGTTGGCAAACAAGCTGTGATCCGAGGGTTTCCGAATGGGGGAACCCGACCGGAGTTGTGTCCGGTTACCCGCACCTGAATGTATAGGGTGTGTGGGGGTGACGCAGGGAAGTGAAACATCTTAGTACCTGCAGGAGAAGATATTCCGTGAGTAGTGGCGAGCGAAAGCGGAGGAGGTTAAACCGGGTATGTGTGACAGCTGTCGGGCGTTGCATATCCGGGGTAGTGGGAGCTGTTTGGGCCTGCCGATGGGGGTCCGGGGAGTTATAAAACGATGGTGTAGCCGAACAGGCTGGGAAGCCTGACCGTAGGGGGTGAGAGTCCCGTAGGCGAAATGCTGTTGTCTCCTGATGGTTTTCCCGAGTAGCACGGGACCCGTGAAATTTCGTGTGAATCTGCACAGACCGCTGTGTAAGCCTAAATACCGCATGTGACCGATAGTGGATTAGTACCGTGAGGGAATGGTGAAAAGTACCCCGGGAGGGGAGTGAAAGAGTACCTGAAACCGGACGCTTACAATCCGTCAGAGCCTCCCCGGTGGGGGTGATGGCGTGCCTTTTGAAGAATGAGCCTGAGAGTTAGTGGCATGTAGCGAGGTTAACCCGTGTGGGGGATCCGTAGCGAAAGCGAGTTTTAAAATGCGTTTAGTTGCATGTTCTAGACCCGAAGCGGGGTGATCTACCCATGGACAGTGTGAAGCACGTGTAAGAGCGTGTGGAGGCGCGAACCCACTTCAGTTGAAAATGGAGGGGATGATCTGTGGGTAGGGGTGAAAGGCCAATCAAACTCCGTGATAGCTGGTTCTCCCCGAAATGCATTTAGGTGCAGCGTCGCGTGTTGCTTTGTGGAGGTAGAGCGACTGGATGGCTGATGGCCCGTGTTTGGGTACTGAGGTCAGCCAAACTCCGAATGCCATGAGGTTAGCGCGGCAGTGAGACTGCGGGGGATAAGCTCCGTAGTCGAGAGGGAAACAGCCCAGACCGCCGGTTAAGGCCCCCAAGCGTGTGCTAAGTGGGAAAGGATGTGGAGTTGCTGTGACAGCCAGGAGGTTGGCTTAGAAGCAGCCACCCTTGAAAGAGTGCGTAATAGCTCACTGGTCAAGTGATTCTGCGCCGACAATGTAGCGGGGCTAAGTACACCGCCGAAACCGCGGCAGTATTTTTAATGCTGGGTAGGGGAGCGTCGTGCGTGAGGTGAAGCGGTTGTGTGAACGGCCGTGGATTGCGTGCGAGTGAGAATTCAGGCATGAGTAACGAATGAGGGGTGAGAATCCCCTCCGCCGTATGACCAAGGGTTCCAGGGCCAGGTTGTTCCGCCCTGGGTTAGTCGGGTCCTAAGGCGAGGCCGACAGGCGTAGTCGATGGGCAACCAGTTGTTATTCTGGTACCGGTGAAGAACCGTCCGTGCCGAAGCGGGGGATACTAACCATCCGAGCCGTGCTTCCTTTCCTTCGGGTTTGGGGGTGTGGTGAGCGTGGGAACTGATCCTGTTGTAGGCAAGCGTGTTAACAGGGGTGACGCACAGTGGTAGCTTCCGCGTGGCTTATGGCTTGCCACGTTTAACAGCGCAGCCCGTTTCCCAGGTAAATCCGGGGAGCGTGTGGGTGAGGCTGGATGATGACCGTTTTTATGCGGGAAGTAGGGTGATCCTGTGGTGCCTAGAAAAGCCTCGACGTGAGGTTCTAACCGCCCGTACCCTAAACCGACACAGGTGGTCGGGTAGAGTATACCAAGGCGTTCGAGTGAATCGTGGTTAAGGAACTCGGCAAAATACCCCCGTAACTTCGGGAGAAGGGGGACCGGAGTCCTGAATCTCTTTACGGGATAGGGATGATGGTGGCACAAACCAGGGAGAAGCGACTGTTTATCAAAAACACAGGTCTGTGCGAACACGTAAGTGGATGTATACGGACTGACGCCTGCCCGGTGCCGGAAGGTTAAGAGGAACTGTCAGCCATTTGGCGAAGCAGTGAATTTAAGCCCCGGTAAACGGCGGTGGTAACTATAACCATCCTAAGGTAGCGAAATTCCTTGTCGGGTAAGTTCCGACCTGCACGAATGGCGTAACGACTTCTCCACTGTCTCAACCGCGAACTCGGTGAAATTGCATTACGAGTAAAGATGCTCGTTACGCGCAGAAGGACGGAAAGACCCCGGGACCTTCACTATAGCTTGGTATTGGTGTTTGGTACGGTTTGTGTAGGATAGGTGGGAGACTTTGAAGCATTCACGCCAGTGGGTGTGGAGTCAATGTTGAAATACCACTCTGACCGTGCCGGATGTCTAACCCTGGACCATGATCTGGTTCGGGGACAGTGCCTGGTGGGTAGTTTAACTGGGGCGGTTGCCTCCTAAAATGTAACGGAGGCGCTCAAAGGTTCCCTCAGCCCGGTTGGTAATCGGGTTTCGAGTGTAAGTGTACAAGGGAGCTTGACTGTGAGACTGACAGGTCGAGCAGGGACGAAAGTCGGAACTAGTGATCCGGCGGTTGCTTGCGGAAGCGCCGTCGCTCAACGGATAAAAGGTACCCCGGGGATAACAGGCTGATCCTGCCCAAGAGTTCATATCGACGGCATGGTTTGGCACCTCGATGTCGGCTCGTCGCATCCTGGGGCTGGAGTAGGTCCCAAGGGTTGGGCTGTTCGCCCATTAAAGCGGCACGCGAGCTGGGTTCAGAACGTCGCGAGACAGTTCGGTCCCTATCCTCTGCGCGCGTTGGAAACCTGAGAAGGGCTGTCCCCAGTACGAGAGGACCGGGACGGACGAACCTCCGGTGTGCCAGTTGTTCCGCCAGGAGCATGGCTGGTTTGCTGCGTTCGGAAAGGATAACCGCTGAAAGCATCTAAGTGGGAAGCCCGCTTCGAGATAAGGTTTCCGGGACTTTAAGTCCGAAGGCCCCCTACAGACCATGGGGTTGATAGGCCGGAAGTGGAAGCATGGTAACATGTGCAGAGCTGACCGGTACTAATGGCCGATAACTTACATTAAACATTTTTAAACAGGTAAACGCGTTCACTATACGATTCCCGGCTACCGCCACGGCAGGATAAAAGGCGGAACACATGAATACCCCATGTTTTTGACGGTGGTCATAGCAGCAGGGAAACGCCCGGTCCCATTCCGAACCCGGAAGCTAAGCCTGCCCGCGCCGATGGTACTGCACCCGCGAGGGTGTGGGAGAGTAGGAAGCCGCCGTCACCATACGTTAAAAGAGGAAACCCGGGAGGAAACCCCGGGTTTCCCTTTTTATATACACACAACACATATCCACAC
>NZ_JRMX01000009.1 GCF_000758825.1 Arcanobacterium sp. S3PF19
GCGCGTTTTAAGCTGACCGGTCCGCGGGGGAAGAATCCCCACGGGTATGGGAAGGAACTGGTCACCGACGAAAACGGGATTCTTTCCTTCGACGGGCTGGACTATGGCGTGGACTACACGCTGCGCGAGACTGCCGCGCCGAAGGGATACGCACTTGATCCCACGGAGCACAAAGTGCAGGTGAAGGACGACAGCGAGCCGGTGAAGAATCTGCGTTTTTACAATCGGCTCTCCACAGCCAATATTAAGCTGCTGAAAACCGACGGTGATGGGAGGCCGTTGTCGGGTGTGCGGTTTGGGTTGTGTGATTTGTTGGGGAAGTGTGTTGTGTTGCCTGACAGTGATTCCGGGGGGTTGATTGGTTTTAGTGTTGTGCGGGGTAGGGAGTATGTTTTGCGGGAGTTGGATACTGTTGCCGGTTATGCTCTTTTGCCTCAGCCGGTTCGTTTTGGTGTGGACGGTGACGGTGCGGTGAGTGTTGCAGACGGTGGTGTGGACAGTGTTTCTGTGGGAAGGTCCGGTGGTTATTCGGTTTTGCGTGTTGTGAATTATCGGCAGGGGCGTGTGCCGTTGTCGGGTGGTTTTGGTTTTTATTGGTTTGTGCTGCCGGGTTGTCTGGTTTTGGCTGCCGGTGTGTTTGTGTTGTTTAAATTTAAAAGGGAAGGAAAGTTAGGGTAATGTTACGCAGGTTTGTGGTGTTTGTTTCCGGTTTTGCCGCGTTGTTGGGGGGTTTGTGCGGTGTGTTGTGTGTTTCCCAGGCTGTTGCCGATGAGACGGGCAGTATTCATGTGCATAAGTATAAGGGTGCCCCGGATGCGTCTTTGAAGCATGACGGTACGGAGCAGAGTGTTTCGGGCCGGGATCCGCTTGAGGGGATTGATTTTGATGTGTATGAGGTTACGGGTCTGGATCTGAAGAAGAATGATGATGTGAAGGTTGCTTCGCAGATCGGGCAGATGAAGCTGACTGCCGCGCAGGTTGCCGGGGGTAAGATCACGGTTGGGGGCACGGATTATGTTTTGGAGAAGAAGTATTCGGTCAAGACGGGTGCCGACGGTAAGGCTGATTTTGCGCCGCTGACCGGTTACCGTGTGTATGTGGTGAATGAGGATTTGGCTGCTTCGGCGCCGGTGGGTGTGGATAAGTCGCAGATTACTCCTTCTGCTCCTTTTACGGTGAATCTTCCCTTTACGGTAAAGGACGGGGATAATGCGGGTAAGACGAAGCAGGTTTTTGATGTGCATGTGTATCCGAAGAATGCGGTTAATACGTTTACCAAGGCTGTTGAGGATGCCGGTTTGGGTGTCGGCGGGGAGTTTTCCTATACGCTGTCTGCCACGCCGGTGATTACCGATACCGACGGTGACGGTAAGGTGGATGCCGCGGATTTGGGCGGATGGTTTTCTTTCCGGGATAAGCTGCCGGGAAATGTTTCCTATAAGAGTGTGCGGGTAACGGTAAACGGTGCCGAGGCGCAGGCGGATGCCGATTATACGGTGGATACGGCTACGGCCGGTACGGTGGAGATTAAGTTTACGCCTGCCGGTATTGCCAAGGTTGTTGCCGGGGGTGAGGTGAAGGCTGTTGTTACGGCGGTGTTTGCCAAGACTGCGGAAAACGGTCTGACGGAGAACGAGGCGGAGTTTTTCCCGAATAAATATACCCATGATCAGGGCCGGGGTGTGAAGTCGAATAAGGTTGTGACGAAGCACGGTGATATTGTGGTGCATAAAACCGGTGCCGCGGGTGCCGATCTTGCCGGTGCGGAGTTTGAGATTCACCGGGCTACAGGCAGTGACTGCGCGGCCGGTTACGGGGAGCGAATCGGCGAGGTACAGACTTCGGATGCCAAGGGTTTGGTGAAGTTTTCCGGTTTGCAGCTCTCGGATTGGGTAAACGGTAAGAGTGTCGAGGCCGGGCAGGTTAAGCCTTACTGTGTGAAAGAGGTTAAGGCTCCTTCCGGTTACCAGCTTCTTCCCGAGCCTGTGGCTGTGAAGCTGACTAAGGAGGGCATGGTTGAGGTGACACCGGGCACGACTGACTGGGCCGGTCTTACATCGGGCGGGCAGAACGCGAAGGTGGCTGTGGGGAAGAACGGTGTTACGGTGGAGAATTACCGTAACAGTGCCCTGCCCCTGACAGGCGCGGCCGGTATTACCCTGTTAAGCCTCGCGGGTCTGGTTATTCTTTCCGCAGGCGTATACGCAGCCGGCGGATTCAGAAGAAAAGAAAAGAAAACAGCATAA
>NZ_JRMX01000010.1 GCF_000758825.1 Arcanobacterium sp. S3PF19
GCCGGCCCAACACCGCATTGCCGCTCTCATCGGTAGTCAGCTCCTCCTGCACCGCACCCGCGGCATCCGTCACTTCAAAAACCGCTTTGGGCAAAGGCACGCCGACGTCATACAGGCCGACGTTGTTTTCCCACATTTTATAGTCCGCATTGTCCGCCACGGCTTTTGCGGCGAAATCCTTCGTCACGCCTTTATATGCCGGCTCGTATTTCAGAATTTTGATTTTTGCCCGATAGTTCTCCACCGTCCAGGTAAATTTCTGCGAATCGTACCTGCCCACGGAGAAGTCGTAAACCCTGCTGCTTCTGCCGTACCCAAGAGGCGCCTTTATTTCGCGCGCCTGATACGTCCCTTCCGGAATATCGCTGAATTTTGCCGTGCCGTCTTTCGTTTCCGCCACAGCCACGCGCACATAGGTATCCCCCTCTTTCCTAAACAGAGCGAAACCTGCACCGTCCGGCTTCGCATCCGGATCATCCGGATCCTTCTTCGTCACCGTCAGTTCCGAAGGATGCGCCTTTTCCTCATTCGGCACAAACAGCCCGTCCTGAATCAGAAACGGCTTACCCTGCTCATCGCACGCCTCGCCTTTGGCGTTTACGGTGAACTTATACCGCTGCGGCTGCAAAATATGGGTCTGCGGCGCCTGCGTTTCTTCCAAAGCATACACACTGCCGGGTTTCAGATCGCCAAGCCAGGCACCGTCCCAGGGACCAACCGAGACCTCACGCAGATACTGCCCGTCCTCATACAGATTAAACCGCGCCGAAAGCCGTTCACCGTCGTTCGCCTGCCAGGAGCCGAACGGCTTTTGCGTAACCGACCCTCTGATTCCGATTTTGTACAGCCGCTGCCAGTAACGGTTGTTGTACAGCCTGCCGTTCTCGCCCAAAATCACGCGTTCGCCGTTTTTGCGCACGATAACTTTCATTCCCTCGATTTGCTGCAGGTGCTCCAGCGGAGCTTTCGTTTCCCTCAGCACATACGTACCCACGGGTACGTTGTAGAACTTCACGAAGCCTTTTTCGTCGGAAGAAACCGTCTGCACGGGAATTTTGGGCGTCGGTCCGTCATATCCCTCAAGATTCCTGGTGGAAGTGGGCGTGAGAGTGAATTCCACATTGCCGAGCGGTTTGCCCTCTACGTCGACTTTCGTAAACTCCACGGAGCCGATACCCGGAATAACCGGAATGAACTTCGGAAAATCGACCACGTCTTTTATCCGCACATTATACACGCCGTTCTTTTCATCCAAATCGGTGAAATCCTTTTCGCCGAGCGTATATATTATTTCCGACAGACCAAAACCGGCAGGGGCACGCAGTTCGCGCACAAACCACCCCCGCTCGGCGGGAGCGGTGAAAGAAACTTCCCCGTCTTTGTTGCTCACTGCTTTCTGCCGCAGCTTTCCGCCGCCGTCGTACAGACCGAACAGCGCCCCGGCAAGCGGATCCCTGCTCACCACGCCGTGGCCCTTCACGATATTCATTCCCAGCTTCTTAAAAGTGATATGCGACAGCGGGGGAATCAGTTCGTTCGACGCCCGGTTGGATTCAATCGCGTTTCCGTAACCTGCCGCGTTTTTCCTGTTTTTGTCGTTGTAAATAAAATGGTTTACCGCGCTCTGATACAGATGCTCTCTCGATCCCGGCGCCGAACCTTTCGGCCCGGCAGTCATCGGCAGAATCACGCGAACATCGGTTCGCGGAGGAATCACATCGCCGGCAAACCGCAGCGCCGTCACGTCCGCGCACCTCTCGCTCTGCCAGGAAACGGACGTCAGATTATTGTTGTTCACATTCGGATCACAGGTATAGCGCACATTCCATCCCTGCGGAAGCGTTATCGGAGTGTCGCCCAGCCGGTTGGAAAACTGCGAATTCCGCTCCCCGGTAAAGAGTGTTTTATCGCCTTTGTAGGGCAAAACATCATAGATTACGGGGCTTTCGATCTGCAGCACGGTCCCGTTGACCACGCGCAGAGAGTATTCGATTCGTGCGCCCGGCGCAGTCTGAATTTTATCTTTCCACTCCTGACGCCCCTTCTGCCGGACTTTCTTCTCGATATACACTTCTTTCGTGGTGGAAATACTCGAAACCACAGCGGCTTTCGACCACTTCCCCGGGCCGGCCGGCGGATTTTCCACTTCGTTTCGGTATGCGGTGTGCTTTCCCGTGGCACGCACATATGCGTCATTTTCAACCGTTTTGTTTGAATCGTCCACCATCACGGAAAAATAGACGGAGATGTCGGCAATATGCCGCAGCTGCTCCTCGTTTTCCACCTCGTCGGCCGTAAACCTAACCGCCGTTCTTCCCGTATTGCGGTAGTTCGGAATCAATTCATAACCCGCGCCGGGCAGCCGGGCAAAGGCTTCGGTAAGCCGGATGTCTTTTACGTCCACGCCCTTGGGAATCAGATCGGTCAGTTCAAAATTCACGGACGGATCACTGTAGTCGTTTTCCACTTCGCTGCCCACGCTGTAGACGCGCTCGTTGCCCGTAAGAATGGCTTTTGCGTCGTCAATCGTTTTTAAGGCGGTAAATACCCTGCCCGCCGGTCTTATTTTCACAGACGCGCCGGAGGAAAGACTCTCCCCGTCCGAAGATTTCAGCACGGAATAATTGCGCAGCGTATTGCCCGCAGACGATCCTTTGGCATACAGAGGCTGCGCAGGATCCTTAAGCTTTGTTTCAACCGTAAATTCCGTGATATCGCCTTTGTTGAACGTCAGCATATCGGATACCGTCAGGCGAATTCCCGGCAGCGAGGTGATTTCCTGCGGCAGCAGCACTCTGTCAAACCCGTTCACGGAAGTTTTGTATCTGATTTTGCCCGCGGCATCCGTCAGCAGCACATTTGCGCCCACCATATACCGGGAAGGCACAATCGCCGAATAGCGCAGCCGCGGATCCAGGTCGTAATCCGTGAACGTCGGGGACGGAATTTTCTTCTTTCCCGCACTTACCGATATTTTCCAGGGAATAACCGACTTTTTGTCATTGTCGGTATCGTAAATCACGTATGAGCCGATCGGCGAATAATAATGCGGTCCCAGAGCCTGTTTTTCCAGGGACTGCTTTCCCTCGGGCGCAACCGGTTTATAGAATCTGAAGAAATCCGATCCGGCCGAGAGCATCGTTCCTTCCTGCTCCCCTTTATTCTCGGGAATGATCTGCGCTTTCGCCCCGTTTTTGATGTCCGATTCGATTTTCGCTCCCGGGAAATGCAGTTTCAGCACAGCCAGGCTGTTATATACCGTCAAAAGACGCTCCGCGGCAGTGTATGTAAGTTTGTTGTCCGGCCCCTGCGTCCAGCCCGGATTTTCTTCCGCGACGAATACCGCGCGCGCCTTCGTGCCGTCGGATTTTTCGTATTCGGGCAGTTCGTCCGTAATCGTATATTTATCCGCATTTCGGTAAAGACTGTCCAGAGAAAATTCATATACCGCGTAATTTTTGCCGCTCTGCGCTACGCTTCTCCCGGTGGAATCCGCATCGAAATCGCTCACGTAATCGTAGAGGTCTTTGCGTACTCTCTTCTTCAGTTCGGGCAGATTGTAGTATCCGCTCAAATTGACTGTTTTCGTTTTGCGCAGGGTATTTTTCCCGTCCAGCAAAACGGCATAAACGGGGAATTTCTTCTTCGCCGGCGTGATTCTTTCTTTCAGTTTCCAACGCAGATAAAATATTATCTTTGTTCCCGTTTTAATCGGCTTTAATCTGATTTTCAGCACGCCGGGAGTTTCCTCCCCTATATGGCCGATAAATTCGCTGCCGGAATTTCTGATATAAGACACATATCCCGGATCAAAATGAACGAGTATGGAACCGTCTTCAAGCGGTTCTTCGGAATCGAACGTGACTTCCGTTTCCAACTCGTGCCCGATCAGGGTATTTGTGATTGTCCCGTTCAGGTTGAGTTTCCCTTTTTGAATCTCGCCTGGGTTTATCCTGGAATATCTGAACGTTATCTCTTTTACGCTGCCGTCCATGAGCGCAACCCGGGCGGCGGGCGATTTATATCCGAGCAGATTCAGCGGTTTTACGTCCACGGTTTTGCTGTTCGGATCTTTCCCGTTCTCCTCATTTGTCCGCACCTGTTTACGCAGGTCGTAAACGATGGTTTCCGGCGCATGCAGCTCACGGCCGTCTTCGTCGAGGTGCCGCACTTTCACCGTGCCGCCGAATGTGCCGTCCAAAATTTTTACGAATTTCGTATCTTTTATCCCTGCGGGACGCACACCGGATTTGGGGCGGATGTAGGCGATGCGCCCCGGCAAGGCCAACGCCCCGCTGGAATCAGAGCCAAGCGTGTCCATAACACGCTGCACATCCTCATCGTCTTCTTCGAAAACCAGATCCATTTTCTGCGTTTCCTCCCCGGCGCCGGTTTTGTATTTTCCTTTCTCGGGATAGGTAAAACCAAAGGTTTCGGGATGAAAACTCACCTTTCCCCAGCTTAGGGGAATTTTTTCCACGTGGGTATGCTCAAAGGCCTCATTTCCGATTCTCTGCACACCGCCCCAGCTGTCGGGGATGTTTTTAAACGGATTTCCCTCCAGGGAATAAGCCACGATTTCCTTTATCTTCCCCCATGATGCGGGCAGGTGCGTAATTTTGTTGTCGCTCAGCACAGCCAGCGGCAAAACGGTGATTTCGCCCCAGTCATCCGGAATTTTCGCAATTTCGTTTCCTCTGAAGCTGTATTGATCCAGCGTATCTATTTTTCCCCAACTGTCGGGCAAAGCCGCAATTTTATTGTCCTCAAAGGAGGACCGCCCGATTCTGGTGATTTCGCCCCAGCTGTCGGGCAGCTTTGCAATATTGTTGTCCGCAAAGGCCCTATCGCCGACATACGTTATTTTTCCCCAGTTTGCGGGCAGAGCCGAAATATGGCTGCCTGCAAATGCCCCTTCGTCGATTCCGGTGATTTCGCCCCAGTCATCCGGTATTTTGGTCAGATTGGAGCCGGCAAAAACGGAGTATTCCAAAGGACCGGATATTTTCCCCCACGAAGAGGGGATTTTACTCAGGCGGCAGCCGGAAAAAGCCCTGCTGCCCAGATGGGTGATTTCTCCCCAACTCTCCGGTACGGCGGTAACTGCCGTAGAGGCAAAAGCACCGTAGCCGATATCCGTCACCCCGTCCCACGAAGGGGGAATCATTTTCAGGTTCGTTTCGCTAAATGCTTCCGCGCCGATCTTTGTGATTTTTCCCCAGGTATCCGGCACGGCGGCAATCTGCGTTTGGGAAAAAGCATTATTGCCGATCTTGGTTATATTTTCCCACGACTGCGGCAGCTTTTTCAGCGGATTGCGGGAAAACGCATTGTCTCCGATCTCAGTCAGGCTTCCCCAATGCGCGGGAATTTCAGTGAGTTTATTGGTGTCAAAAGCATAATCGCCCAGTCCTTCCACTTTTTCCCAGGTGTCCGGAATCGCCGCAATTTCATTCTTCGAAAACGCCTCCTTGCCAATCCAGCGCACATTCTCCCAGTGTTTGGGGATAGACTTAATTCTGTTGGCGAAAAAAACACCGTAGCTTATATACGTTATTTTCCCCCAGTGCCCGGGAATGGCGGCAATTCTGTTTGCCCGGAAGGCATCATTGCCGATAGCCGTTATATTCTTCCAGGAGGAGGGAAGTGCGCTGATTTTGTTGTAGGAGAAGCTGTCGCCGCCCAACTTCGTAATCCTGCCCCAGTCGGAGGGCAGAGACGCAATCATATTATCTTTAAACGCATCACTGCCTATTTCACTGACATCACCCCAGTCGGAGGGCAGGGAGGTAAGTTTGTTCCCCTCAAAAGCGGCGCCTCCGATTTTGGCAATCTTATCCCAGGAGGCAGGGACGGAAGCAATGGGATTCAGCCGAAAAACAGCCCAGGGCAGCTCGGTCAGTTTTCCCCAGCTTGCGGGCAGAGCGGTAAGCCTGTTGCGGGCAAAAGCATATCCCCCGATCTTCGTGATTTTTCCCCACGAAGAAGGCACGGCGGAAAGTTCGCATTCACCGAACGAATTTTCTCCCAAAGAGGTTATTTCTCCCCACGAGACGGGCAGAGCGGTAAGCCTGTTGCGGGTAAAAGCCTCTTTCCCAATCTCCGTGATTTTTCCCCAGCTTGCGGGCAGAGCGGAGATACCGCGGGATTTGGTATCTTCCGGCTGATAAAAGGCGTTGTTTCCGATGCGTGTTATTTCTCCCCAATCGCCGGGAAGTTTTGTGATTCCGCTGCCGGCAAAGGTATATCCCGGAATTTCGCGCAGATCTCCCCAATTTGGCGGAATACTCTTAAGAGTGCTGTTCCAGGAAAAAACCGCTTCTCCCAGTTTGCCGATTTTACCCCAGCTTTCGGGCAGTGCCTCAATTTCGTTGCCGAATAATGCCCGCGACCCCAGTTCGGTGAGAGAACCCCAGCTCTGCGGAATTTTCTTCAGACTGCGCCCCTCAAAAGCTTTGTCGGCAATTTTATATACGGATTCGCCTTTGCCGTTCACGGAAGGCCAGCATTTGATTTCCCTGTCTGCGCCATGGGCACCTTCGGGATTTAATCCCGCGATCTGCCCGGCATCAGGCTCGCCGTCTTTCACGTAAAGAAAATCTTTTACCTTCCACCCGGCGCAGATCGGCATCTCCCGCCAGTCGGTTCCGATTAAAACCTTTCCCGGAACGGTAACGGTATGCCCCTTTGCATCGGTCGCCCTGTAATACACATCATAGGCCTGGTTTTGAATCCGGGAGTCGATATTGCCGAAAGAAACGCTGACCGTCAGGGGATTGCCCGCAGCGTCCCTGGCCGTTACCCCCGCGAGCAGCGCAGCGGCGTCAACCGTCGAGCCCACGGCAAAATTTTTGTTGATCTTTCCCTCGATCACGGGAGACAGATTTTTCCGTTTATATTTCAGTACCAGAGCATATCCGTCTCTGTCCGGGGTGAAACGCACCTTGTCGCCGCTAAACGGAACACCGTTTACCGTGTCCAGAACATAGCCGGAAAAATCGGGTGCATCCATCGTGTTTTCCACACCGAGATAATGCACGCCGTCCGGTTCAAAAAATTCGCTTTTCAGCACCTGCGGAGAAACAATATCCATGCCCGTTTCGTTCACAAACCGCAGATTAATCGAAACGGCTGTGCGCACGTGCCCGAAACCCGAAGCGTATTTGGCGTCTTTTACCGCGGCGGGCGCGGACGTGATTTTAATCCACCGCTTATTGTTGGCAAAAACGTCGTTGCCAAATTGCGTAATCGTCTGCGGAAGGGCAACTTCGGAAAAAAAGTTTCCGCTGAACGCCCCGTCCCCCACGGACGTCATCCCCTCGCGGAAAGGAAAATTCTTCAGCCGGTTATTCGCAAAACACGCCTCGGAAAGCACCCGTACCGTTTGCGGAAGTGTGACGGCGGAAATTTCGTTGTCGCGGAACGTGTTTTTCGCAATTGTTTCCAGCCGGGCGGAAGTATCGGTCAAAGGCCTGTCTTCTTTTATTTCCACCTCTGTTATCGCGTTGTCGGTAAATGCGCTTTCTCCCAGCAGCTGCAGATTTTTCAGCTCCAGTTTGCCTGCGACCGCATTTTTCTGAAATGCGCTTCTGCCGATTTTACTTACGTGCGAAAGACTGACTTCGCTGATTTTATTGTCGTAAAAAGCGTAGTCATCGATTTCTTTTACGCTCTGCGGGAGCGAAATTTTCCTCAGGCCGCGGGATTTAAAAACGTTTTTCCCTATTTTCCTTACCCCGTCCGGCACAGTAAGTTCGTGCACGGTCTTAAAGTGAAGTTCCCCTTCCGGTGTCAGGCCACTGAGCACGCCGTCGGAAAGGACGAAATATCCCCCGGGAGTCCGGAGGGAAGAAGAAAAACCGCGCCAGGCGCGCAAAATACCGGAAAAGAAACCGCCCGTGCGGGAAATCTCCGCGAGCCTGCGCTCCTGCAAAGAAGAAAGCGCGGCACGGTTTGCCGTCTTTTTTTCCGCGGCGGCACGCACGCTGCCGCTTTTCTGTGCGCGTACGAATCCGGTGCGGCGCATTTCGTGCGCGGTGCGCGGATTTTCGGGCAGGGAATGCTGAGTGTGCGGCGTTAAACCGACATCCGTATATCCCGGCCGCACGGAAGTAACTGCGGCGGCGGCAGGCGAAAAACCCGCGGGAAAAATAAGAACCGCACTTAAGGCAACACCCAGGAAGCGCGCAAAGCGAGTCATACGACCAACCTCGAAAATCATAAAATCAAAACAGTGCGACTACAGCGCAATTGAAGCATAACCGAAACCACCCCCCCCCCGG
>NZ_JRMX01000011.1 GCF_000758825.1 Arcanobacterium sp. S3PF19
GCCGGCCCAACACCGCATTGCCGCTCTCATCGGTAGTCAGCTCCTCCTGCACCGCACCCGCGGCATTGCGGATTTCGAAATGCGCCCCGGCGAGAGGAATGCCCACATCGTAGCTTTCCCCAACCGTTCTCCACATCCTGTAATCGGAATTTTCCTCCACTGCCCCGGCGGCGAAATCCTTCGTCACTCCTTTATACACAGGCTCGAATTTCACCACGTGCACCCGTGCCCGGTAATTATCCAAAGTCCACGTAAGAGACTGCGCGTTATACTTATCAACCGCAAAATTATAGAATTTCAGCGACTTTCCGTAACCCGACGGCGCCTTTATTTCGCGCGCCTGATATTCGCCTGCGGTGAGGTTGTCAAAAACAGCCGTACCGCCTTTCGTTTCCGCCACAGCCACGCGCACATAGGTATCCCCCTCTTTCCTAAACAGAGCGAAACTTGCACCGTCCGGCTTCGCATCCGGATCATCCGGATCCTTCTTCGTCACCGTCAGCTTCGAGGGCGAGCCCTTTTGCTCATCCGGCACAAACAGCCCGTCCTGAATCAAAAACGGCTTACCCTGCCCATCGCACAGATCTCCGTCGGTATTAATCATGAACCGGTAACTGCTGCCGTTGATCTCGTAGTTGTCGGGCGCTTTCGTCTCCCGCAGTTCATAGACGACGTTTCGCTGCAGATTCAAAAAACGCGTGCCGTAAGTGTAAGACCCGTTTTCCTGCATATAACCGGTTATATTCCCGGCGATTTTGTTTCCCTCGCGGAACAGGGAAAATTCGGCGCCGGAAAGCAGTTCGCCGTCGGCACTCTGCCACTGTCCGAAAGGTTTACGCCCTATATCCCCGCGCACACCGAGTTTATAAACGGGCACGTAGTAGTTGTCGTTGGCAATTTTGCCGTTCTTGCCCAAAACCACATGGTGGCCGTTGTACTTCACGGAAAACTCAATCGGATCTATCCGCAGCACGTGCCGCAGCGGGGTGTCCGTCTCCTCAAGGCGGTAGCTTCCCACCGGCACCCTGTAGAATTTCACCAGACCGTCCTCGTTGGATTTCACCGTCTGCACGGGCACATCGGCCCGCTGATCGTAACCATGCAGATCCTTGGTATAAATCGGCGTCAGCCTAAACTGCACGCCTTTCAGCGGTTTGCCCGCTGCATCCACCTTGGTAAATTCCACCGATCCCACACTCGGAATAACCGGCACGAAGCGGGGGAAGTCCACCATATCCCGCAGCTTAATCCGATACACACCCAAAACCGGATCCATATCGGCAAAATCTTTCTCCTCCAACCGGTAAACCGTGTTCGAAAGACCAAAGCCGGCCGGGGCACGCAACTCGCGGATCGTCCAGCCCACCGTGGCGCCGGCTACGAATTCAACCGTGCCGTCCGCGGCGGCGGAAGCGGTTTTGCGCAGCTTTCCGCTGCCGTCATACAGCCCGAACAGACCTCCCGAAAGAGGTTTTGTGCCCGTTTTGCCCACGCCCCGGGCAGTGGTAATACCCAGTTTCCTAAATGTAATCCGCGCGAACGGGGCAATAATTTTATTGCTCACCAAATTGGATTCAATTTTGTTTCCGTATTCGGCATCGTGCGCACGGCGTTTGTCGTTGTAGATAAAGCTGTTTACCGCTTCTTTGTACCAGTAGGCCTTATCCTGCACGTCCACTGCGGCCGGACCGGCCAGCATGGGCAGCGTTATCTGCGCTTTTGTGCGCGGAGGTACACTCGCGCCCGTAAATTTCACTGCCGTTACGTCTGCGCACCGTGCGGCAGTCCAATTCTGCCGTTCCAGATTATCGTTGGAAACACCGGGGTCGCAGCTGTAAAACGCGCTCCATCCCGCGGGCAGCACCGGTGCGCGGTTGGGGTCAACCCGGTTGGAAAACTGCGAAGTGCGTTCGCCGGAATACAAAGCGGTATCGCCCACCCGCGGCAGAATATCATAAATCACAGGGGAGTTTACCTGCAGCTCCGTGCCGTTGACCACACGCAGAGAATAGTCGAAAGGAGCTCCCGCGGGCGTGGAAATCTTCTCCCGCCAGGGACCGTTTTCCGTGCGGACTTTCTTTTCCACATACAGTTCTTTCGTAGTGGAAATACCCGAAACCACAGCGGCTTTCGACCACTTCCCCGGACCCACCGGAGGATCGGTCACCTGATTTCCGTATCGCGTGTGCGCCCCCGTTGCGTGCAGATACACATTGTTGCTGATTTTCTTCGTCGTGTCGTCGACCAGCGTGGAGAAGAACATCGAAATATCGGCAATATGCCGCACCGGTTCCTCGGTTTCCACCTCATCGGCACTGAATTTCACGGCTGTCTGACCCGTGCCGCCGTAATTGGGCAGAATATCGTAGCGTGCGCCGGGCAGCAGGGCAAAGGCTTCGGTAAGCCGGACGTCTTTCACGTCCACACCCTTGGGAACCAGATCTATCAGTTCGAAAGCGGAGGACGGATCGCTGTAGTCGTTTTCCACTTCGCTGCCCACGCTGTAGACGCGCTCGTTGCCGGAGAGAATATCCCGGGCGTCGTCCACGCGCTTAATCGCGGTAAATTTTCTTCCCGCCGGGCGAATGCGCACCGTACCCTGCGCATGCAAATCGGGCTGGCCCGTCACTTTCAGAACCGATCCGTTGTGCAGCACCTGCTTTTCTTCCGCAGCCGTTTCGTCATACAGAGGCTGCGCCGGATCCCTGATTTCGGTCTTAACCGTAAACTCGCAGCTGTCGCCTTTGGCAATGGTACTGATATTTTTTATCTCCAGAGTCAAATTGGGCTGCTTCGTTATTTCTTCGGGGAGCAAAACCTCATCTTTGCCTTCAATCCGCGTTACGTATTTCACCCGGCCGGCAGAATCAGAGAGAATCACATCGGCACCGATCAGATGGGTATCGGGCACAATCGAGGTGTATTTCAGCCGCGGATCCGGCTCTCCGTCGGTAAAATCGGGATTCCCCATCTTTGCTTTTCCCGCTCCGAGGGAAATCTTCCAGGGAATAACCGACTTTTTGTCGTTGTCGGTATCGTAAATCACATATGAGCCAATCGGCGGATAATAATGCGGTCCGGCCGCTTTTTTGGCGAAATACTGTTCTCCCGTCGGTATGGGCACCCTGTGGAACTGAAAAGAATCGGAGGAGGAAACGGCCACGTCCTTCTCTTCCTCGGTTTTGCCTTCCGGCACCAGATGCGCATTGGCCGCATTGGATATCGAAGCATCCGTTTTTGCCCCCGGGAAATGCAGTTTCAGCGTCGCCAGGGCATTGTCTTCGGCAAGCAGCCGGCGTGCGGCAGTGTACGTAAGTTTATTGTCCGGCCCCTGCGTCCAGCCCGGATTTTCTTCCGCAACGAACACCGCACGCGCCTTCGTGCCGTCGTGTTTCTCATACTCCGGCAGCTCATCCGTGATCGTATACCGGTCCATATTGCGGTAGAGATATTTCACCCCGAAATGGTAGATGGCATAGTTCATGCCTGTTTCGGAAACGTATGTTCCGCCCGGATCGCTGTCGAAATCACCCACATAACCGTAGACGTCTTTGCGCACTTTCTTCTCGAATGTGGGCAGATTGTAATATCCGCGCAAATTGACTGTTTTCGTTTTCAGCAGCGGATTGTCTCCGTCCAGCAAAACAGCGGACACGGGGAAGTTCTTCCCCGAAGGCGTGATCCGCGGTGCAAGCTTCCAGCGCAGATAGAACACGATTTTCGTGCCGGTGTTTATCGGCTTTAGTTTAATATGCAGCACACCCGGGGCGATTACCTGCTCTTTTTCGATAAAAGACGAACCGGAGCCGCGGACATAGCTTACGTAGCGCGGATCAAAATTTACGTTTATCGAGCCGTCGCCGAGACTCTGAGCGGAGTCAAAAGCCAGTTCCGTTTCCAGCTCGCTGTTTACCAAAGCGTCGGTAACCGTGCCGTTCAGAGTCAGTCTGCCTTTGTTCAGCTCGGCCGCGGAAAGCGGCGTATACACAAAAGTAACCTCGTGGGCGGCACCGTCTACGCGCACACGCTGTTTTGCCGGCATTCGGTACCCGGGAATCGCTGCGGGAGACGGAGACACAATTTTATTGTTCGGATCCAGGCCGTTGTCTTCGTTGTATTTCATCAGTTTACGCAGATCGTAAACCAATGTTTCGTCGGGACGGAGTTTTTTGCCGGCCGAATCCGTGTATCTGACGGTTATTGTGGCGTTCACCGGCCCCTCGATAATCTTCATGTATTCCGTGTCTTCCACACCCGCGGGACGCACACCCGACTTGGGGTGGATATATGCCGGCCGGCCCAAATAGAAAGCGTATTGCCTCTCCAGCATTTTCGCCACTGCCTCAACGTCCTCGTCGTCCTCTTCAAAGGCCAGGGAGATATTTTTCCTTACCCCCGGGTCAACACCGCTGTCCGCACCGAAAATATAGTCGAAGCCACTGTGCGGCTTTAATTTTCCCCACGAGAGCGGAAGTTTTTTAACCGGGCATCCCTCCAGGAAATAGTCGGTGAACAAAGAAGTGATTTTGCCCCAGCTGTCCGGGATATTTGTGATTTTGCTGCCGGAAAAAGGCTGCTGGGCCACGGTGGTTATTTTTCCCCAGTCGGAGGGAATCTCGGTGATTCTGTTGCTTCCAAAAACGAAAAGCGGCAGTTCCGTGATTTCACCCCAGTTGGACGGAATCTTTTCGATTTTGTTGTCGTAAAACGCCTCTTCCCCGAATTTTGCGACTTTTCCCCAGCTCGCGGGCAGCGCGGGAATCAGATTGCTCTCAAAGGCCGATTTCCCGATCTCCGTCACGCTTCCCCAGTCGCGGGCGAAATCGGCAATTTTATTGTCTTTAAACGCCTCTTCCTCGATCTTCGTGACTTTTCCCCAGCTTTGCGGGACGGAGGGAATTTTATTCCCGTAGAAGGTCTGTTTGCCGATTTCGGTGATTTCACCCCAGGAATCGGGGAATGTGGAAATTCGGTTGCTCTTAAACGCATACCAGCCGATATAGTTCACTTTTCCCCAGCTCGCGGGCAGCGCGGCAATATTGTTCTCCTCAAAAGCCCTCCACCCGATTTCGGTGATTTCACCCCAGTCGGAGGGAATTTTGGTGAGTTTGTATCCCACGAAAGCCTCACTGTCGATCTTGGTCACTTTCCCCCAGGAAAGAGGAAGCGAGGAAAGCCCAACACCGAAAAGTCCTTTCTGTATTTCGGTGATTTCACCCCAGGAATCGGGAATAGAGGTAACATTCGTTTCCCCAAACGCCTCCGAACCCAGATAATTAATTTTTCCCCACGTCTGCGGCACGGTATCCAACGGATTGTTCTTGAACGCGCCGCCTCTGACTGCGGTGATTTCACCCCAGGAATCGGGAATTTTTCTGATTTTGTTGCCCTCAAAAGTATAGGAGTCAATCTCCGTGATTTTCCCCCAGGCAGGAGGAAGAACCGCGATCTTGTTGCTCCCAAAAGCACTTCCGCCTATTGTGCCTACGTTTTCCCAGCTGCCGGGCAGATTTTCTATCTGATTGCCGTAGAAGGCACTGCTTTTTATCTCGGTGATCTTCTTCCAGGTATCGGGCAGTACCGAAATTTTATTGCCGGAGAATGCGCTTTCCCCGATTTCGGTGATTTCGCCCCAGCTGCCGGGGATCTCCCGCACTCTGTTATTACTGAAAACGTAGGAGGGCAATTCATCTATTTTCCCCCAGGACGGTGGAATTCTGCCGATTTTATTCCCCGAGAAGGCGGAGAGTCCCAGCTCCTTTACTTTTTCCCAGGACGGGGGAATCTCCTCAATCTCATTGTCCTGAAACACACCGTAACTCGAATTGCGGCGGGTTTCTTCCCCGGCTGCGGTGATTTCGCCCCAGCTTGGCGGTATTTTCCTGATCCTGTTATGGGCAAAAGCACCGTTTTGCAGATAGGAGATACGGCCCCAGGAATCGGGAATCGATGAAATCTTATTGTTGGCGAACGCATCCTCCGACACGCTCCCGACCTTTCCCCACGAAAGCGGCAGAGACCCAATCTCATTATGTTCAAACGAACCGCTGTCTATGCTGCTGATCTCTCCCCAGCTCGGGGGAAGAGAGCGCAGTTTATTGTTCGAAAAAGCATACGAACTTACATCCACCACTTTTCCCCAGCTCGCAGGGAGCGCAACAAGTTTGTTGCCGCTAAAAGCGTAGTAATCGATGTATCTGATTTCACCCCAGTCGGAGGGGATTTTGGTCAGACCCTTCCCATTGAAAGCGAAGCGGCCGATTCCGCTGACCCGTCTGCCGTATGTGTCCACGCTTGGCCAACAGGGAATCTCGGTTGCATGCGCATGGTTTCCCTGAGGATTGAAACCGGTGATTTTCCCATCATTATCGTAAGTGAAATCTTTTACTTTCCACCCGGTGCAGATCGGCATCTGCGGCCAATCCATTCCCACGAGTATTTTTCCCGGCGTAACGGCGGTGTTTCCCCGCTCATCCGTTGCCCGGTACCACACATCGTAAACCGTGTTTTGTTTCGGATCTTTGATTTCGTCGGGAAATACGGTAACGCTTATACTTTGGCCCTTTGTATCGTAGGCATACATTCCCTTAAGCAGTGCCGCACGGTCGATCTTTTCCCCTACCGCGAAACGCTTATTAAATTCACCGCTGATATAGGGAAGGACATTTTCCCGCCGATACCGAATTTTCAGTGCATACTTATCCCTGTCCGGCGTGAAATACAGTTTGTCTCCCCTCAGAGTTGCACCTGTGGCACCCTGCGCCGTGAAACCCGCAAAACGCGGCACGTCCATCGTGTTTTCGCTGTCTTTGTAATACACTCCGTTGGGATCGAAGAACTCGCTGTCCATCACGCGCGGCGAAACAATATCGACTCCGTTTTCGTCCACATAGCTGATCTGCAGGGAAACGGAATTGCGCACGTTTCCGAAGCCTGTGGAATACTTCGCGTTTTTCACCGCGGCGGGAGAAGAAGGATCAATTTTTATCCAGCGTTTGTTGTTGGCAAATACGTCCCTGCCAAAATTCCGCAGAGTGTCGGGAAAAGCGGCCTGCGAAAAGTGGTTCCCGCTGAAAACGGCGTCGCCCACCGTCACCAGTCCGCGGCGGAAAGAAAAATCCCCCAGATCGTTGTTCGCAAAACACGCGTCGCCCAAAACCGTAACCGTATCGGGCAGCAATACGCCGGTGAGCCTGTTGTCGCGAAAAGCGTTGGCAGGCACCTCGGTAAGACGCGCAGCGGTATCCGTGATCTGCCGTTCTTCCTTTATCTCAAGGGACGTCAGCTCATTGTCGGCAAACGCGCTTTCCCCCAGAGATTCAATGTTTTTCAGCACAAGAGCGCCGCGGAGCTTATTTTTCTGAAATGCGGATTTTCCTATTTTGTGCAGAGACGACAGATCAGGTGCCGTCAGAGCGTTGTCGTAAAATGCCCTGTCGCCGACCGCAGCCACGCTTGGGGGCAGCACCGCTTCGGTCAGTCCCAGAGATTTAAACGCCTCGTCGCCGACAGCGGTTATTCCCGAAGGCACTTCCAGTCGGTGATGGTCGCGAAAATAGTTTTTTCCCTCTTCCGTCAGACCCGTGACTACGGAGCCGGAAACCGTGAAAAGGGAATTCCCGGAAGAACGCACTGCGGAAAATGCCGCAGACGCGGCGGAAAACAGCGATGCGACCGAACTGCCCGTTTTGATCATTTCGCGCGACAGACGCACCGAGCGCATAAACACATCCCGTTTTTGCCCTGCGGAAAGAGCCGACTCCGAAGCTGCGTTCCGCCCCGGAATACGGTTCTGAAGTTTTCCGTGGGCGAATGCGAAACCGGGATGAAGCATTTTCGCACCGGCCAAAGTCTTCGCCCCGGCGGACAGACGGGAGAAAGAGGCACTGTCTGCTTTCCGCCCGGGTGCCTGCGCAATCCGGCTGCTCTGCCCGAGCGGATCGGCCGCGGCAGGTCCGAGGGGAAAACACAGAAGGAGAGACAGACAGAAACCGGTAAAACGGACAAAACGTTTCATTGAAACGAATACCTCTGACAATCAAAAAATCATTAAAGCAAGAGACATTCTAGTTAAAAAATCCCCCCCCCCGCAAAGATATGTGATATATAGTACTGCATTCACATATACTGCGAGGGGCGGGGCACGGAGGCGGCCCGGGAGACCCTATGCGTCCAGGGGAACCACAATGCACCCGTATTCTTCGCACAGATAAATCTCATCCGGATCAAGTGCGCGGATCCGTGCCACTTCGGAGGAAGGAAGTTCCACACCCCCGGTAGACTGCCCGTTGCGGTATAGACCGATTATCGCCGGAGCGCCTGCGGCGCGGGCATTTTCATAAGCGTCCCTCAAATCTTCGTCCAGCTGCGCGTATATCTGTTCCCGCCTGAGTTTTATTTCCTCCGCCTGCTGCCGGTTTTCCTCCAAAGCAAGACTCAGGTCCTTTTCCAGGGCGGATTTTGTTTCTTCCGCACGGCGGCGGAGCAGAGCCAGTTCTTTTTGTGCGCTCCCGTTTTCTTCCGCAGCTTCCATCGCTTCGAGCTGTTTCTCCTCCAACTGCGCAATCTGCCCCCGCAGGGTGTCGATCTCGTTTTGCAGCGCAAGCAGTTCGCGCGAATCCATCCCCACGCCTGCGCGCAGCCGTTCCTCTTTTTTTGCCGCCAGAGCCGACTTGGTCTCTGCCTGCGCACCTATCCGATCCGCGCAGGCGTTGTATTGCGCCGCTTCTTCAGCCAGCCGGAGACGGCGTTTCTCCAGTTTTGCCAAAGTTTCGTTTTCTCCGGCGACGGCGGCCAGCAGAGGATGCGTCTTTGCTTCCTGCCGCAGCTGCAGCAGACGCGCATCCAATTGCGCGACCGTGAGTAACTGCAGCTGCTGAGAATGTGGGGCGCGGGGCATAAATGCTCACTTTCACTCGGTTCCGTTTTATTGTTTCATATTCAGACCCGCTGCGTCCACGGATCAGTCACAATTGCGGAAACATAGGTCTGCACCTGCAGCGCGTCTTTTACCGCCCGCTCCATATTTTTCAAAACAGGCCACTCCGAGGCAAAATGCGTCACGGAAATCAGGGCGCATCCCCCGTTCCACAGATGGTCCGTTGCGCGGTGGTGGCGCAAATCGGCGGTGATATACACATCCGCCCCGGAGAGGGAAACCGCGTCCAAAAACGAATCCCCCGCGCCGGGAGAAAGGGCAACCGTGCGCACAATACGCCCGGGATCACCGCCGATCAGGATTCCCGGCTGCGTTTCGGGAAGCAGCGCTTTGAGCCGCCGCGCCAATTCCTCCACGCTCATCGTCACGGGCAGCTCACCGATTTTCCCGATCCCCAGCTGCGGATAATCCGGATTCGGACTCAGGGGACGCCGGTTTTCCAGCCGCAGCAGATCCGCCAAAGCCGTTGCACTCCCCCGTGCGGCGGCATCGGCATTGGTATGCGCGGAAAACAGGGCACAGTCCGCCTTAATCAGCCGCTGTATCCATCTGCCTTTCCCGGTCACCGCAGCCACGGACGATGTGCCGCGCAGATACAGCGGATGATGGGTAACGAGCATCTGCGCTCCCCGGGAAACCGCCTCCTCCACGGTTGCCTCACAGGGATCAACCGCAAAACCCACGCGCGTCACGGGCTGCGCGGGATCACCTGCCGTCAGGCCGACCCGATCCCAGGTTTCGGCAAGCCGCGGGGGAAATTCCCCGTCCAAAATCCGCATAATATCCGCCACTGTGTTCATGCTTCCAAGATTAGCAGGAAGTTTTGCCTAAGCTAGAATAGAAAAGTGATTCGAAAACTTTTTTGCGTATTTTTCGGCAGCGCCGCGGGCGTGCTCTGCCGTTATGCACTGACGCTGCTCTGCACGGGAATATCCGTCATATTTGCGGTTAATACCGCGGGCAGCTTTCTTCTCGGGTTTGCCTGCGCCCGTCTTGATTCCGCCCTCTCTTCCGGCAGACACGCACTGCCTGTATCCCGGCTGCAAAACTTCCGCCTTTTCTGCTGCACCGGATTTCTCGGCGGTTTTACCACCTATTCCACTTTTGTGCTGGACGCATACCGGCTTCATCTGCAGGCGGAAAATGCCCGGGCGCTCCTTTACGCCGCATTTTCCCTTGCCGCCGGGGTATTGGCCGCACTGTGCGGAATAGCCGCCGGCAGACGCGCCGCACGCCGGGGAAAGGAGTGCCATGCGCTTCACTGATCTTTTCCTGCTCGCGGCATTCGGCGGTCTGGGCGGCACGTTTCGGTATCTCATTGACTCCCATATGCCCAAAGACCGTTTTCCGCGGGGCACATTTACCGTTAATCTGCTGGGTTCGCTGCTGCTGGGCGTGTTCTTTGCGCTGTGTCTCCACGGATATCCGGCCCGGATTTTTCTGCTGTGCGGCACGGGATTCTGCGGCGCACTGACTACTTTTGGCACCGCGTCCCACGAAACGGTGTCGCTGTGGCAAAAAGGAAAAGAAAAAACCGCCCTGTTTTTTGCCTGCGGAATGTTTTGCGTCTGTTTTTTCGCTATGGTCTGCGCCGTTGCCGCTGTAAAAATGCTGTTGGGAAGCTGACGGTCGAAATACTCTCTGCCGCGCCGGGCGCGCACGCGCGCAGATACGGCAAAGCCGGCTTTCTCGGTGGACCCTACCGGACTCGAACCGATGACAACCTGGGTGTAAACCAGGTGCTCTACCAACTGAGCTAAGAGTCCGCTGTTCATCTTAGCGGTAATTTTGCCGATCTTCAAAACCGGCGAAAAAAACGTGATCCGAAACGCACTTCCCCCGCACCTGTATTTTATCGGATCGGATGCTCCGTGCCTTTGCGTATATGCGCGGACGCGCAATATCCGGCAGGCCCGGGCGGCAAACAGATCAGCGCCCGCGGGAAATGATATGGAAAGCGGTCCAGCCGTTTTTCAGACCCGCAGATGTGGTTACGGACTGCCCGGCAGTCTTTGCCGCTTCATCAACATCGCTGGCCGAAACGTGAAACTGCGACCCGGCGGCGGGTACCGACAGCCAGATATCCCCCGCACCGGAATCCAGGGCGGCGGCACAGTCCACAAGATAGTCGGTCAGATCGTCCACATCCCCGTCGTCGCTTCTCCACCAGGCGATCACCGCGTCGGCAACGCCGCGAAACTCCTCGTCCTCCAGCTCTTCCCCGATTAATGCTTCAACCCGATCCCGGAAATCGAAATCCACATCATCGTCGTAGCCAAACTCCTGGACCACGTCGCCCTTATTAAATCTGAACATTTCACCGGAGCGGGTACCGGACACAGTAAACCAACCGTCCTTTCAAGACGTACAATCGCCACATGGGTAGCAGTAATAAATTAATCATAAAATAATTATCTGCGTCAATCATCCGTTAACGGAAAATACGGAAAAAGTCTGCCCCGCCGGCGGCGATGTCCGGCCAAAGAAAAGGTGACGCCCGTCCCACGGAGAAACCCTGTTTCGGGTGGGACTTTTTTCCTAATTCATGTAAATTTGAAAGAGTAAGGATTTTCCGTTTCATGTTTTTGCCCGCGGGTAAAAACGCTTCAACGATGAGGAGTCGTCATGAATCAGGTTCCAATCAGACCGCTCATTAACGGTCTGTTAAGCCAAGTTCCGGACATCGACCGGGAGGAAACAGACGAATGGCTTGAATCCATCGACGGTCTGATCGATGCCCGGGGCGGGGAACGCGCCCGATATCTCCTGACCGCCATGGAGAGACACGCCCGCGAACACGGCGTGCGGCTGCCCGGGAACTTTGTCACTCCCTACGTCAACACAATCGGGATCGACGACGAACCGTACTATCCCGGCGACGAACATCTCGAACGCCAATTTCGGCGCTGGGTGCGCTGGAACGCTGCCGTGCAGGTCACGCGGGCACAGCGTCCGGGAGTGGCAGTCGGCGGACACATCTCTTCCTTTGCCGCGCAGGCGACTCTCTACGAAGTCGGTTACAACTGGTTCTTCCGCGGAAAAAACGCACCCGGCGGCGGAGACCAGATTTTTTTCCAGGGACATTCCTCCCCGGGCAACTATGCCCGCGCCTTCCTTGAAGGCCGGCTCACCGAAGCGGACATGGATTCATTCCGGCAGCAGGCCTCCAGGCGTTCCGGGGGACGCGGTCTGCCGTCCTATCCGCATCCCCGCCAGCTTCGGGACTTCTGGGAATTCCCGTCCGTCTCCCTCGGCCTGGGACCGATTTCCGCGATCTACCAGGCCTGGTTCAACCGCTATCTGCACGAGCGCGGTCTGAAAGACACAGGCGGGCAGCACGTATGGGCGTTTATGGGCGACGGGGAAATGGACGAAGTCGAATCGCGCGGGGCACTGCATATTGCGGCTGCGCAGAATCTGGACAATCTCACTTTCGTCGTAAACTGCAACCTGCAGCGTCTGGACGGCCCGGTACGCGGCAACGGACAGATAATCCAGGAGCTGGAGGCTTCCTTCAAAGGCGCCGGATGGAATGTAATAAAGGTAATCTGGGGACGCGAATGGGACGAGCTTCTGCTCGCCGACAAAGACCGTGCCCTGGTAAACATCATGGACAACACGCTCGACGGCGATTATCAGACGTTTAGGGCAAACGACGGAGCCTTTATCCGCGAGCACTTCTTCGGCCGCGATCCGCGGACAAAAGCAATGGTCGAAAACTGGTCCGACGAAAAAATTCTGTCTTTGAAACGCGGCGGGCACGACTACCGGAAAGTGTATGCCGCATACAAAGCGGCGACAGAGCACAAAGACCGCCCCACGGTGATTTTGGCGCATACCATCAAAGGCTACGTGCTGGGATCGAACTTCGCGGGCCGCAACTCCACACACCAGATGAAGAAACTCAACTCCGCGGATCTGAAACTTCTGCGCGACACACTGCACCTGGATATCGACGACTCGCAGCTCGAAGATCCCTACAGCGCGCCGTATTACAAACCCGATCCGCAGCACCCCGCAATGCAGTATGTGCTGCAGCGGCGCAGAGAACTCGGCGGATACCTGCCCGAACGCCGTGTACTCGAACAGGGAATTTCCCTCCCCGAGGAGAAACACTGGGAAGTGCTGAAAAAAGGATCGGGAAAACAGCAGGTGGCAACGACCATGGCCTTTGTCCGCCTGATAAAAGACCTGATCAGAGACAAAAATTTCGGGCACAGAATTGTGCCGATTATTCCCGACGAGGCACGTACATTCGGTTTGGACGCCCTCTTCCCCACCGCGAAAATCTTCAACGTCCACGGCCAGCACTACACCGCCGTCGACCGGGATCTGCTCCTTTCCTACAAGGAATCGGAAAAAGGACAGATTCTGCACACCGGTATCACCGAGGCCGGTTCGACAGCCGCTTTCACCGCGGTCGGGACTTCCTATGCCACACACGGCGTACCGATGGTTCCGATCTATATTTTCTACTCGATGTTCGGTTTCCAACGCACGGGCGATCAGTTCTGGGCAGCCGCCGACCAGCTCACACGGGGATTCATTATCGGGGCAACGGCAGGCAGAACGACGCTCACGGGCGAAGGGCTGCAGCATTTGGACGGGCAGTCACAGGTGATTGCATCCACCAATTCCGCCATGGTGCAGTATGATCCGGCATACGCCTACGAAATCAGGCATATTGTGCGTGACGGCATTCACCGGATGTACGGCGACGGCAGCGACGGCAGGGACAGGGACGTAATGTACTATCTCACCGTCTACAATGAGCCGATACACCAGCCCGCCGAGCCGGAAAATGTGGACACGGAGGGAATTCTCAAAGGAATATACCTCGTTGATCCGGCAGAGGGAGACGGACCGCGCGTACAGCTTCTCGCCTCGGGCGTGGGCGTTCCGTGGGCAAGACAGGCACGCGAAATGCTCCGCAGGGACTGGGGAGTTGCGGCGGGCGTCTGGTCCGTAACTTCCTGGTACGAACTGCGCAGAGACGGACTGGCCGCAGACGAACACAATTTCCTGCACCCGGAGGAAGAACCGCGGGAAGCGTATCTGACGGGCAAACTGCGCAACGCCGAAGGGCCGTTCATTGCCTCCTCCGACTGGGAAAAACAGGTGCCGGACGCGATCCGTCCCTGGATTCCGGGAGATTACTACGTACTGGGAGCAAACGGGTTCGGTTTCTCCGATACCCGCGCCGCGGCAAGACGCACCTTCAAAATCGATGCCGCTTCTATTGCCGTCCGCGCGCTGCAGGCACTGGCCGACAGATCCCAGATTGACCGTTCGGCAGTGAAACAGGCAATAGACAAATACGATCTGTTTAATCCCAACGCGGCAGAGTAGACACGCGGAAAACTTCGGATATACGGCATTATTCCCCTTTTTTCGCAGATTTTCGGATCTGCGAAAAAAGGGGAATGCCCTCTGTGCGCGGCAGAGGAAACGGCTCTTGTGTATGCTTACAGATCCGAACCGCCCAGCAGCAGCGCGGTCAGCTCCGCGGGGGAAGAAACCGTTTTCCACGCCTGCGCTTCCTCATGCGGATAGGTTCCTCCCCACGTAACCAAAATCGTGGGAATACCGTGGACTCCCGCGCCTTCGATATCGTGAATCCGGTCTCCGACCATCACCACATCGGTGCGCGTACGGTCTTTCCAGGTACGTTTCGGATCGCCGGCCGGGCAATCCGCGCCGCGGCTCAGATATCCCAATTCCGCCAGTTTATTCAGATCTTCTCCCACAACCAGGGATTTTTTCGATTTCCAGTCGTTGCCGCCGGCCCCGCCGAGCACGGCAAAAAGATGCGAAATTCCGTATGTGTCGCAGATCTGCCGCGCGAGATCCTGCCGTTTTGAGGTTGCCAAAGCAGCGGGAACCGAATGCTTGGAAAGTTCTTCCAATACGCCTTTTACTCCCGGGAAAATCGGAGCCTGCGTCATCACCTGCAGATAATCTTCCCGATATTCCCCAATAACCCGGGGAATATCCTTTTGCGCAACCCCCATCTGCGCAAAACTCCACGTCAGCGGGGGACCGATAAACGGCTTGAAATACTCAAGCGGTTCCTCGCGCCCCAGTACCCTGCGCGCGAGTTTCTGCATAATTTTTCTGATCAGGAGAGACGAATCCGAAACGGTTCCGTCCAGATCAAACAAAACAGCCTTATACTTACCCATTTTTCTCTTTTCCTGCTTTTTGCCGGCGCAATTTCACCTTACCCGGAAATACCGGCGCTATTCAAATAAATCATATCTGCCGGCTCCTCTGCGCAGCAGTTTCGGTTCGCCCTGCGACAGATCGACCACGGTTGTCGCCCCTGTTTCGCCCACGGGCCCTTCAACCACAATATCCACGGCATGCGAAAGTTTTTCGCAGACCTGCCACCCTTCGGTCTGCGGTTCTTCTTCGCCCGGAAGAATCAGCGACGAAGAAATCAGAGGCTCGCCCATTGCCTCCACCAGTGCCAGGGTAATGATATGATCCGGAATTCTCACCCCCACGGTCGCTTTTTTGGGGTTAAGCGTCATTCGGGGAACTTCTTTCGTGCCCCGGAGAATAAAAGTGTAGGGACCGGGGGTAAGGGATTTGATCAGCCTGAAATTGGCATTGTCGACGATTACGAGCTGTCCCAGCTGCGCAAAATTGCGGCAAAGCAGCGTAAAGTGGTGCCTGTCGCCCACCCGGCGTATTGTTCTGATCCGTTCCAGGCCCGATTTATTCGCCATCGCGCACACAAGCGCATATCCCGAGTCTGTGGGAATTGCGGCCACCGCACCCGACCTAAGCAGGCCGGTAACTTTTTCCACCAGACGCGGCTGCGGATTGCGCGGATGTATTTCCATGTATTTCGCCATTGTGCTCACCTCAGTTCCAGTGTAGTGCGCTCCCGCACGCGTTGTCTTGGACGGAGGACACTTTGCCGAAATGCGTGCGGCGGTTTCGGGTAGAATGAAGGTATGGAAGAGTTTTCCCGCACACAGTTTCCGCCGTCCGCCCTGGATTGTTTCCGCAGGGCGCTGCGCGAATATGCCCCCGAGATACCGGAGGGGGAAATTACCGCCGGGGCACGGTTTTCCGATCTCCGGCTTGATACCGTTACCCTGTGGGCTGCAGCCGCCGAATTTGAGCGCCTGGCAAAAACGGAAATTCCCGACAGCGCAATCTGCTCGGCGCATACCGTGGCGGATCTGCTGCGTTTCTTTCCGGGCGCACCGCGTGCCGATTCCTGCGGTGCGCAGCCGGCGTCTTCCACCCGGCAGCAGGAAACCGGGCTGAGTGAAGCAGCAAAAGATCTGGCGGATTTTTTCAACCGTTAATCATCGGGCCGCGCGCAGACCGGAGGCATTTTCCGTGTATATCCGTCCGCGTGCGAACGCAGGCGGAATAATTATCCCACGCGGTGCAGCCAGCGCACGGGAGCCCCCGCCCCGGCGTAACGGAATACTTCAAGTTCGTCGTCCCAGGCCTGCCCGAGGGCAATATCCAAAAGACGTTTCAGTTCGGCTGCGTCCCCGTTCGACTGCTCTATCGCAGCCCGGATTCGGTTCTCCGGCACAACCACATTTCCCACACAGTCGGTCTGCGCATAAAAAATCCCCAGGCCGGGCGTGCACGACCACCGCCCGCCGTCGGATACGGGAGTCGCCTCTTCGGTGATTTCAAAACGGAGATGTTCCCATCCGCCCAAAGCCGAAGCAAGCATCGCACCGGTGCCCGCTTCACCCGTCCACACCATTTCCCCGCGATTCATCTGCGGAACGGCAGGCTGCTTCGTCCAGTCAATATGAACGGGGTATCCGAGCACACTTGTAACCGCCCATTCAACGTGCGGCTGAACGGCCGGTGTAACCGAGTGTATAAAAATAACACCGCGGGTGGTATTTTGCTGTTTCACCTGAGACCTCCTGCTGTTGGGTGAAATTCCCCGTGACACCCACGCGAAGTCCGGCTATCTACAGCCTAGCCGATGGCAGGGGGGAATGTCACGTAACATTCTCCGTCACATTCCCCACGCTCTTTTGCTACATCCCCCGCTTACGGATTTCGCGAAGAGCCTTTTTCCGATTCTCGCGCGAAAGACGGTCCACGTAAATATGACCGTTGAGATGGTCCACCTCATGCTGGATCAGGCGGCCCCAAATCTCTTCTCCCTCAAGCACAACTTTATTGCCGTCAAGATCCGTTCCCTCGGCTTTCGCGTACCAGGCGCGTTCGCACGGATACCACAGATCCGGCACGGACAGGCATCCCTCTTCCCCGTCCTGATATTCTTCGGCGGATATATCCGTAATCACCGGATTCAGGATATATCCGCGCTTCCCCTCGATGTTCCAGGAAAACGCACGCCACGAACTGCCGATCTGGTTCGCCGCCAGACCCGCCCTTCCGGGCTCGTTCACCGTTTCCATCAGGTCGTCCACAAGACTGCGGATTCCGGGGGTAATTTCTGTAATTTCCCTGCACACAGTGCGTAAAACAGGATCTCCGATAACGCGGATATTACGATAAGTCATGCTTCCATTGTGCCATATTTTCTCTTTTTCCGCTCCTGCGCACTTCCGGGCCGCGCGGAAATAAACGGGAATAAATACGCAATTAAGAACTCACGTAAAAAAGGGAAAATAAACTAGCCGCCAAACAAAAAACAGATGTATTCTGTTTTCATCTAGGCATTTAGACCTATACAAATTTTCAGACTCAAAGACGTGTTTAATACGGATAAGGACGTACGAGATGGAAAATTTCCTCCCCACACCGGACGCGATCTGTCACTCCCCGGCACTTTCCGCGCTCGTGGGAATTCTTCCGCTGCTGACTTTTTTCGTTCTGCTGGGCGCATTTAAACTAAAAACACACCTGTGTGCCCTCGGCTCGCTGATTGCGGCGGCACTCATCGCAAAAATCGGCTTCGCAATGCCGGTGCCCCTGATCGGACTTTCCGCGGCCCAGGGCTTCGCTTTCGGTCTCGCCCCGATTCTCTACATCGTAGTTGCCGCCGTCTGGCTCTACAATCTGACCGTCGCTTCCAATAGGGCCGACGACGTGCGGACCGTCTTTTCCACCGTCGGAAAAGGGGATATGCGCATTCAGGGACTGCTGATCGGGTTTTCCTTCTGCGGTCTGCTCGAAGGTTTGGCCGGCTTCGGCGCCCCGGTGGCGATAGTCGCCGCCATGCTTGTTTCCCTCGGACTGAAACCTCTGAAAGCCGCGCTGGTCACAATGGTCGGCAACGCCATCAGCGTGGGTTTTGGCGCAATGGCGATTCCCGTTACCACCGCCGGGCGCCTGGGCGGAACGGACGGAGCCGCGGTAGCGTGGGCCGCTACGGGGATCACTCCCCTAATCGCGGCATTCATCCCGCTTCTGCTCCTCTTTATTATGGACGGAATGCGCGGCATAAAACAGCTGTGGGCGGTTGCCGTGGTCCAGGGCGCAGTCACCGCGGCCGGGCATCTGGCTGCCGGGCGCCTGATCTCCTACGAGCTGACGGCCGTCCTCGCCTCGCTTCTCGGGTTTGCCGTTGTTGCCGTGCTTCTCACCTTCTTCCGCCCCTCCACACCGGAAGAATTTTCTTCGGAAATGCGCGAACTTCCCTCCGCTTCGCGCATCACACTCGGCCTTATGCCCTATTGGCTGGTCGTCATCATCTTCGCGGTCGCGAAACTCTGGACTTTTGGCATAAACATCCCCAAAGCACTGTCCGCAACGGATATCACGATCCGCTGGCCGGGACTGTACGGGCATCTGCTTGCCGCGGACGGATCCGTTTCCGGCGCGCCCGTTTATACACTGCAGACGCTCTCCGGGCCCGGCACGATGATTGTGCTCACGGCCCTGATTGTATCTGCCGTATACGGCAGATACGGCCGCCCGGGGAAATTTGAGTTTTCTTTCGGACGCGGAATCAAAACACTGTTTTCCACCATCGCCGCACTGCGCCTGTCGCTGCTCACAATCGCACTGGTAATGTCGCTGGCATACGTAATGAATTTTTCCGGACAGACCCTGGCAATCGGCTCGGCACTGGCGGCAACCGGTGCGGCATTTGCTTTCCTCTCCCCGATTCTGGGGTGGCTGGGAACCGCCGTTACCGGCTCGGCAACCAGTGCCAACGCACTGTTTGCCAATCTTCAGGCAACTGCGGGCACGGGTGCGCATCTGGACCCGAATATCCTCCTCGCCGCCAACACGGTCGGGGGCGGTATCGGGAAAATTGTTTCCCCGCAAAATCTGGCGATTGCCTCCACCGCGATCAACGAACCGGGCTGCGAGCCTCAGCTGCTGCGCAAAGCCGCGCCCTGGTCGACCGGTCTGCTGCTTGTGCTGTGCGCGGTAATTTTCTCCGCCGCCCGGGGCCTGTCCGTATTTTAACCGGTTTTCCACACATTTCCCTGTGTGTTTTAGTCAAAGAAAGAAGATGTTAATGAAAGTTGCGTTATTTGCCACCTGCGTAGGCGATGCGATGTTTCCGCAGGCGCCTTCGGCTACCGTACATCTGTTGCGCAGACTCGGCATTCATGTTGATTTTCCGAGGTCGCAGGCGTGCTGCGGGCAGATGCACATCAACACGGGATACTATCCGGAGGCCATGCCGCTGATCAGAAACCACGTGGAAACTTTCCGCGGCGTTTTGGACGGGCAATGGGACGCCATCGTGGTTCCTTCCGGTTCCTGCACCGGGTCGATCCGCCATCAGCAGGAAATGGTTGCCGCGACCGAAGGCGAACCGGAACTGGCCCGGGAAGCAAAAGAAATTGCCGCCAAAACCTATGAGCTTTCCGAATTCCTGGTAAACGTACTGGGGCTGAGCGACGTCGGGGCATTTTTCCCGCACCGCGTCACCTATCACCCCACATGCCACTCCCTGCGCGTGGCAAAAGTCGGCGACGCGCCCTACCGTCTGCTGCAAAACGTGGAGGGAATAGATTTGGTGGAGCTGCCCGAAGAAAAATCCTGCTGCGGATTCGGCGGCACGTTCTCTTTGAAGAATCCGGAAACTTCCGCCTCCATGCTCACCGACAAAATGGCAAACATTATCTCCACGAGAGCGGAGGTACTCGTGGCAGGCGACTATTCATGTCTGATGCATATCGGAGGCGGTCTGGCCCGCAACCGCAGCGGAGTTCGCGTAATGCACCTGGCCGAAGTTCTCGCCCCCACAAAGGACGTGCCGTGGGTACCCGACGAAACAACGACGAAAGTGGGTGTATGATGACTTTTCTCGGAATGCCTTTCAGTTCAAAACGCCATGCACAGTGGGTAAACGGAGATCCTCTCCCCGACGACACCCTGCGCTGGGGAGCGAAATTCCCCACCGGGGCAAAAACAACCCTGCGCGACACCCAGCTGCGGCGAAACCTGCGTCATGCCACCGGCGCGATCCGCAACAAGCGCAATATCCGCGTATCGGAAATGCCCGACTGGGAAGACCTGCGCACAAGCGCTTCGCAAATCAAGCACTACACGATGAGCCACCTTCCGCAGCTGCTGCGGCAGATGGAAGAAAACGTGACCAAACACGGCGGAATCGTACACTGGGCAAAAGACAAAGCAGAGGCCAACGCGATTATTCTGCGTCTGCTGCAGGAAAAACAGGCACGCGAAGTCGTTAAGATCAAATCTATGGCAACCCAGGAAATCAATATGAACGAGGAGCTTGCCAAGCACGGGATCAAGGCCTGGGAAACCGATCTCGCGGAAATGATCGTGCAGCTCGGACACGATATGCCCTCACATATCGTAGTTCCGGCAATTCACCGCAACCGCGCCGAAATCCGCGAAATTTTTAAGCGCGAAATGGAAAATATCCCCGCCGATATTTCCACCGAACCGCGCGAACTGGCGGAAGCCGCCCGGCGCCATCTGCGCGAACTCTTCCTGAGCAGCAAAGTTGCGATCTCCGGATCCAATATGATGATCGCCGAAACCGGGACGGTGACGATCGTCGAATCCGAGGGAAACGGCCGGATGTGCCTCACGCTGCCGGAAACACTGATCTCCGTGGTCGGAATCGAAAAAATCGTTCCCAGCTTCCGCGACTACGAAGTGTTTCTCCAGCTTCTGCCCCGCTCGGCAACCGGCGAAAGAATGAATCCCTACACTTCGATGTGGACGGGTGTGCGCGAAGGGGACGGACCGAAGGAATTCCATCTGATTCTGCTCGACAACGGCAGATCCAAAGTGCTTGCCGACAGCGTGGGACGCCAGGCACTGCACTGCATCCGCTGCGGGGCGTGCATGAATGTGTGCCCGGTATACGAACACGTAGGCGGACACGCATACAATTCCATTTATCCGGGACCCATCGGAGCGGTTCTCACCCCCCAGCTGCTCGGTTCTTTCGACCATCACGATCCTGCGTCTTCCCTGCCGTATGCCTCCAGTCTGTGCGGAGCCTGCTTTGAGGCGTGTCCGGTGAAAATCGACATCCCCTCCGCGCTTGTGCACCTGCGGCACAAAGTGACGGAGAAAAACAGGGGCCCGGTCCCCTCCGGGTGGGATATTTCGATGAAAGCCTCCTCGGTGGTTATGGGCAGCGGAAAACTTTTCGGAGCCGCTGCACGCGCCGCAAAGCTCGGCCGTCCGCTGGGCGGAAAGGACCGGCGGATTACGATGCTGCCCTGGCCCGTCTCGGTCTGGACAAGAAACAAGGACGTGCCGGCACCGCCCGCCAAATCGTTCCGCGAGACGTTTGAGGAGGAGAAATGAGTTCACGCGATGAAATCCTGGAGAAAGTGGGCAGGGCCATTGCCGCTTCACAGCTTGCGCCCGCACCGCTTCCCAGCCGCAACTACCGCATGGAAGGTACGGATCTGCCCGGCAGTGAAGCTGTGATTGCGGACATGACGGAAAAACTGGAAGATTACACGGCCGTCGTTTCGCGCACCGACGAAAACGGTCTGGCCGATGAGATTGACAGTGCCCTGCAGGATGCAAAAACTGTTGTTGTTCCGCATGGCCTGGAGAAAACATGGACGCAGGCGGCAAAACGGAACGGAAGGAAAGTATATACGGATTCTCCCGATTCCCCGCTGACCTACCGCGAACTGGATGGGATAAAAGCCGTGGTGACGGGGGCACGCGTTGCCATTTCCCTTTCGGGTACGATCATTTTGGACGGAGAGGCGGATCAGGGACGGCGGGCAATCACGCTTATCCCGGACAAACACGTGATCGTGCTGCGGGCAAAGGATATTTACCCCAGTGTGCCGCAGGCGGTGGCAATTTTGGGTAAACATCCCACGCGTCCCCTCACATGGATCGCGGGTCCTTCCGCCACATCGGATATTGAGCTTGTACGCGTGGACGGGGTGCACGGACCGCGCAGACTGCACGTGATTATCGTGGGCTGACGCGCGCGAAACGCAGCGGGGCACGGCAGATATTTGCGGTATCTGCCGTGCCCCGTTTTCCTCCCGTTTGCATTTTTACATCTGTCTGTGCCCGGATTTCCCCACGTCGCCGCCCACGCGCGTCACGGGCGCCCGATACACTGATTGTCTGCCCGCCGGCGTTCCTCCGCACGCCGTTATTTTTCCGCGGAAGACGATCCGTCTGCGCAGCGGCAGAGCGAACGGCCGGCCGCGAAAGCTACCTCCCTGTCTGCGCTGCGGAAATTCTTTGGTTGATCTGTTTTATTTTCTTCTTTTCCCAAAGGTAAATAATGACCCATATCAGCATATAAACCAGCACAAACACACCAAAAAACCCGGCTGCTTCGTTTACGTGCGCATACCAGTGCAGATATCCTCCCACCACCAGCGCGCCGGCAGCAACACACAGTAAATGAAGTGCCGACCTGAACCACAGACTGCGCTCCGGCCTATGGTATACCCGCCCTGCCAGCGCACTCAGAGCACCGTAGAGCAGATACAGAATCCGCTCCACGGCCACGGCCGCGTTTTCGTTGTGAAACTGGTCCAGAAATCCCGGTACGCCCGGGTAGTGCCTAAGTCCCCCAAAAATCGAGGAATATACCGTTTCGCAGGCGATACCGATAAACAGTCCGATTAATGCGCCGCGTATAATGTCTCCGATAAATTTACAACGTTTCATTTTCTTCTCCCAATTTTCCTTCGCCGCACCGGCGCGTTTTCCGTTTTACAGCCCGACAGCCTTTTTAAACGCTTTCAGGCACCGGCGCGACACGTAGAATTTGTGTCCGTTCTTCAAAAACACGGTGACTGTTCCCGAAATCGAAAGATCCAATTTTTCCACAGCTCTCAAATTGACCAGTTCGGACTGGGAGATCCGAATAAAATTCCCGTCCGGATCCGGTAATTTTTCCAGCTCGCACAGACGCAGCCGAATTTTCCACTCCCCACCCCGGGCAAAGGCATACACGGCTTTTTCCCGCGTAAAAAATGCCTGCACTTCCCGGGGAGCGAGAATCACAGCGTCCGTCCCCCTGCTTCCGACAATCCGTGTCTTTCCATGCCCGGAAAGATTCCGCTCCGTCTCCGATTCGCAATACCGTATCTGAAAGTCTTCCCCGGCGGCAAAATCCATGATCCTGCGGATTTCATCGGTCATTTCAGGTGCGGTGACAGTGATCAGAGATTCGTCGTACTCCGGACTTATCACAACGGTTAATTTCATCTTTTCCTCTCGGTTTTCCGTTACGCAACAATACTGCCCGGTGCAGACGGGCAAAGCGAGCGCATTCGGTTATCGGGTAGAGTTTGGGCGACAGGCGGCACAATACGGAAACAATGCGTGCGGGCAGATAGAGCAATCCGCCCGCACGCAATTTAAAAAACAGATGCCGCCTACCGGCCGCCGCGCGGAGAGCGGGCAAATCTGCAGAGGAAAAACAATCCCGCGCAAAACAGTGCCGCTCCCAGACCCGTATAAAAGAATGCAACGAATGCTTCCGGCAGCACATTAAATACACGCAGGAGAATACCGGAGCTCATCATAATTCCCATCATCAGATAGGAACGTGCGTCAAAAAAATGCCAGAAAGGCCGCGCAGGATGCGCAAATCCGACTATCCGCCGCACATTTTTCCCAGCGGTTTTCAAAAACATCGCCCCAAACGCAATAAACACCACCAAAGGCAGCACACACGCCCACGGCGCGGACAGGCCGCTGTGCGGATAGCTGCTTAGACCAATCCATGCCACATTTCCCCCGGCAATGATCCAGACCAGACCCGCCACAGCCGTCAGCCGGAAAGTGGAAATACGAAAATGGGGACAGTCTTTCATGGCACTCCTTTGCAAGTAGAATATATGTTTCATTGTATCATTTGTCTGTGTGTGTTTTCGCATAGTCCGGTTTTCGGCAGAGACGTTTTTCCCGGCGTGTATTACACTGTTTCCTATGGTTAATATCAGACGTGCTGTTTTAATGGTTGCCCTGCTGAATTTGGCTTATGCGGCCGTGGAAATGGCGATGGCGCTCGCAATCGGCTCCGTTTCCCTGTTCGCGGACTGCGTTGATTTTCTCGAAGATACCGCGATCAATGCTTTGGTGTTTTTCTCTCTGACGCGTACGGACAGAATAAAGCAAAAAGCCGGATTCGTGCTTTCTTTCATTATTCTCGTGCCCGCCGCGGCGGCTTTTGCCACGGCTGTTTACAAAGCGGTCTGCCGCGAAGCACCGGAGCCGTTCACACTCACGGGAACGGCGGCGGGCGCAATGGCAGTAAATCTGGTCTGTGCCCTGCTTCTGATCAGGCTCCGGCGGCAAAGTACGGCAGAGGGCGGCTCGCTGATACGCGGAGCGTGGCTGGCGGCAAGAAACGATGTATTTGCAGACATACTGATTATGGCTGCCGGCTGTGCCACGTTCTTCCGTCCCGTTGCGTGGTGGGACATTACGGCGGGAATAATCATCGCGGTTATTAATTTCCACGCTTTCAAAGAGGTCTTTACTGCGGCCAAACATGAGGGAGACCCTCTGGAACTGCTTGAAGAGGAGGACGGGTAACAGCACCGGGCGCGGGTTTTTCCGTGTTTCGTTTTTCGCGGCGCAAAGCCGCAGAAGGAAAACAGATCAGCAGACGGATTGCCGGCGGCAAAGCAGGCAGCGGACAGCAAAAAGAGGGGCAGTGAGCGGAGTCACCGAAAAATAATTCATTTAATTTGGAGATTTCACACTTTACTAGTAACATAAGAGAGTCGTTTGGGGCATTGGCGCAGTTGGTAGCGCGCTTCCATGGCATGGAAGAGGTCAGGGGTTCGAATCCCCTATGCTCCACCAATTCCCGCGCCGGGCGCGGGTTTTCCTTTATTTTAGGCTGTTTTGCCTTTGATGATTTTACTTCGCTTTTCCGCGCGCGTGCACGCCGGCGGCGGATTTTGCCAAAATCGGCTTCGAAGCGGCTGCCGCCGTTTTTACCGCATTGCGCAAAAAGTCCGATTTAAATTCTGCGGCAAACAGATGCCGTATTTACCGCCACAGATTGGCCGGCAGCCCGGTTTCCCCCTCGATCCAACCGTTGTAGGTAACTACGCGCCAAGGCGGATTTGCCTTCGGACGCGGAATAAGACGCGCCCAATGACAGTTGTCCTGCCCCTGAAAACCCGTCCACTGCTGCGGATCCATTTCCAGCAGACACATAATACCGTTTACGATTGAGCCGCCGTGGGCCACAAACATCAGCACATCGTCCTGCCCGCTTTCACGGACCGCATCCAATACGGCTTCTTTTACACGCATACCGCATGCCAAACGCGTTTCCACATTCACGCCTTCGGGCTGTTTTCCTTCCCTCCACGCGCAAAATTCGGCAGGCCATCTGTCTTTGATTTCTTTTGCCGTCAGTTTTTCCCAATCCCCGTAGGAGCGTTCCCGCAGCCGCGGATCAACCGTGACCTCCAAATGAAGCAGCCCGGCAAGCACCTCCGCTGTCTGCTTTGCCCGCAGCAGATCGGAACAGTAAATCTTTGTGATCTGTTTTTTCGCCAGTTCCGGAGCGATCTCACGCGCCTGCGCCAGCCCCTCCCCGTTCAGCGGACAGTCGGTTGACCCCTGTATTCTGCCCCGGATATTCAGATCGGTCTGTCCGTGTCTCCAAAACAGCAGCTCTTTTGCCACAGCAGCTCACTCCCCCAAATCGGAAAAATCAAAATACCGGCTCAGTGAAGACTCTTCCTCCGCCGGCGCACACTTAATGTCGTCGGGAAGATCCAGCACCGGGCAGTCTCCCCAAAGCTTTTCCAAAGCATAGTATTCGCGGTCTTCGTCCTGCTGCACATGCACCATAATATCGCCGAAATCGAGCAGCACCCAGTGCGCTTCGCCTTCCAGGCCTTCGCGGCGCAGACGCGGCATCCCGTGTTTCTCAACCGCTTCCTCAACGGCATCCACGATCGCGCGCACCTGCCGTTCGGAAGAACCGGAAATCACCACAAACACATCCGTCAGCACCAGACGCTGCGAGACGTCAATCGCGACCAGCGACGTGCATTTCAGCTCTGCCGCCGCACGTGCGGCAACTATCGCCATTTCTTTTGCTTCTTCTGTGGCAGCCACATTTTCCTCTCAATAGTTCCGCAATTTATGTTTTACGCCCGGCATTCCGTTTCGCAGACCGCCGGGCGGACCGTCTTTACAGCAGACGCACGCCGGATACCGCGGCCGGCAGCGTCGGATCCCCCGCACTGAAAAATGCCGCGTTAATCCAGGATCCCAACAGATATCCGATAATCGCACCAACCACAATCAGCACGAGAAACAGCAGCCATGAATGTTTCTGCCCGTAATCGGCACGTACTTCCACTTCCGAAACACCGGCGCATTCCCCTGCGCTCTTTTCTTCTTCCGCGTTTTCTTCCGCACCCTGCCGGGGCGCAGCCTCTTCCTGCCCGCCGGACGCATCTGCGTCAGCGTCAGGCGCGGCAGCCGGCTCATTATCCGACACCGTATCTCCCTGCATTCTCTGCAGCAGCCTGCTGCGCAGGGAGTTGTCTTCCTGCTCCCGACCGGGACGCACGTCCGATTCTCCGTGCGCGGCATTACCGCCGGTGTATTCCCCTGTGCCGGGCTCCGGCTCCTGTGCGGCGTTGGTGTGTGAATCGGGTACCGGAGTGCTCTGCGCCCGGTCGGTTTCCCGCCCGGCCGGTTTTGCCTTCTGCTGCGAAACGGAAGACCCCTCTTCAGACCCGCTCCGGCCGTCCTCGGAAAAACGGTCGAACACAGATACCCGCGAAGGAGTGCGCAAAGACGGTTCCGAGTGGGTCTGCCCGGCGGAAGTTTCCTGCACGGAAGGGAGATTTTCTTCCTCTTTTGTCGCCATGTCCAGCTTTTCCAGCTGCTCGCGTTCCCTGCGCTCCGCTTCGCGCATTTCTTTGCGCGAAGGACGGCGCAGACGCAGCTCCTGTGTTTCGGACAAAGACGGCGCGTCATTCGGACGGGTCTGCAGTTTTCCCATCTCGCGCAGCTGTCTGCGTGTCAGGCGCGGAGTTTCGCTCATTATTTTCCCCTTCCGGTATACCCGGTAAACATCTTATCTCAATTCACCGCATTTGCGCTTCTCAGTCGACCACAAGCGAGGTGGTCCTAACTTCGCACTCCCGATAAAGACTGTATTTGGAAATGTACTGCACAACACCGTCCGGGGCGAGATACCAAATCGGACGCTCCGCCGCCGCGCGGCGCCGGATATCGGTTGAGGAAATAGCCATTGCCGGCACATCGATCACCGTCACTCCCTCAGAGGGCAGTCCCTGCGTGTTCAGTTCGTGCCCGGGACGGTTCACTCCCACAAAATGCGCCATCGCCCACAGCTCGCGCTGGTCTTTCCACTTCAGAATCTGGGGCAGCACGTCCGCTCCCGTAATAAAATACAGTTCCGCATGGGGATAGACTTTCTGCAGATCACGCAGCGTGTCGATGGTATACGTAACTCCCCCGCGGTCGATATCCGCCCGGGAAACGGAAAAATGCGGATTGCTCGCCGTGGCAATCACCGTCATCAGATAACGGTGTTCGGGAAAAGTGACCTTTCGGTTCTGCTTGAAAGGCTGGAGCCCGGTGGGCACAAACACCACTTCGTCCAGGTCGAAATACGCCTGCACCTCGGAGGCGGCCACCAAATGCCCGTTGTGAATCGGATCAAAAGTACCGCCCATAATCCCGATCCGCTGCGGTTTGTTCTTTTCCGACACACCCATGTTTCCCTGCCAATTTTGTATTCCGACTCCACATCTGTGTGGATAGTGCCATTTTAACCCCATTTCGGGTTTTGGCGCCGGAAACAGCCTCCCCCTCCGATCCGGGCCGCTCTTGCCGATTTCGTTGTCAGCGCAGAATACGGAGCAAAATAGAACTATTTTGAATTATGCGTCATGATGGAGATAACCGTAGAACGCATACTGCAAAAGGATGGAGAAACATGGCTACGATCGAAATAACTGCCGATAATTTTTCACAGACCGTTGAAAAAGGGCTCGTTTTTCTGGATTTCTGGGCGTCGTGGTGCGGACCGTGCAGACGCTTCGGACCCGTATTTGAAGACGCGTCAAACCGCTACCCGCACATCAAATTCGGAAAAGTAAGCACCGAAACCCAGCCGGAGATCGCACAGCGGCACAATATCATGTCTATTCCGACGGTGGTAGTTTACCGCAACGGAAAACAGGTCATGACGCAGATCGGCGCAATGGACAAAACCGACCTGGACCGTCTCATTGCCCAGGCACAGGAAGTATAACAGAAGAAACGCGCAGGCACGGCAGCGGGAAACACGCAGCCGCGCAATGACGCATAATAAACGCAACGGCGAAGCGGGAACGGTTTCCCTCTTCGCCGTCTGTTTTACGCGGCCAACCTGTTCTGCCGCGCATCATTTCGCGGCTGCCGGCCGGTTCAGATCTGGTTGCGGTCCATTCTCGTGCGCGTCTTAATCAGCGGGATCACGCCCCGCAAAATAGAAGCCAAATCCGTGGGCATGGAAGCCGGAATGAAATAAATACCGTCCGCCGCGCCGTATTTAATCCATTTCTCCACACCGTCCGCCACATCATAGACAGTTCCGATGGAAAAAGGAATCGCGTTAAACAGCGGTTCGTGCGTGATATCGGCAATGAGGGCCGCCCGTTCCCGCGCCGCCTGCATGGTAGCCGAAACCACTATTCCCAGCTCCACATACACCATAATTTTTGTGTCCTGCGCATGGGCACTGGCACTCAGCTCAAAACGCAGCGCGCGCATCCGCTGCGGATCTTTGACCTTCAGACGCACGGAGTCAAACACACGGGTCACCACTTCGCGGTTCCCCTCCATGTACTCCACGTCGTCGACGATCCCCATCAGACGAATCCCATGCTTATGGGCCACATCGGCGAATTTTTCCAGAAACGCAAAGTCCGTGTCCGAAGTCAGACGCACGGCAGCCGTGCGTATTCCGCCCAGCCGGGGCAAAAAGGCGGGAAGCGCCCCTATTCCCGCGCTGTCAAAGGGAAGTTCGATGCAGATGCCGCCCGTGTCGAGCACATTCGACAGTTTTTCCGCGGCACGCAGACCGTCGAGGGAAGCCACCCTCTCCATGTGTGCGGGATCGAGGTGAAAATTACGGTCCAAAGAGACAAAATCCACATCTCCGCTTAAAGCGGCCTTCACTGCCGCAGACAAACGCGGATAATTCAGTTCCGAAACAGTTGTCTCCGGCCCGTACTCACCGGGTATTTCCAACGGCTGCAGACCCAGAGCCGACAGATCGAAACCGACGAGCACCTCGGCATAGGTATCGGGCGGACCAAGAGGCGAATCCAAGGCAAGCGGAGTTGAATCCCAAAGCGCCCGCTTTGAAGTTGCAACTTCTATCACAGTATTTCCCATTCCCCTTCGCAAACATAGCTGTAAGATACAGTTTAGTTCATTTCCGCAAAAAGGTGAAAGCCGCAGGCGCCCCCGCACGGCTTAACGATCGCGTTCCCCATCCGGCGTAACCCATTTGCCCTGTTCGCGCTCCGCGCGCAATTCCTCGCGCGCTGCCTGTTTGGCGTCCATCCGCTCATGGTAAAACGCCTTTTTCTCTTTTCTCGTGGAGCGCCGGTTTTCTTCCAGACGCAAATCCGTGCCCCTGGGTCCCTGCACCTGCGCGACGGCGCTCACCGTCGGCTCCCAGTCGAAAATCATCCCGCCTTCCTCCGGGCCGATCACAACCATTTCACCGGCCTGCGCACCTGCGCGGTAAAGCTCCTTTTCGATTCCCAGGGAATTAAGCCTGTCCGAAAGATAACCCACGGCCTCGTCGTTGGAAAAATCTGTCTGGCGCACCAAACGTTCCACTTTTGTTCCGCGAATCTGAAAGAAACGCTGTTCCCCGCGGCGGCAGAGACGAACCGTAAAACCGCATCCGCTTTTGTTTCCCAGCGGACGGATCACCGTACGCGGCTGCCGGTCGGACAGTTCTTTTTCAGATTCGCGCACGGCGGTTACGATTTGCCCCAGACCGTAGCCCAGAGCCTTCAGCCCCTCACGGGAAACGGCGGAAACGGAAAAGACCGGCAGCGAACGTTTCTTAAGCGCATCACGGATGGAATCGGCAATTTCACGCGCCTGCGGCAGATCAATTTTGTTCAGCACAACAACCCGCGGCCGTGCGGGAAGCGGAATCTGCCCGGCAATCGGAGGCACACGCGAAGCGTAGGAAGCAAGCTCGGATTCAATCAGATCCAGATCGGAAAGCGGATCCCGGCTAGGATCCGAAGCCGCGCAGTCAAGCACGTGGACGATCGTTGCGCAGCGTTCTATATGCCGCAGAAATTCCAGTCCCAGGCCTTTTCCCTCGGCCGCCCCCGGGATCAGTCCCGGCACGTCCGCCAGCGTATAACGGTATTCGCCGAACTGTGCGACGCCCAAATTCGGCACAAGCGTGGTAAAAGGATAATCCGCAATTTTCGGCCGCGCCGCACTCATTGCCGCAATCAGCGACGATTTTCCCGCAGAGGGGAATCCCACAAGGGCAACATCGGCAACCGATTTCAGCTCCAGAATCAGATCGCGTTTTTCCCCCTCGTCGCCCAACAGGGCAAAACCGGGAGCGCGGCGTTTGGGGGAAGCCAGAGCGGCATTGCCCAATCCGCCAAATCCGCCTTCGGCAGCGACATACTGCGCGCCCAAGCCGACCAGGTCCGCAAGAATATTTCCATCCGCGTCTTTTACCACCGTACCGTTGGGCACGCTCACAATTAAGTCCGCGCCGCGTTTTCCGTGCCGCAGGCCTCCTTCGCCCTGTCCGCCGTTTTCCGCTTTCAGGTGCGGACTGTGGTGCAGATGCAAAAGCGTGGTCTCCCTGCCGTCCACACGCAGGATAATATCCCCTCCGTGCCCTCCGTTTGCACCGTCGGGACCGCCGAGAGGCTTGAATTTTTCACGGTGTACCGACGCCACACCGTTTCCGCCTTTTCCGGCTTCCAAATGCAGTGTCACGCGGTCCACAAATTTCACCATGGGTCAGTTCCTTCCGGATAATAAGGGCAACAAAAACAGGGGCGGAGAGATGCCCTCCGCCCCGAAGTTTGCCAAACGTCTGTCAATAACTTTTATGCGTCTGCCAAAACAACATTGACGACTTTGCGGTCACGGCGAACACCGAATTCCACGGTGCCCTCGGCGAGCGCAAACAAGGTGTCGTCTTTTCCGCGGCCGACATTGGCACCCGGATGGAAATGGGTACCGCGCTGACGCACGATGATTTCACCTGCATTGACAAACTGACCGCCAAAACGCTTCACACCCAGCCGCTGCGCATTGGAATCGCGGCCGTTGCTGGTGGAGCTGGCGCCCTTCTTATGTGCCATGTTTCCTGACCTGCTCTCTTAACTATTTAAGCTTGTTGAACGGATAACCCAAAGGGGACGAATCACTTAATGCCGGTGACCTTAAGACGGGTCAGCTTCTGCCGGTGACCCTGACGCTTGCGGTAACCGGTCTTATTCTTGTACTTAACGATAGAAATCTTCGGACCCTTCTCGTCACCCACAATTTCGGCAGTCACCTTAGCGGAAATACCATCGGCGGCAGTGGTGATCTTCTCACCGTCGACAAGCATAATCGGCTCCAGCTCAACCTTGTCTCCGGCCTTGCCTTCAATTCTGTCCACAACGAGAATGCCTCCAACAGACGCCTTTTCCTGACGCCCGCCTGCTTTCACAATCGCGTAAACCACGTTCTGCTCATCTCTGTCGATACGGCTGCATACGCAGATGCGCATGCACTGAAAATTATAGGCACATTTCACGTGCCGACACACCACCTTACTTCACGCGGGGCAGTGTAAACAAGTTCGGGAAAGGCGATAATCGCCACATTCACCGTTCGGTCTGCGATGCGGGCTGCGCGACGGGGAAAGAAATAATTTCAAACCCCTCCGCCGTTTTCGGAGTGATCGTTCCCGTGGAAGACACCCGGCGGCGTTTCGGCGCGGACTTGGCGCCCCCGCCCGGAGTCTCTTTCTCCGCGGTTTCCTCCCCCGGAGCCGGGGCAGGAGGTGCGGTTTTTGCCGCTTTTGCCCGCGATGTACCTGCGGCGTCTTTCCGTTTCCGGGCGCGCGCGGCCGACTTCGGCTTTTTCTCCCGCGCATTTTCGCCATGTCCGTCTTTTTCCTCCGCCGGGCGGTCTTGCGCGGCGGGTTCCCCGTTTTCTTCGTGGTGTTTCCCGGCCGCGGCAGCGATATTCGCCAAAGCCTCTTTCACCTTTGCCTGCTTCGGATCCGCGGCGGGTTCGGCATGCCGTGTCTTCTTCGGCTGTTCTTCCTTCTCCACCGGATCTTCATGGGAAATATATCCGCGCCCGGCGCACGCTTCGCAGGTTGTGGAAAAAGCCTCCACAAGTCCCTGGCCCACGCGCTTGCGCGTCATCTGCACCAGACCCAGCGAACTGACCTCGGCAACCTGATGCCGCGTACGGTCGCGCCCCAGACACTCAATCAGACGCCGCAGCACAAGATCGCGGTTCGCTTCCAATACCATGTCGATAAAGTCGATTACGACGATTCCCCCGATATCGCGCAGACGCAGCTGGCGCACAATTTCCTCGGCGGCTTCCAGATTGTTGCGCGTAACGGTTTCCTCCAGCGTGCCTCCCGTGCCGGTGAACTTTCCCGTGTTTACGTCAATCACGGTCATGGCTTCCGTCCGGTCGATCACCAGCGATCCGCCCGAAGGCAGATACACCATTCTGTCGAAGGCTTTCTGCAGCTGCTCATCAACCCGGTAATGGGCGAAAATATCCTTATCCTCTTCCCACTTTTCCATTCTGTCGGCCAGTTCGGGAGACAGATCCTCCACATAGCGGGAAATGGTTTCCCAGGCGTTTTCCCCGGAAATGCGCAGCTTGTTGAAGTCCTCGTTGAACACGTCGCGCACTACCCGCACGGCCAGTTCGGGTTCTCCTTTGAGCAGCGAAGGCGCATTTTTCGAACTCTTCGACTTCGCCTCAATGTCTTTCCATGAGGCAATCAGGCGTCCGACGTCGTTGCGCAGCTGTTCGTCGGTTGCCCCTTCGGCGGCGGTACGTACGATCACCCCGTGGCACGAAGGCACAATCTCTTTCAGCAGCCGTTTCAGGCGGATCCGCTCGGCTTCGGGAAGTTTGCGGGAAATACCCGTCATCGCACCGTTGGGCACGAGCACCAGATGGCGTCCCGCGAGAGTGATCTGACCCGTCAGACGGGCCCCCTTGTGCCCGATCGGATCCTTGGTTACCTGCACCAATACCGGATCCCCGGACTTAAGTGCGTTTTCGATCCTGCGCGGTCTGCCTTCCAGACCGACCGCATCCCAATTGACTTCCCCGGCATAGAGAACCGCGTTGCGTCCTCTGCCGATGTCTACGAATGCGGCTTCCATCGAAGGCAGCACGTTCTGCACCCTGCCCAGATACACGTTGCCGACCATTGAAGTCTGTGTGTGCCTGGCCACATAATGTTCGACGAGCACACCGTCTTCGGTGACGGCGATCTGGTTCAGACCGTCACGCTCGCGAATCAGCATTTCGCGGTAAACGGATTCCCGGCGGGCCAAAAACTCCGCTTCCGAAATAGAATGGCGCCGGCGGCCGACTTCCCGTCCCTCTTTGCGTCTCTGCCGCTTGGCGGCCAGGCGTGTCGAACCCTTGGGTGCGCTGACTTCGTCTGCGGGGGCAGACGCGCGGCGCCTCCTGCGGCGAACCGTAGGCACTTCTTCGGCCGAATCCTCATTCTCTTCCGCGCCGCTTTCCCCGGCCTGCGGCACCGCATCTTTCCCGGTTTTTCTTCTGCGCCGCAGACGTTTCTTTTCCCCGGGCTGCCGATCCTGCGGAATTTCGTTTTCGTCTCCGTTTTCGGCTGTATCTGCCGAATGCCGCACGGACGCCGCCTTTGTCTCTTCGCTGCTTCTTCCGCCCCTTGTGCCGCGGCGCGATCTGCGCGGCGCCTCTTTTTCCTTTTCCGCGGATTCGCCGTCGACGGCGGCTTCATCCCCGTCCTGCCCCGCAGATGAACCGTGCCCGGCTGCGGCTGCCAGAGCCGCCATGTCCGGCTCCCTGAAAAGAGGTGCCGTAACCGCCGGCAGCTGCACGGAAGGCAGCGTTTTAACGGTCTGCCGGGGCGTTTCTTCCGCAGAGAAAACGAGATCCGCAATCGCCGCTTTGGGCACGGACACGCGGACGGATTTCTTTTCCGCACTGCGGCGGCGCGGATCGTTTTTCAGCTCGGTCAGCGAATCGGCAACGGCCTTTTCCGCGCTGCTTCTTCTTTCCGTCCCCGATTTTCGGGCACGCCCGCGCTGCCCGCCCAATTCTCCGCTCTGCGGAGAAGACTGCTGATCAGTCATGGATATACTCCCCCGGCGGCACAAAGTGCATCGAATCTTATGCGCCGCCGTATTTAAGTCGGTGCAATCTCGGATTGCAAAAGTCTTCTTCAGCGTTTCGGCACGGCAGCACGAGAACCGGCGCACAGACAACCGAAACGGAACCGAATTGATGCAATTCGGTCTTTCGCACATAATTATACACATTTTCCGCCCCGTAACTGACCGGAGAAACAAAATAACGGGATTCACACGGGAATAAGTGCGGAAACACACATTTGGCCGGCAGCTGCGCGCCGTCGCGGAAAATAAAATAAGAAAAACAAATGTTGCGTTATTCTTTTGCGACACCACGCTTCGAAACCGCCCGGAAGCATAGGTTCTATAGAGACGCAAAAACGAGTTTAAAATAAAGCGAAAAACACCCAAAAATAAGTGGAATTCCCACAGATTTCTCTTCATTATTGAATATGAGAACACCGGGATGGGACTTTGGTTTTACCCCGGCGCTCGGCGTACCGCGCCGGAAGTGTTCGCGCATCCGAAACGGCCCGCCGGCCGATATTCATTTTTTGCACGAAAGGAAAGCACGTGGAAGTCCTAGACCTTGCACGGTGGCAGTTCGGTATCACCACGGTTTACCATTTTATTTTGGTGCCGCTGACAATCGGACTTTCACCCCTTGTTGCACTGATGCAGACCAAATGGCTCCGCAGCGGAGACGAACGCTGGCTGCGGCTGTCGGAATTTTTCGGAAAAATTTTAGTTATTAACTTCGCCCTCGGCGTTGCCACGGGTATTGTGCAGGAATTCCAGTTCGGCATGAACTGGTCCCAGTATTCGCTTTACGTGGGCGATATCTTCGGCGCACCGCTCGCATTCGAAGCTCTGCTCGCCTTCTTCCTGGAATCCACATTCCTCGGAATCTGGATTTTCGGCAGAGGCCGGGTAACCCCGAAGATCCACACCCTTTCAATCTGGCTGTTTGCTTTGGGAACCAACATCTCGGCGCTCTTCATTCTGGCCGCAAATTCCTTTATGCAAAATCCGAACGGAGCCGTGTACAATCCCGAAAAGCACCGTGCGGAACTGGACGGCGCACACGGATTCCTCTCCGTAATTTTCTCCAAAACATCGATGTATGCCTTCGCGCACACCATCACCGCCTCGCTGCTCGTGGCCGGCTCCCTGATTGCGGGAATCGCTCTGTGGTGGGTGGTACGCATGGTAAAGAAGGGAAACCGGGAAGAAGCCGAAACCTACTGGAAACCGGCGGCGCGTTTCGGTCTGGTAACCATGCTTGTCTCTTCGCTGCTGGTTATCACCACCGGGCATTTCATGGGGCAGCATATCTACCATGAGCAGCCCACAAAGATGATCGCCGCCATGGGTATCGCCCAGAGCGAAGAGTCCGCCCCGCTCGGACTGCTTCTCACCGGCACGGACCTGACCAAAGACTCCGTGGTCAAACTGCCGATTCCCGGCCTTGAATCTTTCATGGTCACAAACCATTTCTCGGGCCCGGAGTCGAAATTAACCGGGGCAAAGGAAATCAACGAACAGTGGCAGAAGTATTTCGCCGACGAATACGGTCCGCACCAAAATTACCTGCCCAACATCTTTGTATCGTTCTACTCCTTCAGAATCATGATGATTCTCGGATTTGCCTCTCTGGCGCTGTCGCTGCTCGGCCTGCGCGCACTGCGCAAAGACCGTCTCCCGGCTTCCGGAAAACTGGCAAAGCTGTTTGTGGCAACGATTCCGCTGCCCTTTATCGCTTCTACTTTCGGATGGATTCTTACCGAAATGGGACGTCAGCCGTGGGTGGTATACCCGAATTTCAACTCCCAGCCGATGGCCTCCACCGCCCCTTCGGATCTGATCCATCAGATGACGGATTTCGGTGTTTCCCAAAACGTGCTCTCGGTGGAAGTGCTCCTCTCGATGGTTCTTTTCACCGTGCTCTACGCCGTTCTCGGTGTCGTGTGGTTCGTGCTTGTCAAACGGTACGCGGTCGAGGGAATCAATCCGCAGCAGGCTCTCCGCACCGAAATGATTGATACCGCAAGCCCGAACGTAAAGCTCAGCTTTGCATACTGAGGAAAGAAAGGATAACAGACAATGGATCTTTCATTCTTGCAAATTCTTTGGTTCATCCTCATTACCGTACTGTGGATCGGATACGTCACCCTCGAAGGCTTCGGCTTCGGATCCGGGATGCTGCTGCGCATTTTGCCCAAAAACGCGAAAGAACGCCGTCTGATAATGAACACCATCGGACCGCACTGGGACGGAAACGAAGTCTTTCTCCTCACGGCCGGCGGCGCCACGTTTGCCGCTTTCCCGGGTTGGTACGCAACTATGTTCTCCGGAATGTATACGGCGCTTGTTGTGGTACTTCTGCTGCTGATTGTGCGAATTTGCGCAATTGAGTGGCGGGGAAAGATCAACTCCGAGAAATGGCGCAACACGTGGGACAATCTCCATTTCGGAGCTTCCTGGCTGGTTTCCATTCTCTGGGGTGTGGCTTTCGCCAATCTGGTACAGGGAATGCGGATCGAAGTAGGCGAATACCGCAACGGTACCTTCACCGCCGCCGATCCGTCTGCGGTGGACAGTGCTCTCGGTGCGGGCGCACACCACTTCCTCACCGGAGGATTCTTCTCCCTGCTGACTCCGTTCACGATTCTCGGCGGAGTGGTTGTCTGCTCTCTGTTCCTGACGCACGGAGCGCTCTGGCTGTCCCTGAAAACACAGGGAGATTTCCGCCGCCGCGCACTGGCTTTCGCATGGAAATCCGGTCTGGCCTCCACGGTATTCACCGCTGTCTGGGCGCTGTGGGCACAGTTTGCCTATGCCGTCGGAATTCAGTCGTGGATCCCGCTGCTGATCGCCGCGGTTCTGCTTGTCGTCACCGAACTGCTCGCGCTGAAAGGCAGCGGAAAGCCCGCTTTCTTCACCCATTTTGCGGCACTGGCGGCCGCGGTGGTGTTTATCTTCACCACATTCGGGGCAAACGCGCTGAAGTCCTCGGTCAATCCCGCCTACAACCTCACTCTCGCGCAGGCATCCGCCACGCAGCCGACGCATATTGTAATGCTGGTTCCCGTGGTACTGTTCGTGCCTGTTGTGCTGGGTTACACGGCATGGGCATACTGGGTATTTTCAAAGCGTCTGAGTGTGGACAATATCCCCGAGGAATCCGCCGGACTCGATCTGCACAGGATTCGCTCATTCGAAACCGCTAAGGCGTAAGTTCCCGCAGTGTATTGCCGGGCATGGGCTGCTCCCCGAAACCGTTGCGCGCGACCGGTTTCGGGGAGCAGCATTTTCAAAAACGCATTTTCCTTTTTCCGCGCTCTTTTCGGAACTTTTCATTAACTGTTCCAAATTAAAACCGGTTAAATTTTCCCACTTCGGAAAAGCCACTGTAGACTGAAATTAACCCTATCGGAGGAGGCTTTGCTTCGTGAAACCGTTCGATCCCAGGCTGCTTAAATACGCTGCGCAGACACGTAAATATATTGCATTTCTGGTCGCTGTGGGTTTTCTTGCCACTCTTCTTGTGGCAGTGCAGACGTTTCTGATTTCCGACGCACTGTCATCCGTTTTTTACCACCGCGCGGCACCGCAGACAACCGCGCGGGCTGCAATCGGCGTGGGAGCCGTATTCCTTCTGCGCGCCTGCCTCCACTATCTGCAAAACTCCGTCGCACACCGATCTGCGCTGCGGGTGATTGGCGCGCTGCGGGAAAAAGTGCTCACCCATGCCGCTGCTCTCGGGGAACGGTGGCTTGCGGAAGGAAATACCGCCGCCGCAGTTACGCTCGTTACCCGCGGTCTGGATGATCTGGAAGCCTACTTCGTATCGTTTCTTCCCCAGCTGTTTCTCTGTGCCACCGCCATGCCGATGCTGCTGCTGATTATTTTTTGGCTCGATTGGATTTCCGCGCTCACAGTCATTTTCTGCATCCCCCTGGTGCCGCTGTTTATGATCCTGATCGGAAAAATGACGGCAAACTACTCCCAACAGCGGCTCGCCGCCATGCAGCAGCTGGGATCGCAGCTGCTCGACCTGCTGGCGGGGCTGACCACGCTGAAAGCCGTGGGACGGGAAATGGGTCCGGAAAAGAAAGTCCGCGAGCTGGGAAACGCTTTCACCGAAAAAACCATGCAGACTCTTTACGTCGCTTTTCTCTCCGGTGCCGCCCTCGAATTTATTACCACGCTCTCCACGGCGATTATTGCCGTGGAAGTCGGATTCAGAATGGTTGCGGGGCAAATGCTGCTCTTTGAAGGTTTGGCGGTCATTATGCTTACCCCGGAAGTGTTTAAACCCCTGCGCGAAGTAGGCACACAGTTTCATGCCTCCGCCGACGGAGTCGCCGCCGCCGAAAAAACTTTCGGGATATTGGAAATTCCCCTTACGCCGCATTCCGGAAAGAAGCCTCTGCCCGACCCGGACACTGCCGTGATCCGTTTCCGCGATCTGTGCGTCTATGCCCCGCACCGCACCACCGTTGCGCCCGCACACCTGAATGCGGAAATCCTTCCCCGCCGAGTAACAGTACTGAAAGGCAAATCCGGAGCGGGAAAATCCACTGCCGTCAGCGTACTCCTCGGACTGCTGAATCCCGATTCCGGAACGGTGACTGTCGGCGGAATTCCCCTGTCTGAGCTGGATCTGCATTCGTGGTGGGAACAAATTGCCTGGGTACCGCAGCGTCCCGCCCTGGTTGCGGGCACGGTTGCCGAAAACATCGGCGTTTCCGACCCCGAAAAACTCGCCCGCGCCGCACACCTGACGGGTTTTGATGCCGTACTCGACACTCTTCCGGCAGGATGGGAAACACCGCTCGGACAGGGCGGAGTCGGCCTGTCCGTCGGTCAGCGCCAACGCCTGGCCCTCACCCGGGCGCTCGTTTCCGGGAAAAAAATTATTATCCTTGACGAGCCTTCGGCACATCTGGATTCCGTCAGCGAAGAATATATTCTCAACACCGTTTCCCTGCTCAAATCCCGCGGACACACGGTGATCGTAATCGCCCACCGCAAAGCAGTGGAAAAACGGGCCGACAGTATAATCACGGTCTGCTCGGCAACACGCACAGAGCAGAGTGACAAAGGATCAAAGGAGCCCGGAAATGCCCTTCTTCCTTTCTGAAAATGAAAGAAAATACCTGGTCAGAGCGCTGAAACTGTTGCAAATCAGAAAAAGGCGTTTTCTCCTTGCCGTTTTGTTCGGCACCTGCGCACTCGGTTCGGGGATCGGTTTGGGCGCCGTTTCCGCCTGGCTTATTGCCCGCGCCGCACAGCTTCCCTCCGTTTTGGAACTGACCGTTGCCACTACCGCCGTGCGTGCCTTCGGTGTGGGAAAGCCCATTTTCCGTTACCTGGAACGGATTTTCTCGCACAGGGTTGCGTTAGCGGGAATGGGGACAATCCGCACACACGTCTATGAGTACCTTTCCCATGCGCCCATCGGCGCCGTGGCGGGCATCAAACGCGGCGACCTGCTGGCCCGCACCGGCTCCGACGTGGACGACCTGGGCGAAGTGGTCGTAAAATCAATGCTTCCCGCGGCTGTTGCCGCAACGACTTCCCTGCTCTCGTTTTGCATCGTATTTTCCATCTCCCATACGGTGGGAGCCGTATTCGCCCTGTGCCTGCTCGGCGCGGGTATTTTCGCTCCCCTGTCTGCCGCCCGCGGGGCAAAAATATCGGAGGCCGAACGTGTGCGTGCCCGCAGCAGACTGAACGTTATTGCCCTGACAATGCTGGAGCATACTTCGGAACTGAAAGTAGCCGGAAAATTTTCCGTTCTGCAAAAAGAACTGGCACAGACCGAATCGCAAATCCGCGCCGAACGCAACAAATCCGCGCGGGCAAACGCCCTGGCGGCGGCGATAGACGTAATCGCACTCGGAATCACCGTCGTATCTGCCATCGTGCTCGGAAGCATGGAAGTTATGAACGGGCAGCTCTCCGAAGTCGCTCTGGTGGTGTGCACCCTCACCCCGCTTGCCGCCTTTGAAAGCACGCAGAGACTTTCTCCTGCCGCCATCGGTCTGGTTCGCTCGGCAAATGCCGCGGAACGCATTATCCGGCTGCTCGATGCGGCAAAGAACGAAAGCCCCCGCGCGGCGGAACAGACCTTTTCCCTTTCCGCCCCGCCGGTTCTGAAGGCAGAAAATCTGACCGTGGGCTGGGGCGGAAAAGATGTGGCCGGACCGATCGATCTTGAGCTGCGTGCGGGAAAGGCAATTGCGGTTGTGGGTGCTTCCGGCATCGGAAAAACAACGCTGCTCTTTACGCTGGCGGGAATGCTCGAACCCCACGCGGGCAGCGTCACTCTCAACGGCGTCCCCACGGCACGGATTCCCCGAAAAGACATTTCCCGCAGCCTCGTGCTCACCGCGGAAGACGCACATATTTTCGAGACCTCCGTTTTGGAAAATCTCCGTGTGGCGCGGGGAAACCTCACGGCGGCGGAAGCCGGGGAACTGCTGGCCGACGCCGGTCTGAAGAAGTGGCTGGAACAGCTGCCCGAAGGCGTGCAGACGCTGATCGGATCCGACGCCGCCACCGTCTCCGGAGGGGAACGGCGGCGTCTGCTGCTCGCCCGGTCTCTGGCGGCAAATGCTCCGTTCCTCCTTTTGGACGAGCCGGGGGAACATCTGGATCCCGCGGCGGCAGACGCTCTGATCACAGACTTTCTGCAGCTGCGCCGAAAAAACCGCGGCGTGATTCTTGTCACCCATCGTCTGCGGCCTTTGGACGCGGCGGATGAAGTGATATTTCTGGCCGGATCCCCCGCCAAAATCAGGGCACGCGGCACACACCGGGAGCTGTCGGATACCGTTTCGGACTACCGCCGGGCATTGGAACAGGAAGAATAAATCATGAAATCCGAATCATCCCTTCTGGACGTAATCACAAAGTCATTCGAGCTTACAGGGACACTGGAACGTTCCACGGCACTGCAGTATTTCGTGGACTCGGCCTGTGAGCTTACCGGCGCGAAATACGCCGCCCTGGGCGTTTTGGACACGCACGGCGACACCATCGAATTCTATTTTTCCGGACTCAGCGAAGAAACAGGAAAAATGATCGGTTCCCCGCCGAAAGGACACGGCGTTTTTCTTGACATTCCGCGCGACGGGGCACTGATTGTCAACGATTTGGGGCAAAATCCCAAATACGGCGGTTTCCCCGAGGGACATCCTACGATGAAGAACTTCCTGGGCGTCATCGTTCCCGTCAACGAGCAGGTTTGGGGCAGACTGTATCTGACGGACAAACCCACCGATTTTGACGGATCGGACGCGAAAAACATGAGACTGCTCGCCCGCGCGGCCTCCATCGCCGTACAGAATTCACACGAGTATGCCACCTCGCAAAACCGTGCCAGGTGGCTCAACGCCTCCCAGAATATCGTTTCTTCCCTGCTGGAAGGCTCGGACGAGGAGGAGGCACTGCAGGTTATCACCGACCAGATGCTGCAGGCCTCACGGGCGGAAATCGCCTTAATGGTTCTGCCTTCCATCAACGACACATGGGTCTGCGAAATCAGCGCGGGCAAAGGCTCGGCAAAATTCCTGGGAATCCGGTTTCCCGAAAACGGACGCGCCCGCACCGTGATCCGCGAACAGGCCGGAATGGTTATCGATTCGATGCAGCGTCTTTCCACGATTCGCCTGACACAGCTGCGGCAGTTCGGTCCCGCACTGTATGCTCCCCTGATTTCGCAGGGAATCGGCAGAGGCGTGATTATTCTCTTCCGTTATCCGGGAGCTGCGGAATTCGATCTGCACGATCTGGCAATGGCGGAAAACGCGGCGCAGCAGGCGGCAATAGCCCTGGAACTGGCAGAGGCACGCCACGCAAAAGAACTTGCCGCGGAGCTCGACGAGAAAGCAAGAATCTCACGCGATCTGCATGACCTGGCAATTCAGCAGCTGTTTGCGTCGGGAATGCACATCACGGCAATTCGCGAAGATCCAAAGCAGACACTGAGCGATTCGGCAAAGAAAGCCCTGGACGAGGCAATTTGGGCGATCGACGAATCGGTTGGGCAGATCAGAAAAATAGTCCAGTCTCTGCGCGAGGATTCTTCGCCCGCCGCGGTTGTGGACCGTCTGCAACAGGAAGCCACGCTCGCCCTGCAGTCGCTCGGCTTTGCCCCATCGCTTCTGATCACCTGGAACACAGAGCCCGTCACGGAGGATTTTGATTTCACGCTGATTGACGACGCGATCGGCAGCGATATCGCCGACGACGTAGTTGCGGTGGTACGCGAAGGACTGAGCAACGCATCGCGTCACGCACACGCCTCTTCCGTTTTGGTTGAGGTATCCGCTTCCCCGGATAAAATCACGATCCGCGTGAAAGACGACGGCTCCGGGATCACGCATACCTCTTCGCGGCGCAGCGGGCTTTCCAATCTGGCTGCCCGTGCGCGCAGACACCACGGCACTTTCAGTATTCACAACAGACAGGACGTACCGAGCGGCACCGAAATGGTATGGAGCGCACCTCTGCGCTGAAATGCGCCGTACGGCGCATTCGGATAATTTCGCTCCCGCGCAAGTGCGCTACGCCCCGCAAATTTCGGTTAAAGGCTCAGTGCCTGTTTCTCCACCCGGAAGCTCTCTGCCCCGCTACCCAGGCAGTAACCTGGGTCCGGCGCTGCATGCCCATTTTTGCCAGCAGCGACGTAATATGATTTTTCACGGTTTTTTCGGCAACACCCAGTTTATCGCCAATTTCGCGGTTGGACATTCCGTCTCCGATCAGCTCCAGCACTTTTCGTTCCGAAGGCGTCAGATCGGCAGTCGGATCGTCATGGTCGGCACGCCGCCGGGTTACCGTGCGTTCATCCAAAAGCACCCTTCCGGCAGCCACGGCCTTAATGACTTCCGTTATTTCGGCACCGCGCACCGTTTTCAGCAGATACGCTTTTGCGCCTGCCGCCAGGGATTCGGCCAGGGCTTCGTCGTCGTCGAAAGAAGTGAGCACCACGCAGCTGGTTTGCGGGGAGCGTTCCTTTACCTGTTCGATAATGTCGATTCCCGTGCCGTCGGGAAGCCGCAGATCCACCAGGGCCACATCGGGATTCATCAGTTCACAGCGCCGTACCGCCTCGGAAACCGATCCGGCTTCGGCAATCACCTTCAGACCCTCCGCGCGTTCCACCACCTCGCTGATTCCGCGGCGCACAACCTCGTGATCGTCAATAATCATCACATTGATGTTTTTTCTCTCTTCCACGGCTCTTCATCTCCCGTCTTTTTCTTTCCGACGTGACTGACACTGCGGGCAGTATGTTGAGGATCTGCCCATAAACGGTTCTTTCACTAGAAGTGTGCCACATCTTAAACACGGTTGCCCACTCCTGCCGTAGGCATTTAACGACCGTGCAAAATATCCCGCCCTGCCGGAGACGTTCACATACAGTTTGTCGAAAGACGTGCCGCCGCAGTCAATAGAGCGTTTCATAATCTCGCGCGCGGCGGCAAAAAGCAGATGCAGAGCGGAAAGCGAAAGCGTATCCGCTCTTCGTCCGCCGTTGATCCGTGCAGCCCACAGAGCCTCGTCGGCATATATATTCCCGATCCCCGAAACGAAATCCTGTGCCAGCAAAAGAGATTTGACGGCTCTGCGCCGTTTTTTCGCCTCCGCGGCAAGCCGGTCCAAATTCACTGCGGGATCCAATAAATCCCGTGCCGTTTTGCGCACCGACACCGGCAGGCAGAGGCTGTCGCTGCCGCACCCGGCGGGGAACCCGTCTGCCGCAGGGGCAACGCAGTCCAAATGCAGATAGCCGAACGTGCGCTGGTCCACAAAACTGACGGCCGTTCCGTCGCTGAGGGTAAGTCTTGCCCGCAGATGCGGAGAATCCACTTTTCCGATCCGAAACTGACCCGACATTCTCAGATGGGCCACCAACGCGCTGCCGGGAAAGAGAAACCAAAGATATTTTCCCCGACGCACCAGCGCTTCAATCCGCAGATTAAGGATGCCGTCCAGCCCCTCGGGATTAAAACGCGCCACGCGCGGATGAAACAGCCTTACTGCGGCAATCCTTTTCCCCTTCACGTACGGTTCAAGACCGCGGCGGATAGTCTCCGCTTCCGGCAGCTCGGGCATATTACCGCCCGTCCGTCCATTCACCGTCCAAAGAAACGCCGTTCTCCAGATGACGGTAGGCATTTTCGCACGCGGCAAGTTTTGCCGTTTTCTGCGACGAGGCTTCGCCTTTCCCCCATTCTTTTCCCGCCAGAATCACCGTTGCGTAATAGCGGCGCGCATGGTCCGGCCCTTCTCCCGTGATCCGGTAACTCACCGTACCCTCGATCCCTTTCCGCCGCGCAAGCTGCTCAAAAGAGGTACGCCAGTCATTTGCCGGTCCTGCCAGCACCGCACTGCGGATCAGCGGAGCAAGGTGGCGTTCCACGATTTTGCGTGTTGTCTCCATTCCGTGGGTCAGATAGGTTGCCGCAATCAGGGCTTCCACGCCGTCAGACAGAATAGAGGGTTTCCGGCGGTCACCGTTTTTTTCCGAACCGTTACCGAGTTTCAGGAAATCGCCCAGACGAATTTTTTCGGCCACCTGCGCCAAAGCATGTTCCGAAACACTGGCCGCCTTAAACTTCGTCATCAGCCCTTCGTCACAGTGCGGATAATCCGTGAAAATCCGCTCCACTGCGATCAGGCCCAAAATGGAATCGCCGAAAAATTCCAGGCGTTCGTTGGATCCCGTATCGTGTTCAAAAGCCCATGAACGGTGTGTGAGAGCCAAATCCAGAAGATCCGGATCGATCCGGCATCCCCAGGCCGCAAAAAGCTGTTCAAAATCGTGGGACTGCGTCATTGATCCCCTTCACTTTCCCGTTCTGCCTGCATCTGCAAAAACAGCCCGTCCAAAGCGGCAAAACGCGAATCCGGCAGGGTGTGGCTGTGATCGGCGGGCAAATCTTTCCACAGCTGTCCGCACCCGGAACACATTCCCCGGCAATCCGGCTCGCATACGGGAGTGAAAGGCATTGCCGATATAAGCGCGTCGCGCACAAGCGGTTCCAAATCCAGTGTGTCTTCCGAAATTACGGGAAAATCAGCCGCCTGCGTATCTCCCTGCGCCGTCAGCTCCCGCACGCGCTCGGGGAAAAATACCAATTCCGCCATATTTTCATTCATCTGCGCGGAAAAATCCCGCAGACAGCGCGAACAGCGGCCCCGTGCCGTTGCCCGCACCGTGCCGGAAACAAGAATTCCCTCCTGTGCGGAAGTCAGATTCAGATCCAAATGCACCTCACTGCCTGCGGGAATGGTATACAGCTCCACCCCGAAGCTCTCCGGCAGCCGCACATTGCGCACACAGCTGCGTCCTACTTCCCCGCGTTCCGGCAGATCCTGCACCTGAAGGACAAACGGATTGCACATTTTCATTTCTATTCCCTATCGCAAAACGTACCTGCGGACCGCAGATAAATCACAGTTCGGAGTCGTCGGCGGCAAACTCCGCAGTCTGTATATCGTCTGCATCCGCCGCGGAACTGTTTCCCGCCAATGCGTCGGCCGCATCCATGCGCTTCTTCTGCTCTTCGTCGCGGCGCCGGGCAAGCACCTGCCGGCCGGCGTCGATCTGCTGCCGCAGAGAATCCAGAGCCCGGGTTACATTATCCAATTCTCCGTACAGAGCGTTGATCTGCTCCGAAAGCGCATCCAACGCCGAATCCGAATACCTGTCCGCGCCGCGGGAAATACGGTTGGCTTTCTCCTTTGCCTCGTCCAGGATCTGTGTTGCCCGGGACTTTGCCGCCACAACAACCGATTCCCGCTCCGTCAGACGCCCGGCATCCTGCTTCGCTTTTGCCAAAATCTGTTCCGCTTCCGCGCTTGCCCTTTCGCGCACATTCCGTGCCCTAAACCGGGCGTCGTCCGAAACCTTCGCCGCGTCCTGCAGCACTTCGTCGGCACGCACAATCTGCAGCGGCATAATCTCGGCCGCCGTTTTCAGCATTTCCAGCATTTCCGATTTATTCACCAGAATCGAAGCGGAAAGCGGCATCGGTTTTGCGTTTTCAACCATTGCCGTCATCTCGTCGAGCAACTCCAAGATAGATTCAGCCTGCTCCGGCAGAGCGTTCTCATCCATTGTTTTTCACTTTCTCTTCCAGTAGCCGTGCTACGTTTACCGGTACCAAATCACGGATCGGTCCCCCGTGCAGGGCAACATCCTTCACAAAAGACGAAGCCACGTGCATGAGCGTGGAACTGCCCATAACAAAAATCGTCTCCACACCGCTGAGGTGGCGGTTCAAAAGCGCCATCGCCTGCTCCGCATCATAATCGGCAGGCCCGCGCAGACCTTTCACGATTGCATCCGCCCGGATGCTTTTCGCATACTCCGCCACCAAACCGTCAATTAATTCCACCCTGATATTGGGCAGAAAAGCAAGTGCCTCCCGTGCGGAAGCCAGCCGCTCGTCATCGGTGAACAGATACTTTTTCTTGGCATTGTGCGCCACCAAAACCACCACTTCGTCAAACATTTTACTGGTTCGCTCGATGACGTCCAAATGGCCGAAGGTAATCGGATCGTAAGAACCGGGGCAGATCGCAATGCTCATGTCTCCATTGTATTCCCGCTGCCGCAAAATTTCGCAGTCCACACTCCGGTATCCCCCCATTTTCGCCAATCGCAGGCACGCAGAAAAACGGGCCAGACCGGTTTGGGGTCGGTTGCCCGACGCTCCGCGACCACCAGCGAATCCGAAAGCAGGCAGGGGCGCAAAGCCTGTAAAATGTCGGTCAGGCACGCCTGCGGCAGATCATAAGGCGGATCAAGAAACACAAGATCGTAAGGGCGCGCAGGGTCGGCGGCACAGCCGGCAAGAAACGAAGATACTTTTTGCCCGACCACCTCGCACTGCGGGCCAAATCCCAGTTTTTCCGCATTTTCCGCAATTATTTTCACGGCGGAAGGAGCGCACTCCACGCATACTGCCCCCGCAGCCCCGCGCGAGAGAGCTTCCAGGGCGAGCGCCCCGCATCCGGAAAACAGATCCAAAACACGGCAGTCCGCAATATATCCCAGATGTTCAAGACGGGAAAACAGCGCTTCGCGCACTCTGCCCGAAGTCGGCCGCGTACCGGATTTCGGCACCCGCAGACTCCGCCCTTTTGCGCTGCCTGCCACAATACGCGTCATCATCATCCTTTCTCCAGATATCCGATGTCGGAAACGGATTCCAGTTCCCGCACCGCCCGGCGCAGTGCCGGATTGCCGGCCTCCGCGGCGGACATACCCTCGGCCCCGCGGCGGGCTGCCAAAATAATATCGGCATCTTCGGCCACATCCAAAAAACGCAGCGCGGAATGCCGGCCCGACTGTTCGGTTCCCAGCACGTTACCCACCCGGCGCAGTTTCAGATCCTCCGCCGCCAGCAAAAAACCGTCCGATATGCGGGCAAAACACTCCAAACGCTTTGCGGCCTGCGTCTGCGGGGCGGCATCGTGGACCGCCAGACACAGTGCTTCGCGGCTGCCTCTTCCGATTCTGCCCCGCAGCTGGTGAAGCTGCGCCAGGCCGAAACGCTCGGCATCCAAAACAATCATCACCGTTGCCTCGGGAACGTCCACCCCCACCTCAATCACGGTCGTTGTGACCAGCAGCGGGGTAACACCGGAAGCAAAATCGTCCATGGCCTTTGTTTTCTGCGCGGAATCCATTTTTCCGTGCAGAATACCGATCCCCGTATCCGCAAACAGCGGCATTTTCGCAAGCATGGAAAACGCGCTCTCCACGGAAAACGGTTCCCGCGGCGGCACGGGAGCGGCCAAAGACGGCGGGAAAAGCTCCTCCGGCGGGCAATCCCCTTCCGAAGCGAAAGCGCTCTGCTCCTCTTCTTCCCCCGCGCCAATCCGCGGACAGACCACAAATACACGTCCGCCGGCGGCAATCTCCTCTGCCGCGCGCTGCCACATCCTCTCTCTCCAGCGTCTGTTGCGCAGCGGGACCAAAACCGTCTGAATCGGTTTTCTTCCTTTCGGCGCTTCTTTGATCACAGACACGTTCAGGTCCCCAAAGGCCGTCATTGCAACCGTGCGGGGAATCGGAGTGGCCGTCATTACCAGCAGATGCGCGCCGCCGGCGAGTCCGGCGCGCTGGTCGACACCGAAACGGTGCTGTTCGTCTATCACCGTCAGCCCGGGGAAAGGCAGACGGATATTGTCCTGCAGCAGCGCATGTGTGCCGACAATAAGACGGGAAGTGCCGCTTTCTATCCGGCGCAGCACGGATTTTTTCTCTTTTTCGGGCATTGAGCCGGTCAGAAGATCAATGCGCAGCTCTTCCCCTGCTTCGCAGATTACGCCCGGCCGGCGCTCTCCGAGCATTTTCCCGATTGCCTCAAAATGCTGCCGTGCCAAAACTTCCGTAGGGGCAAGCAGTACCGCCTGCCGGCCTGCGTCCGCCGCCCGGAGCATGGCATATAGGGCAACGGCCGTCTTCCCCGTGCCCACATCACCCTGCAGCAGCCGGCGCATGGGCCTTTCCTGCGCCAAATCCGCACTGATCTGCGCGATTACCTGTTTTTGGTCTGCGGTAAGCCGAAAAGGAAGACGGCTTTGAAAACGGGAACACAGACCGTTTTCCCGCGGCGGACAGGCGGGGGCGCGCCGGCGGTCGGCCTGCGCACGGCGGTCGGCCAAAAACGTCTGCAGCACAAACGCCTCTTCGTATTTCATGCGCTTCAGTGCCGCCGCCCACGCCTCATCCGTAGGGGGCTGATGAAGATCGTGAATCGCCTGCGCCCTGCCGGGCAGGGAAAAACGCCCGATATAGCTCTGCGGCAGTATCTCCGCCATGGTCTGTTCCGTAACCCGGGGCAGGATCAGCGCCAGCGCCTGTTTTATTCTCCACGGGGGCACTTTCGCCGCCGAATGGTAGATGGGAATCGGTGCGGCAACGGTCTGTCTGTCCACGTCCCCGGGGGAATCGGGAATTTCGTATTCCGGATGGGTCAGCTGCAAAGATCCCCTGTATATGCCGACCGTGCCGCAAAACAGAGCCTGCCGGCCGGGGGAAAGACGCTGCAGATGGTATCTCAGCGGACGCTGCGTGCGGGCAAAAAACGTCAGCTCCAACTCATGTTCGCCGTCGGAAACCGTCACGTTCAAAACAAATCCCGCGCGGGTGTTCATCGGACGGATCCGGGCGGAAAGCACGCGGGCCAGCACTGTTACCGATTCTCCTTCGCGCACCCGGGCAATCGGCATCAGTTCCCCTCTGTGCGCGAGACGAAACGGAATATGGCCCAGCAGATCCCCCACCGTGTGCAAATCCAGTTTGGCCAGCGCCTCGGCGCTGCGCGTTCCCAAAACCCGGGCAAGGGGGGAAGCGAAAAAATCCCTGCCTTCCGAGACAAGCGCATTTACTTTTTTCTCCATATTATCGCCCAGACGTTACAGATATACTTTCACAAGCATAGCAGTTAATATCCCCCGAAAATTAAAGTGCCTAATACCACTTTCCGTTTTCCGCGGCGAAACTTGGCATATTGCCCGATTATTCGATAGTATTTTTAAGTTGTAATTTTAATTGGGATTTTACCCAACTACTTAAACAAAGGAGATAACCGTGGCCTCTGTATGTGACGTCTGCGGCAAGGGCCCAGGCTTCGGCAAGAGCGTCTCGCACTCCCATGTGCGTACGAGCCGTCGTTGGAACCCAAACATTCAGCGTGTACGCGCACTCGTAAAAGGCGCGCCAAAGCGTCTCAATGTCTGCACATCCTGCCTGAAAGCCGGCAAGGTGACGCGCAACATCTGAAACAGCCGTTGTTTTTTGGGGAAATCCTTTCCGCAACCGTCTGCGGGAAGGATTTTTCATATCCGCTCCCGCCCGTCTTTTTCCCCCTCCGCGCAGGTCCCGTTCACACTGCGTATGCGCATCTTCGCCCTCCCGCCCTTCCGCAGGGCGCATATATGTCCGGGATATGAAACATTTTTTTCTCTTTTCCCTGCGAAGTACAATAATCGGGACTGTAATGTCTGCAAACATTAACGCAAAAGCAATCAGAAAGTAACAAAATGCACGAAGAAACACAGCATACATCGCTAAAACGGAGGCTGACAGGCGCACAGATCTCAATGATCGCCCTTTCGGGGGCATTGGGCACGGGCCTGTTTCTCGGCTCGGGATCAACGATTGCTTTTGCCGGCCCTGCCACGGTTATCTCCTATGCCCTGGCAGGGGTTATCGCCTTATCCGTGGTGTGGGCGCTGGCGGAAATGGTGTCCGTATACCCCGTGCCCGGCGGACACGGCGCAATTGCCGCCGTTTTTCTCGGTAAAATGGGCGGCTACGTCACACGCTGGAATTTCGTTGTCACCTATCTGTTCGCCGTGGGTGCCGAAGTGGTGGCAACCGCCACATATCTCCAGCATTGGTTCGTAAATCTTCCCCTTGCCGTCGGCACGGTTTTGTGTTCGGCTTTCATCATTACCCTTAACCTTGCCACCGTAAGGCTCTACGGCATATCCGAATACTGGTTCTCAATGGTAAAGGTAATTGCGATCGCCGTCTTCATTCTGCTCGGGTTTTCCGTAATTTTATGGGGATGGCCGGCAGACCACGGTTCTTTGGGGCTGACCAACTTCACCTCCCACGGGGGATTCATGCCCAAAGGCGTGACGGGGATACTCCTGGCAACCTGCATGGCGGTATTTTCTTTCGGGGGGATTGAAAACGTATCTCTTGCGGCTGCCGAATCGCAGCACCCGCAGCGCGATATTCCGCGGGCGGCGGGAACCATGATCTGGCGTCTGCTGATTTTCTACGTGTTCGCCGTATCGATCGTGATTGGTCTGCAGCCCTGGACGCAGACGGTAAAAGATGCCGGAAACGCGGAGGCTTCCCCGTTCGTGAAAGTTCTGGATGATATCGGGATCGCGGGAGCCGGACACGTGATGAACGGAATTCTGATTATTGCCGCGCTCTCCGCCGCGAACGGATGTTTATACGCCGCTTCGCGGGCCATTCATTCTCTGGCTCTGGACGGCATGGCTCCCAAATTCGCTTCCCGAACCTCGCATCAGGGATCACCGCACGGTGCCGTGGCGTTGGCAACCGTCTGTTTTGTCACTGCCTCCGCACTGGCAATCTGGTCTCCCAACAACGCATTCATGGTCCTTTACGGCTGCGCGACCGTGGGAATTCTGCTCACATGGATTCTGGTAATGCTCACGCATATGAGATTCCGGGCAAAGGAAAAGGCTCAAAACAGCCCCCGTCCTCCCGCTTATCTGTGGGGCGCACCCGTGGTAAACATTGCCGTAATTATCGCCACAGTCGCGATTTTCTGCGGTCTGCGCGGACTGATGCCCGTAAGCTGGACGGCAGGAATTCCCTATATGATTCTGCTCTTCGGCTCTTTCCCCATTTTAAACAAGGTACGCAGTCTGCCGTACCCGTCTTCCGTGGCGGAAATTCTGCGTCTTGAAAAATTAAGATCGCAGACGGACCGCACAGCCGAGAAAGAAAAGAGCAAATAAACAATAATAGGCAAACGTCTCTTCTCCCGTCTGTCTCATACGGGAGAAGAGACGTTTTTGCTGCGGAAAACACCGGCTTTCCGCACTGTCGCCTGTGCCCTGCGGCCTTCGCTCAGTGCAGACCGGTTCCCCGCTCCAAGGCGAGTTCAATCAGCCGGTCAATCAGCTGCGGATAGGAAATACCCGTTTTCTCCCACATCGTCGGATACATGGAGAAAGGCGTGAATCCGGGCATCGTATTAATCTCGTTTACCAGTACAGACCCGTCCTCCGTCACAAAGAAATCAACGCGCGTCAGCCCCTCACAGCCGACCGCGTCAAAAGCACGGACAGCCATCCGGCGTATCTTTTGCGCCGTTTCGGAGGGAATTTGGGCCGGAATCTGCATCTGCAGCGAATCCGTGGCAATGTATTTATGCCGGAAATCGTAGAAACCGTCTGCTTCCGCGTCTCCCATAACCGCTCTTCCGGGAACGGAGGCACGGGCCGGGGAATGCAGTCCGCCGCCCAAAACCGCGCATTCCACTTCCATACCGGAAATTCCCTGCTCCACGATCACCTTCGGATCATATTCCTGCGCCGTCTCAATTGCGCGGACCAGCCCTTCGGACGTCTCCACACGCGTGATTCCGAGAGAAGAGCCCGCCCGGGCCGGCTTCACATAGAGCGGAAACTTTAGCCGGCGGATTTTTTCAAGCACATCTTCCCGGTTCAGCAGCCAGTCCTTCGCCGTTACCGCAGTATACGGACCGGTCGGAATGCCCGCCGCACAGAGCACTGTTTTCATGTATTCTTTATCCATGCCCGCCGCAGAGGCAAAAACCCCGCAGCCCACATAAGGAACGTTTGCCATCTCAAACAGTCCCTGGATCGTCCCGTCCTCCCCGAAAGGACCGTGCAGAAGCGGAAAAGCCACATCAACGGGCCCCAGATCCGTTACCCGCATTTGCGCGCCCTGCCCCGTTATCTGCAGCAGACTCTGCCTGCCGCTGCCCGGGGCGAACACAATCCGCGTTTCGCTCTGCGCGACATGGGTAGAGGCCTTATTCAGCTGCAGCAGCCGCGGATCGGTGACTCCCGGCACCCAATCACCCCGTTCGGTGATCGCAATCGAAAGCACCTCATACTTTTCGGGATCCAAAGCAGCCATCACCGCTCCGGCCGTTGCGCAGGAAATCGGATGTTCCCCGGAAGTACCGCCGTAAATCAGCGCCACGCGAATTTTGCCGTTCTGTTGTTTCATTTTCGTAAACCTTTACTGTGCCGGAGGGTATTCGCCAAAGCCGGGCGGTACCGTCCGATTGTTTAATCCGTAATTTTTTCCACATCGGCACCCAATGCCGAAAGTTTGTGCATGAAATGTTCGTAACCGCGGTTGATAATATCTATTCCGCGCACCGTAGATTCCCCTTCGGCCGCCAAAGCAGCAATCAGATGCGAAAAACCGCCGCGCAGGTCGGGAACTTCGATATCTGCCGCATGCAAAGGCGTCGGCCCCTGAATAACGGCGGAATGGAAGAAATTTTCCCGTCCGAAACGGCACTTTTTCGACCCCAGACATTCGCTGTATACCTGAATATGGGCACCCATCTGGTTTAATGCCTCGGTAAAGCCAAAACGGTTTTCATACACGGTTTCGTGCACAACAGACACGCCTTCCGCCTGCGTTAAGGCAACTACCATCGGCTGCTGCCAGTCGGTCATAAATCCCGGGTGTACATCGGTTTCAATCGGGATCGAACGCAGAGCGCCCCCGGGATGCCAGAATCGAATCGCGTCGTCACAGACCTCAAACTGCCCTCCCACTTTGCGGTATATGTTCAGGAAATTCATCATATCCGCCTGCCGTGCGCCCCGGACGGTGATGTCTCCGCGGGTGGCCAATGCGGCACATGCCCATGATCCGGCCTCGATTCTGTCGGGCAGGGCCGTATGCCGGTAGCCGTGGAGTTCGGACACGCCTTCGATATGAATCGTACGGTCCGTGTCTACGGTGATCAGGGCACCCATTTTCTGCAATACCGCAATCAGATCAATAATCTCCGGTTCCACTGCCGCACCGGAAAGCTCCGTCACCCCGCGGGCCAGCACAGCCGCCAGCAGGGTCTGTTCCGTGGCACCCACGGAAGGATAGGGAAGATGTACTTTCCGGGCCCGCAGACCGCGCGGGGCCGTCAGATGCAGCCCGGTGTCCTGCGCATTGCGGACTGCCCCGAAATCCTCGAGTACCGAAAGATGAAAATCAACCGGCCGGCTGCCGATATGACATCCTCCCAGATCCGGGATAAAGGCCTCTCCCAATGCGTGCAGAAGCGGCCCGCAGAACAAAATCGGGATCCGGGAAGAACCCGCAACCGTATTCACCCGGTTCGGATCGGGAAGACGCAAAGTGCCCGGAGTGATTGAAAGTACGCCGGCATCCTGATCGTAATCCACCTGCGCTCCGTGCGCACGCAGCAGCTGTGCGGTCACGTCCACGTCCCGCAGCAGCGGCACATTGCGCAGCACCGACGTTTCCGCCGTAAGCAGCGCCGCGACCATCGCCTTGGGCACGAAATTCTTTGCCCCGCGCACCAAAATCTCTCCCCGGAGAGGCTTTCCCCCACGGACTTTCAGTTTCGTTTCCGCCATCGCTCCCCTTTTATTCCTCTTATTTACGCCTGCGAAAAATAACCTTCTCCCAGAATACTCCGCCTTCTTTATTTTCGGGCCATATCGCGCGGCGGCGTTAACAATCACACCATAGAGTTGCGTCTCATTACCCGGTATGCCAATATCGTTTTATGAAAGCAAACGATTCAGGCAGCGGCGTAGGTGTTTTGGACAAAGCGGCCCATGTGCTGTGCGCACTCGAAGCGGGTCCGCTCACTCTTGCCCAGCTCGTCGCGGCAACGCAGCTCGCCCGGCCTACCGCACACAGACTGGCCGTCGCTCTTGAGTATCACCGGCTGGTTGCCCGGGATATTCAGGGCAGATTTATTTTGGGACCGCGGATCTCCGAACTTTCCGCAGCGGCAGGCGAAGACCGTCTGCTGGCGGCGGCAGATCCCGTACTTGTTGCGCTGCGCGACCATACGGGCGAATCGGCACAGCTCTACCGGCGTCAGGGGGATCAGCGTATCTGCGTGGCTGCGGCGGAGCGTTCGATGGGACTGCGGGATTCCATCCCCGTGGGAGCCGCGCTGCCGATGTTTGCCGGCAGTGCCGCACAGGTTCTTTTGGCATGGGAAGAACCGGAACGCCTGCATCACGGTCTGCACGGGGCAAAATTCACCGCAACCGTGCTTTCCGCCGTGCGCAGACGCGGCTGGGCACAGTCTGTCGGAGAACGGGAAGCCGGCGTTGCCTCTATTTCCGCACCCGTCCGCGGCCCGTCCGGACACGTTATTGCCGCAGTGACGATTTCCGGTCCGATCGAACGCATGGGAAAGCAGCCCGGACGGCAGCACGCGGCAGCACTCGTGGCAGCCGCAAACCGTTTAACCGAAGTCTTGCGGCGCACCGAAGGACTGTGAAATTAAGGCAGAAAATGCAGCGTACACTCTTGGTCACCAATGATTTTCCGCCGCGCGCAGGAGGCATTCAGACTTTTCTCGAAGGCTTTGCCAAAGAGCTGGATCCGCAAAAACTCGTTGTCTACACTTCGCTTCCCTCCCGTACGTGCGGCGGGCAGACGGCGGAGGAATACGATTCGCGCGTGCCGTATGCCGTTGTGCGCGACACCTGCGCGACACTCCTTCCCACACCGCGTGTCCGCCGAAAAATGCAGGATCTTATCCGCAGCGAAAAGATAGTTAACGTCTGGTTCGGTGCGGCTGCGCCCCTGGGACTGCTTGCCTCCGCCGCCCGGGAAGCCGGGGCGAAACGGATTGTCGCCACCACCCACGGCCACGAAATCGGCTGGTCGATGCTTCCCGGGGCACGGCAGATGCTGAAAAAGATATTCCGCGACGCCGATACGGTTACCTATCTGACCCGCGCCACTTTGGAGCGGCTGCGCCCGTTCCTGGGCGAAACACAGACCGTACAGCTGCACGGAGCCATCAGCCCCGAAGATTTTGCTTTTCACGAACGTGCCCGCATGTCACTGCGCAGACGTTACGGCATCGCAGAGCACGACGTGGCGGTTTCATGCATATCGCGTCTCGTGAAACGCAAGGGGCAGGATATGCTGATCGAAATCTGGCCCCGGATTACGGCCCGTTTCCCCGGCACAAAACTGGTGATCGTGGGAAAAGGCCCGAATGCTTCCCGGCTGCACGCTTTAAGAGACAAAAGCAGCGCGGCCGCAGATATTATTTTTACCGGTGAAGTCCCCTACCGCGAACTGGCGGCACACTACTGTCTGGGAGACGTATTCGCAATGCCCTGCCGCACGCGGGGCAAAGGCCTGGACATCGAAGGTCTGGGGATTGTCTATCTGGAGGCTTACGCAGCCGGTCTTCCCGTTTTGGCAGGCGATTCGGGAGGTGCGCCGGAAGCCGTGCAAAACGGCAGAACGGGAATTGTGGTCAACGGACACAGGCCGGAGGCAGTCACCGCCGGCCTGCTGTATCTGCTGGAAAACAGGCAGCGGGCACGGCAAATGGGGGCAGCCGGTCTGGAATGGGTAAAAGACGCCTGGACATGGCACCGGTCGGCGCAGCCGCTGATCAATCTGCTTTCCTAAAAGAAGGATTTTCCTCCGCTTTTTCGGTTTTTTCCGCCAGGATTCTTTCTATCTCGTCTGCGCACTGCGACAGATTTTTCCGAATATCCCTGCCCCAGTATCTGAGCACCGTCCAGCCGGATTTTTCCAGCGTCTCGTTTACCTGCCTGTCGCGTGCCATATTTCTTTCAATTTTGGCGATCCAAAATTCACGGTTCGACCGGATGTCTTTTTTTCTGTTTTCCCAGTCGTAGCCGTGCCAGAACTCACCGTCGCAAAAAACCGACACCTTTTTCCCGATAAATGCGATATCCGGTTTCCCGAATACCGTTTTGCAGTTTTTCCGGTAACGCAGCCCCCGCGCCCACAGTTCCTTACGGAGCATGATCTCAATTTCGGAATCGACAGATCTGATCTGCCGCATATTATGCGATATCTGTTCTTTTGTTTTGCGCATCAGACTTTCCCGTTACGGCACATACCTTCTCCGTATAAGGGCTACAGAGGATATCCGGCCGGCTGCCGGAGGAAAACAAAACTGCCGACACCGGCAGGAAGAGTACCCCGTACCGGATTTGAACCGGTGTTACCGCCGTGAGAGGGCGATGTCCTGGGCCGCTAGACGAACGGGGCGGAAGTGCTCTCGCACCGCTGGGATACCAGGACTCGAACCTAGACTAAATGAACCAGAATCACTCGTGCTGCCAATTACACCATATCCCAATGTTCGCTGCTCCCACAGGAGCAACGATTAATAATAATAGTGCAAACACAGGCAGGAGGCAAATCAAAATCAGTGACGGTCTTCACGCCTTCTGCCGCGCAGGGCCCGTCTGCGGCGCACCGGAAAGAAATGCCCTATTACGCCCTGTGGGCCGCACGGAGAATTCCGCACAGCCCACAGAGAAATTCGCGCCGCAGACGCAGCGGTTAAAATATTTCGCGCAAACGCCGCAGACGGGCCAGAGCCTCGGTCTTTCCCAGGATCGCGATTGAATCGATCACCGGCAGGGAAACATTCGTTCCCGTCATTGCCACAAACAGCGGAGCATAGGCAAAACGCGGCTTTATTCCCATTTCGTCGACTACCGCCGCACTGAAGCATTCTTTCACGTGCTCTGCCGTGAAATTGGCGGCGTCGATTTCCCCGAACACGGAAATTGTACGGTCCAGCACATCGGGCGTGGTATCTTTCAGTTTTGCGACTGCCTTTTCCTCGTATTCTATTTCGGAGGAATCCGCAAAAAGGAATTTCATCAGCTGCGGAGCCTCCCCCAGCAGCCTGATTCGGGTCTGCACCAAAGGCACCGCGGCATCCAGAATCCGCTGCACGTCGGGTGTGCATTCTTCGTACGTTCCCGCCTGTACCAATCCTTCGCGCTGCAGGAACGGGATAATCCGGTTCCGCAGATCGGAAGTTTCCAGCATTCGGATATGCTCCGCATTGATTGCCACACACTTTTTGTCGTCGAAACGGGCGGGGTTCGGATTCACATCGGCAATGTCAAAAGCCCGGGCGAGTTCCTCACGGCTGAAAATATCCCGGTCGGGCGCAATGGACCAGCCCAAAAGGGCAAGGTAGTTAAGCAGCCCTTCGGGAATCATTCCCCTGTCTCTGTGCAGCAGCAGATTCGATTCCGGATCCCGCTTCGAGAGTTTTTTGTTTCCTTCGCCCATCACATACGGCAGGTGTCCGAACACCGGTATCCGGGAGGCAATGCCCAACTCCATCAGTGCCCGGTAGAGCACGATCTGACGCGGAGTGGAAGAAAGAAGATCTTCCCCGCGCAGCACCGTATTAATGCCCATCATCGCGTCGTCCACGGGATTTGTCAGAGTGTAAAGCGGTTCCCCGTTGGCGCGCACAATCACGTAATCGGGCACGGTACCCGCTTTAAAAGTGATTTCCCCGCGCACCAGATCGGTAAAGGTTATGTCTTCGTCGGGCATCCGAATCCGCAGTACGGGCTTACGGCCCCGGGCCAAATATTCCTCTTTCCGGGCATCCGTAAGATCGCGGTCAAAACCGTCGTATCCGAGCTTTGGATCTTCCCCTCTGGCCCTGTGCCTTTCTTCTATTTCTTCGGGAGTGGAGAACGACTCGTATGCGTAACCGCCCGCAAGCAGCTTCTGCGCCACATCGGCATAAATATCCATCCGCTCCGACTGGCGGTAGGGACCGTTGGGGCCGCCGACTTCCGCTCCCTCATCCCAATCCAGACCCAGCCACCGCAGGGAATCGATGATCTGGTTGTAGGATTCTCGCGAATCCCGGGCAGAATCGGTATCTTCAATCCTAAATACGAACGTCCCTCCGGTATGACGGGCATACGCCCAGTTAAACAGACAGGTACGCACCATTCCCACGTGCGGGGTGCCGGTCGGCGAAGGGGCAAATCTGACGCGGACTTCGTTCTCCGCATTATGTGCACTGTTCATAATTTCTGCAGCCTATGTGTCGGCTATCCTTTCTGAATTGTTAAATCCGAAAATTTTACAAAATCCGTTCTACCTGTCCGCAACCACAGGATTGCGCAATACGCCCAGCGGCGCAAAATCCACCGCAAGATCCGTGCCCGCACTGACGGGCACAGGGGCGTGCAGCGCGCAGACCGTTACCAAATCCGCCGGGAGCAGCGTCGCCACCGTACTCGCGGCAGAAACCGCCTGCTGTACGCGGGAAAAACCGTACCTGCAAATCTGTGTGTCTACCTCGCCGTCCACAGCCAAAGTGATTTCGTATTCGCCCGGTTCGAGCTCCGTTTCCAAAGCCGGACCCGAGGCGCAGGAGGTGTCGAAGCCGAAGGCACGGTAGGGATCGCGGCCCGCGTATTCGACGGCGGTAATCAGATTCACAAGCGTATAACCATAGACTGCCTGCGCAACCATATCTGCGGGAATTTCCTTGCAGGGACGGGAAATAATTGCCGCCAGCATCGGCCGGCAGGTAAATTCGCTTCCCCAGGAAGGAAGAATCAAAGGCGTATCGGGACCCGTAACCGAAGTATTGGGTTTCAGATACATCGAATTCTCCCCTGCCCCGCACGGCGCATCGCCGCTGTCGAAGACGACTACTTTTGAGCGCGGAAGAACAGGAGATACGGGGCGCACATCCGCGGCGGAAAATACCTGCCCGGTGTAGGCAACGCCCTGATAAAGCGGATCGCCCGCAAGTACACGGTAATTTCCCGACCCGGGATCAATCTGCGCAAATCTCGGCCCGGATTCGAGGGAAATCCTTGCAATTTTCATTTATTCTCCGCCCAATGTCTACTGTTCGCAGTCTCGGTTTCCATTCTATCGGGTAAACAGGCGCCGCTTAAATTTATTTTGCGGATAATCTTGCAAAACACACAAAACAGCTTTCTTTCGCCGTGACAGGCACAAAACACACCCGCACAAAGGCCGGTTCCCAAAATCCGTTTTTTGGAAACCGGCCCCGCTGTGCCGTGCGCGAGGGGGGACTTGAACCCCCACGCCCGAAGGCACCGGAACCTAAATCCGGCGCGTCTGCCAATTTCGCCACCCGCGCATATATTCCCTGCCGCCGCAGGGCAAAGCATCAGGCACACGCCGCGGTTTTCAGCGAATCCCGACTGCGCACAAGCATATAAGGGAGAATGTCGGGATGGCAAATTCCATGTGCTGCCGCAGGCTCCGCCCACTGCCGCACTTTCGAAAAAGTCAGACCAGCCCCAGTTCTTTGCACAGTCTTTGCACATGGCCCGTGGCCCGGACGTTGTATTTCGCCAAAACGATGCGGCAGTCGCGGTCCACAACAAATGTGGAACGAATCACTCCCTGCACAATTCTGCCGTAGTTTTTCTTTTCACCGTAAGCACCCCACCGGCGCATGACGTCCCTGTCGGGATCGGAAGCGAGCACAAAATTCAGCTCTTTCTTTTCCGCGAATTTATCCAAAGAAGCAATTTTATCCGGAGAAATACCGATCACCGTGTAGCCTGCGGCGCGCAAAACACTTTCCGAATCGCGAAAATCACAGGCTTCTTTCGTGCACCCGGGAGTCATTGCCCGCGGATAAAAATAGACAACCACGCCCTTTTCCGCTTTTGCCGCGCTTTCCCTCAGATTTACGGTTCCCCCGCCCGCGGTGGGCAGCGTAAAATCGGGAGCGGTCATTCCTTCTTCCTGCCGTACCATTGTTTTTCCTTTCTCGCTTTTTCAGTTTCCGTCGCGTTCAAAACAGTCAATAAATATCCGCAGCGACACCGACAGAATAAAAAGAACAAAGCCGAAAATCATCGGCGCAGCTCCCCACGGCGTGGGCCAGAGCAGACCCGAAGCGAGACTTCCGCCCGCAAGCGGGTACAGACTGTTTTTGCACCAACCGTAAACTGCGCTTCCCAGACAGACCAGTCCTATCAGGCCCACACCGAAAACAGCCGGGCGCAGCCCGAGCCCCCACAGCGTCCAAAGCCCGCAGGCGGCCATCAGGAAGGCAAACAGAAGATTGACGCACCGCGTCGCAACCAGATATTTCCTCATTCTTTAACTGTGCCACATTTCGGTTTCTTCCGGCGGATTTGGCGCGGGGTTCGGCAGATTGTTCACCATTTGCCGAAAACACCGGCCAATAATGTATCCGCATCCCAAAACCGGCACAATCGAAATATGGATGCGCTAAACACTTTTGACGGCAGCGGGCCGGAAGGCTGGCTTTCGCCGGAGGAACTTGAATTTGTACGCCACAAAGTACCGATTCTGTATGTGGACGTAGTTCCCGTCCGTCTCGACGAACGCGGCAGAACCGAAGCCGTGGGGCTGGTGCTGTGCATGAACGGAGGCAGTCTGCACCGTTCGCTGGTCAGCGGCAGAGTGCTGTTTCACGAAACGGTCAGAGACGCCATTGCACGCCATATCGGCAAGGAACTGGGGCAGATGGCTTTACCCCGGTTTCCCCCGGGAATTGTTCCCTTCACTGTCGGGGAATACTTTCCCACCCCGGGGGAAGGACTCTTTGATCCGCGTCAGCACGCCGTTTCCCTGGGATATATCATTCCGATGTCGGGAGACTGCACGCCAAACTCGGATGCGGTCGGATTTTCCTGGTTCACTCCCGAAGAAGCCGGCGCACCCGATTTGCAGGCGGAAATGAGCGAGGGACAGGCCGTAATTTTACGCCGTGCGCTTGCCTGTCTCAGCTGCGGCCGCTGAGCCGGGGCAGTTTCTCCGTCAGGATCCGTGCCATCCGGCGAAACGCCTGCGCCCTGTGGGAGATTCTGTTTTTTTCCTCCGCACTCAGTTCCGCCAGCGTGTGCCGGCAGCCCTCGGGCTGAAAAATCGGATCATATCCGAATCCGCCTGTTCCCGCGGGCGCGCTGCGCAGCGTACCGAAGAGTTTTCCCACGCACGATACGCTCTCCCGCCCGGGAAAGGCAAGCACAGCCGTGCACATAAAATGTGCCCCGCGCAGCGGCGGTTTCACGTCGGCAAGCTGCGCCAGGAGCAAAGCGAGATTGGCCGCATCATCCCCGTGAACGCCGCACCATCTGGCGGAAAAAATACCGGGCGCACCTCCCAGAATATCCACGCACAGACCCGAATCGTCCGCAAGGGCGGGCACGCCCAGCGCATCGCTCAGCGCACGGGCTTTAATCAGTGCGTTTTGCGCGAAATCCGCGCCGTCTTCCACCGGTTCGGGAACCCGGAAGTCCGCCGCGCACCGCAGGGCAGACGAATCAAAATTCGGTATCCGCGCAGCCAGAATATCGCGTATTTCATCCAGTTTATGCCTGTTGTGTGTGGCAATTACGAGCCCGGGATTCATCGTACGCCTTCCGCGGCAGGGGCAGACAGTGCCTCTTTCTGCATCCGGGCCAGAGTGGCGTTTCCCTTCCGCGCCAGGGAAAGCAGTATATCCAGTTCCGCGCGGTCGAAAGTGGCGTGTTCGGCGGTTCCCTGAATTTCCACGAATTTTCCGCCGCCCGTCATCACCACATTCATATCCGTCTGCGCCCGCACATCTTCCTCGTAAGGAAGATCAAGACAGGGCACGCCCTCGATAATTCCCACGGAAACCGCGCTGACGGAATCGCAGAGCACGGGTGTGTTTTTCTGTGCGGCGATATATCCCCTGCCGATTCCCAGGTTCACGGCATCGGCCAAGGCCACATACGCTCCCGTTATCGCCGCCGTGCGGGTACCTCCGTCAGCCTGCAGCACGTCGCAGTCCAGCACAATTGTGTTTTCCCCCAGAGCGGCCATATCAGTCACCGCCCGCAGCGAGCGCCCCAGGAGACGCGATATTTCCTGCGTCCGCCCGGAGAGTTTTCCCTTCACGGATTCACGCTGAGAGCGGGTATCGGTTGCGCGGGGAAGCATTGCGTATTCGCCCGTCACCCAGCCCAACCCGGAGTCTTTGCGCCACCGCGGCACACCCGGGGTAAAGGAGGCAACACAGAGCACTTTGGTTTTGCCGAATTCAACGAGGACCGAGCCTTCGCCCTGCTCCAGGAAATTGCGGGTAATCTTTATTTTGCGCAGTTCATCGGTTGCGCGGCCGTCTTTTCGCGTAAAAGTCATATTTACACAATAGCGCGAATCAGATCGGATACACATCTGCGGGGGAAGCCAAAGAGACCGGACCGGAAAAATTCTTCCGCGCGTCGCGCAGCGTCCGCTCCCGGTCTGTCCAGGGCTGAAGATGCGTCAGGCAAACCTGCTTCACTCTTCCCGCAGCTGCCAGACTTCCCGCCCGCAGACCCGTCAGATGCACGCCGCGCACCGTATCGCGCCCGTCTTCGAAGGCGGCCTCGCTAAGCAGAAAATCGGCATCCAGGGCGGCATTCACCACAGAGTCGCAGTAATCCGTATCGCCGGTATAGGCAAATACGCAGGTGCGCGCCGAATCCGCGGCAGAGGGACCCTCAATGCGGACACAGAGAGCCGGCACCGTATGGAAAGCGGCAAAAAATTCCAGCCGGAAAGGCCCCACACGGCGTACATCACCGGGCTTTACAGCCGTGAAGCAAAATTCCCCGGCGTATGTTTCCTCCGCGGGATCATCGGCAAGTTTCCGCGTCCTATCCGCGCCGTCCCCGGGTGAAAATACGGGGATACGGCTGAGTTTTCCATACGGATACCACCGGCGGTAAACCTGCATTCCGACAAGATCCGCGCAGTGGTCCGCGTGCAGATGGGAAAGCACGATGGCATCCAGATCTTTCGGATCGAGATAATTGAGCAGTCCGCCCATCACCCCGGGGCCGAAATCCAGCGCGAGGGAAAAAGTGCGCCGGAAACCTGCCGGATCCTCCCCCTCTGCCTGAAGCAGATATCCGGAAGCGGGGCCGTTTCTGCCCGACATGGACCCCGAACAGCCGATAACCGTGAGCTTCATATCTTTCCCTCCACTGTCTGCGTGCAAAACCGAAAAGCTAATCCGTGCGGATCGGGTTCACGGTTCCGATCATCGGACCGATAAACCGATGCGCGTTGCGTTCAAATTCCTTCGCATTGCCTGTGGTAAAAAATTCCCTGCGCGGCGAAACAGTATCGGAATCGGCGGTTAAGCCGTGCGAAATCAGTTCCCGATACACATCTATCGCAGTTTCCTCCGAAGAGGAAACAAGATTTACGCTGCTGCCCATCACATACGAAATCACGCCCTTGAGCAGCGGATAATGTGTACATCCCAAAACAAGGGTGTCGATTTCGGCTTTTTTGAGCGGCATTAGGTATTCCCCGGCAGCCTGCAGCAGCTCGGGGCCGCTGTCTATGCCGGCTTCCACAAATTCCACAAAACGCGGGCACGCCCGCACGGTCAGCTCCAAATCCGGGGCGGCGGCAAAAGAGTCTTCATACGCCCGCGAATTCACCGTCGCCTGTGTGGCAATCACGCCCACTTTCCGGTTTTTTGTGCTGGCCACAGCCCGGCGCACGGCAGGCTGAATCACTTCGATAACGGGAATATCAGCATATCTTTCGCGCGCGTCGCGCAGCACCGCGGCCGAAGCCGTATTGCAGGCAATCACCAGAATTTTCACGCCGGCCTCAACCAGCCGGTCCATCACCGCAATTGCCAGCGAACGGACGGTGGCCAGCGGCAGCGGGCCGTACGGGGAATGTGCGGTATCTCCGATATACATTATCGGCTCATACGGAAGCTGATCGATAATCGCGCGGGCAACCGTAAGACCTCCCAGACCGGAGTCGAAAATCCCTATCGGTGCATTATTGTTCATACTTCCCACTTTATCCGCGCAGACGCTTGTTTATCACTGCCGTAACAAGTGACTCCTGCCACCAGGAAAGCATTCCGTACAGCACCACGAGCATATCCTCCGATGTTTCGATCTCCGGCAGATCCTCGCGCCCCACGGGAGAATGGGAAGTAAACAGGGACGAACGCGTATAGACGGACTCGCTTGTTTCTTCATCGTATACGCCCAGTCTTGAGGCAAGAACGAGACGTATATCATTGAGTGCGGCAAGCCAGGCGGGCGCGTCTTCGTTACTCACAAAAATTTTTTCGGGTGCGGGACTTTCGCCGCCGCTTTCTTCCGCGGACGGATTCAGACCCTCGTAGAATGTGAGCAGATGCGCCACTTTTTCCGCCACGATTGAGTCTTCGCTCAGTTCCCGCAGTTCCCCCGCCAAAATCGGATCTTCGCTCATATCGGGCAGCAGACGGGTCAGGGCATCGTCGGGAATACAGTCCCCGGGCGCGTCCGGATCGTTTTCCGCTTCTCCGTCTTCGCACAGCACGCGTTCTTCCACGCCCACGAATTCTTCTTCCAGCGCGGCAAAATAATCCCCGTCGCCGCTTTCTTCCCGGTCTCTGCGCGCAATCTCATATTCAATGTCCGAGCCGAGCATATAGACGACGTCGCGGGCCAGACCGGCCACCAGCTCCCGTTCGTCCCCGGCAATACCGCCGACAAACCCCCCGCGGGCAATACGAAAACCTATCATGAACAAATCACCCTAGCGCTGCCGGTCCGATTCCGCGGCCCGGGGCTCAATCGTTGCCCACAAACCGTAGCAGTGCATTGCCTGGGCGTGCTTTTCCATCTGTTCGCGCCCGCCGCTTGCCACAACCGCCCGCCCGTTATTGTGCACCTGCAGCATTTTTTCGCGCGCCACACGCGTGTCCATGCCAAAATAGGATTCGAAGATCCACTGCACATATGCCATCAGGTTGATTGGGTCGTTATGCACAACCGTCTGCCAGACAGGCGCGTGCGTGCAGGGAACCGAATGCTGTGCCGCAGCCGGATCCACATGTTTTACCGGACAGGAGTTATCGTCTGTTCCGCACATTTCGCCTCCCCTTCGGTGTTCTTCCTCTGCCTGTACCAATACTACGATTTTACGCCGAATTATTTTAGTTAAATAGTTCTCTTTCGTGAGATGCCTATCTTTGCCGCGGTATCGTTGTACGTATGAACACTATCAGACATTCAACTGCTTTAATGACCGACATGTACGAACTGACGATGATCGAATCGGCTCTTCATTCAGGATATGCCCGGCGCAGATCCGTATTTGAACTTTTTGCCCGCTCGCTTCCGGGCCGGCGCCGCTACGGCGTGGTAGCGGGGACGGCACGCGCGCTGCGGGCCGTGGAAGATTTCCGTTTCGGACGCGAAGAAATCGACTACCTGCGCGCCGCCCACACGGTGGGGGAAGAGACGCTGCGGTGGCTGGAAAATTTCCGTTTTTCGGGCGATATCTGGGGATACCCGGAAGGCGAATGTTATTTCCCGAATTCTCCCCTTCTTACCGTCAGCGGCACGTTTGCCGAATGTGTGGTTCTGGAAACCATTTTGCTCTCAATTCTCAATTACGATTCGGCGGTGGCCACAGCCGCCTCGCGGATCACGATTGCCGCACACGAACGCCCCTGCCTTGATATGGGTGCGCGGCGGATCCACGAAGAGGCGGCGGTTGCCGCGGCCCGCGCCTGCGTGATCGGCGGATTCGCGGGCACATCAAATCTGGAGGCGTGCCGGCGCTACGGTATCCGGGCAATCGGCACGGCGGCACATTCTTTCACTCTGCTTCACGAGAGCGAACCGGAGGCATTTGCCGCCCAGATCAAAACCATGGGCACGGGAACCACGCTGCTGGTAGACACCTACGACGTGCGCAAAGGCGTGGAAAACGCCGTCCGGGCGGCGAAGGAGGCAGGCGGCAGCCTCGGCGCGGTCCGTCTTGATTCCGGCGATTTGGTGGCACAGGCCTTTCAGGTCCGCGAACAGCTGGACAGCCTGGGGGCAACGGAGACGAAAATTACCGTCACTTCGGATTTGGACGAGTATTCGATCGCGGCCTTAAACGCCGCCCCGGTCGACTCTTACGGCGTGGGTACCCGCGTTGTGACGGGTTCGGGGCAGCCGACCGCCCAGATGGTATACAAACTGGTTTCACGGGAAGACTCGGCGGGAATTATGCGCGAAGTGGCCAAAAAATCGGTATCGAAGGCCACCCACGGCGGACTGAAGGTTGCCGGGCGGACGTACGGTGAAAACGGAAAAGCGGCAGAGGAACTGATTGTGGCCGCACCGAACCGCGAAGCGGGCCTTGCATATCTGAAAGCCCGCAATGCGCGTCCGCTGCAGGTCGAATTGGTCGCCGGAGGGAAAATCAATCCCGAATACACCGCTCCCGAATCTCTTTCCCGTGCTGCCCGGCTGCACAGAGATTCACGCGCGGCACTGCCCTACCCGGCATGGAGGCTCTCGGAGGGAGACCCGGCCATCCCCACTGTTTTGAAAGACATCTGCGAAGAGAGCGGCGGAGAATAATTCCCCGCCCCGACATATACAAAAAGTGTGCGGGCGTCTCCCGCACACTTTTTGTTTTTCCGTTCCGTATATCCCATTTTCCGCAGGTCAGTCTGCGGGTCTGTTCGGGCCGAAAGGCCAGGTGTCCGATCCGCCCATATTCCGGTAAATTTCCCTGCACGTGGGGCAGATCGGGAATCTGTCGGGATTGCGCGTAGGTGTCCATACTTTGCCGCACAGCGCCACCACGGGCCCGCCTTCGACAACCGATTCGGTAATCCGTTCTTTACGCACATAATGGGCAAAACGCTCGCTGTCGCCCGGTGCTTTTTCCTCTTCGGTGCGCTCCAAAACATCAATCTGCCCGCCCTGCAGCGGTTCGCCGCCGGCAGAACCGGCGGGATCATCCGATACCCACACTTCAGAAATACTCATAGCGTCAGACTACCACAACGGGCACGCCGTTTTTTATTCCGTCCGCCGGCAAAGATCCGCAGCGCCGGCGAAACGGCACAGACGCGGGGAAACAAATAGAGAGCCCCGAAAGGGAGCTCTCTATCCGTATGCGAAGCTCTTACTTAGCCACAGCCTTCTTCAGAGTGGAACCGGCAGAAATTTTCACGCCGAAGCCGGCGGGAATCTCAATTTCTTCACCGGTGCGCGGATTGCGTCCCTTGCGCGCGGCACGTTCGGTACGTTCCACAGACATCAGTCCCGTAATCTTCACGGCTTCGCCCCGGGTCAGGGATTCTACGAGCACGGACTGCAAAGCGGCAACGGCCTTGTCTGCGTCTGTCTTGGTAATACCGGCCACATCGGCAATCTTTGCAATAAGTTCGGTACGGTTGAGGGCCATTTGTTTCCTCTCAAAATAAATCGGATATGTATTCGGGTTCCTGAGAACCACTAAAGACGAATTTAGCGGAAAATCAACAAAAAAGGTAGTCTTGGCGCGTGTTGCGCAATATACCACGTTTTTCGGTGCGCACGGTTCACATCTGTCACAGTTTTTGCAAAATTCCGGACAGAAATCTGTGTTTTACCTGCGCAGACTCTTCGGCGCACCGAAAATTTTGTCTCTGCCGGGGCACAGAAAAACAATTTGGTCAGCCGGCAAACAAAACCACGATCAAAGTCGCAACAATAATTTTTACAATGATCCCCAGAGCAAACACGGCGGCATACCCCTGCTCGATACGTTCGTCGTTTTCGCGCCCCATCGCAAAAGCAAGAATCGCCGGCTGGCCGAGCATCCCGGCCATAATCCCCGCCGTCCGCTGGGCGGATACTCCGAGCAGTGCCCCTGCCGCAATTGTCAGCCCGAGCACGCCGAAAGCCACGGCCACAGCCACCGCGCCCGCTTTCAGACCGATTCCGGTAAATGCCGTTTTCATGAAATCCGGCCCGGAGGAAATTCCCACCGCAGCCAGAAACAGAATCAGTCCCAGCTGACGGATGGTCTGATTGGCGGCCTGCGGCATCTGCCACAGGAAGGGGCCCGTTTTTTGCAGCGCACCCAAAATCATTCCCACAACCAGCGGCCCGGCAGCGGCTCCCAGACTGAAAGTGGCGCCCGCGCCCAGAGAAATTTTTACCAGACCGAGCAGCAGCCCCAACGCCATCCCCACGCCCATTGAGATTGCGTCGATCTGCGAAATTTTCTGCTCCGAATTTCCCAGGAAATTCTCGATTCTGTTATATTCCGCCCGGGGATAGGCAACCATCAGGCGGTCACCGATTTCGATTGTGGAATCGTCGGTTGCCAGCAGTTCCAAATCCCCGCGGTGAATCCGCGTCACCACCGCGCCGAACTTTCCCGTCATATTCAGCGCGGCCACGGTCTGCCCCGCCAGAGTTTTGCTCGATACCACAAACTGCCGAAAATCCACGTGTGCCCGGTCGTCGGCCAAATGACGGGAAACCTTTTCGCCGATAAAGTTAATGGCCGCTTTTACGTCCCCACGCATTCCGACCACCACAACCTGGTCTCCGGCCAGCAGTTCTTCCCCCGGCACAAAGACACGCGTATTGCCGTTGCGCTTCAGATAGGAAATGCGGAAATTCTGCTCTTTCCACCCCGGAACATCGCGCACAAACATATTTTTGGCAACTTTTGCCGTCCCCGCATAAAGCGAACGCCCCGCAAGGGAAGGAACGTCGTTTGCACCTTTCCACGAGCGCGAGACTATCGCGGAAACAAGCAAAATTGCCGCAATTACACCCACCGGATATCCAAGGGAATACCCCACGCCGGGACCTCCGGAGCCGCGGGCCGCATCCGTGGCCGCCGCCAACGCGGGCGTCGTGGTCAAAGATCCGGCATAGACACCGGCCGTCAGATCGGCTTTCAGGCCCAAAATCTTTCCGACTCCGAGAGAAACCGCGCCGACCGCAAACAGAATCAGAACCACCGCGCCCATCATTCCCGCCTGCCGGCGCAGATCACGGAAGAACGTCTGCCCGGCCGAAAGCCCGACCGTATACACAAACAGCGCCAGTCCGAGAGACTGAATCAGGGCCAGATGTCCGCCCATCTCGGGAACGGCGTTGCCGATCACCAGGCCGACGAACAGCGCGCCGGCCGCTCCCAGGCGAATCGGACCAAAGGGAATCATTCCCAGCATGGTTCCCAGGGCAACCACCAAAAAGACCGTCAAAAGCGGCGTGGACGTGAGCAGATTAATCACTGAAAGCCTTTCGTGTCACAGTAATGAATCCCCGCTTCGCATCGCGCATCCGCGCCGAAAGCGCAAAACAGAGACCAAAACGGGTTATCCGTATTTCCAGCCTAACGGCAGAGAAAAAAATTAAGAAACCAAAGCCGGACTTTTGGCGAAATTACGCGAAGTTCACACGAAACGGGCAGTGCGCGAAAGAAGACCTTTCGCGCACTGCCCGGTAAAATGGGGGTATTTCCCCCGAAATACCCCCATTTATGCGGCCTGCGTCAGTGTGCCCGGCCGGCTGTTTCTTTGGTCCAGATGGTTTCTTTGATCTCCCGCGCAAGATATCTGTTGTCTACCGAGACAAATGCCGTCTGCCCTTTCCCGTTCTCATAGTCTTTCAGCACTCCGAATGCCCAGGATCCAAGGAGCATAATTGCCACCAGGTTGATAACGGCCATGAAGAACATCGACGTATCGGCCAGTACCCACACGAAGTTCAGTTTCGCCACGGCTCCCACAAAAGCCGAGGCGACCACGGCCAGCTGCACCGCGCGGGTGCCCGCTGCCGATTTCGGGAAGAGATAATCCATGTTTACTTCGGCATAAGCGTAATTTCCGATCAGCGTGGAGAAGCAGAACACCAGGATCAGTACGGTCATCACCGGCTGCACCCACGTGCCCAGAGAGGCAACGGCGGACTGCGTAGTCAGCGTGGCTCCCTCGATTTCCTGCCCGGGTTGGTAAATGCCCGAGACCAGAACAATAAATGCCGTTGCGGAGCAGACCAGAATCGTATCCACGAATACGCCCATCGACTGGATCAGACCCTGACGTGCGGGGTGAATCGTGGTAGCCGTGGAAGCGGCGTTCGGTGCCGAGCCCATTCCCGCTTCGTTCGAATACAGTCCGCGTTTTACACCGTTCATTACGGCGGCCATAATCCCGCCCGCCGTACCGGCAAAGGCCTCGTTCAGCCCGAATGCCGACTGCACAATTTCCCTGAATACGAATCCGATTTTGTCGTAATTAAGAACAATGATCAGCACCGCCAGCGCCAGATAGCACAGCGCCATAACCGGAACCATGATCTCCGTTACCTTCGCTACTTTTCTGATCCCGCCAAACACCACCAAAGCGGTCAGCACGGCAACAACCGCACCGGAGAGCCAGGGTTGGACTCCGTAGGATCCGTGCAGCGTGTCGGCAATCGTATTGGCCTGTACGAACTCAAAGGCCACACCGTAAGTAAAAAGTAAAGCTACGGCAAACGCGGCACCCCAGCGCCACGATTTAAGACCCTTCCAGATATAGAATGCCGGTCCGCCGCGGAATGTGCCGTCGTGCCAGGGCATTTTAAACAGCTGCGCCAAAGTCGCCTCGATGAAAGCGGTAGACATTCCCAGCAGCGCCACCAGCCACATCCAGAATACCGCTCCCGGTCCGCCCAGCGTGATTGCAATCGCAACACCCGCGATGTTTCCCGTGCCCACACGTGCCGCCAATCCCATGGCAAATGCCTGAAATGAGGAAATCTGGCCTTTTTCCGCCGCCCGGGAAACGGAAACTTCCTTCAGCATCTTTTTAAACAGACGGAACTGCATTCCCCTGGAGCGGAAAGTAAAATAAAATCCGGCAATCAGTAACAACGGAATCAAAACAAACTGGTAGATATATCCGTTAAAACTATCCAGACCTGCTGTAATTGCCTCCATATCAGACTCCTATCCCCAAATAATCAGAGTAACCAAACATTCCTAAAAGTAAAGAAACATTAAAAGAACGGTCACGCTATATTATAATAGCGTGACCGTTGCGAAAAGTCATCTTTAATATGCGCTTTATTCGCCCGATTGCTTCAAATCGGCTGTTAACAATGTCACTCCGTGAGATTTGGTGACCGCTTTATGGCCCACCCACAGCACCAGGAACAGCGGAATGCCGATATAGCTGGAAAGCAGCCCGAGGAAATCGCCGTTTCCGATCAATGCCTCATAGTTCTGCCCGAAAATCACAATCACGCACATTATCAGAGCGATAATCGGGCCAAACGGATAGAATTTATCGGCATAGGGCAAATCCTTCACATCGTTGCCCTGCGCCAAATACGCGCGGCGGAATTTCAGATGACACCAGGCAATGCAGACCCAGGTGATGAATCCCGCCAGACCCGAGGCATTGACCAGCCACGTATAGGCAACGCCGTTGCCCAAAAGCGAGAGGAAGAAACCGAGGGCCCCCACGGCGGTAGTGGCAAGCAGGGCCGGCATCGGGATCCCACGGCGCGTGGTACGGGCAAACATTCTCGGCGCGTGGCCGCGCGTCGCCAGAGCATACAGCATACGCGTCGATACATACAGACCCGAATTGCCCGCCGAGAGAACGGAGGTGAGAATCACCGTATTCATAATCGAGGCCGCCGCCGCAATACCCGCACGGTCAAAAACGAGCGTGAAAGGACTGAGCGTAATATCCCCGTTCGGATTCAGCAGCGCCGAATCCGTGTAGGGCACCAGAAAGCCCACAACGGCAATTGCCCCGATATAGAAGATAAGAATCCGCCAGAACACGGAACGGGTGGCACGGGGAACGGCCGTGCGCGGATCTTCCGCCTCACCTGCCGCAATACCCAGCATTTCCGTTCCCTGGAAGGAGAATCCCGCAATCATAAACACTGCCAGAATCCCGGTTCCCCCGTTCACGAACGGAGCATCCCCTTTTACCCAGTTTTGGAATCCGGGAGACGTGCCTCCCATAATTCCGACGATCATCAGCAGACCCAGGGCAAGGAAGACCAAAACTGTCACAACTTTGATTCCCGCAAACCAAAATTCCCCTTCGCCGAAAGAACGCACGGAGAATGCGTTAATCAGAAAAAGAATTGCCAGGAAGGATAATGACCAAATCCATCCCGGCACGTTCGGAAACCAAAACTGCATCACAATAGCCGCGGCAACCAGCTCCGCGGCAACGGTAATCGCCCAGTTGTACCAATAATTCCATCCTGTTGCGAAACCGAAAGAAGGACTGACGAAACGCGTGCCGTATTCCTCAAAGGAACCCGAGACCGGCAAAAACGTGGCCATCTCCCCCAGAGACTGCATTAAAAAGTAAACCATAAAGCCGATGAGGACATACGCCAGCAGCGCGCCGCCGGGGCCCGCCTGCGAAATAGTCGCTCCCGAAGCAACGAACAGGCCGGTGCCGATCGCTCCCCCGATTGCAATCATGTTGAGGTGGCGCGAACGCAGCGAACGCTTCAGGCCGCCTCCCTGATGGTCGCCGGTCGGCTTAATGCCGCTCCCCTGATGGTCGCTGTTCAGACGTACGTCTTGGTTTTCGGTCACGATACACCTCCAGATTAAAATCGTAGGAACATAAACTGTCTTAGGCCGCCTTCGGCAGCCGCTGCCAGTTTAATACAATCTATATCTTGTCAAAATAATGTTCACATACCGGATTTATCTCGGGAAACTGTGACTGTCACAATACTTTTAATACGAATATATGTATATATTTTCACATAACAAATGCGGCGGCACTTTCCGAAGAAAGTGCCGCCGCACAGACTGGAAGCCGCGAAACGTGCCTCGCCCGTTTCGGTGCCGGCAAAAGATATCAGTAAGCGTATTCAGCCACCACGGTATCGGCTTTGACGACGAATGCGTCGGCCAGATATCCGACCACAAACATCACCAGAGACGGTACCACCCAGGGCATCATTTCCGCACCGAGGGGGAGCATCGACAGATAGTTATTCACCGGAGCAAACACCGCCGCACCTGTGGAGACCAGAGCCACGGGCACCGAGATGACTGCCGCGGTCCACGCCGGAAGACGGTATGCCCAGAAGAACCGCGTCGGAACAACCGCATCCAGCAGCGCCGCGAGGATCAAAACGATCGTAACCGGGTAAAGCAGCTGGTTCAGCGGCGCCACAACCTGCAGGATCCGCTCCAGGCCAAGATTCGACAGCGGCAGGGCCACGATCAGATGGATTGCCAGCCACAGTCTGCGGTCTACACTAGGAACGAGCTTATTGAAGTAATCGGTGGAGGCGCTGAGCAGACCGACGCTGGTGGTGAAGCAGGCCAGCACGGCAATAAGACCAAACACAACCTGACCGCCGCGGCCAAATACCGCAGTTGCTATTCCGGCTATCACGGCGGCACCGTTGCTTCCGCTGCCAACCTGACCGACCTGAACCAGGCCCAGATACACCAGCGCCAGCAGCAGACCTGCGATCACACCCGCCATAGCGGTTGCCTTCATGTTCTGCTTTCCGTGGAATCCGCGCTGTGCCAGAGACATCGTGATCACGGTACCAAAGACGAGGGCGGCAATTGCGTCCATCGTGAAGTATCCTTCAACCACACCGGCGGCAAACGCATTGCCCGCATAGGCACCGGTCGCCGTATGCCCCTGAGGATCAAGGGTAAAGGAGCCGACGATCAGCATTACCAGCAGCACCAGCAGCACGGGGGTCAGCCAGCCGCCCACAACCTCGATCAGACGCGAGGGACGAAGCACCACGGCCGCAGCCGCCGCAAAGAATATGATTGTGTAGGTGATCAAAGCCGTTGAGCTCGGTCCCGTGAGCGGGGCAACCGCCATTTCAAAGCTGACTGCCGCGATTCGCGGAATTGCGTAGAGCATACCCGTGGAAAGGAAAATAAGAAGGGTAAGCGTCCATCCCAGACCCGAGCCGATTCGGTTCGCAAACAGTTTCTCGCCTTTACGCTGCGTTGCCATTGCCACCATTCCCGCAACGGGAAGCAGCACCCCTGTGGCCAAAAATCCCAAAATGGCAACCCACGCGGAGCCGCCGGCATTTACACCGAGCATTGCCGGGAGAATCAGGTTGCCTGCGCCAAAAAACATTGCAAACAACGCAAACCCGGTTACCAGTATTCCCTTCATTCTCTTTCCTTTCACTTGACGGCAGGTTTCCTTCATAAAATTTTTACGTCAGAGACGCCGCAACCGTTCTTCGCATCTCACCTTTTGGTACGATAGTGCCACGAAGAAAGGTAGATAAATTCAAGCATGAAATCCGAAAGGCCCTGCAATGTTTCCAAATTGTGAGACGGCGGAAAGGCCGGCGGCGGGTGAAAACGGGCTTTCGTTTTTTTCGGTTCCGGACGTTTTTCCCGGTCCGTTTGGGCTTCTGCGCGGTAGAATCGGAGAGTAGGTATTCATTTCCGCACTATTTCATTTGGAGGAGTTAGCGTGGCAGAAAGCACTCGTATTGAATCTGACTCTATGGGCAACGTCGAGGTTGCCTCCGACCGTTACTGGGGCGCGCAGACAGAACGCTCCCTGCACAATTTCGATATCGGCCGTCCCACCTTTGTCTGGAACCGTCCGATGATTCGCGCTCTGGGAATTCTGAAGAAATCCGCGGCACTGGCAAACGCCGAATTGGGCGAACTGCCGGGCGGCATTGCCGATCTGATCGCAAAAGCGGCAGACGAGGTTATTGCCGGCAAACTGGACGGGCATTTCCCGCTCGTCGTATTCCAAACGGGCTCCGGCACCCAGTCAAATATGAACGCCAACGAGGTTATTTCAAACCGTGCGATTGAACTGGCGGGAGGAACGCCGGGCACAAAAACCCCGGTTCACCCGAACGACCACGTAAACCGCGGGCAGTCGTCAAACGACACCTTCCCCACCGCCATGCATATTGCGGTGGTGAGCGAACTGGCGAATATGTATCCGCGCGTGGAGCAGCTGCGCAACACACTGGCGAAGAAGGCCGCCGAATTCGACGGCGTAATCATGGTGGGCAGGACGCATCTGCAGGATGCCACCCCGATCCGTCTCGGACAGGTAATTTCCGGCTGGGTTGCGCAAATCGACTTTGCCCTTGAGGCAATACGTTACGCCGACTCCCGGGCAAGAGAGCTGGCAATCGGCGGCACGGCCGTGGGAACGGGACTGAATGCGCATCCCAAATTCGGCAAACTGTGCGCGGAAAAAATTTCTACGGAAACGGGCATGGAATTTAAGCAGGCAGACAATCTGTTTGCGGCTCTCGGCGCGCACGACGCACTCGTTCTGGTTTCCGGCGCGCTGCGCGTTCTTGCCGACGCACTGATGAAGATTGCCAACGATGTGCGCTGGTATGCCTCCGGCCCGCGCAACGGTATCGGGGAGCTGCTTATCCCGGAGAACGAGCCCGGTTCCTCAATCATGCCGGGGAAGGTGAACCCGACGCAGTGCGAGGCAATGACGATGGTTGCCACCAAGGTATTTGGCAACGACGCCACCGTGGGTTTTGCCGGTTCCCAGGGCAACTTCCAGCTGAACGTGTTTAAACCGGTTATGGCATGGTGCGTGCTGGAGTCCATCAAACTGCTGGGCGACACCTGCGTGTCCTTCGATACGCACTGCGCCTACGGAATTGCCCCCAATTACGAGAAGATCAAAGCCAACCTGGAAACAAACCTGATGCAGGTGACGGCACTGAACAGGCATATCGGATACGACAAAGCTTCCAAGATTGCCAAGAACGCGCACCGGAAGGGGATTTCCCTGCGCGAATCGGCTTTGGAGCTGGGATATGTGACCGACGAAGAATTTGCGGCATGGGTTGTTCCCGCCGACATGACGCATCCCAGTGCGGCAGAAGAATAATCCGGTAAACCGGCAGACACCGCGGGCGGGGATATCCCCGCCCGCGTTTTACTTTTTCCCGCGGCACTATACTATGCTTGACTTTATGAACAGCCGTGAACGCGAAGTACTGACATGGCAGGATTTCGGCATCGCAACCCGATCCCTGGCCCAAATGATCTACGATTCCGGCTGGATGCCGGATTTGGTTCTGGCAGTTGCCAGAGGAGGTCTGCTGCCGGGCGGCAGTATCGCCTATGCTTTGGGCGTAAAGGCCGTCGGCGCGGTAAACGTCGAATTTTATACCGATATTGCCCAAACGCTCAGCTCCCCCGTCCTGATTCCGCCCCTAATGGATATGGCCTGCCTCGCGGGGAAAAAAGTGCTCGTGGCGGACGACGTGGCGGATTCCGGAAAAACACTGAAACTTGTGACGGATCTGATAAGCACGCCGGGCAGGGCACATTCCGGGCAGCGGAATTCCCTTCATGCGGCCGAAGTCAGATGTGCCACGATTTACCGCAAAAGCCGCTCCGTGATCACACCGGATTACGTGTGGAGAAAAACGGACAAATGGATTAACTTCCCCTGGAGCACTCTTCCCCCGGTTGGCAGTCCGTCAAAAACGGGCGCCTAATCCCCTGCCGGATGTGGTTTTGCTTAAAATTTTAAATAACTTGATTCGCTCTATTTATCTCCCCCGGCTATTTTGGTAACATCAATGTTGCGTAAATAAGAGGGAGAAAGGGCGAGATGGCCGGGACACACGTAGTAATCGTCGGATCGGGATTTGCGGGCCTGAAAGCCGCACAGGAACTACGCAAAACGAAAGCGGACATAACACTGATCGCAAAGACGGGGCACCACCTGTTCCAACCCCTGCTGTATCAGGTGGCCACGGGAATTCTGTCCGAAGGGGAAATCGCACCGAGCACCAGGGAAATCCTAAAACGGCAGAAAAACGTGGAAGTCCAGCTCGGCCTGGTGGAAGATATCGACGTCGCCGGGCGCAGGGTTCTTTGGCGCAACCACAACACAAATTACGAAACGCCGTACGATATTTTAATTCTCGCCGCGGGCGCCGGACAGTCATACTTCGGAAACGACCGGTTTGCCGTCTTCGCTCCCGGCATGAAAACGATTGACGACGCACTTGAGCTGCGCGCCAGAATTTTTAACGCGTTTGAAAAAGCGGAAAACGAAACGGATCCGGAAGAAAAGCAGAAACTGCTCACTTTTGCCGTTGTGGGAGCAGGCCCGACAGGCGTGGAAATGGCCGGCCAGATCCGCGAGCTGGCAACACATACGCTGCGGCACGAATTCAGAAAAATAGATCCGTGCCGGGCCCGCGTGATCCTCATCGACGGCGCCCCCTACCCGCTTCCGGCGTTCGGGGAAAAACTGGGGCAAAAAACGCGCAGGGAACTGGAAAAACTGGGCGTGGAAACAATAATGGACGCTTTCGTAACCGACCTGGACAAAGACCATCTGACACTGAAGAAAAAAGACGGCACCGTAACTCGGATAGCCTCCTGCTGCAAAGTCTGGGCAGCGGGCGTGCAGGCAAGCGAACTGGGGAAAATTATCGCCGCACAGACAGGCGCGCAGCTGGACCGCGCGGGAAGAGTGATCGTGGGGGAAGATCTTACCGTGAAAGACCATCCCGAAATTTTCGTGCTCGGCGACATGATGAGTGTGCCGGGCGTGCCGGGCGTGGCCCAGGGCGCAATCCAGTCCGCCAAATTTGCGGCACGGATAATAAAAGCCCGAATGGCAGGCAAATCCGCGCGTGAAGGGCAGAAAGAAAAATTCAGGTACCGCGACAAAGGCTCAATGGCCACCATTGCCCGGTTTAAGGCCGTGGTAAAAATAGGAAAACTGAAGTTTACCGGCTTCCCCGCCTGGGCGGCGTGGTGTTTCCTGCATCTGCTGTATATAGTCGGATTCAAAAACCAGATAGGCACCCTCGTGAGCTGGTTTATCTCCTTTGTCAGCAGCGCGCGTTCCGAACGAACCACCACAAACCAGCAGCTCGTGGGCAGACTGGCTCTTGAACAGCTCGGGGCACATTCCTCCGGAAAACTGGTCGGCGGGGAGCTGGAAGCGGAAAAACCCGTTTCGCCGGGCGCAGGGAAAACGGAAAGCGAAACCAAAAAGAACGGGAAATAGGGGTGTTCCTTAAGGGATTAAAAGGAAAACCGACCATGCAAGAATAGAGATACTCTGTGTGGCCGTTTTCTTATACTCAAGTACCGAAATGGTGTGTGAGGTTGGTTATAATATTTCAGTTAAGCAACTTCTCTATATCGAGTGTAAGCATATTCATAAATTTGCTGACGGCACATAGAGATACTAACCTCATCGTAACATCCCGGCAATTCTTCCCAAAGAGTATCGCGGATAAGATTATCAATAGCTGCTTTTGTTTCTTGCTTATCTGCCCAATGGTCAAATTCAGAAATTTTATTTTTTATTTTCTGCAGAAGTGTTACTGCAACTTCCTTTAACTTCTTGATGTCCGCTTTGCTCAGATTGTCACGGAACAACATATCATAAAGAGAAAGCTCTTCATCACTTGTAAATCCTTCACGGACATAGCGTTGTTCTTCATGACTCATTTGATTAGCCAAATCCATCAAATCCATGAAAGTCTTCTCAATAGTGGCTCTGTCCTGCTCACTATTATAATCATCGATAATTTGCTGATAGCGTTCGTAGTAGTTAATACGATCAGGATTAGCAAAAAGCATATTGTCAAGTTTTTGCCGTATTGCTTCCTCTAAATCCCTTAGAAGTAGATTTCTTTTCTTAACCTTTTCAAATTCTCTGCGAAGGAGGTCAAAGTTAATTGCACTGATATCAAATCTGCGTGGTTCTTCACACGTTGTAGTAGGTGCATGCTGAATCTCAACATACGAACTTATAATTCCATTGATTTCAATCATAAGGTCAGTGGTATTGATGTGTTTACGTTTTTTCTGTAACTCAGCATAGATAGCGGCAATAGCTTCATACTGCTTACGCGTATGACCATTGATATCATCTCTGTCGGTATATTTGATTAGACGATTCAATTCAGATGCATATGTAGTATATGTTCTCTTATCTTCAATCGAACCGCATACTGCATTCGCTGCCTCCTGAAGATACGATAATTTCTTAAAGTCATAAGCATTGATGAGCGTTTCCAAATTAAAATCGTGCTTACTTAAGAATTCATCTGCTTTATCAATAATTTCGATAATACGGGCAATAAGTTCGTCCTTATCTACTGTAGGATCTGAACCACTATTTCCGCCTGCATTAGCAGTATAATCTGCAAGAGCTTTTCTTAAAGCTTTTACGATTCCAATATAATCTATAATTAAGCCATTGCTTTTACCTTCGCTTACACGATTGGCACGTGCTATGGTCTGCATAAGTGTATGAGCCTTTAATGGCTTATCGAGATATAGGCATGAAAGGCACTTAACATCAAAGCCGGTAAGCCACATTGCACATACAAATACGACGCGCAGCGGATTTTTGGCATCCTTAAATTCTTTATCTAACTCACGTTTTTCCATCTTAGTACGGTGAGTCTTTATGTCTAAATTCCACTTTTTGAATGTTTGGATTTCGTTCTGTTCCTGACTGATTACAACAGCCATCTCAGTTTCTTCCATCCATTTGATTTTTCTTTCAAGTTCAAAAATCTCTTGTTGACTAGCATCTTTCAAACTTGCTTTTAAGGTTTTGATTTCTGCTTTCCAATATTGTTGAACATAATTATACATACGAACACAGGTAACTTTGTTTAAGCAAACGAACATGGCTTTTCCGCTTGTCCACAAATCAGAGTAGTGATGCACAAAGTCACGCGCAATAGATTTCAATCTGGGTTCGGCTATGAGCAAGTGTATCTCTTTTGCAAACTCAGTTTCTAGCTTATCCTGTTGGTCAACATCAAGGTCAGCATTTTCAATAGCATCAAGAATTTGATTTGTGATTTCAGGATTGTGTAAATCAACAATCTTTTCTCCACGATTCTCATAGTAAAGTGGTACAGTAGCACCATCTTCAACGGCTCTTTTAAAGTCATAGACTGATACATAACCACCAAAAGTACGAGCAGTTATATTATCACTTGAAAGTAATGGCGTACCTGTAAATCCAATACGTGCAGCAGTAGGAAGCAATTTCATCATATTATCAGCAAAGATACCATACTGGCTGCGATGTGCTTCATCCGACATAATAATGATATCGTGATCAGGATAGATAGGCTTTTCATTCGGTTTATTAAACTTCTGTATCAAAGTGAAGATAAAGCTTGGATTTCCATGTAGTTTTTTAACAAGGTCATCTCCACTTGTAGCTATAAATTGAGACGCCTTTATATCTTTACCAAGAAGTCCACAATTCTCAAAGGTATCACTAATCTGCGTATTAAGTTCATCACGGTCTGTAAGAATAACGAAGGTTGGTGTTCCTTCCATTTTTCTTCGTATCTTTTTTGCAAAGAGTACCATTGAATAGCTCTTACCTGAACCCTGTGTATGCCAGAACACGCCAAGCTTACCATTATTAAGCTTTCTTTCGGCATAAGCTTTCATAGCTTCGTTCACACCAAGATATTGATGGTTACGAGCAAGTATCTTTGCAGTGTGACCATTAGAATGGTCATATAGGATAAAATTCTCAAATAAATCAAGGAAGTTTTCTTTCTTACAGATACCACGAAGCATCGTTTCAAGAGCAACACTTCCTTGGTCTTGTTCGGCAAGACGCTTCCATTCATGGAAGAATTCAAACTTACTGCCAAGTGTACCAACCTTAGCCTCTGTTCCATTTGAAAACATAATGAATGCATTGTAGTAGAACAAGTGTGGAATGGTGTCCTGATAATCGGTGTAGTTATCGTCATAGGCATTTTGAACATCCACAGTATTCTTCTTAAGTTCTACAAAGAGAAGTGGAATACCATTTACAAAGCCTACAATGTCAGTTCTTCTGCGATATAAATCTCCATGAATCTTAAGTTCTTTTATTGCAAGAAAATAGTTGTTATCAGGATTTTTAAAATCAATCACTGCAGCCTTTTTTGTTTCAGTCTGCCCATTTGGCTTTTTAACAGTAACCGGAATACCATCACGAATTAAAAAATATTTTTCTTCGTTTACCTGGAGCAGTGAAGAAGTAGACAATCTCTTTTCTAAAACCTGCTGCGCCTCAATAATCTGATTTTCATTGATCCAGGGATTAAACTTTTTAAGTGCCTCTTTAAAATAACGAACAAGCAGAATATCTTTATAGCTTTCTCGACCGAAAGTGCCATTTTTACCTAGGACTTCTGTATTATGGGCAAATCGAACATCCCAGCCTAGTTCATCACGCAGTAAGTTACCTGCACTTTCCTGCACAAGGATATTCTCCGAATAATCATAACTCATTTGGCACCTTCTTCACACTTCGATTTCTCCACTCATTAATTTAGGTAATAAGCGGTCACGGGCCTGAGTAGATACAAGTATTCCTTTTGATAGTGCTAATATATTATTAAAAATAGGTTTGCAAAATCCATTGTATCTCTTAACCAAATCTTCTGTAGGATACAGAACATGAATGTTGCTAAATTTAGTTTTGTTTACATTTGTCATTGTTGCACCATTACTACCCACACCATCAAGCAATGTTTTAATTCTTTTCATTGATTCATAAAAGAAATAAAGATCATTATCATTATATAAAACCACAGAATTAATCTGTTGATTGGTTTGGCAAGGTTCAACTGCTATATTTACTAAACCTACTGTTGCAATGCATGACACTATAACTGAATTTACAGGTAAGTATTTATTCCTCTGAGCATCTGCTCCTGCTTTAGTTAAAGTCTTTTCTGTTACTAAAGGAAAAACTTTCCCATGCATATCTGGAATTGTAACAAATGGAATACTACCACAATAATATTCAGTTTTTGATGTAGACGGTGTTTTTCCCGTTATAACCTCACCAAATTCATCAACTCGTTTATATGTCCATCCCTCAGGCACACCATCGACAATCTTCACATCTTCATATCCTGGAAAATGCAAATCAACAAACCATTCCTTGTAAAGTCTCTGAGCTGCTTCTTCGAGAAGTTTGATTTGCTTTTGGTTGTTTTCAATCAAATCATCATAAGTTGATAAATTTTCAACTACAATATTTTGTTGTTCCAAATCTAATTTTGGTATTTCAATCTCCTCGATTGCATCTTTATTAAGCTCTATTTGATTTGTGGATCCCTTTCCTAAAGATTCTATATATTTTTCTAAAGAAGATAGCCAATAATAAAGAAACTTTGAATTATAATTTTCACATCTTAATATTGTTACGTGAGAATCCACATACGTATAAGAAGCATCTTTATCCACGTAAGCAACTCTACCCAATGTTCCTGTTCCTGTAGAGTTAATTAATATATCTCCTTGCTTAACTTTTTTTTCTTCATTATATTTTTTGTGAATATCTGTATACTTAATATACTCATAATTAACTTTTCCATCCCTTATACATTTTTGATTAACGACAGCGTAGCCATTCTCGACTACATATTTGGGAGTGATTCCTCTCCTTATATAAGTAGAAATATCGCCAATTTTCATCTTCATAACCCCATCTCCTTCAAATTCTGTGAGATGGTGTCCATCAAGTCGTTTGATTCTGCTTGTAGAGTAAGAAGTTCTTTGTGGATTTCGGTCATACGTTCTTCAAAGTCTACGCCATCATCTTTAACGGGTGCCACGCCGACATAGGCTCCGGGAGTCAGCGACCAGTCCTTTTCTTCGATCTCAGAAAGGGATGCTATTTTACAAAGACCAGGAACATCGGCATAGACGCCTTCACCGAATTTTTCATATAGCCAGTTTGCTTCCTTCGCTATTGTGAGCATATCGGTAAGTTCTGCGAGCTTTATATCATAAGCTTCCTGGGTCTTTTTCTTTTCACGATTTTCAGCCGCTTCGACTGCTTTCTTTGCTTCTAAGCGGAGCGCTTTTGCCTTCTCTGATAATTCATGTACCTGCTCTACAAAAGCTTTATCACTACCTAGGGCAGAACGATATTCATTAAGAAGGGCAGAGTATTTATCAATCTCTCCACGATAAAGCCATACAATGGCATTCATATTTTTAAGTTGCCATTCAGACCATTCGTTAAGCGTGCGGTCAACGACTGTATAATAATTTCTGGCATCGATGAAAAGAACCTTGTCCTTGATAGAATCAGCTTTTCTCTTATCAAAGAACCAAAGAGAACAAGGCAATGATTTGGTATAGAAAAAGTTATTACCCACACTAATCATGGCGTCTACATGACCTGTTTTAACAAGTTTTTCTCGGATAATTTTATCTTTGCCTTGACTATCGGTAGCAGATGAAGCCATAACAAAACCTGCACGGCCTGTTTCGTTAAGGTAACTATAGAAGTACGAAATCCAAAGATAATTAGCGTTTCCAACTTCTTTGTTTTTATTAATGCTTGGCATACCAAAAGGCAAGCGCTTTGCACTTTCACATGATTCTGCTTTTACCTTATCTACATTAAAAGGTGGATTTGCCATTACATAATCGCAACAACTATCAAGGTTGTGCGCATCGTGATAAAAGCTATTTGCTTCGTCACCGGATTTAATAACACCTGTAAGTCCATGAACTGCCATATTCATAAGACAAAGCTGAGCGTTATATTCAACCTTCTCCTGGCCATAAAAAGTCATGGTGCTGTTAGCATTCATGCCTGCAGCATTTACAAAATCCCCAGACTGAATGAACATACCACCAGAACCACAAGCAGGATCTAATAAGACTCCACTTTTAGGCTCGATAATATTAACAATCATCTTTACAAGAGACTTAGGCGTAAAGAAAACACCATCATCTGATGCGATATTCTTTGCAAATTTATTTAAAAAGTATTCATAGATTCTTCCGATAATGTCTCCGCCGACTTCATCAAGTGCAGAATTATTAAATATACGAAGAAGCTCTGATAAAATCTCGTCCGAGAAGTCGGTATAGCTTTTAGGAAGCACGCCAACTAACTGTTCGCTCTGATCTTCGATGAGCTGCATCGTATTGTTAACCACTTCTCCTAAACTATTCATGCTGTGACCGTCTTTGTTAACAAGTCCAGCAGAAGAAATATCTTCGGGAAGATTTAACAAATAATCATACTGTGCTTCTTTAGGAAGATATAACGCACTCTTAGCTGCAAAGTCACTTGCTTCAACAGGCATAACTCGACCACCACGAGATGGGCGTCCTTTTAAGATTTCTGCTTCAACCATCTTGTATCTGCTATAGGCGTAGCGTAGGAAAATAAGTCCAAGCACAGGCATACAATATTGATTTGATGTTAGCTTGGAACCTGCACGTAATACATCAGCAGATTCCCATAATTCTGATTCAAGTTTTCTTAAATTAATCATTTGATTTTTCCTCCGCTGTAAATTCCAAAATATCGTTGGGCGTGCAGTGTAGTGCTCTACAGATACTTTCAACTTTTTCCAGTGATATATATTGCCCGGTGCGTAGTTTCGTAATAATGTTGGCGGAAATATTGCTCATTCTCATTAAGTCCCGATTGGAAATATCTTCTTCAATCATGCGGTGTAAGAGTTTTTTATAACTAACAGCCATAATTCCCTCCTTATTTTAATAATTAAATATTGTCACGATTCTGTGAGTATATCAACGATATAAAGAACCAATAGCACCGGAATATGGCAGATTAAAAGTCTCCTTTGCCATTCATTCAAGGCAAATGCCAATGAATGCTTAGGAGATTTTTATTGTCAAAAATTTTTCTAAAACCGTCAGATTACACCCTCCGCCATGGCTACCACGCAGAAGGCCAAAAACTTTTAAGACAGGTTAAAAAGTCGGCTTTTTCTTTTGCCTGTGATTTAGAAGGGATAAGCCTTCCGGAAAAGGAGGATCAAATATGGATCCGGAGAAACTGCCAAAAGCACTAAAGAAAGTCAGTGCTTTTTGCACCTTCCGGCCGGAGGAAGCATATACAGCACCATTTTTGTGGGAACCGTGGCTTTTACGGCATGCGCCAGACGGGTTTCGAAATGTACCAGTCCTCCGGGGCGCAGAGTAACCGTTTCACCGTTTGCGCTCACTTCCAACGCGCCTTCCAGCACCTGCACCAAAACGGGCATCGCCGCCGTATGCTCCGACAGCTCTTCGCCCGCGGCAAAAGAAAAGAGCACCACATTCACGCCTTCCGCCCTGAGCAGCGTCTTCGACACCGTGGAGTGCGCCATGTATTCTATTTCCCCGCCCAGGGAGTCGATAAACGTCAGTTTCGGTTCCGCTGCGCGTTCGTTTTCCATTGTTTCTCCTTATAAATCCGATATTCGTGCCGTTAAAACCGCCGCCGGTTTACTCCTGCGGTTTGCGGGCCACAATCGCGATTCCCTCCAGGGAGCGGCGGTAGCGGCGAAACAGTGCCCGCATCTGCAAAACGCGGGCACGCAGTTCCCTGTCGCGCAGTAGATTGCGCATTATTTTCAGCACGCCCAAAATTCCCTCGTCCGCGATATTGCGTTTTACCGAGAGAAGCGCCATCGGCGCAGCGGCATGCCAATCCACGATAAATCCCGCGTTTTCCAATAAGGCACCCCATTCCCGGGCAGTGAGCGGACGGGCGTTTACCCGAATCGTTTCCGCCAGCTGCCGGCGCAGGTCTGCGGCAAATTCCGGATCTATTTCCTCCGGCGTCAGCGCCAGCTCATGCAGCGCATAGCATCCGCCGGGTTTCAAAAGCCGATAGGCTTCGGAAACAATCTGTTCCTTCGTTTTTTCGCCCTGCATAGTCAGCATGGCCTCCCCGACAACGACATCTGCACACGCATCGGGCAGACCGGATTCCTGCGCTTTTGCCCGTATCACTTTTCCGCGGCACGCAGCCACGATGCTTTCCACGCGCTTCGCCGCGGCCGGATCCTGTTCCACCGCGGTATACGTGCCGACACCGGAAGATACGATCAGTTTCGCCGTGCGTCCCAGACCGGGAGCGAATTCCACCACGCTTTTGCCCTGTATGTGTGCCGCATGCAGCATCCGCACAGTCAGGCGCAGTCCGCCCGGGCGGAGCACCCGTTTTCCCGCACGTGCCAAAATCCAGTGACCCGCGGCCTGACGCGCGCTGCGCTCTGCCTGCGGCAAAGAAAAATCAGAATCCATAGCCATACTTTAACATAGGGGACACTAAATTTGGAATACTTATATTTTACTTTTCGGGCGCCGGGAAACAGAAATTCCGAAAACACACCGATTATTTTTACTCTCAAAGCTATAAATTTAAGCTGACCGAGAAGTGAAAACCCGGCAGATATCCGCCTCTCCCCCGGCCGCCGAAAAACACAATGCCGCCAAAATATGCCGATTCATCAGACGATTTGCGAAATCGGGAGCCGTGTTCCTCTCTGTATTTTTACGCCGGAGAGGGAAACTGCCGTGCATAAATATGTTTGCCGCGCTTTTTTGCCGCCTGTATATTGTTCCCAACAGCCCACATCGGTCAGAAAGGACATTTCATTGACGTTTCTCGGCAGAGCATGGCGTTACATTTTTCGTAAACGCATCAAAACATTAATTATTTTTGCCATCCTCACCGCAATGCTCACGGCTCTGATCACGACGGGAGCCGTGACACGCTCGGCAGGCAAAGTGGGAGAGGAAGTTGTGCAGCGCACGGGAGCGGGATTCGTTTTGCAAAACAACCCCCAAACAAATCCCGGAACCGCACGCGGCGCGGGCACGGTCAGGGGAGCCGACATCAAAAAAATCGCCCGCCTCAAAGAAATAAAAAATTACGTGGCGCGGCAAAACGTCACCGCCGATCTCGTAAACGCGAAAGTACAGCGTCTTGCGCAGCAGGAATACGACGCGAAAAAGGAAGCACAGTTTGGCAATGCCGCCAACGTCTGGGGAGTAAACGAAAGCGCGCTGGACAACAATTTCCGCAGCGGAGCCCTAAAACTGGCCGCCGGGCGCCATCTGAAGCCAACCGACAGACACAAAGCCCTCATTCACGAAGACCTGGCGAAAGCAAACGGGCTGAAACCGGGAAGCAAAATAACGCTGAAGGCCAACCCCTACGATGCCGACAACCAAAAGAAATCAACCGCGCAGACGCAAGCCGAAATTGTGGGGCTGATTTCGGGGAAGAATCCCCGGCCCGCAGCGCAGCGCAGCGAACTGTTTGCCAATATCATCTACACCGATCTGCACACAACCCGCGAACTGTATGCAATGACTCCGCAGGACGAAATCTATCAGGACGCCAACTTCTTCGTAAAGAAAGCCGACACGCTTGAAGACGTCGCCAAAAAGGCGTGGGCACTGGACATCGACCGGAACGGATACATGCTGGCCCGCAGCACCCAATACCTGGCGGGAATAACCGGCGCGGCCGAATCGATACAGAGCACAATGAAGGCAACGAAGATCGCCGTATCCGTCCTGGCGGCGGCAATTCTGTCTCTGGTCCTCTTCCTCTGGCTCAGCGAGCGCAGAAAAGAAACCGGTGTGCTGCTCTCGGTCGGCGTGAAAAAGATCGGAATTTTAACGCAGTATTTCACCGAGTTGGTGATGATCGCAATACCCGCATTCATCCTGTCGCGGTTTTGCGCAAACGCTCTTGCACAAAAAGTGGGCAATTCCGTTCTCGGCTCCGCAAATGCCTCGATACGGCAGGGATTTGGCGGCAGACAGCAGGCGGGAGCGGATATTGAATCGTCAATGGCCGTGCAGACGCTGCGCAGTCTCCACGTTCATCCGGGCAGTGCGGACCTGATAAGCGCAGGCCTTCTCGCCCTCGGAATAATCGCGCTGTGCATTGCGCTTTCCTCCCTCCCCATGCTGCGCAAACCTCCCCGGGAACTGTTGGTGAATATCGGATGAACGGTATATCATCGGCAAAACTGGCGTGGTATGCCACGATCCGCCGCCCGGTAAAAAGCTCAATACTCCTGGCAATCATGGCAATTATCACCACCGCTCTGGTGTCTCAGGCGGGAATCAGAACCGCGATGTCGCAGCTGCGCGGGGCAATCGACGCAAATGTGGGCGCCGGATTCACCGCTGCCGCCAAAGACGGACCGTTGGCTCCCGCCGACGCCGAACGTCTCGCCCGGCTGCCCGGAATCAGACAGCACGCCTACGAAGCCGAAACGCTTGCGTCCCTGCGCGGGGCAAAACCCGTAAAAACATCCGGGGCAGTGCAGACGGACGGGGAATTCGCAGGCAGCGTGACTGCGGCAGGCACCACGGATTCCGCTTTGGATCCTTCTTTCCTGGGCCGGCTGTACCGTCTGGAAGAGGGGAAGCATCTGCGGGGAAAAGTCCGGGGCGCATTGGTCCACCGCAAATTCGCAGACCTGAACGGACTGAAACCGGGCAGCACGCTCACCGTGGAATACGAAGGCAGATCGGTTAATGTTGCGATAAAAGGAATTTTCGGCGGAACGGCCGAAAATCCGAGCGGACTTCCCGCAGGTGCTTCCGAAAACAGAATTTTTATGAACCTTTCGGCGCACCGGGAACTGACGGGGAAAAAAGATCTGAGCGCGGCCCGCTATTTCACCGAATCCGGTTCGCGTCTTGCCGAAACGATAAACCGGGCCCGCGCCGCCGCGCCCAATTTGGAACTTGCGGACAACTCCGCGCAGTTTTCCGGCGTTATGAATGCGATTTCCGGCGTGGAAAAAATGCTCTCGGTTTTAATCGTCGGATTTTGCGCGATCAGCGTGGGCGTGCTCGGACTTGTGTTCGTGTTTTGGGCCCGCGGCCGGATTCACGAAATCGGCATTCTGCTTTCGCTGGGTAAATCAAAAACGGATATTTTGCTGCAGCTGGCACTGGAAACCGTTTTTCTGGGCGTTGCGGCCGGTGCCGTCGGCCTTGTATGCGGCACTTTCCTCAGCGGATTTCTCGCCGAGGCGCTCACGGCAGGATCGGCGGATCCCGTGCTGCGCGCACTGCATATCCCGGCAGGCGGGATCTGCGATACGGCTGCCGCGCTGTGCGGAAGTTTCCTCCTCATTTTCGGTGCGCTGGCATGTGCGCTGATGCCGATTTTGCGCAAACCGCCCAAAGCAATCCTTTCCTCCCTCACTTAAATCCATTCACAGTTAGGAAAAATATGTCTATATTAGAGCTTGACCACATCAGCTACACTTACCGAAAAACACACACCAAAGTGCTTTCCGATATCTGCACCGGGTTTGAATCCGGAAAATTTTATGCCATCGTCGGCACGTCCGGAGCGGGAAAATCAACTCTGCTCACGCTCCTGGCAGGACTCGACACGCCGACGCAGGGCACGGTAAAGTTCCGCGGAGAAGACATCCGGGCAAAAGGATACGCCAAGCACAGGCGCGAACATATTTCGCTCGTCTTTCAGAATTACAACCTGATTGACTACCTCAGCCCGCTGGAAAATCTGCGTCTCGTGAACCGGAAAGCAAAAGTGCGGGATCTGGAAGAATTGGGAATAGACGCGCAGCAGGCGCGCCGAAATGTGCTCCGGCTTTCCGGAGGGCAGCAGCAGCGCGTGGCAATCGGGCGGGCACTGGCCTCCCGCGCCCCGATTATCCTTGCCGACGAACCTACGGGAAATCTGGACGAAAAAACGGCGGAGGAAGTGACCGAAATTCTGCGCACGGCAGCGCGCGGCGGAAAATGCGTCATCGCCGTCACGCACTCAAAACAGCTGGCCGAAGCGGCGGATATAACTTTGCGCCTGAAAGGGCGGCGCCTGACGAAACAGTGACGCCGGCTTAACACCCGTCGCCCCCGCCCCCATTTCCCGCAGGCACGGCTCCCGGACAGGCCGTGTCTGCGGAAATTTCCGTTTCCCCTGCAGACACCCCGGCGGCACAAAGCAAAAATAGGGTACCCTAAGTTTGTGGAAATAATCCACGCTCAAACAGTAACAACGGAGATCCGCATGAGAATTAAAAAATTACGCTGTGCACGCTTAACCGCGGGCGGGGCATTTTTAACCGCTTTCGCCACGATGTTCTCCGTATCTGCCTTCGCTCTGGCAGATACTTCGGAAACAGGTGCTTCCCCCTCCCCCGCGCCCTCGCAGACAGGCACGCCTTCTTCCGCACAGGAGGAAATAAACGTGCCCGACCCGATTTTGCGCAAAGCACTTATCGACCAGCTGAAGCACCAGGGCATCGATATGAGCGACGGTAAAATCACCAAAGAACGGATGGAAAAAATCCCGGGCCTGAATTACGGGCTGAATTTCACGCAGTCGCGTTCGGGCGGAATTAAAAATCTGGAGGGTCTGCAGTATGCGGTAAACATTAAATATCTGAATCTGCGGGGAAACGAGACCGTCGACCTTACTCCGCTGAGCAAACTGACGCATCTGGAGAAACTGGATCTGCAGGATATTTTCAGCAGGCAGAAAAGCGAGGAACTGAAAGACATTACGCCCCTTGCCTCTCTGACCAACCTCAAAGAACTCAATCTTAAAAGCAACAGCATCGAAAACATTTCTCCGCTGAAGAACCTAACCCACCTGGAGAAACTGTCGCTGTTTGGCAACAGGAAAATTTCCGACATCTCCGCATTGGCAAAACTGACCAAACTTCGGGATCTGGATCTGGGGCGGACCAGGCAGATCAGCGACATCGGCGCACTTTCCGGATTAACCGCGCTGAAGAACCTGAAGCTTTCGGGAAATAAAATCACCTCTGCCGAGCCGCTGAAGAACCTGACCGCGCTGGAAACACTCTTTCTGGACGGAAACCGAATCAGCGACATCACGCCGCTGAAGAACCTGACCGCGCTGAAAACTCTTGCCATGGGCGGCAATAAAGTCGGCGATATTGCGGCATTGGGCGGAATGACAAAGCTGACCGAGCTGTTCTTAAACGAAAACAGAATTTCCGATCTCACGGCGCTCAAGGGGCTGCGCAGTCTGGACGAATTGGATCTGAGCAACAATTCCTTCACGGATCTTGCCCCCGTCTCCTCCCTCACTTCCCTTACCTCGATAAAGCTTACGAAAGCTGAGGGCGTGAAAGATTTTTCCCCGCTGTCCAAACTCGTAAATCTGACCGAGCTGAGCGCCGTACGCTGCGGGATTAAAGATATATCCTTCCTCTCTCCGCTGAAAAACCTCACCGAAATAAATCTTCAGTACAATGAGATCGAAGACGCCGCAATACTGGCAAAATTAACTTCGCTGCGCGAAATCAAGCTCGGCGCAAACCGTATCGCGGATGCCTCCGTTGTCTCGAAAATAACCAAAACCGCAGCCTGGGACATCGGCAACCAGCACACGCAAACCGTCGGCTACGCGAATTGCATCAAAAATCCGGTTATGGACGAAAATGCCGCACCGATGGAGATAAAGAAAAACGACAGGGCGGAAAACAGCGGCGAATATCTGTGCTTCAAAAATTACGCTGCGCTGAACGACGGCACGGAATTTAATCTCCGCTGGGGAAAGAGCATGCTGTTTAACGGCACCGTGAAAACAAAGATCAGCAAAGACGAACGTTTTACCGTCAATTCGCCGCAGCCAAAGCCGCAGCCGGGATACGTGCGGCTGACCTTCGCAAACGCTACCGACAAGACCCCGCTTCTTCCCGCGGCCGTGACCATAGATGTCAAATCCGATGTGAAATGGTCGGACGCTAAGCTGCGCGCCCTGATTCCGGGAGCATTCCTCAAAGATCTGAAGGCCGAGAAAGTCGTTTCCGACCGCGCAGTGCCCGGCGACGGGCAGGTATCGGAGGGCACGTTTAATCTGGTTACAGCCCCCGAAACAACGCCGGTTCCTCCCACTCCTCCGGTTCCTCCCACACCTCCGGCTCCGCATCCTGCTGTGACAGACGGGGGCCCGGCATCCAACCCGCCGGCAGCTTCCGGAGTGAAGATGAGACTCGAATCCGGGAAAAACGGCCGAATCGAAGCGGGAAGGAACCTCGTATTTACTCTCACCGGTCTTCAGCCGCAGGAGAAAGTAACGGTTACAATACATTCAAAGACGGTTACCCTGCCGCAGATGAAGGCAAACGCCGCCGGCACACTGACCGTAACATGGAAGATTCCCGCCAATTTCGCCCCGGGCAGACACACAGTCACCGCCGCCTGCGAAAAATCGGGAACGTTTACAAAAACATTTACGGTTCTCTCCCCCGAGAAGCTGGCGCGTACGGGTGCGGCCGCATCGCTTCTGCCTCTCCTGGCACTGTTCACGCTCGGCGCGGGAACGGTTTTGACGCGCCGCGGCAAAGAAAAATAAAAACCAAAAACAGCGGGAATAATTTTCCCGCCGAATAAAAATATGTGGGTGGGGCCCGGCCCCACCCGCATATCGGTTTTACGGATATTTTCCGTGAAACCGCCGTTTTTAATCCATCCCCTCTTCCAGCTCCTGAACGCTGTACACGCTGTGAATATCGGATACCGCGGCCACCAGACCCGTCGTCTCCCGCCGAATCCCGGAACTGATTCCGATATGCGCAGTAACAACACCGTCTGCCTCGCCTGCCTGGGAACTTATTTTGGTTACGTTCCACCCGCCGCCGGTTATCTCCGCCAGCACAGCACGCAGCACGCCTTCGCCCTGAAGGTAAGACACACGCAGAATTGTTTCATGCCCCGCGCGCAGACGGCGCGAAAATCTGGCAATCGGGGAAAATACCCAGATAATGGCAAAATGGCAGCACGTTCCCGCCACGGCGAGCCACCACATTCCCGCACCGCAGGCCATGCCGATAGCCGATGTTTCCCAAACCGTTGCCGCGGTGGTCAGTCCGCGGATTGCTCCGTGACGGGTAAGAATAATGCCCGCGCCCAGAAATCCGATGCCCGAAACCACCTGCGCCGCCACCCGTGAAGGGTCCAGACGCACCGTGCCTTCCGCAAGCACATCCATAAATCCGTGTTTTGAAATGAGCATCATCAGCGCGGCAGTCATGCCCACAATGGCCTGCGTGCGCAGCCCTGCGCTTTTTCCCCGCGCCTGACGCTCCAAACCGATAAGCGCGGAAAGCGCCAGCGCCATCAACAGCAGGAAAACCTGATTAAAATCCGAAGACGTATTCAGCAAATTCATTAAAGATAAAACTCCGCAATCGTGTCGAACAGATATATTCCCTCTTCCGGGCGCTGATATACGGTAACCAGCGCCACGTGGTCAATTTTCATTGCATAAAACGGAGCGAAACTTCCCCTGTGTTTCCGCTCCTCTTTGTTCTGTGCCGCAACCCGTTCTTTCAGCGCATCCGAGGGAGCCTGCGCCACACCGTAGGCAAGCGTTAAATGTGCGCGCGGGACGGGAGGAAAATGGCCCGCGTGCCCGCCAAACACGGAAACCGCGCAGGAACGCACGCCCCGGGTGTACTCCCTCCATTTGTCAGTCGGCTCACTGTAGCACAGAAGAGAATCGTCGGTCACTTCGGGCAGCCCGAAAAGCAGATCGGGCGCCTGCCAGCCGGTAAAGTATCTGCGCAGCTCCTGCCCGAAGAGCGGAATTTTACTGCGTATCTGCTCATCGTCGGCAAAAAAAGGAAGTCTCTGCACGGTGGCGTGCAGCGAATTTTTCGGCTGCTGCGCACAGATTTCCGATTCCCGCGCAATTTGCAGATAAGGTTCGCTCAGCACGGAAAAACCGTCGTCGGGCAGAAGATAAAGATGCAGCTGCCCGGAAGGGTTTGTCCAATTTTCCTGTGCCTTGGAAAAAAAATTATCCATTTCTCTTTCTTTCGTTTTTCGGCAGGTCGCGCCCGACACCTGCCGCTGAATCCAAACTTTCCGCCAGGGGCGTTGCCCAGGCGGCAATCACACGCCGATCGTCCGTTCCCGCATGCGCACAGCCGCAGGAACGTCCCACAACCAGATCAAATCCGCAGACGGTACCTTCCGTCTGCGCCGCCGGGCGCGCTTTATCCAAAATTTCGAAGGTACGCCGCGTCATTTCCTCCCAGGGCTGGCGGACGGAAGTCAGCGACGGTGTTGTGAACCCGGAGTCGGAAGATCCGTTCAGTGCCGCCACGGCAAGATCTTCCGGCACGCGAATCCCCAAATCGGCGCAGGCGGCAAGCACGCCCAGAGCCTGCCGCTCATTGCCGGTGACGAGCGCACGCGGCATACGCCCTTTCCGCGACTTTTCCAGCACCCATTCATATCCGCAGATCCGCGAATATGCACCCCAGGAGATGCCGGCCGAAGACTGCGGCTTTCCCGTTGCCCTGCACCACCCCCGCGCCCGCACAAAGGAATTTTTCATTCCCGGAGGGCCGGTAAGCAGGGCAATATCCTCATATCCGTGGCGTTTCAGATGGGAAGTAAGCGCATATACCGCGCGGGTTTCGTCGATTCTTACCGAGGGACATCTGGAATCCGAATCCGCATAGGTAAACACAACCACGGGGGTATTGGTGTCGGTGAAAATATCCAGGGCCAGATTTTCCACCGTTCCCATGTATATTACGCCGTCCACCTGATGTGAGATCAGGGAACGCAGGAGCAGGCGCTCCTCATGCGGATTATCGGCAGAGTCGCCGAGCATAATCGTTTCGCCGCGCATAAAAGCCCGGGCATGGAAAGCATGGGCAATCTCGGCAATAAAAGGATTGGTGATATTGGGCAGCACCAACCCGTATATGCCGCTTTTCCCCGAGGCGAGCACCCGCGCGGCGCGGTTGGGGTTATATCCCAGCTTTTCAATTGCCGCCAGAACTCTTTTCCGTGTTTCCGCGGCGACGGGCCGCGGGCCGTTGTTTACCGTATAGGTTACGACGGCCACGGACGTGCCCGCCTCGCGTGCCACATCTTCTCTCGTAGGCCTTTTAATGCCCATGCTTTCTCTCCCGATTTTCCGTTTTCCCCCTATTCTACGGGTTGCAGACTATTTATGCGTTTTCCACCCGCTGTTTGCCAGGGCCTCCAGTTCCTCGAGCGTTTTGCCTTTGGTCTCCGGAGCCAGGAAGTAGGATACAACGAGACCGAACACCGCCACGCCCGCAAAAAGCCACGTCGCCCGGGACATTCCCCAGTTTTCAACCATTGCGGGAAATACGCCGACTCCCAAAATGGCGCCTATCCGGCTGACCGAGCCGGCAAATCCGGTGCCCGAGGCACGCAGACGCGTCGGGAACAGTTCGTTGGGATAAACCATATCCAACACGCCCGGTCCCAAATTGGCGAGCAGAATCGCAAACGCAAGCAGCACGATAAGAACGCCCACAGACGGATCCGTAATCAGTGCCAAGGCTCCCAAAACCACGATCATGCCCACGAAACACCAGAGCATCTGCGGGCGCCGGCCCACTTTTTCCACCGTGTACATTCCGATTGCCGCTCCTGCCACTCCCAGCAGTGCGATGATGGAAGAACCGATATAGGCCAAAATTGTATTGCCCTTGGTAAACGGTTCCAAAATTGAGGGAGTGTACATCTGGATTCCGTAGAAGGATACGGCAAATGCGAACCAGAATACCGAGCAGAAGATTGTGGAACGGATCATGGTCGGGCTGAACAGCTCCCACCACGTGCCGTAAAGACGCGATTTGCGCGCTTCGGAATCTTCGCGTACCTGCTGCGGCTCGGTCGGGGCAAAGTATTCTCCCCGAATTGCGGTAATTGCGGCCATCACTTCGTTTGCTTCCGCGATTCTTCCGTGCTGACGCAGCCAGCGCGGGGATTCGGGCACCTTATGCCGCAGAATCAGGGTTATTGCCGCCAAAACGGCTCCCAGTCCGAGCATCCAGCGCCATGCGGATTCGCCTATCGGATACATCAGGATTCCGGTGAAGTAGGCAAAAAATGCTCCCAGCTGCCAGAACAGAGACATCAAAATAATAAACCTGCCGCGTTTCTGCGGTGCGGTGAACTCTGCCGTGATCGACGAGGAAATCGGATAGTCTCCGCCGATAAACAGCCCCAGCAAAAACCGGGAAGCAATCAGCTGCCACGCATTTTGCGTAAGTGCGGCAAGAAGGGCGAAAATGACGAACCCGGAGAGGTCGATCATATACATTTTGCGTCTGCCGAGCGCATCTGCAAGTTTCCCGCCGAAAAGCATTCCCAGAAACATTCCCACAATTGCGGAGGAAGCAACTATTCCCTCCATTGCCCCCGAAATTTCCCACTGTTTTTTCAGACCGGGAAGCGCCACCGCAATTACGGACACATCAAAACCGTCAAGAAACATCCCGGCGCCGGAGAGCACGGCTACCTGCCGCTGAAATCCAAAGCCCTCACGGGGCCGTTTAATCTTTTCCACCATGTATTTCTCCTCGTTGAGCGTTTGGCTACGCGCATTGTCTACGCGCATAGATTAATGGTAGTAGCGGGGAAAAAAGTAGTCAAGACCTCATTTTTACAAAGAATCTTTTGCAAAATGCGCAAAACCGGCGCGGATATACGAACCGGCGCGCAATTTTGTGCCTGCTTTACGGCACACCCGGCAGGTATGCACGAACGCCGGAAAGCAAAGACCGGGTGAAAACTTCCTAAATTAATTTAGCCTGCCCGGCGGCGCGCAGCATTTCCTCAATATCTTTCCGATAATGCCCGCCGGCGTCACGTTCCTCAAACGAATCCTCCAAATATGCGTGCAGAAAATCGCGCAGACGGGCGCACGTTTCCGCACCGAAATTTTCCCCGGCACGGACTGCAGGCTCTGCAAAAGCGCGTCCGCCGAAAAGCAGCAGCCACATATCTTTCACGGGAGAAAGATTTTTCCCCGGCACAGGCATCGCATAAGGAATCCCGATCCTTCTCGCCCCGTGACGGCGGTAAAAACGCCACCGCGCCTCCGAATCTCCGTAACGCGGATGGGACACGCCGGAGGAAGGGGAATGAATCTCCCCCAAAATCAGATCCGGATTATATGCCTGCTCCCAATTCCGCACTGCCTCATCAAGCAGCTTTCCGCCAACGCCCCGGCCGCGCATTTTTCCGTCTACCGCAAGCCAGGAAATCAGAACCGTTTCCGGTGTGCCGCGCCACCCCACAAGTGCACCGCGGGGAGCACCGTCTTCCCAGGCGGCGACGCCCACATAGCGTCCGGCGGAAAAATCGCCGAGCAGCGCATCACGCGTCCCCCTTTCCTCCTCGGGGAAATTTTCAAGAAGCAGATCGGTAACCGCTTCATAGTCGGGTTCGGCCAAAACACGCATAGTAACCATGTTCCCAGCCTAACACGGCAGAACAATTCTTTTCCCGTCCGGAAAGCCAAACGTTTTGAATATAACTTATAGACAAAATACGCTATCCGTATATAATCTTGTTAGGCATACCTAACTGCCGCTTTCCGCTTCGAAAGGGATGAAATATGGGAAAATGTAAGAAATTTGCAACGGCTCTTTCCATGGGAGCTCTTATTCTGCCTTTCGGCGCAGGATACGCGGCGGCAGAGGAAAAACCGCTGGACTGCACAGACGGTACGATGTGTCCCGGTTTGGGAATTTTCAACATCCAAGCCGGGTATTCATCCTCGCAGCCTGCGCCTACGGGCAAAGTGTGGGGAAAGGTGACTGCGGAAACGGTGGGAGAAAACACCAAAACCGTGGAGGCGGGCACGCAGGAAACAGAATTCACCTACCGCGTGCGGGCAACAGCGCAAAAGACCGCGCCCACACATTTCAGTATCTCCCTTACCACAACCGGCCTGTTCGAAAGAGGATACCGTATCTATCTTACCGACGAACATAAAAGCAAAATTAAAGACAGCGACTGCACGCTGAACCCGAAAAAGATTCCCGCCCAAGGAAAAGCCACAGCCACCTGCCCGCTGCTGAAAAACGCAAAGTATTTCGAAATATGGCACGAGGATCCGGGAATGTTGGATATGATGGGACGCTACGTCATCAATACCGATGATATTCCGAAGGCGGGCACGGGCGCGGCAGCCGACAGGGATCTGAAGATAAAATACAGCGGATCATCGGATGCGCCCGCTTCTTCCCTTCTTTCCGCAACAGTGAACGCAGGCACGTGGGAAGGCACGTTTACGTATAAAGTGAAGCCGGGCGCGGCGGGCAAAACCGTGAAATCCGCGCCAAAAATAACCGTGGAAAGCACCAACTCCGAAACTGCCGGCGAAGTTACGGGTGTACCGGAAGTTTCGGTAACCACGAAGGATGCGCCCGCACCTGCACCTGCACCTGCACCGGCACCCGCTCCGGCACCTGCTCCGGCACCTGCTCCGGCACCTGCGCCCGCTCCGACACCCAAGCCGGAACCCGGCCCCGCACAGTCACCCGAGTCCCATTCCGGGCCGGAAAAAATAATTCCAGATCAGGCTGCGGCAACACAGCAGATTTCACAGAAAGAACGGCTGCCGCGCACGGGCGGTGCGGCAGCAGCAGTCGCGGCAGCCGCCGCAATGTGCATTTTCGCAGGTGCCCGCCTGAAGAAACGCCGGAATTAAAAATAGAATCGGCAGCAGATAAACAGTAGTTCACACAGATGTTTTGGGTGTGCCGGAAAAAGCCGGCACACCCAAAACCGTCTGTGCCCAAAGTTCGGTCAGGCCTTCATTGTCCACGGCGTCCGCACACACGATGTCGTAAGTTTTTTCCTCCCGCTTCACGGCGTTTTCCCGCCCGGGGATCTCTGCGCCGCTCCGGGAGGGAACGCTTTGGGCGCAAAGCAGTTTTCCGGCGGGAGAGTGCGCAAGCGACACGCTTTTGCGTGTATGGTGAACCAGACCCGGTGAAATTAAATCCGCAACCACAACCATGTCGTGCAGCCACATTCCGTCTACCGGACGCGTACGGCTGCTGTATGTCAGCCACGGACGAAGCCAAACATCAATCTCCCGGGCACGCCGGGCAGCCTCTGCGCTTTTCCGCTCCGCACGGGCAACAATCCGCTGCCAGCACTCGGCACTCAGACACGTAGTGCGCGTTACGTCCAGCGGAACAACGGTTAAATCTATCCCCGAATCAAATACGGCGGCAGCAGCTGCGGGATCAACGGCAAAGTTCGTATCAACCAGCTCACCGTAGCCCAGGCATCCGCCCATCAGTCTGATTTCCCGAATATGACCGGCAACACGCGGCTCATAGCGCAGCATGGCGGCAATGTTGGTCAGCGGTCCGAGACAGACAACCGTCACCCGGCCGCCCGCACAATGGCGAAACACGTCATCGGCCAGACGGGCGGCGGCCCGGGCAGGATCAGAATCGGCACCGGATGCGCCGTCGGCTGCCGGCGGATGCGTTTCACGCAAAGAACGGTCCGCGCCCTGCCACAGACCCGCCATATCCGGATCGAGACGCGGGCGGTCCAGCTTTTCCCGCCAGATCCGGCGCTGCTTCTCCCCCGTCAGAGGAACGTCGCACCCCGAAATTATCGGCGTGCGCACACCCATTATCTGTGCTATTCTGCGCGCCGCGGCATTGCCCTCCAAAGCGCTCACGTTTCCGAAAACCGTCCATACCGACTTCACTTCCAGATTCGGCGCCGACCATGCCAAAGCCAAAGCCAGGGCATCGTCCACATTCGCTCCGGGAATTCCGTTTCCGGGATCACAGTCTATAATCAAGGGTATCAACGGCATTCATCCCTCAGCTCCGCGCAGGATTCACGGGCGGAAAAATAGGCGTTGGGAATAATCGGGGAACAGTCTTTCTGCTCAAATACCGCATCGGCAATGCTGTGTGCCAGTCCGTCCAGATCCACATGCATCCCGGACAGAGCGGGGGTCGTATAAGGCGCATAGTTGGTTGTATGCAGTGCCACCACACTGATATCGGCCGGAATACGCAAACCGAGCCTGTTGAAACGTGCCAGAATTCCCACGGCCTGCATCTCATTGGAAGCCACAATCCCGTCGCATCCCAAATCCACGAATTTATCCGCCGCGTTCCATCCTCCCTCGTGCGTGTAGGGTGCGCTGATGTACAGCGGAGAAGACTCGGGCGTATCTCCTTCCCGCCCGGCGAAAACGGATTCGTCCAACCCTGATTTTTCCCTGAGCGCTTCATACCAGCCGCGCGCTCTCTCCGCGGAGTTGATTCTGCCCTGCGGACCTCCCAGATGTCCGATTCTGCGACAGCCGCGCCTGATGAGCTCTTCGGTGAGCCCGGCAGTGCCTGTGCGCTCGTTTTCCAGCACACTTATCCGTCTGCCCTCATGCCCGGCGCCGCCGATCGGCTCACAGGCATTCAAAAATACGACCGGGCCGCGCATATCCCGCACCAGATCCGCAGGCGGAGGCTGATCCACGGAATACCAGACCAAACCCGCCACCTGACGGCTGAGCATCATCTCCGCAATCTGCTTTTCCCGCCACGGATCGTCGTGTGAATCGGCCACAAAAAGCGAATATCCGCGCGTAAAAAATTCGTCTTCCAGGCACTGCACCATTCCCGAAAGAAAGGGATTTCCCAGGTCGGAAACAACCACGCCCAGAGTTGAGGTTTTGCCCGTAAGCAGTGCGCGCGCCAGCGTGTTCGGCCGGTATCCTGTTTTACGTATCGCATCCAAAACACGTTTGCGCGTCTCTTTGGCAACGGGACGCGGGCCGCCGTTAACCACATAGCTGACGACGGCGGTGGACGTTCCCGCCACCCGGGCAACGTCACTCTGTGTTGCGTGTTTTATTAACATCGTTCAATATATTACGTTGAAAGTGGTGGGTAAGCCTAAACGGGAGGAGCACTTACCCACCACTTTAATGGACATTAGATGGCATCTTCAATTAGCGTGAGATCACGTCCGCGGGTTTCGGGGGCAAAGAATGTTGCCACAAACCCGATACCTGCCGTAACCACAAAATAAATTGCCAGAGGCACCCAAGATCCTGTAGCGGCAAGCAGTGCCGATGCTACCATCGGGGCGGTACCGCCCGAAAGAATCGAACCGAGCTCTTTTGCAATTGCCATCGTAGAATAACGATGCCCAACTCCAAACAGTTCGACTCCGTATGCCGCCTGTACGCCAAAGATCCCCAGGGATCCGATACACATACCGACAACAATCACTGCTCCCACGATTAACGCATTTCGCGTCTCCAGCAGCGCGAATGCGGGAAACCCGTACAAAACCAGTAATCCGCAGAAAACGCGGTAAGTAATACGCCGTCCGAAACGGTCGGAAAGCCATCCGGAGAACGGGATTACGGCAAATCCCAGAACGGAGGCAATCAGTACCGCTGTCGTGGGCACTGATTTATTCATGCTCAGCGCATTCACGACGTAGCCGACCAAAAATCCCTGAGCCATGTAGGACGGTCCGTTCTCCCCGATCCTCAGACCCAGCATAATCAGAAACGCTTTCCGCCCCGAACCGGAAACTGCGGGAGAATTCTCCGCGGTCTGCAGTTTGGAAAGTTCCTGCGCTTTTTTCTCCCGGTAAATTCTAAATACGGGGCTTTCATCCATTGTCCGGCGCAGCAGCAGTGCCAGGGCCGCCACAAGCACGGAACAGAGGAAAGGAATCCGCCAGCCCCAGGCAACTACGTCTTCCCGCGGCAGCATCAAAACCAGCAGCCATACGGTGGAGGCCAGCAGAGTACCGCTGTTGGAACCGACTCCGATCAGGGAGGACACCAGGCCGCGGTGACGCGTCGGAGCATATTCGGCGAGCATCACCGCACCGCCGGAAAGCTCGGCTCCCGCGCCGAACCCCTGGCATATACGCAGGAATGCAAGCAGAAGAGGTGCGCCGATACCAATGGTGGCGTAGCCGGGAATCAGACCGATGGCGGAAGTGGAGATTCCCATCAGCGCCACCGTAAACACGAGAACCTTTTTTCTCCCGATTTTGTCGCCGATCCGTCCCAGCACAAAAGCCCCCACGGGACGGGCAAGGAAACCGACCGCATAGGTTACGAACGAAGAAAGCAGGGCAATAATTTTCGACTGACCCGGGAAGAACACATCACTGAAAACCAGACCCGCGGCCAAACCGTACAGCGCAAAATCCACGTATTCCATGGTTGTTCCCAACCAGATGGAGACGATCGCCGACCAAAACGATTTTTTTCCGTGTCTGCTTTCAAAGTGCTGATCCGCGACCTGATCGCGATGGCGCAGGTGCTGTGCCATTAAAACCTCCAACGTATGTTTTGCGGCTTCCACTTTGAAACCCCTGCTAAAATTCTATACGTATAGATACGTATTGCGCAAAGAATACATTCGGGATTTTTTCAAAGACGTTTCAGCGGGAAAATATCGGATGCGGCGAAATAAAAGCTCAGTTAAAGCCGGTTTCCGCCGTTATTTTCTCCGTCGCGCAATATGCGTGATAAACCCCACACTTACCACTGCCGCTATTGCCAAAAGCGCCAATACCGGCGACGTGCCCGTCCGGGGCATTTCCTCCGCACGCACAGCCGGCTTCTCCCCCTGTTTTACGGACTTTGCAAAACCGGATCCCCTCTGCGGCAGACGGGAAACATCTGTATGCTGCCTGCCGGCGGGAGAAACGGGCACGGAATCCGAAACGGGCGGAACGGGATTCGGTGCGGGAGACGGATTCGGCGTCGGAGACGGCAGTTTTCCTTCCGGAAGAGCGGGCACAGACGGAGCATTGTCCGGAACGGAGTGCACCGCCGCCACTTCCACGGGAATATCTACAATCCGCGATTCTCCCTGCGCAAATGTAACTCTTACGCGACCCGTAAACTTCCCCGTCCGCGCAGAAGACACGTTTTGCACAACTTCCACACGCGCACCCGCAGGCAGGCCTTTCACATTGTCCGTCAGATCAATCCGGCCAAAATGCCGCACGGTTTCGGGAATAATGTTTTCCCGGGGAATTACGGGAATCGGACGCACTGCCGCTCCCGGCAAGGACTGCGGTTTCTTTTTCACCGTAATCGGCACATCCACATATTCGCTGCTTCCGTCCGGAAGCCTCACTTTCAGCCGCCCGGTATAGGAACCGGCTTTTTGCAAATTAACGGCGGAATAATCGGTGGCGTCCAAAACCGCCGTCCCGGAGGGAAGCAGATTTCTTTCGGCAAGCAGACCGGTCAGATCCGGGCGATCCCCCTCAAAAATCTCCGCCGGGCGCGCGTGCAGCTTTTTCTCTTTCACGTGTACCGGAATGTTCACCAGGCGCGTGCCCTGCAGAAAAATAACTTTCACCTGCCCGACAAAATCGCCGGGATGCAGAGACGACACATTCTTTACGACTTCCACGCGCGAACTTCCGGGCAGACCGGTCACATTGTCCGTCAGATCAATCCGGCCAAAGCGTTCCGCAATTTCCGCAACGAGACCCGTCTCGGGCACCGAGATAATCTCCGCCATCTTCTGCCGCACATTTATATCTACCGGAACAACCGATACACTCCGGTCCGGATACGTCACCCTCAGCCGGCCGGTATGCCTGCCCGGCCTGCCAAAATCAATCGTTTTATAATCCGTTATATCCTCATATTTTGTGCCGGAGGGCAGCTCCTGCCTGTTTTGCACGTTATCGGTCAGATCCGAAGTACCGTTCAGATCCGTTTCCTCGGGTGCAATTCTCAGTTTCGCCCGATAAACGTCGCTATCAGTGACCGAAGCCACTTTCTGCTCCATCACATTCGGCTGCAGATACCCCACACCGTCGATATTTGCCCGCTTCCCCACGGTGAATCCGGCGATATTGTTTATCTGTTTTTCAAAGTAGGAACGCGAACTGTGCCCCCGCTGCGTCTGTCCGACGTCTGTTGCCCCGGCCATATTACCGATCAGATGAATCGTGGAGTCATTCGACACCTTGTAATGTATGGAACGCTTCTGCTGCGTGAGCCGGTCTCCCCGATCCGAAATCTCCCATAGTTTTCGGTTAAAGGCATTGCCCTTAATCCGCGGCGCGTTAAACGTATATCCGCGTTTTACCCACGTATATCCCTTTTCGTCGGCCTCCGCCATCGCGCACTGCGTCAGATATCCGCCCAAAGAATGACCCGTGATATACACATTCGTAAAACCGGAGGCATTCATTTCCCGCAGCGTTTCGTTCATGCTCTGAATCTGATCGATTGTATGCCCCAGACTCAGGTAAAAATCATCGATTACATCCGTCGCACCCTGCGTGCCGCGCACCGCGAGAACCTGCACTTTGCCGTCGGGAAGGTAGGGCACATCGCTTTTCGTTTCAAACACGGCGGCATCGAATCCCGTGTCTTTATGGATAAAACGCTTTACTTTCCAAAAAAGCGAAAGCTCATTATGCATCAGTCTGTATTCCGCCCGGCCCTTAAACAGATCCGTAAGCTCTTCGCGGTTATTCAAAACTTTGGTGATATAAGCATCTTCCCGGTATACCAGCTCCATAAACAGCGCCATATCCCGGGCGCTGATATCCCACACCAGCGGATTGGCATCTTTGCCGTCGGGGATGCCGTCGCCGTCGGTATCCTCAAGCCGGGGATGGGTGTTGTATCCGTAATAGACTTTTCCGTCTTTCCGATACGTGTAAAGCTCATCGGCGTTCGTCAGCCCGTCATGGTCGTCGTCGGCCGCGGGATCGAGAGCCGGACGGCCGTACAGCAGATAATCAACCCTGCTCCCCTCGAGCCGAATATTGCCCGCCGCGATATCTTTCGCGCTTTGCGCGGTAAGCGGCGTGTGCGCCGGATCGGTCGGGCGCGTCTGCGCATACGTCAGGGAAGGAGAAAATACCGGCAGTATCGCAGCCGCACACACGGCTGCCGTAATTTTCAGTCCGCTGTTCATCTCTTTTCTTTCCCCGTTTCGTATCTCACATCCACACTTTCCGACTACGCTATTTTAGAATAGTTCTTTTCTTTTCTCAAAACCCCCGCTGCGCCTGTTAACCGCGCCGCCGCGCCAAAATACGGATACGGCGAAGCCCGGGCGGGGCGGGCGGGAGCAGGTATTTGCCATATGAGACCGCCGCCCGGAAAATACTAAATTGACATATTCTGATATTGATATTTCGTAAACGGTATTCATGCTATGTTGGTTTACGGCGTGCCGGAAGGCGGCCGACGTACGCAGTTAGGCAAATACGCCGTACGCAAAAGAGGAAACAATGGAAAAACGCACACACTTGGACCGCCGGCTGAGCAGCGGTCAGGTCGCAATGATCGGTCTTTCCGGTGCATTGGGAACCGGACTGTTTCTCGGATCGGGAACTACCATCGAACTTGCCGGACCGGCGACCGTGATCAGCTACGTTATTGCAGGATCGCTCGCTTTGGCCATCGTATGGGCATTGGCGGAAATGGTTTCCGTCCATCCCGTACCCGGCGGGCACGGAGCGGTTGCGGGGCAGTATCTGGGCACGTGCGGAGGATATATCGCGCGGTGGAATTTCGGAATTCAGTCTTTCGTTGCCGTAGGCGCGGAGGTGGTTGCCACCGCCACTTATCTGCAGCATTGGTTTCCGCATTTAAGCCTCGGACTGGGGACGGTCTTCTGTTCGCTGTTTGTGCTCGGACTGAATTTTGCCACCGTACGCCTCTACGGCAGCAGCGAATACTGGTTCTCGATGATTAAAGTCGTTGCCATCTGCGCATTTATCCTGCTCGGACTGTCGCTGATTTTCACCGGATGGCCCGGCTCCAATCCTCCGACCGGTTTTGCCAACCTCAGTGCGCACGGCGGATTCATGCCAAACGGAATCGGCGGAATTTTCCTCGCCGCGTGCATGGCGGTATTTTCTTTCGGCGGAATCGAAAACGCTTCTGCCGGCGCGGCGGAATCCGAACATCCGGAACGCGATATCCCCCGGGCCGCACACACGATGATTTGGCGTCTCCTGATTTTCTACATCCTGGCAGTAGGCGTAATCGTCACCATGCAGCCATGGCAGGAAACGGCCGCCGGCGGAACCGTGGAAACTTCGCCGTTTGTAAAAGCCCTGGACCGGGCGGGCGTGGGAGCTGCCGGAAACATCATGAATTTCATTTTGATCGTGGCCGCGCTCTCGGCGGCAAACGGATGCCTGTACGCCTCCAGCCGCATGATACACTCCCTTGCGCTGGATTCAATGGCACCGAAAATAGCGGCCCGCACCTCTGCGCACGGTTCTCCGCGCGTAGCCGTCTGCATCGCCGGCATCGGAATGGTGTTCGCCAGTCTCCTGGCAATTTTCGCTGCGGACAGTGCTTTCCGCTATCTGATGGGATGCGTAATTTTGGCAATTCTCGTCACGTGGATTATCGTTCTGCTTACGCATCTGCGCTTCCGCAAAGTTCGTAAAATGCAGGGAAAACCCGATGCGCCTGCGCGCCTGTGGGGGGCACCGGCGGTAAACTTCCTCGGAATTTTGGCCTGTATCTGCGTTTTTGCCGTGCTGTGGCGGCAGATACCCGCCGCCTGGATTGCGGGCATCCCCTACCTGATACTGCTGTTTTGCTCTTATTTCCTCTGGCGTCGCTTCCACCCGGAATACCGGCCGGCAGCGCTGCCCGAAGGACACTGACATTCGGCAGACACACTTCCGGGGCGCGGAGCACACTGAGACATCTGCGCCCCGGGCTTGACGCAAAATCGCTGCCGCGCTAGTCTTAGATGAAGTTTCCCGAACACGGATTTCGGTTCGGGAGGTGAAAAATATATATGGGGATGATCGGTTTCGACGGTAGTGATTGCCGAAGGGAAGCGGGTAGAGGATGCAGAGTCATCTCTTTAACGACTCTCTGCAAAAAATAGTTGCTAACAAGCATCACAACGATTTTGCCCTCGCAGCCTAATTCGCGAGCTCCGAAATCCGTCATGCTAACGTTGCTTTCGCGTTAGATTTTTGGCGTCGTCTTTGAAAGCCACTGCGTTATATGCCTGCCGACAGCATATAACGGACACTGTGTCGGCTAGGTTCGTCGGCGACTTGTTTGCCTGAGCGCCGGAGCCAAAAACAACGAATCGCAAACTGCACCCGGAGAATACTTGGGTTCTGCGCTATCGGACCGGGGTTCGATTCCCCGCATCTCCACCATTAGGACGCTCATTTTGATACAAAGTGAGCGTCCTATTTTTATACTACTGGGCGCGGGGTATTAGCTTGCCAGTGCAAGTTTCTAGATTCCGCTCACTCACTTGCTTGCCTATACAGGAACCGCTAAAGTGGCGCGCTTAACGCTATCCCTAGCGGTCGGGCGCACGCTTGGTCTGAGGCGCTAAAAGGTCTCGCTGACGCTAAAAGGTTGGGGTAAAGGACAAATTGTGTGTTTTTTGGGCGGGTTTTTCGTTGGGATTACGGTTTAAGGTCTGGTTTTAAGTTTGGTATTTCATGCTTGAGGGCATGAGTAGACTTAAATGCCCGTTTTGTGGTGGAGCGTTAAAGCGTAATGGTAGGACTAGCTCTGGGCGGCAGCGTTGGCGAATATTTCCTTGAATCCGGCGCACCACATCCATGTCCCCAGTTTCCACAAAATGCGCCACCGCGTCGGGCATTCCCCCCCCCACCAGCAGATAACGATGCCACAAATCAATGAAGCGGTCGTAGATAAAATCCGGAACCGGGCGCAAGTCATCCAGACACTGTTGCAAAACATCAAAGAATTCAGCGGACACACCGCACGCCTGGCAGAACTCCTGAAAATCCAGGGGATACATCTTCAGCTCTGTCACATAACCAATAGGCAAAGAGGGAATAGCGCGCAAACGTGTCCCCAACAGCGACCCGGAAAGAATAAAGCGATAGTCGTATTTTTGCACCAGGAATTTAATAAAGCTGACCACAGAGGGACATTCCTGGACTTCATCAAAAATCACCACTGTCTGCCCCGGCACCAGTTCCACGTCACTAGCCAGCGAGACACGCAACATTAAGTCTGCGGCATTAGTGGCTTGGTTGAAAGAATCTCGCGCATCGGGCTGTTCCAGCAGGTCAAAAGCCACTACTCGCGAGAAATTATCCCGCGCAAAGGTGTTTGTCAGGAAAGACTTTCCCACCTGACGGGAACCAGTCACCAGCAGGGCTTTGCCGCCATCATCCGCAGCCACTCATGAAAAGCCGCTAAAACCCGCCTGAACAGCCACACACCACCCACCTAACACTTTTCAAGATTTCAATACGGCATTATTTTACACTTTTCAGGATTCCAAACCTGGCAATATCGACACTTTTCAGATTTCAGCATGACTCCGGTGTCGGCACCGTGGCGGGAAACGCCAGATTCTTTGGGTTTGCGCGGAAAATTCCTCGCAAAACACAGTTTTTTCACTCATTTCTGCCAGCAAACCATGGATCCGAATGAAGGACAGAGTTACTGGCCGATTTTGCTAATCAAATTGTTCAGATCGTCATAGCGGCTGGCCTCGCTGGTGGATCCCAGGCTGACAATCAGGTAATCGTGGCCACTCTTGGCACACAGGATGGCAAGATTGTGGATTTTCCCCAAAGACCCGGTTTTGAGGCCGGCGACTTCCGGGATGTAATAGATGCTTTCCGGGTTGAGCATTTGGTTGGTGTTCACCATCATGAGGTGCTGGCCTGATAGCGGGGCGATTGCATAGCGCTGCGACTTGACGATGTCGCGAATCCACTGGCGTGAAAGGAGTTTTTCGCTTACTGCCGCGATCTCACTTGGCGTACTCACCGCCCTGGGGTCATAGCCACTGGGGTCATTAATCCGGGTATGCGACCAGCCCTGTTTTTTCAGGTATTCAGCCAAATCAGTCATAAACAGGTCAATCCGCTGGTCTGTCCCGGCGGTTCCCGGATGCGTTTTCCCGCCGCAAAACTCCGCCACGGCATAAGCCGCGTCATTGCCGGAAGGTACCAGCATCGCAGCTAGCAGATCTTGCAGCCGGTAGGTTCCGGGAACAATCCCCGCGAGCGAGGATCCCGGTTTCGCTTTCGTCAGGGCTTCGCGGCTGACGGACACTTCATCGTTCGGGTCGGCGACAGCCAGAGCATATTCCGCCACAAACAGCTTTGCCAGGCTGGCCGGCGTGATTTCAGTGTTTTCCCCGGCCGCCGCGATTCGCTGCTGCGAGGCCTCGTCGATAACAACATAGCCTTTCCCGGTATAAGGCGTACCGTCAATCCCCACGGTTGTCGGTTTGGGGTATATCCAGACCCGGATTACGCCCCGCCCCGCTGGCGTAGCGACCACCCAGGCAAAAATGGCAATCACAACCACCGCGAACACTGCGGTCATCTTTTTGCGTCTGCCCTTCATCAAAACACCTTCTTTTGTTCTATTCACGTTCTATTCACTGCGATTGTTGACCGGTTCGCTGCTGCGACGCAGGGCTGGCACCAACAGGAGCATGGCCAAACCAGCCAGAATCAGCGCCACCAACAACGCCAGGAAAATAGCGGGAGTGAAGCTCGCTTCGAGCCTGAGCGAAAAGATGTGCATCATCACCCATCCCAGGCCGAAACCCAGACTGGCAGAAAGCAGCGCGATTGCTCCCAGCGGCGCGATGGCCTCCACCAGCATCATGCGGGCTAGTTGGCTTACTTTCATCCCGCAAAGCCGCAGTGTCAACAGGGAGCGATGCCGCTCCAGCAGTCCCGCATAGGTGGAAACCAGCATCGAAATCACCGCAATCAGCAGCGTCAGCCCCATGCCGATCCACACCAGTGTTGTCATAAGACTGATGAGCCCCACGTCCGTGGTGACGTTCACTTCTGTCGCCACGTTCATGAGTGGCATGGAGAATTCCGGCATAAAGTCCGTGGTGGCCAGTAGGGTACGCAGGCGTTCCAGGGCACGTGAGTCGCGTAGGGTGGCCAGCACAGTGTAGGCATCATGCCTGGTTTCGGGCACGTAGTAGCGTTTCACCAACGTGTCAAAATCCGCGCGGTTTTTCGCGGGGATGAGCCGAGAGGCCTCGCCGGCACGTGCCCATAAGTTGACGCCCAGTAACCCGGATTTGCAAGGCGTAGCAACGTAGGCGCTCGCAGTCGTACACGGCACCAGACTCCAGGTTCCCCCTACGAAAGGCACGGCTTGGGCTTGAGCCACGTAGGATTGGGCTTGCAGTTGCGCGGCCAGGTGGACGGCTGCGGATTGGTCTGGAATCTCGGATATGGCTACCGCGCCTTGTTTCAGCGGGGTGTGTTCGTGAGCGATGGCATCCAAGACCTTTCCGGTTTGGGAGGTGGCGGTCAGGAAGAACGTGCCCGCGAACAAGGCCAGAATCACGCCGGAAACCGAACGTGAAATCTGGCGGGAATGGACTGCCACATAGCGCGTACTAATCAGTTCCGGCGCCCGCCGGCAATGTTTTGCAACCACCCAAGCCAACAGCTGGATTACCAGCGGACTTACCAAAATCAGAGCAATCATCATTAAAACCACATCAGCCAGCAGCCAATAGGCGTCAAGGCGTGTCCCCCGGTTCGGTTTCACGCTGACCACCAGATAGATAGCCAGGCCGATAGCCACCGCCATCACCAGTATGCGCACCACACCGGTTTTTCGGGTCACGATTTTTCTGGTTACACGCTGGTGGCGCACCACCCCCAGGGGCGTGGCCACTACCCCGCGCATCCCCTGCGAAGTAGCCAGAACCGTGATGATGATAGTCGCCACAAAAACCAGCGCACACTGCCAAGGCGCGACCGTCAAGTCAGACAGCCACAGGCGCCTGCCAGCCAGCGAAACAGCTCCCAGCCACGGCCGGATTGCGCTAAACACGCCCAAGCCAAGCAGAAAGCCCAGTACCGCCCCCAACAGGGCTTCGGCCACAAGAATCTGGAGAATCTGGTGGCGCGTAGCACCCACCAGGCGCAAAGCCGCATAGCGCTGTTCCCGCTGGACGCTGCCCAGGGCGGCAGAAATTGCAATCAGCAGCAAAACCGGGAACAGCAACACCACCAGGCCAATCGACAAGACGGCCTGGTTCACTGCGCTGTTTCCGGCCGGCGGCTGCGGGGTGTCAAAGTCTGCCACGTGCACGGCGGTTTTATCCCCAGCGAGATTCTTGCCGATAAACACCAGCAAGTCATCCGGGCCACTGGTCAACTGATACGGTAGCAATCCTTTGTTGACGTGCCCGAAGCGGGTGGTAATCGCCGCTTCCGGGTGCGTGGCCACCAGGCTTTGCACGCCCAGCGACATCAGGTATTCCCCCGGTTGAGGCCACTTTACCCCGAACAAATCGGGCGCGTGCTGGGTTGCTGAAGTGTCCACATAGGCCGCGTGGATTTGTTTACCGTCCACAACGAAGAAGGGGTTGTCAACCAGGCTAATCAACACTGCATCTGTGGCACCAGCTTTGGCATCATTAGTCGCTTGGGATTTGTCCGCGTTGTCGATTGCTCCCTGCCAACGCGTTGCAGTCGTGGAGCCAAAAGCACCCCAAAACGCGGCGAACACCAGTATCAGGCACACACAAAATCCCACTGCCGCACTGACCAAAGCCAAGCGACTCTTGGACTGACGCAACGAACGGCAAGTGAGTATCCAGGCGAGGTACACGGCTATACCTCCACCAAGCCGTCACGCACGATTATTTCACGGTCGGCATAGGCTGCAACGGTAGGTTCATGAGTCACCAGTACCACTGTCAACCCCCGCACGCGCACCAAATCCACCAGCAAGGTCATCACCGTCTCAGAATTCAGGGAATCCAAGGATCCGGTGGGTTCATCGGCGAACAGCACTGCGGGGCGCGGTGCCAAGGCGCGGGCGATAGCGATTCGCTGGGCTTGCCCGCCAGAAAGCTCGCCGGGAAGTGAATCCGCGTGATCTTCCAGGCCTACAGTCGCCAACCATTCGTGAGCCTGGGCATACGCGGTTTTCTTCGCGACCCCATTCAAAAGCAGTGGCACTGCGATGTTATCCACCGCTGTCAGCTCGGGAACCAGTTGGGAAAACTGGAATACGAAACCGAAATCCGTGCGGCGCAACACCGTGCGCTGCGCATCGCTCAAGCTGGTGAACTCACGGCCATTGTAGGACACCGAGCCCGAATCTGGCAGTTCGATTCCCGCCAAGGCGTGTAACAAGGTGGACTTGCCGGAGCCCGAAGGCCCCATAATTGCCAAGATTTCACCGCGCGTTACGTCCAGGGACACGCCACGCAGTGCCGGGGTAAGCCCGTAGGTTTTCTTTAGCTCACGGGCGCAAAGTATCGGGGTTGTCGGCGGGTTCACAGTTGCTCCTTTAGCGCATCCAGACGCGAGGTCGTCAAGGAAATCCAACGCAAATCCGCGTCAATGTGAAAAATCGCCTGGTCTAACAGGAGTTTCTCGGCCAGACTGGCATGCTGTTTACGAGCCGTAAGCTCGCGCATCCGCTGCTGATGGGCTTGGCGCTGGGCTTTCAGATACAGAGCCGCATCCCCATTGATTAACAGGGCCACCACCGTCTTGAGATACAACTCGGATTGCAGGGTGGGGGAAGGAATCAGCGGCGTGCGCAACCATTCCACCAGTTCTTTTTCGCCACCCGCAGTGACGGCATAGCGAGTGCGTGTGGGTCCGGCTGGGGCTCCGCTGTCAGCGACTTCCATCACCTTGGCATCCCGCGCCAAACGCGCCAAGGTGGAATACACCTGTCCCGCCAGGATTGGCTTATCGCCAGCAAAATAGTGGTCGTATAGTTTTTTCAGTTCATAGCCGTAGTTCGGCTCGCGCGTCAACAGTCCCAACAAACCGTATTTCGTTTCCACCACGCCTCCTATACACTCAGTGACTAGCCGCAACTATTCACCAAGTGTATAGCTTTACGGCATCGGTTGCAACAGGCGGTTTCATGAGGCGCCAGCCAGGTTCGCGGGCGCTTCGCCTAAACCAGCCAGCCATAGCCATTTTCTAACGGCTACGCCGTCTTAGCGACATTTCTTCCTCCCAGGTATGGGATAAATATGGGATAGCTCTATTGTCAATGGCAGTTGCAATACCAACAAAAACAGCCCGCCACAAAGGGCGGACTGTGCTATATTGCCTATGCGTAGTTACGGGATTGCTGGTATTAATACAAAGGTGAGGGCTGTGGAGACTGAGAAAATATGCCTGTTTTCCCTTGTTATCAAGCTAAAGTAGGGATTCAGAGCTTGCTCGGCTGCATCTTCTGACAGCGTCGATTTGAGCCTCTGGACCTGAATCATGTAACTTTAGTGGCCCAGCTTGTCTAGGATTTTTTGGGCTTGTGGGGTGATGGGGTCGCTGGATTGGATTTCGTGGCCTTGGTAGAGGATGGTTTACTCCTGGATAGGTCGTAGGATTCGGACGAATTTTTTCGCTGTGATTCCGGTCTTTTGGTGCAAATACCGGGAAACAGCTAGGGCGGCCATGACCACAGTCAGATGCGCGTCGATAGCGTCGCGTTGCCGGTGGAATATCGGGCGGGCACGTAAATCGGTTTTGGATATGCGTCAAGGATTGCTCTACATGCCACATCGTGGTAGGAGGCGATGACTTCACCAGCGGGCATGAGCGTGGCGGGGAGGTTAGTGACATAGCCTTTCAAGCCTTCTAGCCGCTGGGCGCGCTCAAAAGCCTTAGAATCGAAACTACAGCCACTGCGGGTGGTTTTGATGAACCGGGGTTTACGCGCGGGTTTCACCCCGTCTATCGCGTCTAGGGCGCGGCGGCGCTGCGCCTCCAGAGTGATAGCGTCTCTTTTAACGCGTTTAGCGGAGTACCACCACAAGACTCGCCAAGACTTGCCCATCGCGGGATTCCACACCGGCTCGGCTTTAGTGAGTTTGCTGTTGACTTTCATGTTGGCGTGCCTAGGAGTCACGGTGTCGATAATCCTTGGTTTTGTACACGAACCATCTACCGCGAGTGGGAGCTATGGATACCGGCATCTGGCGCAGATTAATTGTGATTCCGTTCGAGCAAACCATCACCCCGAGCGTGGACATCAAAAATTATGCCGACCATCTATATGCCAAAGCTGGTGGAGCGGTGCTGGCGTGGATTATGGAAGGTGCTCGCTTGATCCACTCTGAGAACTACCACCTGACCCCACCTAAACAAGTCGTTGCCGCATCGGAGGCGTACCGGGCTGCTAACGACTGGTTCGCTCACTTCCTTGAGGACTGCTGCCAGGTAGGTCAAGGCCTATCAGAGCAGTCCAAGGATCTCTACGACGCGTACCGGTCTTGGGCAATAGGGCGGGGCGAGTATGTGCGCTCCACTAGCGATTTTTATGCTGCCGTCGATAAAGGCGGATACACACGCAGGCGAACAGCTCGGGCACGATTCGTAGACGGGCTCGCCTTGATCAGCGAATTCGACCTGTAACCGGCCAATAGTGACAGTCGTGTCAGTCGTTACTAGCCCTTTCTATAGGAAAATAAAAAATACAGTCCTATATAGGGTTTTAGGGACAGACCGACACGAGTGTCACAGATCTTATGAAAGACGTGACATGAAAGAAAAACACCTAGAAAACGAACTGAAGAAATCAGTTGCAGCCATCGGCGGGATCTGCCGGAAACTCGTCAGCCCCGGCGTCACTGGCGTCCCGGACCGGATCTGCCTAAAGAGCGGACGAGTTATTTTCGCTGAAGTAAAAGCACCAGGAGCCAAACCTAGACCAATCCAGAATCGCCGTATCAAGCAGCTACAAGGTCAAGGCTTCCAAGTCTTTGTGGTAGACAGCGTGGATGGGATTGCGGAGGTGGCAGATGCGCTACAAGCTGCATAACTACCAAACCCAGGCAACAGGTTTCATCATCAACCATGACGAAGCCGCAGTGTTCTTAGGTATGGTTTAGGAAAAAGCGTCATTGCGCTGACCGCGATCCGGCAGCTTGTCCTCGACTACTTCCTCGTACAGCGGATGCTAGTAATCGCGCCGCTACGCGTGGCACGCGATACCTGGCCACAAGAAGCGGCCAAGTGGGATCACCTTACGGGGCTCACGTTGGCGGTAGCCGTCGGTAGCAAATCCGAGCGCCTGGATGCGTTAGCTAAGTTAGCAATGGTGACCGTGATCAACCGGGAAAACATCCCCTGGCTGGTTGCCCACTACGGCGCGGCCTGGCCTTTCGACATGGTCGTCATTGATGAACTCTCCAGCTTTAAAAACCACCGTGCAAAGCGCTTCACCACGCTGGTGAAGATGCGGCCCTATGTAAGCCGTTGGGTGGGGTTAACCGGAACCCCAGCCTCTAATGGCTTGATGGATCTCTGGGCACAGTTCCGGCTCCTAGATGGCGGCACCAGACTGGGTAGATATATCATTCGGTTTAGAGATCGTTGGTTCGTGCCTGATAAACGCGGCGGCATGCAGGTGTTTACCTATAAACCGCGAGCAGGTGCTGAGGACGAGATCTATGAGGCGATCTCGGATATGACCTTGTCGATGCGCACCGCTGACCACCTCACTTTGCCTGAGGTGACGCTAACAACCACGAAGGTAAACGCTGATCAAGAGCGGGCAGTATATGAGCGTCTAGAGCAGGATTTAGTGATTGAGTTAGACGGGCAAGTAGTGGATGCGGCTAACGCGGCAGTCCTGTCTGGAAAACTTCTACAACTGGCAAGCGGCGCTATCTACGACGAAAACGGAGATGCCATTGTTGTTCATGGCGCGAAGCTGGATGCACTCGAAGATTTGGTTGAGGCTGCGAACGGGCAGAACCTCCTCGTTGCCTACTGGTACAAACACGACCTGGAACGCATCATCGAGCGCTTCCCGCAAGCCCGGCTCCTAAAGACCGCTCAGGATATAGCGGCTTGGAACAATGGAAAGATCACTGTCGGTTTGATTCACCCGGCCTCTGCCGGCCACGGCCTGAATCTACAAGCAGGCGGGCACCTACTCATCTGGTTCTCCCTGACCTGGAGTTTGGAGCTGTATCAGCAAACCAACGCTCGTCTTTACCGGCAAGGCCAAACCCAGCCGGTAACGATCACTCACCTAGTCGCTGAAAGCACCCTCGATGAAGCAGTACTTACAGCTTTAGATACCAAGAACCTCACCCAGACTGCCTTGATCGAGGCAATCAAAACACAACCGGCAAACCACTCTAGATAAGGAGAATTCATGATGCATGTGATGACGAAATACTTAGACACCCGCAAGGCAGCAATCAGCGCCCTAGAGGACTACCCACTGATGGAACAAGCAACCAGCCAAGACACGCAAGCTGAGGCCAACCAGCTACGCGAAGACCTCGCCAGACCCACTAGCCCCAAAATCACTGGCATGCCCCGCTCACGTGACCCCCACGCTGGTGAACGCCGCAAGCTGCCACCCTCGACAAGATTGATCTGCTCGCAGCCCGTAGCCAAGAAGCCCAAGAGTACCTGGACTGGTTCCTGCCCGCCTGGCAAGCACTCAACACCGATGACCAGTTCGTGTTGGAAAACTTCTTCCTCGGCCAAGGCAATCAAGACGAACGAGTCCAAATGATCGGTGATCACTTCTATATTGAACGAGACAGTGTCTACCGGCGAAAGAACCGAGCATTAGATCGCCTGGCAGTAGCACTGTATGGCAGACGCTAACTTGCACCCATGCGTTAGCAAGTATCCGAACCCTGCTATGGAAAACGTGGTTAAAGCCTGAGATACTGTAGGATAGAAACATAAAAAGCGAAACCCTCCGGAACAAACCGCACACCGGCTGACCGGAGGGTTTCGCCTCATTAAGGAAAAGACCGGGGCTGCAAGGAGTTGCATTCAGGACATGTATTCACTGGGACTTGAGTGGTAACCTAACCGAGGGGTGCCAGGAGGCATCCTGCCGCGCGGCACATGCTGCCCAACACGACAGGAGTTTTGTTTTGCCTGTAAAAACCGCCGTTTCTTTTATCCTTGCTAATTCTCTAACTTTCGTAGGAGCCGGAGCTGTAAACGTTTCCGATAAAAACGCGGAACTGAGCCCTAGCATCCGCACTGCCACAGTAAACAATCTTTTCCTCGAACGTGACGACGACATTTTGTTGTATGTCGATCCTTTGACCGGTGCCTATCTTGATGAATCTTTAGAAACGAAAGTAGAGACTAGAGCGGCCCCTATCATCGCTTGGATCGGAGCAATAGCTGTACGCCTTAGCGTGCATGCGATTAGACAGATGGCTGCTAGAGGAATATCTCAGGCTCTAGTAAAACAGGCCATAGCCCAAGGCGCTAGATCACATGCGAATAAAGGAGCATGGAAATACGTCATGGGCAAGGGGAAAAATAGAATCACAGTTGTCGTAAACAAAAGAACAGGCAAGGTTATTACCGTCACCAAAGGGTAGCTCTAGTAGTAGGAGGCACTTGTGAAAATCACTTATGATCCTGAGGCGGATGCAGCATACCTGTACCTCAAAGATTCGATTGAAGCTGGTGAGGTAATGAAAACCGAGTGCTGCTATCCACAAGGATTAGAGTCTACTGTCGCAATCAATGCAGATTTCAATGCCAAGGGCACGCTTTTAGGACTTGAAATATTAGGAGCATCCGAGTGCCTACCAGAGGCTGTTTTAGCTGAGGCGCATCGCCTTGATCAGTGATAACCCCGTTAGGTTCATTAGCGAGTATCCGAACCCTGCGATGGAAAACCAGGTTCAGGCCTGAGATACTGTAAATGGATAGAAATATAAAAACCATGGGGAACCCTCAAAGCCGCTTAGGCCGCGAGGGTTTCACTATGTTCAGGCAGAAGGTGTGGTGGAGGGTATGCCTAGCAAACCAAAACGCCCCTGCTCAGCACCCGGCTGCCCAGAGCTAACTCACGAGCGCTTCTGCTGCCAGCACGCCAAAGATGAGGACACCCGTTACCGCAAGTTTCAGCGTGACCCGAAGATTAACCACCGCTACGGTTCCCGCTGGCGTAAGATCCGTGCCGCATACATCGCGGCCCATCCCTTGTGCGAAGACTGCCTGGAAAAAGGAGTGACCACCCCAGCTCAGGAAGTCCACCACGTCCTACCCTTAGATCATGGTGGCAGTCACGACTTTTCTAACCTGCGCAGCCTGTGCAAACCCTGCCACTCCAGGCAGAGCGCGTTAGACGGTGACAGATGGAGGCAAGCCCTTCAGGTCTACACCTACTAGATTTTTTGAAAAACGCGGCATAACCACTAATCACTTCCCTACCCTAAAAATATTGACCTTGTTCTCGCGCCAAGTTACGGGACCAGTCGAGGGTTCGGTTAGGGGTTGGGGGCCTCGAATCTCTACAGCTTCGGGGAAGGTCAGCGGGCGGGGCCAACCGTACACAAAGTTCCCGAATCAAACAGGGTATTAACCCGCAAGCCCTCCATCACCGGGCTAACCGCCTGGAAGTAGGCGATATTTCATGGCGAAAGATGGAACTAATCGCGGTGGGCGCCGCGTGAGGGCTGGTGCGAAACCCGACCCGCTGAGTGAGAAACTCGCTAAGGGTCTGCCTGCTACTCGCCTGGAAGATGCGCTAGCGAGCCCTTTCGATTTCGAGGGTGCAGATGTTGGTGATGGCGCGGTGCTGGCTGGTGAGGTGATGCCCGAACCCTCTGAATACTTAAGCGATATTCAGCGTGATGGTAAACCCTTGGGTGCTGATTTGGTGTATCGGGAGACGTGGCGTTGGCTTGATGAGCGTGGCTGCACCAGGTTTGTTTCTAAGCGTCTGATTGAGGCCTACGCCCAGGCTTTCGCCCGGTATGTGCAGTGTGAGCAGGCGATCTCCAAGTTTGGTTTGCTCGGCAAGCACCCGACCACTGGGGCTGCTATCGCTTCCCCGTTCGTTGCGATGAGCCAGTCTTTTGGTAAACAGGCAAACGTGTATTGGTACGAGATTTTTGAGATTGTGCGAGCTAACTGCACTAGTGACTATTCGGGTGCGGCCCCGGGTGATGAGGTTATGGAGCAGTTGTTGAAAGCACGCTCGTAGATGCGTCCTAGTTGTTCCCCGGGATTATTTGGAGCCTTTTGTTTCGGTCACTGCCCCTAGCGCAATCCCAACTCCTGTGCCGATAGCTACCCCCAAGGCAATATCGTCCATAATGAACCCAAGGCCAGTACCGGCTATCATCCCGGCAATCATTCCATAGGCCACGGCCTTACCATCGCCACCGGAAGGCTCCTGCTCCTGCGAATTAGGTTTACTCGTTTCGTCTTGCACGAATCCCAGTATTACACATGATTCGGGTTTTCCTCGTTTTCTTCGCTCCCCACTCCTGGCTGACATGGTGGGGAGTTTTTGTTTCTTGTGATTTTTCTACTGAAAGGGCATTCCTATGACTATGGTTCTAAGCGCTGAAGCAGTGTGCATCGGTCACCCCGATAAACTGTGCGATTTAATTGCTGATCAGATCCTCGACGAGATTCTCTACGCTGATCGCAACGCCCGCGTCGCGGTAGAGGTCATGGCCAGCGGGCGACGCATTATTGTCACCGGTGAAATCAGCACTAATGCCCGTGTGGACTGCGTGATTGCGTACGCACAGCACTGACTGCAGCTGGCTATAAGCCGTGGAGATTTTTGGTGTACGTGTGGGTGCGGCGTCAATCTAGCGATATTAGCGGCGGCGTGACCACATCTTTAGAGGCTCGCGATGGTGATGAGTCTGCTTATTGTATTCAGGGTGCCGATGATCAAGGCACGGTCTACGGTTATGCCTGCACTGATACACCACAGCGTTTACCGTTACCCCTTGTTTTAGCTCACGAGATGTGTAAACGGCTAGATGACGCACGCAAGCAAGGAACCATCACTGGGATCCTTTCAGATTGAACTGTCCCAGGTTTTGTTCCGTTTGAGTAGATGGGGAAAATCTGGATTATGCCTAAGAAATTTG
>NZ_JRMX01000012.1 GCF_000758825.1 Arcanobacterium sp. S3PF19
TGAACTGTCCTGGGTTTTGTTCCTAGGCGTTTGCCTTGTTTTCTATTATTACTTGGTGTTTGTGTGTATCCCAATATTCGGTCTCTATTTCTCTGGGTGTGCGGTAGCCTAGTGCTTGGTGGAGGCGGTGTTCGTTCCACCATGAAACCCACTGAAATGTCGCGATTTCGACCTCTATTACGTCGTTCCACTGGCGGGTGTGGATGAGCTCATTTTTATACGAGCCGTTAACGTTTTCTGCTAGCGCGTTATCGTAAGAATCACCAATGGTCCCGGTTGAGGGTCTAATCCCAGCATTGGTGAGCGTGTCGTTATAGACGATGCTTACGTATTGGGATCCATGATCTGAATGATGTACCAGACCCGCAGTTACCTTAGCTGACACGATCGCCTGATTGAGTGCCTGCAACGGTAGGGATTTCGTACGCATCGAATCCGATAGCGCCCACCCAACAATCTTGCGGGAAAACACGTCAGTTACGAACGCTGCATACACAAATCCCTTGACTGTGCGAACATAGGTAATATCTGCTACCCACAAACGATTCGGAGCTGGCGCTCTAAAGTCACGCTTTACCAAATCAGGACGGGTATCTTCCCTACTTGATTTCCGGGTAGTTATCGGGCATTTGCCCTTCATCTTCCCTCTCACACCTGCTAGACGCATCAGGCGAGCTGTTTGCTCACGTCCAATACTGATACCCTCACGGCGAAGAGCATGCCACATCTTGCGTATCCCATAAACGCTGTAATTATCACGGTGCACCTGTTTGATTCGCTCAATAACAACCACATCACGCAAAGCGCGAGCACTTACCCCACGAGATTTGGATTGCCGATAACCACGAGAGGTAATGAAACCACCCTCACGATGAGTATTCAACGTCGCGCAAATGAACTCAACCGAAAAACGATCCCTGTACCGGTCAATGAAAGCGATCATTTCCGACGTTGCGGGTCGAGTTCTGACGCGAAAAAAGCCGACGCTGCTTTGAGTAACTCGTTCGTATCACGCAGCTGCTGATTCTCACGCCGCAACCTAGCATTCTCAACAATCACGTCCTCCTCTAAACGGTGAACACGACCCTCCCGACGAGAACGCTGCACCCACTGGCGAGCAGTATGCAAGGAAACACCAAGCCTCGGCGCAACCACCTGACACGCTTTCTGCAAGGACAAATTCTCCGCAAGAACCCGATCCTCAACAAGACGAACCACACGATCCTTCGCATCCTGATCAAATTTCTTAGGCATAATCCAGATTTTCCCCATCTACTCAAACGGAACAAAACCGTGGACTGCGTGGTCGTCGAGCTAGACGAAACCCGCGAAAAAGCGCTCAACGTTGCTCTAAACAAGATCAGTGGCCAGTGGGATGATTCCAAACTCGCCCTGCTCATAGCCGACCCGGATGCTTCCGATTTCGACATTGAACTCACCGGTTTCGACGAATTCGACATACAACAGTTGATAGGTTCTCTTGACGACGAGAGTATCGAGGACGATAACTTCGACCTGAACGCCGCCCTAGAGGCAGCAGCTTTCGTCCGGGCCAGGCGATATCTGGAGGATTGGTAGGCATCGCCTGATGTGTGCGGACGCCACTAACCCAAGCGACGTCGAAACCCTGATGGACGGCAAACAGGCTAATCCGGTGGTCACAGACCCGCCTTACAACGTGGACTTCAAATCATCCAGCAGCCTGAAAATCGCAGGCGACAAACAAGACGCAGACACCTTCTACCGGTTCCTGCCGGCTGCATTCACCAACATGGCGGCATCCCCGGCTAAGGGAGGGTCAGCCTATGTTTTCCACGCCGACACCGAAGGATTGAACTTCCGTCGTGCTTTTCAAGATGCTGGTTTCTACCTGTCGGGCTGTTGCATTTGGGTTAAAGACTCCCTGGTACTTGACCTCTCCCCATATCAGTGGCAGCACGAACCGGTACTGTATGGGTGGAAAAAAGACGGCTCTCACGCGTGGTATGCGGACCGCAAACAAACCACGGTGTGGAATTTTGCCAAGCCGAGGAACCACGCGGCTTTATGCCAATAAAGGAAAAATCGGGTATATACTTTTTCCGTATCCGAAAAACAATACCGAGGATTGGGGATATCATGGCTTTGGTCTGTCCCGGCTGCAAAAGCGAAAACGTGTGCGTGACTTTTCTTGAGAAAGGTCAAAAAACAGGACGCAGAGGAAAAGGCTTCGGAGGGCACATGAACAACACGGCCCGCGGTCTGACTGCTCTGGGCACTTTGGGGATCTCCAATTTGTTTTGGAAGAAATCCCAGGGCGTGAATTACACGAAAACGAAACACGCGAAAGTGGCGCTGTGCCAGTCGTGCGGCTACGATTGGGAAATTTTCTGACGGCATTTGCGGGCGCGTTTCGCTCCGGCGCGGAATTACCGCATGCAAAAACGCGGTGCCCGCTATCGGGCAGGAAAAAGCGAAACGGCTCCCCTTTCCTTCCCTCGCCTGTTTTCCGAAAGACACTGCCGTGTGAAACGCAGCGGGAAAAGTCGCCGAAAATAGTGTAAAAAGAGATTTAATTATAAATTTGTTTATATGAGTACAAGATTTGCCGATCTGTTTGCGGGAATCGGGGGGATCCGTCTCGGTTTCGAGCAGGCATTTGATGACGCGCGCACAGTGTTTGTTTCCGAATGGGACAGGTACGCCAATAAAACATACGAAGCAAATTTCGGCAAATCCCCTGCCATAGAAGGCGACATAACAAAAATCGCCGTAAGCGACATACCGGATTTCGACATCTGCCTGGCGGGATTCCCATGCCAGGCGTTTTCCATTGCCGGAAAGCACGGAGGTTTCTCAGACAGCTACAGAGGACAGTCAAGAGGAACGCTGTTTGCGCAGGTCGTGCGCGTATGTGAGGCAATCAGACCAAAAGCTGTGTTCTGCGAAAACGTCAAGGGACTGGTCCACCACGACCGCGGCAGGACTTTCAGTGTTATAACCGGCGCTTTTGAGGAGATAGGCTACAAGACCTTTTACAGCGTTCTCAATTCCAAAGATTTCGGCGTTCCCCAAAACAGAGAGCGGATTTATCTCGTCTGTTTCAGAAAAGATATCGCGCCCGGCGAATTTACATTCCCCGAACGCGCCGGAACGGAGAAAACGATAAGAGACATTCTGCAGGAAGCTCCGATTCCGGCAAAGTACTATCTGTCGGACACCTATCTGGAATCCCTTCGGGCGCACAAAGCCCGGCACGCGGCAAAAGGAAACGGATTCGGTTACGTAATACGGGATTTGGACGGTATCGCCGGCACCTGCGTCTGCGGCGGAATGGGCAGAGAAAGGAATCTTGTAACCGACCGCCGCGAGCACAGCATGATACCGACAACGCATATCAGAGGGAATGTGAATAAAGACGATGTGCGCAAAATGACGCCAAGGGAATGGGCACGTCTTCAGGGATACCCTGATACGTTCAGACTCCCGCTGTCCGATACGCATCTGTACAAACAGCTTGGAAATACGGTCACCGTCCCCGTGATCAGGGCAGTTGCGGAGAGAATCAAAAACGTGTTGGACGATGCGTAAGGATTGGGCTATCTCTGCTTTTTCCGCGCCTGCGACATTGCCCGGGCAGCCTCCCGTTCGTCCTGCCGGCGTTTAAGCGTCTCGCGTTTATCCCACTCATGTTTGCCCCGGGCAAGGGCAATTTCCACTTTTGCCCTGCCGCGCACAAAATAAAGCTCCAAGGGCACAACCGTTGTTCCCTTGTCGCGCGCTTTCGTCGACAAGGCCGCAATTTCCCCACTGTGCAGCAGTAACTTACGTTTCTGCGTCGGCGTATGGTTTGTCCACGATCCCAAAGCGTAAATCGGGATATTCGCCCCCACAAGCCAGGCTTCGCCGCGGCGGTCAAATTCAATCCATGCCTCGTTCAGCGATGCCCGGCCCATTCGCAGAGCTTTCACCTCGGTTCCCGAAAGAACCAGACCCGCCTCATAACGGCGATCCAGGTGATAATCATGGGCTGCCTTCTTATTGCGGGCGATCACCTTTTTCGCATCGGCTTCGGCTTTTGCTTTCTGTGCAGGAGTCAGCTTTGGCGCACCTGCCTTATTTCCCTTTTTCGCCATTACTTGCCCCGTTCACATCGCACAAATTTTTCCGCCGTCTATCCGATATAGCTCATCGGATTTTGCACCACACCGTTCCTGTGCACCTCAAAGTGTACGTGGCAGCCCGTCACGCGCCCGGTGGCACCGGTCAGACCGATCACCTGGCCCTGCTGTACATGCTGCCCCACGCTTACGCGGTATGCGGAGAGATGAAGATAAACGGTCACCCACGACGAGCCGTTGATCATCCCGTGGTTAATGATAATCGCATTTCCGCCTGTGCCGTACCAGCTTGTGCGGACCACGGTTCCCGCCGCGGCCGCTCTTTGCACCTGACCGCAGGCAGAACGCAGATCCACTCCGGCATGCAGACGGCGTTCGCCGGTAACGGGATGAATTCTGTATCCCATCGGGGAATTTACATGCAGGGGCGGCGGAATCGGGGATTTCAGGAACGAGCCGGCGCCCGTATCGGCCACCGCCGCTTCCCCTCCCCCGCCGGTGTTTCGGCCGGCGGCGGCGCGCCTGTTGCTCGCGTCTATTGCGGCAATTTCGGCGGCAATGCTCTGCTGTTCCGCCTGAGCCCGGGCAATGGAGGCACTGAACTCCGCTTTCCTTGCCTGCAGCGATTTTGCGTCTGAGTCATATTTGTTTTCCAGGGACTGCAGATCCGCGCGCCTGCTTTCGGCCTCCGTTTTGGCACGATGCTTTTTCGTCACGATTTCGTCGGCATCGGCTTTCAGCCGGGCCACTGTCTGCCGTACCGCATCCTGGCGTGCCTCTTTGTTTTTTGCACTCGCGTTTTCCTGGGCATGCGCCGTCAAAGCATTCGTTTGCGTGCGGGTAATGGCCGAGCTGATCCTGTACGCGTTCATAAATTCGGCTGCCGTGCCCGAACCGAGAACCAGCTCCACCGCGGAAGGCGCGGTATCGCCGCGGTATGCCGCACGGGCAAATTCACCCAGCGATTTTACGGATTTGCGCACCTGCGCCCCCGATTTCTCTTTTTCCGCGGAAATCTGCGACAGTTCTTTTTCCGCTGCCGTCAGCAGAGCCGCATTTTCTTCCGCTTCGCGCTCGGCGGCGGAAAGTTCGCCCTGCGCGTCGGCGAGCGCCTTTTCCGCTTCGGGAATTTTTGCACGCGTCTGCTCCAAATCCAAAAATGCTTTCTGCAGATCTACGTCTACGCCTTCCAGCTCCGAACGCAGCTTTTGAATCCGCTGCTGTTCCTGCTGCTGTCTTTGCACCAGATCGTTCCTGTTCGCCGCAAAAGCCGCGGTATGCGAATAAGCCGCCGCGGCCGATGCCGCAAAAATTGCCGCACCGGTGAGAAGAGCACTTATTTTTCTTACTGTCCGCATATTTCCTCCGCTACACACGTGTATATCTGCGCAGGGCAAAGAACGAGGCCAAAGAGGCGATAATCACCGATGCCGCCAGCAAAATCGGAGCAACGAAAAGCACGTCGTGCACTCCCACCAGTTTCACCCATGAGCCCCTGAACCAATCGGTAATAAAGAATTTAACCACCACAAGCAGAGTCCCGGAAGCACAGACAGACCCCGCAAGCGAGGCAAGTATGCCCTCCAAAATAAACGGCAGCTGAATTACCGCGTTTGATGCCCCCACGTAACGCATGATCTCCGTTTCGTTGCGCTTAAACATCGCCGAAAGATGGATAGTGGAGGGAATCAGCAGCAGGGCGGTCAAAATCATCACGACCGCCAGAATTCCGGAGGCAAGCGTGAAACGGTTCAGTATTTTAAACAGCGGCTCAAGCTGTTTGCGCTGGTCCATCACGGATTCCACGCCGGGTCTCCCACTGAGGGCATCCGCTACCACCTGGTATTCTTCCGGATTTTTCAGCTTTACCCGGTAGGAAGACTGCATCTGTTCTTCGGTCAGCGCGTCTGCCCATGTGGTATCGGACATCTGTTTGCGAAAGGCTTTCAGCGCATCGGCTTTCGACTCAAAATAAACCTCATCCACATAACGCTTCAGTTCGGCCGAATGCAGATAGTCGCCGATATCCTTAATCTGCTTTTTGGTTGCCTCACCCGCGGCACACTGCGAACGCGCCGAATCTTTCGGGCACATGAAAGCCGATACTTCCACTTTGTCGTACCACTCGTCTTTCAGGTTGCCGATCTGCGTCTGCAGCAGTATCGCCGACCCCACAAAAAGCAGCGACACGAAAGTCACCATTACCACCGAGGCAGTCATCGCCAGATTTGCACGGAGCCCCTTGAAGGTCTGCCCACAAATGAACCGAAGTTTCATTAAAATCTGCCCCCGTACTTTCCCTGTTTCTGATCGCGCACGACTCTGCCGTCCACAATTTCGATCACACGCTGGCGGTACTGATTCACGATTGCCGCGTCATGCGTTGCCATCACTACCGTAGTGCCCTGCCGGTTGATCCAGTCCAGCAGACGCATAATTCCCAGTGCCGTATCCAAATCCAGGTTTCCCGTAGGCTCGTCGGCAAGCAGCAGGTCCGGACGGTTTACCATTGCCCGCGCAATTGCCACGCGCTGCTTTTCCCCGCCGGAAAGCTCATACATTTTGCGTTTTTCTTTTCCGTTCAGTCCCACCATTTTCAGCACCTGCGGAATTTCTTTGCGGATCGCGTGCCGGGATCTGCCGAGCACCTGCATCGCCAGGGCAACGTTGTCGAACACGTTTTTATCGGGCAAAAGACGAAAATCCTGAAAGACGGTTCCGATCTGCCGCCGCAAAAGGTGCACTCTGCGCGGCGAAATCCCGGATACGTCTTTTCCCAGCACAAACACACGCCCCGCAGTCGGCCGTATTTCTGCCGTAATCAGAGAAAGCAGCGTGGATTTTCCCGAGCCGGACGCACCCACAAGAAACACGAACTCGCCGCGGTCAATGTTGATATCCACATTTCGCAGCGCCGGGTTTGCACCTCTCTCGTACTGTTTGGAAACGTTTTCAAAAGTAATCATATTTCACTCACGCGATAGCAGACTCATGTATAAACCGTGTTTAACGCTACCGGATACGGGCCCGCGTTTCGCAAAGGCGCGCCGGGCAGGCACCGATCGGCGAAAGGCAGTTTCTTTCGCACAGGGAAAATGGGATACAATCGGTACATATTTGACCAATGCAGGAAGCGGGTGCCGTCAATGGAAAAAAAATCTCCCAACCGTCTTAAGCGCACTTCCGACGACGAACGCGAGGCGCGCATTATTCTGCGCACACTTTCTTCCATCATTGAACCTCTGCACGCAACTCTGCCGGGCCCCAACGAAGTACTGCTGCACGACCTGAGTCTGCTGCCCAACTCGATCGTGAAAATATCCGGCAGCATCACCGGGCGGACCGCGGGCGGCGTTGCCACCAATACCCTGCTTCGCGACGCGGCAAACAACACGTTGGAAACCAAATTCAACTATCTGACCAAAGCCGCCG
>NZ_JRMX01000013.1 GCF_000758825.1 Arcanobacterium sp. S3PF19
GGGGGGGGGGGGGATGCCGGTTGCTTTCAGGCAGACGTTTTACACGCCCCGGCACACATAATTCGGCAGTTTGGCGCAGAGCCCCGAGAATCTTTTCCCTCTGTTTTGTGCTCGCTTTGGTATCCGTGCTTTTTATTTCCGGCGGTCTTGCCCGCGCCTCGCAGTCGTATTGGGATTTTTCCGGCAACGGCTACGTGACCGAAAACAGCATGTTTGTGGGGGACGCCATTCACCGCGTGGACATTTTGGAACCGACAGTGAGCGATGAATGGGTTGGCGGCGAGAAAAAGCGCAAAGTGACGTGGAAGATTTACTTTAACAATCAGGATGTGATCAAAAAATACCGGGACCAGGTAAACGCCGGTGAAAATCCCGGGAATCTGCCCGAAAACGGCCAGGCATGGGGTGGGCGTTTTGATTTTTTCGTGATGCTTCCCAGAGCCGTAGACGACAGGCTGACGCGGATTTACCGTGAAACAACAAAAAGACGCGCCAAAAATATTTGGCCGGGAGGAAGACTTAAAGTAGTACACGAGTTCTACTGGGATAAAATCGAGGAGGACCGCCCGGGTATGGATATGGGCGGGTTTAACGGAAGTAATACCCGGTGGACGAGCATACCCGGCGATGGCGACTATGAGAGCATGTGGAGCGAAGCTATGGGCGGTAACTCCAACGGCTGCAATGCCCTGAACGCGGGAGAAGACAAAAAAGAACACTACCCGGACAGACCCGATTCGGAAAATCCTTTGATAAACCACTACATCCAAAGGCCGACGGAAGGCAGCGACGGTTTCTACACGGCGTGCGAACTGAGAAAGTGGAAAGCCGAGGGGCATTTCGGCAGAATCCTTAAATCCTGGGAAAAGGGAGACTACACCGTCGGTTTTATGTGGGAAATCAGCGCGTACACAGACAAAAACGTCGATCCCACAAAGCTTCCTCTGATCGCGGGCATTAAATCGAACGGAAAAACGGGCTACGCCGTCTTCGGCCCCTACGACACCGACGGCGACGGCATCACCGATTACGACGAATTCACATACCGCACAAACCCGAAAAAGGGCAACGATTTCCACAATATGTCTATCGACGATGCAATGCCGCTCACGCCGAGCACGTCGAAGGGATTTTTCCCCAAGGGGAAATGGGAAGGAGATTCCTCGCAGGGATCTTTCCAATACGATAAAGACGCCAAAGGCAGACTTGTGCCCTCCGGCCTGCATCCCCCGGGGCTGAAATTCAGGATGCGTGTGCCAAACAACGGCAGCGACAGCGGCGAATGGAAAACGCTGCTTGCCGACAGAGGCTACTATGACTGGAATAAGTATTACGGTGCGCCGATAACGATCCAAAAGCGCGATCTGCTCACGGGCGCACTGGGCCCGGAGCAGCCGTTAAAAGATGTTGTGCTGCACACCGACCGAAAACCGGCGAAATTGGAGCCCGGCCATGCGTGGGTGGATCTGCGCACCGGGGATGTGCAGTTTAACCCGAAGAAAGACCAGTTGGGAAAGATTCGTTTCCACCTGAATCTGCTTTATCCAAAACCGCAGGATTATAACTGTGCGGCGCGGCAGTTTATCCAAAACTCCGAGGCGGAATTCGATGTCTGGCCGATGTCGCACTATTTCAAACCCAAATATGACGAGACGTCCGTGCCGGCGGGAGATACGAAGCTTTCCGCTCTGCCGTACAACGAGCTTGACCGCAGCAGAGCGTTTCCGCCCAACACTTCTTTCGTCAACAGGCAGTATCAGGATCCGAAAACGAAGCGTCCCAAGGGTGAACAGGCCCTGACCTGGACGCAGGTGCGGATCGGAGATCTGCACAACGGAAAAGTTGAATTTGCCCCCTATTCGTGGCTGCGCGGCAAAAACAGGACGCCCGTGGTCGTCACCTATCCGGACGGATCTTCCTCCGAAGACCCGTATTCGGGCAACAGGGGCGAGCCGGTGTATGCGCCCGTAAACGTGACGGGAAAACAGCCGGGGAACAACGATCTGAATCTGGTGCTGCACAGCGGAAGCGGTCCGCGAAATGCGCAGGTGGGAGGCCCACTGCACATGGACGGCGATACGTTCACGCTGAACGCCGCCACCGGGAAGCCGATAGATCCGTTTGTGGTGCCCGATTCGTGGTCCACGCTGGGCCTGGGAAAAATCAGCCTGCGCACGCTGTGCAAAGAGGCGAGAACGAATAAAGTGGAAACGGGCGGGATCAACGGTATGCGCCTGGACCAAGAGCTTCAGTGGGAGCACGCCCCGGAGGACGCTATCCGAACGTGCAAAGCCGGCGGAAACTGCGAGCGCGACAAATATCTCTATCACGACGAGAGAAACACCACGGAGCGTTCGCGTGCGCTGTTCAGCGGCACACCCACGGAAACCGGCGATTACGAGTGCACGGTGTATGCGCTGAAGCCGCCGGCCCTGGCTGCTTTCGATCTTGTTGCCGGGCCGAACGTGAAAAACAAGAACTACGACGTCTCTATTTTGCCCGCCGCTCAAAAAGGCATATTGTGGCAGTCGAAGAAGATCAGAATCAAAGTGCACACGATGGCTTACTTCTATAATCCGCAGTGGGATTCCACCACGGTGAAAGCCGGGGAGTCTGCTCTTTCCCCGAAGCCGAAAAGCGTGCAGACCCGCTGGGGCGACGGCAAAATCGGCGATTTGCCGCCGGGAACAAAGTTTGAATTCGGAAAATACGGCAAATACGGTGCCGATCCGCTGCCCTGGGCGTATTTTGAAGACGGCAGCGACGGTAAAACGCCGGGAAAGACCGGCGACGGCAGAATAACGTTCCGTCCCGATAAATGGATGGATGCCCTTGGCGCTCAGACGCCCGTGATTGTGCGCTACCCGGACGGTTCGAGCTCTCTCGATCCGGATTCGGGCAACGGCGGAAATGCGATTTATGCGCCCGTAACGGTGACGCGTGATAATCCGGGCAAAGGCGATCTGCATCTGCAGCTATATGAAAACGATTCTTTTAAGTCGTTGGACACCCGGCAGGGGATAAACGTAATAGAGGGAATTGCGCTGATCGACAGGCCGTTTATCGACTCGTGGTCTGTGAATCTGCGCGGAAAAATTTCGCTGCGGATGCTTTGCACACCCAAGGGCAAAAATGCCTGGGGCGAAAAAGTGAACGGTCTGACGTTGGCGAATGTGCACGCATGGGATCATGCGGACCGCGGAGAGCAGGAGAAGTGCCGGGCGGACAGGCGCAAGTGCAATCCGGGCAAATATCTGTATGACGGTTACGTGCCCGGGGGAAACAGCGCGAACACCATGGAGCGCACGCAGGGCATTATTGACGGCACTCCCCGGCAGTCGGGTGACTACAGCTGCTCGGTGTATGCGCTGAAGCCCGGTGCGGAGAAGAAGTTTAACGAGTTTATCGCCCGAAAAACGGGCGGACAGCCGGCGGGAAATGAATTTTCGGGCATGACGCAGGGTATCGACTGGGACCGTTCCACTTTCCCCGTGCGCGTGGTGAAGAAATTCGACCTTCCGCGCACCGGCGGCATGGGCTGGAATGTGTGGCTGGGAATCTTTGTGGCAGGCTCAACGGCCTGTCTGGCAATAGCGGTTTGCGCGCGGCGCATGAAAGAATGCGGAGGAGGACGAAACTAATCAACAATCTGCACGTTTTCGTGCCGTGCGTTCCGCAGGGGGACGGAACGGCAAATAGCAAAAAGAAAAACATACAATACAAATACGGTTACAAGTTATAAATAGGAGAGAACAATGAGAAATCCAAAGCGGATCGGGGCTGCGTGCCTCACTGCTCTCGGTTTGGTGTTCGTCGGCCTGGCGGGAGTGAACGCCGCGGCTGCCGATGCCGAAAAAGCTCCCTGGGATTTGGGCGCTCAGGCGAACACCAAAAAGGGCTCGATTAAAATTCTGAAGAAAAAGGACGGCGATACCGCAAAAGCCGTTGCCGGCGCGGAGTTCACCGTTACGCAGGTGACACAGATCGACGGCGCGAGTTTCGATCTGACCAAGCGCGCAGACTGGAGCAAAGTTGCGAAAAAGGTGACGGTGCTCAACGCGCACACGGAAAAGCTCACCGCTAATGCTCCCGCAAAGCCTGATATCGCCCTCGGTACGTCGACGGCGCAGACGACCAACGGTCAGGGCATAGCCGAGTTTAAGAATCTTGCCATCGGCCTGTACAAGGTTGAGGAAACGAAAGTTCCCCAGGGCTACGACAGCGACATCGTTCCGTTCTACGTCACGATTCCGCAGATCACGGGCAAAGACGCGGCTGCTGCCACTTATAAATACAATGTGGAGGTAACGCCGAAGAACAAGGATATTACTTCGAATATCTCCAAGGATCAGAATAGCGGTGCGGTTGTAGGTGCGGGAGATACCATCACCTACACAATCAAAGCGAATGTAAACAAGTCGAACATGAGCGGCGACAATAAAAAAGATGTAAAGGCTGAAGATATTCAGGGATACGCGATTTTCGACGATGCGCAGGAAGCCGCATATACCAAAATCGAGGCCGGCAACGTGAAAAGTGTGAAGATGGGTCAGACTACTTTCACACCTGATACCGACTATAAAGTTGATATTCAGGCTAAAGATGACAGTGATGCGAACAAAAAGACTATTGAGGCCGGGCGTAAGCGTGTTCTGGTTACATTCACCGATAGCGGTCTGACTAAACTGCTGCCGGGAATCAACAAGACAACTCCCGATAAAGTGGAAGTAACGCTTGAATTCCAGCTGAAAGAGGGAAATACGACCAAGATTCAGAACAAGTACGGTTTCATCCCGGGCAAAGGCAAGAACGAACCGCCGAAACCGCCGGTAATTCCGAACACTTCCACGGATCTTGATGTGGCAAAGTTTAAGATTAAGAAGATCGATCCGAACGGCGATCAGGTGCTGCAGAACGCCAAGTTCAAGCTGTTTGCAACCGAAGATGCGGCAAAGAAGTGTGCCGCCGATCATGCGCAGTGCACCGGAGCTTCCGCTTTTGGTGAAAAAAACGACCGGCGCAGACGGTTTGACGCCTGAATACAGCGCAAAAGCCGGCGAGAAATTCTGGGCAGTGGAAACACAGGCTCCGAGCAATGACTACACGCCGTACAACCATCCGATTGAGGTTAAAATCGACAAGACGGATAACAAGCACATGCAGAATGGCGTCTATATCCTCACCGTGGAGAACATCGCCAAGGCGGACGTTGACGGTAAGTGGTTTAACCTGCCGAAGACGGGTGCTGCCGGGATCTTCATCTTTGCCGTTCTCGGTGTCGTATTCGTGGGCGCGGGCACGGTAATGGCTCTGCGTCGGCGCAACGGCAGGGAAGAGGAAAAGTAACGGATATTTGCACGCCGACCATCGGATAAGTGCATTAAACACCGAAACCAAAGCGCGGATGCGCATACCTGCCTGCTTAGCGGCAGACAGGGCGCGTCCGCGCTGCGCCGTTTTCGGCAGAAACCGTTTAACATTATTGGAGAGAAAGGGGCACAGTGATCGCACGGCTGAAACGCATCAGAATAAATCCGCTGCTGGTGATTATGCTCGGAATTCTTTCTCTCCTCTGGCCCGTCACGTCCACGCTGTGGAATAACTGGCAGGCAAAAGTAGATGCGAAAGTTTACGAAAAAAAAGTTACGGCACAGACGCGCGAAGTGCGCGAACGCCATCTGAGCGAAGCGCGCGAATACAACCGCAAACGCGATGGCTTCCTGCCCAAAGATCCCTACAGCGGCACAACGCCGCACGACAGCCCGCTCTACCGCGAATATCTGCGTGTGCTTTCCACGCCCGAAGGGCCGATGGGCGTGGTGAAAATTCCGAAGATCAACGTGGATCTTCCTTTCTGGCACGGCACCGACTACGACACTTTGCAGCGCGCAGCCGGCCATCTGTTTGAATCCGATCTGCCCGTCGGCGGGAAAAACCGCCATGCGGTAATCACCGCCCACACAGGACTTGCCTTTTCCACCATGTTCGACCAGCTTACGGAGATGAAGCGGGGAGACATGTTTTACATCTATGTGCAGGACGAAACGATGCAGTATCGCGTGGTGGAGATCAACGTGATCGAGCCCCACGATATCCGTCTGCTTCAGCGCCGCCCGGGGCGCGACCTCGTCACGCTCGTCACCTGCACGCCATACGGAATCAATTCCCATCGCCTGCTCGTCACCGGGGAGCGTGTTCTGCCCGATCCTTCCGGTCCTCCGGGATCCGGTTTCCAGTGGACCTGGTGGATGACGCTTTTCTCTTTCGGAATTGCAATGTCGCTTCTGATTCTGCTGCTTCTGGCCTTTGGCAGACGAAGGGAAAAGGATGATCCGCACGTGCCCCGGCACAGATATCAGGCACCGCAGTCTTCTTCCGCCGGTGCGAACGGGTCCGCGCGGGCGCAGTCTTTCTCCGCCGAAGATGCGCATTCTCCTTCCGGCGGGGAGGGCGTTCTTCCCTTCTGCGGCGAAGCATCCGGAGGCGGCAGTGGAACTGAGTGAAGCCTGGCTGCGCGTATTGGAAAAACAGCGCGAAATCAGGAGGCAGGGGAACCGGCAGGGAAAATTTTCCAAAGCCACTGCGGCTTTGCTGCGCCGCGGGTATGAAGAAAAGCGTGAATTTTGGAATAGCGGCGTATTTCCCGGCGTCTGCGAAAGAGAAGAAACGTTTGCCACGCGCCACGCAGATGTGCCGTGCAGATGGTTTATTCCCTCTTCGTGCCCCGATCCGTCTGTGCCGATAGTGTATTTTCACGGCGGCAGCTATGCGGTGGGAAGCACGCGCACGCACCGCCGTTTTCTTGCCTCTCTGTGCGAATCCCTGAAAATGAACGTGCTGAGCGTGGACTATGCTCTATCTCCCGATGCGCGCTATCCCGTGGCGCTGGAGCAGATCGCAGACGTGCTCACGCAGCTGTGTGCCGCGCCCGATGCCGGTTCTTCCGCGCCTGCCGGCCGCGTCTCTTCGCCTGCCGGCCGCGTTTTCCCGCCCGTCGGTGCGCGGCCCCCGTCTGCATCCGTTTCTGCGGTTGTGCCTGCCGGGGACTCTGCCGGCGCAAACCTGGCGCTCGCGGCCGCTTTGTATGCGCATAATATGTCTTTGCCGGTGAATGTGCGGGCCCTGCTTCTGTTTTACGGGGGATACGGGTTTTCCGCCGAATCCCCGGATTCCCTTTCGGATGCGGATCTGCAGTATCTGTATTGGTATCTGTGCGGGCGGGAAGTGCTTCTTCCCGGAGTTCTCGAGCCTGACCGCCCTGCGGGGTCTGCGCCTGCCTCCGCCGTGGCGCCCGCGGCTGCCTCCGGCGCCGACTCTTCTTCCCCGTCCCCCGATCTGCCGTCCCCCGATCTGCCGTCCCTCGCCCTGCCGTCCGCCGGGCCTCTCCACGCACGGCGCAGAGCAGAGGTCTGCAGCCGGATAAATGCCGTCGGCGCGCCTTATATGCGTCTGTGCCGGCAGAGCTTCCCCGCTTCGTTTGCGCCGGCACTGATTGTCTGCGCGCAGGCGGATCCGCTGTGCCAAAATTCCCTGCGGCTCTTTCGTCTCCTGCGCTCCTGCGGTGTATCCGCCCGATACTATTGCCAAAAAGGCGTGGGGCACGAATATCTGCAATACGGGAAGTGGCTGCCGGAAGTGATGCAGACCATTGCGGAATGTAAAAAATTCCTGACGGATTCTTGATCTCCGTCTTTTTTCGGGCTAGAGTTACTCTTTGACGAAAAAAATAGATCTGTTGTAAAAGTAGGTTGTCGAAATACGCAGGTCTTCGGCAGAGAGAATCGGCCCGCCGCAGAAAACATCTGCTGCCATGTGTCTCTGTGCCTTTGAATTCCGAAAGGATACCGATTTGAAACAGAGCATAAAACGCCCGTTGCACACACTCGCGGCGATGATTCTCTTTCTGCTTTTGGGACTGGGCGTATTTGCCGCCCTCGCCGTCTCGGCTGCCGCGCCCAAAGGTGCGCTCGTAAATGCCGACACCGCAGCCGCCGTCTCCGGGAAAACACTGAAACTCGGTGACGAAGTGGTAAAAGGCATGATGGCAGACCGCAATATCTCATGGGAAACTGTTGGCGCAAAAGAAGCCGAACGCGGACTGAAGAACGGCACATACACGGCATCGGTCACGATTCCCGCCGATTTCACCGCCAAAGCCGCCTCGTTCACCACAAACGACGCCTCGCGTACCCGCCAGGCAATGCTGCGGATAAAAGTCGGAAAGAACGCCACTCTTGCCGACGGCCTTGTGGCGCAGATGGTTAATTCCGCCGCCGTGGATTCCGTAAATTCCGCTCTCACGTCTGCCTACCTCGACGGTGTGATGCTCGGTTTCGGCAAAATCGGAGATTCGATGGCGTTGGTTGCCCAAGGTGCGGGGAAAATTGCCGACGGTGCCGGGGAGCTGAACGGCGGCCTGGAAAAAGCCTCCGCGGGCGGAACCAAACTGAGCGGGGGACTTTCCCGTCTGCTCGACGGTTCCGGGCGTCTGCTCGAGGGCACGGATAAGCTTTCTGCCGGTGCGCAGAGTCTTGCAGGCGGCACGCAGCGTCTTTTTGCCGGCGTGGATAAACTGGCCGCCGGTTCCGGGCGTCTGCTTGAGGGCGCGGATAAGCTTTCTGCCGGTGCGCAGAGTCTTGCGGGCGGCAGCGCAAAGCTTTCCGCCGGGTCCAAGGCGCTTGAATCGGGAATCGGCTCACTGGCTTCGGGCGCGGACCGGCTGTATCGGGGAATGTTCTACGGAGAAACGGGCAGCGACCCTGCGCGCGGGCTGCTCGGTGCGGTGGCAGGATTTGTGGACGGCGTGGACAGGGTATACACAGCCGGCGGAAAACTGCGTGAGTCGATGGTAAAGACTTCGGCGCTGTTCGGTGCGGCGTCGGCGGCTCCCGTGACCGATCCGTCTACCGGGCGGCTCATTCCCGCACTGCAAAAAGGCGCCCCGGTTGCAGGGCCGCAAAATCCCGCGCAGCAGCCTCTGCGTCTGCTGCAGGTTGCGTTAAACGGGCAGAAAGCCGCGCATGGCGTAAACGGATTTTTCAATGACCCGGCGGCTGCGGCGGCAGTAAAAGGAATGTGTGCAAAGCTGTATCCCGCACAGGCCCCCGGTGGCCAGGCTTCCCCGGCCCCCGGCAGTGCAGCGGGCAACCCGGCCGGCAACGCTGCCTCTCCGGCTGTTCCCGGCAGCGCGGGCGCGTCCCCGTCCGCCTCCGGAACGCCGTCCGCCTCCGGAGCGGCCGCCTTAAATGCCGCGCGGGCGCGGTGTGAAGCCGGTTTGGGCGAATTTGCGGCGTCAATGTTTGCCACCGGATTCCAAAAAGGACTGGGCTCGGCGGCCGGCGCGCTAAACAACGCAAAGCGCGACGGAATGAATCCCGCGCAGATCGGCGACCTGCAGGCGATGGCGGCGCACGATGCGCGCACGCCCGATCCCCTCGCCCGGCAGATGACCCTCACCAACGGTTTGGATCTGCTGCGGCACAGTCTGGGAAGCCAAATTTTGGACGGTCCGCACAGTGCCGCGCCCGGAGACCGCGCACAGGCGCTTTCGCTGGTGGATGCCGTTGCACGAATGGCCGTGGGCACTTCCGGGCTGAAAGCCGGATTTGACGGATACACCAAACAGCTCGGCGCGGGAATGCCGATCGCCGGAGATTCGGTGCCTTTCCTGAAAGGCTGGAATCCGGCGGATAAAAGTGCGTGGAAATATGATTCGGCGCGTGCGGCAATGCCGTTCGTGGACGACGCGCACCGGGTGCGCTTTACTGCGGTAACGGGTGCCGACTGCGCCGGCGGAAGGCCGTGCCCGGGCGTGCGGCAGGGTGCTGCGGCTTTGGCGGTGGGTGCGGATAAACTTGCTGGTGACGGCGGAGCTCCGGCGCTGAGCCGCGGTGCGCGGCAGCTGGCAGAAGGAGCAGCCCGGCTTGCGGGCAAGAACGGTGTTTCCGCATTGCGGCAGGGTGCTGCGGCTTTGGCTGCGGGTGCGGATAAACTTGCCGGTGACGGCGGCGCTCCGGCGCTGAGCCGGGGTGCGCGCCGGCTGCGGGACGGAATCAGGGCCGCCGGGAGCGGCGCCGGCGAGCTTTCCGCCGGATTGGAGAAACTGAGCGCCGGGTCGGGCAGACTTTCTGCCGGTGCGGATAAGCTGGCAGGCGAAGTGGATAAAGGCAAAGACAAAATTCCGCATTTTACCGCTTCCGACAGGTCTGTTATCGGCAAGGCAGGGGCCGTTCCCGTGCGCAAGCAGGCGGTTGTGAAACCCGGTGAGGCGGCTTTGGCAGGAGTCGTGTTTGCGGTTCTTCTGTGGTGCCTGGGATTGCTGGGCGCAATGTCTGCCGGCAGTGTTTACGGGATCGGTGCCGTAGGTGTGTTTGGCGCGGTGCTTGGAGGAATCGGCGCGGGTGCGGCACATCTTTCACCTGCCGGGTGGTTCGGTTTAATTGTGCTCGGCGCGCTGGTCGGTGTGTCTTTTGCCTGCCTGGGCAAGGCTCTGATCGGCCGGCTCGGCAAGCCGGGGTGGGCGGTTGCCCTTGCGCTGCCGGTTGTTACGGGTGTGCTGGGTATTACCGCCGGTGTGCACTCCGGGGTGCGTGCCGTGGGACTCTTCTCCCCGCTTGAACTGGGGGCGGCGGCGCTGCGCGCGGCGATGACCGGCGGCTCTGTGACCATGCCGCTTCTTGGGGTGCTCGCTTTCGGAGTTCTCGGTGTGCTGGTATTTTCCCTGCGGAGGCGGGAAGCATAAGGCAGTGGGCCGCGGGTTTCCCGCGGCCCCGGCTGTCCAGTGGCCTCGGCTGTCCGGTGGTCCCATTTCCCCTGTTTTCCGGCGGTCTGTCCATTTCGGGCAACCAAATGGTCTTATGTTGGCGTATATGTACACATCTTTCCTCCGGGTTGCCCGAAATGTCCGGATTTTCGGCAGATCTGGGGCAGACCGGGGGGGGGGCAGTCGCTGCGGGCGTGCACACTTGTCGGCTGCCGACAATGTTTATAAGATTTATTCCGGATAGAGAGAAACTTATGTGACCCTAAAGAGGTGTGCATGAAATACGTGTATCTGACATTTGGTTTTGCCGCCCTCGGCCTCGCCGCTCTTGGGGTTTTTCTCCCGCTTCTCCCAACCACGCCTTTTCTGCTTTTGGCGGCGTTCTGCTTTGCCCGCAGCTCGCAGCGCTGGTACGACTACCTCATGAATCATCGGATTTTCGGCAGATACCTGCGAAATTATCAGGCCGGGGAAATGACTTCCGGCAATAAGGCTTTCACTCTGACTGTGATGTGGGCGGGGATGTCGGTGTGCGCGTGGTTTATGCGCAAACGCCTGCACGTGGTGATAATTCTCGCCGTTATCGCAGTTTGCGTCACTGCCCATCTGCTTATGCTGAGCCGTCCGGGTCGGGGAAGAAAGCGTGCCGGAAAGGGCCGGCGCCGCACACCGCCTTCTCTGCGGGAGGAATCGGAATTTCGGTGAGTGGCGCGATATATTGAATACGCACGTGCCGGCGCGCGGCGAAAATTGGCGGCGGGGCAAAACAGCGGTCGGAGAATCGGCTGATCTTTCGGGAAGCAGGCTGAAAGGCAGGCTGAAAGGGCCGGTCAAAAGAGAGAGCCGAAAGGCCGTAATGTGATACGCCTTTTTTGCCCGGAAAGCGAAGATATACACTGATAGGGCAACCTAGGTTGTAAAAAATCTGCGCGTAGTATATTTATACGCAGATGCGGAATAGTTATGTGCCTGATCGGGGCCGCAGCCCCGGCGCGTGCATAAATGTTCTTTTCAGAATAAATATATGTAGATATCGAATGGGAGGAACGGCAATGGAACAGCTTGCCACGGCTATTACGACGGTTGCGGACGCAATCACTCTGTATGGCACAATCTGGTTTCTAATCGGTACGGGTCTGTTCCTCACCTGGCGTACCCGGGCGGTGCAGATCCGGCTTTTTGCCCACATGATCAGGGTTGTGCTTGGTTCGCGTGCCGGGTCTGAAGGCGGGATTTCCTCTTTCCAGGCTTTCTGTATTTCGCTTGCGGCGCGTGTGGGGATCGGAAACGTGTTCGGCGTGGCGGCGGCGCTGCTCGTCGGCGGTCCCGGGGCAATTTTCTGGATGTGGATCGTGGCTCTTGTGGGGATGGCTACCGCATTTTTTGAAGCGGTGCTGGCGCAGCTGTTTAAGGTTCCGGCCGGCGACGGCACGTTCCGCGGCGGTCCGGCCTATTATATCGGCATCGGAATGAGGGCAAAGCCGCTGGCGGTTGTATTCTCGCTGATTACGGTTGTTACCTGCGCGGTGGTAATCACCTCCGTGCAGTCCAACGCCATTGCTTCCACCATGATGAGCTCGGCAGACACCAATCCTACCGTTACTGCCGCCCTTTTGTTTGCCTTTTCCGCACCCGTGATTCTGGGCGGAATACGTTCGGTGGCGCGTGTGACCGAAATCATGGCGCCGATTATGGCACTCATCTACGTGGGAATGGTGGCTGTGATTATCGTGCTGAACATCGGTGAGTTTCCGCGTGTAATCGGAGATATTTTCAGTTCCGCCTTTTCCGTGCGTCCGCTCGTCGGCGGTCTCGGCGGAGGAATCCTGGCAGCGGTAATCAACGGTATAAAACGTGGCCTGTTCTCCAATGAGGCAGGTCAGGGAACCGCTCCGAACGCGGCGGCCACGGCGACGGTGTCCCATCCCGTTTCCCAGGGTCTGATCCAATCTCTGGGTGTGTTTGTCGATACGATTATCGTCTGTACGGCCACCGCGTTTGTGATTCTTGTGGCGGGACCGGAAGTATGGACGGCACAGGGCGTCAATCCGGCAAACCTGACCACGCTTGCCGTGGTGCACGGTCTTGGGCACTGGGCCTCGGTTCCGATGGCGGTAATGATTTTCGTACTTGCGTTTTCTTCGATTATTGCCGCGTATGTGTATTCGGAAGTTAATCTGTATTTCGTTACGCCGAGCAGAATCGGCACCTGGGCAGTGCGTGTGGTCTCGATTTTCTCGATTGTGATGGGTGCGGTTGTCAGCCTCAATGTGGTGTGGGCGACTGTGGACATCGCAATGGCAATTATGACGATCACCAATCTTGTGGCTCTGATTTTGCTGTCGAAATGGGGTTTGGCTGCTCTGCGCGACTATGAGCGTCAGCGGAAAGCCGGCGTTGCCGAGCCTGTTTTTGTGGCGGCGAAAGCAGATCTGCCCGGTGAACTGAATACGGGCGTCTGGTGATTTGACGGCGGTTAGAATATCCGCCAATCCACGGGCGCGGCTCCCTGCTCTGCGAGCAGGGAGTTTGCGCGCGAAAACGGTTTTGAGCCGAAGAATCCGCGCTGTGCGGACAGCGGGGAGGGGTGCGCCGATTCTATTACGGGTGTGTTTCCCAGAAGCGGTTTCAGCTCCTGTGCCTGTCTGCCCCAAAGAATTGCAACCAGAGGCAGACCGCGCGCCGCAAGCTGCTTTATGGCGTGTGAAGTGATCTGCTCCCATCCTTTTCCCCGATGCGAGGCGGGTGCCCCGGGGCGGACGGTGAGCACTCTGTTCAGCAGCATTACGCCCTGCTCGCACCATGAACTGAGATCGCCGTGTGCGGGAGGCGTGATTCCCAGATCGTCGTGCAGCTCCCGGTATATATTTGCAAGCGAGCGCGGAAGAGGCGACACGTCCCGCGCAACGGAGAACGACAGGCCGACCGGGTGTGCGGGCGTGGGGTATGGATCCTGCCCGACAATCAGCACTTTTACGCGTTTCATCGGGTAGGTGAATGCTTTTAGGACGTCGGTGCCGGCGGGCAGGTAGTCTCGGTGCGCGGCAAGTTCGGCACGCAGAAAATCTCCCATCTGCGCGATTTGCGGCGCTACGGGAGCGAGTGCGGCTGCCCAATCGGGGTCGATCAGTTTTTCCAGGGGCTGTCTGTGCATATTTTTATGTTACTCGGTTTTTTGGGCGGTCTGCGGGTGATTTGCGGGCCGGGCGCGGCCGCCGGCGGGCTGTGCAGGTGTGCGGTAACTTCGGCGCCGGACGAAGACGCGAGGGGCTTTGGCGTGCCATGGCCGGAGACTGCCGGAGAAGAGCGCACAGGAAACGAAAATCCTGTGGAGCGGGTGTCTATGATGAAAACATGAAACTGAAAGATATCAGAGATGAAGACGTTATCGGGTTTGAACGCAGATGGGCGCGTGTATTTGATCCGCGCGCGGCAAAAATAACACGGAATGAGGATATTCGCAGAACTTTCGGTATTGCGCCGGGCCGTTACTATCTTTTTCTTGCCTCCCGGCTGAAAAGCGAAAGTTTTTTCCGTCTCGATCCGGTATTGGCAGACAGGCTGAAAAGGCTGTGTAATAATCAGGGAAAGGAGCGTCAGCGTATCTAATTTTGCAAAATAAGTGTAGGCTGTGTTTGTGACTAACAACCAGAATTATTTTGATGAATTTGACCGCCTCGCGCAGGAACGACGGATTCGGGGCACGCACCGCAAACCGACCCGCTTCGGCAGGTGGTTCTTCGGCATATTGGTTTTGGCTGTAATTGCGGTTGTGGCCGGAATTCTGATCGGGAACTGGGTCAGTGCGGGAAATTCCGACAGTAAGACGGTTTCCGTGCGGCACCAGGAAACGAAGCAGAAGCCCGACACCGATAAAGATACGGATAAGAACACGGATGAAAACGGCAAAGCCGAAAAATCCGGCCGGAATAGCGATGCCGACGGTGAAAAGTCCGCAGACGGAGAAGTTGCGCATGCGGGTGACATGGATAAGAATTCCGATGGCGGAAAGGAAGCCGACGCCGCGCAGTCTGCGCAGCAGCAGGCCGACCGGCAGAAGGAAGAACAGGATCGGCAGGTTAAAGCCGCCCGCGGAACTGTGAGCGTGAGAATTCTCAACGGCACGAAGGTTAAGGGGCTTGCCGCCGACAAAGCAAAAGCTCTGGCGGGTTTGGGATACAGAAACGTCAGGGCAGACAATTACCGTTTTGCTTCGCCTGCGGAATCGACCGTGTACTACCGCGATCCGTCTAAAGAGGCAGTGGCAAAAGAAATTGCCGAAAAGCTGAATATCCGGGTGGTTACGCTTAATGCGGGTGCTGTTTCTGCCGGCACCGATGTTGTGGCGGTTGTGCGCTCTCGCTAAGGGTGTTCCCCATGCGGGAATGATGCGGGCACGCACAGGCCGGGTTTCCCAGGTGTGAGTCCCTCCTTTCTGTCTCTGCTTTTTCCCTCCGGAGGGGAGCCGATAATCATTCCCGTGGGGGGCGATAATCAGCTTGCGGTGAACAAAACGGCGAATATCTTTCGCCGCCTTGCACTCTCGGGCTGAGAGTGCCAGAATCTTATTAGCACTCGAAGGATAAGAGTGATAAAACATTGCCGATGAGGCAGGCTCTTCAGGCGTGACGTGAACGTCTGTTTCCTGCCGTCCGTCGCGGGCATTGGCATTAACCGTCTCCAAACAGGAGGAATGAAGAACGCATGAGTAAGATCATTGCTTTTGATGAAGAAGCACGCCGGGGTATGGAGCGCGGGCTTGATACGCTCGCCAATGTGGTGAAAGTTACACTCGGGCCGAAAGGCAGAAACGTCGTTTTGGAAAAGAAGTGGGGTTCTCCCACAATCACCAACGACGGTGTGTCCATTGCCAAGGAAATCGATCTTGAAGAGCCTTTTGAAAAGATCGGCGCGGAACTCGTTAAGGAAGTTGCGAAGAAGACCGACGATGTCGCCGGCGACGGTACCACCACCGCAACGGTGCTGGCACAGGCATTGGTGAAGGAAGGTCTGCGCAACGTGGTAGCGGGCGCAAACCCGATTGCCCTGCGCAAGGGAATTGATTCCGCAGTGGATGCGGTTGTGAAGCAGCTGCTGAAGAACGCCAAAGAAGTTGAAACGAAGGCTGAGATTGCCGCTACCGCAGCCATTTCCGCCGGAGATCCGGAGATCGGCGAACTGATCGCCGAGGCTCTCGACAAGGTCGGTAAAGAAGGCGTTGTCACCGTTGAAGAGTCCAATACTTTCGGCACGCAGCTGGAACTGACCGAAGGTATGTGCTTCGACAAGGGCTACCTGTCTCCTTACTTCGTCACCGACACCGAGCGTCAGGAAGCGGTTCTTGAAGATGCCTACGTGCTTCTTGTGGAATCGAAGATTTCCAACGTGAAGGATATGCTTCCGCTGCTTGAAAAGGTTATGCAGACGGGTAAGCCGCTGGTTGTCATCGCCGAAGACGTTGAAGGCGAAGCGCTTGCAACACTCGTGGTGAACAAGATCCGCGGTACTTTCAAGTCTGCCGCCGTAAAGGCTCCGGGCTTCGGCGACCGCCGCAAGGAAACACTTCAGGATATGGCAATTCTGACCGGCGGACAGGTTATTTCCGAAACCGTCGGCCTGAAGCTGGAAACTGCCGAAATCGATATGCTCGGCAAGGCGCGTAAGGTGGTTCTGACCAAGGACACCACCACAATTGTGGACGGAGCCGGTTCGGCAGAAGAGATAGCCGCCCGCGTGGCAGTGATCAAGAACCAGATCGAGAATTCCACTTCCGATTACGACCGCGAGAAGCTGCAGGAACGTCTGGCGAAGCTCGCCGGCGGCGTAGCCGTGATTAAGTCCGGAGCCGCCACCGAAACCGAGCTGAAAGAGCGCAAGCACCGCATCGAAGACGCCGTGCGCAACGCCAAAGCTGCCGTGGAAGAAGGTATTGTGGCCGGCGGAGGCGTAGCCCTGCTGCAGGCAGTGGATACCGCATTTGACGGTCTTGATCTTGAAGGCGACGAAGTTACCGGTGCGGCAATCGTGCGTGTTGCGGCAGCTGCTCCGCTGAAGCAGATCGCGGAAAATGCCGGCCTTGAAGGCGGAGTTGTGGCGGAGAAGGTACGCTCTCTGCCCTCCGGTCACGGTTTGAACGCGGCAACGGGCGAGTATGAGGATCTGCTTGCCGCAGGCGTGAACGACCCGGTTAAGGTAACCCGTTCCGCGCTGCAGAACGCCGCGTCTATTGCAGGACTGTTCCTTACCACAGAAGCTGTTGTGGCGGATAAGCCCGAACCCCCGGCTGCTGCTCCTGCCGCCGGCGGAGAAGACATGGGCGGAATGTACTGAGTTTTCACTGCAGTTTCCGACCGGCGAAAGACCGCAGAACCGATTGGCTCTGCGGTCTTTTGCGTGCGCGGAGAAAGCGTATCCGTACTGCGGGAAAGCCTATCCGTACTGCAAAAACATATCTGCACGCAGGTCTGCACGCAGGGATGATACGAATGCCTGCGGGTAATGGAGAAACCCGGATTCAACGTATATTCACGCAGGGGGATGCGCATACCGGATCGCGGCGCGTGCGCCGGCAGTTCTCCTTTTCCCCTCTCTTTCCCGGTGACTCTGCCCCCCCCGCGGCACCGCTGTGATATTTCATGCCAAATATCCCTCTCCGCCGGTGTTAAATGAAAAACACCGGCCGATGATTTACATTTAAAAGGTGACTTTGAAAAAACATTGCGGAAAAGAAACGCGTATCGTTTTCTCCGGTCGGGCGCTGATCACCGGGGGGACTTCCGGCATGGGGTATGAGTTTGCCAAACAGCTTGCCCGGCGCGGGCTGGACATCGTCCTCGTGGCCCGCAACGAAGAGCGGCTGCGGAAAACGGCTGCGGAACTGGCGGAGCAATACGGCGTTGAATGTACTTTTCTGAGCGCGGATCTGGCATCTGACGCCGGTGTGGCCGCCGTGAAAGAACGTCTTGTCTGTGCGGAAAATCCGATCACCGTGTTTGTGAACAACGCCGGCGGCGGGCTTTACGCCAAGATCGCATCAAAAGATTTCACCGAGATAAAGAATGCGCTGCAGGTGATGGGCACGGCACCGATGGAGCTGGGCGGCGCGGCGGCTGCCGTAATGAAAGAACGAAACGCTGGAGTCATCATCTCTACCGCTTCCGTTGCTTCTCTTGTGCCGATGGGTGCGTATGCGGCGATCAAGGCGCTGCTGCGTTATTGGTCCGAATCCCTTGCCAATGAGCTGCACGGCACGAACGTGCATGTTGTCACTTTTCTTCCCGGATGGGTACACACGGAATTTCATGCCCGTACGGGCGTGTCGAACGCGTCCATTCCCAAATGGGTGTGGATGAATGCCGCAGATGTGGTCGGCGAAACACTTGCGGCGGCGGAAGCGGGCAAAGAAGTCATTATTCCCTCCCGAAAATTTAAGGTAATCGCGTTTTTTGCAAAACACATGCCGCGAAGCGTTGTATGTGCGGCGGTAAGAAAACTGAACCGGGGGAGAAGATGAGCGCGGAACACACGGATCCGGTGCGCCCGTATCACGACCGAAAACGGCGCGTGGCGCGCAGAATAATCCGAACCCTGATCACGCGTCCGGCGGTAAAAACCGCAGTGCGCACCCGCGTGCTTGGAACGGAAAACGTTTCCCGCCTGAAGGGCGCGTATATCGTGGTCGCAAACCATTCCTCGCATTTGGACGCGCCGACGGTGTTTTCGCTTCTGCCCAAAGAAATGACGGAAAAACTCGCTTCCGGCGCGGCGGCCGACTATTTTTACAAACGGAAAGCAATATCCGCCCTGACTTCGATGTTTTTTAACACATACCCGATTGCGCGCAAAAACGGCGCCGGCAAATCCGTGGCTGTGCCGCCGGGGATGAGCGGCAGACTGCTCGAATCGGGCGTGCCTATTCTGGTATTCCCCGAAGGAACGCGCTCCCGGAGCGGAAAACCGGGCGAATTCAGACCCGGCACCGCCGCACTGGCACTTAAACTGCGGATTCCGATTGTTCCGCTCGCACTTATCGGCTGCGCGGACGCCATGCCGGTGGGGACCGTTTTCCCCAAGTTCGGCAGAAAACCCGTTACGCTGCGGATCGGGGAGCCAATGTGGGGGAACGACGGGGAAACCGCGGCGGATTTTATGGGGCGCATTAAAGCGAGAATTGAATCCATGCTTGCTTTGGGGCACGCGTAATTTCGCATACGCTCTGCGCGCGCCTGCTGCGGGGATATCGGCGAGTCCGGCCCATCGGCAGACAACCGCCGGAGCCGGCACTTGCGGCGTTAACCGAAAATCCGGGGCGTTAGCAGGGTTCGCCCTGCTTTGGGGAGGAGACCGGAGTTGGTGAGGAGACCGAAGAAGCATCAGGAGAAACGCCGGAACCGCCTGGGGAGCCATCGGAAGCACTGCCCGCAGCGCCGCTTTCGTTCTTCGTCGATACTTCGTAGTTCTGGGAAATAATTGTCGCCTGCAGTTCGGAAGGCAGTTCACTGGGCAGATGACCTTCGGAAACGCTGCGCTCGCGCGCTTTTGCCGTCGCGCATTTCAATACCGAGGGAAATACGAGACGCACGGTAAGACCCCCGCCCGGAGTGTCTTTTACCGTGGCAGTGCCTCCGTGGGCGGCAGTGATGGCGGCAACAATTGCCAGGCCAAGACCGGAGCCGCCGGAGTCGCGCGAACGCGAAGAATCGGTGCGGAAGAAACGTTCGAAGATGCGTTCCCTGTCTTCGGGTCTGATTCCCGGACCGTGATCGCGCACCTCAATTACCGCCTCTCCGGCATTTTCCGGGTTGATTCCCACGGCCACTTCCACGGGAGTTTTTTCGGGAGTGTGCGTGAGCACGTTGGAAAGCAGATTCGTGATGAGCTGGGTGATCCGGTCGTGATCGGCGTTGAGCACAATCGGCAGGAGTTCCTCTCCGTCCGGCGGGATCACGTTTGCGTGTCTGTCCGGGGCACGGATAAGAAAATCGGCCACCGCGTTCATCGCCGTGGAGACCAGTTCCACCTGTGTGAATTTCAGCTGTCTGCCTTCGTCCAGGCGGGCAAGCTGGAGAAGGTCTTCCACGAGAGACGCCATCCGGGAGGCTTCGGATTCAATGCGGGCGAAGGCGTGGGCCGTTCGGTTTTCCGGCACGCCGCCCAGCCGGTAGAGCTCGGCATATCCGCGCACGGTTGCCAAAGGCGTGCGCAGCTCGTGGGAAGCGTCAGAAACGAAGCGGCGCATATGCTTTTCGGAAAGTTTTTTCGCCTCAAAAGAGGCTTCGATGGTCTTGAGCATTTCGTTGATGGAATCGCCAAGCATTCCGATTTCCGAATCGTCGGATCCGCAATGCGGCACACGCACGGAAAGATCCCCCGCGGCAACCGTGTGCGTAACCTGCTCGATATCGCGCAGCCGGCGCAGAGACAGCTGTACCAGGGCAAAAGCGATAATTGCCCCCACAACCACGATAACGAGCGAGAGAACGGTCATCACGCGCACAACGTTGGCGGTTGTGGTGGATACGGATATCAGCGGATGGGCAATTACGGCGGTTCCCAGATGAAGACCGGAAATCTGGGAAACGAGCTGCACGGTGATCACGCGCCAGGGCACTTCGGGTTTTGTGCCGGTGACGGTGTGCGGGGTGCCCTCTATTTTCCGCGCCAGCAGCCGGGGGTGTCTCGGTGTCCCATAAATCTCGCTGACCTGCGGTTTTATTACTTCAATTGCTTTGGAATCGTTCAAGTCGAGATAAAAATAAAATTCGGAGGGAAGTACCTGCGTCTGCGAACCGTTGATAAACTGGTTCACTGTCTGCGAGGCGAGGAGTTTTCCCGACGACGTGAGAGATTTGTCTACTTCGTCAATCATATACGTGCGCAGAGTTACGCCCACAAGGGCAATAATGCCCAGAATTACCGCTCCGAGCAGCCCGAGGAAAACGAGCACCAGTTTCCACGAAAGAGTCTGATAAAATTTCGGCCTGTGGATACCCGTTTCCGCGCCCGGGGGAGGCGGGGTGTTTTTCGTCTGCCGTCCGTTTTTATTTTCGTAAAACATACCCGATTCCGCGTTTGGTGTGGATTAGGGGAATCAGTTCCGCGGCCTCTTTCGGGTCGGTGATTCCCAGTGCTTCCGGGGAGTCTATCTTTCTGCGCAGATAGGAAATATAGGATTCAACGATCGACATTTCGCCATTCCATGCGTAATCCCAGACATGATCGAGAATCTGAATTTTCGTGACCACCCGCTCTTTGTTGTCCATCAGATAGCGCAGCAGCTTAAATTCGGTGGGCGAGAGATCCACCTGCCTTCCGGCGCGCGTGACTTCGTATGAATCCTCGTTCAGTTCCAGGTCCAGATAGCGGATAACCGATCCTTCGGCGCCTGCCGAATGCGTCCTGCGCAAAACGGCACGGATGCGGGCGATTACTTCCTCAAGTGAGAAAGGTTTCGTAATGTAGTCGTCCCCGCCGACGGTTAGCCCCTGGATTTTGTCCTGCAGGTCGTCTTTTGCGGTTAAAAACAGGACGGGCAGGGAATCTTCGCGGGCGCGCAGCCGGCGCAGCACCTCAAATCCGTCCATATCGGGAAGCATGATATCGAGCACGACTATGTCTGCCGCAAACCCGGCTTCTGTTTCGAGTGCCTGCCTGCCGTTTTCTGCCGTTTCGACTTCGAATCCGGCAAATTTCAGCGATACGGACAGCAATTCGCGGATATTGGGTTCGTCGTCGACCACAAGGATCCGCGCTTCGGCATGGGGTTTTTCGTTCATGATCCGATTATTCTGCTCTCTTCCGGGAATTATCCGGGAAACGCTGGGAAAGGCTTGGGGTGCGCCGCTCTTTTCCGGGTCTCAGATGTACCGATAGGGGTCGAAATCTGCGATATCTACGGGGGAAACCCGCGACAGAGGCACGTTAAACGCATCTACGTCGTATTCCAAATCGATTATCTTCAGCCCTCTGTTTTCCAATTCGGCGAGCGGCATTGCCAGATATTCGCGGAAGCAGAGGATTGCCGCTTCGTGTCCGGCGTCCAGCAGGTCGGTGATCTGCTCCAGATAATCTACGTCATGCGAAGCAAGAATGACTTTTGCCCCGGGGCGCTCTTTCGCAATTGCTTCCAGCGTGCGCTGAATTCCGAGGTCTACAATTTTCAGTTCCGGATTTTCCGAGGTGAGAAGGATGGGCGTCCATCCGATGGCCAGCAGTGCCTGCACGAAAGTATTTGCCGTGCGCTGCGAGGAATTGATAAAAAACAGTCCGGTGTGCGTTGTTTCCTCCGCCTTTTCCCCGGCCGGTTCTTCGGCGCGGGAAGCCGGGGCGGACTGCCCTTCCGGCTTCGTTTCTTCTGCGGGCGGCTGTCCGTCCGCCGGGTGTTCGATGTGGGGGTGTTCGTCTCCGGCCGCGTTTTCCTCTTGCTCCCCGGGCCGGTTCTTTTCCCGGTGTTCTTCCGCCCAGGGATCGTATTTCAGCACGCGGTCCCAGCGCGGGCGTTCTTCGGCGCGGGGGAAGCGTTTCAGGATATTGACCCCGAGCGTGGCGTCTATATTTTCGCCGTCTACAAGCAGATAGATTACATCCATGTTTCGTTGCGTCCAATCTTTAAAAATAAATGCCGGTTTCGTCCGATTTAATTTTTCTGCCTATGATTATAGGGTATTGCGGCGCGGGATTCGGCCGGTTCAGCTTTTAGGATAAGCGGATATTTTCCGTATGGGCGGGGTGTTCGCCCGCCGTTTCGGCGCCGGAAAAAACGGGGGAGGATCCCGGTATAATAAAATGCGAACGTAATCTGTGGGATGAAATGTGCTACCATTCATAAAACCACAGGGGAATCCTGGCAATGAAACGGCCGGCGCACGGCTGCCGGCATGAAACGGAGAGAAAAGTGCCTACTGGGAAAGTAAAGTTCTTTGACGAGAAAAAGGGCTTTGGTTTTATTCTTGGCGACGACGGATCGCAGGTGTATCTGCCCGCCGGCGCCGTCCCGCTTGGCGTACGTCTGCATCCCGGGACGCGTGTGGAATACGGTGTCGGTCAGACGCGCAGAGGGGAAGCCGCCCTTTCGCTGTCTGTGATCCGAAAGGAAAAATCGCTTGCCGAGCAGGCAAGACGCAGTCCGGAAGAGATTATTCCGCTGATTGAGGATTTAATTCTGATTTTGGACCGCGCAACGAATATGCTGCGCCGCGGGCGTTACCCGGAAGGCGGTCCGCGTATTGCCCGCGCCCTGCGGACTTTGGCCGATGATTTCGATGTCTGAACAGAGAATTAAACCGGGTCCGTGCCCGGCGAGGGAAAAAGTGCTGGCGGCGGCGAAGGATGTGGCGAAAGCGGCACTGCTTGAGGTAACGCCGGCTTCGAATGTGGGCCGGCACGCCGGTTTTGTTTACGAAGGCGAACGTCTTGTAACGCACGTGTTTGAGTGTCTGAAACCGGGGTACCGCGGATGGTACTGGACGGTAACGCTTACGCGTGCCGTGCGAAAAACACACGTTACCGTGAATGAAGTGCTGCTGCGTCCCGGGCAGGACGCCCTGCTTGCCCCGCAGTGGATTCCGTGGGCGGACAGGCTCCGGCCGGAAGACGTCGGTCCTTCAGACCGTCTTCCCTATAGGCAAAATGATCCGAATCTGACGCAGAACAGCGACCCGGCACTGATGACGTCCATGGAGGCAACCGATTCCGATGCGGATGCGGTACAGCAGTGGGAACCCGGGCTGGGCAGAACGCGGGTGCTGTCTGAAGAAGGCAGGTCCAAAGCATACAGACGCTGGTACCGTTCGGATGCCGGACCGCGCAACCAGGCAACGCGCGATGCCGAAGAACACTGTTCCACGTGCGGATATCTCGTAAAAATGGCAGGTTCGGCACGGCAGGTGTTTGGCGCGTGCGCAAATGAGTGGTCACCCTTCGACGGGCGGGTTGTGTCGCTGGATCACGGCTGCGGAGCGCATTCGGAAACAGACGTGCACAAAGCACCCTCGCTGTGGGAGCATAATCCGCCCGTGGTGGACGAACTCGGAGTCGATTATCTGACCCGCACGCCGCAGTGCTGAGTGTGTGGAAATAAGCAGGGAAAGACGTCGGAATTGAAGCGGATACTGGGACGTGTGCGCGATTACCGCTGGGGATCGGAAGATGTGATTCCGCATTTTTTCGGTCTGCGGAGTGTGCAAAAGCCGATTGCCGAAGTCTGGTTCGGCGCGCATCCGGCAGCGCCTTCGCCGATCTGTGCGCAGCCCGGCGCGCAGATCGCGAAAGAATTGGCAGTCTGTGAATCCCGGCTGAAAAACGACCGTGATCCGGAAGATTGCCCGGCAGGGGCGCCGTTTTCGCTGCGGGACTATATCGCCGCCGATCCGCAGGCCGTTTTGGGAAGTTATGCCGTTTCCCAGTTTGGCGGGCGTCTGCCGTTTCTGCTGAAGCTGATTGCCCCGCGCAAACCGCTGTCTTTGCAGGTCCATCCCACTGCGGAACAGGCGTTGGCCGGGTATGCGCGCGAGAATGATTTGGGTATCCCCAAAGACTCCCCGTACCGCACCTATCGGGACCGCAACCATAAACCGGAGCTTGTTTATGCGCTTTCGCGTTTTGAAGGACTGGTCGGTTTCCGTTCCCCGCGCCGGATTTTGGGTGTGCTTGAGGATCTTGACACGGCTGTTGCGAAAAAACTGATTCGGATTATTTCCCGCACTCCGGGGCATCGGGGCGTGCAGGCGGCGTTTAACTATCTTCTTTCGGAGGAGACGCGCCCGGGCGAAGAGCAGATCGCGGAGCTGATTTTTGCCTGCGCCGCCCGCGACCCGCGCATTTCTCCCTCTCCGCGCGCCGACGCCATTGTGACCAGACTGGCGCGCTATTACCCGGAAGACCCCGGGGTAATCTGTTCGCTGCTGCTGAATCCGGTCACCCTGGATCCCGGGGAGGCACTTTTTATCCCCGTGGGCACGATTCATGCCTATCTTTCCGGGTTCGGCGTGGAGGTGATGGCGAATTCGGACAATGTGCTGCGGGCGGGTCTGACGCAAAAACACATGGATCTGCCGGAGCTGATAAACGTGGCCGATACCGTGGCGGCGCCTCCGATTCGGATTGCGCCGGAAAAAATGAGTGCCGTGCAGAAAACTTTTTATGCTCCCGTAGACGACTTCGAGCTTTCCGTTGTGCAGATAGCGCCGGGAGACGGAGTGTGCGGCTTGCGCGGGTGCGGGCCGCGTATTCTTCTCGGCTTGGAAGGCGAACTGGGTTTTGCCTGCAGCGGCGGCCGTTTTGAGCTGCGCAAAGGGCAGGCGGTTTTTCTGGGTACGGACGACGGTGCGGCGGAGGTTGGCGGCTTCGGAATCTGCGCCCAGGTCGGAGTGCCCTAAGCGCGGATACGCAAAAGCTGCGCCCCGGCAGGGGCGGATGAGACGCGCCCGGCAGAGGGCGGGATACAAAGCGATATAAAAGCGGACGGCAAAAACGGGAAAGTCTGTTGCCGCAACCAAAAATCCCCACCCTTCCAAAATGTGGACGTTTTTCGTCTGTAACGTGAGAATTTATTGAAAAATATGCAGGAAATGAGAAACTTAATTAAGTGATGAACACTGATGGGACTGCCCCGGTAAAGCAGAAAAATACAGATAATTCTTTCTCCGCACGGCTTGATTCCGTTTGCCGTCTTTCCGAACGCGGCTCCAACGTCCGCGCCGAAATTCGCGGCGGACTGGTCACGTTTCTTTCCATGGTTTATATCCTGGTCTTAAATCCGATTATTCTTTCCGGACCCGATTCGACCGGAGCCTATCTGGGAGGCGGGTCGGCTCCCAATATCCCCGCCATCGCCGCGGGAACGGCTTTGGTGGCCGGAATTATGACAATTCTGATGGGCGCGGTGGCCAACTTTCCGATGGCGCTTGCCGCAGGTCTGGGACTGAACTCAATCGTTGCCTATTCTCTGGTGCAGCTGCCCGGAATGACCTGGGCAGACGGAATGGGAATTATCGTTATCGAAGGTATCGTGATCGTTCTGCTCGTGCTGACGGGACTGCGGGAAGCAATTTTCAGGGCTATTCCGAAATTCCTGCGGGTAGCCATTTCCGTGGGAATCGGCCTGTTTATCTCGCTGATCGGATTTTCCAATGCCGGCCTGGTCAAAGGCAATAAGGAAGGCCCCACGCTGCTTAATTTCGGCACCGGCGGGTCTATCGACAGCATCCCCGTGCTCGTATTTATTCTCGGCCTGTTCCTGACGCTGATTCTGATGGCGCGCAGAATTCCCGGCGCAATTCTGATCGGAATTGTTTCTTCCACCGTGCTTGCCTTTATCGTGGAAGCCGTGGCGAAGCTGGGGCCGAAAATGGTAAACGGGGAAGTGGCCAATGCCGGCGGCTGGCTGGGATCGGTGCCCGCATTCGGCGGGAAATTGGTGCAGATCCCCGGTTTCTCCACGTTGGGGCAGTTCTCGGTCACCGGTCCGTTCCATAAACTGGGCGTGCTTGCCGTCGCCGTTCTTGCCTTTACGATTATGCTTGCCGATTTCTTCGACACAATGGGAACCATGGTGGCTGTGGCGTCGGAAGGAAAACTCCTTGACGAACAGGGCAATCCTCCGCGCACCCGCTCCATTCTGCTCGTCGATTCCCTCGCCGCGATTGCCGGCGGTATGGGCGGTGTTTCCTCCAACACCTGCTTCGTGGAATCCACCTCGGGCGTGGCGGACGGCGCCCGTACCGGTCTGGCTTCCGTGACCACGGGAATCGCTTTCCTGCTTTCCACGTTCTTCGCCCCGCTGGTGGCTCTTGTGCCGAGTGAAGCCGCTGCTCCCGCACTGGTTGCGGTGGGTGTGCTGATGATGCAGCAGGCAGCCGAAATCAAATGGAGCGATTTTGCCGTGGCGGTGCCCTCGTTCCTGGTTATCGCCTTTATGCCCTTCGGTTTTTCGATCACCGTGGGAATCGGTGTCGGCTTCATCGCCTATCCGATTATGGAAACGGTGGTGGGGAGAATCAAGAAGGTTCATCCTCTCATGTGGGTTGTTGCGGTGCTGTTTGTGATCTATTTTGCGATGGGTCCGATTCAGGCGCTGCTGCTGAAGTAGCGCGGTTTTACGCCACGTTTTCCTAATTTTGTGCGCGGACGGCCGGGTCCGCTGCCGGATTTTCGGATTTGGCAGCGGGCCCGGCGTCCGCGATAAACGTATGTTTTTGCTTGTGTAATTGGCTTTTGTGCCCGAAATTATTTGGATGGGTTAAAATAACAGTGTCTGTTGCGTGGAATGGGGTGCGTTATGAGTGGTTTGATTGATACTTCGGAGATGTATCTGAAGACGATTTACGAGCTGGAAGAAGAAGGTATTCCCGCGCTGCGGGCGCGGATAGTGGAAAGGCTGGGGCAGTCCGGGCCGACCGTTTCGGAAACGGTTGCGCGAATGGAGCGTGACGGTCTGCTGAAACTGGACAGCGGCCGGCGGATCAGGTTTACGAAAAAAGGCCGGGCGCTGGCCGGAAGAGTGATGCGCCGGCATCGTATTGCCGAGCGTCTTCTCACCGATATTATCGGCATACCCCTGCCCGACGTGCACGACGAAGCGTGCAGATGGGAACACGTGATTTCCGACGAAGTTGCCGAGCGGATTGCCGCGGTGCTCAATAATCCGCAGCACGACCCGTACGGAAATAAAATTCCCGCCGCCGACGACACGTTCGACGAAGTGAAAGACGCATATTCCCTGGGACTTTCCGATTTGGAAACCGCGGTAAAGGATGCCGCGCCGGGCACGGAGTTTACTTTTGTGCAGATTGCCGAACCGCTGCAGCTCGACCGGGAACGGATTGCGTTCTTCCGGGAGACGGGTTTTCTGCCGGGCGTAAAATTTAAGTTTAGGGACGCCGGGGAACAGGCGATTGTGCTGGAGACGGACGGCGGCAGCCTGTCTCTGCCTTATGCCGTGGCGGCAAAAGTGTTTGTGCGCTGAGTTTCGCCGGCAGCTGCCCGCTGCCGAAAGGCGGTGCGCAACTGTGCGGGGAGGGCTGCGGGGCGGCGAAAAAAACAGGGAAGAAGATCCGTTTTGCGGAAGTGACCAAAAGCATTGTTATGAAACTGTAACATTTCGTGATGTAGATGTTATACTTAACTGTGTTGAATCGGATACGCGCTTTGCGTATCGTCCCGACAGATGTTTTTGGAGTGAAAATATGGCAGGACGTCATCTTAAGCCCGGACAGGCGCCGAAACTGATCTCGCGCACAGGCTTTAAGGGGGTCGCGGGAGCTTCCGTTGCCGGTACGGTGCTGGGCGTTGCAATGCCCGCATTCGCCGCTCCGCAGCCACAGGCCCCGGCGGGTGTCGAAGTTTCCGCTTCCACGGTGCGGATTGCCGATACCGCAAAGTCTTTCTCCACTCCCAAGGTTTCGATCCGTACCGCGCTGGGCTCGGATCCGGCAGGTTTCTCTCTGCCGGCGGTAAATGTGAAGGCCGAAGCGGCACCTGCAGCGCCCGCTCCCGCTGCGCAGCCGGCTCCCGCCGCCCGCACCGACGCTGCCGCGCCTGTCGCCCGTAATGTTCCCGCGGCGAAGACCGCGCCCGCTCCCGCTCCTGTGCCCGCTTCCGGAAGAGGAGCGGCAATTGCCGCTTTTGCCGGGCGTTTCAGCGGAGTTGCCTACGTTTCCGGCGGCGAAACGCCGGCCGGGTGGGACTGCTCCGGATTCACGAAATATGTATTTGCGCAGTTTGGCGTGAATCTTGCGCACAAGGCTTCCGCACAGCGCTCCGCCGGCACGGTGGTATCCGCTTCGCAGGCGCAGCCGGGCGATTTGGTTTGGTGGCCGGGGCACATCGGAATTTATCTCGGGGGCGGGAAGCATATCGCCGCCCGCCGGCCCGGAGTCGGAACCGTTATCGGCAGTGTTTACGGCAATCCGCAGTATATCCGGGTTATGTAAAACGTAAAATTGTGTATTTCGCATCTTTCCCCTGCCGCTGCCGTGCGGCAGGGGAAATGTGTTTCCGCCCTGTTTTCGTTTTTCCCGCACTTCGCGGTATGTAAAATTATCTATTTTTCGTAACTTGTGTCACAATAAATCTGAGGAGAGGATTTGTTATGGCACACGAAAATGTTGTTGTGGTTGGCGTAGACGGCACGCCCGCTTCGCAGGCTGCTTTGGAGTGGGGATTTAACCAGGCAAAAGCGCGCGGTGCCGAACTGCGCCTGGTGTGTGTATATGAGCTGCCCTCATATGCGGCACACAGTTTGGCCCTGGGTGTTCCGGATATTGTGGCGGAAGGGAAGCTCCTCTACGAATCGGCAGAAAAAATGATCCTTGACCTGGTAGGCAAATATCAGAACAAAGGCGTAAACGTAACCTGGTCCCTGCTTCAGGGAGATCCTTCGGAAGAAATGGTGGAACTGTCGAAAACGGTTGCGCTGCTGGTGGTGGGCGGCCGCGAAAATTGGCGCGGCCGGATTGCCGACAGAATTCTGCGCACGGTTTCTTCCGCGCTGCCTGCCTATTCGCATTGCCCGACGGTCGTCGTGCCCCAAGACAGCTATCGCGACGATCTGCCGATCCGCCGTGTGGTGGTGGGCGTTGACGGTTCGGAGGCGGCAAAAACGGCACTGCAGCGCGCGGTGTGGGAGGCGGACCGCCATCACGCAACACTGGACATTGTAAGCAGCGTGAACGTGGACGCCGTTTCCTGGGTGCCGCAGTTTTCCCTTTCCAAAGAGTTTTTCGACGACGTATATCTCGGGATAAAGAACCAACTGGCAGAGGTGGACGAAGGCCGGGACATAAAAACTTCCATTACCGTGACGCAGGGAAATCCAATTACCACGCTCATCAAATTTTCCGAAGATGCCGATCTTCTGGTGCTGGGCACCCGCGGCCGCGGCGGATTTGCCGGGCTGCTTCTCGGCTCCACCTCACAGTCGGTGTTGGAGCAGGCAAAGTGTCCCGTGTTTATAGTGCCCAAACGCGTGGGACGCGCCGACGACGAAGGCCCGAAAAAAGAGGCCTGATTTCCGTTTTCGGTCTGCGGTTATGCAATTTGCCCGTCATCGGCTAAAGTAGGTACGTGTCCGCCCTCGTAGCTCAGGGGATAGAGCACCGCTCTCCTAAAGCGGGTGTCGGCCGTTCGAATCGGCTCGAGGGCACAGATCCGGCGGAGTATTTTGCCGCCGGTTTGCCCACAGCGGTCTTTTTCGGACATCTTCGGCGGGGGACTTTCACTTTGGAACTGAGATAAAGTACCGTGGAATTGTGAGTTCTTTTTTTCGTCGTAAAGCAAAAAACAGGGATCCGCAGCCGGATACGCGGGATAATGCCGCCCCGCAGCGGGAGACTGCCGCACCGCAGACCGTGCCGGATGTGTGGGATTCTCTGCCGGCCCTGCCCAAAGCAGAGGTAAAGGAAACACACGCCGTGCCCGCACACCGTGAGGCGGACGGCCCGGCGCAGTCCGTGGGCGCGTCTGTGGCAGAAAAGGACGCACCGCAGAGCGAGCCCAAAGAACGCAGAAGCGTAAAACCTTCGCGCGAAAATTTACTGAAAGCGGCTTACGGCGAATGGCACGAAACGCTGTCCCGTCTCGCACAAAACGACGAGAAACGGGCCGCCGGCGCGCGCTATGCCGGGCAGATTGAACTCACGCACGCCCACCCCAGCGGAACTGCGAGATTCTACTCGCATATGCCCACCAAGCTTTCTTCGCTGATCCGTGAACCCCGTCTGTATATGCGGGCAAAAGAGCAGCTTATGCGGCTGCATGAAATGATTTTGCAGACCGGGGAGGAGCACGGATATGCCCCGGTGTCGCTGTCCGCGGGCCGTTTTGTGTGGACGGAGCTGCCTGAAATATCGGACTCCAACACCGAGTGGCGCGAAACATACGATGCCACGGGTGAGCTGCGGCTTGACTTTACGCAGGTGCATGAGAATATGGCGGCCGAAATCCGGGAAGAAGATTCGGCTGCGCCAAAGGATCCCGGGCAGGAGCGCCCCCTGAAAGAAGCGGTTGAACGCAGCGCGCCGGCTCTGTTCAGACGGGTAAAAATAAATTTCCTTGCCGACGGCGACGCGCTGCTGCAGCTTTCCCTGCAGGCATATATCAATCCGACGGTGCTGAAGGCTTTGCGGGTAAACGGCATTTCCGAAGATCAGCTGATCCGCGTGCGTCAGCTGGCTCACCGCTCGCGCGGCATTGAAGAGACGGTAAATATGCTGGCCACGCTGGGGCGGGCATATCTGCCCGGATTCCGCTGCGAAGAGCAGAATGTGCTGGGCTGTTTCTATTCACCGGCCCGGAGTATGCTCTCCGATTTGGAGGCTGTGCGCGGCTATGTGCACGGATCGGGAATTTTGGCCGCGGTGGCGGGAGACGAAGAATGCAGAAAAGTTTCAAAAACACCGATCCCGCCCGGACTGGACGAAGACCGTGCCCCGGAAGCGGAACGCGGCGTGGGCGATCATGATGTGGCCGAACTTGATGTGGTGGAAGCCGTTGCTTCGGGGCGCTCGCTGGTGATAGATGCCGTTCCGGGCACGGAAAGGATTTCCACGGTGGCTTCGGTGCTTGCCGACGCGGCCGCTTCGGGAAAATCCGTGCTGTATGTGCCCGCAAAGGCCTCCCAGGCAAAAGCTCTGCATCGGGCTTTGGACCGTCTTGGCGTCGGGGAAACAGTGCTTGATTTTACCGACACGGAATCGGTGCCGCTGCAGCTGCGCAAGGGTCTGCGCCTGCCGCGTGCGGAATTTGATGCCGAAAAGACACTGGAAAATCGGGAGAAGCTGACGCAGGTACGCGCCAAGCTCCGGAATTTCATGAACGACCTGCACAATGAAGACCCACAGTGGGGAACCTCGGTTTATGCCCTGCTGGAGAAGCTGGCGTCTTTAACCGGCGGCGGAAAACAGGCGGGAACGCGGATTCGTTTTGACGCCTCCGTTTTGCATAAACTGAAGGACGGAGGATACGGGCAGATCCGCAGTCTCCTGCGCGAAGCCCGGGAACTGGGAGTTTTGGAAGAACGGTATCTCAGCTCCGCCTGGGCAGATTCTCCCATCTCCGATCCTGTGGAAGGCGCGAAGGCCGTTGAGCGCGCCCGGGCAGTCGGCTCCACCATGCTGCCGGCGGCAATCTCCCAGGCCACGCGCACTGCGATGAGCGTCGGGCTGACGCAGCCTCTGAATCTGAAAGAATGGTTCGAGCAGCTGACTGTGCTCGACGGAGTGGCGGAGAGTCTGGATATATTTCTGCCCAAAATTTTTGAAAATTCCGTGCGGCCGCTGATCGCGGCAACCGCCACGAAAGAATGGCGCGATGCGCACAATATGCAGATGCGCGGCAGCGAGCGGCGTGAATACCGGCGCGAGTTGGAAGAGCTGCTGCGCGCGGGGGCGGCTCCCGAAGATATCCACACGGAGCTGCTGAAAGTTGAGGAACGCCGCAATATCTGGTGTAAATTTGCCGTGGACGGCAGATGGCCGGTTCTGCCCGAGGGAATGGTGCAGATTCGTGCCACGCGCGCGGATCTGCAGCGGGAATTGGAGTGTCTGGCGCGTGAAACCGGGAAAACGGACTTTTTCACGCTCCCGTTTAACGATCTGGAACGCCGTCTGCGGGCGTTGGTCGACGATGCTCCGCACATGGACTCCCTGCCCCGGAGGAATGCGGTGCTGGCAGCGGTAAAATCGGCCGGTCTGATGCCTCTGATGAAGGATCTGCAAAGCAGAAACGTGCCCGTTGCGGATACGGACGCCGAATTTGATCTGGCGCTGACCTCCTCGATTTTTGAGCAGATTCTCGCAAAATCGCAGATTTTGGCCAGTTTGGGGCCGAAAGACGTGTCGGATCTGCTCTCTGAGTGGAAGAAGCTGGATCTTGCCCAGGTGCAGTCTCTCGCCGGTCCCGTGATGTCGGCGGTAATCGGCAATGCCCGGCGGGTAATGCAGATGCACAGGGAAGACACCCTGAAGCTGGATGCCCTGCTGGCCAGATATTCGGTGGCCGCACTGCGCGATGTGATTGCCACGTATCCGCGTCTGGTGCAGTGCGCGCGTCCGATCTGGATTGTGCCTTCCGTGCTTGTGGCCGATTACGTGCCTCCCATGCCGTGGGTCGATCTGGTTATTTTGGATACGGCGGAGAATACGGAAACCGCCTGTGTTGTTCCGACTCTGCTGCGCGGCAGACAGATTGTGGTTGTCGGCGATATCCGCCGCTGCGGGGTGAAGACGGGGAATTTTACCGGGAAAGAAAACGATACTCTCGCCCTGCGTGCCTTTGCCGATGTGCTGCCCGTGGCAGAACTGCCGACCTACCGCGTAAAGCAGGATGAACTGACCGTGAAATCGCTGGCCGCATACGGATATGCCGGGGTGTATCATTCGGTTCCGGCAAGTCCGCGCAGACACAGAACGGTGCTGCGGGTTGTGGACGGCAGGGGAGTGCCGACGCACGGCAGCGAAGGTGCCGTGGAGGCGCCGCAGGCGGAAGTGGATGCCGTGACGGAAGCGGTGAAAAAATATGCCCGGGAGGGAAACACGGATTCGCTGGCTGTAGTGACCGTCTCCGAACTTCATGCGCGCCGGATCCGCGAAGCGCTGCAGTCTTCCCGCGCCGAATCGGGGGAATTGGACCGTTTCATGCGCGCGGAAGGATATGAGCCGTTTACGGTTATCGATATTGGCCAAACGGCGGGAATTCGTCGCGACCGTATTATTTTCACGCCCGGTTTCGGGAAAACGGTGCATGGCAGAGTGCTGCACTCTTTTGGGAAGCTGCACACCGACGCCGGTTTCCTCGGTCTTTTGGATGCTATTGAAATGCCCCGCAAGTCGATGACCATCATCAGCTCGCTTGACGCGGGAGACATTGATATTTCGCGGGTGGCAACAGCCGGTCCGCAGCTGCTGGCAAAGATTTTGGATACGGCGGGCGGAGATACGGTGTCCCGGGCGGAATTTTCCGCCGAGCCTCCGGGGGCGCTGCTCGGTGATCTGGCGCGGCGTCTGCAGGCGGCAGGTTTGCGTGTCGGATTTAATTACGGCTGCGGGGATCAGGTGCGTATTCCTCTGGTTGTGGGCGATGATTCCATTCCCGGTACGTGGGCGGTTGCCGTGCTGACCGATGATGCGCAGTATGTGGCGCAGGAGTCGCTGCGCCGCCGCGACCGCTATCTCGTGGATGCCTTCACGGACCGCGGCTGGTTGGTTTATCAGACGTACTCGACTTCGCTGTTTATTGATCCGGCAGGCCGGGCGGCGGAAATTGAGAAACTGGTGCGTTCGGCGCAGAGCGGATCCGGGGAGGAAAAGCATTTGCCGAACGGCGGAAGGCCGGATGCGCGGGCTCCGCACTCCAGAGAAGAGCGGGGAAAGCGTCCGGATTTTACCGCGGGTCTGCCTCTTTCCGCTTACCGTGACGAACAGCTGGACGCCATTTTGCTGTGGATTGCCTCCGACCGCGTCCGACGCTCGGAAGAAGAACTGGTGGCTGCGCTGTATGAGCAGCTGAATCCGGCGGAAAGGAATGCGCAGACGGATGCCGTGCTGACAAACGCCGTGCGCAGATCGGGTCTTGCCGGAGAGAAACATGAGTGAAGCGCGCCGTGAAAAAAACAGATCCCGGCGGGTGGTGGCGCTGTCCAGGATTGATCGGGAACGCCTGGCCCGCGGGGAGATTTCCACGCCCGAAGAGGCTGTGCACAATACGGATGCCCCGGCTGTCTACCCGGAAAAAGGCAGTACCCCGCTGCGTGCCGTACGGAAAAAAAAGAAAACGGTTTCGCCGGGATTTACCCCCCACGAGCTGGACATACTCTCTGAAGTGCCGCCGCATTTCGGAAAGCTGTAAAATCTGACCAAAGCCCGGAGTCTGCTTTTCGGATGCATTATTTCCCCGCTGCGCTCCGGGATTTCGCGCTCCGGCCGGCGCGGAGAACGGCCCGAAGCGGCGTGGTGCCCCGCACGCCCAGTACGGCATTGAGATCTTTGGTTTTTACCGCCACATAGAAGACATTCTGTGAGGCGCTGTCGCCGAAGAACGGATGTTTTTCTTTTTTGCCGCTTTTTCCCATGATTATTGCTTCTTCTGCCAGCAGCAGCGCTCCGCGCGGAGAGGTATTTTCCGCGTTTTCCCTTTCCGCCGGCTGCCGGGAAGTTTTGTCTTTCCTGCCGCTGTCCGCTTCGGCCGTGTCTTCTTCCGTTTCCGCGGGAAGTTTTTCTCCGGGAAGATTTGCCGGGGCATAGATGTCGATTCTGTTTCCCGGAGCGGCGATTTCTTCCGGCAGTCCGAAATCCAAAGATACGGACGTGACAGCCGTGCCCGGGGGAGCCGCACGCAAAAATTTTTCATTTAGCAGCTGCGAGCGGGTAATCGGCAGACCTTTGGGGATCGCTGCGGCAACGGTGGCGCCGGCCAGTTTTTCGGCGTTGGTGAAATACCCTTCGGGAACGGCGTCTTTCCGGATATTTACCTGCTGCACGGAGGAGTCGGACAGAGATTCCCCGGCTGTCAGATCCGTTGCCGCCACGAGGATTTTTTCGGTCTGCGGATTCAGTTCGCCTGCCGCGGAGAGAATACTCTGCACAAGAAAGGCGAAAAGAATCATCCACAGCACCCTGCGCCAGCGCCACAGCGCTGCCCGCCATTTTCCTTTAATACGGTAGCTGCGTGATATCTCATGGGGATGTTTGTCCGATTCCTGCAAATCTATCAGCATATTTTCATTATCCGCACCCGGGAATGCGCATAATTAAGACCCGGAAAAATGTGGATAAACTCCCCGCAAACGCCTGCTGTGGGCAAAAGCTGCACTGCCCGGCGCGGAGCCGAATCTCCGGACGCGTGCCTAAACGGCGGTTTTCTCCGCCCGTGTGGGAAGAATGGCATACGGCACGGGCACATCCATGTCGTCCTGGGGAAGATGAAAATCCACAAACTCTCCGGGGAAGACCATGGCTCCGACAGCAGTATCCGGACGGATACACTTCAGGGCGCGGTCGTACCAGCCCCCGCCCTGCCCCAGTCTTTCCCCGAAACGGGAGACCAGAAGCGCGGGGATAATCATTGCGTCCACTTCGGATAAAATGTCGTTGTCGAATGCGGCTCCGCCCGGTTCAGGGGGTCTGCCCGGAGCAAGCTGAACCAAATCGTCGAGTCCCCGGAAATATCCCCACGAGCGCGTCAGACCCGGCCCGAGCTTAGGCAGCAGGAGTGTTTTTCCCGCGTCGGCAAGCGCTTTGCACAGCCCATACGTGGGCGGCTCGCCGGAAGTGGAAACGAAACAGGTTACCGTATGTGCCCCCGCGGTAAAATCAAGTACCGTTTTTTGCCACTGAAGTGCCAAACGGGATTTTTCCTGTGCGCAGCGTTGTCTGCGATACTGCCTGCACTGCGCCCGGAGCTGCTGCTTTGCATCTTCCGGGGGAAGAGCGCCGATATTCGGATACTTCACCGCGTCACCTGACATACTTCAATTATGGCATTTTTTGTCTGTAAATTCCGCTTCTGTACTCTCCCGGCGCAACCGCGCTTTTTCCGGTCTGCCGTTAACGGGAGGGGCCGCGGGTGCGGACAGTATATGCGCAGCCGCGCTTTATACGTTTGCGTGCGGGGCGTTATCCGAAAAATCCCCTCCCGGCCGGGAGCCCCGGCGGAGTTTATCGCGGGCGGGGATGCCGCGGATTTTTCTCCGGCCGGGATTGCGGCACCGCCTGCAGCCCTAACATGGCCGCAATTTTCCCCGTGCGCGCCCGGGAGCTATTTTTTACGGTAATGAACGGATATGATTTGAATTGGAGACAAGCGAAAGGTGATTATGAAAACCGTTGCGGAGTATAAGAATGCGTGTTTGCAGGTTTCCCAGCCGCTTCCCGTCTTTAATGTGACACTGATGGGCGCGGTGGGCTGTATGCTTGCCGACGATGTGCGCTCGCTTGTGGATCTGCCGCAGAGAAGCTGTGCGGCAAAAACGGGTTATGCGGTGCGTGCGGAAGATACTCTGGGAGCATCGGGGGTGAATCCGGTGCGCCTGATGCTGGAAAGCACGCAGGCGGAAAAAAACGGTACCGGTCTGCCGCTGCAGGCGCGTCACGCGATGAGAATTGAAGCGGGGGTGCCGCTGCCCCCGGGTGCGGACGCGGTGCTTTCCACCGTCTATGCAGGCTCGGAAAAAGGCGAGATCGCAATTATCGGGGAAGCGGAACCCGGGCTGAATGTGCACGCCAGGGCGCAGGATATTGCGGCCGGTCAGGTAATTTTGCGCGCAGGGATCCGGATCGGATCGCGGCAGGTGGCAGTACTTTCTTCGGCGGGCCAGTATTCCGTGCCCGTACACCCAAAACCGCGCGTGGTGGTGATGTCGGTAGGCGACGAGCTGCTCGCGCCGGGCAAACCGATTGAAGCGGGTAAAATTTACGACGCCAATTCCCATGCGCTGCTTGCGGCGGCAACCGATGCGGGGGCGGAGGTATTCCGTGTGGGGCCTGTTTCCGACAATCCTGCCGTTTTGCGGGAAAGTCTGGAAGATCAGCTGGTGCGCGCCGATATTATCATCACCACCGGGGGATTGGTGAAAGACGGGCATGATTCGCTGTGCGAAGTTCTGGAAGATTTTGAAACGGTTGATTTTGATTCTGTGGCCATGTCTCCCGGTGAACGGCTCGGTGTGGGAAAGATATCCGACACAACCATTTTCTGTCTGCCCGGGGAACCGGTAGCCGCGCTGATCTGTTTCGAAATTTTTATTCGTCCGGCATTGCGGAAAATGGCAGGTTATATGCACACAGAACGGCGCGTGCTGCCTGCCCGGATGGTGAGCGGATGGGAATCTCCCGAAGGGCTGCAGGAGTTTGTGCCGGCAAAAGTAGGCGGAAATCCGAGCCGGGGATATACGGCGGAGCCCGTGTGCACTGTGGGAAATTCGTTCCTTTCCGGTCTTTCGCGGGCAAACTGTCTGATTGCGATTCCCGCCGACACAGAGTTGGTGCAGGCGGGAGAAACGGTTGAATGCGTGGTTCTCGACCGCTGACGGCGTTTCGTCTGTGCCTTGTGTGAACAGTGTGAAAGCGTGACGAAATAGTTACGGTTTACTTTACAACACACCGATTCTGATGTCACTGAAAGTCTCTCCGGTTCTATATTTTTAAGGTGTGGGCGGAGAAGGATTGGCAGTTGCGGTTTTTGTGCTCCTCCTGCTTGCATATCTGATTCCGGCTCTGTTCCGCCGACGTGCGGTGATGAACGAAGCCTCGGTGGATGAAAGATTCTCGCAGGAGCTGCATCTGATACGGATACAACCCCGCTTTTCCCTATCCGCGGATCCCCACCGCGGCAGAATTTACAGGATGAGGCGCAACGTGAGTAAAACACAGTTTAAGTCGGATGAAACTACGGAACGGACTTTCGACGTGCGCGCGGTTTCCCGCGCCCGCGCCCGCGCCCGGGGAAGAATTGCCGCCCGGAATATGCTTCAGCGGCGTTTTCTTGTGTGCGGAGCGGTATTTCTTGTATTGGTTGCGGCGACCTGGATTGTATTTGCGGCAGGAGCCGCCGGTCTTGCCGTTCCGGCTGCGGGGACCGTGCTGGCGGCGGCATACGGCGGATTTTTCCACAGAATGCTGGGCAAATGGAGCCTTGAAAACAAACGTGACATCGAAAACATCGCCCGGGCGACCGACATCCTGGAATCCGGCAGGGCGGTAAAATTCTCCGAAAAGAAGGCTTCTTCCGCCTCGCGTGCTGCTGTGCAGGCAGAAAAGACGGCGGAACGAAAAACGGAAACCGTTTCCGCGAAAAATACGGACGCCGGCAAAAATCGGGAAGCCGGCGGGAAATTGCAGGCGAAGACGGCGCACACATACCTGTCGGCCGCCGCATCGGCAGATCGCAGTGCGGGTACGGCTGCGCATACGGAACGGAAAAACGAAACCGCCCCGGCCGTGTCGGAAAAGAAAGAAAAATCCATTCGGCCTGCGGCTGCATATGCGCTCGCTTTCCCCCCGGGGGAAAACTCCGCGTCTGCCTCTTCGGCTATGCCCGCTTATACGCTGAAACCCGAAATTACCCGGCGTACGGTTAAGCCCTACACCGCGCCGGAAACCGAAACCGCGCCGGTGCCATACCGGCCGAAACGGGTAGGGGAACAGCTGGGGGCGGAGAAACACTCTGCGGCAAATCCGGCGCCGGAAATGACCGGTGAAGAAGAACTGCGCACCGACGTACTCGGTTCCGGTTCCGCTTTGGACACCCTTCTGGCCCGCCGCCGCGCCTGCTGATGACATCCCTGATTCTGCTGCATGGGGCAAGTCAGACTCCGCTTGCCTGGCGGAAAACAGCCGACCGTCTGCCGTCGGTCTGGGCGGTTGCCGCGCCTTTGCTGCACGGCAGAAACAATACAGCGAATATGCTGCATGCCGCGGAGACGGAAGTGGCGGGAATATATGCTCCCGGTGAGAGAATCGTGATAGCTGCGGAAGAGGCTGCGCCTGTGGCACTGGAATTGGCGGCAAAAGGAGGTGCGGCGGGAGTACTGCTCACCGAGCCGGTATTCCGCGTGGGGAAAACCGCGCAGGTGGCGGCGTTGTGCGCCGGGCTGTTCCGGCCGCGGAAAAATTCAGACCGCGAAAGGGAATATGCCACCCGGGAGGAAAAAATTTCCTATCTGCGCGCTATTGCGCAGTCTATGCGCTCAGCCGGGAAAGGGCGGGACTGCGCGGAAAAATATATGCGGGCATGCATGGAAAAAGGGGTATCGGTCCGGATTCTGTGCGCCCGGAAAAAGCGCGGTGCCGTGCGGGAAGGACGCAGAATGGCACGGCGGTTTCCCCGGGTGGAGTACTTCACAATTGCCGGGGCAAAAAGCGGATGGAACGCCTATGCTCCTGCGCAGTACGCGGCAAATATCGTGGAATTTGCGGAAAAAATTACGGCAGAGTAATGCCGTTTTCCGCTTTTGCCGATCCTGTGTTAATATGGATGAGCTGAGGGGCATTGGCGCAGTTGGTAGCGCGCATCGTTCGCAATGATGAGGTCAGGGGTTCGAATCCCCTATGCTCCACAAAATACCCGCGCCCGGCGCGGGTATTCTTATTTCAGGCGGTTTTGCGCGCGGTTTTACCGTTTTGTTTTCGGGGCGGATATCTTTTGAGCCGGGTGAACACAGAAACAGCTGCGGCAATTAATGGCATTCCAAAAACGGGCGAAAGTTCCCGGAAGGGGCAAATTCACGGATAGGGAACGGCACACGATCTGAAGCGGTATTCACATACATGGAATCTGCCGGCACATAATTTTTCTTTTTCTTTTGTGTCTGAAAAGTATGTTGGCGTCGATACCTTAAAAACTATACCGTTGTGTGCAACAGGCATAACGAAGATAAATCGGAAAGACGGAAACCGCAAAACTCCCCGGAAGCAGATAAATTCTTCTTTCGGGGAGTTTTGTGTATAGCACGTGAGAATATGCACGACCGGTGTATTTAACGGTTAGGAGAGAGGAGTAAACCGGCAAATACTAAGGTCTATCAGTTTTTGATCCGATATTGTTGCAGGCGGTCAGTTTCGACTTTCCGCCTGCAGCAAGGTGTTTATTTCATACGTGCCAAGGGTTCGGAAACTTCTCCGGTAGTGGCATCGCGCCAGGCTTCCAGAAGTCTCAGGAACGCTGTGGCTCCCGGATCCTGGAGTCCGATTGAACGGTCCTGCAGCCAGGAAGCCCGTCCGCGGCGTGATTGTAAATTACGTGTTTCCACTACGGCTGCTGCGGCGGCTGTGATGACTGCTTCCATGGCGTCACCGTCCGCAGGGCAGTCGCGGAGAGCGTCGCATGCGGGAACAATGGCATCAAGGATAGTTTTGTCGCCTACCTTGCTCTTTCCGCGTTGAGCGATGCTGTCGGCAGCGGCGCGTATGAATGCTTCGGCGTCAGATCGCGAAATTTCTTCTTTATCATTCCAGATTTTCGATCCTGCCAAAAGCCCTCCTGCAACAAGTGCAGCCATGGTGGATGGATTCGCATTGGCGAAAGCTTTTGCACAGACTCGGGTCACCTGAGCCGGTTTCTGGTTGGAATCGGCTGACTCAAGCATTCCGATGACTGCATTTGCGCCGGCTGAAACTGTGATACCAAGATCGCCGTCACCAAGTACCTGATCAAGATCCCGTAATTCGTCGGCGGAGTTAACGAGCAGGTTCAGGGCTTTTTTGATAGTTGAGATAAGTTCGGGAGTTTTCATTAGCGTTCCTTTTGTTCGAAGAAGGGTGAGTAGGCAGGTGCGTCAAGAAGCTCAAGGAGCTCATCGTCGAGCTTGAGGAGAGAAATAGAAGCTCCCGCCATTTCCAAACTGGTTGCGTATTCGCCAATATAGTTACGTTCAATTACAACGCCTTTGGCGGTAAGCTGCTTATGTACCCGACGGTACAGGATATAGAGTTCCTCCAGGGGAGTTGCACCCAGACCGTTTACAAGGACGGCTACCCGATCACCTGAAGTGATTTCAAGGTCGGCAGCGGTCGCCTCGAGAATCTCATCAGCAATCTCATCGGCCGTGCGGAGCGGTTCCCGGCGAATGCCCGGTTCTCCGTGAATGCCGATTCCCATTTCCATCTCACCGTCAGGTAAGGTGAAACTCGGTTCACCCGTGGTGGGAAGAATTGTGGGTGAAAGCCCGACGCCCATAGTTGCGGTCCGAGATACGGTTTTTTCTGCTACTTCGGCGACAGCCTCAAGATCATCGCCCCGTTCGGCCGCTGCGCCGGCGATTTTGTATGCAAAGAAAATTCCTGCAACGCCACGACGGTCTTTCGCTTTTTCTTTAGGCTGAGAGGCAACGTCGTCTCTGCCGAGCACGGTTTTAATTTCAATATCGTCCAGTTCTGCCAAATCCGTGGCAAGGTCAAAGTTAAAGACGTCTCCGCCGTAGTTCCCGTAAAGGAACAGCACGCCCTTGCCGCTGTCTACGGCTTTAGCTGCTTCGTAGCATTGCTGTGAGGACGGTGAAGAGAAAACATTACCGATGGCTACGCCTGAGCAAAGCCCCTTACCGATGTATCCTTTGAAAAGCGGAAGATGGCCCGAGCCGCCACCCGCGACAATTCCGACCTGTCCGGCAACCGGTGCGTCTGCGCGTACGAGAATACGCGGATCGTCACCCGGAGTCTTGAGGTCGTTCGGTGCAGACAAAAGAATACCTTCGACCATTTCATCGACAAAATTATTTGGGTCATTAATAATCTTTTTCATGATAATCCTTTACGTTAGAAGGGGAATTAAACTTTTTTAGGGGTAGATTTACGTAAAATTTTCCTCCAGTCTATTTTTTCTATAACCAGTACGACAATCAGGATGACGCCTTGGGCGATCGCGTATTGGAATGGTGACAGACGCATTGCGGTAAAGCCCGAACGAACAATTTGCAAGGTGAGCGCCGCAAGGAAAACTCCGAATACCGTTGCGTAACCGCCCGCCGGATTGGTTCCTCCAAGCACCGCAATCACAATAACAAGCAGAACGTACGAGACACCGTAATCTGCCGAAGCGGTCGGATTTCGCGCGATAAAGATAACTCCTGCCAAAGCACCGATAAAACCGGTAAGCACATAGCTTCGCATCAGCAGACTGCTTGATTTAATTCCGGAATATCTTGCGGCAACCGGATTTGCACCCTGCAGCTCAAGACGTAAACCCAGCGGAGTGCGATTGAGTAAGAATCCCACGACCAGAGCAACTGCCAGGAATACAAAGAATAATGTAGGTATTCCCGCAACTGCGCTGACGCCGAAAGCCGTCAATGCGCCCGGTGAACCATAAAGCGTTTTCCCGCCGGTCCATACCACTGCAATGCCGTTGAAGATCTGCATTGTTCCCAACGTTGCCAAAATCGGCGTAACACCAATTTTGGCAATAAGAAACCCATTGACGGTGCCGGCTGCGACACCGACCAAAATGCCGAGCAGAATAATGAGAATACCAAAATTCTCAGCCATAGCCGGATTGCTGCCCGATACTGCGGTGAACGTTGTCGAAATTGTGATCGCAGTGAGGTTTGCAATGGCAACAAGGGAAAGATCAATACCGCCGGTTACCATGGAAATCATCATTGCAATCGAAAGAAGTCCGATCTCCGGCACTGCCAGAGCCATATTCTGTATGTTGACTATGGAGAGGAACGTTTCGGGATTTGCGATCGCAAATACGACAAAGGTTCCAATCAGCAGCAACAGCATTTGGGATGTGGATCTGGTCATGCGGAATGTCGAGTGAAATCTCTTTGTTGACCTGCCGACCTTTTCGTTTAGCGACGAAAACTTATCTGTTTGATCTTTAACTTCTGTTGTCATTTCACTGTCTCTTCCTGAATAAAGCCAACCTGCTTCTGTGCACGTTTAGCCGATATAGCCTGAATACTGACGCCCACAATCAGGAGGACACCCACAGCGGCACGCTGCCACGCGCTGGGTACGCCCACGAGAATAAGGGAATTATTGATGAGCTGCACAAGCAGCACACCAAGAACGGTGCCTTTGACCGATCCGTATCCGCCAAAGATGGATGCACCGCCCAGGACAACAGCGGCGATAATATCCAGCTCCCCTCCGATGAGTTCTTTCGGGCTGGCAGAACGGCCCATGACCATGTAGATGACACCGCCTATTGCAGCCATGACACCTGCTATAACATAAACCCGCATCTGAACACTTTTGACATTAATTCCCGCACGGCGTGCAGATTCCTCATCACCGCCGATGGCATAGACAAACCGTCCGAACATTGTTCTGTTCAGAAGCCAGCTGACTACTGCCGTTAATACTATCGCCGGAATAATCATGACATGGAGCAAAGCAACACCATTGGCCGTTGGAAGCGTTACGAGATTGACCGTGGAGGCTTTTGCCATTCCCACGGGAAGATCGGCAATGTAACGCGAGCCGACATAGGTCATGAGGACGCCTTGGAAAATGCCCTGTGTGCCCAGAGTGACAATAAGCGTCGGAAGTCGGAATTTGGAAATAATGTAACCGTTGATGAGCCCGAGAAGAGTTCCAAGAACCATCGCAAACAGGAAAGAACAGATAAGGCCGAAATCCTTTGCGAAGTTTAATTGCACAGTTACTGTCGTATAGGCGGAAAAGACTGCAATCGCCGCAAAAGATACATCGATTCCGCCTGAGATGATAACCAGCAAAACCCCAAGGGCAAAGATTAACGGAACAATTGAAGATCTGATAATCGCGAAAAGCGTAGAGACCTGTAGAAAATCCCTGCTCACAAGCGACATTACCACGATGAGGATGATAAGAACCGCGAGAAGGATCCCCTCGTTATTCTGTCCCTTTAATTTCGACAGGAATGGAGTTTTCCCTGTCTGTGCCAATTGCTTTTTCATGCAACTACCCGCTCTCTGATTGCTTCAACCGTTACTTCGTCATCCGCCAGCTCAGCGGTAATGCGTCCTGCCGTCGTAATAAATACTCGGTTACAGCACGCAACCAGCTCCGGGGCGTCGTCGGAAATAATGATGATCGCGATCCCGTTTTCCGCCTGTTCACGTAAGATTTGAAGAATCTCGGCCTTGGATCCGATGTCCACACCGACTGTCGGACCATTGAGAATCAAAACCTTTGGTTTGCGGGCAAGCCACTTCGCCACAACAACACGCTGTGCATTCCCGCCCGAAAGAGAGCGGACGGGTGCCGCGACGTTTGGAGCTTTAATCTTTAAGGATTTAAAGTGTCGGTCAATCGTTTCACGTATATCTTTTTTCCGAAGAGTTCCGGTTTTTGATGTGTGCCGGTCGATTGACGCCGCGATCACATTGTCGGAAATCGGTTTATCAAGGAAAAGTCCTTCGGTGAGCCGGTCTTCCGGAACATATCCGATCTGGGCTTTGAGTGAATCCTCAATCGAGTTGATTTTTACCTGTTTTCCGTCAATCAGAATTTCTCCGGAGTTGTGGGACAGGATACCAAACAAAGCTTCCGCTATTTCGGAACGCCCGGATCCGAGAAGGCCTGTAAAACCGACAATCTCTCCGGCGCGCACGTCAAAAGAAATATCCGTGAGCATACCCGGCGACGATAATCCCCGTACCTGCAGCATCGGTTTGCCTTCTTTGGGAGAAACAATATGACGTGAAACGTCGAGGGCTTTACCTGTCATGTACTCGGCAATTTTCTTATCGTCGAAATCTTCGATAGCGCTTTCGATTATGTTCTTTCCGGACCTCATGATAGAAATTCGGGAAGCAATTTGGGTTACTTCGTCGAGTTTGTGCGAGACAAATACTAAAGCAACTCCCTGAGAGCGCAGATTTTCGACCACCGCAAACAGTCTTTCTACCTCATTTTGTGTCAATGCGGTTGTCGGCTCGTCCATGATGAGCAGCCGGGCATCCGAACACAATGCTCTGCAAATTGCCGTTAACTGGCGATCCGCAACGGATAGTGATTCCACTTTGGCGTCAAGATCGAGATGGATTTTCAAACTGCCGATAACTTTTTTGGCACGTGCACGCGCTGACGACAGATTAAAAATTTTTCTGCGCTTCGATATCGAACGGGTTGCAACAATGTTTTCCGCAACCGAAAGGTTTGGAAAAAGCGAGAAGTCCTGGTAGATCACCTGGATTCCCAGTTCCATTGCTTCGAGCGGTGTCAGTCTGCCATAGGAATGGCCCGCGACAACGATTTGTCCGCTGTCGGGTGACAAGACTCCGGAAATCACTTTAATGAGAGTTGATTTTCCGCATCCGTTCTCGCCGGCCAAACACAGCACTTCACCGGATTTAACTTTCAGCGAGACGCCGGCAAGTGCAGTGACTCCGTCGAAAGTTTTTACTATATCTTTTGCTTCCAAAAAATAAGAAGTGTCGGATTGAGTTGGAGTGTCCATTTATACACCTCCCAGTGAGGTTGCGGGCCGAAGTAATATCTCGGATTGTCTTCGGCCCGCAACCGATTGGTTAACATCTAGAAATTAAACTGTTTGGCTGCCTTGGCATCTGCCTCAATTGCGGCATCGCCAACCCAAACATTGTCGTAACCTTTGAGTTTCTTAAGTGAGTGGTACCCCTCGATACCCAAGTCGTCGCCCGGCTTAATGGTCTTGCCACTTGCCAGACGTTTGGCAATTTCGAGCTGGGCTTTACCCGCAAGTGCCGGATCCCAGAAGAAAATCTTGTCGATAGAGCCGTTGGCCAGGTATTTCGAGGATGCCGACGGAATGGAGGTTCCCATCACGCATACTTTATCCTGAAGACCGGCCTCTTCAACCGCGCGCGCAATTCCGGGAACGTCATTACCCGCCGACCCCTGGAATGCTTTGATATCCGGGTACTTGCCCAGAATTTCCTTAGCTTTCTCGTACGCGGCAGTTTCATTGTCGGTACTTTCTATAGGAGTCTCAACCCGTTGCATACCCGGGAAGTTCTTCGTCTGATACTTGTATGCTGCTTCAACCCATTCCATATGTGTTTTGGCTGTCAGACCGCCGACGAATTGGACATACTTACCTTTTCCGCCGGTGCATTGTCCAATGTTTTTCATGATCCGTTCGCCGTAGCTTACGTTGTCGAAAGCTTCAATATCGATATCGACATTCTTAATTCCTGTGGCTTCGTGCGAAACTACAGGAATACCCTGCTGTTTGGCCTGTGCCAATACAGCTGACAGGGCTTCCGGAGAATTGGGGACCACCGTGATGGCGGCAGGTTTTTGCGCAATCAGATCTTGGATCACCTGGATTTGTTTCTCGGGACTGACATCGTCGCCGCCTTCGGTACGGGTATCGTAACCATTTTCTTTACCCCACTCGACGACGCCTTCGTCCATGCGGTCAAACCAAGCTATACCTTTCACTTTAACTACGGTAACCATCGTTTTATTTTTCGAGGCTCCGGAGCCTGCATTCCCTCCGGTTTTGCCTCCGGCTCCACCAACCGAGCTGCAAGCGGACAAGAGCAGGCTGCCCGTGGCGAGTATTGCGAGACATGTACGGATTTTCATGTGCACCTCCTAATTTTTGCGGAATCACCGGATTCCGATCGGTCATACCGTTATGACCTCAATATATGCGCGCACCATTGCGCGTAGTTGTTATACTACAACACATTATTGCCCGATTCCACCTTTTTTCTGCGCGATTTCGTGCAATTGATAGTTGTTTTCATGTAGAATAATTGACGTAATACATTTTTGTGTTGCCGGAATGAGTATATATTTGCGATGTTTCGCTTCGATGATGTAGTAACATATTCTGTTGAGGAACGGTAAAATTGTAGGCAGGATGTACTAAGGTCGAACCTGACATCTAACATCTATTTTGAGGGGGCTCAATGGCTCGTCGGGACCAGATCCTGCGAATTCTTCAAGACGCAGGTTTCCAGTCAGTCGTTTCACTCGCAAAACGCTTTCATGTTAATGTCTCGACGATTCGCCGTGATCTTGACTGGCTTTCCGAGCAGGGTGCGGTGCAGCGAACCCACGGAGGGGCACTCCCCATAGCAGATGATTCTGATGAAGACACTTCCGTTTCCCACCTGCGAGATAAGCGTGCTATCGGAGCAGCAATGGCCGAACGGCTTCTCGAGGGACAAACCGTATTCATTGATACGGGAAGTACATGTCTTGAAGTTGCAAAGGCGTTGCATCACAGATCGCTGACAGTTGTTACCCACGATCTTTTGGTTGGGATGGAAATACTTAAGAAGCCGTCACTTAACCTGGTTTTTGTCGGCGGTGATCTTTTGCCCATGAAAACCCATATGTGGGGGCCTATTGCGGTGGATCAGCTGGATAGAATCCGGGTCAATGTAGCCGTTTTTGGGGCCAGTTCGGTGATGGAGAGCGGTGTTTACGGAAATTCCAGTTACAATCTGGAGCTTCTGAGAAAAATTCGTTCGATTGCATCGGAAGCGTTTTTTGTTGCGGATTCAACTAAATTTGGGCGCGAAGCTCTCTATAAAGTTCTTGGTCTGGAGAGTTTCACAGCCGGTGTTACGGATATTCTCATGGATCCGCTTAAGGCTGCTTCCTATCCGATACCGCTTATTCGGGCACTGTTCCCGGTCCGGGATGAGAAAAAGAATCTATCCGAGAATTAGATTTGGATTGGACAGTAGCCTGTGTTTTACGGAAAAAATAAATCCTCCGTGCCGGCTCCCGCGCAGGTACCCCAACAGAGCCGATGAAATCCGCGGAAAAGATTCCGATGCGCGCGGTGATGGAGGCGCTTTCGCGCGCAATTCCCGATCCGGGTGTCTGGTGGCCTGCCGACACCCGTTTTGAGATGATTGCGGGCGCAGTGCTGACGCAAAATACTTCCTGGGCAGGCGCGGAAAAAGCGGTCGGGAATCTGAAAAAGGCGGATCTGCTTACCGTGCGCAATTTATCGGCGGCGGATCCCGAGCTGATCCGGCAGGCGATTGTGCCCTGCGGTTATTGGCGCACAAAAACACTTTATCTGAAAGAAATATGTGCGTGGTTTGCGGAGAATGACGCAGCGGCCCCCGCAATGGACGATGCCTCGCTGCGTGCGTCTTTGCTGGGTGTGCGCGGCGTAGGCGAGGAAACGGCCGATGATATTATTCTGTATGCGTACAGGCGCGGCACTTTTATTTATGACGCTTATGCGCGTCGGATGCTTCGGGCTGTCGGCTGGGGAGAATATAAAACTTATGCGCAGGCGCGGCGGAGTGCGGACAGCGCAATCCGGGGCGAGCGTTTCACGGTAGAAGAGTATTCCGTGCTGCACGGCCTGATTGTGCAGGCGGGAAAGGATGCGCGAAAAGCGGGCGGATGGGATGCATACCGCCGCTCGGTGCTTTGTCTGTAGCCAAAAAGGATCGATGCGGCAGCGCGCGTCTTCCCTTTGGAAAGTAACGGTTTTATGTTTCTGCGGCGAGAAAACCGTAGGCGGCTTTCTTTCCGGCTTGGATATCCAGAAAATGATGCGTATGCATTCCCACTTCTTCCGCGCCGGGGAGATTGTGCGCGGTGTCGTCAAAAAACATCACATCCTGCGCGGCGGCGTGCAGTTCTTTGCAGGCGTAGCGAAAAACTTCCGGATTTGGCTTGGCAAAACCGATTTCGCAGGAAAACATACAGGGCGAAAAATCATGCAGCCACGGATGCGTCGGGCGGATAAAAGCCAGCAGGTCAGCCGGGATATTAGACAGAAGGGCGGGCTGAATTCCCTCGCTGCGCAGCTTCAGGAGCCACTGTACCATTGTGTCGTTCTGTCTGCTCCACGAAGCGCAGTCCGCTTCCAGGAAGGCCTGTACGCTGTCGAATTCCGCGCCCAGTTCCGCGCCTACCCGCCGCAGATATTCCGCCGCCGAAATCATACCGGTATCGTAGGGGTAGCGTACTTTGCGGTACGCACGCCAAAAGTCTTTCCCGCAGATTCCCTGTTCTTTCAGATGCAAAACGCGCTCAATATTTTCCCTTGATTCGGGAGTCTGTGTTTTCATGAACAGACCGTAGAGATCAAAGAGCAGCCGGCGCATAATTTTCTCCTTCGGGGAACAGGCCTGCGAGCATGGAAATAATCGTGTGCGAAACGCGCCTGAAATCTTCCCCGCCGTCGAGAAGTTTCATTCCCGTCTCCAGCAGAGCCCGGTTGATCTGCGCGTTTATCCGTGCGTTCTCCGGTTCCACTTCAAGCCAGAGCCGGGCGATGCGCATTCCGAGTTCGCGGTGAAAATGGGCTACGGCGTCGGAAGAAAAATTTTTGTGCCGGTTTCCGAAGCGCATCACGGAAATCAGCCAGGAGTGACCGGTATTTTGCGACATTTCCAGGCTTGCCAAAGTCAGATCGAGTATCTGCCGGCGCGCATCGGATTTTTCGTCCACACGTTTGTCGATTGCCTCTTTCCACTGCGGAAGATAGCGTTCCAGCACGTGGATCCGCAGGTCGTCGACGGATTGCACGTAACGGTAAATGGAATTGCGGGCAATTCCCGCATATTTTGCCACTTCGCCGGCGGTAAGTGCGGAGGGGCCGGATTCGCGCAGCACTTTTTCTGCGGCATCCACCAGTGTGTTAAACATTTTCTCGTGATGTTCTTTGACTGTTGCTGCCGAAATTTTGGGCATATTTCTTCCCTCCGGGTGTCTCTAAGCGGTATTTTAGCCGCAATCATGTTATTTAACCAGTCCCGTAAAACTGTTCTTTGGCGAAAAACCTGCCAGAATAGAAGTATGGATTTTATGGATTGGGCGTTGGGCGAGGCCCGGGAACACGCACTGCTGCGGGACGCGGTGATTACTTCGCACGGAGACACGCTGGAGATTCTGCTCGGCGACGGGCGCGCATTCGGTTTTCGTCCCGGGGCGCTGATAGATGGGCGTGCCCCGCTGCGGGTTCGCGAAGAGCTGCTGCGCCGTCTGCTGGAAATCGGTGTGCGCAACGCGGAGTTTCCCGCCCGCGCGGAACACACGTCTGCCGCGGAACATACACCGGACGGGGAACGCCGGTCCGCGGAGGAACCGGAAGCGGAAACGGAAGAGGGGTCTTTCACCCCCGGCGACTATTTTTCCCCCGATGAACAGGCGTTCCTTCCCCTGGTGCGCGGCGCGGATTATTTTCTTTCTTCGCATGACGATTCGGATTCCTATGTGTATGTGCCGCTCACGGATTTTATTGCGGTGGGAGTGGTGCCTGCCCAAGACAGGCCCGGCGTGGAAAATTCCGCCGCGCTGCCTGCCCGCCCGCCGCAGCCGCTGCGCTATGCACAGTTGGAAGAAGGCGGCGGTGAGGTGCGCGAAATTTTACTGCAGGCGCTCAACACGCTCAGGCGCCGAACGAATTCCTACCATCATTCCGTAGACCTGGGAGTGACGACGGCGGGCGGCGCAAAGATTATGGTATTTCTGCAGCCTGAAGGGTATGAACTGAGCTGGTTCTGCGACGTGGAAACGGCAGAGCAGGTCAAAATCCGTGCGGAGGAAGAAAACAGCGACGACATCGTGCTTTTCGTGCCGGTGTCGAATACGAAACTTTATGTTGTGTTCGCCGCAGACCCGCATTTAAACGATTTTTTCCGGCTGCTTCTGGAACAGCGTGAAAGCCCGGAGGCGGTATATCCGCTGCCGTACACGCTTGCCGCGGACGGTTGGCAGGAGTGGGTTCCCCTTCCCGGAACGCCGCTTGCGGAAACGTTGGGCGCCCTGCGTAACAGCTTTCGCAAAAAAATTTATGACGTGCAGGCCCGGCAGATGCACAGGTGGGGTGATTTCGGGGCGGTAAAAGATTTTGAAGAACGGGTACTGGAAGACGGAGAACGCGTGTCAAACACGGTGTGGAGTTCTCTTGACGGAGTTGGATCCATACCGGAGACGGATTTTATCACCTTTGTGCGCGAGGCTTCCCCCCATCCGTGGGAGGACGGGAAGACAGCGAGAATTTCGCTGCGGCTGACGGTGGCCCGGGAGGTATGGCCCGACGGATTTGCGGCCGATTCCAATTTTTGGCCTCCGCGCTGGAAAGTAACGGGTTTCCCGGACGAAGAAGAGCTGGAGAAACTGAAACGGGCGGCCACGCGTCGTTTTTAGCGCAGCCGCCCGTAAAAAAGGGGTTGTTTTTACTCTCCGTCGTCGCTGTGTGCCCGTTTCCCCAAACGGATTTTGACGGAGCGTCCCTGCGAAATTTCGTCCGCCTCTTTCGCCAGTTCCGGCGAATCGGTGCCGAATGTGCCTTTTGCCATGCGGTTCACAAGGATTGCGATTGCGCCGTCGCCGGTCACATTGGCCGCGGTACCGAAGGAGTCGGCAGCCACGTACATGGCCACCATAATTGCATACATCGGATCGCTGAATGCGAGAATGCTCTGCAGCACACCCTGGGCGGCGGTGATTGCCCCGCCCGGAACTCCGGGAGCGGCAACCATTGTGATCCCGAGCATAAAAATGAATCCCACCATCGCACCCGCGTTGGTTGGGATTCCCATCATATGCTGTAACGCCAAAGCAAAAGCCGTAATCTTAATAGCCGATCCGGCTAGGTGGATCGTGGCGCAAAGAGGAATAACGAAGTCGGCGACTTCGGGCGATACACGGTTGTTGCGTGCGCAGCGAATCGTAATCGGAATCGTGGCTGCCGACGAAGCGGTTCCCAAAGCGGTGGCGTAGGCTTCGCGCATTCCCCACAGTGCGGAAAACGGATTTCGTTTGCTTACGATTCCCGCAAGAGTGTACTGCAGCACAAGCATGACCACGGTGAGCACGAAGGCAAATACGAAAATCTTTGCCATTGCCACGAGCACGTGCGCGAACTGCCCCGACTTCGACATATTTAGGAAAATGCCGAAAATATGCAGCGGCAGAAACGGAACGATGGCTTTCATGATTACCAGCATTACCAGTTCGCGGAATTCACGGAAAACATGCATCATTTTTTCCGCGCGTACCGCCGACATTCCCAAACCGAGCACGAATGCCAGAATCAGTGCCGTCGTTACCCCGAAAACCGGAGGCATGGTAAATGATTTGTCCATGATTGAGGCGACTGCGTTTTCCGGAGTTGCCAGATCGGGCACTTTTTGCCCGCTCAGAAGGGAAGGATAGAGAAGAGAGGAAATACCCCATGTGCCAAAACCTGCAACAAGCGTGGATGAGTATGCGATGCCCACTGTGATCAGTAACCATTTGCCGCCGGATCGGCCCAGCTCGAAGATTGCCGGTGTGACCAAGCCAACGATGATTAACGGAACTACGAAGGAAAGGAACTTTCCAAAGACGTCGTTAAAGGTTGCGAAAGGCATAATTGCCCAATTTGGCAAGAATTGCCCTAACAGCGCACCCAAAAATATAGCGATGACAACCCAAAACAAGAGGGTCTTCGTCATCCTCGCCCAAATACCGGGGCGGTCTGATTGCGTGTTTGCCATGATAGGTCTTCCTGTTTATATCTCAGCCGGATACGGACATATCCGGCTTGGGTAAAGTTAGCTTAAAGCGAAATATGCGGCTATATATAAACAGTCTCAGAATCCGGGACGGAAAAATAAAATCTTTTGCTTACCGTAGACTATCTCTTTTTTGCGTAGAATCTGCCCAGCGTTTCTTCCCTGAATTCTTCGTATCTGTCTTCCAGGATTGCTTTGCGGATTCCCTCCGCCAGCTGCACCGTGAAGTATTCGTTGTGGATCGTGGCCAGGGTGTATGTAATCATTTCCTTCGCTTTGAATCCGTGGTGCAGATAGGCTTTCGTGTAATGTGTGCACGTGTAGCATTCGCAGCCTTCCACAACGGGGGTGAAGCTGCGTTTAAATTCCGCGCGTGTGACGTTGAACCGCCCGTCGGGAGAGTAGATGGCGCCGTTTCGCGCCACACGCGAGGGATTTACGCAGTCGAAAGTATCGGCACCGTTTTCGACCGCGCGGAACAGATCGTCGGGTTCGGAAATTCCCAGCAGGTGGCGTGCCCGGTTTTCGGGCAGTTCTTCGCACACCCAGCCGACGATCGTTCCCAGTCTGTATTTTTCCAGCGCCCCGCCGATACCGAAGCCGTCGAATTGCTGCCCGTCAATTTCCATTGAGCCCAGGTCGCGCGCTGCCTTTCGGCGCAAATCTTCGTACTGTGCTCCCTGGATCACCCCAAAGAGCTGCTGATACGGTTTATCGGCGCGCGAGTGGGTAAGCTCTTTGTGCGCGCGCAGACACCGCTGTGCCCAGCGCCGGGTACGTTCCAGAGATTCTTCCTGGTATGCCCGTGTATTCATCAGAGTGGTCAGTTCGTCGAAAGCGAAGATAATATCCGCGCCCAATTCATGCTGGATCCGCATCGAGATCTCGGGTGTGAAACGGTGCCGGACCCCGTTGAGGTGGGAGCGGAACCAGACGCCGTCGTCGTCCACGTTTGCCAGGCGTTCTTTTCCCCGTGCAACAGCGTTGTCGTCAGCCGGTTTTCCCGCAAATTCCTGCGAAAGAATTTTTTTGAATCCCGATCCGAGGCTCATCACCTGGAATCCGCCGGAATCCGTATACGTGGGCCGCTGCCAGTTCATGAATTTTCCCAGGCCGCCGGCTTCGTCGAGCACATCGGAACCGGGCTGAAGATACAGATGGTATGCGTTGGCCAGAACCGCCTGTGCGCCCGTTTGGGCAATCGATTCGGGAAGCACGGCTTTCACGCTTGCTTTCGTTCCGACGGGGATGAACGCCGGCGTGAGAATATCCCCGTGGGGTGTATGGATCACGCCTGCCCGTCCCAGATGTCCCGTGCGGGAGACGAGTCTCTTCTGTATTTCAAAAGTCATTTTTTACCTGCTGTTTTATAGGTTATTTCATGCGCTTTTACCCACCGGATAACGGCGTAGGTCAAAGGAAGCAAAACCACTTCCACACCTACTTTATACAGGAAACCGACCACTGTCAGGTTTGCGATGGTGGCGGCCGTGCTGACGCCGATCCACGCCACGACGCAGAAAATGACGGAATCCACGAATTCTCCGGCTACCGTGGAACCGATAAGGCGCACCCACAGCCTGTTTTCCCCGAACCGGGCCTTGATTTTTACCAGCACCCAGGAGTTTAGGATCTGTCCGCACAGATAGCCGAGCAGGGAAGCGGCAACAAAACGCGGCACAACGCCGAGCACTGCCTCAAACGCCGCCTGATCGGTGTAGCTTTCGTGCGCGGGAGCCAAAATGATCAGCCAAAAGACGATCGAGGCCAGCAGGGCAATGATAAAACCGAGCACGATTGCGCGGCGGGCTTTGGCAAAACCGTACACTTCGGAGAGGACGTCGCCGATGATATAGGTGAGGGGGAAAAGGATCGCCCCGCCGTCGAATACCAGCGGGCCGAGAGCGATCAGCTTCGTGGCGCCGATATTGGAAAGCAGAAGAAAAGCCACGAAACAGACGGCGAAAATGTCATACATTGAATGTTGGGGTTTGGCTGCGTGCGTCATTTGGATACTCCTGTGCCGGGGTGTCAGATAGTCAAATCCGCTTGGCGCTGCCACCACCAGGCGCGAAGGCGAAAAGTCGCACTCCGTGGAGCAGATCGCTCAAACTCCGCCACTCAGTGTACGTGGAAAAGGATTTTTAGGCAAACTCCGGATGGCGTGCCAGGTAATCCCGGGCAAAAGAACAGACGGGAACGACTTTGTTTTCTCCCAGGCTGCGTTCGTATTCGACGGCCGCGCGCACGAGGCTGCCTCCCACTCCCTGTCCGCGAAATTCCCGCCGTACCTGCACCGAAGTGATCATCAGCTCGTTGCCGTAAATTTCGTATGTGAGGTAGCCTGCCGTTTCGCCGTTTTCTTCTCTGACAACCCATTGGCTGTGCTGCGCCTCATGCGTTGGCGTAAAACGTCCGTGAGCCGTGTTCCGGCCGATACTGTCCATATTCTTCTCCGTTTCCGATCTATCTGCACATTACGCGAATCACCGGGGAATTGTCGAACGGGGAGAGTTCTTGGGTGAGGGTTATTTTTTCTCCCTTCGACGTTCCCAGCGTCTGCCCCGGTATCAGGTAGGAACTGCCCGTGATCAGGTAGTTGGCGATGTCGGCGAGCAGCAGATAGACTTCGTCCGCGCTTTGCGCTGAATCGCGCACTTCCAAATCCAGATGCCCGAAAAGCGGCAGGCCGAGGGTTCTGCCGTAGGTCAGTCCGGCATTCTGGGTGCGGATATTGACCCACAGCGGCAGCGGAACCTGACCGGCGGTCAGGCTTTCCGACATTTCCGCAACCATCTGCGGCGGCTGTACGACGCCCAGTTCGTAGCGGAAAATTCCGACGGCCGCCTCTTCACGCATAAGCGCATCGGAAAGCTGTGTAAGCAGAATATGAGCGGAAACCATGCGTTTGCGGCGCCTGATTTCGCCGCCGGAGATCTCCGATACCTGCTGTTCGCCGGCGAGTGTGCCTTCGGCGGCGGCTTTGCCCGGTGCGTAAAGCGTGATCGGGATGTGGAACGTGTGTGCGGGCAGCGTGCCTCTGTCGGGCTGCAGGGGATAGTTCAGGGGAGTCATCATTGCCTGCACGCCCTGCGAGGAAAAATGCAGCAGTCTGCCCGCGATCAGCTGCGGGTGGGCCGGATCCGGCTCAACGGTCTGCCATTTTCCTTCCACATTCAGCGACCAGAGAGTGTTTAGGCGGGCCACGGCGGCATCGATATCTATCGGTGCCTTAAACAGTGCCACGGCGGAAAAAAATTCCGGTGCCGGGGGGTGAATTGCCGAAATCCCAAGATCTTCCATAGCTGTAAGTTTATCCGAGGAACGCCCTGCGGGGAAACGTTTCTCTGTGCCCGGGGCGGTGTTCCGCAGCCGGCCGGAGAAAAGAGAGATGCGAAACGCCCGCCTGCAGCCGTCCGCCTGCCACGCGGCGCAAAAAGACACCGCCCCGCAGCGGGAGAGGCTGCGGGGCGGAGGGGAGAGGTTTTTACATCATTTTGTCTTCAAAGCCCTTCAGCGAAGGATTCATCAGGTTTTTGTCGCTGAGAATTTCGTCGAGGAACTTTTCGTCCAAGAGACCGTGGGCAAGCACCAGTTCGCGCACCGACTTTCCGGTGGCGGCGGCTTCCCTGCCGATCATGTCTCCTGCATGGTGGCCGATAAACGGATTCAGGTAGGTGATGATGCCGATGGAATTGTGCACGAAAGCGCGGCAGACGTCCTCGTTGGCGGTGATGTCTTCCACGCACTTCTCGCGCAGTGTCTTTGCGGCGTTAGTGAGAATCTTCAGGGATTCAAACATTGCCTGGGCCGCGGCCGGTTCCATTACGTTCAGTTCGAGCTGTCCGGCTTCGGCGGCAAAGGAGACGGTGACGTCGTTGCCGAAGACCTTGAAGCAGACCTGGTTGGTGACTTCCGGAATGACCGGATTGACTTTTGCCGGCATGATGGAGGAGCCTGCCGCACGTTCGGGAAGATTGATTTCATGCAGACCGCAGCGCGGACCGGAGCCGAGCAGACGCAGATCGTTGCAGATCTTGGAGAGCTTTACCGCCAGCTGTTTCAGTGCTCCGTGGGCGCTGACGTAGGATGCCTGGTCGCTTGTGGCGGCAATCAGGTCTTCGGCGCCGACGATATTCAGACCCGTAACGTCGGCAAGGGCTTTCGTGACCGCCCGGGTAAAACCGTCCGGGGTGTTCAGCTCGGTGCCGATGGCGGTAGCGCCGAGATTGACTTCCAGCAGTCCTTCGGCTGCGCGGCGGAGATTGGGAAGTTCCTGTTTAATCCAGTTTGCGTATCCGGTGAATTCGCTTCCCAGGCTCATCGGTACGGCGTCCTGCAGCTGTGTGCGTCCCATCTTCAGGACGTCTTTAAATTCTTCGCCTTTGCGCGCAAAGGATTCCGCCAGGCGTTCAAACTCTTCGGTGAGTCTGACCATGCCGGCGTGGAAACCGAGTTTCAGGCCCGTCGGATATGCGTCATTGGTGGACTGGCTCATGTTTACGTCGTCGTTCGGATTGATAACGGCGTAATCTCCCTTTTTCTTTCCCAAATGCTCAAGGGCAATGTTGGCAATTACCTCGTTGGTGTTCATGTTGACCGAGGTGCCCGCGCCGCCCTGGAAAAGATCAATCGGGAACTGGTCCATGCACCGGCCTTCGTTCAGAATCCGGTCGCATGCCCAGACGATGGCGTCGCGTTTTTCCTTCGTCAGCGCGCCGCATTCGCAGTTGGCGATGGCGGTGGCTTTCTTGGTGTATACCATGCCTCTGATAAAATCGGGGGTGTCACGCAGTGTGACACCCGAAATCTGATAGTTTTCCATGGCACGCTGTGTGTGAATGCCATAGTAGTTGTTGTTGGAAATTTCCATCGTTCCCAGAAGGTCTTCCTCGGAACGGGTAGCCGGCGAACATGCTGTATTGGATTTATCCCCCACGGCAATTCTCTTCTTTCTGTTGTTTTCCTGATCTTTCAATTCCTTCGGGGGTGGTTTCTTTTTCTCCTCTTAGCAGGGGTTTTACGAAACCGTCCCGTTGTTTTCATTATGCACCAAAGAGGTGCAAAACACTATTTCCCTATCGCGGCAAAAACAGTCTTCTACGTGCGGAATTTTCGAAAATGGCGGCTGTGCGGGGAAAATCTCCCTTTTGTTGAATTATTCGATAGAAAATTGAAATTGTGTGCAGAAACCGGACTTCCTCCGGTTACGTTTTTTCAACTTTTCGCAGAGGTTTTACGGCGCACTATTCGGTAACGGAAAATGATTACGGTTGCGGACCGGCGGTAAAAATTACGTCCCTTTTCCGCGCCCGTACCGGCGGACGCCGGAAACCCGGTACGTAAAATCCGGGCAGGGGAAACGCGTTTTTAATTCGCCTGCGGAAAATTTTCAGCAAAAGAGAAGGAAGAATATGCTCGTTGCGTTACAGATTTTTATCGTGATCGCAGCAATCGTGCTTGGGGCGCGGATCGGCTCAATCGGAATCGGTTTTGCCGGCGGCCTGGGCGTGCTGCTCCTGGGGCTGTGCGGGGTTCCGGTCAGCAAAGACGGGATTCCTTTTGACGTAGTGGGAATCATTATGTCGGTGATCGCGGCAATCTCGGCCATGCAGCTGGCGGGAGGATTGGATTATTTGGTTCACGTTGCGGAAAGAGTTCTGCGCAAAAATCCGAAGCACGTCACCTATCTTGCTCCCGTGGTTACCTATCTGATGACGCTGCTTGCGGGAACCGGGCACACGGCCTTTTCCACACTGCCCGTTATTGCCGAAGTGGCAAAGGAGGGCCATGTGCGTCCTTCACGGCCGCTGTCCGTGGCCGTGGTCGCCTCCCAGATGGCAATTACCGCATCGCCCATTTCCGCGGCGGTGGTTTTTATGGCTTCGCTGATGGAACCGCGCGGCGTGGGCTATATCCAGCTGCTTGCGGTTTTGATTCCCGCCACTTTTCTTTCCATTTTCCCCACGGCTTTTCTCGCCAACCGTCTGGGCAGGGAACTGGACGAAGATCCGGTGTATCTCGAACGGCTGAAGAAAGGACTGGTGGCTCCGCCCAAGAATCACATGGGCAAATACGCCCCTACGCGGGAAAGCAGGCTGTCGGTGCTGATTTTCCTTGTCTCCATCGTTCTGGTGATGGTTTATGCCACTTTGATTTCCGATCAGCTCGGAATTATCTCCAATCCCACGCTGCCGCGAAATGAGGCGATTATGTCGCTCATGCTCGGCTCGGCGGCAATAATCATCGTGGTTTGCAGGCTGAAAGGCAGCGAGGTGCTCAACACGCAGGTGTTCAGATCGGGAATGTCGGCAGCTGTCTGCGTGATGGGTGTGGCGTGGCTCGGAACTTCGCTGATTAATCACTATATCGAACAGATCAAAGGTTTCTCCGGGGAACTGCTTGCAGGCTGTCCGTGGCTGCTCGCGGTGGTGCTGTTCCTTGCGGCGTCGCTTCTCTATTCGCAGGCGGGCACGACCAAGGCGCTGATGCCCGCGGCGCTGGCGGTCGGCGTCAGCCCCCTGACCGCAGTCGCCTCTTTTACCGCTGTTTCTTCGCTGTTTGTTCTGCCTACCTATCCGACGCTGCTCGCGGCGGTGGAGATGGACGATACCGGCTCGACACGGATCGGCAAATACGTATTTGACCATCCGTTCCTGATCCCGGGCGTGGTGTGCATTGCAATTTCCGTGGTGCTCGGTTTCCTTTTCGGAACGGTTATTCTCTAAGGCAGGTCTGTAAGGCAGGGAAACGCAGGGCATAAAAAGACAGTAGGTAAAAAACAGGTCCCGGCGGACAGATCCGCCGGGACCGAAAACGTTTTTAAACAGCTGTTACTTCAGCTTCCAGGATGCGGCATCTTTGTCCGAAAAGAGTCCGCCCCGGTACTGTGCTTTGATGCTGTCTTCCTTAAGAGGCACTTTCCCGGTGACTGTGCCTCCCGGATTCAGCTCTCCGCTTTGAAGCATTTTGGATCTGTCTTCAAACAGTGCAAATTCGGCATCGCTGACTGCTCCGTCTGTGTTTGTGGACTTCCAGTCAAACGAATTGAAGTCTGTTTTTTCTTTTCCGCCGTTCTTATAGGTGACCGTAATCAGGGTGTACGTTTTTTTGCCCATATCTTTGGCGGTTTCCACGGCATCCACCGACACCGTCAGCCCATTTTCCAGCGTTACCGCTTTGCCGACGGCCAGATCCTGCGTCGCTGCGGCATCCTTTTCTTTTCCGTCGTCTTTTTTGTCTGCCTTCTTTGCGTCCTTATCCGCGGCAGACTGCGAGTCGGAAACCTTTGCGGCCTTCGGCCCCGAGGTGGCTTCGTCGAAGGCTTTCGAGAAGAGGCTTTGTGTGAAGAGCGTAATTACAATGGAAAGGATGCACAGGATCAGGCCGGCTACTGCGACGCCTTTTCCCGACAGGTTCTTCTTTTTGATTCTCAGTATTGCCACGACGCCGAAGATTAACCCGATTATGCCGGCTACTGCGGAAAGGTTGTTGATAATCGGAATCCAGCAAATAATAATCGCCAATATGCCCAAAATGAGCGACACGATTCCCGCGGCACTGCTGTGCTGCGGCGCGGACATGGGTGTGTTGGTGTTCTCCATGAAAACTCGTTTCCGGTAGTGCACTTAATAAGTGTATGTCTGTCGATTTACGGTCGGTCCGCCCGCTTCCGCATAAAACGTGCGCAGAGGCAAAGCGGATCTGCTTTTCAGTTTCCGCCGGGGGGGGGAACTGTCAAGTGTTTTCGCCGAATCGGATACGAAACGGCGCGGCCGGCGTTTTCTTTTCTCCGGCGCCGGCGGGTAAACTCATCATGCTCCCGTTTTAATTCCGCGCCGCTGCCGGGATTAAAACCACCCGAATGACAATTGGCGGTCTCCTTGAACATTTCTTCTTCGATGCGAAATTACGGCGCATGCAGCTTTCTGCTGGTATTTGGGGCAGTTGCCGTATGGTGGTCTTTTTTTCAGATCTGGCTTACCGTTCCCGCCGGCGGTCTGCGCCTGTCCGGGACGCAGGTGGGCACGGTATTTTCCGTCAACGGTCTGATGCTCACCGCCGTCATCGTATTTTACGGAATTATGCAGGACTGCCTTCGCTTTCGCCGGCACCTCCTCTTTATTTCCGCTGTGTGTACGATGCTGATCGGGCCTTTCGTCACTTTTGTTTACCGCCCGCTGCTGGAACACTGTTTTCTCTTCGGTGTGCTGCTCGGTTCGGTGGAAATCGCGGCGGGTTTTGTGGGTGCAACCGCCCTGTATGAAGCCTATTTCGCGCGGCTGGCAATAAAATACGGTTTTGAATACGGCCATGCGCGCGTGGGCGGTTCGCTGGGCTTTGCTCTGGGAACGCTCGCGGCGGGCGTGCTTTTTACGGTCCGTCCGCTTCTGATTTTCTGGGCGGGGTCTTTTTTGGGGATGTGTCTGCTGCTGACACAGATTTTTTGGAAAACAGAGCCCGATCCGGCGCGAAATATGCACCCCGGTTCCCGCTCCCCGGGCGTGCTGCGGACGCTGCGCTCCCTGCGCGCCGAAATGGCCGCGTCCGCGCGGGATGCGAATTTTTGGGCACTGACCGCGTTTGTGGTTTTCGGCTGGACTGTGTATCAGGTGTTTGAATCGCAGATGTTTCCGGGGTTTTACGTCTCCCTGTTTTCCTCCCATGCCCGCGGCCAGATCATGTTCAGCGCCCTGATCGCGGTGCAGACACTGATTGAAACGTCGCTGATGGTGCCCGCTGCGGCGATCATCAGGCGGATCGGCGTAAAGACGTCAATGGTTTTTTCCGCTCTTGTAATGACGGTTCCTCTTTTGGGCAGTGCGCTGGGTGCGGATCCGGCAACGGTGGCCGCGCTGAAACTGTTTCACGGTGTGTTTGTGCCCTTTGCCCTGCTCTCTATCGTGAAATATGTATCGCTCCATTTTTCCGCCGCGCTGAGTTCCACGATTTATCTCACGGGGTTTTACGTGGCGTATTTTCTTGCGACCGCTCTTTTCTCCGGACCGTTGGGATATTTACGCGACATCTGCGGGTACCGCATTACGTTTGCCCTAATGGCGGCAGTTATTTTAGCTGACGTGCTGTTTTCCGTAAAGATTCTGAAAAAGGACGGGACCGGCGCGGCGGCCGGAAAATAATTTCGCGTCCGTTTTGTGTTAGAAACGACTCAAAGCGTTGAAATTGTTATTAAGAAAGATTATCTTTATACCTAGTTCGGTATGCCGAACCTAAGGGAGTTCGGTCTCACGATATACGGGATACACATCTTCTTTAACGAGAGACTTACTTCTGCAATTCGATGGAGCAACACTCCCGATCAAGAAATGTTTATACACGGTTAAGGAAAATAATGAATCGCAAGTTAAATGCAGTAGTTGCGATCGCTGCCCTCGCCGCCACATCGGCGTCGCTTGCAGGGTGCAGCAATGCAAAAGATGCAGGCAAGGCCTCCAAGGACGCGAAAGCCAACGTGGTCAAGGTTGTTGCGACAACCACCCAGATCTGTGATTACGTAACGCAGATCGCCACCGACAAGTCCGCGGACGCAACCCTGGCATTCACCAAGATGGATTCCGCAGGCAAGGTAACCCACACCGGTGCCAAGCCCGACAAGGCGAAGTCCGAAATTAACCTCACGTGTCTGCTGGCGCCCAACGCGAGCGCACACGAGCACGAGATGACCACCGCACAGGCCAAGGCACTTGCCTCCGCAGACGTGATGCTCGTCTCGGGTGTGGATCTCGAGCACTTCCTGGATTCCGCGGTTGAGTCCACAGGGTTCAAGGGTACAATGGGCGTCACCTCCGGTATCCTCACCGCTGCCGAAGTTACCGATGAAAAGTCCGAGCTGGACAAGGAAAAGAAGCTTCCGTACAAGGTTGACCGCGGTGTGGAAAAGGTAAAGGTTGAGAAGTGGCCTTTCCCGCCCGAGCCGGGTGAGAGCGAACCGGAGTTCAAGTATGATCCGCACATCTGGACCAGCCCGCAGAATGCCGCTATCCAGGTGCGTAACATCGGCGCAATCCTGAACAAGGTTTCGCCCGAAAACAAGGAGCTGTTCACCAAGCACGTAAAGCGCTACTCGGCAGCGATCGACGATCTGGATAAGTGGGTCAAGGAAGCCATCAACTCCATTCCGAAGGAGCACCGAGTCCTGTTCACCTCGCACGATGCATTCGGTTACTTCTCCAAGACCTACGGAATTAACTTCATCGGTGCGGCGCTGTCCGACTTCAACGAGCAGCAGGACGCCACGGCAAGCCACATTCAGAAGGCTGCCGATGAGGTGAAGAAGTCCGGTGCGTTGGCACTCTTTGCCGAAAACTCCAACAACTCCAAGTCCATCGAGGCTGTGGCCAAGGCTGCGGGAGTGAAGGCGATTATCGGCGAGGACGCCCTTTACGGCGATTCCCTCGGACCGGTCGGTTCGGAAGGCGAAACCTACACGGGTTCGATTCTGCACAACGTGACCGTAATTGTGAACGCATGGTCCGGAAAGCTTCCTCCGGTTCCCGGTTCACTGAAGTAAATGGTTTTGTGAGGTCAGGACGAGAAGATGCGGGAACAGTTCGTAGCGCGGTTTGAAAAAGCGGATTTCGGCTACCAGGGTAAATCGGTTCTCACCGGCGTAGATTTTACGATTCACCCGGGCGAGGCAATAGCACTGATCGGACCGAACGGTTCGGGCAAAACTACGCTGTTGCGGGGAATGCTGAAAGCCACGGAACTGCTTGGGGGCACAATGGAGCTAGTCGCCTCCAGTATCGGATATGTGCCGCAGTCTGCAAATCTTGACCTCACCTTTCCCATCAGCGCGAAAAAAGTTGTGGAGATGGGAGTTTACAGAGAGCTGAAGCCGTTTGGGCGCATAAGCCGTTCGCAGCGCAAAAGGGTGGAGGACGCCCTTGAGCGTGTAAGTATGAACGAGCGGGCGTCCAAACGCTTCGGTACTCTCTCCGGAGGGCAGCGGCAGCGCATTCTGCTTGCCAGAGCGCTGGTTGCCGACCCCCAGCTGGTCCTGCTTGACGAGCCGTTCAACGGCCTGGACGAACCGAATCGTCAAAAACTGCTTGAAATTATTGCGGAAATGAAAAAAGACGGTGTTGCCGTTGTCGCTTCCACACATGATCTGTCTTTGGCGCGCGAAACCTGCGATACGGCAGTGCTGCTTGCCGGGCGGCAGATAGCCTGCGGGCCCGTGACGGATGTGCTGGATGACGATACAGTGGCCTTCGTGTATGGAGATACAAGTGTTAACCGAGCTAGTTGAGCATTTACGGATTCTGCTTTCCGGAGTGTTCGGTTTTCAGACCCTCAGCTCCGAAATTTTCCTTTTCCGCCCATTTGTGCTGCTTGTGGTGCTGGGTGTGGCCGGCGGTCTCGTAAGCGTGATCGTAAACCTGCATCAGCTTGAATTTAATGCCGAGACGACAGTGCACGCGATTTTCCCGGGCATCGTGGCCGGTGCCGTTTTTTGGGGGATTGAGGCGATTAATGCCGGTGCCGTGGTTGTGGGCGTGTGCGTGACCGCTGCCCTGACCTGGAACAGCTGGCGGAAAACGGCGGCCAGTGCGCGCGCTGCCGGCCATGCGGGCTCGGAAGCCGGTACTGCCGTCATTCTGACCTCGTTCTTCTCCGTGGGCGTGGTGCTGTCTTTGAAAAAGGGCGATATGTCCGGTCAGCTGGAAGCCCTGATGTTTGGGCGGCTGCTGGAAGTGACCGACTCGCGGATGGCACAGTCCGTTCTGGCCTGCATAGTGGCAGTGGTGCTGCTTGCCCTGACCTGGCGGCGGCAGGTCTTCGTGGCTTTCGACCGGGACGGCGCAAAAGCCGCGGGTGTAAATATGCTTTTGATTGATTTGGTCGCAAATGTGGCAATTACTGCGGTAGTGATTGCCGGTTCTTCGGCAGTGGGCACTCTGCTGGTAATCGGATACCTGATCGTGCCCGGAGCCACCGGCAAAATCCTTGCGCGCAGCGTGCGCGGAATGTGCCTGATTGCCGTGGGCATGGGAGTCGTTGGCGGATATATAGGCATGGTGTTGATGAACGTGCAGAGCTCGCATCCCATTTCCCCGCAGGGCGCAGTGGCGCTGAGCGTGGTCGGAATCTTCTTCGTGGCGCTGATCATTAAGCGTCTGTGCGCAAGAATCCAAGAAGCAGTTGCGAAGAAACGGCCGCAGATATCTTCCCCGGTTTCCGAAAAGGTGGCGTGAGCATGCTCAATATCCTGATTTACCCAATCGCCGAAATTGCAGTGATCGGTATTTTGAGCGGTATTGTGGGCGTTTTGGCTCTGCTGCGCTCGCGTATCTTCTTCGCCGAATCGATAAGCCATGCCACTTTCCCGGGTGCCGTGGTCGGTGTTGTGATAGCCGCGATGATACTCAGCAAAGCGGGAAGCAAAGACCAGGCGGTACTGTCTTTCTGGCTGTTTGTCGGCGCTGCGGTAATGTGTATTCTGCTGACGGTAATAATGCACTGGCTGGCGAAAATTCCCGAGCTGTCCTCGCAGGCATCGGCCGGAATCGTGCTCACTTTCGGTTTTGCCCTGGGTTACTTCCTGAATAAGTGGTGCAGTCCGCTGCCGCTGAATATCGAAAGCTTTTTAACCGGATCGCTGATGCACGTAAATCTGGCAGATGTTGCAGCCGCGCTCGTGGTGCTGGTGTTTGTTCTGGCGGTGCTTCTCGCTTTCGGAAAGAAGCTGATTTTCTACAGTTTTGACGAAGACGGATTTGCCGCTTCGGGGCAGAGCTGCGCGTTTGCCGAAATGCTGATTCTGACGATGGTTGTGGCCACGATTGTGGTTATGATTCCCGCTGTGGGAACTATCCTTTCGATTGCGCTGCTTGCCGCGCCGGCCGCATGTATGAAGTCTTTTGTCGGTTCCGTGGGATCGTTCTTCGTTGCCGCGCCGATCGTCGGTGTGCTGATCGGTCTTGTCGGTTTGGCGGCGGCGGTTTCTTTCAATCTTTCTCCGGGCGGCACGGTGGCGGTGTGCGCCGGCGTGTTTTATTTCGCGGCACTGTTCCTCGGGCGCAAAAGGTAAGCTAAACAGCGGAAGGTAAGCTAAACGGCGGGCGGATGTGCCCGCCGTTTTTATGCCCGGAATTTAATTTCCGCATACGCCCAATTTCGCTTTTATATAACCGGCCGGGCAGCGCAAAAGGTTCGGAGCGCGTAAATCAAGACGTGCTCCGAACCTTTTGCGTGCGTGTTTTGCATTGCCTGTGCGCTGCGAAGTTTATGCGCGGTTTCTTTTCCCGAAGGGAAAAGGGGAAGCGGGCGGCGTTTTACGGCCGCGGGGCACAGGCAGATTTACAGTACGAGGGCGGCAACCCATCCTGCCAGCAGCAACGGGATGTTGAAGTGCAGGAAAGTCGGGATCACGGAGTCTTTGATGTGGTCATGCTGCCCATCGGCATTCAGACCTGCCGTCGGTCCCAGAGTGGAATCGGAGGCAGGAGAGCCCGCGTCGCCCAATGCGCCCGCCGTGCCGATGATGGACACGGTCGCAAGGGTAGAAAAACCGAGAGACATACACAGAGGCACATAAATAGTGGTGATAATGGGCAGTGTTGAGAACGAAGACCCGATTCCCATGGTCACAATCAGTCCCACCAGCAGCATGGCAAATGCCGCAGCGGCCTTGTTTCCCGCAAACATATGCGCAGCTGCCTGCACAAGCGGTTTCACGCTGCCGGTTGCGTTCATCACGGAGGCAAAGCCCTGAGCGGTGATCATAATGAAGCCGATCAGAGACATCATCTTCATCCCCTGGGTGAAGACGTCGTCCGCCTTTCTCCACCGAATTGCGCCGGTGAGCATAAATATGGACAGGCCCACCAAAGAAGCTACGAGCAGACCGTCCGCTTTGAATCCGAGAGACTGCATTACCAGCTGAATTGCAAAAGTGGCCACAATTGCCACCAGCGCAATAATGATTCTGTAGCGGGAGATGGGACCTGCCACGGAGGCGTTTTCCGCAGTTGCGGTGTCTCCCGGAGTGCTTTCGGCAATTGGGCGCGCGCCGTATCTGCGCGGTCTGCGGTAAGAGAAAAAGATGGCGATGAGCAGCCCGGCAAGCATTCCCAGGGCGGGAATCCCCATCGCTTTCATAACGTTTACGCCGCTTACGTCCAGTCCTGCCTTCTGAATGTTTGCAAGCAGAATGTCATGCAGGAATACCGATCCGAAGCCAATCGGCAGATACATATAGGTGGTTACGAGACCGAAAGTGATAATACAGGTTACCATGCGCCTGTCGATATTCAGCCGGTTGAAGACCGTCAGCAGCGGCGGAATAAGCAGCGGAATGAACGCAATATGCACGGGAATCAGATTCTGGCTGGCGACGGCCATCAGCAGGATGCAAAAAAGCATTCCCCATTTTGTCACCGCTGTGACCAGGGAATGCCTGCCTTTGGAATCGGAATCTCCGTTTTCTTTCTCCATTCTCGCCACAAGAGTGTTGGCGAGCAGTTGGGGAAGACCCGAATTTGCCACCGCCATCGCAAAAGCGCCGAGCAAAGCGTAACTGAGGGCAATTTTTGCGCCTCCCGTCAGGCCTTCCTGAAAGGCGAGCATAGTCCCGTCAAATCCCAGACCGCCCGTAAGGCCTCCGACAAGAGCTCCGATGAACAGAGCCATAACTACGTGTACCCGGGCCACGGCGAGCACAAGCATTACAATAACTGCAACCAAAACTGCGTTCATGTGGGTAAGACTAATGCAACTTCCCCCATCTTTCCACTCTTCGCGCCGGGGATTGTTCCAATTCACTTTAATTGGGGGTATTTTGGCGTTTTGTGGGGGAGGGAGGGACAGGCGCGGAGGGCGGCGGGGCGGTTTTGCACAGGTTTCGAGACGGGTATCGGCGCGGATTTTTTGTAAGGGGCGGGTTTGGAGGATCAAAAAGACGGGAGGGGATTTCTTTTCCTCCGCTTGGGAAGCGGGTGAAAAACGGAATATAATTATATGGTATCCCGCAAGGTCAGATTCTCTGCGGCGCGTGGGATAAGTGTTTGGGTGACGGAAGAATTATGTCTGTATTGGATGAAATGATTTTGGCGGCGGCCAAAGAAGAATCGGCGACGGGCGATATTGCCGTTTTCGCCGATCCGCATTTGGAACTGTCCGGATATGCCGTGCGGGAACTGCGGGAAAACGCGGATTTGCGTCTGTTTGTCGGTGCCCGGGATGTGCGGCAGGCTTTCGACACACTTCAGATGGCCGATGAGGCCGGCGTAAGCGAACGCGTATTTGTGGCGGGCTACCAAAGCGAGATTCAGCTTGACATCTTTTTTGACGACGCGCGCAGCGGATTTGGCGGAGTTATGAAACCTGCGCAAATCACGGCTGCGCTCACGCACCTGCCTAAAAGTCTGGAAGAGCTGAGATACTTTGCGCAGTGTGCGGCTTACCGCGCCCCGCAGCCGCTCTCTGCCGCAGATTCTTTCGGTGCGCACGCTGCGGCGCCCTCACCGGTGATGGTTGTGGGAGCAAACAACAAACATCTGGAGCGTTCGCACAGCGCGCTGCTGGGAAGATATTTTGCGTCCGTCCGCGCCGGGCGGGGAAAGGGAAAATTCCGGTGCCTTACCGCCCGCCTGCCGCGTGAGGACGTTGCGCCTTATGCTCCCTCTGCGCACAAAGTGCGGTTTCCCGCAGTGGAGAGGGAATGTACGCTTTTCGCCGTGGGCGGGGTGTTTTCGGGAGCAAAGCCGGATCCGGGCGGAAAATTGCTTGTGGATACCGCTCTCAAAGATTTGCGCACCGGGGGTTTTGCCGACGCTTCGTTTACCGCTGTCGATTTGGGATGCGGAAACGGGCTGGCGTCTTTGGCGTTGACCACGGCATTTCCGAAAGCGTTTGTGCATGCCGTGGATATCGCCGCCGATGCCGTGTGCAGCACGCATTTGACCTGTCTGTCTGCGATTTTGGAGAAGCGTTTTAAAGTGCGCTGGGATGACGCCGGGCAAAGTCTTCCTGCGGGTGAGGCCGATACCGTACTGCTGAATCCCCCGTTTCACCGCGGGCGTGCAGTGGATCCGACACTGGTCAATAACCTGCTGGCAGGGGCTGCGCGGCTGCTGAAGCCCGGCGGAATTTTATATTTTGTGCACAACAGCTGTCTGCGCTACCGTCCGCTGACGGAAAAAATCGGCATGGTAAGCGAGCTGGCCAGAAATCCGAAATTTACCGTACTGCGGGTAATACGAAAATAGCGGCACTGTGCGGTGACGGAGGCCGACGTGCCGCCATCGACAAAGCGGATAAGATCAAATTTTTGTCAGTTTACATTCCATTTGTCGGGTGTGTCTATAAAATGGGCGAATTGTCGAAACATGCTCCGAGGAGGGCAGCTTTGTCGTTATTCTTATCGGCGATAACCTCAGTTTCTGTCCACTTCCCGCTCATCCTCCCATATTTGATTTCTGAGATAAGAAGCTGTTGAAAACAAGGAAGCAGCCTGACAAAGTTGCCACCCAAAATTACATGGTCTACATCAATAATATTAAGTGTGTCGGCAATAGCTCGGCCCAGCGTAGTAGCAGCATTGTCTATTGCGCTTACAGCTGTGGGTACGCCTGCGTTGAAGGAATCAATTAAATCGTCCAGCGTGGATGCGATTGGCATTCCTGCTCTGCGAAACAAGGCGTCCTGTCCGGCGTATTGCTCAAGGCATACGTTCGCTCCGCAGCCGCATTTGGGGCCGGCTGGATCAACACAGATATGCCCGATCTCTCCGGCCCAGGAGTGTTTTCCACCAAATATTTCGCCGTTCAGTACAATCGCCGATCCAATACCCACTTCACTGGAAATGTATAAAAAACAGTGTTTTTGTTTTGTTTTCCCGGGCGGTCGAAAATTTGGGCATACGCAGCTGAATTTGCCTCGTTGTGCAGTATAAGATTGCCGAAAGTGGGAAGAAGCTTAAGGAAATGCATAGGTGAAATATTTTTCCACCCTAAATTGGGGGCGGTTACGATAATTTTTTGGATGTTGTCCACAAGGCCGGTTTGCCAAAATTAAACCGCTGCTTCCGTGAGAATGAAAGGTAATATTTGATGAATTCCGTACTATCTGACGGTACGGGGCAAAATGCAGGACCAAGGCGACAGATAAAAGCGGCCTCTTCCAATGAGATGCGTGCCCGTCGTCTTGGCCTTGTGTTAGCGACTCCGGCTTTGGTGTATATAGTTGTTTTTCTTCTTTTCCCGCTGATATATAACCTGTATCTGAGTATTACGGATGCGAATGGCGGAAATCTTATTTCCGGCGATATGAAATTCAACAGTTTTCATAATTATTCAGTTGTATTGCATGATTTCAATTTCTGGGAAGCATTGCTGCTTTCTGTTATTTTTACGGTTGTATGTTTGATTTTTCAGTATCTGATCGGATTCGGATTAGCCATTTTTTTCCGCAAGCCATTTCCGGGCAACGGAGTTATACGTGCTCTTCTGCTTGTAGGTTGGATTTTGCCTCCTGTGGTGACGGGAACAATTTTTAAATGGATGTTTGATTCTGATTATGGTGTGATTAATTATTTCCTATTGACCCTGGGAATTATTAATGAGCCGATAAAATGGCTGACAGTTGGATTTTCAGCAATGACAGCTGTAATTGTTGCAAATTTATGGATTGGTATTCCGTTTAATATGCTGCTTTTGCTGTCCGGTTTACATACAATTGACGATACTTTATATGAAGCTGCAGCTGTGGATGGAGCTTCGGCGTGGAAACAATTTACCATGATTACTTTTCCTCTAATGAAACCCGTAAGCATATCAGTGCTTTTATTGGGTGTGATTAATACATATAAAGTGTTTGATCTAATTTATACGATGACTAAGGGAGGGCCGGTAAATTCTACTACGACTTTACCTATTTATTCCTATCTCGAGACATTTAAAATATTTAATTTTGGAAATGGTGCAGCTGCTTCTACTCTTACGCTAATTCTTCCGCTTTTGTTGTCGTGGTTTTATGTGCGCAGTTTAAATGAGGAGGATGTTAAATGAAAATTATTGTTGATCAAAATAAAATTTTGCAGCATAAATATAAAACGCGACGCAGGATTAAAAGCCTATTCGCGTGGTGTATCGCGGTAATTTATCTTTTTCCAGTGTATTGGATGATTAACACTTCGCTTAAAACCGGTCACGAAATGTTTGATTCTCCTCCTACATTTTTCCCCACAATTTATATTTCGGATCATATAAAGCGGCTTTTACGGGAAACTATGGTATTTGGACTGCTTTATGGAATTCTGCAGTAATTGCTTTGTCTGTTTTGGTGCTGACTCTCGTAATTGCTGTACCGGTGTCTTATGCGGTAGCCAGAATGCGTGGAGTGGTCACAACGTCTATGATGGTAATGCTTACCGTCGTGCAATTGCTTCCCGCTATTGCGATTTCCATTCCCATGTTTGTGATGTTTAGACAAGTGGAGCTTATTAATACATATATTTCTATTATCATTGCCGATGTATCGGTCACATTGCCTTTTGCCGTGATTTTGCTGCGCCCGTATTTCAGGCAATTTCCTTATGAGGTAGAAGAGGCTGCCAAACTTGATGGGCTTGGTCCGGTGAAAACAATATTAAAAATTATCATTCCGACTATTCGTCCCGGAATTATTATGATTTCTTCTTTTGCTTTTTTGATGGCTTGGGGTGAATTTACTTTTGCGCTGACACTTTCCACAAGACAGGAAATACAGCCACTGACAGTTGCTCTGAATCGTCTTATTGGGCAGTATGGTACCAATTGGAATGATTTGATGGCAGTTGCTACTATTATCGCTTTACCGGTTTTAATTATTTTTATTGCTTTGCAACGTTATATTGTGGCCGGTTTGGCAGGTGGCGCTACAAAAGGATAAAAATGTTTAAGTGCGATCATGTAAAGGGCAATTGAATGTTAAGTAATTTTGACAGGACGGTAAACCGTCTTGGCACATATTCTGCGACTTGGGATTGTATAGCCCGTAAGTATGGAGAAGATATTATTTCTCTTGGTGTCGCCGAAATGGAATTCGAAACCTGTCCTGATGTGAAAAAAGCTATTTTAAGCGCAGCTGATCGCGGAATTTACAGTTATACGGAAATTTTTCCGGAATTTGGAGAATCTTGTGTGAGCTGGTTTTCACGTCGGCACAGATGGGATTTCAGTTCTAAAGAAGTGCTGTTTGCCCCACGGATTATACAACTTACGGCGGCTGTGTTTAATCATCTTTTCAGAAAGGCGAAGGTTGCCACTTTTAGTCCTTACTACGCGCCAATTATTCACGTAATAGCATCTTCCGGGGCGAAGCTAAGAAAAGTTTCGCTACGTAATGATAATGGTATGAGCCGGTGGTGTTTTGATAAAAAGAAGCTTGCCGACGCGTTTGCGGACGCTGATGTTTTTGTTCTGACAAATCCCCATAATCCAACAGGCAGAGTGTGGACTTACGATGAGCTGATGGAAATTGCCAAGTTGGCAGAAAAGCATGATGTTATGCTTTTTTCTGATGATATTCACTGCGATATTTTACGCTCTGATATGAAGTGGATTCCTGTTGCGGGAGTAGTAGCGGAAAATAATCTTAATGTAAAGGTAATTACGTGTGTATCTCCTGCAAAGAGTTTTAATATTGCGGGTATTGAAACTGCCGCCGCAATTGTCAACGATAAGGAATTGTATAAAAATGTAGCAATTTCTTTGGAGAAAACAGGAATTTTCAATCCAAATTATTTTGCGTTACCTGCCGCAATTGCGGCGTGGAGCAGTGATGGAATATGGTTAAATGAGCTAAATAGGTATCTTTCCGATAATCTCTCTTATACTGTGGAAAGATTTACGGGTAAAACGTCGGATTTTACCTGCTATGTTCCCGAAGCTACCTATTTACTTTGGATTGCGGCTTTCGATTTTCTGAAAAAGAAGAACTATCGCGAATTTCCCGGCGTCTACAATGGAGTTTCTGTAAGTCCTGGTAAGTATTATGGAAAAGAATGGTCGGAGTATTTTAGACTTAGTGTCGGCCTTCCGCGAAAAACATTGGATTTAGCTATAAACCGAATCACAGAGAGTCTATGAGTGTTTTGGGAATAGGGTGTGCATCCTGTCAAAGTTCGGTTTGCCTGTAACCGAGTTGCCGTGAAATATTGTCTGCCACTTCTTTCACTACCGGAACCAGTTCTATTACTTCCGACATGCTTTTTTCCAGTGAAAGCGTGGTTATGGAAACCGCGTGGCTCACAGTACCCAAGTGATTGTATATCGGCAGGGCAATGCAGCGAATTCCGGGAACATTTTCTTCGTCGTCTTTGGCCCAGCCCAAATTTCTTACTTCCTGTATTTCCGTGAGCAGTTTGCCATAGGAGGTAATGGTTCGCGGCGTGTGCTCGGCCAGCCCGGTTTCGCGTACATATTTGGCAATGAAAGTATTTTCTTCCTGTGCCAAGAAACATTTTCCGATGGCGGTACTGTGCAGGGGAAGTTTGTCTCCGATGCGTGAAGGTATACGGTAAGGTGTATCGCATTCCTGAATGGTGACGTATATTGCTTCTTTTCCGTTGCGTGCCCCGATATGAACCTGACAATTGATATCTTTAGCCAATTTGCTTATGAAAGGTTTCGCTTTTTCGGAAATGTCAATTTGTTTAAAGGCATTTCCTGCCAGTGACAGAACGGCCGGCCCCGCATAGTAGTTTCCGTTTGTGCTTAAGGTGAGAAATTCGTGCCTAATTAACGTCTGAAGCAGGCGGTGTACGCTTGATTTTGCCAGACCCGTGGAAGATACAATATCTGTAAAACGCGGATGGGACAGTGCTGAACGCAGAACAATAAGTGTTTTGTCCGCGGCGGTAGGGGCTGTGTTCATCGGGAGCCTTTCGGGTGTTGAAACACTAATGAACTATTATTATTGTACAGAGCTTCTGTATCGCAACATATGATTTTGCTAAGTTAAGGTTTTCTGTGTGCCGTTGACGGATATGGACAGTTATGCAAGTTAGATATTTTGTTTTTCGCGGGGGATTTTCTCTGCAGTCAACCTGACGGAGGGGATATCTGTGGATATTGCCGCAGACGTAACGCCACAGTGATATGACTTGTGTCACAATTATATAAGGGGGTCTATTATTTCTCTTCGTATGGAACTAGGGTTCATAGTGTGGAACTTCCACAATTCGGAATTGGAAAACAAAGGAGTATTCTTATGAGCAGAATTGTTGGGATCGATACTTACGATTTCCGTTTTCCCACATCCAACACACTTTCGGGATCGGATGCAATGAATCCGGATCCCGATTATTCGTCTGCGTACGTTAAAATCTCAACTGATGCGGATGACGGCATTACGGGCGTCGGTTTCGTTTTCACTATCGGCAGAGGCAATGACGTGGTGTGCGCGGCAATGAAGTCGATGGCGCACACGCTGATCGGACGTGATGTCGAGCAGCTGCTCGACAATATGCGTTTGGCCTGGGACCTGCTGGTTCACGATTCGCAGCTTCGTTGGCTTGGTCCCGAAAAGGGTGTTGAACACATGGCCATCGGGGCGCTTTTATCTGCATTGTGGGACATAAAGGCAAAACGTGCAGGACTGCCGCTTTGGCGTCTGCTTGCGGAAATGGATCCCGAAGAACTGGTTGCTACACTTGATTTTCGCTATCTGTCGGATGCCCTGCGGCCGGAAGAAGCCGTTGATTTTCTTCGGGACGGACAAAAGGGGAAAGAAGAGCGCATAGCAAATCTTCTTGCATGCGGGTATCCGGGATACTCCACAGCGCCGGGATGGCTTGGGTATTCTGATGAAAAAATGGTTTCTTTGTGCAAGGAAGAGACAGAAAAGAAAGGTTTCAAATTAGTTAAATTAAAAGTTGGCCGAAAAATTGAAGACGATATCAGGAGGCTCGGCCTTGCCAGAGACGCTATTGGCTCCGATGTGCGTCTTGCGGTGGATGCAAATCAGGTTTGGGACGTGCCTACCGCGATTTCGTGGATCAATAATTTCCATGATTTTGATTTATCGTGGGTGGAGGAACCTACGTCTCCGGATGATGTAATCGGACATTCCACCATTGCGCGAGCTATTAATCCCATTCCGGTTGCAACGGGCGAGCATTTGCAGAACCGTATCATGTTTAAACAGTATCTGCAGATGAACGCATTCTCGATTATGCAGGTAGACGCAACGCGTGTAGCCGGTCCGCAGGAAGTTATAATTGAATATCTGTTGGCAAAGAAATTTAATAAACCTGTGTGCCCGCACGCCGGGGGAGTTGGTCTTTGTGAAGCCGTGGCGCATTTTGCGATGTTTGATTATGTTGCATTGTCCGGGACTGTGGAAAACAGACTAATTGAATATGTGGATAATCAGCATGAACATTTCGTTAATCCAACCGTTATCAAAAACGGTAATTATATGCCGCAGCTTGCTCCCGGTAACGGAGCGGAAATGACGCAGGCTACCGCAGAAAAATACCTGTACCGCGGATGATCTTTTAAAATTTCTGCTGCCGCCTGCGCCGCGTTTGGGATATTTGCAGATTGATCTGCTCCAACCGTGGTTTGCAGGCGACAGCGGATTATGTGTAATCACCTCAGTTAAGGACCAAAGAGATGAATACTTCCTTATTATGTATCAAACAAACGATATTTACTAATGCGCTTTTGGCAGCCGACAAATCTCCAAAAGTAAGTCTTAACCCAACAGCCTTACTTGTCAGCATCGTTCTTGGTGTAATTATTCTCATTTTGCTTGTCAGCTGGGTAAAAATTCACCCTTTTGTTTCGATTATGATTGCGGCATTAATTACGGGGATCGGATCCGGATTCGGATTGATGAGCACGGTGCAGGCATTTTTGGACGGTTTTGGAGATACGACAAAATCTGTTGGAATATTGGTTGGTATCGGAGCGATGCTCGGTGCCGTTCTTATGATTACAGGTGCTACCGGTGTTCTCGTAGATGTACTGGTATCGAAATCTTCTCGGAAAATGCTGCCGTGGACAATGGCGTTAATCGGTTCGTTAATCGGACTTCCCCTATTTTTTGATGTCGGTTTAATTATTATGGCGCCTGTAATCATTATGGTTACCAAAAAATCGAAGATGCCGTTGATGATGATTGCCATGCCGGCTTTATCCGGTTTGTGCGCAATGCAGGCATTGGTTCCCCCGCATCCCGGTCCGACTGCCGCTCTGCAGGCGTTTAGCAACGGATCAATGGGGCTGACTATGGGTATGGGAATACTTTTGGCTATTCCGTTGGTAATAATCTGCGGGCCTTTGTTTGCAAAATATGCCACAAAAATTGTTCCCGGAGGGGCTCCCGATACTTTTGCCATGGCAGACAGGATAGGAAATGAGTACGAGGGGCGTAAACCTTCTTTTATTCTGTCGCTGTTCTGTGTTGCAATGCCGGCGATTCTGCTGCTCGTTACTTCTATAGTGATGATGATTAAGCCGGAACTGAGGAAATCCGATGCAATAGGTGCCCAAATACTGCAGTTCATCGGCAATCCCGAGGTTGCTCTTCTTATATCGTTGGTATTTTCCGTTCTGGTACTTTTTGCGACGACACGTTTCCCTTGGGAAAAACTGAATGCCGAGGCGGGAAAAGCACTTGGGCCTATTGCCGGCATCGTGTTTATTCTCGGTGCCGGAGGAGGGTTTAAGAATTTACTCATTGACACCGGCATCGGAGATATGATTACCGAGTTTGTGCGAAATACCGATATTTCAATTTTATTGGTTGCATGGGTTATTGCCGTGTTTGTGCGTGTCGCAACGGGATCTTCCACAGTGTCGGCAATTACAACAGCAGGTATTCTTGCTCCTACGGCAGAAGCTCTTGCCTATAATCAGATTCAGATCGGACTGGTTGTGCTGGCTATCGGAGCCGGATCTTTTATTTTCTCTTTCGTGAACGATGCCGGGCTGTGGTTGGTGAAAGAATACTTTGGGTTTACGTTGCCCGAAATGTTTAAAACTTGGACAGTAATGACCTGTCTCATCTCTTTCATCGGTCTTGTTTTGGTTTACTGTCTGGGGTTGGTTCTGATGTAGTGAGCGGAAAAGCAAGTAAGAATTGCAGTGCGGGGCCGACATACCGTTGGCCCCGCACAGAGCGGTGAAATAAAGGAAAAGGTAGGAATGAGCAGCGAAAAGAAACAGAAAGAAAAGATGTTTTCGGGGATTTACACGCCTTCTGTCACAATTATTGACCAATCGGGGAATATAGATTACGAATCAATGACGAAGCACGTAAATAATCTGATTGACGCAGGAATAAACGGAATACTGTTTTTTGGTTCAATAGGAGAATTTTTTTCTTTTTCTCCTACCGAAAAAGCAGATTTTCTCCGTTATATCTCCGCAGAGACAGCGGGAAGAGTGAAAGTGCTGGCCGGGATCGGCGCAGCGGGGATGAAAGAAGTACTGGATAATGCCTCTGCCGCAGAAAAGGCAGGTGTGGACGGAGTAGTGTGTCTGCCGCCGTTTTATTTCGGGCATTCGGCCGGGCGTGCGCATGATTTTTATGGCTGCCTGTGTTCGCATACCAATCTGCCGATCATGCTTTATAATTTTCCGGAACGCACAGGCGCGGATCTTACTCCCGAACTGGTAGCTGAGCTTGCTGCCAAACATAAAAATATTGTGGGCATCAAGGATACCGTAGACAGCCAGAGCCACGCCCGTAGGATTGTTTCACTGGTAAAGCAGGTGCGTCCTGATTTTTCCGTGTTGTCGGGGTTTGATGAGTATTATTTGGGAAACAGGATTTGCGGTGGCGACGGAGTCCTCTCCGGTCTGACAAATATAATTCCGGAGGTTTTTGTACGGATGCACAGAGCGTATAATCAGGGGAATTATGCTGTGTGTCAAAATGCGTTGGCAGAAATTATGCGCGTGGCCTCCCTTTATGAGATAGGCGATTTGTTTATTTCGGGAATAAAAGAGGGCGTGCGTGTCAGGGGCATTTCCTGTTCTTCGGCCATGCGTGCTCCGGCAACTGAGCTGACGGAGAAAGAAAAGGCAGAGGTGGCGGCTGTTCTTGCCCCATATCTGTAAGGCACGTTTTTGCATCTTTCGGAACGCAAATGGGATTCTGTGCATCGGTTCGGCTGGTGAAACAGTGAATGCGGTGTCACAATTGTTCTGTAATTTGTTGTCATGCCGGTTATGGCGGGAAGTTTCTTCTCACGGAATGATGTAAGTAGGTTTCAATGTCCGAAACTAAGACGGCTGTAATGCGGGACAAGTCTGATGCGGGATACGGCAAAGCACTGAAAAACCGACATATCCAGATGATTGCCATCGGTGGATCCATCGGTACGGGACTGTTCCTCGGAGCCGGCGGAAGGCTTTCGCAGGGCGGTCCCGCTTTGGCGGTTTCATACGCGCTGTGCGGATTTTTTGCCCTGATTATGGTGCGCGCATTGGGCGAGCTGACCGTACACCGTCCGTCTTCGGGTGCATTTGTGTCTTATGCCCGCGAATTTCTTGGGGAAAAGGCGGCTTACGTTACCGGATGGCTGTTTTTTCTGGACTGGTCCGTTACGGTGATGGCCGATATTACGGCGGTAGCCCTTTATCTGCGGTACTGGGCATTTTTTGATTCCGTACCCCAGTGGGTGCTCGCCACGGCTGCGCTCGCGGTTGTGTTTACCCTCAATGTGTTCAGCGTAAAATTTTTCGGCGAGTTTGAATTCTGGTTTGCGGCAATAAAAATCTTCGCAATTCTTTCTTTCATGGTTATCGCGATTTGGGCGATTCTCAGCGGTGCTGCTGTGGGGAACGAAACGGCGGGTCTGCATAATCTGGTGAATCACGGCGGATTTTTCCCGATGGGCGTGCTGCCGATGTTTACGCTGTCTTTGGGTGTGATTTTTGCTTTCGGCGGTACCGAAATGGTGGGCGTGGCTGCCGGCGAGGCTTCCGAAGCCGGGGAAGTGCTCCCCAAAGCGATTAATTCCATGATTTTCCGCATCGCTTTTTTCTATGTCGGCTCGGTAATTCTCATGACGCTGGTTCTCCCATGGACCGCGTACAGCGCCAACGAATCCCCGTTTGTGACGTTCTTCGCCGGAATCGGAATTCCGCACGCCGGCGACATCATGCAGGTAGTGGTGCTTACCGCCGCACTTTCTTCGCTGAACGCCGGCCTGTATGCCACCGGGCGCACCCTCCGTTCGCTTGCCGTGGCGGGAGAGGCGCCGAAAATCGCCTCCAGACTGAACAAACACAGAGTTCCGGTAGGCGGTATCTCGATTACCGCGCTGTTGGGGCTGGTCGGAGTGCTGATTAACTATGCGTATCCTACCCGGGCATTTGAAATTGTGATGAACCTTGCTGCGATCGGAATTGCCGGAACCTGGATTTCCGTTCTCGTTTCCCATTGGTCTTTTGTGTATAAATCCCGCCGTGGGGGAACCGCCCGCCCCGGATACCGTCTGCCTTTTGCTCCCTGGTCAAATCTGGCGGCGATTATTTTCTTCGCCGGCGTGATCGTCTCCATGGCTTTTGACGGCGGGGGCATCGGCAGGCAGACCCTGTTTCTGTTTGCCGCAGTGGCTGTGGCAATGGTGATCGGGTGGTTTGCGGTACGCAACCGTATCGATCCCGATCTGATGGATTCTCTGCTTGAGGGGGAAAACGAATCCCTTCCGTCTGCGGCGCAGGAGTGAAAATGCGAATTCAGGTGATTTATACCGGCGGAACCATAGGCATGGAACCTTCTGCGCAAGGATTGGTTCCCGGGGAAAACAGCGCCGCTTTCGCCGCCTGGTTTGGGGAACTCTGCGCGGAATTTTCCGCAGGGACGGATATTCGTTTTTCCCGGCTGCCGACGTTGATTGATTCTTCCAATGCGACGCCTTTGGATTGGCAGCGGATTCTGGACGCCATTTCCGCCGCGCCTGCCGATGCCTATGTGGTTTTGCACGGCACCGACACGATGAGCTATACGGCGGCAGCACTTTCCTATGCGCGCGCGGGCAACGACACTCCCGTGATACTCACCGGCGCCCAGCTTCCCTACAATGCGCCCGGATCGGATGCGGGCAAGAATGTGTTTGGCGCGCTGAAGGCGGCAAACACATCCCGCACGCGCGGTGTATGCCTCTATTTCGGCAACTGTCTGCTGGCGGGAAACAGAAGCACAAAAATTTCCTCCATGGGTTTTGACGGTTTTGACACTCCTTTGGTGTATCCGCTGGCTACCGCGGGAGTTCCGTGGCGGTGGGCGGAAAGTACGGCCAAGCCGCTTTCCGCCTCCTCTCCGGTGCCGCTGCCGTGGGGGAAACCGGCTCCCTACCGGTGTCATGACGTTATAATTTTGGATTTGGCTCCCGGAATGAGTGTGCAGCGGCTGCAAAAGATGCTGACTCCTCCGCCCGAAGCCCTGATTATCCGCGCTTTCGGAGTGGGAAACTGCCCTTCGGCCGAACCGGGTTTTGTGCAGGTGCTCGCCGACCTGTGTGCCGCAGATATCCCGGTGGTTGTTTCCTCCCAGTGCCAGTCGGCCGACGTTACCCTAAAGGCATACGAAACAGGGCAGGTTCTGGCAAATGCCGGCTGTGTCGGCTCTGCCGACATGACCTTGGAAGCAACCTATGCCAAACTTGTTTTTCTGCTTTCACAGGGTCTGAGCGGCAGAGAAATCCGCAGTTGGATGACGCGGTCTGTGTGCGGGGAACTGTCTTAGCTCCGTGCTTTGCCCGGTCTTCCGCCTTTCACGCCGCTCCGTTTGGGGAGATGTGAAAGGCGGAGCGGAATCAGTGATGGACCACCACGGTTGTGCCCTGCGGAGCCCAGTCGTAAAGCCACTTTGCGTGGGGAACCGGTGTGTTTACGCAGCCATGGGAAGCCTGGAATCCCCAGGAGTGCCACCACGGCGCGCCGTGGATCGCGTAGCTTCCCTTGAAGAACATATTCCACGGCACATCTTTGGTCAGATAGGGCGTGCCGTCTGGACCCGTTCCGCGCATATCCTGCTTCGCGGTCTTATGCCAGATTTTAAAAGTACCCTCCGCGGTGGGTGTTCTGTTCGTTCCCGTCACCACGGTGATTGGGCCGCGCACTACCGTTGTGCCCTCGTAAGCCGTCATTTTGAATGTGGACAGATTCACGTCAATCCATTTTTCGCCGGCGGTCGGCTGGTATGCCAGCTGTTTTCCGTCCGGGGATGTTTCGATTATCCGGTCTTCCCACTGCAGCTCGCCGGTTTTGGTTTTCACTTCCGCAGTGGCGCCGTTATTCTTTTCCAGCTGTTCAATAATTATTTTTACAACTTCGTCGCTGTTGGTTACGTGCACCTCGGGCACCGCTTTTTTGATGATGCGTATGACTACGCCGTCTTTGTCCACAGCGCGCACGCCTTTTGTGCTGCCGTGGCTGATTTCCGAAGTCTTGGCGGAAATCCACTCCTTCACTTTGTCCCGGTTAAAAGATACGTCCTTTTGGTTTATGCTGACCCACGGTATTTTTTCTTCTTTCGTGGGGGAGATGGTGTCTTCGCCCACGCGCAGCCGCACCTCGGCGGAAAGAAGCCTGTTCGCCTCGTTCGCGGCACGGCTGAATTCCTGTGCCTGCCGCTGCGGATTTATCTCTTTGACCTGCAGGGGGAAAGAAAGTGATTTCTGTGCGGCGGCAAGTTTGCGGGCTCCGGCTTCAATGTCCTGCGGGTCGACGCCCCGGCCCGGTTTTCCCTCCGTAACCGTGAATTTTCCGTTTACGGCGGAGACTGCGGGTTCGCGTACCCGGTCCTTCACCGTGGAAACAATAATTTTATCCGCAAACCGCTGCGTTTTTTCCGCGTCGGCAACCAGCAGGGGCGCAGTCGTGTCGGAAGTGAACAGACCGGTGAGATACCGTATCGGTGACCGCCCGGAGGCAAACGCCAGATCCGCGGTTTTCCGCGCGTCCAGGGTGTAGCCCATATCGGCAAGTGTTGCCTGGGTCTGCCGGATTCCCTCGCCGCTGAAAGTGACCTTTTCCGTCTGCGCGGATTTCTCCAGTTCGGCGCAAATCTGCGCCCGCGTCATGCCCGTTACGCTTACGTTTCCTATTTTTGTGCCGGGAAGCGCCCGCGCGCTCAGAGCAAAAAACAGCACGTAGGCAACAAAGGCAGCCGCCAAAATTCCGAGGGCAGCGCATAAACAAACAACGGTTTTCTTTCTTTTCGTCATTTTGTCTTCCGGGTAAAGGATTGTTATTCGGGGCAGACGGCTTCCGGCCTGCACCTATCCCAGTTTAACCCAACTTTTGGGGGCGGAACGAAAAATAATCCGCTTTCGTTCCCGGATGTGACCGTTATTGCTCTTCGGGTGTGGGATTCGTCTCCGCGTATGCCCGTACGTTTTCTTTTTCGTCTTTTTCCGCGCCAATGCGTCTGCGTTCAGCCGCAATCAGATTCTGCCGGGCGGCCGCGGCCGTTTCGGACTGTGCGGCGAAATCGCCGAATTGCGCGGTTTTCTCCTGCAGCATCCGATGGATACGGGCATCGATTCCGGTTTCCGAAATAAGCCGGAATACCTGCACGGATTCCGCCCGTCCCATGCGGTGCGCGCGGGCAACGGCCTGCCATTCCACGGTCGGTTTAAGCTGGGGTTCGCAGATAATCACCACGCCTGCCGCCTGGATATTGAGCCCGACTCCGCCCGCATTGATCTGCGCCAGAAGAATTTGCGCTTCATCTTTTTGCGTAAAATCATCCACCATCCGCTGCCTTTTCTCCGCATCCACCGCTCCGCTCAGCACGCCGACGGCGGTGGGGAAAGCTCTGTGCAGCAGGGAAAGCGTCTGCAAAAAATAGGAATAAATCAGTACTTTCCGTCCATTTGCCGCAGCTTCTTCGGTGATCTGCCTGATTCGCGCGAGTTTTACCGAATCGGGATCGCACAGCGCGGCCCGGCGCATGGCCATGAAATTACCGTCCTTCACCGCGGCTTCGTAAATTTCACGGTCCTGTGCGCCCAGCGGCAGCCATTCTTCGTATTCCAGCAGTTCGGGCAGCTCGGCAAGCACATCTTCCTGTCTGCGGCGCAGATAAACGGGCGCGATCTGGGCGCGGAAACTGCGCGGAAGAGTGGAAGCGCGCAGTGCGAGCCCCGGCTGAATATAGCGAATCAGCGTCCGAAATTCCTCGGTTCTGTTTTCCATCGGAGTTCCGGTGAGCAGTGCCGCGTAGCGCGCATTGTTCAGGATGAATCCCGTTCTGCGGGCACGTTTGGTTTCGGGATTCTTAATATAATGCGCCTCGTCGATTACCGCGCAGTCCAAAGAGGCATGTTTCGGCAGAAAACTCCCTTCAAACAGGGGCAGAAACCATCCGAGGGTTTCGTAGGTGGTGACGGCGACACCGCCTTTCTCCATCCACTGCCGCGCCTGCTCCTCCCGCCGCGTTCCGTGCAGACTCAGGCCGTTGAGGGAAGTTTTTCCTTCGATCTCGCGCAGCCAGTTCGTAACCACTGCCGCCGGGCAGACAACCAGTGTGTGTGCCGTTTTCCGCCCGTGCAGATGTGCGGCTGCGGCAAGTGCTTCCACGGTTTTCCCCAGTCCCATTTCGTCACCGAGGATTACCTTTCCCTGAGTCAGAATAAACTGCGCCCCGAAACGCTGGTATCCGCGCAGGTTGGCTTTCAGAGCGTCGGTATTCAGTGCGGTGGACTGCACTTTTTGGGCGATCTGCAGGGGAAGATCGCCGCGGATTTTCTTCGCGTCCGAGGTGAGAATCCCCAATTCCGCCAGCTGCGCGTAAAAATGCGCGGGATTTTTGCGAAATTGCGTCTTTAGGGTCTCGTCCCCGATTTTCTCCCTCCGTTCGCGCACGTCCGCGGCAATCCGGGAATAATTCCGGGCAAGATCGCGGCACTCTCCGAGCAGATCGAGAAAACTGCGGGCAGTGGCGGAGCGTCCGATAACGATTAAATGCCGGGCATGAAACGTGAGCTGGTAACTGCGCGGTTTGATGCCTGCGGCAAAGCTGAGCGCGGATCTGTGCCCGACCGCTTCCCGAAGCGTATCCCACCTGTACACCGCGCGCAGAAGTTCCGTTTCGCTGCGGTCCAAACTCTCCGGCCGCAGGCGTACGGGCGTTTGTGTAAATACATCCCTTTTCAGCGCATGCAGTGCCGCACTGAGATTTTCCGCGGTGGCGGAGCCGATACCGGGCAGTGAGCGGATTTTTCCCCCGAGGGCATATAACTCTCCGACCGTGTTAATCCCCAGATCTGCGATTTTCCCCAGTTTCAGGCGTTCGCTGCCCGCGTCTTTCAGCCTGTTCAGCGGCATGTCGCGCAGGCGGTCAAGCGTCAGACGTTCCCGCAGCGCCTCGGCGGCATTCACGCATTCTTCCCGGCAACGCTGCAGTTCATGGGTTATTTCGGAAAGTTTGGAGATAATTTTGTAAAAATCCTGAAACTGCGGCCGGGAAAGATTCAGCGCGTCGATTCCCTCTTCGCTGTCCTCAGCGGAAAACAGTGCGGCGAGAGCGAATTTTGGGTTCAGCGCATCGGCAGGATCCGCGGGAGGGGGCGTGCGGCGCAGATTTTCAAAATCTACCGCCTGTGCGTCAAAACCGATCTGTCTGCCGCGCGCGCACAGCCTGCGGAGAAAATCGGCCGCTATTTCCCCCTGCCGCAGTGCCCGCTGCGGGGGCGCAAAATCCGCGCCGGTGCCGGCTTCCGCGTGCTGCCTGCGGATGCTGCGGCGCACTTCGGGCAGCACGCCGGCGTCCCTGTATGCGCGTGCCCCGCTTTCGCAAAGAATTTCCGTAAATGCCGCCGTGCGCGAATCCGGTGCGGTGATCTGCCGCAGTCTTGCCCTGGCGGTGAGCAGAACGGAAGCCGAATCCGGCAGCGGCAGCAGCGTCCAGCGCGGCTCGGAGTGGGGAAGACTGACCGCTGTTTCGGCAAGTCTGCGTCCCGCGAGACGGCTTTCGCGTAAAATCTGCATGCGTAGGCTGCGGTAGGCGGCAGTGGCTTCCAGCCATTGTCCGACCTGCCCGTAGACGTCCAAAAAATCGTCTTCGCCCGTATTTCGGCTTTTGTTCATCCTCTTTATTATAAAAGATAAAATATCCCTCCGGGCGGCCGTTATTTCCCGGTTCCGCTTTTTTGCGCCACAATAGGTGTATGGCAGAAGATACGCACCGCGCCGGCCGCGGATGGCCGGAATTGGACCGGCGGGGCAGACAGGCACTTGCCGCTCTTATTCCCGATCCGCGGACTCTGTGCGCCGCCGGAGGAAAAGCGGCTGAATACAGACAGCAGTACGCCGCGCTGACGGGCTCGCCGATCGGCTCCCTTCCGCTGACGCAGCCCGGCGCCGTTCCCGCTCTTTTTACCCGGGCACGTGCGGCAGGGCGGAAGTGGGACGCCTTGGGTTTTCGCGAACGGCGGCGGATTATTCTGCGTTTCACGGATCTGCTGCTTGCCCTGCGCGATCCGCTTCTCGATCTTCTGCAGTGGGAAAACGGCAAAGACCGCGGCAGTGCTTTTGAGGAATACTACGACGCAGTTCAAAACTGCCTGTTTTATGCGCGGCGGGCACACAGAATTTTGCGTGCGCGAAAAGTTCCCGGGGCAATACCGCTTTTGACGTCCGTTACCGTGCGGTATCGAGCCAAAGGGGCCGTGGGAATAATCTCTCCCTGGAATTACCCGCTTTCGCTGGCGTTTTCCGATGCCGTGGCGGCACTGATGGCCGGCAACGCGGTAGTGCTGAAGCCGGATTCGCTTACTCCGTATTCGGCTTTGGCCGTAAAATCCCTTCTTTTGCGGGCAGGTCTTCCGCGGGACGTGTTTTCGGTGGCAGTAGGTTCCGGGCGTGCCCTCGGGGCGGCATTTGCCGCGAATGCGGATTATCTGATGTTTACCGGTTCGACTGCCGTCGGCCGCAGTGCCGCCGCAGCCGCGGGAGAAAATCTGATCGGTGTTTCCGCCGAGCTGGGCGGGAAAAACGCAATGATTGTGCGCGCCGACGCACCCGCCGCGCGCGCGGCAAAAAGCGCCGTAAAAGCCTGTTTTTCCTCTTCGGGGCAGCTGTGCGTCTCGGTGGAACGGATCTATGTGCACGAAAATATCTGGGATACCTTTGTGCCCGCTTTCCTTGCAGCCGTGAAGACGATGAAAACCGGTGTGTCGATGGATTGGGATACGGATATGGGGCCGCTGATATCCGAAAAACAGATGCGGAAGGTAAATGCGCATGTGCGTGACGCGCTGTCCAAAGGGGCAACCGTTCTTGCCGGAGGGATTGCGGATCCGAAAAATTCCGGGCGCATCTTCCCTCCGACCGTTTTAACCGGCGTAACGCGGGAGATGGATCTGTTTGCGCAGGAAACTTTCGGCCCCGTGGTTGCCCTTTACCGCGTTGGCGGCGACAGTGAGGCGGTAGAGCTGGCAAATGCCGTACGATACGGATTAAACAGCGTGATTTGGACCGGCGATTTCGCGGCAGGCCGGGCGCTGGCGAAAAAATTGGAAACCGGTTTGGTGAATATCAACGACGGCTATGCCGCCGCATGGGGTTCCGTGCATGCGCCTTTGGGAGGAATGAAGGACTCGGGTCTTTCCTACCGCCACGGCAGGGAAGGGATAGTGAAATACACCGACATCCAGACGGTGGCCGCGCAGAAACTGATGACCGTTTCGCCTCCCCCGCATGTCGGAGAAAAAATGTGGGCGGCCGGTCTGACGGCATATGCGCGGATCAGAAGAAAATTTGGAATCTGAAAAGAGGAAACGGGCATGATTTATCTGGCAGGGACACCGTTGGGAAACGATGGGGACGCTTCGCCGCGCCTACGGCAGATACTGGCCGAAGCCGATCTGATTGCGGCGGAGGATACAAGGCGTCTGCTGAATCTGGCTTCCAGGCTGGGGGTGGAACTTCATGCGCCGGTAACCGCCTACCACGATCATAACGAACAGGAAAAAGCCCGGGATCTGGTGGAGGCGGCGCGGTCGGGAAAAACCGTGGTGGTACTGAGCGATGCCGGAATGCCGGCGGTTTCCGATCCGGGATACAGGATTGCGCATTTGGCTGCCGGGCAGGGTGTGCCCCTGACGGTGGTGCCGGGCCCTTCCGCCGTGCTGACCGCGCTTGTGATTTCCGGGCTGGCCACCGACAGATTTGTTTTTGAGGGATTTTTGCCCCGCAGGGACGGTGAACTGGAATCGGAGCTGGAGACGCTGAAAAAAGAACCGCGGACAATGGTGTTTTTTGAATCTCCGCGCCGAATTGCGCGCGTTTTGGGGAAAATGGCAGACGCCTTCGGCCCGGGGCGGAAAGCCGCAGTCTGCCGGGAACTGACGAAAATCCATGAAGAAGTGGTCCGGGGAACGCTGGAAGAGCTGCGGGAATGGGCCCGCGGTGGTCCGCTGGGGGAAATAGCCGTAGTTGTGGCGGGAGCCGGGGAAACCGAGGGTATCTCCGCTCCCGCGGCACAGGTTGCGGAACTCGTTGAGTTGGGCCTGAGCCTCAAAGATGCGGTGAAATATGTTGCGAAACGGGAGAACGTGCGGAAAAATGCGCTCTACCGGGCGTGTCTGGAAGCTTAGCCCCCGATCTTTGCGGTGTCGTTTCAGTGCCGGAAACCGCCCCCGGGTTTGAAATCAATATCGGAAAAATCGAAATCGGACTCGTCGGCATCTGCGGAAAAATCGTATTCTTCTTCTTCCGGCAAAAGATCGATTCCGTATTCGGCCGGATCAAAGCCGTCTTCGGACCCGGGTATTTCGGGCACGCGGTCTTCGGCTCCTGCCGCGCTTTGCGTTTTCGGTGCCGGGCTGTCATATTCTTCTTCTGCGGGATGAGGATCTTCCGCCATGGGAAAAGACTCCCATTGCGTTTCGCCGCTGCCGTCCCAGACGGCGTCGTTTTCGTCCCGGTCTCCGTCGTCCCAGACGGCGTCGTTTTCGTCCCAGCCGCAGTCGTCGTGCAGGGCATTTGCGCGCCCGGCACGGCCCGTGCCGTAATCCTGCGCGGAGTCGTAATCGGGGTCGTAACCGGAGTCGCAGTCTTCGTCCCACAGATCAATTCTTCCGCCGCCGTTTTGTCTGCCGTGCGCAATTTCGTCGGGCAGCGCGCCGTCGTCTCCCGGATCGTAAAAACCGAATGCTTCCGCGGAGGGGATCTGCTCCACGCCTGCCTCGTCCATTTCCCTCCGCGCCGCGATTCCCGTCTCCTCCGATACGGGTACGGTCAGGTCGCTGAACACGCGCACATGCCATCCGGCGCGCAGGGCGTCCAACGCGGTTTCTTTCACGCAGTGCGATTCGGCGATTCCCACTACATCCACTTCCTGAATGTCGTGCGCGCGCAGAATTTCTTCCAGCGTTTCGCCTTCCGCATTGTGCCCTTCAAATCCGGAATAGGCCGCCCGGTATTCTCCCTTTTTGACTGCGTCATCCGTCTGCAGGGCGGCAATTTCTTCGTGCAGCTCCGCTTCCGGTGTGCCCGCCACGCCGTGCGGAGGCCAGGAATCGATAAAGTCCGGCTCGTCGGAGAAATGCTCTCCCGGATCTATGTGCCAGTCCTGTGTGGTCACGATAAGTTCGTATTCGTGGGCGTTTTTTGTGACAAAATCGGCTATTTTGTGTGCCGTTTCGTTGCCGCCCGCCACGCCGAGCGCGCCTCCTTCGCAGAACGTCGGCTGTACGTCAACAATAATCAGGGCGCGTCTTTCGGTTTCCACTGTTCCTCCAACCAAATATTTATGGGAATAATCGCAGACGAAACCGGATTCTCCCATTTTGGAACGGAAATCGGAAAAGGACGGCCCGCCTGGGACAATTCTAGTCCGTCCGGGCAAAAACATAAATTTTTTTTCGCAATCCCGGGGAAAATTTCTCCCAAAGCGGCAAAACGCCGTAACCTAGTAGTATGTCTAAGATTCTTTCTGCAGTTGCCTGGCCGTATGCAAACGGCCCGCGTCACATCGGTCACGTTGCCGGATTCGGCGTCCCCTCGGATGTATTCTCCCGTTACATGCGTATGGCGGGGCATGACGTGCTGATGGTTTCGGGTACCGACGAGCATGGTACGCCGATCATGGTGGCGGCGGACCGGGAGGGAGTGACGCCCGGGCAGCTGGCCGACAGGAACAATCGGATTATTGTGGAAGATCTTGTGAATCTTGGCCTGTCCTATGATCTGTTTACCCGCACAACCACCGAAAATCATCAGCGTGTGGTGCAGGAGCTGTTTGTCGGCTGCCGCGACAACGGATATCTGAAAGTGCAGGATACCCCGGTGGCGATTGACCCGAAAACGGGCAATACCCTTCCCGACCGTTACATCGAGGGCACCTGCCCGCTGTGCGGGGCGCAGGGCGCGCGCGGAGACCAATGCGACAGCTGCGGCAATCAGCTTGATCCCCAGGATCTGCTGAATCCCGTTTCGAAAGTTTCCGGCCTTACGCCCGAATTTAAAACTACGCAGCATTATTTTCTGGATCTTCCCGCGCTCGCCGACAGGCTCGGGCAGTGGCTGGACGAGGTGGAGAAATCGGGCAAATGGCGTCCGAATGTAATTTCTTTTTCCAAGCACCTTCTGGAGGATGTGCGTCCGCGGGCCATGAGCCGCGACATTACCTGGGGAATTCCGATTCCGGGTTGGGAAGACCGGCCCAATAAACGGCTCTATGTGTGGTTTGACGCCGTGATCGGCTACCTTTCCGCATCCGTGGAGTGGGCACGCCGCCGCAGTCTTGCCGGTCGGGGAGACGCAGAGGACTGGAAGATGTGGTGGACCGATCCGCAGGCTCTTTCCTATTACTTTATGGGCAAAGACAATATCGTTTTTCATTCCCAGATCTGGCCGGCCGAACTGCTGGCATATAACGGGGAGGGTGCGTACGGGGGAACGCCGCACAGGTTCGGAAAGCTGAATCTGCCCACGCAGGTGGTGGCCTCGGAGTTTCTGACGATGGAAGGCAAAAAGTTTTCTTCCTCAAAGTCGGTTGTGATCTATGTGCGCGACGTTCTTTCCCGCTACCGGCCGGATGCTCTGCGGTATTTCATTTCCATTGCGGGTCCGGAGACTTCGGATTCCGATTTCACGTGGGAAGAGTTTGTCCGCCGAAACAATTCCGAGCTGGTTGCCGGATGGGGCAATCTGGTGAACCGGACTGCGGCGATGATTGCGAAGAACTTCGGTGAAATACCGCCTGCGCAGGAACGGGAAGATGTTGACCGGGAGCTGCTCGATGAGGTGGCAGCCGGATTTTCCGTGGTGGGGAAACTGATTGAAAATCACAGGCAGCGGGCCGCGCTGGGCGAAATTATGCGTCTGGTGGGGGAAGCCAATGCGTATGTGTCGCGCACGGAACCCTTTAAGATGAAAGATGAATCCATGCGTTCCCGGCTGGGCACGGTGCTCAATACGCTGATTCAGGCAGTATCGGATCTGAACACGATGATGAGTGTTTTCCTGCCCCATTCTTCCAATACAATCGATCTGATTTTGGGCGGCAGCGGCGATATTGCGCCCATGCCGCAGATGGTGGAAACAACGGATTTGGATACGGGCCATCCCTATCCGATCATCACCGGCGACTATACGAATGTGCGGCGGTGGGAGCGCCGCTGCGTTGTGCCCGGAACTCCGATTTCCAAACCGAAGCCCGTGTTCCAAAAACTGGATGACGACGTGGCGGCCCGGGAGCTGGAGCGTCTGGAAGCGGACCGGGGATGAAAGACGGTTCGGAAAACAGAGCATGAGCCGGCATAAAAAGCGTTTTTTCCCCGAGCCGGATATTCCGTTGGCGGTTCCGACGGTGGACAACCATACGCATATCTCTCCCGATCCCGTGCCCGCGGAGGATGTGCGGCGGGAGGATACCGCTTCCGGCGGGGACGGCGAAAGCGGGCAGGGCGCTTCCAAATCCGCGGCGGATTCTGCCGGGCTGTGCCCTCCTCTGGCAGTGGACACTCTGCGTTCGATGATGCGCCGCTGCGGAGTGCGTGCGGCGGTCACTTCGGGATGCGAAATTCCTGCATACGGTTTTACGCTCGATTTGGCCCGCAGGTATCCGGAGTTTTGGGCGGCTCTTGCCGTGCACCCCAATGAGGCAGCGCTGCACGCGGGAGTGAGCGAAATTTCGCCGGACGGCATGACGCACGCTTTGCAGGAACATCACCGGCGTTATTCTTTGGAAGAAGCAATTTCCCTTACCGCCGGTTTATGCGCGGACAGGAATGTGGTGGCGGTAGGGGAAACCGGTCTGGACTATTTCCGCACGGGCGAAGCGGGGGCTGCCGCGCAGAAGGAGTCGTTTCGCGCGCATCTGGCGCTGGCGAAAGAGCTGGACAAGCCGCTGCAGATCCATGACCGCGACGCACATTCCGATGTGGTTGAGATTCTGCTGAAGGACGGCGCGCCCCGGCGGACCGTCTTTCACTGTTTTTCGGGCGACGTTACGCTGGCCGAAATCTGCGCGGAACACGGCTGGTATGCCTCTTTTTCCGGGAATCTGACCTATAAGGCGAACACGGATCTGCGCCGGGCGCTGCAGGCGCTGCCCGCGCACCTGATTCTTGCGGAGACGGATGCCCCGTATCTGACGCCGGAGCCCTACCGGGGGCATCCCAATGCCGTATGGGCCGTAGCGTACACGGTTCGTTTTCAGGCCCGGCTGCGCAATATGGATACCGACCGCTGGTGCGGCGTGCTGAACCAAAATGTGTCCCGGGTGTATGGAATCTGAGCGCGGAAATGTAATCCGGCTCATGATTATTTGCCATTTATAACATTTTGATTACAATTGATTACAGAAAGTTACCGTTTGGTTCGGTGCCGGCGCCCTGCGTCTTTCCGGGCCAAAGGTAAAAAGGGAAACCGGTATCCGCCGGTTCCGGCAACAGGAGATATTTTGGGTAAGCACAGTGCTTTGGCGGGTTCAGCTCCGTTTGTGATGAATCTTGACGCTCAGCCGAAACCGGGGTCGCGACGCGCACTGCGTATGGCGCAGCGTGCCGCCCGGGCGCAGAAAACCGCTGCCCTGCCGAATCCCGGCAGCGTGTCTGCGGTGCGGGCCCGTGTGGTACTGCCGGAAAACCGCAACGTATATGCCGAATATATGAACGAAAATCTGCTGGTTTCCCAGATTGAGCTGCACACGCCGCCGCGCGCACCGAAACTGTTCAGCCGTTCGCGCACGCTTGTGGCGGCAATTGTGGCGGCCACTTCCGGCCTGAGCGTGGCGGCAATGGCAGCCACTGCCGAAAATCCGTCCTCCGGTTCCCCTTCCGCTTTCGGCAGGAACGTCTCCGCTCCGGTTGTGGAAAAGATCAGCTACACCGTAACCGCAGACGGAAAGACCCGTTCCCTGGAAGGAATGTCCACGCTCACCGTGGCCGACGCGCTGGCGGCGGCAAAAATCAGACTGGACGCGGACGACGAAGTTTCCCTTGCCCTTGATTCGCGCGTGAAGGACGGCGCGTCCATTAAAGTGGTCCGTGTTTCGGCGCAGACGAAGACCGAGGATTACGCCGAGGACTATACGGTAAAAGAAGAAAGTGATCCCACGCTGGCAAAGGGCGAGCGCAGAGTAGTTACCAAAGGCGTCAGAGGCGAAGGCAGACGCACGGTAAAAATTGTTTTGCGTGACGGCAGGGAAGTCTCGCGGCAGATTCTGGCCGAAGCCGTATCCACGCCGCGGACAGACGAAATCGTGAAAGTGGGAACGAAAGAGACAGGCGCTCTGCCCGCTCCTGTCGCGGCTGCGGCCGATTCCGCACCCGTGCCTGCCGGTTCGGCACGCGATATTGCCCGCTCGATGCTTGCCTCATACGGTTGGGGAGCGGATCAGTTTGCGTATCTCGACCGGCTTTGGCAGCGTGAGTCGCATTGGAACCACACTGCGTCCAACCGCAGCTCCGGTGCCTACGGAATTCCCCAGGCCCTTCCGGGAAGTAAGATGGCTTCCGCCGGAAGCGACTGGCGCACAAACCCGGCCACACAGATTCGCTGGGGACTGGGTTATATTAAGGGCCGTTACGGATCCCCCGCCGCTGCCTGGGCCCATTCGCAAAGCACGGGCTGGTATTAAAATTCGGCGTAAATAGCTATAGTGGGTTTATGACTGACGAAACATTTTCCGCTGCCGATACGGAAAATCCGCCGTCCCCCACACTGCTCGGACCGACGCAGATACGCGCGATTGCCGCGGAACTCGGTGTGTCTCCGACGAAAACCCTGGGGCAGAATTTTGTGCACGATCCGGGCACGGTAAGACGGATTGTGCGCGAAGCACGGATTTCCCCCGGCAGCGCGGTAACGGAAGTGGGCCCCGGACTGGGCTCGCTCACGCTGGCTATTTTGGAAGCGGGAGCATTTTGTTCCGCCGTGGAAATAGATCCCGTTCTGGCCGGACGCCTTCGCGCGACGGTGAAAGAATATATGCCGGGTGCGGAAGAAAACTTTGCCGTGAAAAACTGTGACGCAATGACGGTCAAAAACGCCGCGGACCTGGCCGAGCCTCCCGGCTGGGGAAAACTGCATGCGCCGCATTCTTTTTCCCCCGCATACCTGGTGGCCAACCTGCCCTACAACGTTGCCGTGCCGATTCTGCTTACGTTTCTTTCCCGGCTGCCTTCCCTGGTTGGAGGAACCGTGATGGTGCAGGCGGAAGTGGCAGACCGGCTGGCGGCGCACAGAGGATCGAAAACCTACGGAATCCCATCCGTAAAAGCGGCATGGTATGCCGACGTGCGCCGGGGAATGAAAATTTCCCGCAATGTGTTTTGGCCGGTGCCGAATGTGGATTCGGCGCTCGTGCATTTCACCTGTCACGCGCCCTGTGCGGATGTGCCCCGGGAGCGTGTGTTTTCGATTGTGGATGCGGCTTTTGCCCAGCGGCGCAAAACTCTGCGCGCCGCTCTTTCCCCCTGGGCGGGAAACGCCCGCCGGGCGGAACTCATTTTGCGTCAGGCAGGCATTGATCCTGCCCTGCGCGGAGAAAAACTGTCGGTGGAGGATTTTGCGCAAATTGCCCGGGTATCTTTGGATCCGCGCTTCGAAACGCAATCCGCGGCGGGGTAAAATTGGGCAGAGACGAAAGATGGGATGAAGATGGAATATGTTTCCGCCTGCGCCCCGGGCAAAATAAACCTTGCCCTGCGGGTCGGGCAACGCCGGCCGGACGGTTTTCATGATTTGGACACCGTTTTCGAGGCAGTGGATATTTTTGACGATGTGCAGGTATATGCGGCGGACGGACTGTCCCTGTCTGTTACGGGGTTGGGTGCGGATCTGCCCACGGACTCCTCAAACATCGTAATCAGAGCCGCAAAGCTGCTGCAGGAAAGGTTCGGCGTGCGCGGCGGGGCAAAAATCGAGCTGACGAAGCGGATCCCGGTCGCCGGCGGAATGGCCGGTGGGTCTGCCGATGCCGCGGCTGCGCTGACAGCTCTGAATGAACTGTGGGAACTGGGTCTGTCCGCCTCCGAACTGCGCGCGCTTGGCGCGGAATTGGGATCGGATGTTCCCTTTGCGTTGCTGGGCGGGATTGCGCACGGCACGGGAAGAGGGGAAAAACTGACTGCGCTGCGCCCCGGGGCGCTGCACGGGTGGGTTATTCTTGCCAATCCGGAGGGACTGTCCACGCCCGAGGTATTTCGTGCATTTGACCGGCAGCAATACGGGCCTGAGTGCCGTGCGCAGTTTCCGGGCGCACAAAATACCGGCGCGGACCGGCCCGCCGACACGAAAGAGCTGCGCCGTGCCGTGCAGGGAGAGGATTTGGCGGCTGTGGGTGCGCAGATGAAAAACGATCTGCTGCGCCCGGCTCTGTCTCTCCGTCCGGATCTGGCAGATATTTTCCGGAAGATCGGAGATGAGGGCTACGGCAGTATTCTTTCGGGATCCGGGGCTTCGGTTGCCGTTCTTGTGTCTGCGCAGCGGCTGCACACCCATACTGCCGATCTGCGCAGGCGGTTCCCCGGTCTCCGTGTATTTTCGGCAGCGGGTCCGGCGGCGGGCGCACACATAAAACGGAGTCGGTAGTGGCACATATTCTCAGCCTTGAAAATGTGTCGGTTACGCTCGGATCGCGTCCGATTTTGGGGGATGTGAACCTTTCGCTGGAAGACGGGTCGCGCGTTGGAGTGGTGGGTCCGAACGGCGGCGGAAAATCAACTCTGCTTGCGCTTCTTCTGCGTCGCATTCCAAGTGATACCGGCAGGGTGACATGCGCAAACGGAACACGTTTTTCATATCTTTCCCAGCATGACACGTTTGATCCCGATATAACCGCCGAGTATGCGATTCACGGGGATAAAGCAAAATATCTGTGGGCTTCGGACGCCTCCGTCCGAAATATCCATGCCGTGCTGCTGCCGGATGTGCCGCTGCGGCGCAAAGTCTGCGAACTTTCGGGCGGTCAGCGGCGCAGAGTGGCATTGGCTGCGGCACTGTGTGCCCCGGCGGATGTGCTTGTTCTCGACGAGCCGACCAACCATCTCGATATTGAGGGGATAGCGGGTTTGGCGCGTCTTTTGCGGGAACGTTTTTCGGGCGGAAAAGGCGCACTTGTGACCGTTACGCACGACAGGTGGTTTTTGGACGCCGTGTGCGCGCAGATGTGGGAAGTAATTCCGGGCAATGACGGACCGGGAGGCGTAAATCCGCAGCCGGGATCGGTGCAGACCTATGAGGGCGGTTACGCGGCATATATTTTACAGCGCGCCGAACGTGCGCGGCTGGCACGGGCCGCGGAGGCGAAACGAAACAATTTACTGCGCAAAGAACTGGCCTGGCTGCGCCGCGGCGCGCCGGCGCGCACCTCAAAACCGCGTTTTCGGATTGAGGCGGCGAATGCGCTGATTGCCGCCGAACCTCCGCCCCGGGACACCGTTGCGCTTACGCAGATGGCAACCGCGCGTTTGGGAAAAGACGTCATCGATCTGATTAATGTTGATTTTGCGTGGAAAAACGGAGCGGAACCTGTTTTGCGCGATGTTACGCTGCGCCTTGCGCCCGGGCAGCGGATCGGAATTTTGGGAAAGAACGGCGCGGGTAAATCCTCGCTTCTGGACTTGCTGGCGGGAACGGCAAAACCCGGAAAAGGAAAAGTGAAACGGGGCAAAACCGTACGCTGTGCCGTGCTTTCGCAGGATGTAAAAGAGTTGGACGAGGCCGGCGGGCGCCGTGTTACGGAGGCGATAAGCGACATAGCCGCACGTGTTACTGTGGGAAAACGTGAGGTAACCGCTTCCCGGCTGGCGGAGCGCCTGGGGTTTACGCGCGAACGCGCCCTGACGCGCGTGGCGGAACTGTCGGGCGGGGAACGCCGCAGGCTGCAGTTTTTACGGCTGCTGATGGGCGAACCGAATGTGCTGCTGCTTGATGAGCCGACCAATGATCTGGATACCGATACGCTGGCGGCGATCGAGGATCTGCTGGATTCCTGGCCGGGCACACTTATTGTTGTTTCTCACGACCGCTATCTTCTGGAGAGAGTGACGGACCGGCAAATTGCGGTGATCGGGCACAGGGTGCGCGATCTGCCCGGGGGAGTGGAAGAATATCTGGAGCTGAGTCGGGCGGCGGAGGAAAGCGCCGCCGATGCCGGCGCCCCTGCCGCGCCGAATTTTGAAAAATCCGCGCAGGGGAACAGCAGTGCCGCGCGGGCGCGTGCGGCGCAGAAAACCATGAACCGCGTGGAAAAGCAGATGGAAAAAACCAGGGAAAAGCGCGACGGGCTTGCCCTGCGGCAGACGGAACAGGCGATGAACGGGAATTACGGGGATTTGGCCCGGTTGGGGAAGGAAATCTCCGGGCTGGACGAAGTACTTGCCCGTCTGGAAGAAGAATGGCTGAAAGCCGGCGAAGAATTCGAGCGTTACAGCCCCTCCCGGTAATTCCCGGATTCCCGGCGTCCGCCGCATCCGGAGAGTCTGCCTGCGGTCAGCGTTTCCTCAGGGCTTTGAGAATCGGAATCCGCTGCCCGGTATGGAGTACCGAATTTTCGTAGATCTTTCCGGCGACTGCGGAGATAAGCGGGATTGCCGCTATTCCCGCCGCGATCGCCACCGCGCTTTGCCACAGCGCAACCGTGCCGTAGACCTGCCGTATCGGCATCATAAACGAAGAGAATCCGGGAATGAGGGAAAGAATCTCCGTGACCGGACTGTGCGGAAAATTGGGGATAAAGAACATCGATATATAGAAGGGGATCAGTAAGGCGAAAGTGACGATCATGGTCACCGATCCCAGATCTTCCTGCCGGGAAGCGGTGGCGGCCAAACCGCCGGTGAGGGAAACAAAGATGAAGAATCCGATCACTACCCAAATCAGCATGGAGGCAATGGGGGAAATGCCGATATTTGCCTGCAGGCCCGCGATATGAACGGATACGGACAGTGCCGCCACGTAAAGGACTACCTGGAGCAGCACAAACGATCCGATTCCGAGCACTTTTCCCAAAAGAAGCGTCCGCGGGCGAACCGAAGAGAGCAGAATTTCAACCACGCGCGAGGACTTTTCTTCCACAACACCGGCGGAAACGGTTCCCACACCCGTCATGATCGCAAAAAACATAAGCATCAGCACGATTATGGCTGCGGTGAAACTGACCGGGTTCAGGTCTTTTGCGGTTTCGGAATCCGCAACCGCAACTATCTGCGGATTGCCCGCCCGTGCAATACGCTGCTGCTGTTCGGGTGCCATCTGGCCGATAATTTTTGTGGCTGTGTAGCTCATCAGCCCTTTTTTCAGGAGATCCACGGTTTTTTCGTCCGCTTCTCCGTACTCGTATATTTTCGGTTCGTCGGCTGTGCCGGCAATCGCGAGCCGTGCGGGACGGTCTTTTTCGGTCTGTGCGCCAAGCCACCGGCCGGGATCCGCATTTGGGGGAATATCTTCTGTCCGCAAAAACGGCAGCTGCGCCAAAAGCGGTTTCATGCCCGAAAATTCACTGCCCAAACCCACGGTTTGGGTGGCGGCCGGCAGCGGTCCGTTTTGCCTCCCGCCGCTCCCGCCGCTGAGAAAATACTTTCCCGCGACGCCAAAAACCAGGATCAGAATCAGGATTACCGCAGTTGAAATCTTTTGCCCCCGGTTTCCGGCCAGTGCCCGAAATTCACGCAGAATAATGTGCTTCAGCATTGCTTATTTCCTTCCGATAAATCCGAGGAGGCCTTTTCGTGCCGGTTTTTTCTCCGGCTTCGTATCTGTGCCGGGAACGGAGACGATATTTGAAAACAGTTCGTTCAGGTGCGGGCGGTAACGTGAAAAACCGTGCACGGGCGCAAGATCCAGCATTGCGTGCAGCAGGGTCTGATCGTCAAATCCCTGCGGCAAAGTGATGCGGAATGTATGCCCGCCGTGCGGTTTTACGTCTTTAAGGCCAAGGGTAAGAAGCGCTTCGCGCACGCTGTGCGCATCCGCGGAAGTGGTGACGTCGTAAATCGGGAACGGCGTTTCGCGCAGGGAATCGATGTCCCCCTCGGACACCGTTTTTCCCAGGGAGCAGATGCCGATTCTGTCGCACAGCCGTTCCACAAGATCCAGCTGGTGGGACGAGAAAATAACGGTGGTTCCCTCCCGGGCTTTTTCCCGCAGTATCGAGCCCATTGTGTCTACGGCGAGCGGATCCAGGCCCGAAAACGGTTCGTCGAGAACAAGAAAATCGGGATTGTGGACCAGGGCCGCGCACAGCTGCACACGCTGCTGGTTGCCCAGAGACAGATTCTGCACGCGGTCGTTTCTTCTGTGGGCCACTCCCAGCCGTTCCGTCCAGTGCAGAACAGCTTTCCGGGCCTCCGCCGAAGACAGTCCCTGCAGCTTGGCCAGATACTCCAGCTGCGGCTGCACTTTCATCCGCGGGTAAAGTCCGCGTTCCTCGGGCATATAGCCGAAACGGGTGCGGAGGGAAAAATCCAGTTCCCTGCCGTCGAGGCTGACTTTTCCCGAGTCGGCTTTCAAAACTCCGAGGATGATCCGCATGGTCGTTGTTTTGCCTGCCCCGTTCGATCCGACAAATCCGAATATTTCCCCGGCGTTGGCGGTAAAATCCATTCCCCGCAGTGCCTGCACACTGCCAAACGATTTATACAGATTTTCCACGGTTAAAGACATGGCATTCCTTCCGCACAGGTAATTTCGGACAGCTTCCCACCATTCTACCGGATCCCCCCCCCGTAAAAACACAAACCGGCAATCCGGCGGCGCGGAGTGCCTCTCCGGCAGTGAAAAATAACGTTTGGGAGGCCACATTTTTCGGGTAGAATGGAAAAGGCTTTGTGTTTCCCGGCACAATAGTCGAGTGGTCCGCCATGGTGTAATGGCAACACAGCGGTCTTTGGAACCGTTATTCTAGGTTCGAATCCTAGTGGCGGAGCAGTTTACAGGTAAGAGTTTTCGGAGGGCTTGTGACTGATTCATTGACTCTTTCTGCCGTTATCGTCCTGGCCGCGGGCAAAGGCACCCGTGTAGGATCACACACACCGAAAGTTCTGCTGGAAATGTGCGGACGTACGCTTGTGGGGCACGTAAACGATGCGATATCGGATCTGCACCCACGGCACACCGTATTTGTGGTCCGTCACGAACGCGAGCGCGTTGTCCGGCATCTGCGTTCGATTAATCCGCAGGCTCTGATTGCGGATCAGGATGAAATAAAAGGTACGGGACGGGCCGCGTGGTGCGGTCTGCGTTCGCTTCCGCAGGATCTGACCGGCCCGGTTCTTGTTATTGCGGCAGACAGCCCGATGTTTACCCCGGCCACGCTTCGCCGGCTGCTGAAGGCACACTGCGCTGCGGCGGAGCGGCCAAACGCCGTCACCGTGCTTTCCGTGCGTTTGGATAATCCGTTCGGATACGGGCGGATTCTGCGCCGGCCGGGTTCTTCCGCCGGTATCGCTGACGGGCCGATCTGCGGGGTTGTGGAAGAAAAAGACGCCACCGAAGAGCAGCGGCGGATAACCGAGGTAAACACCTCAACCTATATTTTCGACGCCGATTTTCTGCGCAGCGAACTTTCCTCCCTGGGCACGGACAATGCCCAGGGTGAAGTTTATCTGACCGATATGGTCGCCGCGGCGGCGGATTCGGGTAAACCGATCGGTTCCTATGTGCTCACCGACAGCGTGCAGGCGGAGGGAGTAAACGATCTTGTGCAGCTTGCCCGTCTGCGTAAAGTGAAAAATATGCGTATTTTGCAGGGGCTGATGCGCTCCGGCGTGTCGGTAACCGATCCGGATTCCACGTATGTTGATGTGGACGTCACCGTGGGCGCGGATGCCGTTATCGAACCGGGCACGGTCCTTCGCGGCGGCAGCGAAATTGCCCCCTATGCCACGGTCGGTCCGAATACGCAGCTGATAAACGCAAAAATAGGCGCGTACGCATCCGTGCCGCAGTGTTTCGTGGAAAATGCCGAAGTTATGCCGCACGAACATCTGCCGGCATTTACGGTCCGAAAAGGATGAAACACACCGGGTTTTGACTGCAGTCCATAAAAACAGAGCACAGGGAAGGGCACACAATGACGGGTATTCACAGCAACGGTAGGAAACATCTGGTTCTTGCCTCGGGGCGGGCGCACCCCCAACTTGCGGTTGCGGTGGCGAAAGAATTGGGAATCGAACTGCTTCCGACCACGATTTACGATTTTGCAAATTCGGAAATTTATGTGCGCTTCGACGAATCCGTGCGCGGCACGGACGTCTTTATCATGCAGTCGATCACCAACCCCGTGAATAAATGGATCATGGAAGCGCTGATTATGGTGGACGCGGCAAAGCGTGCCTCGGCAAAGCGGATCACGGTGGTTATGCCCTCCTACCCGTATGCCCGTCAGGACAAGAAGCATAAGGGGCGCGAACCGATCTCCGCCCGGCTGATGGCCGATCTGTTTAAAACGGCCGGTGCGGACAGAATCATGTCGGTGGATCTGCACGCCGCGCAGACGCAGGGATTCTTCGACGGTCCGGTGGATCACCTGTGGGCAATGCCGACTCTGGTGGAGTACGTGCGCACGCGGATCGATCCCGCTGCGGCGGTGATTGTTTCCCCCGACGCGGGAAGAATCAAGGTTGCCGAGCAGTGGGGAAAACGTCTGGGCGGTCTGCCTTTGGCCTTTGTGCACAAGACGCGCGATATTTCCCGTCCGAATATGGCAGTTGCGAACCGTGTGGTCGGAGACGTTGCCGGGCGTACCGCGGTAATCGTGGACGATCTGATTGATACCGCCGGCACTATCGTGGGTGCGATCCGTGTGGTTTTGGACGCCGGGGCGAAGAATGTGATCGTGGCGGCGACGCACGGTGTGCTCTCCGATCCGGCGGTGAAACGTCTCAGCGAATCCGGCGCCTGCGAGATTATCGTAACCGACACGATTCCCATCGGCTCGGAGAAACGTTTCCCGCAGCTGACGGTGCTGCCCATCGCGCCGGTTTTGGCGCACGCGATAGAAGAAGTGTTTAACGACGGTTCGGTTACCTCGCTGTTCGACGGCGCATTTTGAGATTTTCGGGCGCGGAAATCTCCGGATATTTGCGCAATTGGGCACAAAATCCGAAAAAAGAAGGCGAACGGCTCCGCCGGCGGATAGAATTATCTTTGCCTCGGCGAGGGAACAGCGCAGAGCGGCCGCGTACTTCCGTCGGCTGCCGGTCTGCGGGTAGCGGCTTGAAAGACAGCCGGTATGTTCCGTAATCGACGCGGTGTCTGTGTTCGGTTTTCCGGGCGTGGCCTCCGTTCGGGGCAGTAAACGTACAGGAAAAAGGAGAACTGATGGCAGACATCGTAAAAGCCGAAATGCGCGAATCCTTTGGCAAGGGCGCCTCGCGTCAGCTGCGCCGCGCAAACCGCACACCCGCCGTACTTTACGGCCTGGGCAGGGAACCGCGCCACATTCATTTTGACGCCCATGAGATCTACATGGAAGTGCGCGGAAACGCAAATGCACTGGTGAAAATCGAAGTTGCCGGCAAAGAGCAGCTTGCTTTGGTGAAAGACATTCAGCGCAATCCGCTGAGCAGAGCGATCGAGCACATTGATTTCCTGCGTGTGAAAGCCGATCAGAAGGTTGAAGTTGAAGTCAGCGTGGTTCTGGAAGGCGAGCCCGTGGCGGGTGCGGTGGCTTCGCTTGAGCTGATGACCCTGCCGGTATTTGCGCCGGCAACGGAGATTCCCGAGCACGTGACGGTAAACGTGGAAGGCGCCGAAGACGGTCACACCGTCCGCGTGGCGGATCTGAAGCTCCCGCAGCACGTGGAAGCAGCCGTGGAACCCGATACGGTTGTGGTGGCGGTTACCGTTCCGCAGGTGGATGTGCCTGAAGACGAAACTGCCGAAACCGAGCAGCCCGCGGCAGCCGAAGCCGCACAGCCCGCGGCGGAATAATAAACCGGCAGCGTTAAATTCGGTTTTTGGAAAAGGGCGGTCTGTGCGCAGGTGCGGGCCGCCCTTTTCCGTTTTGCGGATTTATGTGTTTAATCGGGAGCGGCAGACGTTTTTGATCGGGCACGGATAAGGGATGGAGATATGTTTACGGTGGTCGGCCTGGGCAACCCGGGTCCCAAATATGAGCAGACCCGGCATAATATCGGGCAAACGGTAATCGGGGAACTGACCGCGCTCGCGGGCACGGCTCTTCAGTCCCACAGGCAGTCGAATACGCGGGCAGTCTCGGTCCGCTGCGGCGCGGCCGGCGGGCACGCCGCGGAGCAGGCGATCCTGGCCGTAACGAATTCCTACATGAACACTTCCGGCACCCCGGTCGCCGCGCTGCTGCGTTATTTTCACTGCGCACCGGAAACTCTGCTTGTGATTCACGACGATCTGGATCTTCCCTTCGGCGTGCTGAAGCTGAAACGCGGCGGCGGCGAGGGCGGCCACAACGGGCTGCGCTCAATTACGCAGGCCCTGGGCACAAAAAATTATCTTCGTCTGCGCTTCGGAATCGGACGTCCGCCGGGGCGCCGGGATCCGGCGGATTTTGTGCTGTCGCGGTTTACGAAAGAAGAAGCCGCAGATCTGCCGCTGCTGGTGGACAGAGCCGCGCATGCGGTGGAGGATGTTTTGCAAAACGGTTTGGAACAGGCGCAGATGCGTCTTCATACGCACTGATTCTACAGTTGGCCGCGTGCGGCCCCGGTTTAAGGAAATGAATGGATTTATCCCCGCTCCTTGGTGAGCTTGGCACGGCAGATAAAATTTTGGATCCGGAAGCGGGCAGATACCGCGATCTGTCTCTGCCCGAGGGAGCAGCAGTGCCCCTTGCCGCACAGCTGTGCTCCCACACGGATCTGCAGCTGATTGTAACGCCTTCGGGGCACGAAGCCGAAGAGTTCGCCGACCGGCTGAAGTATTTTCTTCCGCCGTCCGCGGCGGAAGTGTTTCCCGCATGGGAAACACTTCCGCATGAGCGTCTCTCTCCGCGTGCGGATACGGTTGCCCGGCGTCTTTCCGTGCTGCACCGTCTTGCCCACCCGGAGGAATATCCGCCGCTGAAAGCGGTGGTTATGCCCGTGCGTGCCCTGCTGCAGCCGATTGCGGAAAATCTGGGCCGTCTGCGCCCGGTAATACTTAGGGCAGGGATGCACACCGAGATTGAAATACTGACCGAACAGCTTACGGCGGCGGCATATACGCGCACGGACATGGTCGGAGCGCGCGGGCAGTTTGCCGTCCGCGGCGGGATTGTGGATATTTTCCCCCCGACGGAGCCGCATCCGCTGCGGGTTGAATTTTTTGGCGACGAAGTGGAGGAGATCCGTGCTTTTTCGGTTGCGGACCAGCGCAGCCTGCACAGAAGTGAAGTCCTTCGCGCTCCTGCCTGCCGCGAACTTCTGCTTACCGACGAAGTGCGTGCCCGCGCCGCCTCCCGTTTGGCCGATTTTCCCGGCGCGGCGGAAATGCTGGACAAAATCGCGAACGGGATTCCCGCGGAAGGAATGGAGTCGCTGCTCCCCATTCTGGTGCCGAAGATGGAGTGTGTGCTGGAGGAATTTCCCCAAAGCGCGCGGGTGGTGTTTGTCTGCCCGGAAAGGATCGAAACACACGCCGAATCCCTTTCCCAAACCACAGCGGAATTTCTCGCCGCCGCCTGGTCAAACGCGGCAGCCGGCGGGGAAGTTCCGCTGGAAGTCACCCGGGCTTCTTTTCTTACTTTGCCGCAGGTGCGGGAACTGATCGGGGCCCGGGGACGCAGCCTGTGGACCATGTGCGCACTGCGGGGCGAAAATACGGAAGATACCGGTCTGAGGGAAACGCCGGATTTTGCCGGCCGCACGGAGCAGGCTTTCGCTTTCCTGCGGGAGCTGACCCGCGGGCTGTGGAAAATCGTGCTGTTTGCGCAGAGTGCGGGTTCGGCGGAAAGACTTTTGGAGCAGCTTGGAGAATCCGATGTGCCCGCCCGGATTATGCGTACGCCGGAAGAGGGAATAAAACCCGGTGTGGTGTGCATCGTCACCGCTTCGCTGCCCGGCGGGTTTATGGCGGAATCCAAAAAAATTGCCGTGTTTTCGGCACAGGATATCCTGCACCGCGTGCGCCGGGGCCCCGGATCGCGCGGAAAAACGGCAATGCCCGCAAGAAGGGGAAAGACGGTGGATCCACTGTCGCTTAAACCGGGCGACTATGTGGTTCACGAGCGCCACGGCATCGGCAGATTTGTGAAACTTGTGAAGCGCAGCGTAGGGGGAGTAAACGGTACGCAGCGCGAGTATGTGGTGCTTGAATACGCCTCCGGCAGGAGAAAAGGCGTGCCTGACGAGCTGTGGGTTCCCACGGACCAGCTGTATCTGGTATCCAAATATGTGGGAGGAGACAAACCCGCCTTAAATAAAATGGGCGGCTCGGACTGGGCAAAAACGAAGTCAAAAGCCCGGGCGGCGGTAAAACAGATCGCAAAGGAGCTGATCCGTCTTTATGCCCGGCGCAGAGCCACGCGCGGCCACGCTTTCGGCCCCGACACACCCTGGCAGCGCGAGTTGGAAGATGCGTTTGAATTTACCGAAACGCCCGATCAGATTGCCACGGTTGAAGAGGTAAAAAAGGATATGGAGTCTCCCGAGCCCATGGACAGGCTGATTTCGGGCGATGTGGGGTACGGAAAAACGGAAATTGCCGTGCGCGCGGCTTTCAAAGCGGTGCAGGACGGGAAACAGGTTGCGGTTCTGGTTCCCACCACGCTGCTCGTGCAGCAGCATCTGGAGACGTTCCGGGAGCGTTTTGCCGGTTTCCCCGTTACCGTGGAAGGTCTTTCGCGGTTTCAGACGCAGAAGGAAACCCGGGCGGTAAAAGAGGGAACGGCCTGCGGCAAAATCGATGTTGTGATCGGAACCCATAAACTGATTACGGGTGAAGTGCGGTTTAAGGATTTGGGCCTGGTAATCATAGACGAAGAGCAGCGTTTCGGTGTGGAGCACAAGGAAACACTGAAGCAGATGTATCCTGCGGTGGATGTGCTGGCAATGAGTGCCACGCCGATCCCGCGCACCCTGGAAATGGCGGTCACGGGAATCCGGCAGATGTCTACGCTGGCCACACCGCCGGAAGAACGGCATCCGGTTTTGACATACGTGGGCGTGCAGGACGGGAAACAGATTGCCGCGGCGGTGAAACGCGAGCTGCTGCGCGACGGACAGGTATTTTATATTCATAACCGCACGGAAACAATTGCCCGTGCGGCCGAAAACCTTTCCCGGATGATTCCCGGGGCGCGGATTGGCATCGCCCACGGAAAAATGAGCGAACAGCAGCTTGAAACCGTGATCGGGCAGTTTTGGGAGAAAGAAATAGACGTTCTGGTATGTACCACGATTGTGGAAACGGGACTGGATATTTCAAATGCGAATACGCTGATTGTGGAAGATGCCCGGAAATTGGGTCTGTCGCAGCTCCATCAGCTTCGCGGACGCGTGGGGCGCGGACGCGAACGCGCATATGCCTATTTTCTGTATCCGCCGGGAAAAGTAATGACGGAAACAGCGATCGAGCGTCTGCGCACAATCGCCGCACACACCGAACTCGGTGCGGGAATACAGGTGGCGCTGAAGGATCTGGAAATTCGCGGCGCGGGCAATCTTCTGGGCGGAGAGCAGTCCGGGCATATAGCCGGCGTCGGTTTTGATCTTTATATCCGGATGGTTTCCGAAGCCGTGGCAAAACTGACCGGTCAGACTCCGCAGACGGAGACGGAAAGCGGCGATGTACGCATCGAGCTGCCCGTGGATGCTTTTGTTCCGGCGTCCTGGGTGGCTTCGGAGCGGCTGCGCCTGGAAATTTACACAAAAATTTCCGCCGCGCAAAACGATTGCGCGCGCGCGGACATCGCCGCCGAGCTGACCGACCGTTACGGCCCTCTGCCCCGGGAGGTAGAGCGTCTGCTGCGGATCTCAAAACTGCGGGAGACGGCCCGGGCTGCGGGAATCGGGGAAATCGCGGTGTTTGGAAACACTTTGCGGCTTTCTCCCGTGCAGCTGAGCGATTTTCGCCTGGTGAGGCTGAAACGTCTTTACCCGAAATCTCTGCCGAAACCGGCGATCCGCGCCCTTGCCGTGCCGCTGAGGGAGGCGGGAAATGCGCTGAGCGCTTCGGCGTGCGGCACGCCGATAAACGAAGAACTGCTTGATTTCACGGAAAAACTTATTTATGCGGTTTTTATTGCGGAATAATCCATCCGTCGGAAAAGGAGAAATCGACGTACTGCCCCACGTGAAAAGAGCGTTTTGAGCATGAAACGAGAGTGCCGAATACCGTTTCGATGTGGTAAATGCGCCCCCAGCGGTGAAATACGGAGGAGATGACGTTTCCCGTCTGCCCGACAACCTGCTTTTCCGCAGTCCGGCCGAGCAGAACGCGGGCAGGTGCGATACACGCCAGACCCGGTCCGCGAAATTCCTGTGCGCAGGGGAAAGTGAAGCGCCGTTCCCCGATATGTGCCACGCCCAGAAAATCGGGAGCCGGGAGAAAATCCGCCGCGTGCCCGGCGCCCTCCGTGCGGCGCACGTCGATTACCGTGCAGGAAAGGATATTGGAAATTCCCAGCAGCCGGGCCACTTCTTTGCAGTTCGGGCGGTAATAAACGGATTCGGGGGCGCCTTCCTGCAAAATGGTACGGTTGCCCAAAACCGCCACCCGGTCGGAGACGGACAGCGCGTCGTCGATATCGTGCGTAACGTAGACGGTCGGAATTTTGAACCTCCTGATCTGCGTGACCAAATCGATATGGATTTGGGTGCGGACGTTCTGTTCCAGATGCGCCAGCGGCTCGTCGAGCAGCAGAGCCTGCGGATTGCTCACCAGAGCCCGGGCAAGGGCCACACGCTGTTTCTGCCCGCCGGAGAGCGTGTTCGCGTTTCGCTGCGCAAGATCGGTGATTCGCAGTCCGGAAAGTGCCAGATCCGTCAGATACCGCCGCCGGGGAAGGGGAACCGCGGGGTCGTCGATTCCAAATTCGATATTTTCCCGTACGCTGCGGTCAAAGAGGGTAGGATTTTGAAAAACGAGGCGGGTTCCGCGTCTGTGCAGCGGAATTTTCGTCACGTCTTTTTCTCCGATTTTTACCGTTCCGTGCAGCGGAGGCAAAATACCGGCAACAGCCTGCAGCAGTGTGCTTTTTCCGCTCCCCGAGGGGCCGAGAAGGCAGAGAATCTCGCCCGCCCGGACGGCAAGATTCAGATGTTTCAAAACAAATTTTCCGTTTGCGGCGGAAAAATCACTCAGTTCGATACCCATGAAGTTTCCTTAAAAATACGCTGTTGACGGCCATAATTCCGATTCCGAGAATAAACTGTGCGCAGCCGGCTGACAGGCATCCGGCAAAAAGAACGGCACAATCCATTCCCGAATCGGCGAAAGACACAACGGTGGGGGCAATGAGCTGCCACTGGGCGGGCTGGAGCGAAATTCCGGGCGCGGTCTGCGTGACAATGATTGCTCCGATCATGCTGGACACGGCGAGCAGCGGCGCACGCATTTCGTGCACCGCCAAAAAGAATACGCGCAGCCGCGGCGCCCCGAGATTTTCCGTCACGGCGGTATAGGTGCGCACCCCACGTCGGAAAAACAGGCACCCGAAATAGCTGAGCGGCAGTGTGAGCAGCAAATATGCGAAACATACTCCCAGAATTCCGCGCACCGCCCAATCTGCTCCGAGGTATCTGAGAAATGTCGGGATGAAAGCGGATTCGTGCCTGTAATAGTACAGATTGGAAAATATCGGCCCGCCGAAAGTGAAGCCGATCAGGAGCACGGCAACAAAAAGGGCATTGACTGTTTTTCTGTGCCGCAGACGTTTTACCGCCAGGGCAAACCCCAGCAAAACGGATACCGGAGCCACGGACACTGCCACTGTCAGGGAGTGGAACAGCCGGCGGATGAGTTCCCGGGCGATTTCCGTATGCAGATCGGATGCGAGATTCGCCAGCGCAATCAGATACAGAAGAAACAGGCACAGGATCCACGCTGCGCAGAAAACGGACAGTGCGCGGCGTAAAGCGGAAAAATAACTCCCTGTGCCCGATCTGTGCGGCGAAAGCGCTATCTCGGTGGTGATATGGGGGAAAACGCGGTTTATTCCGACGGCGTAGATTCCGATTGCCGCAATAACGCACAGCAGCACGGTGCGGGTTACGCCCAGGCTGCCCGGAAGGGGACTGAAGATGATATTCGCGATCCGTGCGGCGGCGGAGCCGAAAGCGCTGTTGGCCGAGGAGTCGGCGGCGGCCCATATCAGGCAGGCAGACAGGCTCAGCGGGAACGCCGGTGCAAACCGGGGAAGAAACAGAGTGCGGAATGTTTCCTTCGGGGAATGGCCGAGACCGGCGAAGGCAACGATTTGCGTATCGCTTACCTGCGAGAAACACAGCAAATGGACCAACAGCGCGATCGGGACGGAAGAAACGGTGAGCGTGAGCCTGAGAAGCGAATCGGAATATGGCGTAAGACCGGGGAAAACATGAAACAGGGCGGTGGCCCAGGCGGCGGAGGGGACGCTCAGGGGCAGGCACAGCAGGATACCGACCGTCCGGCGGTATTTGGCAAAACGTGCGCCCAGGCCCAAAATTGCCCCCAGTATCGTGGCCGCCAGTGCGGCGGGCACGGAAACTGCCGCGGTTTGGAGGAGTACCGCGCCGGGGGCGGGGGCATAAACGGCGTCTGCGAATTTTTTTACGAAGTATTCGCGCCGTTCCACGGATATGTTTGGTTTCCGCACGAGTATGGGGACCTGCAGCGAATCGAGTTTGGACGCGAGGTTCTGCGGAAGTTTAACGGAGGTGGGGTTTTGCCGCTCGATGGAAGAAACCAGATCCTGTGCCCCGTCGGAGATTACGAAGCGGAGAAAATCTCTGCCCATTTTTTCTTTTCCGCCTTTGAGCAGTGCGGCGGCACCTATCTCGTATGCCGTCCCGTCCGCGGGGTAGGTGGTGCGCAGCGTCGGCCCGCCGGGGTTTGTTTTTGCGTTTCGGGATTGGCAGTAGGGGGCGAATGTGACGGCTACGTCCGCCCGCCCGTTTTCTATCAGTTGGGCAAGATGCGTGCCGGAAAAAATATATTTGGCGGTGTTTTTGTGCAGCCGCCGAAAATAGGATACGAACTGCCCGTCCGGGAAACGGTTTCCCAGCGCGCTGACCATTGTGCCGGCCGTCCCGCTGGAAAGAGGGGAAGGAAGAATGATTTTGCGGCGGTAGCGTCTGTCTGTCAGGTCATTCCAGTTCTGCGGGGCACGCACTGCGCTGCTGCTGCAAAATGCGAGTATTCCCCCGTATGTGCCGATCCAATACGGGTCCTGAAATTTTTTCGGAATCGTGTGCGAAGTCAGTCCGTGGGGGACGAGCAGCCCTTTGTCTGCGGCGGTCACATATGCCTCCGCCGGACCTCCGATCCAGACGTCAAATTCCGGGATCCGGCTGCCGTGCTCCAGTTTTGCCAGTGCGGCGGATGTGGGAAGACGGAATATGTTTGCTTTTATTCCCGTCTGTTTTTCGTAGCGCTCCGCAAGGGCCTTGCAGGAGCGCAGATTGTTTGAGCACAGCACGGACAGTTTGGGCGTCTGATCCAAAGTTTTCGGAAACACTGCCGCAAATACGGAAAGCAGCAGCAGAGCCAGAGCCGTTTTCGGTATCAGCGAACGCATCCAAAGAGATCCCACGTTTATCAGTGTAGTGGATTTTTGCTCTCATGCGCCGTGTATTTTTCCCGGGGAGCGGGATATGGAAAGAGTGTGGCGGATTCTTCAAAATCCGCCACACTCTTTCCATATCCCGCAGGCTGCCCGGAAGGATTACCGTTCCGTTTCGCCCGCTCTTTCCCGTGCCCGGGCTTCCATCATTCTGCGTTCGTCTTTTCCGACGGTCCACATCAGAATCAGCGACAGCACAACCACGATCAGGAGCACGCCGTAAGTCACGTTCCATCCGAAGCTGTGGATGAGAATTCCCACGCCCGTGGAAGCAAGTGTTGCGCCCAGGAGGTAGCCGAACAGACCGGTGAAGCCCGCTGCCGTGCCGGCAACGTTTCGCGGGGAAAGATCGATGGCCTGCAGGCCGATCAGCATTACCGGGCCGTAAATCAGTCCGCCGATGATCGCGATCAGGAGGTAGAAGATCCACAGCGGGGCAGTTGCCGGAAGCATCCAGTAAATGAAAATCGCAACTCCGACTCCCGCGAGGAAGAGCAGACCGGCTCCGGAGCGCCAGCCTTTAAATATTTTGTCGGACACGAGTCCGCAAAGCAGAGTGCCGATAATTCCCGCCAGCTCATAAATGGCGAATCCGATGATGCCGTCTTTAATGTCTACGCCCTGAACTTCTTCCGTAAGATACACGGGAATCCAGCTCAGCACGCCGTAGCGGAGAGTGTAGACGAATACGTTGGTTACTGCCAGAAGCACGATCACGCGGTCGGTGAGCACGTGCTTAAACAGCATTTCGCTCCACTTTCCTTTTTCTTCGTCGCTTGCCTCGACTTTTGCCGGATCGTTGCGGTATTCCTCAATCGGGGGGAGACCCACCGCTTCCGGACGGTCGCGAATCAGTATCAGTGCAATCAGGGCCACTACCAGGGCAACGATTGCCGGCGCCCAAAATGCGGGTGTCCAGTCCGCATCCGACTTTGAGAAGTGCGACAGCGCCCAGGCGGAGATGAGTCCCACGCCCGCGCCGCCCACGTTATGGGCGCAGTTCCAGATCGAGGTCATCCATCCGCGTTCGGTGGTGGAGAACCAGTGCACGAGCACGCGTCCCGAGGGAGGCCAGCCCATGCCCTGGAACCAGCCGTTCAAAAACATAACGGTGGCAAACACGCCCACACTTGCGGAAATCGCCGGAACGAAGGCGATCAGCAGATTCATGATTGCCGACAGCGCCAGCCCCAGAGGCATAAAGTAGCGCGCATTTGCCCGGTCGGAAAGCATTGCCATGAAGAATTTCGACAGTCCGTAAGAAAAGAGAACCGCGTTGGCCACGATTCCGATTCCCACGGTGTTGAGGATGTCATGTTCCTTCAGAATTGCCGAAACGATGGAAACATTGTTTCGGATAAGGTAAAAGCCCGCATAGCCGATAAAAATACCGAGGAATACCTGCAGCCGAAGACTTTTGTAAAGCGAATTCACTTTTTCTTTTGCGACCGGCGCGGCCTTTGGCGGTGCCGAAAGAAAACCGAGAGAGTGTGATGATTGTTCCATGTTGTTACCCGAGATCTTCTCTGAACTCCAGTCCCGCCGCAGCGCAGTGCCGCGCGGGAAATTACATCTCCATTATGGGACTATGGTCGGTAACATGGTCCCGTCTTTTGGTAACGTTTGGTAACACGCTGTTACTTTGGCGTATTATCCCGGCATATTTTTGGCATTTAGCCGTCTTTTTCGCTTTCCGCCGCCGGCTTTGGGAGCGCCTGCGGCAGCTGCAGGGAATATCCTATTCCGCGTCTGGATTCGATGCGGCAGTCGGTTCCGACGAGTTCCATCTTTTTCCGCAGCCTGTAGACGGTGGTTTTCAGCATCTCCCGCCCGCCCCTGAGATTGGCTGTCTTCCACACTTCGGCAATCAGCGTGCGCGCGGGAACGGTCTTCCCCGCGTTGTCTGCCAGCAGCGCCAGCAGCCGCACTTCGGTAAGACTTTCGGTGAGCGGCAGACCTTTCCAGGAGGCCACCCCGCGCAGCTGATCCAGATGCAGATCGCCCAGACTGAGCTGTCCCAGCGTATCGTGGGGCCGGCTGCGCCGCACGATTGCCTGTGCGCGCAGTGCAAGTTCGCGGGGGCTGAAAGGTTTCGTAACGTAGTCGTCCGCGCCTGCCTCCAGGCCGGTAATCCGCTGTTCTTCTTCTCCCAGAGCGGTCAGCAGGATAATCGGGGTATGGTTGGAAATGCCGCGTATTTTCCGCGTCAGTTCCACGCCGGACATCCCGGGCATCAGTATGTCCGCCACGATCAGCTGGTAGGTCTGTGTCTGCAGAAAATCCCATGCCCGAATCGGATCGGATGTCGAGTCGCAGTTAAATCCCTGCGTTTCGAGGGCGAATGTGACGATCGAAAGCATCTGGCGCTCGTCGTCCACTACCAGTGCGCGGGGTTTGGCCAGCAAAGTCATTTCTCCGTATCCTCTTCTCCCCGGGGCAGCAGCACGTGGAAGGAAGTGCCTTTTCCGGGCATTGAATCGATCAGGATTCTGCCTCCGTGCGCGTCCGTAATCCGTTTGGCAACCATCATTCCTATTCCCGTGCCCGGTCTGCGCCCGGAACCGGTTGTGAACGGAGCGAAAATCTGATCGTATTCGGCCGGATCGATTCCCGTGCCCGTATCGGAAACAATTATATGCGTTCCCCCGTTTTCCCCGGCGGTGATCCGTACCGTAACGGATGTTTTCGGCGTGTGCTGCGTTTCCCCGCCGCAGATCCCGGCCGTTGGCGGGGCGGAATGCCGCAGTGCGTTGTTAATCAGGTTCCATACCAGCTGCCGCAGAAGCTGCGGATCGGCATAAATCTGCAGAATTCCCCCCGGGCAGTCCACAAGAATCGGCGTATCGGAAGTATGGCGCAGCTCGCGGGCGGCCGTGCCGACAATTTCGCGCACGTCGACGAGCTGCCTGCGGATTCGCAGCGGTTTGCCGGGATTGGCTCCGAGCAGAAAATTTTCGGCGATATTTACCACCTGATTTGAATTTTCGGTGATTGTCCGCACGAACTGTTTCTGCCGCGCATTCAGTTCCCCCGCCATTCCCTCGGCCAGAAGTTCCGCCGCGCCGGTAATCAGTGCCAGGGGGGTGCGTATTTCGTGTGAAATTATGGCCGGCCGGTAACGCCCGGCAGCGGCAAGGGCGCGCAGTTTTTTGTTTTTCCTCCGCTCCCTGAGCCACAGCGCCGCGCATATGCCGCAGCACAGCGCAGCTGCGGACACTACGGAGATATACAGTGCGGACGATGCCATAAACCCATCTTATCCCGATTCGGAAATATCTGTTGTTTTATACGGCGAAACAGAGGAGAATTTAAGTTGCCTACGCCGAAGGCGAAAAGGCCGAACGTCCGACGTCCGCCGCATTTTTCGCGGTAGAATCAGAGACGAAGTATTTCAAACAAGAGAAGGAGTCCCCGTGGCTGTCATTGAAGCCGTAAACTCGCGTGAAATTCTCGATTCGCGCGGAAACCCGACCGTAGAGGTTGAGGTAGTACTCGAAGATGGTACATTCGCCCGCGCCGGTGTTCCCTCAGGTGCATCGACGGGTGCTTTTGAGGCAGTGGAACGCCGTGACGGAGACAGCTCCCGTTTCGGCGGCAAGGGCGTGCAGGATGCGGTTGAGGCCGTGACCGAGATTATCGAACCGGAAATTATCGGCTTTGAAGCCGACGAGCAGCGTGCCATTGACCAGACCCTGATTGATCTGGACGGCACGAAGAATAAAGGCAAACTGGGCGCAAATGCGATTCTTGGCGTGTCGCTGGCCGTGGCGAAGGCAGCCGCGGAATCTGCCGGACTTCCGCTGTACAGGTACCTGGGCGGGCCGAATGCACACGTTCTGCCGGTTCCGATGATGAACATCCTCAACGGCGGTTCCCATGCGGATTCCAATGTTGACATTCAGGAATTTATGATTGCCCCGATCGGCGCCCCCTCTTTCAAAGAGTCGGTTCGCTGGGGTGCGGAGGTTTACCACTGCCTGAAGTCGGTGCTGAAGGAGCGCGGTCTGAGCACCGGTCTCGGAGACGAAGGCGGTTTCGCCCCGAATCTTGATTCCAATGCCGCCGCTCTGGATCTGATCTGCGAGGCAATCGAAAAAGCGGGTCTGAAGCCCGGTGCGGACGTGGCGCTTGCACTGGACGTGGCATCCACGGAATTCTTTGAAAACGGTGCCTACAATTTTGAGGGCGGCCCGAAGACCACGGAATTCATGGATGAGTATTACACAAAGCTGATCTCCGACTATCCGCTGGTTTCCATCGAGGATCCTCTTTCGGAAGACGAGTGGGACGCATGGAAGGCTCTCACCGCTTCGATCGGCGACAGGGTGCAGCTGGTCGGCGATGATTTCTTTGTGACCAATCCTGAGCGTCTGGCCAAGGGTATTGCGATGAACGCAGCGAATGCCCTGCTGGTGAAGGTAAATCAGATCGGTTCGCTCACCGAGACGCTGCAGGCAGTGGAAGAGGCACACCGTGCGGGATACAGGACGATGACCTCCCACCGTTCCGGTGAAACGGAAGATACCACTATTGCCGATCTGGCGGTGGCGACGAATTCCGGTCAGATCAAGACCGGCGCCCCTGCCCGCGGCGAGCGCGTGAATAAGTACAATCAGCTTCTGCGGATTGAAGACGAGCTCGGAGACGACGCAGTATATGCGGGTCGTTCGGCATTTCCGCGTTTCAAAAAGTAACTGACACGTTTCTTTTTTCGGAGGGAGCCGGCATTCGGCTCCCTCCTTTTCCGTTTCCGCGCAGTTCCCCTCCGCGGCGTTCGCGCAGCCGCGGCGCCCACACGGGTGCGCGAACGCCGACCGGAGAGCCTAAACGAAAAAATGCCGTTTGGCCTTAAACTGTTAGCATGAGTGTGCGCAGACCGAATCAGTGGAGTCCAAAGGGACGCTTTGACGGCGCACATCCAAAATCTTCCGCTTCCCGAAAAACGGCACCTTCCGTGCGGGCGTCCGGCGAAACGTCCGGTGAAACGCCCGGCAAAATATCTTCCGGGCAGTCGGCCGTTCCGTCCGCAGGGAAAAGAAAAAAGCCCGCCGGGCGCGGCGCTGCGGGGGCAGGAACGCATTTTTGGAAACGAAGCCGCATTTTTTCCCCACGGAGGAAAACAGCAGATCCTTCCGCTGCGAAAACAGGGGAAAATCCGGAAAAGGGAAACGGTGTTTTTCAAACCGACTGGGCTGCGGTGATTAACGGTACGGACCGTACGCGCAGATTTTCCCTGCGTCTGGTGGCTGTTCTCAGTTCGGTGATGCTTGCCGTGGTGATTGTGTCCAATCCGCTGCGCTCCTATATTTCCCAACAGGAGGAAAAGCGGTCTTTGGCGGCGGCCCTGGAATCGGGAAAAGAGCGCCTGTCCCGGATGAAGCAGGAAGAAAAACTGTGGAAAGACCCGGATTTTGTGCGTGCGCAGGCGCGCCGGCGGCTGGGATACGTGCTGCCCGGGCAGACGCTGTATTTGGTAGACGGTGAAGCCCTGAAAGGAAAAGAGTCCAAATACTTTAGGCAGGTCCGCCGGATAAACGAAGAACGCCGGGCGGCAACACCGTTTTATCTGACCGTGTGGGAAACACTGACGCTCAGCGGGAAAACGAAGGTGGGGGAGAATCCGCAGCACACTCCGCTGATCCGGCAGAAACGGCCGGCGAAAGAGCCGAAACGCGCACTTCCTGCAGGCAAAGCGCGGCAGACATCGGATAAAACACCGAAGAAATAAAGGGAAACAGGAGGGCGTGGTGAAAGAGCCGAAACGGAGTGTCGGTTTGGAACTTCTGCGGCAGGTAGCGGAAAACGCAACGGAAATTCTGCCTGCCGACATTGACATTTTAACTGCCCAGCTGGGGCGCGAACCGCGCGGATTGGTGGGAATCGGGGCCCGCTGTGCCTGCGGCGTTCCGGCGGTGACGGTGACGTATCCGCGTCTGCCGGACGGGTCCCCGTTTCCCACACTGTTCTACCTTTCTTTGCCGTGGGCCGTAAAAGCGGTGTCGCGTATTGAAAGTGCGGGAGAAATGGCGCAGATGAACGAGCGTCTGGGCTGCGAACCGGATTTGGCGCAGTCCTATGCCGGGGCGCATCTGATCTACGTGAAGCGGAGAAACCTGCTGGAAGAGATTCCGCAAATCGGAGGTAAATCAGCCGGAGGGATGCCCGACCGGGTGAAATGTCTGCACGCGCTGGCTGCATATGCGCTCGCGGCCGGAAAAGGAATCTGCCGTTTCGGCGACGAAGTGCTGGAGCGTATCGGCTGGGATCCGGATCGGTGCCGCTGCGCCCGGTCTTAGTTTCCCGTTTGGGGTGGATGCCTGCCAAATGTGAGAACTTTCAAAAGCCGGCAATGGAATTTTTGTGGACCTGCGTGGCACAGTGGTGAGTATGAAAGTTGCGGGCATTGACTGTGGTACTAATTCCCTGCGCCTTTTGGTTGCGCAGGCGGTTCCCCGGGCCGGGGGAAACGGACTGCGGCTGCGCGAAACCGTGCGGCGCATGGAAGTTGTGCGTCTGGGTGCGGGTGTGGACCGTACGGGGAAATTTAACGGGGAAGCTCTTGCCCGGACTCTGCGCACGGTTTCGCACTACGCCCGGATCTGTGAGGGCGAAGGCGTGGAATCGATTCGTTTTGCGGCGACTTCGGCCACGCGCGATGCGGAAAACAGGCAGTGCTTTATTGACGGGGTAAAGGAGCGTCTGGGGGTGTGCCCGCAGGTTCTTTCCGGAAAACAGGAAGCGGAAATGTCTTTTGCGGGTGCCGTTTCGCCGCTCGATACGCAAATGTTTCGTTCCGAACTGCTGGCGGTGGATCTGGGCGGAGGTTCCACCGAATTGGCGCTCGGCACGCCGGGGGGAAGACTGCTGGAGAGTTTTTCCATGAATGTTGGGTGTGTGCGAATGCATGAACGCCATCTGCACGCCGATCCTCCGACGGAAGAGGAGATTGCCGCTGCGCGCAGGGATGTGCGTCTGGCATTGGACGAAGCGGAAAAATACGTGGATTTAAGCCGCGGCAGATCTGTGCTCGGTCTGGCGGGAACGGTGACCACGGTTACTGCCCGGGCTCTGGGATTAAAATCTTACGATCCGCAGAAAATCCACGGCACATTTTTGACTGTGCCCCGGATAGATGAAGTCTGCAATTGGTTTATCGGCTCAAATGCTTCCATGCGCGCGGCAGAAGGATATCTGCACCCGGGAAGGGCGGATGTAATTGCCTCCGGAGCGCTTGTATGGCAGGAGATTGTGCGCCGTATCGATCTGCGCATAAAAGAAAAAGGCGGAGAGCTTGGCGGAGTTTTCACCTCCGAACACGATATTCTTGACGGACTGGCGCTGTGGGCGGCACGCGAACCAAACCCGCCGTGCCTGTGAGCGCGGCGGGCAGGAATTAAGGTTCGGCAAAATCTTTTGCGCCCGCCGGCGCGCGGCGGAAATTCATGCCGTCTTCAAAGATCCGTGCCGTTCCCGTCCCCGAAGACGGGTGAAAATCAGTCGGTAGGCGGGGCGGAGGAGTGGATCTCCGTGCGCGAAGAAAATCTCGTACGGTACTTTGCCCGCATTTTTACGGCCGTTCCGCCCAGTATTACGGATATTGCCGTTCCCACAATCACGGCAACGCGTGCGTGTGCCTCCACGGGTGCCTCCGGAGGGAATGAAAGTGTGGCAATCAGCAGCGAAACCGTAAAACCGATTCCCGCGACCAAAGAAATGGGCAGAATATCCATAATCCCGATGGATCTTTCGAGACGCAGCCCGAAAAGTCTGATCATAACCAGTACGCCGAGCGTGATGCCCAGCATTTTGCCCAGGGGGAGACCGAGATAAACACCCAGGGCAACGGAGTCGGCGAACATCTTTTCAAACCCGCCGGCGTCCACCACGTCTACGCCCGCGGCAAAAAACGCAAATACGGGCAGCACGAACCCTGCCGAATAAAATCCGATTTTCTCTGTGAAAACTTCGGTCAGCGGGTGGGGTTCGTGTCTCTTCTGAATAGCCGGGACCGTCATCCCCAGGGCCACGCCCGCAATGGTGGCGTGTATCCCCGACAGATGCATTAAATACCATGCCACGATCCCCACAGGCCAGAGCAGGTATGGGCGGAGAATACGTTTCTGCACGAGACATCCGAATACGGCGATCACGGCCAGTGCGCCGAGCAGAGCGTAGAAGTTCAGATCGGTGGCAAAGAATACGGCGATCAGAATGATTCCCAGCAGGTCGTCCACCACGGCAAGCGTCATTAAAAATGTTCTTGCCGCAGGGGGAAGTCCTTTCCCGAACAGCCCCAAAACAGCCAGCGCAAATGCGATGTCGGTAGCTACGGGAATTGCCCATCCGCCGTATTCCGTCGATCCGGTAAGCAGCTGAATCAATGTATAAACCAAAATCGGGCCCGCCATGCCGCATACGGCGGCGAGAATGGGGACCAGTGCTTTGCGCACGTCACGCAGGGAACCGATTGCGAATTCCTGTTTCAGTTCCAGGCCGACGGTGAAAAAGAACACGGCGAGCAGGCCGTCGGCCGCCCACTCGGACAAAGGCAGATAAAGGTGCAGTGCGTGCGGGCCGAAAGACAGGGAAGAAAAATCCCCGTATGCCCCGCGCACGCTCCGAATCGGAAAATTTGCCCATATAAGGGCGATAACGGCGCCGGTAATGAGTACAAGCCCGGCAACCGTCTCGTTTTTCAGTACGCGCCGATACCTCTGCATTACGGTTGGCTTTTTTGCCATATTGACCACTTCCGGGATATGCCTGTTTTTGCTTAACTTTTATCTTCCGGATTATTGTATAAAATTTTTCTCCGCCGAATTTTATGCTTACATAATATGGAATGCGGGGTTTGTAAATGGCTGCCGATGACGGGTATGATGGATATGTTTCTTTGTCTTTGAAACGCCCCCTTAGCCCAATCGGCAGAGGCAGCAGACTTAAAATCTGTCCAGTGTGAGTTCGAGTCTCACAGGGGGCACCGACTCGGAGCGTGGCGGCTTTCTCTGCCGCCGCGCGAAAAAGAGGCGGGCGGAATATGCGCTGCGCCGAATTAAATCCCGCTTTGGCCAAACGCATATCCCGCCCGTAAACCGCCTTTCCGGACTGCTTTCCTTCAGACGTCCTTTCTCCGGTAGCGTACCCAGCCGATCACCAGAATTACCGCGACGTAGGCAAGGAAAATACACAGGGCAGTCTGCGGCGCGCAGTCGGGCGTCTGCAACGTTTCCTTTATTTCCTCCAATTGGCCGGCGGGAGCCGAAGAAACGGCGTAGTTAATGAGATTCCCGGGGAAAAACGGGGGAAGCGTATCCCGCAGCAGTTTAAGCGGAATAATCTGCAGGATACTGAGCAAAAATATCAGGGAGAATCCCAAAGCGAGTGCCCCGGCAGTGGAACGCAGCAGATAGCCCAGACCGAGCGTGAAAAGCTGCGCACCGATTCCCGCCAAAAGCAGACAGAGGAATGCCCGTGCGTCCGCGGAGGAAAAAGGAGCGGTTTTCGCAGCCGTAATATATACCACGGCGGAACATACCGCTTCCAGGATGATTCCGACACCCAGCGCCCAGAGCGCGGAAGCCAGGGTCTTTGCCAGGAAATTTCGCGTACGCGAAGGGTCGGCAAGGTTGGTGGTGCGTATCGTGTTGAAAGTGTATTCGGAAGTTACGGCGCCGACTCCCATAATCAGGAAAAATATGACGGGGATATTCCATCCGTCGGTGATCATGCCGAAATGCCGGATGCCGGCAGCCGAATGTTTCACAACCAAGGCACATATTCCCGCATAGAAAATCACGGCAAGCACTGTGCTGACTGTGATAATGCGCTGTGTGCAAAGTTTCAGGAATTCACTGTGCAGAGACCTGAAAAACGTTATCTTATAATTCTGCGTCTGTGCCATTATCGCGTCCCTTCCGCGGCGGTGCCGTTTCCCGTCTCCGGGGTGTTTCCGTTCTTTTCCGTGTTTCCGGCCACTCTGTAGTCCATGCTGTTTTCCGTCAGTTCCATGAACACATCTTCCAAAGAAGAATGGGATTCGCTCAGTTCGTGAATCTCCAGGTTCCTTGCATACAGCAGTTTTCCGATTTCGCTGCGCTGTGCGCCCCGGATTTCGATCCATCCCTGCGGATACCCCTCCGCAGGCTGCCTAAACTCCGGTTCGTATCCCGCCTGCGCGATTGCCTGTAGAATCTGTGTCGGATTCGGGCCTTCCACTTTAACGGAAGTATGTGCGCGCGACTGCGTGAAAGCAGAAATAGGCCCCTGCGCAATCAGTTTCCCTTTTCCGATAATCACCAGATCGTCTGCCGTAACGGACATTTCGCTCATCAGGTGGGAAGAGATGAATACCGTACGTCCCTCGGCGGCAAAACTGCGCGCCAGTTCGCGCACCCAGCGCACGCCGTCGGGATCCAGGCCGTTTACCGGTTCGTCGAACATAAGCACTTTCGGATCTCCCAGAAGGGCGGAGGCAATTCCCAGTCTCTGCCCCATGCCCAGAGAAAATCCCTTCAGCTTTTTCTTTGCCGCCGATGCGATGCCCGTCATCTCCAATACTTCGTCGACGCGTTTGCGCGAAATTCCGTTTCCGGCGGCAATGATCCGCAGATGCTGCCGCGCCGTGCGGCCCGGGTGAAATGCCTTTCCGTCCAAAAGCGCGCCTACCTCGCACAGCGGAGCCTTCATCTCCCGGTAGGGTTTTCCGTCAAAAAGAACATTCCCGGAGGTGGGCTGGTCAAGACCGAGCATACAGCGCATGGTTGTGGATTTTCCGGAGCCGTTCGGCCCGAGAAAACCCGTCACCGCGCCGGGGCGGAGCGTGAAGGAAAGATCGTCCACGGCAACTTTTTTGCCGTATTTCTTCGTCAGATGCTCAACTGTGATCATAAAATAAATCCTTAAAATCAGCGAGAATATGTGTGCTTGTCATTCAGTATAAAATGCGCTGTGCGGGCAGGCTTTGCGTCTGCGGGACTATTTTCCGTTCGCTCAGGGGATACTGCGGAATGATGAAAAGAAAATACCTTTAAGATAAAATCAATACGGATAATGCGTATGGTATCGCTTAAAACAGAGCGAAAGGAAAGAAAACAGATGTCGAATCCGATTATGGAGAAGAATCCGTATTTTAAGAATGCGGGAATGCGCCCGAATCAAATGGGGCAGACCACGGAATACGGTTTTGACTATGTCGGCCGGTATTCCCCGCAGGGATATCGGGAAGCGCAGGCGGATTATGCCGCGCCCGCAGGCACAATGACTTATGCGAATGCGATGAACAGAACGGCAGTTTTGCTGGGGGTAACGCTCCTGTCCGGAATTGTGACGGCCACGCTGTTCCCGCTTTCCGCGCTGCCGCCGATTGCCGTTTTCGGTTCCCTGGCCGCCTTCGCAGCCGGGATCGTAATTGCGCTCCGCCGGGTAATCGCCGCGCCTCTTGCGGTGGGGTATGCGGTTTTGGAAGGCGTATCGCTCGGTGCCCTGACCCGGTACGTGGACGTTTTTCTCCCCGGTGTGGCACTGCAGGCGGTGATCGCGACTGCGATTATCGTCGGCGTCACGCTTGCCCTGCATTACAGCGGAGCGGTGCGCACAACGCCGCGCGGAATGAAGATTGCCCTGGCGGCCGTGTTTGGAGCCGTTATTTTCAGTTTTGTGAATATGGGATTCATGTGGTTTGGAAAAACCAATATGCGCACGGATATTACGGTGATGGGTCTTCCGCTGGGCGTCGTGATCGGCGTTGTGATGCTTCTTGTTGCCGCCTATATTCTGATCGGCGACTTTGAGGCCGTGCAGTATGCGGTGGAAAACCGTGCCCCGGAGAATTTCGGCTGGACGTGTGCGGTCGGAATCGTGATGACCATCCTCTGGATTTATGTCGAGGTGCTGCGTCTGGTAATGATTCTTGCCGACAACCGCTGATAGAACGCGGCGCGGCAGCGCCGCGCAGTCCTAAATGACGGTGGGGAGGAGAACCCGAACGGGTTCTCCTCCCCACCGTCATGTGCGGCGTAACCGCCTCTGTTTTCGGATTTTCAGCGGTAGCGGTGATCGTCGTCGGCGCCGATGATGTCTACCACAAACACAAGCACGTCCGTGCCCGAAATACCGGCCCGGGGATTTCCGTTTTCTCCGTAGCCTTTGCTCGGAGGGATGGAAATAAGCAGCCGGCTTCCCACCTGCTTACCGACGATTGCCTGATCCCATCCCTGAATAACCATTCCCACGCCGATTGGAAAACGCGTCGGTTTGCCGCGGAAATACGAAGAATCAAAAATTTCCCCGTTCCAAATCTGTCCGTGGTAGTTTACTTCTACTTCCTGCCCTGCCTGCACCACAGGGCCGTTGCCCTCTTGCAGTACCTCTACGCGCAGACCTTTCGGCGCGGGTGCATCGGGGAATGTCAGCTCGGGTGCTTCCCCAAATTTTCCGCTGACGGAGGGGAGTAATACTTCCATTGTTTTACCTCATTTTCTGATCTTGCATTCATTAGTTTAGATGAACCGGTCCCGCTCCCGGAAGTGGGCAGGCGATTCCCGAAGCGGAGTGGCAGCGGTATCCGTCGGGATTTTTTTCCAGATAACGCTGATGCTTTTCTTCTGCCGGGTAAAACGGGAAGTGCGCCGCATCGTGCAGTTGCGTAACGATACGCCCTTTTCCGTGGGCGGAAAGAACTTTCCCGTAGGCGGCAATCATAGTTTTCGCCGTGTTTTTCTGCTCTTCCGTGGTGTGGAAAATCGCACTGCGGTACTGCGTACCGATGTCCCCGCCCTGTCTGTTGAGGGATGTGGGATCATGGCATTCGAAAAATGTCTGCAAAATTTTCGCGGTATCCGTCCGCTGCGGATCGAATACCACTTTTACCGTTTCCGTGTGTCCGGTAGTGCCCGTGCAGACCTGCGGATACGTCGGATTTTCCGTATGTCCGCCCATGAATCCCACGGCGGTGCCCGATACGCCCGGCATTTTTGCGTATATTTCCTCCACGCCCCAGAAACATCCCGCCGCGAGATAAATGACGGCGCGCCGCTCGCGCCCGTTTCCGCTCCCGCATTCGCACCCGTGTGTTTCACCGGCCATATTTTCCTCCTCTGTGCCGCCTTTGCCCCGGCTGTTCCCTTAAATTGGCAAAAAGAGAGCCGCGGGATTATATTCCTGCAGCTCTCTTTGGTAAATACTGCTTTTTCAGAAAGGTTTGATACTTTTCACTTCCACCCGGAATTCTTTTCCGTTCGGTGCGATATATGAAGTTTTGTCTCCCACCTTCAGACCCATAATAGCCGAGCCCAGAGGCGCGGATTCGGGGTAGACGGCAATATCCATATCCGCCGCGGCCTCGCGGGAACCGAGAGTGAATGTTTTTTCGTTTCCGTTCACTTCCGCGGTGATTTTCAGTCCGGGTGCGACGACGTCGGCGACGGTGGGTTTTTCCCCTACTTCGGCGTGCTCCAACAGATATGTGAGCTGCTGAATGCGCCCTTCCATCTTGGACTGTTCCTCGCGCGCGGCATGGTATCCGCCGTTTTCGCTGAGGTCGCCCTCGGAACGTGCCGCTTCGATACGCTCCACGATTTCGCTTCGTCCGGTGGTCTTGAGCTGTTCGAGCTCGGCAGACAGACGTTCGAAACTTTCTTTGGAAAGCCATGTTGTTTCGCTCATTTGTTGCTCCTAGTCATGTGTTGCCGCCGGGTGGCGACACTGCCTTTGCGCTCCCAATAACAAGAATACACGTGCATTCCACACGTGCTTTTTACAAGTGGAAACAATACCACGGCAGGAAAGAATTAACAATCGAAAATTATTTCCCTCCGGTGCGCGTATCCGTTTTGGCGGGGAATACGGGCGGAAAGCGGACGGTCCGCCGCCCGTACGTTTGCTCAGCGGACGAACAGTGCGAGCCAGATGGCCACGGCGTGGCAGGCGAAGCCCGCCACTGTGCCCGAGTGGAAAAATTCGTGGAAACCAAAGTATCTGGGCCAGGGATTGGGCCAGCGCAGTGCGTAGAACAGGGCGCCGACCGTGTAGCACATGCCTCCGGCCACAAGCAGCCAGACGATTGCCGGATTGCCGTTTCTCCAGAACGAGGGCAGGAACCACACCGCCACCCAGCCGAGAGCGATGTATATGGTTACATACAGCCAGCGGGGTGCCTCAATCCAAAATATGTGCATAAAAATTCCCGCCACGGTGCCGCCCCAGACAATAGCCAGCACGGTGGCGGCCTGCCGGGGAGTGAGCAGCATTACGGAAAGGGGAGTATAGGTGCCTGCAATCAGAAGGAAGATGTTTGCGTGGTCTGCCCGGCGGAGCACCGCTTTCACCGCAGGCGGCCAGTTTCCGATATGGTATGTGGCGGAAATTCCAAACAGAAGCAGTGCCGCCATTCCGTAGATGAGAATACCGACCCGCTGGGCGGCGCTGCCCGCAAGAACCGTCAGTACAACGGTGTTTGCCAGAGTAAGCGGGGCGGTTACGAGATGAATCCAGCCGCGCAGTTTCGTTTTCCGAAATCCGGCATTAAACATTTTGGTGGCTGTCTTTGGCATATGCACGGCTGTTCCTTCCCGAAATAACTGACTGCTACCAGTATCGCACTGCATGCATCCAATGGAAAAGTTTTGCGTTTTTTCCAAAAAACCATTTAACCGGCGGGTATTTTCCCCGGTTTCGGATTCTCGCGCCAAATGCGTTTTCTTTCGCCGCACGGTATACTGATCCGTATTACTGCTGTCGGCGTGCGGTTAACCATGCGGAGGAAAGAAAATGGGCGGCTGGAATTTTCTCTACCGGCTTTACGAGCGCGGTCTGCTCAGAGGATTGGAGGACGCTTCCCTTCCGCGGCACGTGGGCATTATTTTGGACGGCAACCGCCGCTGGGCAAAATCTTTGGGCGTGGCCGCGTCCTCGGGGCACCGCAAAGGCGCGGATCATGTGCGTGAGGTCTTGGGCTGGTGTGAGGAAACAGGGATTGAAATCGTAACTCTGTGGCTGCTTTCCACGGAGAATCTTTCGCGTGCAAAAGACGAACTGAACGAACTGCTCGATATTATTGCGCGCCTGACGGAGTCTCTGGCGGCGGCAAAACGCTGGCGGCTGCGCGTGATGGGCGACCTGGGACTGCTCCCGCCTCCGCTTGCGCGGCGCATAGCGGGCGCGTGCCGCAGCACTGCCGAAATCGGGGGAATGACGGTAAACGTGGCAATCGGTTATGGCGGCAGACAGGAAATCACCAGTGCCGTGCGTGGGTATCTGACGGAAAAAGCCATGCAGGGAGCCACTCTTGAGCAGGTTATCGAATCGGTTTCGATCTCGGATATTACCGATCATATGTATACCAGCGGGCAGCCGGATCCGGATCTGATTATCCGCACTTCGGGGGAGCAGCGGATGAGCGGTTTTATGCTCTGGCAGACTGTGCACACCGAATTTTATTTTTGCGAAACATACTGGCCCGATTTCCGCCGGACCGATTTTCTGCGTGCGCTGCGCGACTATTCGCTGCGTGAACGGCGTCGGGGGAGATAGCCCGGCGCGTACGGTTCTGTTTCGCGGCGCTCCGGAAACGGGCCGGCCTCGCGTGTACCGTTACAGTGCCCCTACGGAGTATTTTTCCGAATAGGCGGCGATTTCTTTCCGGGTGGGCGGATTTGCCCCGCGTCTGGTGACGGTGATGCCGGCTGCGGTGGCGCAGTATGAACCCAGGGAGACCAGCGCGGCTTTGGAGATGCGCAGCAGGCCTTTTACGTCTTCCGCGCCGAGCATGGAGATTCTGCCCAGACCGTCGATCAGCGCGGACATCAGCGAATCTCCGGCCCCGACTGTGTCTACCACTGTCGCTTTTGCTGCGGGAATGGTCATTTCGTGCTGTCGGGTGAAGAGACGCAGACCGTCTTTCCCGGCGGTAACGACTACGAGCAAAACCCCGGCGTCCAAAAGCTCCCGCGCGGTTTCGGACGCCGGTCTGTTGCCGTAGAGTGCCGAAAGGTCTTCCGCCGAAGCTTTGAAAATATGAATCAGCGGCAGCAGGGATGTGATTTCCGCGCGCATTTTTGCAGGTGATCCGGTTACCTGCAGGCGGACGTTCGGATCGTAGGAAATGCTTGCGCTGCCGCGGTAAAATTCAAGCCATTCTTTTACGGCGGTATTGCCGGGTTTCAGGTGCGCACCCAGCGATCCGAAATGAAGATGAGCGGGCGCGTTTGCGAGAAGTTTTTCGCGGGAGCGGGAATCCTGCGGGGGATGGGGATAGGAAGAGACGATCCGGAAATCATAGTTTGCCGAACCGTCGCCGCGCAGCGTTGCCGTGGCTGTCGAGGTCGGTTCGCCGGTGACCGAGCCGGGCATAAGCGTTACGCCTGCCTGCCTGCAGTGGGCGATTATTTTTTCCCCGAAAGCGTCGCTGCCGATCCGTGTGAGCAGCTGTGTTTTCCGTCCCAGGCGGGCCAGTCCCACGGCCACGTTCAGGGGAGAGCCGCCGGGACTGCTTACCGTTTCGGTGCTTTCTTCCCCCGAAGTGGCGCTGCCGGGGACGTGAATTCCGGAGAAAATGTCGAGAAGCGCCTCGCCGATCACCAAAACAGTCATCGGTTTGACTCCTCTGTTGTCTGTGATTCGCCGGAAAGAGGCAGTCCGGAGGTGTTTTTCAGTCCGTCTGTCTGCACAAGCCGGGCGGTCTGTTCCTGTGCCGCGGCGAGCCGTTCCTGCGCGCCTGCCAGGCAGGTTTCGCAGCGGCGGGCAAGTGCCTCGCCCAGTTCCCACAGCGTGACCGACTCTTCAAGTTCGGTGTTTCCCTGTTCCAGGCGGGATACGATTTCAACTAGTTTTGCGCGGGCTTCCTCATAGCTTAAATGGGCTACTTTGGCGTCCAAATCGGCGGCTGTGGGGGTCGCCTGCTCCTGTGTGTCTGTCATCGCCTCTCCCCGAAGTTGGCTGAAATTTATCTCCGGCGTCTATGAACGTATATCGGAGACAGAAATTTCCAATTGTACCGTTCCGTCTGCAACGATTGCTTCCAGTGTCTTATTTGATTCTATATCGTTAATGGAACGAATCAATTTCTTATTTCTGTTACGTAGAATACTGTAGCCTCTGTTCAGCGTCGATTGTGGGGATAAAGTCCGCAGTCGCTGCAAAAGTGCTTCCGACTGTGACGTTTCCAATTTTATTTTTTGCGCGGTATCGCTCCGCAGTGCCCTGTGCAGGGCGGTAAGATCATTTTGCCGCAGCGTCAGCATTTCCCCGGGCCGGGAAAGTACGGGTTTTTCCCGCATAAACCGCAGCTGCGAGCGCTGTTCGCCAATCAGATACCGCAGGTGTTTCCTGCCGCGCATAAGTGCGTTCTTAATCCCCTCGCGTTCTTCCTCCATGGACGGGACGATCCGTTTGGCGGCGTCGGTCGGAGTGGAGGCGCGCACGTCGGCGACGAAATCCAGCACGGGGGTATCTGCCTCGTGTCCGATTGCGGAAACGATGGGCGTCTTTGCGGCGGCTGCGGCGCGGAGCAGTTTTTCCTCGGAAAAGGGGAGCAGATCTTCCACGGATCCTCCGCCCCGGGCAAATACAATCACATCGACATCGGGTATCCGTTCCAGTTCGTGCAGTGCGCCGAGCATTTCGTCTACGGCGCGCCCGCCCTGGATCTGTACTTCGCGGATTTCAAAGTCTGCGCCCGCCCAGCGTTTTCGGGCGTTGACGACGACGTCGCGTTTTGCATCCGTGTTTCTCCCGCAGATCAGTCCGATTTTCCGGGGCAGAAAAGGCAGGGGTTTCTTTCGGGAAGCGTCGAACAGCCCTTCGGCGCGCAGTTTTGCTTTCAGCTGTTCGATGCGTGCCAGGATATCGCCCGTTCCTACGGGACGGATCTCGTCGGCCATAAGCGTAAGTGAGCCGTTCCCCTTCCAAAAATCGGGTTTGGCGCAGATTATTATCCGTGCTCCGGAAGTGAGTGCGAAACGCAGGTTGTGGGTAAAAATTTTCACGGTCATGGCGGCCGGCTCGTTTAGGTCGGAGAGCGTGAAGTACTGAATTTTTGCCCCGGGGCGCGGATTGTATGTGATCACTTCTCCCTCAACCCAGATGCGAGACATCCGGGCCACGTATTCTTCGATTTTTGCCGAGAGCAGGTGCAGGGGCCACGGATTTTCGGGTGTGGTCTGCGCGGCAGTCGGCGGAAGATGCGCGGGAACGGGAACGGTTGAGCGTGATGTGTCCATACACAGATTGTGGCACGTTTTGCCGTTTTGCGCCCGGGAAGGAGCGGGGGTATGTTTCGCCGGAATGCGGGAGAAAATTCGCAGCGGTGTTTTCCTGCGGGGTGCGTTACAATAGTCGGGTGAGGATAAATACGGCAAACGATCCGGTGTCGCTGGCAGGAGCTGCCGCTTTTCCGGCGGATGTGCCCGCGCATTCTTCGCAGGCGGGGAAAAAGATCCTGCTTGCCACGCCCCGCGGTTACTGCGCCGGCGTGGACCGTGCGGTGGATGCCGTGGAAAAGGCTTTGGAACTGTACGGTGCGCCGGTCTATGTGCGTAAAGAAATTGTGCACAATAAATTTGTGGTAGAAACGCTCAGTAAGCGCGGAGCCGTGTTCGTCAACGAAACAGACGAGGTTCCCGTGGGCGCACGGGTGGTGTTTTCCGCCCACGGAGTTTCGCCCCTGGTTCACCGGCAGGCCGAAGCGCGGCAGCTGCTCACGATTGACGCCACGTGTCCGCTGGTGACGAAGGTGCACAAGCAGGCGGTGCGGTTCGCCAAGGAAGATTACGATATTTTGCTGATCGGCCACAGCGGCCACGAAGAGGTTGAGGGCACGCAGGGCGAGGCGCCGGGGCATATTCAGGTGGTGAACGGCCCGGAAGACGTCCGGGCAGTAAAAGTGCGTGATCCGCATAAAGTGGTGTGGATTTCCCAGACCACTCTTTCCGTGGCGGAGACGATGAAAACCGTGCGGCTGCTGCGGGAAAAATTTCCGTATCTGGAAGATCCCCCCTCGGATGATATCTGCTACGCCACACAGAACCGTCAGGGCGCGGTGAAAGTGATGGCCCAAACGGCGGACGTGGTGATCGTGGTCGGCTCGGCCAATTCCTCAAATTCCGTACGTTTGGTGGAGGTGGCTTTGGAAGCCGGTGCCGGGCATGCGTACCGGGTGGACAAAGCCGATGAGATTGATCTGTCCTGGCTGCGCGGAGCGGAGACGGTCGGCGTGACTTCCGGGGCGTCCGTGCCCGAAATTCTTGTGCGCGATGTGGTTGCGCTGCTGAAAAGAGAAGGTTTCACGGACGTGGAGAATGTGGCGACCGTACGCGAAGATGTGCGTTTTTCCCTGCCAAAAAATTTGCGCGCGGATCTGAAGGCGACCGGAGCACAGGTAGACCGCCCGCACCGTCCCCGCGACCGAAATGTGGAAGTTTCCAATGCGCGGGCAAAGCACGGTCTGTCCAATTCGGATTCCTAGGCTTTTGCCGCCGGGCGGTTTTCCGCTTCCGAGAGTGCGGTTCTCCGCGGAGCGCTGTTTTACGGATTTGTCTGCGGTATTTCGTCTGCGGTAAACGGGCGGACCGCAGTTCCCGTCTGCAGCTGCGAAAGACCTTCGTTCAGTTCCTTTTTCTCCGTATGCAGCGATTTAAACTCGCGGGCGGTAACGAGCAGTCTGGTTTCCACCGAGGCTACGGTTTTGTTGTAGTTTGAGACCGCATTTTGCAGATTTTTCCCCAGAGACTGCAGATGTCCGCTGACTGTGGCCAGTCTGTCGACCAGGCTCTGCCCGAAAGAGACGATCCGTTCCGCTTCTCCCGCAGCTGCAGCCGAAGACCAGACTGAGGCAACGCTGCGCAGCAGGGCAAGCAGCGAACCCGGTGTGGCGGGTATGATTCCCTGCCTGAAAGCATTTTCCAGCAAAGCCGGGTCTGCCTCCAGCGCCCCGGAAAGAAGAGATTCGGCAGGCAGGAACAGAACCGTGATCTGCGGTGAATGCGGAAAATCCCCCGGATAGTTGCGTTTTGCCAAATCGTGAATGTGTTTTGCCAGGTCTTTGGCGTGCCGGGCAAGCAGGTATTCCTTTGTTTCGGATCTGTCTTTCGCCGTTTCGGGGGCGCAGTGCGCGGCAAAGCGCGTTCTGTCTGCGCCCGGCGCATCGCCGATTTTCAAAAGTGCCGTGAGGGGTGCTTTCGCGTCGATCGCTATTTTTCCTCCTCCGGGAAGTGAGATTACGGCGTCGGGGCGGTTTTCCGCGGTGGTGGCGCTCTGCAGCTCAAAATCCACGTGTTCGAGCATTCCCGCGGCTTCGATAATTCTTTTCAGCTGCACTTCGCCCCACATTCCGCGCGCGGAAACGGAATGCAGGGCAGAATTCAGCGAGTTGGCGGTGTGTGCAAGTTCGCTTTGGATTCTGGCGTCCTGTTCCAGCCGGGTAAACATTTTTGCCGCGGTGGCGGCATTGTTTCTTTCCATCTGCCCTACCTGGATATGCATATCGGAAAGCTCTTTCCGCAACGGTGCCAGAGCCTGCATTACCGCATTTTCCCGCAGACGGTTCTGCTGTGTTTCTTCGTGGAACCGGGCAAGCTGCAGGGCCTCTCCTTCTGCCTGTGCGGCGGCGCTGCGGGCGGTGAGCAGCTGTTCGGTGAGGTCTGCGATTTGCGCCCGGGAGCGTGTCCGGGAGTATTCGTATCCGAACACGCTCCCGGCCAAAGCGCAGACAACGGCGAAAATAACTGTAAACAACGGAGAAAGATTCATACTTAAAGAATACCCGCCGCCTCCGCGGATTTTTTCTGTCCGTTTCCGTTTTGCCCGGCCGGGGTTTTGCGGCAGATTCCCGCGTGTGTATGCGGGTGTGTATGCGGATATTTTCGGGTATGTCTGCGTGTGTATATGCGGGGTTTATGCGCGGGGAACCGGCCGTGCGGGCAGGAAAACCGGGCGGGCGGAGCGGAAAAGAAAACCCGAAAAATTAGCTCCGCGGCAAAAATCCCACTAAACTGGATCTGTGGCTTTGACAATTGGAATCGCAGGACTGCCCAATGTGGGCAAATCAACGTTATTTAATGCTTTAACCCGCGCGACTGTGCTCGCCGCAAACTATCCTTTTGCGACGATTGAGCCGAATGTGGGGATAGTTCCGCTGCCCGACCGGCGTTTGGACAAACTGGCGGAAATGTTTCACAGTAAAAAGACTGTGCCCGCCACGGTCAGTTTTGTCGATATTGCGGGGATTGTGCGCGGAGCTTCCGAGGGTGAGGGCCTGGGGAACCAGTTTCTGGCCAATATCCGTGAAGCGGACGCGATTTGCCAGGTAACTCGGGCGTTCTCGGATCCGGACGTGACGCACGTAGACGGAAAAGTGGATCCTGCCTCGGATATTGAAACGATCACCACGGAGCTTGTGCTGGCCGATATCCAGACGCTGGAGAAACAGATTCCCCGGCTGCAAAAAGAAGTTACGGGAAAGAAAATCGGCAAAGAGGTGCTCGAAACGGCACGCGGCGCGCTCGCTGTTTTGGAAGAGGGGAAAACGCTTTATGCCCACGGAAAAGATCTCGATCCGGACATACTCAGGTCGTTCCAGCTGATGACGGCAAAGCCGTTTATTTATGTGTTTAATACCGACGACGAGGGTCTTGCCGACGAAGACATGCGCCGCCGGCTGCGCGAACTGGTTGCCCCCGCGGAGGCTATTTTCCTGGATGCGAAATTTGAATCCGAACTCGCAGAGCTGGAAGAAGACGAAGCCCGGGAGATGCTGCGTGAAACGGGCCAGAAAGAATCCGGCCTGGATCAGCTGGCGCGCGCGGGATTTGCCACTTTGGGCCTGCAGACCTATCTGACGGCGGGGGAGAAGGAATCGCGTGCCTGGACAATCCGCCGGGGATGGACCGCTCCGCAGGCTGCGGGGGTTATTCATACCGATTTTGAACGCGGTTTCATCAAAGCCGAAATTGTTTCCTACGACGATCTGATTGCCTACGGCTCGCCGGCCGAATGCCGGGCGCACGGGAAAGTGCGGATGGAAGGCAAAGACTATGTGATGCAGGACGGCGACGTGGTGGAATTCCGCTTTAACGTGTAGCTGGGACTATAGTCCGGCGTCACTAACATAGATTATCCGGAACGGCAACATTTTATTATTCTTGTCACTCCCGTTTTGAGCGCGGGGCCCTAACCTGCGCTTATGTGCGGATCCACTGACCCGCGGGGATCAGGGGGGTTTATTAGGGCACCCTAAAAAGTTACTATGTTTCTACTCTGTTAAAACACATATGAGGAGATGAACATGACTTTTTCCTGGTCTCGGGCGCTTAGGCGCACAGTATGCGCCACTGTCTGCGCGGCATTTCTGGGAGCCGGTCTCGGCGCATGCGGAACCGATGCGGACAGGGGTGGCGCTTCGGATCTTCGGAAGACGTCCAAAACACAGGGAATGCGGTTTACGGACATCGTCGGACGGGACGTGTCGCTTAAAGAAAAACCAAAACGCGTCATTTTGGGCGAAGGGCGTTCCGTGTTTGCCACCGGTATTTTGGACCGGAAACACCCGCTGAGAAATGTGGTTGCCCTGGGATCGGACCTGAAAGAAAACGTGCCCGATTACATGGCGGAATTTGAAAAAGTAAATCCCGAAGTAAAAAATCTTCCCGAATTGGGCGGATTTATGAAGGGGGACGTGACGGTGGAAAATCTGATCGCTCTCAAACCCGATCTGACGCTTCTGTCTCTCGATGAATACGAGGCGGGCAGGAAAACGGGTCTGACGGAGCGGATGGAGCAGGCCAAACTGACCTTCGCCGTCACTGATTTCAGGGCAAAACCCCTGGAAAACACCACTAAATCCATGGATATTTTCGGAGCCGTATTTGGCAGGGAAAAGGAAGCAAAAGCTTTTAACGCCGATTGGCGCCGCACGGTTGAACTGGTGAAAAAACGTTCGGAAAAAATTGATCCCGGCAAACGGCCCGGCGTCTTTGTGTGGCGTGCCGCCGGTCTTTCCGACTGCTGCCAATCATGGAACAACTCAAATATTTCACAGCTTGTAAATACGGCCGGCGGAAAGAATCTCGGTGATTCCGTTATCGGAGGAGAATCGGGAGCGGTGACGCCGGAGAAAGTGATCGCCGAAAATCCGAAACATATTATTGCCACCGGCGGGGAATGGTCGGCAAAACGCAATAAAGAGGGAAATCCGGTAGGGTATGCCGCCCTTGGCTACCGCATATCTCCCGCACAGGCACAGGACACCGTAAACAGACTGCCCGGCGTGCAGCCCGGTTTTGCTGCGCTGGATGCCGTGCGCAACGGTAATCTGCACGGTCTGTGGCATCAGTTTTACAACAGCCCGTTTAACTATCTGGCACTGCTGCAGATTGCTTCCTGGCTTCATCCGGATCTGTATGCCGATCTGAATGCGGAACAGGAATGGCTGAAAGCGCAGAAGAAGTATTCTCCGGTTTCCGGAGAAGGTGTATTCTTCAGTACCAATAACCCGACGCAGGAGAAGTAGTTCCTGTGGGCTGTTCGGAACTGATTGCGCAGCACAGGCGCATAACATTCAGAAAGACTGTGACTGTGCTTGTGCTGTGCCTCATAGCTTCCTGCGCATTTGCGCTCAGCATGGCTGTCGGAGCGGTCCCCCTGGGCGTGGGGGAAGTAGTCCGCGGGATTTTTCATCCGGGTGCTCTTGACGAACGCACATATACGATTCTGTGGGAACTGCGTCTGCCGATGGCGGTAATGGCCCTGCTGATTGGGATGTCTCTTTCTCTGGCAGGTGCCCAGATGCAGACTATTTTGGGCAATCCCCTGGCTGAGCCGTTTACGCTGGGTATTTCTGCGGCGGCGGCATTCGGCGCCGCAACTGCCATTGTTTTACAGCTGCCGGCTGCCGCCGGAGGCCGGCAGTTTGGTCCCGCGCTTGCCGCATGGACCGTCGCCGCAGCCGCTACCGTGCTGATTGCGGTTGCCGCCGTGCTGCGCGGGGCGAAAGCGGAAACAATGGTTCTGCTGGGTATCGGGCTGGTGTTTTTCTTTCAGGCGCTGCTGGCTTTGATTCAGTACCGCGCTTCCGCCGAGGCGCTGTCGCAGATCGTGTACTGGTCTATGGGGTCGATGACGCGTGCGAATTGGACGGCGAACGCCGTTCTGGCCGCAGTTCTGTTTGCCGTTGTTCCTGTTCTGGGTGCGCAGTCGCGCAATCTTACCGCCCTTCGGCTGGGGGATGGGCGGGCTGCCGCAATGGGAATTAACACTTCCCGGCTGCGGATCACCGTATTGATACTGGTATCTCTGCTGGCGGCGACCACGGTTGCGTTTGCCGGAATTATCGGATTTGTGGGTTTGGTGGGTCCGCACATTGCGCGCATGCTTGTGGGGGAGGACCAGCGGTATTTTATTCCCGCCGCCATGGCCTGCGGGGCAGCCGTAATGTGCTGTTCGCACGCGCTGAGTCTGACGGTGAAACCCGGTTTGGCGATTCCGATCGGGATTGTGACCGCTCTTTTGGGCGTGCCGTTTTTCGTGACGATTGTAATGATAAGGAGGCGTGCACAGTGGAGCTGACGATCGAGGACCTGGCGGCAGGATACGGACGGCATACGGTTCTTGACGGCGTGAATGTCCGGCCGATGAAAGGCGGCAGACTGGTGGGTGTTCTCGGCACCAATGCCTGCGGTAAAACGACGCTGATCAAAACCGTGGCGGGAATCCACCGCCGGCGCAGAGGGCTGGTTCGGCTGCGCATCGGGGGAAATTCTGTGGATTTGAAGAAGCACCGCAGACAGATTGGATATGTGCCGCAGGATTTGCCGCATACTGCCGCGCTGCGTGTTTTCGAGGCAGTGCTGATTACCGCCCGACGGGAAGCAGAGGGAGATCCCGTTGGGCGGACGGCGGAAATTCTGCACGCTTTGGAAATGGACACCTACGCGCAGAGTTTTCTGTCGGATATCTCGGGAGGTCAGCGGCAGATGACGGCGTTGGCGCAGATGATGGTGGGCAAGCCGGCTCTGATGCTTCTTGATGAGCCGACTTCGGCACTGGATCTTTCCCGTCGGATTTTTGTGTTGGATGCCGTGCGGGAAAAGGCACGCAGGGAAAACAGCCTGGCTTTGGCGGCGCTGCATGACATTAACCTGGCGGCGGCGATGTGCGACGAGCTGATTGTACTTTCCGCCGGCCGTGTTCTTGTGCAGGGTTCTCCCGCGCAGGTGCTTACGCCGCAGGTGTTGCGCAGCGTTTACGGTGTGGAAGCGGATGTGCTGCGGAACCGCTCCGCGCCCGTGGTGGCGGCCTATGCGCTGAGTAAAAGCAAATGTGCGGCGCCTCACGGAAAATCATCGTAGATTAGTGATAGTATCGCTATATGGCTATGAATTACTGTGATGCGGATGCGTTGGCAACGGTTTTCCATGCCCTGAGCGAGCCGACGCGTCTGACCATATTAAGACATCTCTCCCGCGGAGAGCATCGTGTATGCGATTTGGTAAAACATTTGGATCTGGCACAGTCCACCGTCAGCAAACATTTGCTCTGTCTGCAAAACTGCGGTTTGGTGGAATGCCGCGCAGAAGGACGGGCGTCCTGGTTTTCGCTCGTAAACTGCGAAAAATTAGGCGCGGTTATCCGTGCCGCAATGGAGATGCTGAAAGAGTCTGACCGGATTCTGTCTTTCCGGGCACATCAGCGTAAAGACGAAGAAGGTAAATTATCATGACACACGTTCACGAACGGCATCACCATGAACACCGGCACGCATCGCGCAGACGTTTGGCGATTGCTTTCGGAATTACGTTCTGCATTGTGCTTGCACAGCTTATCGGCAGCGCGCTGACAGGAAGCCTGGCGTTGCTTACGGATACCGCCCATGCGGCAGTGGATGCTTCCAACCTGCTGTTTGCACTGTTTGCGGCGAGTCTTGCGCTTCGTCCGGCCTCGGACAGGAAAACATGGGGATATGCGCGTGTGGAAGTTCTGGCGGCTCTGGCGCAGTCTCTGCTGCTGATCTGCGTGGGTGTGTATGCGGCCATTGAGGGGATTGAGCGTTTCTCCGCGCCCCCGCACGTTCATTCCGGAGGTCTGTTGGTGTTCGGTATCGTGGGTCTGTGCGCGAATGCGGCCTCAATGCTGGTGCTGATGGGGGAAAAAGAATCGAATCTGAACCTCAAAGCCGCATTTCTGCACGTCCTGAATGACGCTCTCGGTTCCGTGGGCGTGATCGTGGCGGCGGTTGTGATCCGCTTTACCGGTTTTTATCAGGCGGACGCGATTGCCGGCCTGTTTATCGCCTGCCTGATTGTTCCCCGGGCATTTGTTCTTCTGTACGAAACGGTGCAGATTCTTCTGGAAAGCACACCGAAAGAAGTAGATCTGGAAGAGGTGCGCAGGCACCTGATGAACGTGCATCACGTAAAAGACGTCCACGATCTGCACGCTTCAAAAATCGGCAGCGATCTGCCGATTCTCTCGGTGCATGTGGTGTTGGAAAAACACTGTTTCGAATCCGCCCATGCGCTGCAGATCCTGCGTGACGTGCAGGACTGTCTCAGCACGCATTTCCCGGTGTCATTTTTGCATTCCACGATTCAGCTTGAAGACGCCGAGCTGCACGCGCGCGAGAAAAAAGAAGTGATTCACGGATAGGCGGTTTGGGAATCAGTTTTGAAAAACCCGGCTGCCGCGCGTTTGCGGCAACCGGGTTTGCCTTCGCAGCCGGATGCACGGAAACGGATTATCCTATCTTCCCGAAGAAACGGACCGTCCCACTTCCCGTTCGTTGGACTCTTCCGTCATTTCCTGCAGCACACGGGAAATACGCGGAGAAGTGACCTGCGTCTGTGCCGGATCGGCGTAAAGCAGATCGCCCAGAATCTTCGACACATACTCCAGATCTTTGTCTCCCCGTCCGGAAAGATTGACCAGAATATTGATTTCTTCGCCGGTCTCTTCCGCATGCTCGGCCATCTTCAGCGCATATGCCAGGGCGTGGGAGCTTTCCAAAGCCGGAATTATGCCCTCGTAGCGCGAAAGCAGACGGAATGCCTGCAACGCTTCGGCGTCGGAAATTCCCACATACTGCGCGCGTTTTGAATCCATCAGGAAAGCGTGCTCCGGCCCGACACCGGGGTAGTCCAGGCCGGCGGAAACGGAATAGGATTCGCGCACATTTCCTTCGCTGTCCTGCAGCACGAAAGACCTGCTGCCGTGCAGAATGCCCACCTTTCCCCGGTTCAGGGGAGCGCCGTGTTTTCCGGTGTCCAGCCCTTCCCCGGCCGGTTCCACGCCGATCAGACGCACTTTTTCGTTCCCCGGCTGATCTTCCAGATACTGCGCAAACGCGCCGATTGCGTTGGAACCTCCGCCCACGGCGGCGACTACCGCGTCGGGAAGCCGTCCCGTCTGTTTCAGCATCTGCTGCCTGGATTCCTTGGAAATTACGGCCTGGAAATGCCGGACCAAAGTGGGGAACGGGTGCGGGCCGCAGGCCGATCCGAGCACATAGTGGGTGGTGGACAGGTGCTGAATCCAGTCTCCGAGCCCAACGTTGATCGCGTCCGACATGGAACCGCCGTCACTGCTGGTAACGGGCACAACGGTTGCCCCCATCAGCCGCATTCTCTGCACATTCGGGTGTTGGCGTGCCACGTCGTGCGCTCCCATGTAAATGGTGCATTCCATACCCATCAGTGCGGCAACCATTGCGGTTGCCGTTCCGTGCTGGCCTGCGCCCGTTTCGGCAACCAGGCGTGTTTTCCCCAGCCGCTTTGCGATCAGTGCCTGTGCCAGTACCTGATTTCCTTTATGTGCCCCGCCGTGTGCCAAATCTTCACGCTTCAGGAAAATACGCGCTTTTCCGCGCCCTTTGCCCGCGAGGGGAAGATTCGCGCACTCTGTGACGGGTGTTGGTCTGCCCAGGTAGTTAGCCTGCAAAGAGGCAAGTTCCCGTACGAATTCGGGGTCGTTGACAGCCTCGGCGTAAGCCGCTTCCAGCTCGTCGAGTACGGGCAGAAGCTGTTCGGGTACGTACTGGCCGCCGTATTCGCCGAAAAATGCGGGGAGAAGCGTGTTGCGTTTTTCTATCGGGGGAACTGTCTGTGCGGTGTTCATTGTTGCTGTCCTTTCGGGAATTGATTTGCTTTAATGTCCGAACGGCATTCTCGAAAGGGGTAAACCGGAAAACAAAACGGCCCGCGGCTTTCGGGAAGCCTCGCGGACCGGAAAAAAGGTTGACTGATATGCGGCCCGCGTTATGCGAGCCACCACCGGAAAAGATTCTGCGTCAACATGTTTTTATCAGAGCACAAAATAATTCGTGACGCAAATCCGAAAACGGCCTATTCCAGAATCCGGACCGAGAACGGGTATCGGTACAGGTGTCCGGCGGAAGCGGCACGAATCGCCCGAATGTGGTGCAAAAGCATAAGAACGAGATAGGAAATCCAGCAGAGGGCGGCAAGGGGAATGCCGATTATTGTGACGAAGCACACCCATCCAAAGGCGTACAGCAGCCACATTGCGATGTTGAAATTAAATGATCCGGCTGCCGCCCGGCGGACATACGGGTCGGATTTTATCAGCCAAATCACCAGGGGGCCGATCAGGGCGAGCCACCCTGCGGTGCAGATCATTGCCACAAGGGCGGATGCGTGTGCGCACACCGCCCACTTGCGCTGCGCGGGCGTGGTAACCGGTTCGCCGTCTTCGCGATACCACTGTGCAAACGATTCTTCCATACGCACATTATCGGATACGGCAGCCGGCCGTGCAATCCGTTCCTCCTACCGCGTACGCGGCCTCCCGGTTTTCTCCGGGCCCGGCTGTCCGCCGTCTGCCCCGTAAACGGATCCGATCCAAAAGACGGGGAGCGGACATTGTGAAATGTCTTAATAAATATCCGTAAAACTGTTATTTTCGGGAGAATCGGTGCGAAACTGGAGACGTTAAAGAGCGGTGTGGTTTTGCATCGAAAGACGCAAAGGTGTTGTGATGGAAAAATGGAAACCCGGTAAAGGTGTGGTAGAGTTCCCCTCCGGTCGGCGGATTCGCGGCCGTTCATGGCGTCTGCCCGTGGAGCAGAACGCCACCGTTTCCGTCATTCTGACCACAGCGGCGCCGGGCGAATTTTCGACGCACAGCATATTCGCGGGCAATCCGCGGCGGATTATGATTGACTGGCCGGATTACCGGCTTCCCCGGCGCACGGCACAGGCCGCCGAGCAGCTTTACGGGGCATGGCAGATGGCGGATTCCGAATTGGTGGAGATTACCTGCCGCGGCGGTGTCGGGCGGACGGGCACGGCGCTGGCCATGATTGCCATGTTTGAGGGAATGTCGGCCTGCGAGGCAATCGACTTTGTGCGCAGCCACTACAACGAGCAGTCGGTGCAGTCACATGCGCAGCGCGGATTTATCATGGATTTTTCGTTTTCCCCCAGAACGAACGAGAACTGCGCTTAACCACGGAAAAATCCGTAAACCGGTATCTTTTTGTGCCGATAGTGTAAACTTTAACGACAGGCGGAAAATATCCGCACGTATGTCGGACTGTGAAAAGGAAGTTTCAGATGCCCGTTTCCGGGAAGGAAAACTCAGGCCGGGAGCAGAAAGTGCGGGATAACCTGCGTGCTCTTGACGTTGCGAGCCTGGAAATTGAGCGCTACGGAGTGCATCCGGACCAGTTTATCGAATGGTACGGTCCCGAAGGCGGGAAAGTGGTGTGCTTTGTGCACGGAGGTTTTTTTCACGAAGACGGCACACTCAGCTATCTCCGTCCGGCCGCCTTTGCTCTGGGAGAGGCCGGGTACCGGGTTGCGCTCGTGGAATACAGACGGATAGCGGGCAATACTTCGGCAACAATGGAGGATATGTCGGTGCTCACGCGCCACAGGCGGCTGCGCGGCGCGACATGGCTGGGACATTCCGCAGGTTCCATTCCGGTGCTTAACGTACTGTTTGACCCGGATCTTGCGCCTTCGCACGCGGTGGTGCTGGCCCCTATTTTTGATCTGCGGCGCGACGTGGAGGAGTTTAAGGACACGGCAAAAAGCGATCTGGCGCGCTGGGTGGGCGGATCGCCGCAGCAGGTTCCGAACGCCTATGCTGATTTTGACCCGGCCGTTGCCTATGCACGTCTCGGCGCGGACGGATTTTCTTCGCGCGGATACCGCTTGGACGTGATTCACGGCGCACTTGACGAAACCATTCCCGTGCAGCGCAGCCGGGATTTGGCCGCGGAACCGTTTAATGTGGCGATTGTGGCGGAAGCCAACCACAACGACGTAATCTGTCCGGGGCACGACGCCTGGATTTTGCTTCTCGGCGCACTGGGCTAAACTGGAATCATGTTAGATTTATACGGTGTCGGTGCCCCCGAGTATGCAAAAGAATTTGCGCAGTTTATTTCCTCTTCCCCAACTTCCTACCATGCCGTGCGGGAAATAGTTTCCGTGCTGCGGACGGCAGGTTTTCGGGAGCAGGACGAACGCAGCCCGTGGGAGGGTTTGGACGCCGGGTACGTGCGGCGCGCGGGTGCGGTAATTGCCTGGCAGCTGCCGCGGAAAACAGAGGAAATCACCGGTTTTCGGATCGTGGGTTCGCACACCGATTCCCCGGCATTTCGGCTCAAGCCCAACCCGAACAGCGCCGCCGAGGGGTTCTCGCAGGCGAATGTGGAAGTTTACGGCGGTCCGCTGCTTAATTCGTGGCTTAACCGCGATCTGGGTTTGGCCGGCGTACTGGTGACGGAGGAAGGCGAAACGCGTCTTGTGCGCACGCCGCCGATTCTGACGATCCCCCAGACGGCACCGCACCTGGACCGCCCGGCCAATAATACCCTTCCGGAACTTTCCGCGCAGCGCGACTGCCATCCGATATGGGCGCTGGGCAGGGAAGACGTATTTGACTTTCTCTGTGCCCGGGCGGATTTGGATCCCCGCAAAACGGTGGGATTCGACATATTTACCTACGATACCCAGTCTCCTGCGCTTTTCGGCGGACCTGCGGGCACGGATTTTCTTTCCGCCTCCCGGCAGGACAATCTGACTTCGGTGTTTGCCGCACTGCAGGCCTTTGTGAACCTGCGTGCCGCTTCACCGCGGGAGGATGCGCCGCAGTGCGCGGGAAACGACATTTCTGTTTTTGCCGCTTTCGACCACGAGGAGATCGGTTCGGCAAGTTTCTCCGGCGCCCACGGACCTTTTCTGCGGCAGGTGCTGAAGAGGATCTCGCTTTCCCTTGGCGCGCACGGCGATGAACAGCTCGTTCTTCTGGCCAATTCCTCCTGTCTGTCTGCCGACGCCGGGCACAGCGTAAGTCCGAATAAGCCGCATTTACACGATCCGGACCATCATCCCGTACTGGGTGCCGGTCCGCTGCTGAAAATAAATGCGGATCAGCGTTACGCAACCGAGTCCCGGGGATCGGCTCTCTGGCACCGTGCCTGCACTCTTGCGGGGCAGCGGTATCAGAAATTCGTGTCGAACAACGACGTTCCCTGCGGTTCTACGATCGGTCCGGCAACCGCGCGGCAGCTCGGAATTGTGACCGTCGACGTGGGAGCGCCTCTGCTGTCTATGCATTCGGTGCGGGAAATCTCTTCCCCGGCGGATCTGCTGGCCCTGGCAAAGATATTGTCCGCCTATTACAGAGGCGCATAGTGGGCGGCGCGTGTTTTGCGCAGGTGTCGTTTAATCCCGCCCGTTCCCTGGACCGTGCCGCGGTTATGCATCCGCAGCGTCCTTCGGTTCACTACGGCGGGCAGCATTGGACGGTGCGCGAATCGGCACTTATAACGCGTGCCTTGGCTGTTTTCCTGCAGCGTCAGGGGATAGGGACCGGCGACCGGGTGGCGGTTATTGCCCGTAATTCCCCGTATCACCTGTTTCTGCACGTGGCGTGTGCGCGAATCGGCGCCGTCACGGTTCCTGTCTCGCACCGTCTTTCGGGCGCCGAGCTGGAACGTCTGTTTGCGGTGTGCCGTCCGAAAATGGCGGTGGCCGATCCGGAGACGGTGAACGCGAATCTGATTCTGCGCGCCTATGCGTCTTCCGTGCAGGATCTGCGGCTGTGCGTGATAGACAACGATCCGCAGGCCCGGCAGACCGATCCCCTCCCGGCGCGGCGGTTTATTCCGATCAGCGCGGCAGATGAGTATCTGCAGACTGCGGAGAAGGAATTTTCCGCCTCTTTCATGACGGCGGACTCGCCCGGTTCAGTGCTGAACCGCGGCAGTTATCCGGAAGGTCTGGGAGCCATCCTTTTCACTTCGGCTTCTACGGGAAATGCGAAAGCGGTCGGTCTGACGCACGAACAGATGTGGTGGGGTTCGCAGAATTTCCGCGACGGATTTGAGTATTCCGTGGCGGACACGGAGCTGGTGACGGCTCCGCTGACGCACATCGGCGGTTTTAACGGAACCACAATGGATCTGTTTAGCAGCGGCGGCACGGTGGTGATTGTGCGCGAATTCGACCCCGGCACGGTTTTGGAGTCTCTGCAGAAGTATCGGGTGGCGATGATGTTCGGAGTGCCGACGATATATGCGGCACTGATGAACCATCCCGATTTTCCGCACACCGACCTTTCTTCTTTCCGGCTTGCGCTGATCGGCGGTGCGGTCTGTGCGCCGGCACTGCTGCGCAGAATGCGCGCCCACGGTCTGCGTCCGGTGAACGTGTGGGGAATGACGGAAACCTCCGGTTCCGGTTTCTGTCTTTCCGCAGACGATCCCGGCCTTGGCTCTGTCGGGCGGCCTTTTGCGCATATTCAGGCGCGTTTGGTTGATCCGGGCACGGGTCTGGATTCTTCGCGCGGGGAGGGTGAACTGGCTTTGCGCGGACCGAGCGTGATTACGCGTTACTGGCAGGATCCGCAGGCGACGGCGGAGCTTATTCCGGACGGCTGGCTGCGCACGGGGGATCTGGCACGTCTGGACGGGCGGGGTATGCTCTGGATTGTCGGCAGGGTACACAATGTGATCAATACCGGCGGGGAAAAGGTCTCGCCCGAGGAAGTGACGCAGGTGCTTTCGGCAATGCCCGGTCTCAGCGATGTGGCCGTGTTTGGCGTTCCCGATTCCAAATGGGGAGAAAAAGTGGTCTGCGCGGCGGTAATGCGCTGCGGGTGCGCACCTGTGTCGCAGGAAGACGTTTATGCTTTTCTGGATTCGAAAATAGCTCACTACAAAATTCCCAAGCAGGTTCTGTGCCTGGAAGAGCTGCCGCTGACGGCAAACGGAAAAGTTGATTTTGCCCGGCTGCGCGAGGTGTTTGCGCGCCTTTAGCCGGTCGCTCTATGCGCATCCCGTTTCGCGGCAGGGCGTATGTGTTTTTCTCTCCCGGCCGCGCATACGGTAAAGAACCGAGGATGCTTCCTGGCGTGAAACCAGATCTCCGTTTCCGATGCCTGCCAGATGCGGCGGAATGGGACGGTTTCTTGCTTTCATCGCCCGCGCCCAGAGAGTGCCCGAGCGGTAGGAAGAGCGGACGAGCGGTCCGGCCATAATTCCGGCAAATCCGATGCCGTAACCGATTTTGGTCAGTTCGACGAATTCTCCCGGCTTCACCCACCGGTCGATTGGGTGGTGCAGAGGCGAGGGGCGCAGGTACTGGGTGAGCGTGAGAATATCGCATCCCGCTTCGTGCAGATCTTCCATGGCGGAGATAACCTCGTCAAACGTTTCGCCCATTCCCAGAATCAGATTTGATTTTGTGAGCAGACCGTTTTCCGAAGCAAAGGTGATTAGGTCCAAAGAGCGTTCGTAGCGGAACGCGGGGCGGATCTTCTTAAAAATTCTGGGCACGGTTTCCAAATTATGCGCCAGCACTTCCGGGCGGGAGTCAAATACCTGCTGCAGTGCGGGTGCTCCTCCGCGCATGTCGTCGATCAGCAGCTCCACGCCCGTATGCGGAGACAGCTCGTGGATCCGGCGGCACGTTTCGGCATAGAGCCAGGAGGCGCCGTCCGGCAGATCGTCGCGCGTTACTCCCGTAACCGTGCTGTAATTTAGGTTCATGTCGCGGATCTGTTCCGCTATGCGCCGCGGTTCGTCGCGGTCATACTGTGTGGGGCGTCCGGTTTTGATAAAGCAGAAGTCGCAGCGTCTGGTGCAGATGTCCCCGCCGATGAGAAATGACGCTTCCCGATCCTGCCAGCATTCGTAGATATTGGGACAGTTGGCTTCGGCGCAGACGGTGTGCAGGGATGCCCCCTGCACACGCCGGCGCATGTCCTCGTATTCTTTTCCCACGCCTGCCGTCGTTTTAATCCAGGCCGGTTTGGTTTCGATCGGGGTTTGCAGATTCTGTTTTTCGACTCTCAGCAGTTTTCTGCCGTCGGGGTTTACCCGCGCGGATGTGTTCATGATGTCTGTTCTCCGGTGTTTTGCCGCTGTTCCGTCTTCTGCGCGGAGGGGAGGCGGGGGATGCCGATTTTCGGCAGGTGTGCCGCTTTTTCTCTCTCCTCTTCTATGCGGGCGAGATATTTTTCCTCTCTGAGGGGCGTGAGTGCCCCGTCTTTGCGCGCAGGGGGAATGAATTGGGCGTAGGCTTCGGCAAGTGCGGGCAGAAGAAGGGCGGCTGCCTGCGGGAGAGTGTAGCGTGCGCAGGGCAGATTTTCTTTCTCCCCGATTTGTGCCAGCGAAGTCACGCCGGCGTCCGCCAGTCCGCAGGGAATTACACGCATAAATTTTGCCAGGTCGGTGAATACGTTGAAGGCCATTCCGTGCATCGTGGTGTCCCGGGAGAATTTGATTCCTATTGCGCACAGTTTGCGGTCGATATCGCCTCTGCGTTTCACCCACACTCCGGAGCGGCCCGCTATGGCCGAGGTTTCCACGCCGATCGTGCGCAGTGCGCGAATCATTGCCGATTCCGTGGCGCGCACGAATTTCACTGCGTCTGCCGGTGGGTTTATTTTGATAATCGGATATATCACAAGCTGTCCGGGACCATGGTAGGTAACCGATCCGCCGCGGTCCATCCGGATTACCGCAACGGTGGGGTCCGGGATGTCGGCGGGCTTTGTGCGCCTGCCTGCCGTGTAGGTGTCGGACGCTTCCCACACAATGAACGTATCGGGGTGGGACGTTGTACTCACAAGGCGGTGGATATACCGCTGAATTGCGTCAACGTCCAAATAGGGCAAAGGTCCCTGAGGGAGTAGGTTTAGGATGTGCACACGTTAAGACTAACGCGCTTTTTTTCTCCCCGCGACTTCAGGGGTGCGAAATTTTCCGTGTTTTGCGCAACAGGCGGAAAATGGGTTTGATCTGAGAAATATATCACAGATAAATTGCATATTTTTACACAAACAAGCATAAAAAACAACAGAGGCGAACTGCCGTTTTTCGGCTGTTTTAAAGGGAAAAGTGATTTTTATCCGAATGGGCGCAGAGGCTTTCTCACATAGCGATACGTAATGTGCGTTCCCTGCGGGATTTACTATAGACTCTTCCCCAAGATAACCCGTGTATCAATGGGATATTGATCCGCAGGAGACAATCCCGCGGTTAAACACCCGATTCCTTCAGATGGGGGGAGAGATGAAAAATCTACGCAAATTTGCCGCGGCGGCGATGGTTCTGCCGTTTGCCCTTACGGCATGTTCCTCGGACAAGACCGAGACAAAGTCTGCCGCCAAGACAGACGCCGTAATTACGGCAAACAGTTCCGAGCCGCAGAATCCGCTTGTTCCGGCGAATACGAACGAGGTCGGCGGCGGCAGTATTGTGGACGTCGCATTTGCGGGTCTGCAGTATTATGACGAGAAGGGCGAAGCGAAGCCCGACGTTGCCGAGTCTATTGAGACGAAAGACAACCAAAAATACACCGTTAAGATCAAGAAGAACCAGAAGTTCTCCGACGGGTCCCCGCTTACCGCGTCTTCCTTCGTCGACGCCTGGAACCAGGCCGTGAAGCAGAACATGAACAACGCCTCGTTCTTTGAGAGCATCAAGGGATACGGGGAGGCACTGGCCGATGCCGAGAAAGCCGTGAACGAAAAGAGGCCCTCCGGTGTCGGGGAAGTGAATATGTCCGGCCTGAAAGTGGTAGACGACACAACCTTTACCGTTGAACTGGAGCAGCCCGAATCCGATTTCCCGCTCCGCCTGGGATATTCCGCATTCTTCCCGCTTCCGAAGTCCGGTCTGGGCGATCCGGCAACCGTTGCCAAGTATGGCGAACAGCCGGTGTCGAACGGTCCGTACATGGTAAAGAAAGGCTCGTGGGAGCACAACGTAAAGATCGACCTTGTGCCCAATCCGAAGTACAACGGTCCGCGCAAGGTGAAGAACGGCGGTCTGACGCTGAAGTTCTACGCCGGCTTGGATGCCGCGTACAATGATCTGCTTGCGGGTAATCTTGATGTGCTCGACGCGGTGCCCGATTCCGCATTCGGCACATTTGAGAAGGATCTCGCCGGCCGTTCGGTAAACAAGGCCTCGGCAATTTTCCAGAGCTTTACCCTGCCGGCAAACCTGGAGCATTTCCAGGGTGAAGAAGGAAAGCTGCGCAAGCAGGCAATTTCGATGGCAATTAACCGCGGGGAAATCACAAAGACCATCTTCAAGGGAACCCGTACCCCCGCAACCGACTTCGTCTCTCCCGTGATCCCCGGGCATAACGGCAAACTCAAGGGGAACGAAGTGCTGAAGTTCAACCCGAAGAAAGCAAAGGAACTGTGGGCGAAGGCGGATGCGATCAAGCCGTGGTCCGGTTCGTTTGCCATTGCATATAATTCCGACGGAGGCCACCAGGCATGGGTGGACGCGGTTGCGAATTCGGTTAAGAACGTACTGGGAATCGACGCCAAGGGTGCGCCTTACGCAGATTTCAAGTCACTGCGCGACGACGTCACAAACCGCAAGATCAAGACCGGTTTCCGTACCGGCTGGCAGGCCGATTACCCGAGCCCGTTTAACTTCCTCGGTCCGCTCTATGCGACGAAGGGAAGCGCAAACGACGGCGATTACTCCAATCCGAAGTTTGATGCCCTGCTGAAGAAAGTGCTCAACACTTCCGACTCGGCGGCGGTCAACAAGCTCTACGATCAGGCCCAGGAGATGCTGTTGACGGATCTGCCGGCATTCCCGCTGTGGTATTCGAACGTAGCGGGCGGCTGGGCCGACGGCGTGAAGAACGTAAAGTTCAACTGGAAGTCGAAGCCGATTTACGAAGAGATCACAAAGTAATTGGTACTTTAGGCTCTGTTTTCTTTGTAAGTAAAAGAATTGAGGCTTGAATACGGCTTGTGTTCAGGCCTCAATTCTATATTTACCTTTTTTTGGGTAAACTTAGACTAAAACATTAAAAATACAAGGAGGCTCCGATGTTGCATTATATCGGGCGCAGGCTTCTGCAGATTATCCCGGTTTTAATCGGAGCCACTCTGCTGATTTATGCGCTGGTGTTTCTGATGCCCGGCGATCCGATCCAGGCACTGGGCGGAGACCGCGGACTGTCTGAAGCTGCCGCCAATGCCCTGCGCAAACGCTATAATCTTGACCGGCCCTTTATTGTGCAGTATCTGCTGTATCTCAAGGGCGTGCTCTCGCTGGACTTCGGACTGACGTTCAGCGGACGCGAAGTGACCGAAGTGATGGCGTCCGCATTCCCCGTCACGATCAAACTGGCATTTATGGCTTTATTTTTTGAAGGCGTATTCGGCGTTCTGTTCGGCACTGTTGCCGGGCTCAAGCGCGGAGGCGTATTTGACGCCACCGTTCTGGTCGTCTCGCTGTTTGTGATTGCCGTTCCCACGTTTGTGATCGGATTTGTAATGCAGTTCCTGATCGGTGTAAAACTGGGGTGGCTGCCCACCACCGTGGGCGGGAATGCCACATTCACGAGTCTGCTGATGCCCGCGGTTGTGCTGGGTGCCGTGTCTTTCGCCTATGTGCTTCGCCTTACGCGCCAGTCCGTGTCGGAAACGCTTCTTGCCGACCATGTGCGCACGGCATACGCCAAAGGTCTGTCGCGCAGGAGAGTTATTACGAACCATGTGCTGCGCAATTCCCTGATTCCCGTCGCCACATTTCTCGGCGCCGATTTGGGCGCACTGATGGGCGGGGCGATTGTGACCGAAGGAATTTTTGCGATTAACGGCGTCGGCGGAAACATCTATCAGGCCATCGTAAAAGGCGAACCTGCCACCGTGGTTTCTTTTACCACGGTGCTCGTGCTGGTCTACATTTTTGCCAATCTGCTTGTGGATTTGCTTTACGCCCTGCTTGATCCGCGAATCCGTTACGAGTAGAGGAAAAGGGGCACAGAAACATGAGAAAAGACAATCTGATTTATCCGGGGCAGGAGCATTTCGTATCGGACACGGACGAAACCGGTCTGGGCGCCGTGGATGCCGTATCCGATGATTCGCTGCCCGCATCGATGTGGGGGGAAGCGTGGAAATACCTACGCCGGCGTGTGCTGTTTTGGGTCGCGGGAGTAATTATTCTCCTTGCTTTGGCCCTGGCGGCGTTTCCCTCGCTGTTCACATCCGTAAATCCGAAATTCTGCGAACTGTCCCACTCCCTGGCGTCTCCCACGGTGAGCCATCCTTTCGGTTTTGACCGGCAGGGATGCGATATTTTTGCGCGTACGGTTTACGGCGCACGGGCCTCGGTAAGCGTGGGAATCCTTACCACTGCGGCAGTCGTTCTTATCGGCGGGCTGCTCGGCACCCTGGCAGGGTATTTCGGCGGAATTGCGGACGCGGTTCTTTCGCGGCTGACGGATATTATTTTCGCGGTACCTTTTTTGCTGGCGGGAATCGTCGTAATGCAGATGTTCCACGACAACAGAACCACTTTTACCGTGGTGCTTGTGCTGGCGGTGTTCGGATGGCCTTCGATTGCCCGGATCACGCGCGGCGCGGTAATGCAGACCAAAACGGAAGAGTTCGTGACGGCGGCACAGGCTTTGGGCGAAAGCCGGCTGCGTATTATCCTGCGGCATATTGTGCCCAATGCGGCCGCGCCGATGATTGTGTACGCCACGGTGGCGTTGGGAACGTTTATCGTGGCAGAGGCCACGCTGTCGTTTCTCGGTGTCGGTCTGCCGGCAGACATAGTTTCGTGGGGCGGGGATATTTCGCGTGCACAGGTATCGCTGCGCGTGCAGCCGGCAGTGCTCTTCTACCCGGCCGGAGCGCTCGCGCTGACGGTGCTCAGCTTTATTATGATGGGCGATGTCGTACGCGATGCGCTCGATCCGAAGATGAGGAAACGGTAAAACAATGGCAACACAGACACAGAGCAATGAAATAAAACCGTTACTGGAAGTTTCCGATCTGGAAGTGGCATTCAAAAGCTCCACGGGAATGGTCCCGGCCGTGAGGAAAGTAAACCTTACCGTTTACCCCGGGCAGTCGGTGGCAATTGTGGGGGAATCCGGTTCGGGCAAATCCACCGTGGCAAACGCGATTATCGGACTGCTTCCCGGCACCGGAAAAACAGTCGGCGGCTCAATAAAGCTTGAAGGTACCGAGCTCGTGGGAAAAACGGAAAAAGAAATGGAATCGGTGCGGGGATCGAAGATCGGTCTGATCCCCCAAGATCCGATGTCCAATCTGAATCCGGTGTGGAAAATCGGCCGCCAGGTGCGCGAGGCGCTGGACGCTAACGGCGTCGGTGCAAAAAAAGAGCGGATGGAGCGGGTAAACAGGCTTCTCTCGGAAGCCGGTCTGCCGGACGTGGAGCGCGTGGCAAAACAGTATCCGCACGAGTTTTCCGGGGGAATGCGCCAGCGGGCACTGATTGCGATCGGTCTGGCGGCACACCCGAAGCTGCTGATTGCCGATGAGCCCACATCCGCATTGGATGTAACGGTGCAGCGTAAAATTCTTGACCATCTCGACACGCTGACCGCGGAATTGGGCACGGCGGTGCTGTTTATTACCCACGATCTGGGCCTCGCCGCGGAACGTGCCTCGCATCTGGTGGTTATGCACCGGGGGCGTGTGGTTGAATCCGGTCCCGCGCTGGATATTCTGCGCAATCCGGAACACCCCTACACGCAGCGTCTCGTGGCAGCCGCGCCTTCCCTGGCTTCGGCGAGGATTGAATCGGCGCACAAGGCGGGTATCTCCGTGGCTCCCGACGAGCTTCTGGGTGCGGGACTGGGCTCCGGTTCGCATGAAATCGCCGCGGAAGTGCGTCATCTGCACAAAACTTTCAAGGTGCGCGGAGGAAGGGGAAAAACCTTTAAGGCGCTCGATGATGTTTCTTTCAGTCTGCGGCGCGGCACAACGCTTGCGGTTGTGGGGGAATCCGGTTCGGGCAAATCCACGGCGGCCAATATCCTTCTCGGCCTGCTTGCGCCGGATGAGCGCGAAGAGAGCAAAGTTATTTTCGACGGGCATGATGTTTCCGCTATGTCCGCCAAAGAACGTTTTGCCCTCCGGCGGCAGCTGCAGGTTGTTTTCCAAAATCCGTACGGTTCGCTCGATCCGATGTTTTCCGTATATTCGGTGATTGAAGAACCGCTGGTTGTGCACGGGGAAGGGAACAGAAAGGAACGCGGGGAGCGGGTTGCGCAGCTGCTGGACCTGGTGGCTCTGCCGCGTTCGGCGATGAGGAGATACCCCAATGAGCTTTCGGGCGGACAGCGTCAGCGTGTCGCCATTGCCCGGGCTCTGGCGCTGCGTCCCCGGGTGTTGGTGCTCGACGAGGCAGTCAGCGCTCTTGATGTGCTGGTGCAGAATCAGATTCTGCACCTGTTAAACGATATCCAGGCGCAGATGAATCTCAGCTATCTGTTTATCACCCACGATTTGGCGGTGGTGCGTCAGATTGCGGACGACGTCGTAGTGATGCAGAAAGGGAAAGTCGTGGAATCCGGCGCGGCGGACGATATCTTCGCCCGTCCGCAGATGGACTATACGAAAAATCTCATCGATTCGATTCCCGGCGGCAACCTGTTTATCGGCGGCGATATCCGATAGTGTACTTTCTGCCTCTTTTATCGCCGGAAATCTAAAAATCCGGGCCGGTACCCCTAAAATAAAATGGGTATCGGCCCGGATTTGTGTAAGAAAAGAAATGGTCTGAATTTATGGAAACACGTTCTGATTTACGTAATGTGGCAATCGTGGCGCACGTCGACCACGGAAAAACCACTTTGGTTGACGGTATGCTCTGGCAGGGAGGAGCTTTCGACCGGCGCGCCACCGTGGAAAAAACCGGGGAACGGGTAATGGATTCCGGCGATTTGGAACGTGAAAAGGGCATTACGATTCTGGCAAAGAATACCGCCATCACTTACACCGGCCCGTCCGCGGCGGAATTCGGGGCGCCGCAGGGCGTCGTCATCAATGTGATAGATACACCCGGGCACGCGGATTTTTCCGGGGAAGTGGAGCGCGGGCTGTCGATGGTGGACGGTGTGGTGCTGCTGGTGGACGCATCCGAAGGCCCTCTTCCGCAGACGCGTTTTGTGCTGCGCAAAGCCCTGGAGGCAAATCTGCCGGTGATTCCCGTAATCAACAAAGTGGACCGTCCCGACGCGCGGATCAGCGAAGTGGTGGAGGAAACCCAGGATCTGCTGATTAATCTGGCGGCGGACATCGAAGACGCGGAGAATCTCGATCTGGACCGGATCCTGGAAATACCGACCATTTTTGCGGCCGCGAAAGCCGGGTACGCCGATACCGTGCAGCCGGCGGACGGGCAGCTGCCGCAGAACAGAGACCTGGAGCCGCTGTTCAGAGCAATTTTGAAATATATTCCCGCTCCGCACTATGAGCCGCAGGAGCCTCTTGTGGCGCAGGTTACGAATCTGGACGCTTCGCCGTTTCTCGGGCGTCTTGCGCTGCTGAGAATATACTCCGGCACGCTGCACAAAAATTCGTGGGTGGGCCTGATGGACGGCCCCGGGGGAGAGATCGAGCGCGTGCACGTCACCGAACTGCTGCGCACCGAAGGTCTGGAACGCAAACCCGCCCTCACCGCCGGGCCCGGAGATATTGTGGCCATTGCGGGTATTGCGCATATCACGATCGGTGAGTCCCTCGTGGATTTGGAAGATCCGCGCCCGCGTCCGCCAATTCATATTGACGACCCCGCGATTTCGATGACGATCGGAATCAATACCTCTCCTTTGGCAGGAAAGGTCAAGGGGCACAAACTTACCGCCCGTCAGGTGCGCGACCGTCTGATGCAGGAGCTCGTGGGCAATGTTTCGATCAGAGTGCTGCCCACGGACCGCCCCGACGCCTGGGAAGTGCAGGACCGCGGCGAACTTGCGCTCGCTATTTTGGTTGAGACCATGCGCCGTGAGGGATTTGAGCTTACCGTGGGCAAGCCGCAGGTCGTGAAGAAAATAAAAGACGGTGTGGTGTACGAGCCGTGGGAGTCGGCCACGATTGATGTGCCCGAGGAATACCTGGGTGCGGTCACGCAGCTCATGGCGGCACGTAAAGGGCAGATGGAAACGATGTCGAACCACGGAACCGGCTGGATCCGGATGGAGTTTCTTGTTCCCTCCCGGGGAATGATCGGCTTTCGTACCAAGTTCCTGACGCAGACCCGGGGGACCGGGATTGCCGCTTCCATTTCCGCAGGCTACAAGCCGTGGGCGGGTGAAATTGAATCGCGGACCACCGGTTCTCTGGTCTCGGACCGCTCCGGGCAGATTACGGCATTTTCCCTGCAGCGCCTGGAAGATCGGGGCACATTTTTTGTGAAGCCCGGCGAGGAAACATACGAGGGGCAGGTTGTGGGGGAAAATCCGCGCAACGAAGATATGGACGTAAACATCGTCAAAGCCAAAGAAATGACGAATATGCGTTCGGCAACTGCCGACGTATTTGAGACTCTGCAGGCTTCGCGCACGCTCACACTGGAAGAGTGTATTGAATTCGCCGCAGACGACGAATGCCTGGAAGTTACCCCGGAAACCGTGCGGATCCGAAAGGTTATTTTGGACTCTCTGACACGCGGAAGGGCTGCGGCGCGCAGAAAGCGCGAAGCGAGGAGCGAAAAGTGAGCAGACTCTTTTTCGGTGCCGCGGCGGGCGCGGTGGCCGGAATTTTGGGTGTGATCGTGCATGCGGGGCCGGTAAACCATGAATGGTGTGGCCCGATAATGGCAGTTCTGCTGGTGGTCTGCGGCTCCTGGTTCAGCTGCGAAACCGGCACGCCCAAAGCGGGGGTGGTGTATGCCTGCGTGTGTTTCGCCGTCACTTTTGTGCTGTTTTTCTATCCCCCCGGGAACGACGTCACAGCATTGGAAAACAGTTTCAATTCCCGCCTGTGGCTGTATACCGTAGGCTTGGCGGCACTGTTTCCCCCGGCTGCGGCATATTGTTTCCGCGCGGTCCGCAGGCATGGGAATTCCCGAAACTGAATGTGTAACATATACTCGTAGATATATACCCAGAGAAGGACAAGAAATTCGATGACCTATATTATTGCGTTGCCGTGTGTTGATGTGAAAGATCGGGCGTGTGTTGACGAATGCCCGGTGGACTGTATTTACGAAGGGGAACGCACTTTATATATTCATCCCGACGAATGTGTGGACTGCGGCGCCTGCGAGCCGGTATGTCCGACGGAGGCAATCTACTACGAAGACGATCTGCCCGAGGAATGGTCGGTATATGCCGATGTGAACGCCGAATTTTTCGACGGGATCGGATCTCCCGGCGGTGCGTCGAAGATGGGCGTGATTCCCAAAGACCATCCCTACATTAAAGATCTGCCCCCGCAGAACTGAGGCGGAAACGGGTCTGCGCCTTAAGTTTTCAGTCCCACAGATCGGTGAGCGAAATTCCGATCTGTGCCAGAAGAGTTCGCAAAAGCGGCAGAGACAGACCGATTATGCCGTGGCAGTCGCCCTCGGTTCTTTCGATAAAGGGCCCTCCCCGGCCTTCGAGCGTGAAGGATCCGGCGACTTCGAGCGGTTCGCCCGTGGCAATATAGGCATCGATTTCCCGATCGGTGAAATCGGCAAAATACACGGACGCCTGCGATACGCCTTCGGCGCGTTTTCCCGTTTTCAGATCCGCAACGCAGTGCCCCGTGTAAAGCTGCCCCGATTTTCCGCTCATTGCCCGCAGACGTTCCCGGGCGACGGCCGGGGTATGCGGCTTTCCCAATATCTCTCCGTTGAAATAAAACATGGAATCGCACCCGATTACGACGCGCGGGTGACACGCACGGGGATCTGCCGCCTTTTCCCGCGTTACCCGCCGGATAACGTTTTCGGTTTTGGCTGTGGCCAGGATCTGCACCCGGGATGCGGCGGGCAGGGAAGAGCCGGCCCGTTCTGCCTCCGCTTCGGCTTTTTGCAGCAGCGCTTCTTCGTCCACGTCCGAGACGATCCGCAGCGGAGTGATTCCGGCGTTTTTCAGGAGTCTGCAGCGTGCCGGGGATTGGGATGCGAGAATAACTTTTGCCATTTTTCTTCCTGGGATGTGGGCGGACACCTTCGCTTATACCGACTTTAGCAGGTTAAATCGAAATAACAATAGTTATCGGCGGAAGAAATGTGTTATTCTGTTCTGTGTGACTCTAGGCACAGGATCTGAAATGGGTGGGCGGCAGAAAATGGTGGAAAAGCACGTTTTGCGCCTGCTTGGCGGAGAAGAAAAATACGACGCGTATGAGCTTGCCGCACTGTTGGGCACGGATGTGGAATTTGTGCAGAAATTCTGGCGTGCCATGGGATTCCCCGTGATTCGCAAACCCGATACGAAGGTGTTTACCGACTATGATCTGGATGTGATGCGCGCACATCTGCGAATGAGAGACAGCGGCCTTGCCGATATGGATACTCTGAATTCTCTGATCCGTGCCCAGTCGCACCTGGCAGACAGAATGGTGCTCTGGCAGCACGAGGCCCTTGTGCAGGAATTTATCGGACGCTACGGTGTGGACGACGTCACCGCACGCTCCATGGTTTTGGAGCGTATCGACGATTACGAAGAATTTTTGGTATATCAGATGAAGTATGCCTGGCGCCGGCATTTGGCGTCGCTGCTGCGGCGCTCGGAAACGGAGTTGGAGGAGCGCAGCGGCGTTTTTGAAGACCGTCTTATGCTGCGCCGTGCTTTTGGCTTTGTCGATCTGGTTTCCTTTACGCACCGCTCCGGCGAACTTTCTCCCCATGCGCTGGTCGATTTCATTCAGACTTTCGAGTTCACCTGCCGCGACGTAATTTCCACCTATGGTGCCCGGGTGGTGAAAATGGTGGGGGACGCGGTACTTTACATTGCCGACGATCTGGATACCGGGATCACGGTGGTGGACGGCATTGTGCGGGCCCTGCGCGCGAATCCGCAGATGCCCGATGTGCGCGCCTCGCTTGTCTGGGGCGGGGTTGTTTCGCGTTTCGGGGATATTTTCGGGCCGAAAGTAAATCTCGCCTCGCGTCTGTGCAATGTGGCTCCGGTGAACGGTATTCTGGTCGACATACAGACTGCCCGGGCACTGCAGGCCCTGGACGGCGAAAAGTATCGGGTGGAACGGTATGAAATTCCGGAGCTGCAGGGAATCGGCGCGATCGAAGCGGCAAAAGTGGAATTATTGCATTCTTGAAGAATTCTTTACTAAAATTATGACATAGTGTCGCATCAGCGGCTGTATTGTGTGTCGAGAAGGTAAATATGACGAACGTTCTCCTTGTGGAAGACGACAGGGCAATTGCCGATCCCCTTGTGCGTGCGCTTGCCCGTGAGGGGTATGCCGTTTCGCAGGCGGATACGGGCGAATCTGCTTTGCGGCAGATGGCGCACGGGTTGGATCTGGTGATATTGGATTTGGGTCTGCCCGATATCGACGGTTTGGATGTGGCGCGAAAAACGCGGCAGCTCGGTTTTGAATTTCCGATTCTGATTCTGACCGCCCGTGCCGAAGAAGTCGATATGGTGGTGGGACTGGATGCCGGCGCCGACGACTATGTGACGAAACCTTTCCGCCTGGCCGAACTGTTGGCCCGGGTGCGTGCCCTGCTGCGCCGCGGCGGGGGAAAATCCCCGTCCGACAAACCTCTTGCGGCGCAGGATGTGCAGGTAGACCCGCAGGCACACCGCGTTTTTGTGGGAGAAAAGGAAATACGGCTTACCGGTAAGGAATTTGATCTGCTTGCCGCGCTGCTGCGTTCCGCCGGTGAGGCCGTGCCGCGCGACCGGCTGCTGCGGGAGGTGTGGGGAAGCGAAAAAGATATCGCCACCAAGAAATTGGATATGCATATATCCTGGCTGCGCCGAAAACTGGGTGACGACGTTGCCAAACCGCATTACATCACGACCGTGCGGGGTCTCGGATTCCGTTTTGAAGTGTAGCGTGACCGGGTGCGGCGGCGTGCGATTCGGCTGATTTCGGCAGCGGTTCTTCTCACAGTGCTGTTTGTGGGGATTCCCACGCTTGCGCTGATGCTTTCGAATATGTGGTCGGAAGCGCAGACGCAGCTGGAAGCGCGGGCAAAAACCGTTGCCCTGAGTATTGACGCATACGGCAGCCGGGGAGTGCCGGTCGATACGCGGATATTGGAGCATTACGCTCCGGCGTCCGATTCGTATCCGATGCATATTTCGTATCGGACGGATACGGGAAAGGTGTATACCGCGGGAGCGCAGGCCGGCGGCGGTCTGCTTTCCGCCGCGCAGCACACGTATTTTGGCGGCACGGTAACGGTGTCCATGCCGCGCAGCGTACTTTTGGCCCGCTCTTTTTGGCTGATTTTCACTGCTGCCTGTTTGTTTCTTGCGGCCTACGGAGTGGGGATTGCCGTTGCGCTGCGCCAGTCGCGAAGAATTTCCGCGCCCCTGATTTATCTCGCGGCCTCTGCCGAACAGGTGGGTGCGGGGCAGGTACGTCCAAAAATAAAGCGTTCCGGAATCGAGGAAATTGATCTGGTAAGTCAGGAACTGGAACGGACGGCCGACCGGGTTGCCGGCAGAATTGCCGCCGAGCGCCAGTTTGCCGCCGCCGCCGCGCATCAGCTGCGCACCCCTTTGACGGCTTTAAGTATGCGTGTGGAAGAAATTCAGTATCTGAGCGAAAACGAAGCGGTGAGCGAAGAAGCGGAAAAAGCTTTGGAGCAGACGGAACGGCTTTCGGGCGTGATTGACGATCTGATGGCAAATTCGCGCCGGCAGACGCTGGGAAATATGGAGGCGATCACTCCCGATGATATTTTCCATCAGCAGAGTGACGAATGGGACAATATCTTTGCTTCTGCGGGGCGCGGGATTAAATTCAAAATCGAAACCGACGCGGTGGTGTTGGCAACGCCCGGCGCAGTGGCCCAGATTCTGGCGACCCTGATTGAGAACTCGCTGAAATACGGTGCGGGCACGACGCTGGTCAAAGCGGGAAAATCGGCGCAGACGGTGGTGATTAAGGTCAGCGACGAGGGAGAAGGCGTGAGCGGGGAAATTGCGCCCGTAATTTTTCAGCGCGGATTTTCCACCGGCGGCTCCACGGGAATCGGCCTGGCCGTGGCGAAGGAACTGGCGGAAAATTTGGGCGGACGCCTGGAACTGACCAGACAGAAGCCGGCGGAGTTCACTTTGACGCTGAAAGCGATTCCCGCATCTTTGGATCCGCATCTTCTGGTGCCGCAGGGCGCCGTTTACAGTGCCGGAATCCGCAGGCACCGGCGTTAAAACGCACGGCACCGGCAAAAGATAAATTTCCGGCGGCGCGATTCCCGCCGCCCTTAGTGCCGGGCGCGGACAGTGAGGGTTTTGTATTTCTCCGGCGTGGCCTCGCCTTTGGCAAGGTCGGCCCAGAAACGCTCTATCGTGTTCGGATCAAGGCGGACGGTTGATCCCACTCCGCCCGGAAAATAGCTGAGGCTGGAGATCGGAGGCGTGCCGATCTGCCCCTGCGGCCCGAGAGCCTCTTTCAGTGTCAGGCCCGCATTCAGCACCGTACGCAGAGAATCGTTGGTGTCGACGGTGAGAATTTCGGCTCCTGCCAATACCAGCCGGCGCTGGCCCGGCGGATTTAAAAACATCCGGGGCGAAACGGCTTTGCGCAAAATTGCGGAAATGACCTGCTGTTGGCGCTGTGTGCGGCCGATGTCGCCAAGCGGATCCTTATAGCGCATCCGGGAAAAAGCCAGAGCGCCCTTTCCGTCGGTGTCGTGGCAGCCGGCTTTCCAGTTCATCCCGGAGTAGGGGTCGTTCACATCGCGTCCGTAACACAGGTTTATGCCGCCGACCGCATCCGTGAGAGCCACCACGCCGTCCATGCCGATCTGCAGATAGTGGTCAATTTTCATTCCCGTCAGTTTTTCCACCGTTTGGACCAGAAGCATCGGGCCGCCGGCGGCGAAAGAAGAATTGATTTTGTTTTTTCTGTGGCCGGGAATTTCCACGTAAGAATCTCTGGGCAGCGAAAGCAGGGTTACTTTTCCGTTGTCCGCTTTATGCAGAAGCATAATCGAATCGGAGCGTTCGTTGGGCGTGCCGTCGGCAACGGCGGTCCCGCGCTTATCCGAACCGACAATAAGATACGTTTCGCCGGCGGTGTCGGGCGCGTCGCTGAGCGCGGCGGTATGCCCCAAAGAGGTACTTCCCAGCCAATACAGATAAACACACCATCCCACTGCAAGAAGCAGGAGGAATATAACCGTGCCCAGGATTTTTCTGCCCGGATGCCGCTTTTTTCCCGCCAATGCCCGCCGAATGCCGCGGTTATTTTCCCGTCCTTCGGGAGAAAATGCGGCCGGCGTGCCGGGTGCGTGCATTTCCCCGTGCATTTCGGGGGGAAAACTGCGCGGCGCAAAATTGGCGGAATAGGACGGATCGCGCACCCCATTTTCCCCGCTTTCCGGGAATACGGGATAAACGGGTGCCTCCGCGCTCTCTTTTCCGCCGACTATTTTCGCTCCCTCACGGCTTGGCCTCCTGCGTGTGCCGCGGGGAAGAAAGACCGGCGGATCGGTATCCTCACGGCCGTTCACTGCCGCTGCCTATTCTGTTTTTTGCCGGCCGGGGAAGTGTCTTTGTTTTGCCGGTCTCTGTTTCGGTTTTCGGTGTCGGATATCCTGCTGCCGTCGGCATTCTGCGGATTTTTTATTTCTTCGGGAATCGGTTTGTCGCGGCGCAGCGAATCCCATACGAGTTTTGCGTTCTCCGCGGGAATCACCCGGTTGCCGAGAGGAACAAAGGGCATGGTGACAAAATTAAGATCCGACTGTTTTATATGGCGCATGGAGTATAAAAATCCGCTCAGCCAGTCGAAATCCCCCAGGCCCTGCGACGTGTCCAGATTTTTGCTGATTGCCTTCACGATTTTGTAGAAACCGGGCAAATCCGAGAAAAGATTCATATGCGAGACCTTATGAAATACTTTTCCCACAAATTCCTGCTGCCGCCCGATACGGGAGATATCCGATCCGTCTCCCAGGGATTTGCGGGCCCGCGTAAAGGCCAATGCCTGTCCGCCGTCCAAAACATGGCATCCCGCGGGAATATCCAGACCCGCATAGCGGTCGCGGACTCTCTCGTCGAAACACATCTCCACGCCGCCGATGGCATTGACCACGTCCTGGAAAGAAACGAAATCCAAAACCACATAGCCGTCAATCAGCACGTCGGTAAGTTTCTCCACGGTCTGCAGGGTGCAGGTGGCTGCGGCATTGACGTCGCCGCCGGCACCGCCGATCATAAACGCGCTGTTGAAGATGGCACCGGTTCGGGCGGGCGTGTGTCTGCCGTTGGGCAGGGTGCAGGAGGGAATATCCACGAGCGTGTCGCGCGGGATGGAAACAACGTCCACGCGTTTGCGGTTTGCGCTGATATGGGCAAGCATTGCCGTATCGGAGCGCATTCCCTCCACGCCGTCCCTGAAAGAGCCGGCGTTTTTCCCCGAGCGGCTGTCTGACCCAAGAAGCAGGATGTTTATCGGCTGACCTTCTTTTTGGTCCAGCGGCACCGCGGTGGACGGGCGTGCGTTGTTGATCAGAGACGTGAAGTCGTGCTGCCTGATATTTCCCTGAAGATGGCGGTAAATCGTGGCAAATGCGGATACGGCGCACAAAAGCAGACAGAGAAGAGTTACCGCCCCGCCGCGGATTATTTTCCGGGTGGCGGAAAGAAGCTGCCTGTGGCCGGGTATTGCCGGGGATTCACGAATAAACACATAGAACATTCTACTGTCTGTTTCCCTAAAATAAGGATATTTGGGATTTTTCTTCCAACTGTGAACTATTTGGCATTTCTTCGCCCGTCCGCCGGGCCTTCGCCGCCCGGGGCATATTCTTCAGCCGGCGGCGAAGGGCGCCCGGCGGGATCCGCACCGTGCGCGCCGTTTTCTTTATTCCTTACGCGCAGCAGGCTGCGCAGGTCCTCCGTTGCCGAAAGAACCGTGCCGGCAAAAATCAGAATACAGCACACAATTTCTTTTCCCGTCGGAAAGGAAAACATCCACAGCGAGGTATATATCAGTGCCCATGCGCAGTAGGAGATGTTCAGTGCCGTCGCTTTTGCCGCGCCCACAAGGCTGATGGCTCTGTAATAGAAAAGATAGGAGGCAACGCCCGCCGCGGCCGCGGCTGCCACAAGCAGTGTCGGTGCGGCGGTAACCGCTTTCCCGACAAATGGGAATCCGCCCGTCGCCGGAATAACGGCGCAGGCATATACGGCCGTGCCGGTAACTTCGCGGATGCACAGGGCGGTTTCGCAGTCCAGTTCTTCGGTTCCGCGCAGACTCCAGGCCAAAAAAACGGCTTCCGAGCCCCAGCCGAAGACGCATATCAGTGCCCCCGCAATACCGATTGCCGCATTGCCTCCCGGGCCTGCGGCCGTGCCCGATGTTCCGATTGCAATAATCCCGCCCAGTGCCGCAAGAAGAGCGGCGCCGCGGATAAGGGAAAATGATTCCCTGAGAAACACAACCGCCAGAAAAGTGCCGCAGGCGGGATAAAAAGCCGAGATAATTGCGGTGTGTGCGGCTCCGATATTGTTAATTGCGGCCAGATAGCCGCTCATGCCGATCGGGCCTCCGAGCAGTGCGCCGATCATAACGGCACGTGCGCCGCGCGTTTTCAGGGCACGCGGAAGCAGACGCATTTTTCCCCGCACGGTAAGGAAAACAATCAGAATCAGCGAACAGATCAAATCGTGCATAAAAGCCGAACAGAGGGAAGCCTGCGGCGAATCGGAAAACGGGGAGAAGGCAAATGCCAGTCCCAGAATGAATGTGTCCAGTCCCCAGAGTGCGCCGCTGAAAAATCCGTTTTTCATTAATGCTCCTTTGTGTTCAGGGCACTTTGCCTATGCCTGTTTTGCGGTCGGTGTGTCCGCGTCCTGCCACACGGGCGCGACACCTGTTTTGTACCACCGGAGAATTTTGGGCGCGTAGCGTTCGGCGTAGCTGAAATAGGTGTAGAGCCATTCGTCTACTTTTTCGCCTTCGGATTCTTTGACGAGCGACCAGACGTACCAGCACCATCCGGCAAAGACTACGTATGCCCAGAAATGCCGGCGTTCTTTTTCCTCCGCGGCGCGCCCGAAATAATAGTCGATACACGCATTGGCGCGGGTTTCGTCCAGACTGCAGCAGACGCAGAAAGTGCCGAAGTCCCCGGCGATATCGGACATCCCCGCATATTCCCAGTCGATCAGGTTAAGGGTGTCGTGCACGTCGAGAAGAAAATTGTGCGTAAAGAAGTCGTTGTGGGAGATACGGAGCGGAAATCCGTCCGCATCCGCAAAGGCTTTCAGTTCCGCAACCTGTTTTTTCAGTTCGGCGTAGCCGGGGATGTCTATCTTTTTGCGTTCGCCCAGAATTTTTTCGTAGCGCAGGCTTTCCCGATAAAAATCAAATTCCCGGGGGAGAACCGCCCCGCTTTCGTGCAGCTTTCTGCACATCTGCATGGCGCGGCGCAGATGCCCGGCGTTGTTTGCGTCCAAAGAGCGGGCATTGGGAATGAAACGCGATATTTTCCATCCTTTTTCTTCATCCTCGTAAATGAACGTGCTGTCCAGCCCCAGGTCGCGTGCCGTGCGCAGAGCCGTGTTTTCGCTTTTGCGGTCGATCATTCTGTCGGTTCCCGCTCCCGGATGGCGGTAGACGTATTCTTTTCCGTTTACCGTAAAATGGCAGGAAAGGTTCGTCAGGCCCTGTTTAAGCGGAAAAAATCCGCCGATTTCCTCTTTTTTGCAGCGGAGTACGGCGCAGATGTTGTCGAATATCTCCGAATCCACATTTTTCATAAAATCCGGATCGAAGTTGCGCAGCTCATCCGGGGAGTCAAACTCTTTTATCACGTCGCTGCCGTAGAGGCGGGCAGTCATGTTCAGTTCTTTGATATGCTCGACGTAAATCTGTTCCCAGAGCTTGGGCGCGGTTTCCGGTCTGTGGTAGACGTTTTCCAGAATTTCCGTGAATTTTTTGGAGAAAGCGCGGTCGAAATAGACGTGTCCGAGCATGATTTCGCAGTCCCGTCCCCCGATTTCGACTTTGGTGATCCGCCGCCGCGGCCCGCAGGTGACGCACCATTCGCCGGTTTCTCCCTCTACGTGCTGCACTGCGTAGAAAGCTCCGTAAACGTAATGTTCGAACGGATTTTCCGTGAAATAGTTGTCGGAAGAGCAGATGTAGGTGTTGCCGAGTTTTTCGCGTACCAGGTAAAGCGTGGAGTTGTTGTTGCGGACAGCGTATTCGCAGTTGACGGCGATTTTTACCCCGTAGCGGGCAGCCAGATAAAAGAAGTATTCTTTTTTGTACCCCACGACGACGGTGATATCGGTGATGCCCGCGGCGTGCAGCTGTCTGATCTGCCGTTCGATCAGCACTTCGCCGCGCACGCGCAGCAGTCCTTTGGGCAGCTCATAGGAGATCGGGGCGAAACGCGAGGAAAGTCCGGCCGCCATGATCACCGCGTTCTGCACTTCGTAGGGCTTAAGCGCCTCCATTGCGGCTTCGGTGATCCGGTTTCCGCCAATATATCCGCGTTTTTTCGCTTCGCCGAGGGCAGCATTCACGCTCCCCAAAGACAGACCCGTGGCTTCGCACAGCTGCCGCTGTGTGGCCGGTTTGTTGCTCTGTGCCAGTTCGCGCAGAACGGAAAAGAGTGGGTGGCTGAGATTCATTGCGGCTCCCTGTGAACGGAAATAACGGCAGAGACCGTTCGCAAATCCGCGTTAGAAGCAGAAAATTGAACGTTCAATTTTTATTATATTCAATAAAATACTGAACGCAAGTGTTTGGGAAACAAAATTATGTGATCTGCGCCCGGCGCGCGGAATGTGCCAGACCAAAGGACGCAATAACGAAAAACAGCAGGAAAACTATCAGCATCGAAGCGTCGTACAAAACAGCCGCGCCGAACATCCCGCGGCTTTTTACGATACCGCGGAAGAAATAGGCAAATGCCGCCGCCGCGGCATAGACGGGGAAAATGTATTTCTGCCTGCGCATAGTTACAATCGCATAATAGAAAATAATTCCCAAAGCGTTAAACAGTCCGCCGAGCAGCAGAATCAGCAGTTCGGCCCGGTATCTGCCCAGATCCGTTCCGTACAGAGCCCCGAGCAGTTCGACTCCCCAAAGCCGGGCGACAATCAGCGTAACCGCAGCCGCCGCCGTAACCGAAAAGATACCTTTGCCGACGATGCTGCGGAAACGGGTTAAATTGCGCTGCGTAAACGTCACCGCCATTTCGGTCAGAAGAGGTTTAAACACAAATCCGCTCAGCAGATTAATCACCAGAGAGGGCATAAACAAAATCGCATACACCGCCTGCGCTTCGCGCGACAGATACAGATCGATCGCATATCGGGGGGCATTTGTCAGATACACAAGCAGAAACGAACCGACAAAAAGCGGCAGGCACGCCCAAAATATTCCCGCCATGGGCCGGAGGGCAAAGGAGGGAACCGGGGCCGCGAAGCGCCGCGCATAAGGGATATTCGCAAAGAAAAAAACGGCGAAAGAAACTATGCACGCTGCGAGGCACGATACCGTAAGATTTCCCGTACACACCGCGCACAGGCAGAACACGGCCAGCTGCGCAAGAAGCCGGAAAAAGAACGCACGCCCTGCCAGATCCAAGCGCCCGTGCTGCTGAAACATTCCGTGAAAGACGTCTTCGAAAGCGTCAAAGACTTTCATGATTACGATCAGCGCAACGGTGATCGCCTCGCCGGTGAATCCGTTGTCGCAGAACGTATACCCGGCAACACACAGAAGCATAATCAGACAGCTGAAATAACGTGCGCCGAGATAGGCGGCAAAACTGAAACGTTCCCCGGTGTCGGTAGCCTGAAACGAACGGATCTCAAAATGCCCGATCACCTGAAACTGCTGCGAAAGGGCAAATGCAATGGAAAACAGTCCCGCTTCGTAAACACCCAAAACACGGGCGATCACGAGCACAAACAATGCGCTCGAAAGCGCATTCATCGCGCTGGCAAGGGTATTCCAAAAATAATTTCGTTTCAGCTGCGCACTGCTCTGTTCAATCTGCAAGGAACGGCCTTTCTGCCTGTGGGTGCGGAAAACTATTCGCCCGCGGCCGGGGCGCCGTAACCGCCGAAATCGAGCCGCGAAGGATAGTGGTTTTTCCTCTGTTCCTTAGGCGGCAGCTGCATATAGTCGCCAAAACCGCGGGTCAGCAGGGTGTCATATTCTTTTGGCAGGCTCACGGTAATATTTTCAAAAGGGACACGCAGCGGCGGATAGGCTTCGCCGCGGGTGACAGCCCAGGCAAACGGATTGCGGTCCATGAAATCAACATAGACGTCCGTGTTTTCGTTTTCCGCCATGCGCGCGGTTTTCTCCCACAGCCGGTGCAGCAGGGACGGGGATACGTGCAGCACTTTCATTGCCGTATAAGCCAGGCGGCAGATACCGGATATCACACCGCCCAGAGGGGAAGGCACGTTTATATGCGGACGGGGAGTGCCGCGCAGAAACACGAGACGCGCCAGCAGCCAGGCAAGACGTTTTTGCAGCGCAAAACGTATTGGATTCGATGCGGGCCTGTCCAGGGCGAATACTCCGATTCCGATCGGATAGCGGAAAGGGCAGCCGTCGAATTCCTCGGGCACGCAAAGCGTGCCGCGCAGTGAAAAATTGGCGTTGCAGGCAGGGAAATGCGGTGTGTTCCGTCCGCTGAAAATTGCGTATTCGCCGCCCATTACCTTCGGTGCCGCGCGCATGAAGCGTTCGTAGTCTTCCCTGAACATCGCGACATCGACATCGTCGTCCCAGGGCACAAAACCGTGATGCCGCACCGCGCCGATGGCGGTGCCGCCGTAGACGAAATAATCGATTTTCAGCTCCGCGCAGATTCTGTCGAATTCTCCCAGAATCCCTGTTGTGACCAGCTGCAGTCTGCGCAGTTCATCCGGTTTGTACTGCCTGTAAGCCATTGAGTCATCTCGCAATCAATATCGGAACCCGAAATATGCCAAAATACCGTGGGGCGGGATTTGCCGAGTGTACCGCCCGCAGCTCCACACGGCTATATTAGTATAGCGTGTATCGGAACAACGAACTTAAGGCGGGAAGAAGTGTTTAGGGAAAACGGGCACACATTTGTGATCTGCGCATACCGGGAAAGTGAGTATCTGGAAGAATGCATCCGCTCTTTGCGCGCGCAGAGCAGAAAAAGCCGGATAGCGGCGGTCACGTCCACGCCCAATGCGCATATCGAAAACCTGTGCAAAAAATACGGGGTCGATCTGCACGTAAACAACACAGACAGGCACGGTATCGACGGTGACTGGAATTTTGCGCTGAGTATTGCGCGCACGCCGCTGGTAACCATCGCCCACCAGGACGATGTGTACCGCCCGCGGTATACGGAGAATATGCTGGCCTGCATGAACGCCGCAAAAAATCCGCTGCTGTATTTCTGCAACTACTGCGAGCTGCGCGACGGAAAGCAAATGCGAAGCAATATGCTTCTGCGGGTCAAACGGCTGCTCCTGCTGCCGCTGCGTCTGCATCTTCCGGGCTCTCTTCGGGCGGTGAAACGCCTGACGCTTGCTTTCGGCAATCCGATCTGCTGCCCTTCGTGTACTTTTTATCTCCCCGCCCTGCGCCTGCCTCTGTTTGAACCCGGATTCGAAACCGATCTGGACTGGCAGGCGTGGGAAAAGCTGAGCCGTGTGCCCGGGGCGTTTACCTACTGCCCCGAAGTGCTGATGTGCCACCGGATCCATGCGGAATCGGAAACTTCGCGCCTGATAGAAAACAGCGTGCGCACGAAAGAAGATCTGGCCATGTTTGCGAAATTCTGGCCGCTGCCGGTTGCCAAAATGCTCAACCGGTTCTATGTCGGGGCACAGAAAAGCAATCGGCTTTAGACGCGGGGTATTTGGCGGACACGAAAAATCCTGCCGGGCGAAGGCGGCGGGCGCGCGGCGCATCCGCCGGATATTTTTCCCGGACGCCGGATTACAGTAAACTCAAAAGCAGCAGTGAACGATGTTGAAGAGGTCGGTTTGAAACTACGTATTGCAACGGTGGCATTTAATCCCGGCACGGAGATCGAGACGATGGTCCGCAGCATTTCCGCCGGTTTGGGGCAGCTCGCCACAGACAGCGATTTTTGCTGCGACACGGTTATTGTGAATAACGGGCGGGAATCCTCCGTTTTGGACGCCCTGCGCAGACGCTGCGGCGTGCGGATCGTCAGTGCCGAAACCAATCTGGGATACGGGCGGGCAATCAATCTGGCGGCACGGGATTTTGCGGGCGACTGGCTGCTGATCGTAAATCCGGATGTCGAATTTAAGCCGGGTGCAATTGCCACGCTGCTTGCGCACGCTCTGCGTCACAGCAGGGGGGCCGTATTCGGACCGAAAATTCTGACACCCGAGGGGCAGACCTACCCTTCCGCACGGCGTTTTCCGCGCATCGTTTCGGGCATGGGCCATGCACTGCTGGGCACGCTCTGGCCCGCAAACCCCTTTACGCGGCATTACCAAAACCTGCTCCGCACAGACAGAGACACGCGCACGGACTGGCTTTCCGGGGCGTGCCTGCTGGTGCGGATGGACGTATTTCGCGAGGTGGGCGGATTTGATCCGGGCTATTTCATGTTTTTTGAAGACACACAGCTCGGAGAGGACGTTGCCGCGCACGGATGGGAATCGGTTTATGTGCCTGCCGCCGTGGTCTGTCACGATCAGGGAAAATCATGGCGCAGCAGACCCAGGGAAATGCTGTATGCACATCACGCATCGGCGCTGCGGTATCTCGGTAGAGTGTACAGCCGTCCGTGGCAGTTTCCGCTGCGCGTGCTGTTTGCGCTGGGACTGAAACTGAGGGTTTTGATTTTAACCGAAATGAAATGTGCGCCGGGCGGAAAACGGCGGAAAATCGGTGTTTATTTAAGGAGAAACAATGAAAATTCGTGAACTGAAAGTGCCGGGTGCGTTTGAGATTACGCCGGTGCTGCATCCGGACGCGCGCGGAGTGTTTCTGGAGGCATACAAGGCCGCGGAATTGGAGAAGGCTCTCGGTCACGCGCTGGATCTGAAACAGGCCAATACTTCCGTTTCCTCCGCCGGTGTGGTGCGCGGAATCCATTTTGCCGATGTGCCGCCGAGCCAGGCGAAATACGTGATGTGTGCCCGCGGCGCGGTATTGGATATCGCCGTGGACATCAGGGTCGGATCCCCGACTTTCGGTGTCTGGGATTCGGTGCTGCTGGACGACGTTCACCGCCGTGCCATTTATCTTGCCGAAGGTCTGGGCCACGCATTCATGGCACTGGAAGATGATTCGACGGTGGTTTATCTGTGTTCGGAGGGATACAACCCCGGGCGCGAACACGGCATTTCCCCGCTGGACCCGACGGTGGGGATCGTCTTTCCCACGGTCACTCCCGCAGGAAAACCGATTAAACCCCTGCTGAGCGAGAAAGACACCGCCGCGCCCACGCTGAATGAAGCCCGGGAGAAGGGTCTGCTTCCCGTATGGGAAGAATGCCTTGGCTATTACGCGCAGCTGAACGGGAAGTAAACAGGCCCTGCGCAGCTGTCCGGCAAAAGTTTTCCCCGCAGACCGCCCGGTCTGCGGGGAAAAGTATTTTCGGCAGCGTACCCTTTACTGCCCGTTGGCGCGGTAGCGCGCCTCCACTTCCTCTTTCTGTGCCCGCCACCACGCTTCGTTGTCGCGGTACCACTTAATAGTCTGCCGCAGACCGTCGCGGAAATCGGTGTAATGCGGATGCCAGCCCAGTTCCTCAACCAGTTTTGTGTTGTCGATGGCATAGCGCTGGTCGTGCCCCGGCCGGTCGTTCACGTGTTCAAAATCATTCGGGTCAAGACCGAATTCTTCCAAAATCATCTTCGTGACCTGCAGATTGCTGAGTTCGCCGTTGGCGCCGATCAGGTATGTTTCCCCGATGCGTCCCCTGTTGATAATGTCCCACACGGCGGTGTTGTGGTCGAGCACGTGAATCCAGTCCCGGATCTGCTCGCCCGTGCCGTAAATACGCGGCCTGATCCCGTCCATCAGGTTGGTGACGGTGCGCGGAATAAACTTTTCGATGTGCTGATACGGGCCGTAATTATTCGAGCAGTTGGAAATCGTGGCGGCGATTCCGAAAGAACGTACCCATGCCCGTACGAGATGGTCGGAGCTTGCCTTGGAAGCCGAGTACGGAGAAGACGGAATGTAGGGGTCGCCCGGCTTAAATTTGCGTTTTTCCCCGATTTTCAGGTCTCCGTAAACTTCGTCGGTCGAAATGTGGTGCAGACGGGTGCCGTGTTTGCGCACGGCTTCCAGCAGCGTGAAAGTGCCGACGATGTTGGATTTGATAAAGGGCCAGGGGCCTTTGAGGGAATTGTCGTTGTGCGACTCGGCCGCGAAATGTACCACGACGTCGGCTTCTCCCACCAGCGGCTCCACGGTGTCGTAATCGGCAACGTCCCCCTGAACCAGCTTTACCCGCTCCAGACCCGCAATCGAATTTTTATTTCCCGCATACGTGAGCTTGTCTAAAACGGTGACTTCGGCGTCGGGCATGGTCTGCACCGTCGTATGCACGAAATTGGCGCCGATAAAGCCGGCTCCGCCGGTGACCAAAACTTTCATTTAAACTCCTTTATTGTTTCGGACTAAACGGTACTTGCGGGCAAACCGGCCGGAGAAAACAAAACCGGTGCGCAACATCCCCAACCAGTCTAGCGCAATGCGCCGCTTTTGTCGGTGATGCCGTCGGCAATTCCGCGAAGCACGAAGCGGCGGCGCTCGCGGCTGTTATCTGCAAAAATAGAGTTGTAAAGGGAAAATTTGAGCAGCCAGAACAGATAACCGATTTTCCAGTGGCGGTTAAGCAGTCCCGATTTAACCAAAAGAAGGGTGTTTCTGGTGAGATAGTAGCACCGAAATGGTTTATGCAGATGGGCGGGCTGCCGGCGCAGCGGTATTTTTCGCGTGCCTTCGCCGAGAGTATGGGGCAAAACGGTATCCGCGGCCACAAATGTGCGGTAGTGTTTCTTCCGTGCGCGCAGACACCACTCCAGATCCACGTGGTCGATGAAATAAGATTCATTCATCAAACCGACCGTCTTCAGGGCAGAAACGGGGATCAGGCATCCGGAGGCGAGAAGAAAAGCGGTTTCCACGGTGTCGTGCGCGAACGCTTCGGCCGGGGCGCGGCGCGGACCCCATTTTGTGCTTACGTAAACGAGATCGTCCCCGTGTCTGTGGCTGTCTTTGATGTGCGGGCCCACGGCGCCCGGCAGGTCCCGGCCAAAGCGTGCTTTTTCTTTTTCGCGGAAATAGCAGCGCAGGAGACGGGAGATCAGATCAGGGTAGGGCAGGGAATCCTGGTCGGAAAGAAGAACGAAATCGGCGCCGGCGGCGATTGCTTTTTTGATTCCGACATTCTGCGCGTAGGCAATTCCCATATTTTTCGCCAGCCGCACTATTTCCGTGTTGCGGTTTTGTTCCCCGTTTTTCAGATTTGCGAAATTTTCCGGCCGGGAGGCGTTGTCTACCACCGTTACCTTCGTGCTCTGCGCGCTGAGCACGGAGATCAGTTTCCCTATCCCGGCAGAGGGGTTGTAGGTCACGATTATGCAGTGAACCTTCTGCTGCGGGGCGTCTTCGCTTTGGATTTCTTTCATAATACATAATAATATATGTGAACGTTGCAATTATGTGGCAGACTTACTTTGTCTGCATGTAAGGCTGAAGACAATTGGGTACTCTGACGGCACCTATCATGCGGTGAGGAGCGTTATGAAAAATAACAGTACCGGCGGTATGGATACTGTGAACGGGCACGGTGCGGACTGCGGAAAAGATGCCTTCGCCGTCAAAGGCAAAATTCCGCTGCAGGATATCAGACCGAAGATGTCGCCGGCACGGCAGTGGAACCTGATTCTGAATTTTTCGGGGCGCGACCTAAAAGCAAAATTCAACGGTACCTTGCTCGGATGGCTCTGGTCTTTGGTTGTTCCCCTGTCAACACTGATTATTTACTCACTGGTGTTCTCCGTTGTTTTCAGAATGCAGCCGCCGGCTTTGGGAAACGGCAGAGAGGGAATCTTTGCCATCTGGCTTTTCGCAGGGCTGATTATGTGGTCTTTCTTCTCTTCGTCGATAAACGGGGGAATGAATGCGCTCACTTCCTCCGGCGGACTTCTCTCAAAAATCTATTTTCCCGCCTATGCGCCCGTGCTGGGCTCCGGTTTGGCCGTCGGGATTCAGTCCCTTATCGAAGTGGGCATTTTGATGGCTGCTTTTATTGTGGTTGCCAATATCGGATGGACGTGGCTCCTTGCCCTGCCGGCGCTGATGTTTTTTGTGATTTTCACGCAGTCGCTGGCGGTGATCCTGGCAATTTTAAACATATTTGCCCGCGATCTGGCGCATTTGGTGAACGTTGCCCTGCAGCTGCTGTTTTACATGACGCCCATCATCTATTCCCCCGAGTTTCTGCCGCAGTCCTGGAAAGGCATTCCCCTGCGCGCCATAATCGAAGCCAATCCGTTGGCGGAGTTTGTGACTTTATTCAGAAATAATGTTTATGATTTGACTGTGGGAGATGCGCGCCGGTGGGTGGCGGCAGTGCTTTGGTCACTGGCGATGTATGCCCTGAGTGTATTGGTATTTAAGAAATACGGCGGAGATTTGGCGGAGCAGATTTAATGGCGGATACAGCAATTTCGGTGCGGAACGTAACAAAGTATTTTACCGTACACACAGAATCCCGGTCCACGGTCAAAGAACGTTTTGTGCGCGGCGGATCTTTGGGAAAGCACACTTTTAAGGCCCTGGATAATGTGAGTTTCGACATTCCGCGCGGTTCGACGTTCGGTCTTGTCGGCCACAACGGTTCCGGCAAATCCACGATGCTGAAAATACTGGCCGGCGTTTACCGCGCCACGGAAGGCCGCGTAAAAGTGGACGGCCGGGTATCGGCACTTCTGGAACTGGGCGCGGGTTTTCACGGGGAACTTACGGGCAGGGAAAATGTCTATCTCAACGGCGCAATTTTGGGCTTAAGCAAGAAAGAAATCAATTACCGGATCGATAAAATTATTGAGTTTGCCGATATCGGGGATTTTATCGACGCCCCGGTGAAAATCTATTCTTCCGGGATGACGGTCCGTCTGGGGTTCGCGGTTGCCGTTACGCTCGATCCGGAAATTCTGATCGTAGACGAGATAATTGCGGTCGGGGATGAGGATTTTCAGCGCAAATGCTTCGATTACCTTTTTGACCTGCGGAAAAAGGGAACCACCATCGCATTGGTCACGCATTCCCTCGGACTGGCTTCCCAGCTCTGCGACGGGGCAGTGTGGCTCGACGGCGGAAAGGCGCGGATGTCCGGTGAGGTAAACGCAGTCATCGACGGATATCTCTCGCAGGTAAACAAAATAGAATTTCAGCGCAGGGAAACTGCCGGCGCCGTCCCCGCCGCGGATGCCAAGTTTGCTTCCAGACAGGGATCCGGGGAAGTGCGGGTTTCCGGCGTGGAAATACTGACCGGCGATGCGCGCCCGACGCCTTTTGCCTACACGGGGGAAAGCCATATTCTCCGCATTTACGTGGAATGCGGAAAAGCGGTTTCCAATGTGGAAGTCGGTTTGGGCTTCATCACCGAAGGGGGAGTGTTTCTGGCAGGGCCGAATTCCGTGGCGTCTTCCGAACTGCGTTATTCTTTTTCGCCCGGGAAGGGCTATATCGACTACCGTTTGGATCCTTTGGATATTCTTCCCGGGAATTATTACATCACGACGGCGCTCACGGACTCGGGGCACACATACGATTATGCCGACCGGGAAACATCACTGATCGTGCGCGCAAAGGAAACAGTGCGCGAGCCCGGTCTGATGCGGATGCACGGGCACTGGTCGGAACTTACGGAGCAGGGGAAGTGAAAGAATGAGGATGGAGGAAGAAGAGATCCGTCTTTTGCGCGCAACCGTGACGGAGCAGCGCCGGCAGCTGCGTCGGCTAAGCCGGGAGCTGGATAAAAAAGACGAAGAGATCGGCGTTCTGAAAGAAAAACTGATTATTGCCACGGATCAGGTGTTGGAAATGCGCAGCTCCCCTTCGTGGAAAATTACCCGTCCCCTGCGTCTGATAAGAATGATGAGACGATGAACGGCATTTTCGGCGCCGGCCGTGCGGAAAAACACGCACGCTTCCTCTCCCGTTTTTTCCGCCGTCCCGTTTCCCGTCCCCTCGTTTTGGAGACGGCTCCCGGGCTGCGGATCGAAAAAGGGGATGTTTCCCGCCTTGCGGCATATGACCGGATTGCGCTGGTGGCCGGTTATTCCCAAACGGAACGGCAGTCGCGCTCAACGTTTGCCTATCTTAACGAATTGGCAGAATCCGGTTTCGGCGTACTGTATATCAGCACCTGCGAAAGTGCGAAGCCGTTGGAGTTTGCGCGCCCTCTGCCCGACTGCGTGCTGATCGCCCGCCGGCCGAACGTCGGATACGATTTCGGCTCCTGGGCCGTGGCCCTGCACGCGTATCCCGATCTGGCGCGTAAACCGTATGTGCTGCTGACCAACGATTCCATGCTGGGTCCGTTTGCGCCTCTTTCCGATCTTCTGGGAAACGCGTGCCGTACCCTGCGTGCCGATGTGCTGGCGGCTACGATGTCGAAGCAGATCGTGACACATCTGCAGAGCTTTTTCCTTCTGTTTCGCGGCGGGATACTGGCCGATCCGCAGCTGGGAATGTTCTTTGCACGGGTGCGCAGGGAAGCGGCAAAAGAAGATGTGGTAAAACACTACGAGTTGGAGCTGATGCGGATTTTGAATTATCTGGGCTATTCTTTCAGCGTTCTTTATCCGCCGGGGATGCTCGGCTGCGGTTCGCAGAATCCGACTCTGGCGTCCTGGAAGCGTCTTTTGGACGAAGGATGGCCGTTTGTGAAAAAAACAATTCTGCGCGAACCGCAGTGCGCCGCGGACGGAAAAGACGTGGCGCGGACCGTGGCGCGGAAATTCCATACCGATATCAATGAGTGGGTGTAAAATGCGGAAAATCACGAAAGCGGGCGTAAAGCGGCGTCTGGGGATGTACGGGATGCGCGGACGTTTGGCCCTGGCGGAAATGATTGAGACCGGGGATTTTCCCGGGCGGGGGAGAAATACGCCCGTTACCGATTTTCGCAGGTGGGTGAGGAGTTTTGACGGCAGACGCGATGAGGGATTCCCGCAGGAGTGGCGCACGGACAGGCGTTTGCCTTTCGCAAACCCCGCCCGCGTGGCTGTGGTGATGCACGTCTTTTATCCGGAGCTTGTGGACGAGATTGTTTCTTATCTGGAGAACATCCCGGTGGAATTTGATCTTCTGGTCACCAATTCTTCGGGCCGGGAAATTTCCGCAGACCGTTTTCGCTGCCGTTCGGGGAAACTGAACAATGTGGCGGTGCTGAAAGCCGATAACCACGGGCGCGATATCTTCCCCCTGGTGCAGCTGGTGAATGCGGGATTTCTGGATCCCTACGAGCTGCTGATCAAAGTCCATACCAAAAAAAGTGCCTGGCGCGCCGGGCACGCCGCGCTTGCCGGCGACGGCGAGTCCTGGAAACGGGAGCTGCTCGGCGGATTACTGGGCAGCAAAGAACGCGTAACCGAAATTTTGCAGGCGTTTGCCTGCGATCCGCATCTGGGAATGCTCACGGTTGAGGGAAACATTGTGGGCGCGGAGCATTGGGGCGGAGACCGGAGAAACGTTGCCGAACTGCTGAAGCGGCTGCAAATGACGCCGGGCAATCCGAAGGATCTGCAGTTTCCCGCCGGGTCGATGTATGTGGCACGCGGTTTTGCCGTGCAGGGCCTGCGGGCACTGTGCCTGAATAAAGAGGACTTTGAGAGCGAAGCAGGCCAGATAGACGGAACGACGGCTCATGCGCTTGAGCGGATGATGGGAATTTTAACCCTGGAGGCGGGTCTGAAACTTGGCGACACCTCGGATCTGCGCCCGGCGGAGGACGATTCGTGGAAGCGTTTCGCGCTTAATGCCGAACGGGTATCCCGCGCCGTCACAGTTCCGTTCTATCTGCCGCAGTTCCATCCCAACCGGGAAAATGACCGCTGGTGGGGAAAAGGCTTTACGGAATGGACAAACGTCACCCGGGCAAAACCCGTATTTTTGGGACACCACCAACCGGGTCTGCCCTCCGAACTTGGCTATTACGATCTGCGTCTGGACAGCGTGCGCGACGCGCAGCAGTCTTTGGCGGCTGAACACGGCATTGCCGGGTTTATGTATTATTACTACTGGTTTTCGGGGAAAAGACTGCTGAATCTGCCGATTGAAAGACTGCGCTCCTCGGATACCGAAACGCCGTTTTGCTTTATGTGGGCGAACGAAAACTGGACGCGCAGCTGGGACGGGCGTGACGCGGATGTGATTATGGGTCAGGACTATTCGGCCGTGCCCGCGGAGGAATTTATCGACGATATTCTCGAATTCCTGCTTGACCGGCGTTATCTTCGGCTCAACGGGAAGGCGGTGCTGGCGGTGTACCGCCCCGCGCAGATTCCCGATTTTGCCGGCGTGGTTGCACGCTGGCGGGAGAAGGCGCGTGCGGCGGGGGCCGGTGAACTGCTGATTCTCGCCGTGGAAGTGGCAAAGCAGTTTGACGGTCTGGGAGCCGGCTGGGATGAGCCCGGTGTGGACGGAACACTGATGTTTCCGCCGCATAATCTGACGTGGGACGGTGTTTCGATGCAGAAAATGCGCCCGGACAGGCGTTTCCGGGGGCGTTTTCTGAGCTACCGCAAAATTGCCGCCCGCGCAATCCGAAAAATTTGGGCGCTGGATCCGAGGCAGTATCCGGGAGTCATGGTCAATTTTGACAATACCGCGCGCAGGCAGTGGAAATCGGATATTTGGTGGGGGTCAAATCCCTATACGTTCCACCGGTGGCTGCTTGCGTGTGTGGATTCCGTGGCAGACCGGGATGCGGCGGACCGGCTTGTGTTTGTCAATGCCTGGAACGAATGGGCCGAGGGCGCCGTTTTGGAGCCCACCGCGCGTTACGGAAGAACCTATCTGCAGGCCGTGCGTAACGTGCTGTGGTCTTGATTTCAACATTTTGGGGACGGAAAAAGGGGAAAGCGATGCATCCGGTGAAAACCAAATATACGAAGTACGTGTACGCTCTGGGGCTGATCTGCGTTTTCCTTTCCGGTCTGGCGTGGGTGCTGGCATCTCCCATCGGCGGATCGCCTGACGACGACTACCACATGGGATCGATTTGGTGCCCGCGGGGAACGGATACCTGTGAGACGAAAATCGTCCGCGGGCAGCCGGAGAAAATGGTTCCCGAGCCCGTGGCGCGCGCATCTTCGTGCCATGCTTTCCATCCGGAGCGGTCGGGAGAGTGTACAAACCGCTACCGCGACGGGGTAAAGGCGCCCACCGCACGTTACGACAGAGGCACATATCCGCCCGGATATTACCGTTTTCAGCATCTTTTTGTGCGCCCCGACGTCGGCACTTCCGTGCTGCTGATGCGCACGGTCAATCTGCTGATCGCGGTGGCTCTGCTGGGAACGCTTGCCGTTACGGTTCCTTCCCGGTTCCGCGAACATTATCTGCTTGCGATGCTGGTTTCCTGGATTCCGATGGGGTGGTATTTTATTGCTTCGATCAATCCCAGCTCGTGGGCGATTGTGGGTGTTTTCGTTTATGCTGCGGCACTGTTTTCCTCGCTGTGGGGCACAGGGAAAATGCGGTGGGTCAATTTGGCATTGGCGCTGCCCGGCGCGGTGCTCGCAGTCACTTCGCGCGGCGATTCCGCATTTTATCTTTTCGTGGTGACGCTGGCGCTTGTTTTTGCCGTTCCCCGAAAAAGATGGAAACTGCCGCACGTGGTTTTGGGCGCGGTGCTGAGCGTCGCCGGCGTGCTGATTATGTTTTCCGCCGGCCAGTCCACAACCGTGGTCAAAGGATCGGTGCAGCACAATGCGGACTTTTTTAAAACTCTGCGGCAGTCGCTGCTGTTTTTCGGCGAGTATTTTGCCGGTTTTTTTGGCAGGAACCGCGGGCCGGGCTGGTTTGACGTTTCGTTGGACGGCCCGGTGACGATTTACGCGCTGATCCTTTTCGGAGCCGTTTTGCTGACCGCGATCAGGTCCGGTTCCCTGCGGAAATGGCTTTCCGCGGCGGTTGTCCTGGGCACGATATTTGCGGTGCCGATGATGTCCGTGCTCAAAGGAATGACCGCCCATTACATCATGTATCAGCCGCGCTATATGCTTCCTTTGCTGGCTGTGCTGATGTTTTTGCTGCTTGCGGGCAAAGCACGGGAAAAAATTATTTTTTCGCCGGTGCAGCTCGGTTTCCTCTTCTTCGGTTTCGCGCTGGTTCATGCTCTCAGCCTGCGTCTGACGCTGTGGCGTTACGTTTCCGGCCTCGACAACGTCTATACCGTGCCGTTTAATCTGGACGCGAACATCAGATGGTGGTGGAATATCCCGGTTTCTCCCTTCCGGGTGTGGATCATCTCTTCGCTGCTGTTTGCGGCCGCGCTGTGTCTCTTTGCCGCCGTTTTGCGCGTGTCGGGCGCACAGCCGAAACAGGGTGGGCAAACAGGTGCGGAAACGGATCCCCGGTGTGCCCCCACCGCTTTGAAAGAGCCGGTATCTGCGCTGCCGGCAGCCGAAATTTCCGCGGCGGAAAATCCGCCGGCCTGTTAATCTCCTGCCGGCCGGCGCAGCGCCGCCCTCACCGCTTTGACCGTCCGGGTTCCGATTTGGGCGAAAATCAGGGAGAGGAAGCACGCCGGTACAATATTCAGCCACAGGGGCATTGCCCCGCCTTGCGGAAAGTGGCGGGAGAAGAAAAATACCAGAGCCTGCTGCACGGGGAAACCCCAGAGGAAAATTCCGTATGAGTAATCCTGTTTTGCGCTGAAAGAATCGAAAATATGTTTCGTTCCCCATCCGAACCAGAAGCAGAGGTAGGGAAAGAACACCAGCATTGCGGCCAGGTCGTATCCGAAGGAGCAGCCGAGGAAAAAGCAGACTCCGGATACCGCGGCTATCAGGGGAGAAAGCGGTATGCGGTCGCGGAAAACCCAGATCTCCATTCCCAGGCAGAACTCCAGTACCGCGCGTACCGCGCTGAGCATGAAGCCGCCGCCGAAAACGGCGTAGAGACACGCTGCCGCGATCAGGACGGCGAAAAGAAAAAGCATTATCCGTCTGCCGAAGCCGGTGATTTTGAATACGGCAAAGCAGAACAGATAGCATACGAACTGAACCGACAGTACCCATAAAGAGCCGTTGACCACGTCCGGATAGGGATTTGCCCCAAATACGCCGGGCAGCGTATGTATCGGAAACAGAACGCAGTTAAGCAGATAACGGTAGGTTTGGGGAGAGGAAAAATATGCGGCCGGAGTGAGATCGCTTATAAACACACCTGCCAGAATTACGCACAGACAGACGCATAGGGCAAGTTCGGGGAAAATGCGCAAAACGCGGCGGCGGAAGAATTCGCTGAATTTCCGGTGCCGTTCGCAGCTTTTCGCAATAAGGAAACCGCTGTACAGAAAGAATACCGCCACGGCAATCCCGCCTACGCTCAGGCGGTTGCCGCTTACCCTGTCAAACCATGTGCCGGGGTTGTCCGGGCCCTGCGTAATGCTGAAAGAATGGGAAAAAATCACGCCCAGCGCGGCGAGAACGCGAATCAGATTGAGATTGTTGTGCCTCCCGTGGAGACACCGGGAAAGTTTCTTCGTGTTGCGGGAAAAATATGTGCCCATTGCCCTGTTTCGCTGTCTTCGTTCGGATCTTTCTTTGCCCCGGCGGCGGTCAGCCCTCTGCGGGCCGCTCTGTTTTATTTTCCAGTTCTTCGACCCGGTTTTTGAGCAGAGCGATTTCTTCCGTCAGCCGGCGGTTTGTTTCCTTGTTTTTTGAAAGATCAATGCTGAATTGCAGGCAGATCAGCAGCAGAAAAATTCCCGCCAGGAAAAAGCCCAAATTCAGCGGAACAATGACCCCCGCCATTTGCGACAGCCTGCGCAGCGTGTTGGGAAAAACGGAAATTATCAGCACGGCGGCGCCGATCACCGTCCACCAGTGGGCGTAGCGTTCCTTCATGTGGTAGGTGCGCAGACTGCGGAAAATCAAAACAAATACAATCAGCGAAAAAACTATGCCCAGATAATAAGTGCTATTCATGTATGGTCCTATGTGTTTTGCGCGTAACCGCAATTGCCAATGCGAATACCGCTCTGAACAGGTATTTTGCGGACTGGTACGGATTATGTGAGGGTGTGCCGCCCATGCGTTTGCGCATCTTTACGGGCACTTCGGCAATTTTTGCCCCGGAGCGGGAGGCAATCACCAGAGACTCCAATGTGTCGCCCAGATACTCCGCCGGAAAATCCGTGGCAAAAAGGGCAATCAGGGGTTTGGAGGCAAGCTTGAAACCGGAAGTGGTGTCGGTAAGCTTCGTTTTGCAGATATGCGACAGCGTTTTGGATAAGACTTTCATGGCCCATTTTCTCGGTCCGTGCACGTCGTATCCCGTTTCCTGCGCAAAGCGCGATCCGATTACCAGGTCAAGACCGTCTTCCGTTGCTTTTCGGATCATCGCCGGGATATTGCGCGCATCATGCTGACCGTCTGCGTCCACCTGCACGGCCCAGTCGAAATCATGCCGGCGGGCGTATAAATAGCCTGCCCGCATTGCGCCGCCGACGCCCAGATTTACCGGCAGGTCGAGCAGCTGTACGCCCTGTGAACGCGCAACCTGCGCCGTGTTGTCCTCGGATCCGTCCGAAACAACAAGTATCGTGCTTTGCGGCAGGTGCCCCCGGATTTCCGCGCATACGGCAGCCAGAGATTTTTCTTCGTTATAAGCAGGGATGATTACCAGTACTTTTTCTTTCAAAAAAACTCCTTTACGCATTGAAAGCCCGTATGCGGGTGCGGGCTATGCCCGGGCGGAGGCGGGATCCTCCGGCACAAGCACGGTATCTGCCGCCGCGTGCCATCTTTCCCGCCAGTCTCCGATCGGTTCGATACCGATTTTACGCAGTTCGCCGTGGGCAAGTGCGGAAAAGGAGGGGCGCTTTGCGGGCCTGTCGAATGCGGCGGCGGTGGTTTCCAGAACCATTGACGGGTCTTTCCCCACTGCCTTCATGATTTCTTTGGTGAATCCGTTCCAGGAAGTCTTTCCGCAGCTGGTGCCGTGGTAAATCCCGGTCGGCGCTTTGGCCTGTGCCAGGCGCACAATCAGATCGGCCAGATCCACGGTCCATGTGGGCTGCCCCACTTCGTCCGTTACGACTTTTAGCGTATCATGGCTCTGCGCCAGCCGAACCATCGTCTTTGGGAAACAGTTCCCGAATCTGCCGTAAAGCCATGCGGTGCGTACGATCAGATAGTCTTTTGTGTAGGTCTGCACCGCCCATTCTCCCGCGGCTTTTGTGCGCCCGTAGGCGGAGAGGGGATCGGGGGCGTCGTATTCGTTCCAGGGCGTTGTGCCGTCTCCGCGAAATACGTAATCGGTGGAAACCTGTATCAGCCGCGCGCCCGTTTGCGCGCATCTGCGCGCCAGATTCGCTGCTCCCGTGGCATTGACCCGAAAAGCTGTGCCTTCGTTTTCCTCGGCGGGATCAACGGCGGTGAAAGCCGCACAGTTAACGACTATGTCCTGCCCGGGCGTGAGCGCGCCCTGTACGGACGCGGCATCCGTAATGTCGATATCGCCCAGATCCAGGGCCGTTATTTCGTATCCCTCCCGCTTCACACGGGTAATCAGATCCGTTCCCAGCATTCCTTTGGCGCCGACAATTGTCCACTTCATATATTTCACTTCCTGTTTTGCTTTTACCCGGTTTTCGGCCGGAAAATTTTTATTTTCCCTGACTCAAAATACGCAGCAGATACTCGCCGTAGCCGGATTTGCGCAGCGGCTCGGCTCTCCGGGCGAGACCTTCGTCGTCGATGAAGCCCATGCGCCAGGCGACTTCTTCGGGGCAGCCGATCTTCAGGCCCTGGCGTGCTTCGACCGTGCGCACAAACGATGTTGCGTCCGCAAGGGAAGCAAACGTGCCCGTATCGAGCCAGGCGGTTCCGCGCGGCAGGACTTCCACGGCAAGTTTTCCGGCTTCCAGATAGGCTTTGTTGATATCCGTGATTTCATATTCCCCGCGCGGTGAGGGGCGCAGATTTTTTGCGATTTCCACGACGTTGTTGTCGTAAAAATACAGGCCCGGCACGGCATAATCCGATTTCGGGTGCTGCGGTTTTTCTTCGATGGAAAGTGCGCGCATATTGCTGTCGAATTCAACTACGCCGTAACGCCGGGGATCGTTTACGTGGTAGGCGAACACCGCGCCGCCGTCGGGGTTCGTGTGCCGGCGCAGTCTTGTGCCCATCCCGGGGCCGTAGAAGATGTTGTCGCCCAGGACGAGGGCCGCCGCCTCATTGCCGATGTGCTCCGCGCCGAGCACGAAAGCCTGTGCGAGACCGTTGGGTGTTTCCTGCGTGACGTAACTTAAATTTACGCCCAGTGCGGAGCCGTCGCCGAGCAGACGCCGGAACTGGTCCCGGTCGTGCACAGTGGTGATAACCAGAATGTCCTGAATTCCGGCGAGCATCAGGGTGGTCATCGGATAATAGACCATCGGTTTGTCGTATACCGGCACGAGCTGTTTGGAAATCGCCTTTGTGATCGGGTGTAAACGGGTGCCGGATCCCCCGGCGAGAATAATTCCGCGCATTGACTGCTCCTTTTAAAACGTCTAAGGGAAATTATATCATTTGTGCGGTTTTCTCTTTAACCGGGGAGAGATGAATTATCATAGAAACATGGCACATATACACAGGCGCGTTGTTCCCGTTATTGCCGCTTTCTTTTTGCTGCTTGGCTCTGTTGCGTACGCAGACACGGAACCGGCAGGTTCAGGCTCCGGCTTGGCGGCAGCCGGGCAGGCAGATGCAGGCGGCAGCCAAGCCGGAGCCGCGGACAATCCCCCTGCGGCGAATCGGGCAGCGGGGAATTGGGTTCATTCCCCAATCGGAAAATGGTGGTGGCGAAATGCCGACGGTTCGTACCCGAAATCGGGCACTGCCCTTATTGGCGGAGTCGAGTACTGTTTTGACGATTTCGGCTATATGCGTACCGGTTGGGTGCATGCCGGTGACGGTTGGCGTTTTTACGGTGATTCCGGTGGGCGTGCCGTTGGTTGGGTGAAGCCCGGGCGGTATTGGTATTATGTGGATCCTGNTTCGGGTGTGATGGTTACCGGTGATCGCGTAATCGATGGAAAGAAATATCATTTTGCGTCTTCCGGTGCGTGGATCGTATATGAGGTTTCGCCATGGTTTCTTCAGCCAACGTCGTCAATTACCCCTCTGGGCCGGGCCACGAACACACTTACTCCGGGAATGAACGGCACGAAGGTTTTGATTGTGCAAAAACGTCTGGGAATTTGGAATCCCCGGAAGATAGCAACCGCAGATGCCGCTTTTCTCCGGGCAGTGAGAAATTTTCAGAGCCGTGTGGGTCTGCCCGCGACGGGTATTGTGGACGAACGCACATGGAATGCTCTGGGTACCGGTTACAGTTGGTACGCGGATCAGTATCAGGCGACTCCGGTTTCTCTTGAGGCAACGCGGGAGGAACGAATTGAGGCAATGGTCGGTTATGCTTACGCCCAGCTCGGTTCGTCCTATACTTGGGGTGGCGCGGGCCCCTACAGTCTCGGTTTTGACTGCTCCGGTTTGGCACTGCAGGCGATTTACGCGGGAGGAATGGATCCGCAGCCGATTAACGTGATAAAACATGCATGGCCGACTTACCGCACGTCGCAGGAGCTGTTCCGTTACCCATACTTTATGCATGTTCCCATTTCCCGGCGGCAGCGCGGGGATCTGATTTTCTACACGGACAACTCGGGTACAATCACCCATGTGGCGATTTATATCGGCGGCGATCTGGTGATCCATACCGATTGGATGGGCCGTCCGGCGCGTATTGACACTTACACCACAAGCTACGGGTGGGGGCGCACGGTGAAAACCGTTGTGCGTCCCTTCCCGTGAGACGGTGATGCAGATGGGAAAAGAATATTCTTTGCGGCGTATGGGAAAAATAAGAGCTGCGCTGTGCGTTGCGCTCATAGTCTCTTTAACCGGGATCGGTGCCTGCGCCGGAAACACTGCGGACAGGGAAAAACAGGGTGGGGAAACTTCTGTGAGCCGGGAACCGAACGTGAAACGGAAAGCGAAAGATCCTTTCCTTGTGATGCCCGAAAAGCATGCGCCGAATAAGGCATGCGCAAAAATAGACGCAATGCTTTCCGATTTTGTCTCCGGCAGTGCCATCGGGAAAGAATACCGTGCATTCATTGAAAAAGGAACGGATACGCGTGAGATTTGGTCCAAGGCAGCCCGGGAATTTCTCCGTCAGTACGGTGAGAAGCTGAAACATATTGCCGAAGCGGATAAAAATGGCGCTTCTGCCCTGCACGCGCTGCGGGTATATACGGAAATAGACGAAAAAATAATCAGCGGGAAACTGCCGGAATTCGAAGATGGGGCCAAAGCGGAGGAAGATATCAAACAGGGACGTGAGCCGCAGCAGAATCCGCAGTATGTAAAGGCTGTTGCGGATCAGGACTCGGCCCGTGCGACTCTGACGCGATGTCTGCCCCATTGGCCGGTAGTGTTTTAGTTTCAGCCCGCGCCGCGTTGCCGCACGGCAGGTACGGAACTGCCGGCGGAGAATAATGGCGCGCGGACATTTCGGGCAACGGTTTGGCCGGATGCTGCCGTATATGCATACATCGGTCCGTTTCGTTGCCCGATTTGCACGCTTCGGCGTTTACAGAAGGATCTGTGCGTTTTCCTCGGCGGCAATACGCGCGACTTGCGCTTCGCCGCAGTCGGCGAAAACCGCCCGCTGCCCGGCAGAGACGGTTCGCAGAAAAAATCCAAGGCAGAAAGGCAAAGATGTGCGCCGGTGCAGGCGCGCCGCGGATACCAGAAGCGTGCCGTGCGCCTCATTCGCCTCATTTTCCGACGGCAGGTCATATCCGCCCCGGGCAGCTGCCGTGAAAGACTCTTCTGCCGGGGAAAGATCTTCGGGTTCCCGGGTAAGCAGATCGGGCTGCGCGGGAACTTCGGCGCCCGCGTCAATAATTTCCCCGACTCCCGGAAGTGGTCCGAGCAGGTCCGCATTCCATGCCGGTTCCAGACTTTCCGTGTTCAGCGCCAGCAGTACGGCAGGCAGATTCAGGTCGTAGAGTTCTTCCAGGTGCGCCACACTGCCGCTGATGATCACGGTGTCTTCGGTGGGGTTTACCGCCTGTTCGTCGGTCAGGTCCAAAAAATCCTCTTCGCAGCCAAGAAAACGCAGTTTGGCACCGCAGGAAAAAGCGGCCGCACTCCAGAGCAGCGACTTCCAGTGCAGAGGAAGATCCATGATTACTTCCCCGCCTTTTTCGAGACTTATTTCGTCGCGCAGAAAATTAACGGTTTTTGCCAGGTGGTTCATGCACACTTTCCCCGACAGCTCAATGCGTTCACGTTCTCCGTACCACGTCAGGGCCGGAGAGGTGCCAAGAGCCCGGAGTCTGTCAAATACTAATCTGGGTTGCGGAATTTTCGTCATACACAACTCAATTTACTCCATCGCCTTGACTTTTTGGGTATTACACACGTGTAATTTATGTAGCAAATATTTTTGGAAGAGGTGTATTATGCGGCAAGAGGTTTCCGACCTGCCGGTGTCGGCGGGCATGGGCAGAATCGCTGCCGTTCCCTCACCTTCTTCCGCAGATCCGCAGGCACCTTCCCAATCTGACCGGACGGCCCGGTCTCTGATGGAAGGGATATTCAATCTGGGATACGGCACTTCGGCACCCGAAGATCTGTCCTGGATGGAAGACGCGCTGTGCGCACAGACAGATCCCGATATTTTTTATCCCGAAAAGGGCGGATCAACCGCGCCTGCCACTTCTATCTGCCGGGGCTGCGGCGTGCGTGCGCAGTGTTTGGAATATGCGATCCGCAACGATATTCGTCACGGCATTTGGGGCGGCACTTCCGACAACGACCGAAAGCGGATTTCGCGCGAGCGTAAGTTTGCCAGGGGCGGACGGGGTTAAAATCCAAATTCGCAGGAAGGAGAGGTAGGTTGCGGATCCTTCATAATCGGGTTGCCGCGGTTGTGGCGGCAGTGAACGGCGATGCTTCCCGGCTTCCCGAAACTTTGCGCGCAGTGGCAAAGCAGACGCTCAGGCCGCAGAGAGTATTGGTTTTTTGCCCCGCGGATTCGAAAGTTTATGCCGATTTGTCCGCGCTCTGCGCCGAACTGGCCACAGCGGAAACGGAATTTGTGCTGTGCGGGGAGGATACGGAAAACGGAGCGGAGAATTCCGAAGCAGGAAAAAAAGATCCGAAATCGGCCGGCTTTGCCTCCGCAGTGGACGCACTTCTGCGAAAAGACGCACAGCTTGAACGGGAGCGGAACGAAAATGCCGGCGGAGAAACCGAAAACATCGGCCGGCAGGGCGAAAACATCGGCAGTCGGGCCGCATCCGGCGGGAAACACGGCGAAAACGCCAAAGGAAATGAAGACGGTTCCCTGCGCAGTGCCCGGGCAGGGTCCTGGTATTGGATTTTGCATCCCGATTCTGCTCCGATGTCTTCGGCGCTGGCTCTGCAGATGCGTCTGGGAGAACAGTCCGCACGCATAGGGATTGTCGGCGCCAAGCAGATTTCCTGGGATCCTAACCCCGACGGATCATATAATCTTCTGGAAGCGGGAATTTGTGCCACGCGTTTTGCCCGGCGCGTTCCCGAAGTTGCCGACGGCGAACGCGACCAGGGGCAGTACAATATGCGAACCGACGTGCTGGCGGTAGGAACGGCGGGAATGCTGATTCGTGCGGAAGTTTATTCTCTGCTGGGCGGATTCGACAAAAACCTGTCTGCCTTCGGCGCCGGCCTGGAGTATTCGCGCCGGGCGCGCAAAGCGGGCTTCCGCGTAACGGTGGCTTCCCGGGCTCGGATAAGGCACTGCCGCCTTTCTCTTACGCATTCGCCGGCTTCTTTGCAGGCACGCCGTTTTGCCCGGATTTACAATGCTTTGCTTGCCGCCCCCGCGCCGCTGCTCTTCTTCCTGTGGCTTTGGTATTTGGCAGCGGGTATTTTCCGCTCTCTGCGCAGCCTCGTATTGCGCGATTTACGCGGTGCGTGTGCGCAAATCGGGACTGTGGCAAAAACGGCCGGCATTTGGGGTGCCGTTGCCGCTGCCCGCGCCCGCAATGCCAAAACGGCGGACCCGGGCAGGGGGGAAAATTCACTGCGCCTGTCGGAATCCACCCTCCGCGATGTTTGGAGAGCGCGGCATGAACTGCGCAGATCCCGCAAAGAAGCGGAAAAAATGCGTTTCCGTCCCGACCCGCTGACCGCCCTTGAATTGGAGCGGAAAGCTTTGAAATCCCGGCGCGGACTGTTTGTGACGCTCGTTGTCTCCCTGTTGGTAACGGCCGCGCTTTTTATGCACTTTTTTGCCCGGGGAGTACTGGTGGGAGGTCCGCTGGCAGATGATTCGGCAACTGCCGGGGTCCTGTGGCACGACATTTTACAGCCGTGGGCTGCCCACGGAGACGGTCTGCCCGGCACATCCGACCCTCTTTGGCTGATGTATCTGCCGTTCCTCATTCCCGGAATTCCTTTCCGTCTTACTCTGGGGGCATTGCTTACGGCTACGCTGTATCTGTCCGTGGCTGTCGGTGCGGTATCGGCATATCTGGCAGCGGGCCGGTTTACCGGTTTTTGGGGACTGCGTTTTGCCGCCGCTCTTCTTTGGATCACTGCTCCCCCGTATCTTGCCGCGCTCGCAGAGGGCAGGGTGCCCGCCGTGATCGTGCACTGTCTGCTGCCTCTTTTGCTTGCGGCACTTTCCGGTGCGCTGCGCTCCCGTCCGGCAATGCCGGCGGCGTCCGCATTTCTGTTTGCCGTTTTGAGTGCCGCCGCGCCGATATTTCTTCTGTTTGCGGCAGTTTTGGCCGTGTCGTTTGTGTGCGCGAAACGCAGGCTGCGTTTTCTGTGGATGGTGCTTCCTTCGTTGGCCGTTCTTTTGCCGCAGCTGATAAAACTGAACCGGAAAACCGTGCTGCCGTATTTTTTCAGTACGCCGGGCAGGCCGTGGCCGACCGGGGCAACGCTGCGTGAAATCGCCACCGGGCTGCCGGAATTCGGCTTCGGGTTTTCCCTTCCGCAGTTTCTGCCGTTTCTGGCATTGGCCGTGCTTGCCGCGCAGGCGGTATTTGCCCTGTTCAGCGAGGTGCACGCTGTTGCGGTGCGTATGGCGTGGGCAGTGGGGATCCTCGGGTTTGTGTTGGCGCCCGCCGCCCGTATGGTAACGGTGGCCCGGGTCAGCTTTGACGGGGGAAATCTGAGGCAGGTTAGCGGATGGTACGGAATTTATCATTCGCTTTCCTGGCTGGCACTGGCTGTTGCCGTCACCTGTGCCCTGGATTCCCTTTTGCGGCGGATGCGGATCAAATCCTTTGGTCCGACGCATCTTCTCGGGCTGCTTCTGCTGCTTTCCGTGCCGGTTTCGGCAGCCGTTTTCGCACTGACGTGGGCACGCGGGAACATGCATTCCATGCAGAGTCTGCTGCAGGCAAAACCCGAGCGGGTGATTCCCGCAATTGCGGAGAATAATATGGCTTCTCCCGCGAAATCGCGCACACTGGTGCTTTATCCCACGTCGGCGGGGATCAGAACGGAAACATGGAGAAACGGGGGAGTGCAGATGCACGAACTGTCCGTTCCGGGAAATCTGCGGACGCTGTTTGGCGACGATCCGGCGGATACCGATCTGAAAGAAACGGTGGCCGCGGCGGCGGCAAGCTCTTCTTCCGCGGCGGAGGGGCTGGCGCGGCACGGAATTTCGGTGCTGCTTCTTCCGCCGGCGGAATCTTCGCCGCAGATACCGCAGAATGCCCCGGCGCGCGCGCATCTGATGGCTGCGCTTTCTGCGACGCCCGGGCTGACCTACGTCACCGAAAACGAAACCGGTGCATTTTGGAGAGTTACGCCCGTTTCGCAGCGCTTCGTTGTTTCGCGTGCGTATCTGGCAGATTCTGCGGGGAAATACGTCTCCCCGCTGCCGTCGCGCGATTACCGGGTCGGCACGGAGGCGGATACGAAGAATGCGGAGCTGCTTTTGCTGGCAGAGCGTGCCGACAGCGGATGGAAAGCACAGTTTGCGGGGAAAACGCCGGAGCCGCTGAAACAGAAACCAAACGGATGGCAGCAGGGATGGAAGATCCCCTCCGGAAAGCGGGGAACGCTGCGGATAACGTATGTTTCGCCTCTGCACGACGGTTTACTCGCCCTGCAGATTCTGGCCGTGACGGCCGCGGCGCTCTTAATGCTTCCGCTATGCGTGCGGAAGAAGGGAAGCGATGATGAAGATTAGTTACGGTATCTCTGCCCTCGCCCTGCCGGCACTGGCTGTGGCGGTGGGCGTCGGAGCGAATTTTCTTCCCGATTCCGCACAGCCCAAATTAAAGGTGGCAGCGGTGACGGCGGACGGACGTGCATACCTGGGCTGTATGGGGGGCGCGGAATCTGCGGTGCAGCAGCCGGCGGAAGTATTGGGCGAAGCGAACCGGGTTTCCGGCGGAGCGGGTGTGTTTCTGCACGGCGGCGCGGTGCACGGCGGACTTTGGATGCCTCTCTCGGGCGCACATGACGCACGGGCCGTAACCGATCCTGTGCCTGCGGACAATTTTGTTTCTTCCTCTGCCCTTTCGCAGCCGCAGTTACTGGGAATTCTGCGTCTTGACCGCCGCGGTTCGGCTGACATGGCCGCGGCCGGGTATTCGGCACACCGCGCGGTGGGAGGGGATCTGCGCGGAATCGCCAACAGCACGTGCTCCTGGCAGACGGATTCCGCGTGGTTCGTTGCCTCGGAAACCAAGGTCGGCACGGCAAACCGGCTGGTGGTGATAAATCCGGCGGCCAATCCGATTACGGTGCGTCTGAATGCCTACGGGTCCGCAGGGAAGCTCAGTCTGGGGTCTGCGCAGGATATCACCGTTCCCGCCGGCGGTATGAAGAAAATCATGCTGGACGGTCTTATCCCGGAAGATGGGCGGATTGCTTTCGAAGTTACGTCGCAGACCGGTTTTTTCACTGCGCAGCTGCAGACTCTCCGGCTGGACGGCGTAACTGCCCGGGGAGTGGATTTTGTCAAACCCTCTGTCGCGGGGACCGATATTTATCTGCCGGGACTGTTTTTGCCCGCCGCCGAGGAAAAGCATACGGATCTGCCCGGACTGCCCGCGGAAAAAGAGGACGGTTCTTCGCGCCCGGCAGATTCCCGCTATCGGGCGGTTTTGCGAATTGTGAACCCGGGCGGCAAAAAACAGACCGTGAGGGTATCTGTTCTTTCCGGGCAGGGAATGCATCCGCTGCCCGGCAGCCCGCAAACGGAAATAGCGGCGAAAAGCGTGCTTGATCTGAGCCTGAAAGATCTGCAGGCCGGAGACTACGCTCTGCGCATCGAGTCGCAGACTCCGATTTCGGCGGGTGTGGAACTGGCGGCCGATTCGGCAGATGCGGGAACGGATATAGCCAGAATTTCCGCTGTGCAGCCGGTCAGAAAGGGAATGGCCGGTTTTGGTGTGGGAAGTGCCCGGCTGATAGTTTCTGCCGCCGAACCGGCGCGGGTGAAATGGACGGCTTTCTCCGCATCCGGGGAAAAACTGAAAACCGGAACTCTGGAAGCAGACTCCGGCGCGGGAGCAGATCTGCCGCAGGGCAGTGCCTATGTCCGGGTTGACTCGGAAACGGAGGTGTATGCCGGTGTTGCGCTGCGCGATGATTTGGGCAACGGCCCGGGAGTTGACTGGGTGCCCGTGATTCCCGGGGTGGGAGAAAACGGGAAGATCAGGATCAGCACCGTAAACTGATTTAACGTTTCTTTCCGCTCTGCCGCGCAGACTGTATGCGGTAGTCGACCGCCGCGGCCGTTTCCCCCAATGCCGAAGCGATCTGGCCGGCTACGATTGAGTGCAGAAAATCGGTAAACGACGGCTCTTCCCTCGCGGCGCGGATAATCGGAATCCGGTAGAACAGAATTCTTCCGTGGATTTTTGCCGGGCGTTCAAAAGGCAGGAATCTGCCCAACGGAATACCGTCTTCCCAGGGGGCGGGATCGTTTTGGGGTACATCGGTTACCGCAAAATCATATTTTTCCAGCCGTTTTCCCAGATGCCGTGAGAATTTTGCCAATTCCCACGAGAGAAAAGCGTCAAAAACTTCCGGACGTGTTTTCCCGGCCGGTGCATTTTCGGGGAAAAGCGGGCCGCGCAGGCCCCGGCCGTGAATATCGCGCCGGCGCAGGATACGCGGGGAGGTTCTGCATCTTGTCATATTTTCAGTGTATCCTTAACATTGACGCTGTAAAGCGCGGACCGTGTTTATGATATACCGGCCGTAGGCGAAACGGAGAGACGGAAGGAGACGGCGGTGCCACCGATCAGGAAATGCTCCCGGGGAAACTGCTCCCTTCCTGCCGTTGCCACAATGACTTACGGATATCGGGAGGCGACTGCCGTGATCGGCCCGCTTTCCCCGGTTCCCCAACCCGGAACTTTTGATCTGTGCGCGGATCATGCCCGCTCGGTAACGGTTCCCGTGGGATGGCAGATGGTCAGGCTGGTAACAGATTTTGCCCCCGCGCCTCCTTCCGCGGATGATTTGACTGCCCTGGCGGAAGCAATCCGTGCGGCATCGGAAAAAGAGGTTCCCGCTCCGAAGCCTGCCGTGCGCGATATCCGCAGACGCTCGGATCTGCCTGCGGCCGCGGATCTTGATTTTTCCCCCGTGCGTCCCAGGCTGCATATCGTACCCGATACGGGCGCGAAAGAGGACTGAAAGGGAAGTAAAGATTTCCCGCCTACTGCCGCACGTACGGCAGCACGGAAAGGCGTTTTTCCAGGCGCCGGCGGCGTATTTCGGATTTTTCGTTTTTCTCCGTTTCCGTTTTGCGGCGCAGAGCCAGAAGTGCCTGCAGAAAGTCTTCCGCGGGCGTGCCCGGGGGCGGCGCGGGCGAAACAAATTTTTCCGCCGTTGCCGCCAAAAGAAGTGCCTGTGAACGGCGTATGTGCGGCGCAAGACTGCTGCGGGTGCGGAAATGGTTTAGAATGTGCAGCTGCAGCGGTTCCGCAAGGGGCCGGGTCTGTGCCGCCGCCGCCCATGGCTCCAATGCCCCGGGCACGTCAAATGCGGGAATTTTCAGCGTGCCTTTGGGCCATTTTACTGCGTAGGTGCCGGATAGCAGATCGCCCATGCGCCTGGCTCTGCGTGTACACGCAAGGGAAATAAAAGCAGGCACGCCTGCCATAAGCCAGATTTCGCTGATCCCGACCAGCGAACGCAAAATGTTTTGCCGAATGGTTACGGCACCTGCGTCCCCGCTCACAATCCGGTATCCCAAGAGCCGTTTCCCCGGGGAAAATCCTTTTGTGACGATTCCGATCAGGGCCGGCACAACGCAAATCCATATCAGAGTATTGATAATGTATGCGCTTACTTCCGTCGCGCGCGAGAACGGGATATTCGAGATTACATAGTCCAGATAAAGCATCGGAACAGCGAAGCAGACCAGATCGATGGCCCCCGAAATAAGACGGGAAAAAACCGTGGCCGGCGGCAGTTCCAGCGCCACCGCCTCGCCCGTGATGATTTCCGCGGCAGAGTGCCATGTTTTGGCAGGCTCCGCGTATTTTTCCCCCGGTGTGCTTCGCATGCTGTCTTTCATATCTACCATATTAACCGAAACTGCTATTTACGCGGTTTTATGGCAAAGTGGGAGAGTGGATGTTTACGCATATGTGAAAACGCGTATGCCGGATTGGGACCGGCTTTCGCAGCTGACCGGAAAACGTGTGTCAGACGGCAGGGAATGTGATGAATTTTACCGTCTCTACCTGCAAACTTCCTCGGATTTGGCAAAAATCCGTTCCCGGGCGCCCGATCCGCAGACCGTCCTGTTTCTTTCCGCCGTTCTTGCCCGGGCCAGGGTGCGGATAACCACTGAAGTGATGTCGGTGAAGGATGCATTGGCCCGCTTTCTTCTCCGGACGCTTCCTCTTTCCGTGTATCGGCTCAGATGGCTCACGCTTGCGGTGGCACTGTCTTTCCTTGCCGTGTCCGCTGCCGCTTTTCTTACCTATGTTTTTTGCCCGCAGCTGCTTTCCGAGCTGGGTACGCCGCATACGCTGGACGAATATGCGCGGCATGCTTTTAAGTCGTATTATTCCGTTTATTCGAATTCCGAATTTGCGGCAATGGTCTGGACGAATAACGCACTTATTGCCGTTTCCGCGATAGTCGGCGGTTTCACGGGAATTGTGCCCGTGTCGGTGCTGTGGACAAATGCCGTGGCAATCGGGCAGGCGGGTGCGATTATGCATTCGCGCGGGGCTTTGGATGTATTTTTCGGGCTTATTTTGCCTCACGGGATACCGGAACTGTGTGCGGTCTTCGTTGCCGGAGCCGCAGGGCTGAAAATATTTTGGGTTTTGGCCGTGCCCGGGAATATGCCGCGCGCCGCCGCGCTCGGAAAAGAAGGCAGGCAGACGCTTTTAACTGTATTTGCACTGACCGGACTGCTGTTTTTGGCGGGGATGACGGAAGGGTTTGTGACGCCTTCCGCCCTTCCGTGGGCAGTAAAAATGCTGTGCGGTTTCTTTATCTTTGTTCTTTTCTGGTGTTGGGTGACCGTATTTGGGCGAAGGGCGTGCAAAGCGGAGGAAAGTGCCGATATTTCGCAGGCGGGGCCGGAAGCATCCGTCGAATACGCCTAAGTGTCCGCGCGCCGCATGCGTTACAGTTTTCCGCCCGCTTTCAGTTTCAGATATGTGTCGGCGATTTTCGCGGGCAGAGTCTGTGGGCTGCCTGCCGTCACCGTTACGTTCCGGGACTTCAGCCAGCGCCGGATTTCCGCCTCTTCCAGCCCGGTCCGCAGGGAAGCGGCTTCGCGGTAAATCCCGGTTTCCGCCGGCCCGTTTCCCGCAGCGGAATGCCTGAGCGTGCCGATGACGATTCTGTGCCGTTTGAGCAGCGTAATGGCTTCCTCCAGTCCTGAGGAAAGAGCGCCGGTGCCCGGCTTGGTGAGGATAACAATTAAGGCAGGGCGGCGAAACAGCCGCCGAATCCGTTCCGCGCCCAAAATCCAGTCGGTCTGCGTCGGAGTGGGCTCGATATCGGCCAGAATTGCCCCCAGCGTGTGAATGGCGCCGAATCCGGCAAGTTTCACGGCTTCGGCCCGGATTGTTTCTCCCAGTGTAAAGACGCTTACTTTGTCGCCCGCTTTGCCGGCGAGTGCCGAGAGAAGAAATATGCTCTCCAGATAGGCGTCAAAAGCCGGATACCGTCCGTGGCGCATCGCCCCGGCCCGTCCCGTATCGGCCAGAATCACGATATTTCGGTCCCGCTGCGGCCGCCATGTGCGTACGACGGTTTTTCTCAGACGTGCCGTTGAACGCCAGTCAATGGCACGCACGTCGTCACCGGGAACGTATTCGCGCAGGGAATCAAATTCCGTGCCCTGTCCGCGGCGCAGGAGCAGTGTCTGCCCTTCGATTTCCCGCAGCTGCCGTATTTTTTCCGGGAGCAGGCGGCGGGAAAGAAACGGCGGCAGTGCGAGAAGTTTTTGCCCGGTGGGGAATGTTTTCTGTCTGCCGGCGAGCCGCAGCGGGCCGCAGCTGCGGACGGTCAGATGCGCCGATTTGCGCATGCCGCGTCTTACGGGTGTTATCTGCGCACTGAACTGTGCCGTTTCCCCGGGAAGCAGGGTAAAGGAGAAAATCTGCCGGGAACTTTGCACGGACGGGGGCCACACATCGCGTACCGCGCCGCGGAAGGTACGTTTTCCGCCGTTGCCGACCGTGAGCTTCTGCGTTACCGGCGTGCGCACGGCTGCGCTATTCGCCGCCGTGCGGGTTATCCGCAGGCTTTGCGGTTTTGCGGCGAGCAAAACGTCGCAGAGGCAACAGCAGAGGAGACAGAGGTGAAAGACTGCCATATTGTGCACGCTGTGCGTGGCAACGGCGATGGGAATTCCGGCAAGGGACCACAGAACTGCAGGCAGACGGATATACATCAGCGGGGAACCGGGACCGTGTTGAGGATTCCGTCGAGTATCGAGTGGGCGGTGAGCCCGTCGAGTTCCGCTTCCGTTCCCGGAATCAGACGGTGCGTGAGAACGGAAGGCGCAAGAATTTTGATGTCGTCGGGGAGCACGTAGCTGCGTCCGTCCAACCATGCCCGCGCCCGGGCGGCCTGCAGCATGCAGACCGTTCCGCGGGGTGAAACTCCCAGTTCCAGAGAGCCCGAAGTCCGTGTGGCCATCACGATTTCCACAATGTAGTCAAGCAGACTTTCGTGAATTTCCACATCGCGCACTTCTTCGGCGGCCCGCAGCACATCCTGCGCGTCGGCAACCGAATTCAGATTGACGCCCGACAGATCGGCCGGGCGGAAACCGGTAGCATGGCGGCGCAGAAGTTCGCTTTCGGTTTCCCGTGCGGGCAGCGGAATTTCGACTTTCAGCAGGAATCTGTCGAGCTGGGCCTCGGGAAGATTATAGGTGCCTTCATATTCGATTGGGTTTTGGGTGGCCGCAACCATAAACGGTTTTTCCAGGGGGTAGCACTTTCCGTCTGCCGTTACCTGTGATTCTGCCATGGCTTCAAGCAGGGCGGCCTGCGTTTTCGGGGGAGTGCGGTTGATTTCGTCGGCGAGGAGCAGATTTGTGAATACGGGTCCTTTGCGGAATTCAAACCGTGCTTCGCCGCTGTGGTAGATCACCGACCCGGTTAAATCCCCGGGCATCAGATCGGGCGTGAACTGAACGCGTGCGAAATTCAGATTTATCACCCGGGCCAGAGTTTTTACCAGCAGTGTTTTCGCAGTTCCCGGCACTCCTTCGAGGAGTACGTGGCCGCCTGTCAGCAGCCCGATAAGCAGGGCGGATATGGCTTCGTCCCCGCGGACCACTACTTTTGCCGCTTCCGCGCGAATCTGTCTGAATTTTTGCTGCATCTGCGTGATTTCTTCGCCCGTATCGCAGAACTCGGAAAACGAATTCATTTCATCTCCTCTTCCCATTTCCGCAGCTGCTCCTGCAGCTGTTTCAATTCTTTTTCGCCCGGGATGTCTTTCCCGAATAAAATATTATCCGTTTCTTCCGTGCTGCAGTGCACAGCTGCGGAAACTGCCTTCACGATCTGCGCGCGGTCCATGTTTTTCCGCAGTCCGAGGCGTGTTTCGTGCCGGAGAAGAAAACTGCTGCGCAGAATTTCTGCCAGATACGGAAAATCCCGGCTCTGCGCATACAGTTTTGCCCTGCCTACCGCGGCTTCGCCTGCCGGGACGGTTACGGGCAGCGGTTCGGGAACGGGTTTGCCGAATCTCCGTCCGCGGTATACGAAATACCACAGCGCGCACATTGCCGCCGCAGAGAAAAACATCTCCATCCATGCGGGTTCCCGCCCTTCGGCAGGCGTGTTTTCCGGTGTCCGGGGGCGGTAGTTTTCCACCCAAAACAGCCTGTTGTGCCGTCCCAGTTTGCGCAGTGCGAAAACCGCGTTGCCTTTTTGGGGAAGAAATTGGTTGGTCAGTATCTTCCCGCCCGTAAAAACGGAAATGTGCGGATTGGTTTTTGAAGTGGCCCACGCAAATCCGTCTCCGTGCGAAAAACACACGGACAGCCGGCCGGGCGGGGCGGTTTCCTCCCCGTTTTTGTCTGCCGTCAGCAATGCGTCCACAGACATCAGGGAACCGGCGGCTTTGGCGTCGGGGTCCGCGCATTTGGCGGCGAGGGGAGAGTCATATTTGCGCTGCCGCACATACAGCGGAAATCCCCACTCGGGCAGAGACAGATTTCTTCTGTGGGCCAGAATAATCACATCCGCCTCCGAATGGGCGAGCTGTTCCCTTTCCTCTGCGTCAAGCGCATCGGGGTCGGTGACCAGCACTGTCGTGCCCTCGGCTGCCCGCTGCAGCGTTTCCGCATCGGTGGTGTGAATCACCGATACACCCCGGCTGCGCAGAACGGAGACAACGGCTGCGCTTCCCCGGGGGAGTGCGGAGTCGGGTGCGTAAGTGTTCGGGTCCGCGTCCCGGGAAAACAGCATTCCCACCATTACGGACAGAACGGCAAGGAGAACGCAGAGCAAAGAAACAGAAAACGTTTTGTGTGCGCCGGCTGTATCTGCGTGTGTCTTCATCCGGTCCGCTCCGCGGGCAGCGTGAGGGGTTTCAGCGTCAGTTCGGTGACGATCGTCATGAATTGGCAGCTGAGCGCTACGGCATCGTTGTCGGCATGCCGGTAGCCGAAGAATATCCGGTTAAACCGCAGGGCGTTTTCCGCAAACAGTTTCTCTCTGCCCACTGCCCGGACCGCCAGCCGGGCGGCTTCCAAAGCGGTAATTCCGGGGAGAACCGAAATTACGTGCTGTTCTTCGAGGTAACGGATAACGCCGCGGTAGCGTTCAATCACGGCCAGATCGGGGTTTTTGTTTTCCAAAGCGGCGTCGGCCGCGCGAAACAGCTCCCCGGATCCGCGCGCGTCGGAGAAAAGTGCGGGATGCGCCGGCGCGTGCTCAGATATCTTCCTGTGTTTTTTCCATACGGTGCCGTATCTGAAAGCGAAAAACGCAAACAGGACAAATACCGCGGCGGTGAGCAGGATGACGAAAGCCGAAAAAGTGCCGGATTCGCCGGAGAAAGTGCGGACAACCCGCTGTATGAGAGAAGCAAGCCACGATTCGAGCAGTTCCGCCAGGGACGTGCTTCGGCGGTATTTTAGTTTCGCCAGCTCGGCACTGACCCAGGACAGTGCCTCATCTCCATCGGGCTGCAGGGCGCAGGGATAAAACATGGTTCTCAGTCTCCGGAAAACAGCTGCTGCTGAAAATTTTCCCTGCGGAAACGCATATTCACATAAATCAGATTGTTCAGCACGGTCATGTACGGGACGAGTATGGCCGATATAAGCAGGAACACAACGGAGGAGGCAATAACGCCCCCGATTCCCAGACCGTTTGTGCCGTCGATAAGGGACGCCACCGAGATCACGCCCACTGCCGAGGCGACACCGGCGACAATAGTGATCAGAACTGTGCTGAGCAGCATAACCGCGAACAGATAGCGGATGCTTTTGCGCGTGAGCACCCAGGCGCGGGATATCGCCCCGAATACCGTTGTTTCCTCGGCAACGAGTGCACAGGAGGCGGTCATTAACCGCAGGTAAAGAACACCCTCCGCGGCCAGTACGGCGATCCCCGCAAGGACGGAGAGCGCAACGGATATCCCGGATTGGCCGAATACGGAAAACACGCCGCCGATTGTCAGTGCGGCGCACGCCGCAACGAGGATCAGGAAAAACAGCATTATGAAGAAGATCACGGCTGTGAGCGCAACAATGCGCAGAATCAGTTTCCCGCACCCCGGCTTAACCGCCTGCCAGGTTTGTCTCAGACCCATTTTTCTGCCGCGAACCGAAGCCAGCGTGACTTTGGTTGAGGCAATGGAAGTGAGCGCAAGTTCCAGAATTCCGAATATGACCGAAATTATGAAAGAAACACCGAAAAATCCGGCGACGGACGAGAGCAGTATTCCTGCGGCAGAATCGGGGTCGCCCAGTGCTTCGATTACGGACAGGGACGAAGACTCGCCCAGGACGGCGAGCAGAATCTCGGAAACGACGGTGCAGACCAGGGAAACCAGCAGAGGAAAAACAATAAAGGCCACGGGATTGAATTTCAGCAGCCGCAGGACGCAGTCCAGGGTTTCCGTGATACTCAGCTCCCTGAGCGGGATAACGCCGGGCCGTGCGGGGATGTAGGCGAACGCGGACGGGGACGGCTTTCCGTACTGCCCGTATCCGTTTCCCTGCGGCTGTTCGCCGCCCGAGCCGTTCAATAAAATCTCCTCCACAAAAATCCTCCTCGCCGCGGGCTGTTTCCCTCCCTACAATGATAACCAAAAAAGAACGGATTTTTATCATGCCCCGGTATGGATAATTTTGCCGGCTGTGTTAATTCCGCCCGCTGCCGGCGCCGGGATCGGGCAGAGAAAGACTGCCGCTTTTGCGGCGGTGCGTCCGCGCTGTTCCCTTGCGCGCGGGAAAAAGCTATGTAAACTTAAAACAGTTGATAAAGTGCGTACGGCGGTGAAAAATGAATCAGCATATCTTGGTGGTGGACGACGATCCGGGTATCGCGGAAATGGTGGCGATTCTCCTCGAGTCCGAAGGCTATCGCGCAACCGTATGCGCAAACGGCGCAAACGTGGTGCCGGTATTCCGTTCCGAAGGTGCGGATTTGGTGCTGTTGGACGTAATGCTTCCCGGACTGGACGGCGTATCCGTGTGCAGGCTGCTGCGTGAGGAATCGGATGTGCCGATTGTGATGATGAGCGCAAAAACGGATTCCGTGGATGTTATCGCCGGTCTTGAGGCAGGCGCCGACGATTACGTGACCAAACCGTTTGACAACTCCATTCTTCTGGCGCGGGTAAAGGCGCGTCTGCGCCGCCAGGAACCGGAATCGGAGATTCTGCGGATCGGAGATCTGACCATCGATCTCGGCGCGCACGAAGTGCGGCGCGAAAATCGGCTTCTGCATCTGACTCCGCTGGAATTTGAGCTGCTGACTGTTTTGGCGCGCAAGCCGTTTCAGGTGTTTTCCCGCGAAGAACTGCTGGAAATTGTGTGGGGCTACCGCCACAGTGCCGATACGCGCCTGGTGAACGTCCATATTCAGCGTCTGCGGGCAAAAGTTGAACAGGATCCGGAAAATCCGCAGGTCGTTCTGACTGTGCGCGGTGTAGGATATCGGGCGGGAGCCGTGCGCGGGTGAATATGCACACCGGGCAGAAGCGGGAGCATCCTGCCGACGGTGAAAATCCCTCGGTTTTCAGCCGTATTTTGGAGTTTTTCGACAGGATAATCGAAACGTGGTATTCCTCGCTTCGGATCCGCGTTGCCCTCAGCATTGTGGTCGGCGGTCTGCTGGTGGCGGGAATTATCGGAATCACAGTGGTGTCCACAATCAGGAATTCCGTTTTTGACCAGGCCGTCAGTGCATATGTGGAGCATTTCGCGGGGGAAGAGAAAGTGGTGCAGGAAAAATTTTCCGCAGCCGTTTCCCCGACAGCCGGGCAGACCCAGCAGGTGGCCAATGAATTCGTCTCTTCGATGTACGACCCGAACAGAGGGTTGTTGGGCGCCGCTCTGATCAGGGCAAACGGGCAGAACACAATCGGAAAAATCGTTGAGCCCACAACCGCTTCGGCCACCGCAATCAGATCTTTGGTTTCCGAAAAGCTGCGCAGTGCGGTTTCCCGTTCGGACAGGCTGGCGTGGCAGTCGGTCGCGGCAAAAATGCCTGACGGCTCCGTTGTGCCGGGAATCGTGGTGGGCACATCCGTGCAGATTCCGAACTCGGGCACGTATCATCTGTTTGCGCTGTATTCTCTGGCGAATCAGAACAAACTGCTGCAAACCACCGTGCGCGCGCTGCTTATCGGCCTGATTGTGTTTGCTTTTGGGATTGCCCTGCTCACATATCTTATTCTGCGGATGGTGCTGCGCCCGGTGCGGGAGGCTTCGCACAATGCGCGCCGCCTTGCCAAAGGGGAATTCGACGTGCGGATGGATGTTTCCGGAACGGATGAACTTGCCCGGCTGGGAACCTCGTTCAACCGGATGGCGGCCTCGCTTGAGGATCAGTTCACCAAACTGGAACGGATGTCTGCGATTCAGACCAATTTTGTGTCGGCGGTTTCGCATGAACTGCGCTCGCCGGTGACCACTATCAGAATGGCGGGACAGCTGCTCTACGATAAACGCGACGAACTGCCCGGTGCGCTGAAACGGAGTGCGGAGCTGCAGCATGCGCAGGTGAAAAATCTGGATTCGATGCTTTCCGACCTGCTGGAAATATCCCGTTACGACGCCGGCGCGATGGCGTTGGTCACCGAACGCGTTCAGGTTGCGCAGATTGTGGAGAACGTGCTGGTTTCTCTTCGGCCTCTGGCACTGGACAACGGTGTTGTGCCGACGCTGGAGGTAAGCGGAGATACCACGGCCGAGGTGGAGCCGCGCCGCGTGGAACGCGTAATTCGGAATCTGGCGGTTAATGCCCTGGAGCACGCCGAGGGAAAACCGGTGCGGATTCGGGTGGTGGCAAACGATTCCGCGGTGGCGGTGGAAGTGGCGGATCACGGAATCGGGCTTTCCGCCGATCAGGCGGCGCACGTATTCGACCGTTTCTGGCGGGCCGACACTTCCCGTGTGCGCAAAACGGGCGGGACCGGCCTGGGGCTGACAATTGCCCGGGAGGACGCAAATATCCACGGCGGTACGCTGGAGGCCGGCGGGGAACCCGGCGTGGGTGCGGTATTCCTGTTTACCGTTCCGAAGATGGCAGGGGCGGTATTTACTCCGCCTTTGGAGCTGAAAGTGCCGCAGCCTTATTCCCCGGAGGGAGACGGCGCGCTCCCCGGGGCGGAAAATGCGGCGCAGACCGACGGTTTTGGGGAAAACGGAACGCAGGCTGCTGCGGGAAACGGAAGTGATGATGAAGGCGATTAGATTTTTTGTCTGTCTCTTTGCTACTGCCGTGCTGTCCGCCTGTACGGGTCTGCCGCGTGCGGGAGAGGTAGTGACGGTCCGGCGCGGGGGACAGCTCTCCGGGGGAATAGCGCTGAATCCGAAAGGCCCGACTCCGGGAGCCTCGGCACAGGAGGTTGTGCATTCGTTTCTGCGGGCCGCTTCCGTGGGGCTGACAGATGATTTTGCCACGGCGCGGCAGTTCCTCACGAAACAGGCTTCGCAGGAATGGAACCCTTTGGCTTCGGTGGGAATATATCCCGACTCGCAGAGCCAGACCGCTTCGCAGACGCCGACAGGCGCGTTTCGTGTTTCGGTTTCCGCTTTGGCTGCTTTGGACCGGGAGGGGAAGCTGTCTTCGGCGGATTCGGGCGCCACGGTTTCACAGGAGTTTTCCCTGATCCGCGACGGCAAAGGGGAGTGGCGGATCGGTGCGCTGAGCGACGGAATTGCGATGCCCAAGGCGCTGTTTGATTCGCTTTACCGGCGCACGCCGCTTTATTTTTCCACTTTTAACGACAAATACCTGCTGCCCGAAGTGCGCTGGTTTCCGCGGCAGGGCGGAATTGTGAATTTGGCAAAGGCATTGGTCAAAGGGCCGGGAGAAAATTTTTCCGGTGTGGCAAGAAGCGCTGTTCCGGAAAACACCGAAGTTCTGAATGCCGATGTGGACGGAAAAACCGGACGGGCGAAAATAAACCTCTCGGCGGGCGCGGCCTCGCTGTCCGATTCGGAAATCGGAGTGCTGAAAGCGCAGTTTGCGTATTCGGTTGCGGAAGCCGGCCTGGCGCAGAGCGTGGAGCTGACGGTGAACGGAACGGTGCTGGGCGGAGAGGCGCCGGAGGAACTGTCTTCCTATACCGATCCCGGCGGGGACCCGGTGGTTTTGCGCGACGGTGTTCCCGTGAAGATTACGCAAAACGGGAAGGGGAAAACTCTTTTCCCGGAAGAAAGCGTCAAACCCCTGCAGCTGACGGATCTTGCGCTCGGATACGGCGATCCGCCGCTGGGTGCGGGTGTGGGACAGGGCGGAACGCAGCTGTCGCTGCTGGATTTTGCGAAGAAAAAGGTTACCTCCGTGGCTTCGGGGAACCATATTCTGACTCCGTCTTTTGACCGCGCGGGATGGATGTGGTGGAGCGAGAGCAAAACGGAAGGAAAGATAAATCTTTTTAATCCCTCTTCCGGCTCGCGCACGGTGCTGAATCTTCCGCAGATCGGCGACGGAACGGCGCAGGGGCTGAAAGTTTCGCGCGAAGGATCCCGTCTGGTAGCCGCAGTGCGCAAAGACGACGGACTGTACTGCTATCTTGTGGGGATTTTACGCGACGGTTCGGGCAGGCCGACAGGTTTTTCCAAACCCGTAAGGATTGCGCAGGCCGTTACCGAGCTGAAAGACATGGTCTGGATCGGCGATACCCGGCTGGTTTTTCTCGCCAAAGCGGATAACGACACGGGATTCGGGCTTTACGAGGAAGAAGTGGGGGGTTTTCTCAATCCGCTCCCGGCAGTGGGCAATCCCCTCCGGGTGGCCGGCGGAAAGGGTAAAGATTCGCTGGTGGTGCTGAACAGTTCTTCCGATCTGTTCGGGTATTCTTCCGGTGTGTGGCGTAAATTTGCCTCAGGCGTAACTTCCCCGGCTTTTCCCGGCTGAGTGCGCTTCCCGCCGTCCGGTGCGGATGGGAATCCCGATTCGGCGCGGCCTGCGTCCCCGCCTGTACGGACGCGAAGTGCGGTGTGTGCTTTTTTCCGCAAAGACGGCCCGCACTGCCCTTTTCCACAGATGCCGGCTTCCGCTTCCCGCGCAAAATTCGGATTTGGATATGCTTTTTCCGTGACGGAGATTTTCGGTGCGGGGTTGGATCTTATTTTCCCGCAATACTGTGCGGGCTGCGGGGCGTGGGGTGCGCAGCTGTGCCGGGCATGCCTGGATGCGCTGCGCGGAGAATGGGAAGAAGTGTCTGCGGGGGCGGTATATCTGCAGGTGTTTGATCCTGCCGGCGAAGAGTATATGCCCGCTTTTCCCGTGTTTTCTCTTCATCCCCATACCGGTACGGCGCAGAAAACAATGGCGGCGTGGAAGCATGCCTCCCTTGCCGCTCTCGACCGTTCCCTGCTTGATCTGTGGCAGATGCGTCTGGTCTCCTTAAGGGATATGCCCGGGATGGAGACGGCGGGAGCGTGCGTGGCGGTGAATGCCCCCTCCGGTTTCCGCCGCCGCCATCGGGGGCAGTTAATTGCGGCAAAACTGGCTTCTGCCGCGGCAGAAGTGTTTGGGTGCGGTTACTGTGACGCGCTGCGCACAAAATTTTCCCCGGGGGATCTGCGCCCGGTCCGCCCGCATTATTCCGTGGCGGGGAAAAACGAGCGTCTGGCAAAAGGGGAGCGGATAAAATGTGTAAAAAATTTAGCCGGCAGAGAAGTTCTGCTTTTTGACGATGTCCTGACGACCGGGGCAACGATGCTTGGCTGTGCGCGCGTTTTGGCGGAAAACGGCGCCTGCGTGCGTGCGGGGATCACGTTTTCCCACCGCGGGACAACAGGGCATTTTGGTGCCGGGGGTCACATTTAGGTGTTGGATCGGGTTATAATAAAGACGGAAGCCGGGAATGCGGGCGAGGAAGCGGCGGTGTTTTCGGTTTCGTGAAGAAATACGGACGGACGTCCGCGGCGCATGGACTGCGCAGCGGGAATTGCGCCCGGACAGGGTTCGTCCGCCAAGCGCGCAGACAGGGGGTCACCGTGGAATTTGTAGTAAAAGCCCGGAATTCGGAAGTGTCCGAGGGATTTAGGAAGCATGTGGAGGAAAAGCTGGCCAAGATCGGGCAGTTTGCCCCGCGCGCGCAGAGAGTGGATGTGGAAATTACGCATGAGTCCAACCCCGCGCAGGCAGAAACGTGTGAAAAAATTGAGATTACCGTCCGCGACAAAGGGCCTGTTGTGCGGGCGGAGGCTTCGGCATCCGACCGCTACGGAGCGCTCGATCTGGCGTCCCGGAAATTAACGGAGCAGCTGCGCCGGGCGCACGAAAGGCGCAAGGACCACCGCCGCGGCCGAAAAGCAGATGTAGAGAGCACGAATCTGGACTTTGCCGCAATTTTGAAATCGTTTGATGCGCCCGCCAAAGAATCCTGCGCCGAAGAGAAGGCTGCGCTGCCGACAAAGCCGGGTGAGGCGGTGGAAACGCAGCTGGGAGATTCTCCGGTTGTGGTCAGGCAAAAGCTGTATGAGGCCAAGCCGATGACGGTTGACCAGGCGCTGTATGAAATGGAATTGGTCGGCCATCCTTTCTTCCTGTTTGTTGACAGTGAAACGAAGCAGCCCTGTGCCGCCTACCGCCGTCACGGGTGGACGTACGGTGTGATCCGTCTGGATGCCGTCACCGGTGATTTCGGTCCCGGAGAGCAGTAAGGGCGGAAAGCCGGATTCGGTTCATGCGGGGCAGGTGACGAATTCGTCACCTGCCCCGCATGCTATTCCGGGAAACGTGCCCGGGCAGGTAAGATTTAAGGCGGTAAACACACGAAGGAGAAACAATTGAGCGGTCGTCCCTTGCAAGTCGCCGTAATCGGCGCAGGTCCTGCGGGAATTTATGCCTCTGACATTCTGTCTAAATCGGATTTGGACGTAAGCATTGACCTATACGAAAAACTGCCCGCGCCCTACGGTCTGGTACGTTACGGCGTAGCTCCCGACCATCCGCGGATCAAACAGATCATCAAAGCCCTTTACAATATCCTGAAACGCGGGGATATCCGCCTGGTGGGAAATGTGGAAGTGGGCAAAGACGTTTCCTTTGCCGAACTGCACGAGCATTACGACGCGATTATTATCGCCACCGGCGCGGACCGGGACCGTCCTTTGAATATCCCCGGCGCGCAGCTGCCGGAAGTCTACGGCGCCTCGCAGTTCGTCTACTGGTACGACGGCCATCCCGACCATAAGCGGACATGGCCGCTGAACGCGAAGGAAGTTGCCGTGATCGGCGTGGGAAATGTGGCTCTGGATATTTCCCGGATGCTTACCAAACATCCGGACGATCTGATGGTGACCGAAATTCCGGAAAATGTGGAGCAGGGTCTGCGCCGTTCCCCGATCACGGATGTGCACGTTTTCGGGCGCAGGGGGCCGGCACAGGTGAAGTTTACGCCGATGGAGCTGCGTGAACTCGGCGAGGTTCCCGATGTGGACATCATCGTCTACGAAGAGGACTATCAGTACGACGAAGCTTCCGAAGAAGCGGTCAACTCCTCGAAAATGAAGCGCCAGGTGGTCAATATCCTAACCGATTATCTGCTTGACCAGGCTGAGGAAAAAACGGCGTCGCGGCGTATTCATCTGCATATGCTGCAGCAGCCGGCAAAGATCCTGGGTGAGAAACACGTTGAGGGAATCCGCATGGAACGCACGGCGCTGCAGGGAGACGGATCGGTGAAAGGCACGGGAGAATTTATCGATTATCCGGTGCAGGCGGTGTACCGCGCAGTGGGATATTTCTCTTCGCCGATCCCGGGTGCTCCGTTTGACGAAAAACGCGGTATTGTGCCCAACAGCGGCGGACGGGTGACCGACGGTCCCGACGGGGAAGTGCTTACGGGAATGTATGCCACGGGCTGGATTAAGCGCGGGCCTGTCGGCCTGATCGGTTCCACAAAATCCGACGCCCAGGAGACGGTAAACAATCTCGTTGCCGACTTTAATGCCGGTCTGCTTCATGCCACCACCAATCAGCTTGGGTGGCACGCAATGGAGAATCTGCTTAACGGACGGGGTGTGCGCTTTACTACCTGGAAAGGCTGGGAGCTGCTGGAAGCGTATGAGAAAGAGCTGGGTGCGAAGGCAGGGCGCGAGCGGATCAAGGTTGTTGAGCGCGAGACGATGACTGCCATTTCCCGCGGCGAAAAGCATGACGGGAAGCTGTACTGAAAGCGTTGGCGGTGCGGGGTGCGGGGATCTGTATCCCGCACCCCGCATTTGGTTTTGCGTCCCGCACCGCGCAGCACACCGCCGCAGGGGATTAACGGTAATTCGTAAACTGCAGTTCTATGTCCTGCTGCGCATTTTTGAGCATGGAAATGATTTGCTGCAGCGTATCTCTGGACTTGGATGACACCCGTATTTCGTCTCCCTGAATCTGTGTTTTTACGCCTTTCGGATATTTTTCGCGGATGAGCTGCGTGATTTTTTTCGCGTGCTCTTTGTCGATTCCCTCTTTCATTTCTCCGGCAAGCCTGTATTCCTTTCCTCCGGCTTTCGGCACCCCCTCGCCTGTGTCCAGCTGTTTCAGGGATATTCCGCGCCGGATAAGTTTGGACTGCAGAACATCGAGAACCGCCAGCACGCGTTCGGGAGTGTTGGCGCCCATCGTAATCGCAGTGCCGTTCAGTTTCACGTACGCTCCCACGTTTTTAAAGTCGTAGCGGGTGGCGATCTCCTTTGCGGCCTGGTTTACCGCGTTGTCCACTTCCTGAAGATCGTATTTTGACACAATATCGAATGATGAATCCGCCATGATATTCTTCCCTTCGGCTGTCGGTGTTGCATCTGAAAAACCGTTTCCCAAAATGTGATGAGAAATGCACCGCAAAATATGTTACCGGATTTGACATACCGCCCACCCAACCTGCTAGTCTCAATAGGCGTGGATGAATCACTTCGTGGTTCTCTTCCGGGCGGGTTGACCGAGCGGCCAATGGTAGCTGACTGTAAATCAGCCGGGTTTCCCTACGGGGGTTCGAATCCCTCACCCGCCACTGAATCTTTTTTCGCAGCGGCAGCGGCGGAAAGGTTTTTCTTGGTGATCAGACTCACTGAGAGGGCAAAATAAAAGAGGTTGGGTTTTCCGGCGCTGTTTGGTAAGCTAGCCACTGTTGCCCCGATAGCTCAGTCGGCAGAGCGTCTCCATGGTAAGGAGAAGGTCAAGGGTTCGATTCCCTTTCGGGGCTCCGATCATTTTTGTGCCGTCCGGCGTGCCGGCCGGCGCGGGAATGACGTGAGGCGGGGTAGCTCAGTTGGTCAGAGCGCACGACTCATAATCGTGAGGTCGCGGGTTCAAACCCCGCCCCCGCTACTGATGTCCAATGAAGCAACCGCTTCTCCAACCAGACCGAATGTGAGGAATATACCGTGGCCGGCAAAGCTCAGGATGTTCGCCCTAAAATCACCCTCGCCTGCGAGGTTTGCAAGGAGCGAAACTACATCACAAAGAAGAATCGGCGCAATACGCCCGACCGTCTCGAACTGAAGAAGTTCTGCCCCAAGTGCAACCTGTCCCGGGTGCACCGCGAGACCCGTTAATCTCGCCGGAAGCGACTTCATGATGGCTTGTGCATTTTATGCACAGGCCATTTTTGTTCTAACATATAAAATATGTTTTGCCCGATTCCCGAAGACACAGAGCCCACAGAAACGATTCCGCCCGTACAGGGCACGAGATATGTGCCCGAAGCCCGTGCGCTCGCACAAATGACGACAATCGGAGTCGGCGGATCCGTAACGAAAACGGTAAATGCGGACTCCGCCGCGGAGCTTACGGAAGCGGTAAGCGAAGCGGACAGGGAGGGCACCGAGTGTCTGATAGTCGGGGGAGGATCCAATATCCTGGCTGCGGACGCCGATTTTCCCGGTCCGGTGATTCACGATCAGCGCTCTTCGATTGAGATTCTGGCAGACGACGGCTGCTCGGGGGCGCGTTTTCGCGTGGCGGGAGGAACGCCGTGGGATGCCGTCGTTGCGTTCTCCGTTGAGCACGGCTGGATGGGACTGGAGGGTCTCTCCGGTATCCCGGGCACGGCAGGTGCGGCGCCCGTGCAGAATATCGGTGCCTACGGGCAGGATGTTTCGGCAGCGGTGGCTGCGGTGCGGACTTTTGACCGTAAAACCGGGCTGCAGAAAACTTTCTTTCTTTCCGATATGCGCTTCGGATACCGTTCCTCAATTCTGAAAGAATCCATTTTGAGCGGGCGTTGGGGAAATTCGCCGCGCTGGATCGTGCTTGACGTGGAATTCCATCTCCGCCGGGCGACGCTGGGATCTCCGATTCGCTACAAACAGCTGGCGCAGAAATTGGATACGCGGATTGGGCAGCGTGTGCCCGCCGCCGATGTGCGCCGGGCCGTTCTTGAGCTGCGCGCGGCAAAAGGCATGGTATTAAACGATGCGGACAGAGACACCTATTCCCTGGGTTCGTTTTTCACCAATCCCGTGCTCACCGAAGAGCAGGCCCGGCTGCTTCCCCCGGATGCGCCCCGGTTTAAGGTGGGGGATTCGACAGCGGTAAATCAGATCGGCGCCGCCGCTCCGGCCGTGCCCGGTTTGGTAAAGACCTCCGCTGCCTGGCTGATCGATCATGCGGGTTTCGCCCCCGGATTTTCACTCACCGCCGCGGCCTCGCTTTCCACAAAGCATACTTTGGCCCTGACCAACCGGGGAAATGCGAAAGCGGCGGATATTATGGCGCTTGCCCGGCATATTGCAGACGGCGTGGCGGCTAAATTCGGAGTGAATCTCGTGCCCGAGCCGGTTCTGGTCGGTCTGCGGTGGAACTAGGGCAGAGGTGCGAATCGCTTTTATCCGCTCCGCTGCCGGGCGCTGCCAGCCAGGCGTCTATTTCGCGGTGCCATGCGTCTTTATCCGTATCCGAGGCCAGTGAAGCGGACACGGAACAGTGAGCCAGCCGGGCCAGCAGGGAGTCGGAAAATCCCAAAGCGCGTGCATTTTCGTACTGCGCGGTGAGACGCGAAAGGAACAGCAGCGGATCGTCGGCACCAAGGGCAACTTTTATTCCCGCATCCAGCAAAGTACGCAGGGGAATATCGTGCAGCCCGGGGTATACGCCGAGAGATATATTTGATGCCGGGCAGACTTCCAGCGCAATATCGTTTTCCGCAATCAGATCAAGCAGAGCCGGATCCTCGGCCGCACGCACGCCGTGTCCGAGGCGGGCAGGATGCAGACTGCGGATAACTTCCCGGATATGCCCGGGGCCGAGCAGCTCTCCGCCGTGCGGAAGCGAGGCCAAACCTGCTCTGCGCGCAATTGCAAACGCGTGTTCCCAATTCGCCGTTGTGCCGCGCCGTTCGTCGTTGGACAGTCCGAAGCCGACTACTTCCCCCGCTCCCGTGCCGGCGTGCTTTGCTGCCAGGCGTGCCAGGATACAGGCGTCCAGGGGGTGGTGCAGACGCGAGGCGGCAACAACAACCGCCACCTGCACTCCGGTGTCACGCGAAGCCGCCTTTGCCTCGTCGAGTACGATCTCCAAAGCGGGCGTGATTCCCCCGACAAACGGAGCGTAGGAAGTGGGATCAATCTGAATTTCCAGACGGCGTGAGCCTTCCGCGCGTTCGTCCTGCGCCGCTTCGCGGATAATTCTGCGCATGGTCCGCTCGCTGCGAACCACTTTGCGCGCGGCATCGTAGGCGCGCTGAAAACGAAACCAGCCCCGCTGATCCGCCGGAACCTGCAGGGCAACGTTGTCGGTCAGCCCCTCCGGCAGACGTATTCCCTGCTCCGAAGCGAGATCCTGCAGCGTGGAGACTCTCATTGATCCCGTGAAATGCAGATGCAGATGTGTTTTTGGCAGAGCCCGTAAATCTCGCATAGACCCATTGTGCCGGTCCGGGGGAAAAAATCACAGCCGCACCGGATTGCGAAAAAACGTGCGCAGATGCGGCGCGGGCAAAGAAAAAGTGGAAAAACAGACGAAAACTTTCTATAAAAGTGGTATGGAAAGAACTGAACGCGCTGCACGCGAAGAGGCGGAAATTACACTTCTTACGGGTGCGAAAGCCGGAGAAATGCTCCGTTTTGCGTATTCCGGGGAAGGTCTGGTGCGTTCATGGTCGGTATACCGCGTACATCACCGGCCGGGAGCGGGAGTATCGGTTGGCTACCGTGTGATAATCGACGAAAAACAGCCCTTTAAGCGCAGCGACCTCTATATTTTGGCTTCGACGGCGCGTATCGGCGACGAACAGCTCTCCGCCGCCGCGGGAAAACGCCTCAGACTCGGGGAAACAAAAGTAAACCTGTGGAAATATCCTTTTGACCCGGAACTGCCGGCTCTGCCCGTGGCCTGCGATACCGGGAAGATGTCGCGTTATTTGGGCTATGCGGTGGATTTGGAGCTGCTCGGATACCGCCCCACGCGCCGCGCCGTGGTGAAGGCAGCCGCTGTCGGCACACCGCATAATTCACCGCTCTACCTGAAGGTTTTGCGCCCCCGGGCAGGCAAGGAGCTTGAGGAACGCCTGAATGCCGTGCGCCGGGCGGGCATTCCCGGGCCGCAGATTCATTCTTCCGTGAGGGGAATGGTGGTAACGGAATCCGTCAGGGGCGTGCCGCTGTCAAAACTCTTCGCCGCGGCGTGTATGCAGGTAAGCGGGGTAAGAAAACTTTCACGCGCGGAATTTGCCCTGACCCGCCGCAGCCTGGCCGATACCCTTGACGCTCTGCCGGAACTGATTTTGGGGAAAAAGCGTCTGCCGGCATGGGCCGAGCGCTGCGACTATTATGCGGACGCTGCCGCGGCGGCGCTTCCCGGCCATGCGGGGGAATGCAGACAGGCGGCGGAGGATATCAGGTATCTTCTTTCCCGGGCGGACATGGGCCGCCCTGTGCCCGTGCACGGGGATTTCTACGAGGCAAATGTGTATGTGGATCCCCAAACCGGTCTGGTATCCGGAATTCTGGATCTGGATTCGCTGAGCGTCGGCTACCGCGTACATGACTGGGGATGTCTGTTGGGCCATATGTCGGTTCTGCCGGGGATCTCCGCCGACGCATACGCATTTGTGCCGCAGCTTACGGACGACTGGTTTGCCGAAATCCGGAGAGAAACCGATCCGTGCGCCCTGTGTGCTTCGGCGGCGGGTGTGGTACTCTCCCTGGTTTCCGATTCGCGCAGAAAAAGCGTTCCCCGAAACCGACAGGCGCTAAACCGGCTGCGGACCGCGCAGAAATGGATTGCCCGGGGATACGGAATGCTCTGAAACCGTATTGAAACTACACTTCGGCGCGGGCAAACAGACGCTGCAGCCGTTCGGCTCCCTCAGCCAGATCTTCGTCCGAAAGGGCATAGCTGAAACGCAGATATCCCGGCGCGCCGAAGGCTTCTCCCGGTACGGTTGCGACCAGTGCGGCATCGAGAATAAGCGCGGCGAGTTCGGCGCTGCTGCGCGCCGTGCGCACCGAACCGTCCGGCATGGGAATGTTTTTCCCCAGCAGGCGGGACACGTCCGGGAAAATGTAGAATGCGCCCTTAGGCTCGGTCACGGCAAAACCGTTCACACCGCGCAGCATTTCCGTGATTTTTATCCGTCTGCGGTTAAAAATCCCGCGCATCCGCTCTGCCGTGGCGGTGCCGTCGCCGAGCGCGGCAAGCGCAGCCCTCTGCGATACGTTTGACACATTTGATGTGATATGCGACTGGAAATTAGCCGCCTGCGTAATCACGTCCTGCGGGCCGTACATCCATCCCACGCGCCAGCCCGTCATGGCGTAGGTTTTTGCCACGCCGTTTACCGCGATGGTCCGGTCTGCCAGCTGCGGCACTTCCCGCAGAATATAGGACCGGTCGCAGCCGTAAACGAAATGCTCGTAGATTTCGTCGGTAATGACCCAGATTCCGTTCCGCAGTGCCCACTGCCCGATCCGGCGGATCTCTTCCGCGCAGTATACGGCTCCCGTCGGGTTCGCCGGCGAACAGAGCAGAAGTGCTTTGGTGCGTTCGGTCAAAGCGGCATCAAGCTGCTGCGTGCTCACTTTGTATCCCTGCTGCCCGCCTGCAAACACGGGTACGGGCACACCTGCGCACAGACGGATCGCCTCCGGGTATGTGGTCCAATACGGAGCGGGCAGAATTACTTCGTCCCCGTCGGAAATGATCGCCGCAAAAGCCTGAAATACCGCCTGTTTTCCGCCATTGGTCACGATCACGCAGGAAGGGTCGATCCGCACACCGGAATCGCGCAGTGTTTTGGCCGCGATTGCCTCTTTCAGCTCGGGCAGTCCCGAAGCCGGGGTGTATTTGTGGTTTCGGGGGTCCTTGGCGGCCGCCGCAGCCGCTTCCGTGATGAAATCCGGTGTGGGGAAGTTCGGTTCCCCGGCGGCAAAACCGATCACCGGCCTGCCCGCGGCCCGCAGTGCTTTTGCTTTTGCGTCCACCGCCAGCGTGGCTGAGGGGTGCAGTGCGCCGAGCCTTTTTGAAACGCGTTCCAAATGCTTTGTGTTACCCATAGTCTCCAGTCTGGCATGATGCCGGATTGGCTTCAAACCGCCTTTGCTGTGCGGACACGGGGGCAGGAGTGAGAATTAGAGCACGGTTGGGAACGGAAAACTGGACGTCGCAGCGCGGTTTTGATTATGCTTGATCGGGTCGCGCCTGTTTTTTGCGGGGTTTGAAAATCACCGTCGGTGTGACGAAAATAAAATCTGAATTCGGCCTGTCGGTTTTATAACTGGTATTGTGCCGGCAATTCAGGCATAATGATTACTGCTGTGCAACAGATAGGGTAGTGGCGCAATTGGTAGCGCACCGGTCTCCAAAACCGGCGGTTGTGGGTTCGAGTCCCTCCTGCCCTGCCGGAAGAAGCGGCCCGCGTGGGCCGTTTTCCGCATTGCGACCGCAGACAACTGAGAGGATATTTGAAGTGAACGAAACCGCTTCGGCTGCGAAGCGCGGTAAATCCGCAAACGCGAAGCAGAATATCTTTGCGCGCATGATCGTATTCTTTAAAGAAGTGCTTGCCGAGTTTAAGAAGGTGCAGCGCCCCACGGGTGAAGAACTGTGGAGTATGTTCCTGACGGTGCTGGGCTTCCTGGTTGTCGTAATGGTCTTTGTGGGGCTGGTAGATGTGGTGTTCAGCCAGCTTGTGTTCCGTATATTCGGATAAGCGAAACGGAAACCGCAGCTATTAAAGTGAGGAACGAGAAGTATGTCTGACCAAGCTCAGGGAACCGAAAACAGCGGACTGTTTTCCGATGCCGCGCAGCCTGCGGTAAATGCAGCCGCGGAGGAAGCCGTGCGCAATCCGGCGCCGTCCGCCGAGCCTTCCGATGTCCCCGCGCAGGAGCAGCCTGCGGCCTGTGAAGCCGCCAAAGACGCATCCGGGGCGGACGCAGAGCCCGAAGTCATCACGGAAGAGGTTGTACGCGCGCGGCTGAAGGGTCTGCCGGGACGCTGGTATGTGCTTCACACCTACACGGGATACGAAAAACGGATCAAGCAGGATATCGAGACCCGAATCCATTCCATGAATATGGAAGACTACATTTTCCAAATCGAAGTTCCGATGGAAGAAGTGATCGAGGTAAAGAAGGGGCAAAACAGGCTCACTTCCCGGGTGCGGATTCCCGGATACGTTCTGATTCGGATGAAGCTTACCGACGATTCGTGGCAGGTTGTGCAGGACACCAACGGCGTGACCGGATTTGTGGGCAACGGCAGGAATCCCGTGGCCCTGACGCCGGACGAAGTGGTGGGTATGCTCACTCCCGTGATTCAGCAGGCCGCGGCGAAAGAAGCGATTGCCGCCGGAAAGCCGGTTACGGCAGGTGCGCCGAAGCTGGTCACCGCCTATGAAGTTGGCGAAACCGTGACGCTCACAACCGAGCCCTGGATCGGAATGCCGGCCACGATTTCGCAGGTTGACGCGGTAAATCAGAGACTTACCGTGCTTATGACACTTGTCGGCCAGGAAACCCCGGTCGATTTGTCCTTCGATCAGGTGAAAAAGATGGACTGACGGAGTTATCCGTTTCCGTCTGCCACCGGTTGTGGGACGCCGTCACTTTTGCCATGTGACGGTTCGCTAGAGAAAAAGGATCAATAAATGCCACCTAAGAAGAAGAAGGTTGCAGGCCTGATCAAGTTACAGATTCAGGCGGGAGCCGCCAATCCGGCTCCTCCGGTTGGCCCGGCTTTGGGTCAGCACGGTGTAAACATCATGGAATTCTGCACCGCATATAATGCCGCTACCGAGTCCATGCGCGGAAACGTTGTGCCGGTGGAAATTACGGTGTATGAAGACCGGACGTTTACTTTCGTCACCAAGACTCCGCCGGCGGCGGATTTGCTGAAGAAGGCAGCGGGAATCAAAAAGGGTTCCGGCGTGCCGCAGGCAAACAAGGTCGGTCATGTGACGGCGGATCAGCTGCGGGAAATCGCCAAGACGAAGCAGCCCGATCTGAATGCGAACGATATTGACAATGCCGCCCGCATTATTGCCGGTACTGCCCGCTCGATGGGAATTACCACCGACGAAATTTAATTAGGTACCCGAAAAAACAGGTACGATACCGCGAGGGTATCCGTGGCAGGACCATGAGCCGGTTCGGAGACCACGACTGCTAAATTTAAGGAGAAGCAGAATGGCAAAGCGCTCAAAGAAATACAACAAGGCTGCCGAGCTGATTCAGGACGGGGAGTTTTATTCCGTCGAAGAAGCCGTAGACCTTGCATTGAAAACGTCCGTGACGAAGTTTGCATCCACTGTGGAAGCGGTGTTCCGTCTCGGTGTTGATCCGCGTAAGGCCGATCAGGCTGTGCGCGGCACGGTTTCGCTGCCGCACGGTACGGGTAAGACTGCCCGTGTTATCGTGTTTGCCACCGGTGACCGTGCCCAGCAGGCATTGGCCGCAGGTGCCGACGAAGTCGGTGACGATGAGCTTATCGCGAAGGTGGCCGGCGGATGGACGGACTTCGATTCGGCCGTTGCAACCCCGGATATGATGGGCAAAGTGGGCCGTTTGGGCCGCGTGCTCGGTCCGCGCGGTCTGATGCCGAATCCGAAGACGGGTACGGTTACGATGGATGTGGCCAAGGCCGTATCCGACATTAAGGGCGGACGGATTGAGTTCCGTGTGGACAAGCACGGAAATCTGCCTTTTATTGTGGGGAATACCGATTTTTCGGCAGAACAGCTGGCCGATAATTTCAATGCGGCACTTGCGGAGATTCTGCGTCTGAAGCCTTCTTCGGCAAAGGGACGCTATCTTCTGAAGGGAACCGTTTCCACCACAATGGGTCCGGGAATTCCGTTAGACGTCGCAAAGCTTGCGAAGTAAAATAAGTGGGGCTGCCGATGCGGCCCCACTTTTATATGCAAATTTGGATCCGAAAGCGCAGGACGGCATGAAAAGTTTGGTGATTGGCATTGCGGGCGGAACCGGCAGCGGCAAAACAACGATCACGCAGGCGATTAAGGACCGGTTTCGCGGACACGTGGCCGTGATCTATCACGACAATTACTATGCCCGCCAGGATCACCTCTCCTATGAGGAGCGTACGCACACAAATTACGATGCGCCCGAAGCGTTCGACAACGACCTCATCATTGCACAGCTGGAACAGCTGATTCGCGGAGAGGCAATCGAGTCTCCCGTCTATGATTTTGCCGTGCATAACCGTTCGGAGGAAACGATTCGCATCGAGCCGGCCCCGGTAATTATCGTAGAGGGGATTTTAATTTTCGCGCAGCCCGCCCTGCGCCGGCTTTTCGATCTGAAACTTTTTGTAGACACCGATGCCGATGTGCGTATTCTGCGCCGGCTGCAGCGCGATGTTGCCGAACGGGGGCGTTCCATCGATTCGGTGCAGGAGCAGTATCTGAATACGGTGAAACCGATGCATGAGCTGTACGTCGAGCCGTCCAAACGGTATGCGGATCTGATAATCCCCGAAGGCGGGAAAAATATAGTGGCCAAGGAGATGATTTTCCACCGCGTGCAGAATCAGCTCGACAACCGCTGTTTTTAAGAGACGTCTCTCACGCCTGCGCTTTTTCGGTTTGCTTCCGAGTGCGTCCTCGGATATGATGTCTCTTGCCAAAGACCGCAGGTCGCCCGTTGCCAACGGGGTGAATTTCGAGACGAAGCCGGCGCAGGTGCGAATTGAATAAAACATATCTGTTTTACCCTCGTGCCCTGTGCCCGGGGGTCGTTTTGTGTTCCGATCTCTGCGGCAGTTATTCGGAAGGAGGTCCAATGGCAAGGACCGACAAGTCCGCAGCGATCGCGGAGCTTACGGAGGATTTCCGCAACTCCTCGGCCGTTATTGTGACTGAGTATCGCGGTCTGACCGTAGCCGACATGATGACTTTGCGTCGGGCTATGGGGCAGGAAGCGAAATACACGGTTGCAAAAAACACTCTCGCACGGATTGCGGCCAAAGACGCGGGTATTGAGAATCTTGATGCCTCGCTGAAAGGGCCGACCGCCATTGCGTTTGTGACCGGTGATATTGCCACCGCAGCCAAGGCAATCAGGGATTTCGCCAAAGAAAACGAGAAGCTCGTCGTAAAGGGCGGACTCCTCGAAGGTGCTGTTCTTGATGCCGCAGGTGTGCAAAAGCTCGCCGATCTCGAATCCCGCGAGGTGCTTTTGGCCAAGACTGCCGGAGCTCTCAAAGCTTCGCTCTACCGTGCTGCATCTACTATTCAGGCGCCAATCGTCAAGACTGTGCGCACCATCGACGCCCTGCGCGCGAAGCAGGAAGAGGCTGCTGCCTAAAGGCATCGGCAAAAACACATATATTAAATGCCTCGCGTAGGCACAGGAAGGAAGGCCAATCATGGCTAAGCTTACCGCTGAAGAACTCATTGAAGCTTTTAAGGAGCTCACTCTTGTTGAGCTGAACGACTTCGTAAAGAAGTTTGAGGAAGAATTTGATGTGGAGGCCGCCGCTCCGGTTGCGGTTGCCGCCGCCGTTCCGGGTGCTGCCGCCGAAGCCGCGGCAGAAGAGGAAAAGACCGAATTTGATGTTGTGATCGAGTCCGCAGGTGACAAGAAGATTGCAGTGATTAAGGAAGTCCGTGCCCTCACTCCGCTCGGCCTGAAGGAAGCCAAGGATCTTGTTGACGGAGCTCCGTCCACCGTTCTTGAAGGTGTGAACAAGGAAACCGCCGATAAGGCCAAGGAAGCTCTTGAAGGCGCCGGCGCAACGGTTACCCTGAAGTAAATCGGCAGACGAAAAGTAAGCCTGACGGGTCGGACCTTCGGTCCGGCCCGTTTTATTTTCCCCTTCGCACGGAGGCGGACATTTCGGGCAATCAGACGGCTCTATGTTCCCGTACAAGGGCACATAGAGCCGTTCTATTGCCCGAAACGGTCTTATGCGAAAGAGGATGCGGATGTGAAACGGTGTGGATGCTTGCGCCTGCGGATATAATATGTAAAAGTTATTGCACCGGATGTTTTCCGGTAAATAAAGATCTTGGTATATCGATGAAACCGGGACGCAGACCCAATCCCGGACCTTCGAGGGTTGCCCGGACGTATAGGTGTCGTGACCTCTTCCACATTGGCAGGGGGTAGATTTTTCCACCCTTTTTTGGTAGCGTTGAACATTGCGTGTTATGTGTTTTTGTATACCTTGTTTTTACGGCCGGAATGTTGCGTAAATCATCGTTTTGGCGTGAAGCGGGATATGATACCGCTTTGGCACGCACACATAATTTCGCCTTACTGGAACCCGGGGAAGGAATATCCTTTGGCTGCTTCGCGCACCTCGATGCTTAATGTAGAAAATGGTCGGCTTAAGACCAATCGTGTATCATTTGCCAAGCTCACGGAACCTATGACGGTTCCCGATCTGCTGAGCCTGCAAGTTGATTCCTATGGATGGTTAGTTGGTTCGGATGCCTGGAGGGCTGCCCATCCCGATGAAAAAACCGGTCTGGAAGAGATTTTCGATGAAATCTCGCCGATTGAAAATACTGCCCGGACAATGGGACTGGTGCTTTCCAATCCTTATCTGGAAGAAGAAAAGGCCCCGATAAACGAGTGCCGGGACAAAGACATGACTTATTCCGCCCCGCTCTATGTGACGGCCGAATTTCAGAATTACGAAACGGGGGAAATTAAGTCCCAGACCACCTTTATCGGTGATTTTCCGCTGATGACCCCGCAGGGCACATTCATCGTAAACGGTACCGAACGTGTTGTGGTCTCGCAGCTGGTGCGTTCCCCGGGCGTGTATTTTGAGCGCACGGCAGACAAAACCTCCGATAAATACATCTACGGCACGAAGATTATTCCCTCGCGCGGCGCATGGCTGGAATTTGAAATCGACAAAAAAGACGCTGTCGGAGTGCGGATAGACCGCAAGCGCAAGCAGTCCGTAACCGTATTTTTGAAAGCGCTGGGGATGACGGAGTCGGAAATCCGCGAAACGTTTGCCGATTATCCGGTGCTGATCGAGACGCTTGAAAAAGACACCGTCGAAACGCAGGAGGAAGCTCTCCAGGATCTTTACCGCAAGCTGCGTCCGGGCGAGCCGCCGACCGCGGAAGCCGGACGGAATCTGCTGCGTAATTTCTATTTCAACGGCAAACGCTACGACCTGACAAAAGTCGGACGCTACAAGATCAACAAGAAGCTGGGCACGGCGATTGATGCCACAGTGCGCCGGCTGACGCTGGAAGATATCACGAACACGCTGCGTTATCTGCTGGCACTGCATGCGGGAGAGGCGCAGGTTGCGATCAACCCGGAGCGTCCCGTGGCCGTTGAAACCGACGATATCGACCATTTCGGAAACCGCCGTATCCGCGCGGTGGGGGAGCTGATCCAAAACCAGGTGCGTACGGGTCTTTCGCGTCTGGACCGCATGGTTCGCGAAAGAATGACCACGCAGGAAGCGGAGGCAATTACGCCCTCGTCTCTGATCAATATCCGTCCGATTGTGGCGGCGATCAAAGAATTCTTCGGCACTTCCCAGCTTTCCCAGTTCATGGATCAGAATAATCCGCTGGCCGGTCTGACGCACAAGCGTCGGCTTTCGGCCCTCGGCCCCGGAGGTCTTTCGCGCGACAGGGCGTCGATGGAAGTACGCGACGTGCATCCGACGCACTACGGCAGAATGTGCCCGATCGAAACACCTGAAGGTCCGAACATCGGTCTGATCGGCTCTCTCGCCACTTTCGGCAGAATCAATGCCTTCGGTTTCATCGAAACACCCTATCGGAAAGTCGTAAACGGCGTGATCACCGATGAAATCGAATATCTGGATGCCGCGGACGAAGACCATTACGCCGTGGCGCAGGCTTCGGCTGCCGTCGACGAAAACGGCAGACTCACCGACCATGAGGTTTTGGTCCGTCTGCCGGGCGGCGAACCGGCGCTTGTCAGCCCGCAGGAAGTCGGCTATATGGACGTTTCGGCACGTCAGATGTGTTCTTTGGGTACGGCGATGATTCCGTTCCTGGAACATGACGACGCAAACCGCGCACTGATGGGTGCCAATATGCAGCGCCAGGCAGTGCCGCTGCTGCGTCCGACCGCTCCGCTGGTCGGAACGGGAATGGAAGTGCGGGCCGCGGTGGACGGCGGAGACGCGATGGTGGCCCGGGCGCCCGGCGTGGTTCTGGAAGTTTCCGCAGACGCCGTGCACGTGGAAGAAGACGACGGTACGCATTACGTTTACCACCTGACGAAGTTTGCCCGTTCCAATCCGGGCAACTGCACCAACCAGCGGGTTGCGGTCTCGGCCGGGGACCGTGTGGAAAAAGGTTCGCTGATTGCCGACGGTCCGGCAACGGACGGCGGTGAGCTTGCTCTGGGGCAGAATCTTCTCGTTGCCTTTATGGCCTGGAACGGATACAACTACGAGGATGCCATTGTCCTTTCGCAGCGGTGCCAGTCCGAAGATCTGCTGACTTCCATTCATATTGAAGAGCATGAAGTCGATGCCCGCGATACGAAGCTCGGACCGGAAGAGATTACCCGCGACATTCCGAATGTGTCGGAAGAAATGCTTTCGCATCTCGACGAGCGCGGTATTATCCGGATCGGCGCGGAAGTGAAGGCCGGCGATATTCTCGTAGGCAAGATCACCCCGAAGGGCGAAACGGAACTGACTTTCGAAGAACGCTTCCTGCGCGCGATTTTCGGTGAAAAAGCGAAGGACGTGCGCGACACTTCGCTGCGCGTACCGCACGGCGAATCCGGAATCGTGATCGGCGTCAAGGAATTTACCAGCGAAAATCATGATGAACTCGCCGCGGATATCCGCCAGACGGTGCGTGTGTATATCGCGCAGCGGCGAAAGATTACGATTGGCGACAAGATGGCGGGCCGTCACGGCAATAAGGGCGTGATCTCCCGGATTCTGCCGATTGAGGATATGCCGTTTATGGAAGACGGAACTCCGATGGACATCGTGCTCAATCCTCTGGGCGTGCCTTCGCGAATGAACCTCGGCCAGGTATTTGAGCTGCATTTGGGCTGGATCGCCGCCCAGGGCTGGGACGCATCCCGGGCACGTGAGAACGGCGAGGAATGGGCTGTGCGGCTGCCCGAAAATGCGGTCTCCACGCAGGGACGGCAGACGGTGGCCACCCCGGTGTTTGACGGCGTTCTGTCCGACGAACTGAACGGTCTGCTTGCAAATACGCTGCCGAACCGCAACGGCGACCGCCTTGTGGACGAAAACGGAAAAGCGCGTCTGTTTGACGGCCGTACGGGAGAACCGTTCCCCGAACCGGTATCCGTCGGATACATGTATATGCTCAAGCTGCACCATTTGGTGGACGATAAGATTCATGCCCGTTCCACGGGTCCGTACTCGATGGTGACGCAGCAGCCTTTGGGCGGTAAAGCACAGTTCGGCGGACAGCGTTTCGGCGAGATGGAAGTTTGGGCCCTGGAGGCATACGGTGCGGCGCATACACTGCAGGAAATGCTCACGATTAAATCCGACGATACGGTCGGACGCGTGAAAGTGTATGAGGCAATCGTAAAGGGCGACAACGTGCCCGAACCGGGAATCCCGGAGTCTTTCCGTGTGCTCGTGCAGGAAATGCGTTCTCTGTGTCTGAATGTGGAGGCATTGGATGCCCAGGGAACGCCTGTTTCGCTGCAGGATGCCGATGAGGACGCGTTCCGCACGCCGCAGCTGGCCGGTGTAAAGACGGGCCTTGAAGATCTGACAACAGGTGCCGAGTTTTAGCTCGGCGGCGGTATCCGCGAAAGCTACAGCGCCCGCTTGCGCGGATACCGTGAAAGAAACAAAGAAATAAAACCCGGCGTAATAAGACTTTGGAAGTAGGAATCTTGCTCGACGTTAATCTCTTCGATCAGCTCCACATCTCGCTGGCGACATCCGATGAAATCCGTTCATGGTCGCACGGAACGGTAACCCGTCCGGAAACAATCAATTACCGTACTCTGAAACCGGAGAAAGACGGTCTTTTCGGGGAGCAGATTTTCGGTCCGACCCGTGACTGGGAATGTGCCTGCGGAAAGTACAAGCGTCCGCGTTTTAAGGGTATTGTGTGCGAACGCTGCGGCGTGGAAGTGACACGTTCAAAGGTCAGGCGTGAACGGATGGGGCACATTGAACTTGCCGCTCCCGTCACGCATATCTGGTATTTCAAGGGTGTGCCCAGCCGTCTGGGATATCTGCTGGATATTGCGCCCAAAGATCTCGAAAAAGTGATTTATTTTGCCGCATATATGGTTACCGAGGTCGACGAAAAACGCCGCCACGACGATCTGCCGACTCTGACTGCGGAATACGAACTGGAGCGGAAGAATCTGGAATCCGAAGCCCGCTCTGCCGTGGAAAAGACGCTGAAGGACGAAGAAGCGGCCCTGAAGGAAGCCGAAGGGCAGAGCGCGGCGGCAAAGAACAGGATAAAGCGCAACTGCGAGGCAGAGACGCGCAGAGTCCGCCGCCGTTACGAGGAGGAACTGGCCGGGCTGCAGACGATATGGGATAAGTTCACCAAACTTAAAGTCGGCGATCTCGAAGGCGACGAGGAAATCTACCGTGAGATGGTGCTGCGCTGGGGAGACTATTTTTCCGCCTGCCGCGGTGCCGAAGCGGTGCAGAAGCGTCTGCGTTCTTTTGATCTGCAGGCGGAGCACGATGCTCTGGTTGAGCAGATAGAAAACGGGACGGCGCAGCGCAAGACGCGGGCATTGAAGCGGATTAAAGTGGTAAATGCCTTCCTTCACTCGGGGACGAAACCGGAAGCCATGGTTCTTGACGCGCTTCCCGTGATTCCCCCGGATCTGCGGCCGATGGTGCAGCTTGACGGCGGGCGTTTCGCCAACTCCGATCTTAATGATCTGTACCGTCACGTTATCAACCGGAACAACCGTTTAAAGCGCATGATCGAATCGAACGTGCCGGAAATTATGGTGAACAACGAAAAGCGGATGCTGCAGGAAGCTGTGGACGCGCTCTTCGACAACGGCCGCCGCGGCCGCCCGGTACAGGGAGCGGGCAACCGTCCGCTGAAATCCATTTCCCATATGCTCAAGGGCAAGCAGGGACGGTTTAGGCAGAATCTGCTGGGAAAGCGCGTGGATTATTCCGGGCGTTCGGTGATCGTGGTCGGGCCGGATCTGCACCTGCATCAGTGCGGTCTGCCCAAGACGATGGCGCTGGAGCTGTACAAGCCCTTCGTGCAGAAGCGGCTTGTGGATCTGGAGCTGGCAAAGAATATCAAGGCGGCAAAACGCCTTATCGAACGGCAGCACGATTCCGTGTTTGACGTGCTGGAAGAGGTAATTCGGGAGCATCCGGTACTTCTTAACCGCGCGCCCACCCTGCACCGTCTGGGAATTCAGGCCTTTGAGCCGAAGCTGATCGAAGGCAAGGCAATCCGTCTGCATCCCCTTGTGTGCTCCGCATTCAACGCGGACTTTGACGGCGACCAGATGGCGGTGCATCTGCCGCTGTCTGTGGAAGCCCAGGCTGAGGCGCGTATTTTGATGCTTTCCTCAAACAATATCCTCAAGCCTTCCGACGGCCGCCCGGTGACGGTTCCTTCGCAGGATATGATTATCGGACTGTACCATCTGACGATGCTGCGCGAAGGCGGCGACGGCGAAGGGCGTTATTTCTCTTCCCTGAACGAAGCGCAGATGGCCTGTGATTTGGGGGAGCTGGATCTGAATTCTCTGGTTCATATCCGTTTCCGTGCCGATGAGATTATTCTTCCCCGCGACTGGAAGGCTCCGGAGGGATACACCGAAGGCGATCCCGTAATTCTCGAAACCTCTCTGGGCAGGGCGCTGTTCAACGAAGCGCTGCCGACGCGTTTCCCGTATGTAAATACGGTAGTGGACAAGAAAGTCCTCGGTAAACTGGTGAATGAGCTGGCTGAGCGGTATACGAAGGTGGAAGTGGGCGCTTCGCTCGACGCGCTGAAGGATACCGGGTTCTACTGGGGCGGACGTTCCGGGGTGACGATTGCCGTTTCCGATGTGAAGGTGCCGGAAAACAAGGCCGAAATTTTGGAGGCCGCCGAAAAGCGCGCCGCACAGATTGAGCAGGAATACCAGGAAGGTAATATCCGCGACGAAGACCGCCGCCGCGACCTGGTGGAACTGTGGACGGAAGTAACCGACAAAGTCGCCGATGAAATGCGCGACCAGTTCGACTACTGGAACAACATCAATCAGATGGTCTCTTCGGGTGCGCGCGGCAACTGGATGCAGATCCGTCAGGTAGCGGGTATGCGCGGTCTGGTTGCGGATCCGAACGGCGAGATCATTCCGCGCCCGATTAAATCCAACTACCGCGAGGGCCTGTCCGCGCTTGAGTACTTCACCGCCACGCACGGTGCGCGCAAGGGACTGGCGGACACGGCTCTGCGTACCGCGGAATCCGGATATCTTACGCGGCGTCTTGTGGACGTGGCGCAGGACGTGATCGTCTCCGAGGCGGACTGCGGCACGAAACGCGGTCTGCGCAAGCAGATTATCGTTACCGACGAGTTCGGGAACAAGACGCGCTCGGAGGATATCGAAAATTCCGTTTATACGCGTACATTGGCGAAAGATGCGGTGGATGCGCAGGGCAACGTAATTGTTGCCGCCGGCACCGATATCGGCGATGTGGCTTTGGAACAGATGATTGAAGCCGGAATTGAAGAAATTACGGTGCGTTCCGTTCTTACCTGTGCTTCGCGTGTGGGAACCTGCGCGATGTGCTACGGACGGTCCCTGGCTACCGGCAAGCTGGTGGATATCGGCGAGGCCGTGGGCATTGTCTCCGCGCAGTCGATCGGCGAACCGGGTACGCAGCTGACAATGCGTACGTTCCATACCGGCGGCGCGGCTTCCGCAGAGGATATTACACAGGGTCTGCCGCGTGTGCAGGAACTGTTTGAAGGCCGTACGCCGAAGGGCGAGGCTCCTCTGGCCGAGGCCGCCGGACGCCTGGAAGTGGAAGACATGGAGCGTTCCCGCCGCCTGATTATCAAGCGCGACGACGGCGACGAGGATCTCGTTTACTTTGCCGCAAAGCGGGCGAAACTTCTTGTTCCCGAGGGAAGCCATGTGGAAGTGGGACAGCAGCTGGTGGAGGGTCTGATTGACCCGAAGAAGGTGCTGCGTATTTCGGGGCGCCGGGCCGCGCAGCTGCACCTGGTTTCCGAAGTACAGCACGTGTACCGCTCCCAGGGTGTGGAAATCCACGACAAGCATATTGAAGTTATTGTGCGCCAGATGCTGCGCCGCGTGACTGTGCTGGAGGCGGGAACGACGAACCTTCTTCCCGGTGAGCTGGTAGATGTCTCGGTCTTTGAGGACGCAAACCGCAGGGCGATGGCGGAAGGCGGCAAACCGGCATCCGGCCGTCCGGAACTGATGGGAATCACGAAGGCTTCGCTGGCCACCGATTCCTGGCTTTCGGCGGCGTCTTTCCAGGAGACCACGAAGGTGCTGACGGAGGCGGCTCTGAATGCGAAGTCGGATCCGCTGGCCGGTCTGAAGGAAAACGTAATTCTCGGAAAGCTGATTCCGGCGGGTACCGGTCTGGAAACGATCCGTGACGTGAAGGTGGAGCCGACACCTGCGGCCCGCAGCGAATACGAAAAGCTGAACAATATCATTTCCCATGATTTGGAAGGCTTTGACGATGTTTACGGGTATAACGGATTCGATGAATACGATTCGTCGGTCGGATACGGCTTCGGACTGAATTTCTGAGCGTAACGGCAAAGCGGGGAGGGAAAGCGTTTTCCTCCCCGCCGTCCGTCTCCGGCAGTGCCGTGTATGCGCAGGCTCCGTTTTGCGTTCTTTTTTCGGGAATGTGCCTGATGCCACGCTCCATTTTTGGCCCATTCTTTGACGTATATATATTTTAGCCATTAATCTTAACATTGGTGCCCGTTTCGGCATTCTTTAAGTTGCCTGTCCGACTCCGCAGATCGGGTTGCAGTGAGATGCGCAAACCGTCGGATAAAGAATGACGAACGAAGAGGAAGAACGGTGTCTTCCTCACCGTAAGGCCTGACCACCCGGTTTCGGCAGGCGGGCAGTGTAACTACAATCGCAATAGTTAAACAGGAGAAATAGTGCCAACTATTCAACAGCTGGTCCGTAAGGGGCGCAGCACCAAGGTGAGTCACTCCAATACCCCTGCGCTCAAAAAGAGCCCGCAGCGCCGCGGAGTGTGCACGCGTGTTTATACCACAACCCCGAAGAAGCCTAATTCGGCTCTGCGGAAGGTTGCCCGTGTCCGTCTTTCCTCAGGCATTGAGGTGTCGGCATACATTCCGGGTGAAGGCCACAATCTGCAGGAGCACTCGATTGTGCTCGTGCGCGGCGGCCGTGTGAAGGATCTTCCCGGCGTTCGTTACCACATCGTCCGCGGTGCGCTTGACACACAGGGCGTGAAGAACCGTGCCCAGGCCCGTTCCAAGTACGGTGCGAAGAAGGAGAAGAAGTAATGCCACGTAAAGGACCAGCACGCAAGCGTCCCCTGATTGCGGATCCGGTTCACGGATCGACTCTCGTTACGCAGCTTATTAACCGCGTTCTTGTAGACGGAAAGAAGTCGGTTGCCGAACGTATCGTTTACGGTGCGCTGGATGCCGTGGGGGAGAAGACGAAGCAGGAACCGCTTTCGGTTTTGAAGCGCGCACTTGAAAACATCCGTCCGCAGCTGGAAGTGAAATCCCGCCGTGTAGGCGGCGCCACCTACCAGGTGCCGGTGGAAGTCAAGGCAGGGCGCGCAAATACTCTCGCACTCCGCTGGCTTGTCGACTTCTCCCGTCAGCGCCGTGAGAAAACGATGCTCGAACGTCTTCAGAATGAGATCATGGATGCCGCAAACGGATTGGGCGCATCCGTGAAGCGCCGTGAAGACATGCACCGCATGGCCGAATCGAACCGTGCCTTCGCGCACTACCGCTGGTAAAATAAGGCTGTCCGCCGCGGCGGCCTGTGAGTAAAAAGAAGAGAGTCTGATTAATGGCACAGGAAGTGCTTTCCGACCTGCGAAAGGTCCGCAATATTGGAATCATGGCGCACATTGACGCCGGGAAAACCACCGTCACTGAGCGTATTCTGTTCTACACCGGCATCAACTACAAAATCGGCGAAACCCACGACGGCGCTTCGACCACCGACTGGATGGAGCAGGAGAAAGAGCGCGGTATTACCATTACCTCCGCTGCCGTAACCTGTTTCTGGAAGGGGCGTCAGATTAACATCATCGATACCCCCGGACACGTGGATTTCACCGTTGAGGTGGAGCGTTCCCTGCGTGTGCTCGACGGTGCCGTTGCCGTGTTTGACGGCAAGGAGGGCGTGGAGCCGCAGTCCGAAACGGTTTGGCGTCAGGCAGACAAGTACAACGTCCCGCGTATCTGCTTCATCAACAAGATGGACAAGATGGGTGCGGATTTCTATTTCTCGGTGAAGACGATCCAAGACCGTCTGCATGCCACACCGCTGGTGATGGCGCTGCCGATCGGTGCCGAATCCGAGCTTTCCGGGATTATTGATCTGCTGAAGATGAAGGCGATCCGTTTCCCCGCGGAAGACGAAAAGGGAAACAAAACTCTCGGAGCGGTCGTAGTCGAAGAAGAAATCCCGGCCGATATGCAGGCAAAGGCGGAGGAATACCGCGCGGCTCTGGTGGAGCGCGTGGCGGAAACCGACGATGCCCTGCTGGAAAAGTTCTTTAACGGCGATGAGATCACCGTCGACGAGCTGAAGGCCGCAATCCGCAAGATGACGATTGCCGGCGATGCCTACCCGGTGTACTGCGGTTCGGCATACAAGAATATCGGCGTGCAGCCGATGCTTGATGCCGTTGTCGATTTCCTTCCTTCCCCTCTGGATATTGAGGCCGTAAAAGGAACCGACCCGAAGGACGAAACGGTTGAACTGACGCGTGAGGCGACCGAAAAGGATCCCTTCTCGGCCCTTGCGTTCAAGATTGCCGTGCATCCGTTCTACGGACGTCTTACCTACATTCGTGTCTACTCCGGTAAAGTCGAGGCAGGTTCGCCCGTTCTGAACTCCACAAAAGGGAAGAAAGAGCGGATCGGCAAGATTTTCCAGATGCATTCGAATAAGGAAAATCCGGTGGAGGTGGCCCACGCCGGGCACATCTACGCCGTAATCGGTCTGAAAGAGACCACAACAGGCGATACCCTCTGCGATCAGGCGCATCCGATTTCACTCGAATCGATGACCTTCCCCGATCCCGTGATTCACGTGGCGATTGAGCCAAAGTCGAAAGGGGATCAGGAAAAGCTGAGTATCGCTATCCAGAAACTTGCAGAAGAAGATCCGACCTTCACTGTGCATCTTGATGAGGAAACGGGCCAGACCGTTATCGGCGGTATGGGCGAGCTTCATCTTGATATTCTCGTTGACCGCATGCGCCGCGAATTTAAAGTGGAGGCAAATGTTGGTGCGCCAATGGTTGCCTACCGCGAAACGATCCGCAAGGCGGTGCCGAACGTGGAATATACGCACAAGAAGCAGACGGGTGGTTCCGGACAGTTTGCGAAGGTACTTGTGTCCTTCGAGCCGCTTGCGGAAAACGAGGAAGGAAACACCTACGAGTTCGTCGATGCCGTTACAGGCGGCCGTGTTCCGCGCGAATACATTCCGTCTGTTGATGCCGGCATTCAGGCGGCGATGGAAAACGGCGTTTTGGCAGGATTCCCGATGGTCGGCGTAAAAGCCACCCTCGAGGACGGCGCATACCACGACGTCGATTCTTCTGAAATGGCGTTCAAGATCGCCGGCCAGATGGTTTTCCGTGAAGGCGCAAAGCGTGCCAACCCGGTAATCCTTGAACCGGTGATGGACGTTGAAGTTCGTACTCCGGAAGAGTACATGGGCGATGTAATCGGTGATCTTAATTCCCGCCGTGGGCAGATTGCTTCTATGGAAGACGCCACAGGTGTTAAGATTGTCCGTGCAAACGTTCCGCTTTCAGAAATGTTCGGATATGTCGGCGATCTGCGTTCAAAGACGCAGGGCCGTGCGGTATATACGATGCAGTTCTCGAAGTATCAAGAGGTTCCGAAGGCTGTTGCCGACGAAATCATTCAAAAGACCCGTGGCGAGTGAGCCAACAGGTTAAATTTACAAATTATAATTCAACCAGTAGGATTTCACTTAGCCGTAGATTAACTGCCGGATGCAGTTAATCTGACAAGCTGAAAGACACTACCCGAGTCCCAGGAGGGCACAAGTGGCCAAGGCCAAGTATGATAAGTCCAAGCCGCATATGAATATCGGCACCATCGGTCACGTCGATCACGGAAAGACGACGATTACCGCTGCAATTACCAAAGTACTTTCCGAGAAGTACCCCGATCTGAACGAGTACACCCCGTTCGATCAGGTAGACAACGCTCCCGAAGAGCGCGAGCGTGGTATTACCATTAACGTTTCCCACGTTGAGTACCAGACCGAGAAGCGTCACTACGCACACGTAGACGCCCCCGGCCACGCCGACTACATCAAGAACATGATTACCGGTGCCGCACAGATGGACGGCGCAATCCTCGTGGTTGCAGCCACCGACGGTGCGATGGCACAGACGAAGGAACACGTTCTTCTTGCACGCCAGGTTGGCGTGCCGGAGATCATCGTTGCGCTGAACAAGTGCGACATGGTTGACGATCCGGAAATGCTCGAGCTCGTCGAAATGGAAGTTCGCGACCTGCTTACCGCCAACGGTTACGACGGCGACAACACCCCGGTAATCCAGGTTTCCGGTTACCAGGCACTGCAGGGCGACGAGAAGTGGGTAAAGTCCATTGAGGAACTGATGGATGCGGTAGACAACTACTTCTCCGATCCGGTCCGCGATCTCGACAAGCCGTTCCTGATGCCGATCGAAGACGTATTCACGATTTCCGGCCGCGGCACCGTTGTGACCGGCCGTGTGGAGCGTGGCGTTCTGAACCTGAACGAGGAAGTCGAAATTCTCGGTATCCGTGAGCCACAGAAGACCACCGTTACCGGTATTGAAATGTTCCACAAGTCGATGGACCACGCCGACGCCGGCGAAAACTGCGGTCTCCTTCTGCGCGGTACCAAGCGTGACGAAGTTGAGCGCGGTCAGGTTGTGGCAAAGCCCGGTTCGATCACTCCGCACACGAACTTCGAAGCTCAGGTTTACGTGCTGAAGAAGGAAGAAGGCGGACGTCACAACCCGTTCTTCTCCAACTACCGTCCGCAGTTCTACTTCCGTACGACTGACGTGACCGGTGTGATCACCCTTCCCGAAGGCACCGAAATGGTTATGCCCGGCGATAACACCGAGATGACCGTTGAGCTGATTCAGCCCATCGCCATGGAAGAGGGCCTCGGCTTCGCAATCCGCGAAGGCGGACACACTGTCGGTTCAGGCCGTGTGACAAAGATTATTAAGTAATAATCGCCTGTTTTTCCCAAAGGGGGTTCTGCCCAACGGCAGAACCCCCTTTGCCGTTTTCGGCGGTATCCGAAAAAGCATACGTCCGCCGGCCGCAATACAGTGCAGTGCACCACCAAAATTACTTTGAACTTGCCGGGTGGGGGAAAAGTTTGCAATACTGTAAAAGTTGCTCGACAAAGGTTCGAGTTAAGAACTTGGCCGAAGTTGCAAAAGCACTTTGGTAACAAAAAGGTTCACCGAAAATCGTATAGGGCTTGCTGTATGTGTTCTCTCACGCGACACGCCCGAATGCGGGGTTCGGTGTCCGTGGTATAGAGAGGGAGACGACGCCATGGCGGGACAGAAAATCCGCATCCGTCTGAAGTCTTATGACCATGAGGTCATCGACAGTGCAGCGAAAAAGCTCGTCGACGAAGTTACCCGTACCGGAGCGTCGGTTGTGGGACCGGTGCCGTTACCGACCGAGAAAAATGTTTTCACGGTTATTCGCTCGCCCCACAAGTATAAAGACAGTCGCGAACAGTTTGAGATGCGTACGCATAAGCGACTAATCGACATTGTCGATCCGACTCTGAAGACAATTGACACCCTGCGTCGGCTGGATCTTCCGGCAGATGTCAGTGTAGAGATCAAGCTCTGAGGTAACGCATTATGGTAAAGAATATCCAAGCAGCCGACCCGAAGCCCGTAAAGGCTCTGCTCGGCACCAAGCTCGGCATGACCCAGGTATGGGATGAGAATGCAAATTTGATTCCGGTTACGGTTGTGCGTGTTGGAAAGAACGTAGTCACTCAGGTTCGTACAACTGAGGTAGACGGTTATGAAGCACTCCAGATTGCATCCGGAGAGCTGAAGAAGAAGCACGTGACGAAGCCTCTCGCAGGTCATTTTGCAAAAGCGGGCGTGGAACCGCGCCGTCACGTTGCCGAAATTCGTACGCCTGACGCCCGGGAATACACTCTTGGCCAGGAACTTGGTGTAGACACCTTCGAAGCCGGACAGCATATCGATGTTGTCGGCAAATCCAAGGGCAAAGGTTTTGCCGGCGTGATGAAACGCCACGGATTTGCCGGCGTGTCCGCTTCGCACGGCGCGCACCGCAATCACCGTAAGCCGGGTTCGGTCGGTGCCTGCTCCACGCCTTCGCGCGTATTCAGAGGAATGCGGATGGCGGGAAGAATGGGCAATGCCCGCGTCACCACACAGAACCTCACGATCCATGCCATCGATACCGAAAACGATCTGATTCTCGTTAAAGGTGCCATCCCCGGCAACAGGGGCGGCGTGGTCGTACTTCGTACTGCCGTGAAGGGAGCCTGATAAATATGGCAGACTTCAAGGTTGATGTAATTGATTTCGCAGGGGAAAAGGCGGGGAGCGTCACGCTTCCGGGAGCGCTTTTCGATCTCGAAGCGAATGTGGCACTGATTCACCAGGTAGTGACGGCGCAGCTTGCCGCTGCCCGGCAGGGAACGCACAAAGCCAAAACCCGCGGCGAAGTACGCGGCGGCGGCGCCAAGCCGTTCAAGCAGAAGGGTACCGGCCGGGCACGTCAGGGCTCGATCCGTGCGCCTCATTTCACCGGCGGCGGTATTGTGCACGGTCCCACGCCGCGCGACTACTCGCAGCGCACCCCGAAGAAAATGATTGCCGCGGCTTTGCGTCAGTCGCTTTCCGACAGGGCACGCAACGGACGTGTGCACGTGGTGAAGGGATTTGTGGAAGGCGATACACCGTCTACCAAGACCGCTCTGACTCTGCTCAATGGGGTAACTGCCGGGCGCAAAGCGCTTGCCGTGCTCAGCCGCGCAGAAGACACAAATGTTCTTTCTCTGCGTAACGTCCCCGAAGTTCATCTGCTTTACGTAGATCAGCTGAATTCCTACGACGTACTCGTTGCCGACGACGTAATCTTTACCGAACCGGCTTTCGCGGCTTGGATCAGTGCCAACACCAAGGAGGAGACGAAGTGAGCGAGTCCAGTGCAGTATTCATGAACAAAGATCCGCGTGACATCATTCTCAGACCGCTGGCGTCCGAGAAGGCAACGCGTCTTGAAGATGAAGGTAAATACACGTTCTTCGTACGTCCCGACGCAAACAAGACCGAAATCAAACTCGCAATCGAGAAAATTTTCGGAGTGAAGGTTGCGTCCGTAAACACGATGAATCGTGCAGGTAAGACCCGTCGGACCCGTGATGGCATCGGTCGCCGCAAGGCAACCAAGCGTGCTATCGTCACCCTGCGTGAGGGCACAATCGACATCTACGGCGAGATCGCCGGCTAAAGCCGACGAGGATATTGAGGAATAAGATCTCATGGGAATTCGTAAGTACAAGCCGACGACTCCGGGTCGTCGCGGTGCGAGCGTTGCCGACTTCGCAGAAATTACCCGGACCACACCGGAGAAGTCGCTGCTTCGCCCACTCCACAAGACCGGCGGCCGAAACAACAGCGGCCGCATCACAACACGCCATAAGGGCGGCGGCCACAAGCGTCAGTATCGTGTGATTGATTTCCGCCGTCACGACAAAGACGGCGTGCCTGCCCGCGTGGCACACATCGAGTACGATCCGAACCGCACTGCGCGGATTGCCCTGCTGCACTACGCAGACGGCGAAAAGCGCTATATTCTGGCTCCGGAAAATCTGAAGCAGGGAATGACGGTTGAAAACGGTCCGAGTGCCGATATTAAACCCGGCAACAGCCTTCCGCTGCGCAACATTCCGGTCGGTACCGTGATCCACGCTGTCGAGCTGCAGCCGGGCGGCGGGGCAAAGATTGCCCGTTCCGCAGGTACGTCTGTGCAGCTGGTGGCGAGAGAAGGAAAATACGCGCAGCTGAGGATGCCCTCCGGGGAAATCCGAAATGTCGATTCGCGCTGCCGCGCTACCGTCGGCGAAGTCGGAAATGCCGAACAGTCCAATATCAACTGGGGTAAAGCCGGGCGTATGCGCTGGAAGGGTGTCCGCCCGACCGTCCGCGGCGTGGTTATGAACCCGGTCGACCATCCGCACGGCGGCGGTGAAGGAAAGACTTCCGGCGGCCGTCATCCGGTTTCGCCCTGGGGTCGGAAAGAAGGCCGTACCCGCCATCCAAACAAGCCCAGCGACAAGCTCATTGTACGCCGGCGCAAGACTGGCAAGAAGCGCTGATCAGGAGGTTATGAGCGATGCCGCGTAGTTTGAAAAAAGGGCCGTTCGTTGACGGACATCTTCTGAAGAAAGTTGATGAACAAAACGAAAAGGGCACGAAGAATGTAATCAAGACCTGGTCACGCCGGTCGATCATCACACCGGATTTCCTTGGTCACACGTTTGCCGTTCACGACGGACGCAAGCATGTTCCGGTATTCATAACGGAGTCTATGGTTGGGCATAAGTTGGGCGAATTCGCTCCGACGCGCACTTTCAGAGGCCATGTTAAGGAAGACCGTAAGGGTCGCCGCCAGTAGGCAGCAGTACGAGAAAGAGATAGGCAAAAATATGGAAGCTAAGGCGCAGGCACGATTTGTGCGCGTCACGCCCCAGAAGTCGCGTCGCGTGATTAACGAAATCCGCGGAAAGCGTGCGCTGGATGCCGTCGACGTGCTGCATTATGCACCACAGGCTGTAGCCCGGGATGTAAAGAAAATTTTGGAATCCGCAATCGCCAATGCGCGTTTCGCCGCCGACCGTGCGGGGGAGAAGTTCGACGCCGCAAATCTTGTGGTATCGGCAGCGTATGTGGATGAAGGTCCGACGATGAAACGTATTCAGCCCCGGGCGCAGGGCCGGGCGAACCGTATTCTTAAGCGGAGCAGCCACATCACCGTTATCGTCAGTGATGTCAAGAACGAGAAGGGAGCCTAATCGTGGGCCAGAAAGTAAACCCAACTGGGTTCCGTCTCGGTATTACCACCGATCACCGTTCCAAGTGGTTCACCGATTCAGGAAAAGAAGGTCAGCGTTATGCCGACTATCTGGGTGAAGATATCAAAATTCGCCGTCTGATGGAGAAGAACCTGGACCGTGCGGGAATTTCGCGTGTAAACATCGAACGCCGCACGGAACGCGTGGTAGTGGATATTCACACTGCCCGTCCCGGAATCGTGATTGGACGCCGCGGCGCGGAGGCCGACCGTCTTCGCCAGGATTTGGAGAAGCTCACCGGCAAAGCCGTGCAGCTGAACATTCTCGAAGTGAAGAATCCGGAAGCGGATGCGCAGCTTGTTGCGCAGGGAGTTGCCGAACAGCTGGCAGCCCGTGTGTCTTTCCGCCGTGCGATGCGTAAGGGTATTCAGTCCGCGCAGCGCGCAGGGGTGAAGGGAATCCGCGTGCAGTGCTCGGGCCGTTTGGGCGGCGCCGAAATGTCGCGCGCGGAATTCTACCGCGAAGGAAGAGTACCGCTGCACACACTGCGTGCAAATATCGATTACGGTTTCTATGAAGCACGGACCACCTTTGGCCAGATTGGCGTAAAGGTTTGGATTTACCGCGGCGATGTTACCGACAAAGAGTATTTCCGCAGCCTTGCGGAAGCTCCCCGCGGACGCGGCAGAGGCAATGACCGCCGCGGACGCCGCGCAAACCGCGCGGCGCGTAATCAGCGTCCGGAAAAGAATGCAGCACAGGCAGCGGAAGCGCCCGCAGCGCAGCCCGCAGCCGAAGCAGCAACTACACAGGAAACGGAGGCCTGAGTTAAATGCTCATTCCCCGCCGCACAAAGTATCGTAAGCAGCATCGTCCGGACCGTCACGGGATGGCGAAGGGCGGTACACAGCTCGCTTTCGGCGAATACGGTATCCAGGCACTTGGCCCGGCATACGTAACGAACCGTCAGATTGAGGCCGCGCGTATTGCCATGACCCGTCACATTAAGCGTGGCGGAAAAATTTGGATCAACATTTTCCCGGATCGTCCGCTCACAAAGAAGGCTCTTGGTTTGCGTATGGGTTCCGGTAAAGGTCCGGTTGAAACATGGGTTGCAAACGTGAAGCCCGGCCGTGTGATGTTTGAACTTTCGGGTGTTGACGAGACGCTTGCCCGCGAAGCCATGCTGCGCGCAATGCATAAACTCCCGATGAAGACCCGTTTTATCAAACGTGAGGATGGTGAATAATGGCTAAGGGTATCAGTACCGCAGATCTTGACCGGCTTACAGACGATGAGCTCGCCCGGAAGCTGAAGGAAGAGAAGGAAGAACTGTTCAACCTGCGTTTCTCGGCTGTTACACACCGCCTCGAGGACTCGGCCCGTCTGAAGGAAGTGCGGGGCAATATTGCCCGCATTTACACCGTTGCCCGCGAGCGTGAGCTCAAAATCCGTACGGCTCCAACCGCTAAGAAGTGAGGTTCCAGGTGAGTGAAGAGATGACTGAAACCGCAGCACGCAACCACCGTAAGGTGGAACGCGGATATGTGGTTAGTGACAAAATGGACAAGACCGTTGTGGTTGAGGTGCAGGACCGCCGGAAGCATTCGCTTTACGGCAAGGTTATGACCCGCTCCCGGCGTGTCAAAGCCCATGATGAGAATAATGAAGTTCGCGTAGGCGATCTTGTACGTATCATGGAAACCAGACCGTTATCCGCAACCAAGCACTTCCGTGTGGTTGAGATTATCGAGAAGGCAAAGTGATTTTCGGCCGGCTTCGGCCGGCTGATTTAACCATCCGTTCGGCAAGGCTCAAATAATGAGAACCGGCACGACGACAGGAGATAATAAATGATCCAGCAGGAGTCTCGGCTAAAGGTCGCCGACAACACAGGTGCAAAGGAACTGCTCTGCATCACTGTTCTCGGTGGATCCGGCCGGCGCTACGCCGGAATCGGCGACGTAATCGTCGCCGCCGTCAAGGATGCAATTCCCGGCGGAAACGTTAAGAAGGGCGACGTCGTAAAAGCGGTAGTCGTCCGGGCAAAGAAAGCAACACGTCGCGTTGATGGATCCTACATCAGCTTTGACGAAAATGCTGCAGTTATTCTGAAGAACGAAACGGAGCCGCGCGGTACCCGTATTTTCGGACCCGTGGGCCGCGAACTTCGCGACAGGAAGTTCATGCGTATCGTTTCTTTGGCACCGGAGGTGATCTGATGGCGAAGATTAAGAAAGGTGATCTGGTACAGGTCATTGCAGGCCGCGACAAGGGGATGCAGGGACACGTATTGCAGGTACTTACTCAGTCCGACCGTGTGATCGTTGAAGGCGTGCAGCGCGTAAAGAAGCATACCAAAGTAGGGCGTACCGACCGCGGTGCGGCCACAGGCGGTATCGAAACGGTTGAAGCTCCGATTCACATTTCAAATGTTGCCCTCGTGGGCCCCGACAAGAAGCCGGTTCGCGTCGGTTTCCGCCCGGTTCCCGTTGAGCGCAACGGAAAGAAAAAGATCATGCGTGAGCGCATCGGTCGCCGTGGCGGAGAGGAGATTGAGCTGTGAGCGAGAACATGGAAAAGGTAACCCCGCGTCTGAAGACGAAATACCGGGAAGAGATTACCAAGAAGCTTCACGACGAGTTCAATTATTCAAACATTAACGAAACAGCCGCTCTGGTAAAGATCGTTGTGAACATGGGCGTTGGCGAAGCGGCCCGTGACGCAAAGATCATGGAAGGCGCAATCGCCGACCTGACCGCGATTACGGGGCAGAAACCGCAGATCACCAAGGCCCGCAAATCCATTGCGCAGTTTAAGCTGCGTGCCGGACAGGCGATTGGTGCGCACGTCACCCTGCGCGGCGACCGGATGTGGGAATTCCTCGACCGGCTGCTGTCGACGGCACTTCCGCGTATCCGCGATTTCCGCGGTCTTTCCGCGAAACAGTTTGACGGACACGGCAACTATACTTTCGGCTTAACCGAACAGTCCGTATTCCATGAAATCGACCAGGATAAGATCGACCGCGTCCGCGGCATGGATATCACCGTTGTTACAAGCGCAAAGACGGATGATGAGGGAAGGGCGCTGCTGCGTCACCTCGGATTCCCATTCAAGGAGAACTGAACATGGCGAAAACGGCTTTAAAAGAAAAAGCAAATCGCAAGGCGAAGTTCGCTGTCCGCGCCTATACGCGCTGTCAGCGCTGCGGCCGTCCCCATTCGGTATACCGCAAGTTCGGTCTTTGCCGTATCTGCCTGCGTGAGATGGCCCTGCACGGCGAGCTCCCAGGCGTAAAGAAGTCCAGCTGGTAAGAAATCTACGTCGTAGGTCTGAATAGGAAACCACGACGGGAAAGGGCTTTGCCCGATGTCAATGACAGACCCAATTGCAGACATGCTTACACGTCTGCGGAATGCCAATTCGGCATTCCACGAGTCGGTTTCGATGCCGTACTCAAAGATGAAGGCAAACATTGCCGAGATCCTCGAACGCGAGGGTTACATCGAAAACTTTGAAGTTGAGGACGCGAAGGTTGGAAAAACCCTCGTTCTCAACCTGAAATTCGGTCCGGGCCGCGAGCGGGCGCTTGCGGGACTGCGCCGGATCTCCAAGCCGGGACTTCGCGTATATGCGAAGTCGACGAACCTCCCGAAAGTGTTGGGCGGACTTGGTGTGGCTATTCTTTCCACATCTTCCGGTCTGCTTACCGACCGTGAGGCACAGGAAAAGGGCGTAGGTGGGGAAGTCCTCGCCTACATCTGGTAATGAAAGGAGCGTTGGACAATGTCACGTATTGGTAGACTCCCGATTGCCATTCCTGCCGGTGTGGAAGTAAAACTTGCTGACGGTACGGTCACGGTGAAAGGTCCCAAAGGCGAACTTTCCCAGACTGTGCCCGCCCCGATTGAGGTTCGGGTTGAGGGAAACGAAGTCCTCGTAACCCGTCCGAACGACGAACGCGAATCGCGTTCGCTGCACGGACTGACCAGAACGCTGATCAACAACAATATTATTGGCGTGACCGAAGGCTACTCCAAGACTCTGGAAATTGTCGGTACCGGTTACCGCGTAGTGGCCAAGGGCAAGGATCTGGAATTCTCCCTGGGCTATTCGCACACGATTGTGGTGAAAGCACCCGAAGGTATTTCCTTTGCGGTGGAAAACGCCAACAGGTTCAGTGTGAACGGCATTTCAAAGCAGCAGGTGGGAGAACTTGCGGCACAGATTCGCAAGCTGCGCAAGCCCGAACCCTACAAGGGCAAGGGCGTTATGTACGCGGGTGAACATATCCGCCGCAAGGCTGGAAAGGCTGGTAAGTAATGGCTGTATCATTCAAAGGCAAAGGCAAATTTGTGGCGCGCGCACGCCGTCATGCACGTTTGCGCAAGCGTCTCTCCGGTACCGCCGAGCGTCCACGCCTCGTAGTTACCCGTTCCAATCGTCACATGGTGGCTCAGATTGTGGACGATACGGTGGGCAGAACTCTGGTTTCGGCATCTACGCTTGAAGCCGGGCTGCGCGCAAAAGAAGCGAACAAGGTTGATAAGGCACGTGAAGTTGGCGAACTCGTGGGGAAGCGCGCTTTGGAAGCAGGTATTTCCGAAGTTGTGTTCGACCGCGGCGGCAATAAGTATCACGGCCGTGTGGCCGCCGTTGCCGACGGCGCACGTGCTGCCGGATTGGCTTTGTGATGGCACAACGAGAGGAAAAGGATATGGCTGCAGAGCAGCAGGTACACGCCACCTCAGAGCAGGGCGGAGAGCGCAGAGCGCGCGATAACCGTCGCGAAGGTCGCCGCAGCGACCGCCGCACCGATCGTCGCGCCGAAGACAAGAATGCTTACGTGGAGCGCGTCGTTACGATTAACCGTGTGGCAAAGACCGTTAAGGGCGGCCGGCGGATGTCTTTCACCGCTCTTGTGGTGGTCGGCGACGGTAACGGCACCCTGGGTGTGGGTTACGGAAAAGCGAAGGAAGTTCCTTCGGCAATTGCAAAGGCTACTGAGGACGCAAAGAAGAATTTCTTTAAAGTTCCCCGGATCGGAACCACAATTCCGCATCTGGTACAGGGCAGAGACGCGGCCGGCGTGGTTCTTCTCCGCCCGGCTTCCGCAGGTACCGGTGTAATCGCCGGCGGCCCGGTGCGTGCCCTGATGGAGTGCGCGGGAATTCATGACGTTTTGAGCAAGTCGCTCGGTTCGTCGAACGCGATCAACATTGTGCGCGGGGCGGTTGCCGCCCTGAAGCAGCTCGAACAGCCCGAAGCCGTGGCCGCCCGCCGCGGACTTCCGCTGGATCGTGTCGCGCCGGCGCAGATGCTGCGCAAACGGGCTGAGTTTGAGGCCAAGGAACGCGAAGAAGCTCAGATTGCGGCACAGGTTGCCGAAAATGAAGCGGCGGCGGCAGGAGTTGGCGCATGAAACTCAGAATTACACAGGTAAAAGGTCTTGTGGGAGCGAAGCGGAATCAGCGCGAATCCATGCGCACGCTTGGACTGCGCAAGATTCATCAGTCCGTTGTACATGAAGACAACGAGGTAACTCGGGGTCTGATCCGTACAGTTGCCCATCTTGTAACTGTGGAGGAGGAGAAATAATGTCTGCAGCAGAGACTGTCGAATCCGAAGAACTCCTGAAGATTCACGATCTGCGTCCGGCTGCGGGAGCGAAGAAGTCGCGTACCCGTGTCGGCCGAGGCGAAGGATCGAAGGGTAAGACGGCGGGCCGCGGTACCAAAGGTACGAAAGCACGCTATCAGGTCCCGATGGGCTTTGAAGGCGGTCAGATGCCGATGCATATGCGTCTGCCGAAACTTCGCGGATTTAAGAATCCTGCCCGCAAAGAATATCAGGTAGTTAATCTGGATAAGCTTTCCGAGCTCTTCCCGCAGGGAGGAACGGTGACCGTTGCCGATCTCGTGGCAAAAGGCGCCGTGCGCGATAATCTCCCGGTGAAGGTTTTGGGCCGGGGCGAAATCTCGGTGAAGGTAGATGTGGTTGCAGACGCATGGTCTGCTTCCGCACAGGAAAAAATTACTGCCGCCGGCGGTTCGCTGAAGTCGCAGGAAGCATAATTGACAGAGGTGCCGGCCCAAAGGGCCGGCACCTCTGTATCCGCCTGCGGACCAAAGGTCCGCGGGTGCAAAACGTGACCTAAACACTTAAATATCATTATCATTGAAAATAGTTGTATAATTTTAACCTGGCGCGTCATTATTTTCCGATGACGCCTATTCTTGCAGGGATGCCCATGCACAGCGGGCTGATCGGGAGGAAAACTCTTGTTTAAAGCACTTGGATCTGCGTTTCGCACGCCGGACCTTCGCCGTAAATTACTGCTGACGATGTTCGTGATGACGATTTACCGTCTCGGCACATACGTTCCGGCGCCCTTCGTTTCGTATAAAAACATTAAAGTGTGTTTAGACCAGTCCGGTTCCGCCGATCTGCTGACCATGATGAATATGTTTGCCGGCGGCGGATTGCTTCAGCTGTCGGTGTTTGCTCTCGGAATTATGCCCTACATTACCGCTTCCATTATTGTGCAGCTGATGCGTGTGGTGATTCCGCGTTTCGAGGAGCTGCACAAAGAGGGCCAGACGGGAACGGCAAAACTTACCGAATACACCCGTTATCTTACGATTTTCCTCTCCGTTCTGCAGTCTTCCGTGATTGTTTCCGTGGCCAATACCAGCCTGTTTGTGGGATGCACGGTGAAGCCGATTCCCAATGATTCCATTGCCAACAAGCTGCTTGCGATTCTGGTGATGACGGCCGGCACGTCACTCGTGATGTGGCTGGCGGAAGTAATTACGGAACGCGGTGTGGGCAACGGTATGTCGCTGCTTATCTTCACCGGTATTGCCGCCTCGTTCCCGACCCTGCTGGGAACGGTGTCGAAGTCTGCCGGCGGATGGGCCCACGTTGCGGTGGTTGTGGGAATGTTCCTGCTGATCACTGTTGTGGTTGTGTTCGTTGAGGAATCCATGCGTAAAATCCCGGTGCAGTATGCGAAGCGCGTGGTGGGCCGGAGAACATACGGGGGAACATCTACCTACATTCCGCTGAAGATCAATATGGCGAACGTGATTCCGGTGATCTTTGCTTCCTCGATTCTGTCTCTTCCGCAGATGATCGGGCATTTCGGCGACCGCAATTCCAAGTGGGTGCAGTGGCTGAGCACCAACTTTACCTGGACATCCGTGTGGTATATGCTCACCTACGCGCTTTTGATTATCTTCTTCTCGTTCTTCTACACCTCGATTACGTTCAATCCCGAAGAAATTTCCGACAATATGAAACGTTACGGCGGTTTTATTCCGGGGATCCGGGCCGGCCGTCCCACGGCGGATTATCTGCGTTATGTGATGAACCGTATTACCTGGGTGGGTGCGCTCTATCTGGCAGTTGTGGCTTTGATTCCGCATATCGTGTTCAATTATCTGGGTATCCAGTCGGCCCGTTTCGGCGGCACGTCCATTATCATTTTGGTGGGTGTCGGCCTGCAGACCGTGAAAGACATTGATGCCCAGCTGCAGCAGCGCCATTATGAAGGTTTCCTGCGATGAAGGCACGTGTAATTTTGATAGGCCCGCCGGGTGCGGGTAAAGGTACGCAGGCAAAAATGCTCGCGGAAAAACTGGATATTCCCGCGATTTCCACGGGTGAGATTTTTCGTTCGCATATTTCGCGGCGCACCGAATTGGGCGTTTTGGCGCAGTCCTATATTAAAAACGGTAATCTGGTGCCCGACGAAGTAACCGACGCGCTTGTGCGCGACAGGCTCGGGGAAGCCGACGCCGTCGCAGGATTTTTGCTTGACGGCTATCCGCGCAATGTGCATCAGGTGGAGGCTCTGGACGCAATTTTGTCTGATTCGGGCCTGGCACTTGACGCTGTGGTGGAGCTGACCGTTCCGGACGGCGATATTATGGGCAGACTGCTCCGCCGTGCCGGGTTGGAAAACCGTGCCGACGACACGGAAGAAGTGATTGCCCATCGGATTGCGCTCTACCACCGGGAGACGGAACCGCTGATGTCTGTGTACCGGGAGCGGGGGATTCTCCTTAATGTGGACGGCCGGGGCACGATTGCCGAAGTGCTGACCCGCCTCACGGAAGAACTGACGGACTTTCTGTGCAAAAACCCGCTTTGATCCCTGCCCGGCGCATGGGTGTATTGCGGCAGGCAGGAGGCTTATTTACCGGAACACGGATTTGCTGAAAAGAGAAAAACATGGCGCTGTTGGGAAAAGACCGGATCGAATATAAGACGAATGCCGAGATGCTGCAGATTCGCAAAGCGGCACTGATTGTGGCGCAGATTCACCGGGAGCTGGCGGCGGCGGTCCGTCCGGGAATTACAACTGCCGAATTGGACGCAATTGCGCTGCAGGTGCTGCGGAGCAACGGTGCGAAGTCAAATTTTTTCGGCTACTATGACTATCCGGCACAGACCTGCATTTCGGTCAATGATACGGTTGTGCACGGAATCCCGGGCGCACAGACGCTTGCTCCCGGGGATATTGTTTCCCTGGACTGCGGTGCCGTGCTGCACGGCTGGCACGGGGATGCGTGTTTCACGGCAGTTGTGCCAGGCGGGGATGAGAAAAAACGAAAGGAACGTGAGCGTCTTTCGCGCATTACCCGCACGGCGATGTGGCACGGCATTGCCGCGATGGCCACAGGGAAGTACGTGCGTGACATCGGCAGTGCGATTGACGACTACGTTATGACTCTTTCGCCCGAAATACGCCCGGATATTGTGCTCGATTTTATCGGCCACGGGATCGGAACCCGAATGCATCAGGCACCCGACGTGATGAATTACCGTACGCGGGGGAAAAGTCCCCGGCTGAAGCCCGGCATGGTGCTGTGCATCGAACCGATTCTCACGGCGGGAAAGCAGGATAATTACACGCTTGCCGACGGGTGGACGGTAAAAACCAAAGACGGTTCGGATGCCTGCCATTGGGAGCATGAGGTAGCTTTGCATGATCGGGGAATCTGGGTGCTGAGCGCACCGGACGGCGGAGCGCAGGAGCTGGCGCAGTTTGGCATTGTGCCTGTTCTTCCGGGGCAGTAGCCGCTGTTCTTCGGCAGCGGGACACAGGCGTCCGTTTTTTTGACGGATATAACATAAATTTCAAAAATTTACTTTTCTCCGATTATAATTTTTCCGTGACCCACCTTTCGTACACACAAGGAGCAGAAAATATGCCCGACAAGAAAAAGACACTGTTTTCCCGTACTGCCGCCAAGGCTGCGGCAGCTTCGCTGGCTGCGGGTACGATGGCCGCAACGCCCCTGGCTTTTGCGGCCGCTGATTCTGTTCAAAACACCGCTGCTTCGGATACGCCTTCGGCCGGGCAGTCCGCGCAGGGTGTCGCGCTTCCTGCAGAGGGGGAGAATCTGAAAGAAAAGACGGCCGCCGATCTGGAGCGCGCCGAAAAAGCAAGGCAGGCGGCTGCGGAAAATGTGCGGAAGGCAAAGGAAAAGGCGGATTCCGCCGCTTCTGCCGCAGCAGCTGCGCACAGCGCCGTGCAAAGCGCGGAAAAGGATGGGCAGAGGGCAAAGACGTCCCTGGAAGACGCACAAAAACATGATCTGCGGGTATCGGAACGGATAAAGCAGGCACAGACGCGCCGGGAAACGGCGGAAAAGAATGCGCAGGCGGCAAAACAGGGCGTGGCGGACAATCCGTTCCCCGACGAAAACGCATTGCATGAAGCGCAGAATGCCGCAAAGAAAGCGGAAGAGGACGCCCGGGAGGCCGAAGCGAAATATAAGGCCGCGCAGCTGAAAGCGGACGGGGCAAAAACAGAAAGTGCCGGCGCCGAAACCGCGCTGGATGCCGCAAAAGTCAAAGAGCAGAAAGCAAAAGAGGCAAAGGTTTCAGCCGAAACCGCGCTGAGGGAAAAAACCGCGTTGGTTGCGGAGAAAACCGAGGCTTTGAAAAAGCTGCGTGACGAAGCCGGTCCGAAACTGAAAGAGGCGCAGGAAGCGGTTTCCGCCGCGCAGACGCAGCTGGAAGCGGAGAAACAAAAACTTACGGCTGCGGAAACCAAATATTCGCAGGCCGATGCCGCACTGAAAGAAGCCCAAACCGGTGCGCAAAACGCAAAAGCGAAGCTTGAATCGGCGCTGAAAGATCTGAACAATGCCCGGCAGGCCGCGGAAAAGCAGAAGGAAATACTGGAAGGTAAAAAGACGGAGCTTTCCGCTGCGGAGCAAAAACTGGCTGCGGCGCGCAAAGGAACCTCGCCTTCTGCGCAAGCCGCCGCAAAATTGGCAGCCGAGCAGGAAAAACTGCGGGAGAAACAGGACGTTCTGACGCGTGCCCGCGGCGCGGCGGACGAGGCAAAGAAACAGGCGGACGGCGCGCAGGCGGAATTTGCCAAAGGCGCAAAGGGTTTCTTTGAATACACACTTGCCCATTCCCTGGACGAAAAGGAAAAAGAAGGCGCCAAGGCTGCTCTGGCCGTATTTGAGACGGAAAAACAAACGCAAAAAGGCGACAGCTATTTGGAGCCCACCAGGAACGCGGGCGAGAAGGACTCCCGCACGCTCGAACGGATGAAAACCGCTCTGGAGCTGGCAAAAGAAGTAAACGCAAAACGTCAGAAAGACGGGGGAATAGACGGCCGGCATCTTTCGGTGCTCGGCGTGAACGATTTTGTGATGGCCGTCGCGCAGACAAATGCCAATTACTCAGCCGAATATATCGGTCATTCCGTTGCGTACAATCCGCCTTTTGAGGATCTGTATTGGGGCCCTTCGATGAAGACGTCGGAAGAATTCGGCGGAAAAATGATGGGTTCCCTTGACGGTTGGTGGGACGAAGAAAAAGTTATATTCGACAGAATGCGCAAAGAAGGAAAGAAGTCGCGTACGGAAATGGACGCCGCCGCGGCTGCCGCGGGGAAGGGTGAACAGGTCGGGCACTATACGAACCTGGTTGACGATCTGATGTGGGGCGGAAATATCCCCAAATACGATTCAAAAGTGATCGGGTATGCACTTCGCCCGGGCCACTACGGATATGTTCACTCAATGGTGCTGGATTATAACGAAACAGGAAAAACGTTCACGTTGGACGAATACACCGAACGCTTTATGAAGTATTACAATTCCGTTGATCCGCAGCAGGCGCGGCAGCGTTATCTTTCTGCCGAGCAGAGTGTAAGGGAAGCCGAAACTGCCGTGACACTGCAGGAGAAAGCCGTACGGGAAGCGGCCGGGGCCGCGGCGCACAACGTTCCGGATCCCGCAAAGATTGCGGAATACGAGGCGCAGGTCTCCGCACTTCGGCAGGATGCGGACACTGCACAGCAGCAGCTGAGCATGTTGGAAGGGAAAGTTTCGGCCGCACAGGAGCAGCACACTGCCGCAGATACGCAGGTGCGGGCCGCAGATGAGACGGTGCGGCAGAAGCAGGCGGATCTCGCAGAGCCCGCCGCCGGAGTGAATAAGGCAAAAGCGGCAGTGCAGGAAGCGGAAGGCAATCTGCGCACGAAGCAAACTGAACTGAGCCGGATTGAGGGCGGCAGTGCGGTTGCCGCGGCAGCTGCGGCCCTGGAAAGTGCCGGGAAAGAAGCCGCATCTGCCGAAAAAACCGTGAACGAATTAACCGCGCAGTGGCAGAAGCTCGAAAAAGAACGGCAGGATGCAGAGGCTAATCTCGATGCTCTCCGTGAAGCCTGCGTGCAGGCGGATAATGCCGTGCGGCAGGCAAAAACGGATCTGGAAACGGCAAACGGGGAAAAGAGTACAAAAGAAGCTGCGCTCGCGCCGCTGGCAGCCCTGAATGCCGCCGCTTTGCAGGCGCGCGAACGGCAGAGTGCCGCGCAGGCCGAGCTGAGCGCCGCGCAGGCGGAGGTGAGCGCCGCGCAGGCGGACAAAGTCCGTGCCACGGCCGAAATTTCCGCCGCCCGCGAGCGTATTGCGGCAGCTTCGGCGGCCGCGGAAAATGCGAAACGCACAGCTGAGACGGCAGCTGCGGCCCTGGGCCGGGCGCAGGCCGAACTGGCTGAGAAGACGCGTGTGCTGGAAGAAAAGGAAACCGCCCTGAATGCGGCAAAAGCCGCCTTTGCTCCGTATCACCGCCGGCAAAAAGCGGTAAGCGGCGGCGCGTGGGCAGGCGGGAGAGCGAAATACGTTCCCGGAGCGGAATTCACGGTCACATTTACCGGTTTCAGTCCGTACACGAAGAATACGGTGGTGCTTGCCTCCACGCCGGTTGTTCTGGGCGTGTTCACTGCCGACGGATCCGGTTCTTTCACGGTGAAAGTAAAGACGCCGTTTGAACTGTCGCGGCATACGGTAACGGCCACAAACAGTTGGGGAGAGCGGGCGCAGTTTGTCTTTGAGGCATATCTGCCGCAAAACGGTTCACACCCGTCTGCCGCGCATTTGGCGGGCAAACGGGGAATGCGCGGGGCATCCGTATCCGCTGCCGGGCGTTTGCCCCAAACCGGGTATGCTACCGTGATGCTGGGTGCGCTGTCGGCGGCTTCCCTGGCAACGGGCGCGGGAATTCTTTTCGGCAGAAGAACCGGAAAACACCGCGCATAATATACCGGCAGCCTGCTGAGGATTATTTTGGGGTCGGAGGGGCGCGGCAGACATCTGCCGCGCCCCTCCGACCCCCGGTTTTTCCGCCCTGCCGGCTGTTTTTCTTCCGGCGCAGGGCGGAAAATAAAATTCAAACGTCCAAAGTGACGGGATACACCGTATTCCCTTTTGTTTTTCCTTTCGGATTCACATAGAATTGATTGTTGGTACTTTGCGCCCAAAAGCGCAGTGTGCCGGTGCCGCGGTCTTTTGGGGTCCGCGGCGGCAAGCAAGAAACCGAAGAAGCGGGGAACATGGGTAAAAAAGAAGGCGTCATCGAGGTAGAAGGCACCGTAATTGAAGCGAAGCCGAATGCGATGTTTAACGTCGAGCTGGAAAACGGGCACGTCGTGCTCGGATACATCTCCGGCAAAATGCGTCAGCACTACATCAAGATCCTTCCCAACGACCGCGTTGTCGTAGAGCTTACGCCCTACGATCTGAACCGCGGCCGCATCGTTTACCGGTACAAGTAACCGGTAAACCGTCTCCGCACAGAAATAATGTTCTAGAAAATAGGGCAGAGGAAAAGACATATGAAGGTCAAACCAAGCGTGAAGCGAATTTGCGACCATTGCAAAATCATTCGCCGTCACGGCCGCGTTATGGTCATCTGCGACTCTAATCCGCGGCATAAGCAGCGCCAGGGTTAAACCCGGCAATTCCCTGTAGGGAACGTAAACAACAACACTGCCGGCTTCCGCGGAAGCAACCTCCGGTCCGAAGGCCGGGGCTCGGAAAACCGGGATGGCAGTGTTCCACACCTTCGGAATGACACAGAGGAGCCAATCTGATGGCACGTCTTTCAGGTGTTGATTTGCCCCGTGAAAAGCGGGTGGAAATTGCACTCACGTATATTTTTGGTATCGGGCGTACACGTTCCGGGCAGGCACTTGCCGCTACCGGCGTAAATCCCGACACACGCGTTAAAGATCTCACTGAAAATGACTTGGTCAAACTCAAGAATTACATCGATGAGAACTTCAAGGTTGAAGGCGATCTGCGTCGCGAAATCCAGGCGGATATTCGCCGCAAGGTTGAAATCGGATGTTATCAGGGTCTGCGTCACCGCCGCGGTCTGCCCGTACACGGCCAGCGGACCAAGACCAATGCCCGTACCCGCAAGGGTCCGAAGCGTACCGTAGCAGGTAAGAAGAAGTAAGCAGTTCCACTTAGGTGAGAATCGACGATTTTCAGGAGAATAAAGAATGCCCCCAAAGACACAGTCCCGCCGTCCGCGGCGGAATGCGCGTAAAAATATTGCTGTAGGTCAGGCGCATATCAAATCTACCTTCAACAATACGATTGTTTCCATTACCGATCCCAACGGTGAAGTTATTGCGGCCTGCTCTTCGGGCATGGTCGGATTTAAGGGTTCGCGCAAATCGACTCCCTACGCCGCCCAGCTGGCTGCCGAGAATGCTGCCCGCCGTGCAATGGATCACGGGATGAAGAAAGTAGACGTATTTGTGAAAGGACCGGGTTCCGGCCGCGAAACAGCTATTCGTTCACTGACCGCTTCAGGCCTGGAAGTTACCTCCATTTCCGATGTAACTCCGCAGGCACACAACGGATGCCGTCCTCCCAAGCGGCGCCGCGTTTGATTTTTCGGGAATATTCCCTTCCGGCAGTCGATGCCATTGCGACCGAAAGGTCTGAAACGAAATTGGACGTCATATAGTGGTCGTCCGTGAAAGGAAAAACAGTGATTATCGAACAGCGTCCCACGCTGACTGAAGAGAAGGTTTCCGAGACCCGTTCACGGTTTACGCTTAATCCGCTGGAACCGGGATTCGGTTACACCCTGGGAAATTCGCTTCGCCGCACGCTGCTGAGCTCGATTCCGGGTTCCGCCGTGACATCCGTGCACATTGACGGCGTACTGCACGAATTTTCCACAATCGAAGGGTGTAAGGAAGATGTTGCCGAAATAATCCTCAATCTGAAAGAACTGGTTGTTACTTCGGAGCACGACGAACCGGTTTTGATGTATCTGCGCAAGCAGGGACCCGGCGAAGTTCTGGCTTCGGATATTACGCCCCCTGCCGGAGTGGAAATACACAATCCGGATTTGGTGATTGCCACTCTGAACGAAAAAGGCAAGATTGAAGTAGATTTGACGGTTGAACGCGGCAGAGGATATGTTTCGGCGCAGCAGAACAACTCTCCGGATTACGAAATCGGAAGGATTCCGATCGACTCCATTTATTCGCCGGTGGTTAAGGTGTCTTACAAGGTAGAAGCGACCCGTGTGGGACAGCGCACCGATTTTGACAAGCTGGTTGTCGATGTGGAAACGAAGCCTTCGATGGCTCCGCGCGATGCTTTTGCGTCTGCGGGCAAGACCCTCGTTGAATTATTCGGTCTGTGCACCGAGCTGAACGAAGAAGTGGAAGGTCTGGAGCTGAAAGAAGCGCCCGTGCAGGAGCAGCAGTCTTCCGATCTGCAGCGTCCGATCACTATTTTGAATCTTCCGGCCCGTTCGCAGAACTGCCTGCAGCGTGAAGGAATTCATACTATCGGTGAACTGGTGCTTCGTTCGGAAGCCGATTTGCTCGATATTCGCAACTTTGGTGCGAAGTCGATTGAAGACGTGAAAGACGAGCTGGCGAAGCTGGATTTGCGTCTGAAGGATTCGCCTCCGGGATTCATGGCAGGATTCGGCGGCGATGACTATTCGATGAATTTTAGTGACGGTTTGCAGTAAAATCTGCAAAGACAAGACTTATAGGAGAAAAAATGCCTAAGCCCACAAAGGGTGCGCGTCTGGGAGGCTCCCCGGCGCATGAGCGTCTGATTATCGCCAATCTGTGCAAGCAGCTCATTCACAATGAAGCGGTGGTAACGACCGAAGCCAAAGCCAAGCGTGTACGCCCCTACATGGAAAAGCTGATCACGAAGGCCAAGAAGGGCGATACATATAATCGCCGTCTTGCGCTGAAGGTTCTGCGCGACCGTGAATCCGCCTATGTTCTGTTTGAAGAACTTGCGCCGAAGTTTGCGGACCGCAACGGCGGATATACCAGGATTGTGAAACTCCCGGCGCGTAAGGGGGACAATGCCCCTCTTGCCGAGATTTCTCTTGTGCTGGAGCCCGTGGCGGGCGCAAAGCCGGCTGCCGTTAAGCCGGAAGCGGCTGCGGTGAAAGACGAACCCGCGGCGGAAGCTGCGGCCGAGGAGACTGCGGAAGCAGCAGAAGAGGCCGCAGCCGAATAAGCTGCGAAAACTTTTCCGGGGTCCACCGCTGAAAGGCGGTGGACCTCTTTTGTTGCCGCTCTTGTGGTGTGTGGGGTTTGGCTGCCGCCGCGGTTTTGTTCATTTCGGGCAACCCGGCGGCGTCATCTTCCCATATAGACGCACATCTTCCCGCACGGTTGCCCGAAATGAACGGAAAATGGGCTAACGATAACTTTTCTTACGCAGGAAACAGCCTATTTCCTGTTTTGTGTTTTCCCACGAGAACCAGATCTGGCGGTAACTTAAACGCAGTACACTGTATCCCGCCTGCATTGAATGCATATTTCGGACGCAGTCCCGATGATAGTCCGCTTCTTTGCTATGAAAGGATTTGCTGTCTATCTCAACAATCAGACTGCGTCCGACCAGGAAATCCACTCTTCCTACATTGGGTATCCAAACCTGCTGACGGTAAGGGATGCGCAGAGAATGTAAGAACAGTTTAAATCTGGTTTCGCTGCCGGATTCGCTGAGATTATTCAGAATCGGGGAGAGACGGTTTTTCTTCTTGATCTGCATGGTGTTAAATATTCTTCTTTGTCCGCTTTGAGAAAGCAGATTTTTTCTGAGTGCCGATTCGAAAACGATTGCGGCTGTTTCGCAGTCATGGAAAAAACAGGCGTCTGCAAGTGCTGTTTCGGGCGGGTCAATCGGTGAAATAAATCGTCTGTTCTTACGATGAATGATCAGTGCGGAGCTGCACTGTCCGGATTTTGGTATGTGGTGACTATGCGATGACACAGTAACATGCAATCCGGATTCCGGCGGTACCCACAGCCCGTGTTCCCGCAATGCGCTCAGACAGCCCAGTGAACCATGCAGACGGACAGCCGTTACCGCTTTTTGATTGCTGTTTGCCGTTGCGTAAAATCCGTGTCTTATTTTTGTCAGCTGTCCCTTTGCCGTCATTTCGCGAATATGGCGGGAATTTGTGATCCCGATATCTGCGAGCTCTCTGCGTGTGAAAATTCCTTTGTTGCAGTCAAAAAATACCATATGCGGATGGTAATTATTTTTTGCAAAAGGAGATACTCACAATTTTAATTCTGTGGATAAGTGTGCCGTGTGTTGTGTGCCAGGGTTTGGTGTTGCCGCGGTTTTGTCCGTTTCGGGCAACCGTGCGGGAAGATGTGCGTCTATATGGGAACATGGCGCCGCCGGGTTGCCCGAAATGAACGGAAAGGAATCGGCAACGGCAACGGCGGAAGATCAGCCTATTTTATCCAGTACGGAGAGGACGCATTCACGCACACACGGAAGAGAATTCCGCACGGCATTCAGCACCGCATTGTGCTCGGTCGGCGTATCGCTAAATGACAGATCCGATGTGACGGATATGCCGCACACTCTCACACCCAGCTGATGCAGGGCGATCGCCTCAAGAATTGTACTCATACCTACCATATCGATACCGTTGCTGCGCATCATAACCGACTCGGCTTTGGTCTGGAATTCGGGTCCGCGCAAAATAGCGTATATTCCTTCTCTCGAAGTATGACGGCGCAATGCGGCCGTCAGTTCGGCATCCCATATCTGCCAGATATCGACGAACACCGGCCCGTTAAAGGGTGACGCCCCCGACAGATTAACATGGTCGGTGATCGCCATAACGTCGCCGAGATTCCAGTCGTGCAGGCAGCCGCCCGCATTGGTAAGAAAAGCCGCTTTGACTCCCGTCATTGCGCAAATTCTTGCCAATCTGCACAACAGCTGCGGATCGTATCCCTCATAAAGATGCGAACGCCCTGTGCAGACAAGCAGGTGATGTGTTTTGCCGCCGTGTTTTACATCCAGGGAAACAAGTTCTTTCCCGTGCCCTTCGGCGGCGGGTACGGGAACGGAAGCGAGATCCGAAATGGGAATCCGAATCCGTTCGGTGCCCAGACCGCAGATTGTATTTACCAGACCCGAACCCAGCACGAGAAGTAAATCATGCTGTTTTACGCCCGTTTTTTCGGTTATATACCGGGCATCTTCAATAATCCGCTCCGCCTCGGCAGGTTCTTTGGGGAAACAGTAGGCAAGGGCTTCTTTTCGTTGGTCACACATAATAATCTCGGTTCGACGGTAAATGATCTGTTTTAATTCTGTCCGGTTTTGACTGTGGCGGCAAAATCGCAGCCGATTTTGCCGCCACAGCGGATGTTTACTTTTCCTGCCGCCGTACGCGGTTTCCGCAAACTGCGAAATAGGCAATGTAGCCGACGGCAAGGGCGAGAATTACGCCGATGTTGCCGCCTCCCCAGGGGCCTTCCTTCCCACCGATAAAGCGGAGAAGGTAACCCTGCCAGTTATTGAAAGATGCATCGGAGTAGCCGTTCACCACAAGCCCCCAGCCGAGGACGCAGCAGACAACCAGAATTACCAACGCGGCCGGATTGTAGCTCCCGTAACGTCCCCGGGGGTCAAACAGCGCGGTCTCGTCGTAGTCTTTCCTGCGCAGAGTAATATCGGCCATCATGATTCCCGTCCATGCCGCCAAAGGCACACCCAAGGTGACAAGGAAAGACTGGAACGGGCCGATAAACGTCGGGGAAAAGAAAGTGACGTAGATTGTGCCTGCCGTAAGAATCGCACCGTCGATAAGTGAGGCGAGCGGACGCGGAATTTTAATTCCCAGAGTCAGAAGGGTCAGTCCGGAGGAATAGATACCGTTGATCGCTCCCGACAGGAGAGAAAGAATCGCCGTGATCAGGAAGGGAATGAGGAACCATGTGGGCAGGATGGTTGCCAGGGATCCGACCGGATCAATCCCGATTCCTTCCGCCAGTTTCTGATCCGAGCCCGCGAGCATCAGACCGAAAGTGATCAGAACAACGGGCCCGAGAGATCCGCCGAAGGTATTCCAGAACACGATCTGCGATCCGCGTGCGTCCCGACGCTGGTAGCGTGCCCAGTCGGCGGCGATATTCACCCATCCCAGGCCCATGCCCGTCATTACCATCACGAGTGCGCCGATCATGGCCGGCAGAGAGCCGTTGGGCAGGGATGTAAGTGTGGTCCAATCAATGTGCGGCACAACAAGGAAAACATAGATAATTGTGATGATTCCCGTGATCCATGTCAGCCAGGCCTGCATTTTCATAATGATGTGGTAGCCTGCCACGGCGCCGAGCACAATCAGTGCCGCTACCAGCGCGGCGGCAATAATTTTCACGGTGGTGGAATTTTCCCCGGCCCAGCCGAGTCGGGAAAGAATCGTGTTTGTGGCAAGCACCGCGGTAATCGCGAGGGAAGTTTCCCAGCCGATGGAGACAAACCAGGAGATGATGCCCGGTATCTTTGCGCCGTTGACTCCGAACGCGGAGCGGGACATAACCATCGTCGGTACCGAACCGCGTTTTCCGCCCAGGGCAATTACGCCGCAGATCGCGAAAGAAAGAATGACGCCGACAATGGCAACCACAGCCGCCTGCCGGAAAGAAATTCCGAATCCGAGAATCCATGCGCCGTAGCTCATCCCGAAAACGGAGATATTGGAGGCGAACCAGGGCAGGAAAAGGTTGCGTGGTTTTGCGGTGCGTTCCGCATCCTGCACGATTTCAATGCCGGTCATTTCAACATTTGCCATGTGAAATCCTTTGTTTTGATATTGAATGAAAGTGTATGAGCAGGCTTCACTGCCGTTTACCCGATGTTTCACGGTACCACTCCGCGGGAAAGGAAACAAGTATCTGCGGGAAAGGATTTCTGCCGAAGTGTGTGCGCTTGCCCTATGCCCGGGATGTTCGGCGCGATTTCGATAAAAACGGAGAATTCGGGGGTGGGTGCCTCGCATGTGTTATTCGGCATAAAACCGTGTATTATCTGTTCAAAGCCTATTTTGCGCCGGCAAAACAGTCGAAAACCGTATTAGGTCGGCGTGAAATAACAAACTTAAGGAGAAGTGCCAATGAGGACACTGAAAAAAATCGGAGCAATGATGGCCGTGGCGGCGGCTGCGGGTGCGGTCGGCGTTCCTGCGGCAGCCGATACGCAGACGGCCGGTGCAGGCGGTTCGCAGCAGTCGGATATCGTGACGCTCGATCTGTATAATCTTACGGATATTCACGGCCATATTGAGCCGGTATTCGATAAATACACTTCGGAGGCGGGTCTGTCGCATATGGCCTGCTACCTCGGAAAAGCGCGGAAAGCCAATCCGGATTCGCAGTTTACGCTGCTCGGAGACAATATCGGTGCTTCCCCTTTTACTTCGGGAACGCAGAACGACAATCCGACTGTAGAAGCGCTGAACAAAATGGGCGTGTTTGCCTCCACAATCGGGAACCACGAATTCGACAAGGGTCTTGACGTGCTTAAAGCGCGAATTGACGGCAGCGACCCCACGCATTACGCAAAGATAAATTTCCCGTATCTGGGAGCGAATATATCGGGGATGGGGACTTATCTTAAAAATTACCGGATGTGGCAGTCCCCTTCGGGAGTGAAGGTTGCTTTTATCGGGGCGATTGAAGACGACGTGGCAACGAAGCTGTTCCCCGGCACGGTAGATTCGCTCACATTTGCCAAGCCCGTTCCGGTAATCAACGATCTGGCCCGGGAGCTGAAAACCGTTGGCGGTTATGTGACCGGGGCGGACGGTTCGACGGGCACCGAAAAAGTGAAGGCAGACGTGGTGATTGCCATGTTTGACAACGACGTGGAGCGTTCCTATCCGCAGATGGGCAAATACGTGGACGGATTAATGGGCGGGGATACCCATAAACCGTATTACTTCACGAAAGTCAGAGGCGCGGAAGGGAATATCCTGTCGGCCGTTGCCTCGGGATCTTTCACCGACAACCTCGCAAACCTGCAGCTGAAGTACGACAGGAAAGCCGGGAAAGTGGTGGATTCGGCGGCAGTGCGCATTCCCGCCGCCGAAGTGAAGAAATGTGGGGACGATCCGCAGGTGAAAGCCGTGACGGATGCGGCCGCGGCGAAGTCCGAATCGATTAAAAATACGGTGATTACTTCCAAAGCGGGTAAGTTCTACCGCGCGTCCCAGGAAGACGCCAATCATGTAAAGGGCGAAAACCGGGGAGCCGAGTCCACTTTGGGCGGTCTGATCGGCGACGTGATGAAAAACAGCTTCCGGACTTTGGATAACAGGCCGATCGACATCGGAGTTGTTGTTGCCGGCGATATACGCTCGGACCTGGCAACGGATAGCGGGAAAATAACTGTCGGGGACGTTTTTAAGGTTATGCCCTGGAGTAACGAAATCAATTATGTGACGATGACGGGCGCACAGTTCCAAAAACTTCTTGAGCAGCAGTGGAAAGAACTGGATGCCAAATCAAGCCGTCCGATGCTGAAGCTTAATTTCTCTTCCAACGTGAAATACACCTATGATCCGGCGCGCGAAAGAGGGCAGCGGATCACTTCGGTTCTGATTGACGGAAAATTGATTGATCCGCAGGCGAAATACACGGTTGCGGGAAGCAGTTTTCTTCTTTCGGGAGGGGACTCTTTTACGGCTTTCGGCGACCCGGAGGTAAAAGCTTCCAAACGCACTGTTCCCAACAGGCTGGACCGCGAGTGGTTTGGGCAGTACCTGGAAAAGAATCAGAACGTGCAGCCGCGGAAGGCCAAATCCTCCGTGGGTGTGAGTGTGAAGGAAGAACCGTTAAAAGACGGTATGGTGAAAGCGAAAGTGTCGCTGCGCGGACTGTCGTTCTCCGGTGTGGGTGAGCCTCGGGTGGAGAAAGTGACGGTTAAATTCGGCGCGAACAGTGTGACTGCTTCGGTCAACAATACTTTGTACGACCCAAATGCCGCGCAGTACAGTGCGATTGTTACCGCTGACGGGATTGGGCACACGGATACTCCGGCGGATGTTTCCGCACGTGTGCGGTGCTCGGGGAGAGCGGGGCAGACTGTGCATATTCCGCTTACCGTGGAGAATGAAGCGGGAACGGAATTGGTCGGTGCCGTTCAGGGACTGGGCGTGGATGTGACCTGCCCGGCGGCAGACGGCAGTGTTGCCGGCGGCGGTGCGCCCGGAGCGGGAGCTTCCGTGAGTGCAGACAAAACGCCGGTGAAAGTAAACAGGCTTGTCAGAACGGGTGCCGGAGTTTCGGCGATACTCATTTTGTCGGCCGGTCTGCTCGGCATGGGCCTGTCTCTGCGGAAACGCAAAATAGGCTGATCTGATTTGGCGGGGGCGGATATCCGCCCCCGCTGTTTTGTGCCCGCGCCCGCCTGTATTTTCAATTTCCGTTTATTTCGGGCAACCGGGAGGGCAGATGTGTGCCTATAAGGGAACATATGGCTGCCCGGTTGCCCGAAATGGAAAGGTTTGCGGCCCGGGTGTGGGTGCGGGCCGGGCACGGGTGTGCGCCGAAAGAGTAATAAGCCGATGGAGAACAAATTTCAGGCATTGTATTTCGGATGTAAGACACCAGGTGAGAGTGCTGAAAACTCTTTTGTGAAATGTTTTTCCGCAATTATTTCCGGAAAAATGCACATTTGGGGGCGGCGAATAAATTTACACTAATGCCCTTACGTGTTAATTTTAAGAGAATTATTTTCCGTTTCCAGAAAAAGGAGTTCAGATATGCGTAACCAAGGCAAGAAAACAGCCAAAATTCTTACGGCGGGCGTCTGCGCCTCCGTGCTGTTTCCGCTTGGTGTAACGGATGCGTTTGCCGCGCCGAATCATACGGGTAATACACCGGCGGCTGCCGCCCCGGTTTCGCCGCGCGATGCTATTGGGGAAAAGCTGCGTGCCGCCGAAAATGCGCTGCGTGAGGCGCAGAAAGCGGCCGCGCGCGCCGAAAAAAAGGTTTCCGATATTGAAGCGCAGGCAGGCAAAGCGGATGCGGAGCTGAAAAATTTGCGGAATGCCACAGATTCCCGAAAGAAAGAAGCCGAAGAAAAAAGAAACAATGCCGTGGCAGCCGTAATGCGCGCCGGGCAGGAAGCCGGTGAGCGTCTGTCGGCCGCGCAGGCGCAGCATGAGCTGAAACGCAAAGCGGCGGATCTGGCACAGTCGAAGGTTTCGGCCGGAGAAACCGCGCGTAAAGAAGCGGAACTGCGCCGGCAGACCGCGGATAAAAACGCCCCGGATGCCGCCCGCGTGCAGCAGGCAAAACAGGCTGCCGGCGATGCCGAAACCAACATAAAAGATACGCAGCTCGCGGCAGAGCGCAAGAGCGCCGAAGTCCGGCAGCTGAAAGAGAAGGCACAGAATGCCGCAGATCTGCTGAAGCGCAGGGAAGCGGACAGCGAAGTCCTGAAGCAGAAGCAGAAAGCCGCGCAGGAGGCACTGTCTGTGGCGGAACAGAAAGTAAAGGAAGCTCTGGCGCTGAAGAACAGGCTGCAAAAAGAGCTGAATGAAAATCAGGATTATGTGCAGGCGGCAAAAGAAGCCGAGGCGGCAAAAGAAGGCGCGGCCGCCGCCGAATCCGAACTGCAAAATGCCCTCTCTTCCCAAAAAGACGTGAATGCGCAGTATGAAAAAGCGGCGCGGGCCCTGCAGGAAAAACAGAATTCGGTCAGGGAAGCGGACGCTGCGGTTTCGGCGAAAAACAGCGAAATAGCGGCGATAGTGCAACAGCAGGTGCAGGCGGAAAAGGACCTGGCGAAAGCGCTGGGCGGTGTGCCGCAGGATCTGCAGACCATCAGAAAAGCACAGGAGAAAGCGGATAATCTTTCGCGGCAGAAACAGCAGGCCGAAGAAAAGCTGGAAGAGCTGAAGAAAGAAAAACAGAAAAGAGAAGCGCAGGGGGCGCAGGCCGCAAACGAAGTGGCGAAGCAGAATCAGAATAAAATCAATGCCGGCGAAGAAGTTGCCAAAAAACAGAGCGCCGTGAGGGAAGCGCAAAAGCGCAATGCCGCCGCGACGGAGGAACTGGCAAAATTTGACGCGCAAAAACAGGATATAGAGAAGGCGGCGCAGAAAGCGGCCGCGGAAGAAGCGGAAAAGGAGCAGGCGGCGGCGCGGAAAACAGGTGCCGATAATGCCGTGCGGGATGCCGAACCCATGTTGCGCGATGCCCGCCGCGAGGCAGACTCGGCCGTGCAGAATCTGAAGCAGGAGGAAGAAAATCTCCGTCTCGCCACAGAGGCGGTTGCGCAGGCCAAAGCCGAAAAAGCGAAACTTGACGCGGCTGTGGCGGATTTGCGGGCGAAGCTTTTGGAACAGCGGGAGGCTGCCGCCGCACTGAAGCAGGCTGCCGCACAGGCCGACGCAACCAAAGCCGAAAGTGAAAAAGCAGAAGCGGAGCTGAATGCGGCACAGGGGAAACTTACGGCCGCGCAGCAGGCGCTCCGTGAAGCTGTGCGGGACAAACAGGCAGTTGATGACGTGCCGCCTTTGGCGCAGTGGCTTGCCTCGCAGATACACTCCGGCATTTCCATGCGCTCTGCCGCGGTTTTCCCCTCTGCCTCCACTGCACGGCAGATTCAGGAGATTTATGCCTCTTACCGCTCCTACAGGAGCGCCGTAATGGCGGCAGATGCGGCGGCTGTAAATGTGCGTGCCCTGCAAAGCAGAGTGAATGCTGCCCGCGAAGAACTGCGCGGTGCGCGGCATACTCTGAATTTGGCGCTGAAAGCGAAAGAGGCTGCCCTTGCGGCACTTCGGGATGCACAGACGCGGGAAGAACACCGGTTTATGCCACAGCGCAGTGTGCCCCGGTCAAATACGTCTGCGGCGCGGCGAAACGGGAAACCGCAGCTGCCGAATAAAGAAACTCTGGCGCAGACGGGTTTTGCGGCCGGGGAAATGGGTATCCTGCCGGCTTCGGCAGCCGCTCTTGCGGGCGCGGCACTCGCACTGCTTGCCTCCCGCCGCAAAACGGATTCCGGGCAGAAGTAAAACCGCTTCCCGTGCGGGCGGCGAATTTTAAAACCGCCGCCCGCACAGAAGCGCGTGTCCGTCTCTGCTTTGTATGCGGGTGCGGGTTGGCGTGACTTTGTGTACGTTCCCGTGCGCGGATTTGTATGCTCTTGGCCTGCGCCGCCGTACGATAAACGCGTGCAGCACATAAGGTCCGGGGCCGGGAATCCCCATTGATTCCCGGCCCCGGACGTTTTGCACAAGCCTGTCTGTTTTACTGCGCGATTCCCGGTTGCTTCCGTGCTGTTTGGCAGCCTGGGACGCTGCCGGTGTGTGCCGGCCGGGGCGCATCGGCAGCGTATGGGGCGCCGGCAGTTTCGCACGCGGAATACCGCAGCCGCAAAAGCCGCACACATCTGCCGAATATTATCCGCCGGCCTTCCCAATTTATTTTCGCACGGATTGTCAGCGAATGAAATTTTGGACGTGAAGAGACTGCGCAAGGAGCAGTCTTACGGTTGAGGCACTGATGTCGGGCGTGGTTCTGATCAGTGCAACCAGTCCGACCAGAAGAACGTAGACGGTGTCTTCGATGTTTTCCAGTGCCGTATTCTGCGTCTGTGCGCGCAAAGCGCCGAGCTGCGTGAAATGTGCGGAAATCTGGCGTGCCGTGCGGTCCATAAACCGCAGGTACAGGTCTTCGCCGCCGCCGAGGGAAAGCCCCTCGCGGAAGGGGCCGTCTTCACGCACGATGTGAATCAGCAGTTCGGCAAGGTCAGTGAGAGCGGTGTTGATTTCGGCGGAGCGGTGTTTTTTGTCCCACAGGATGAGGTCGTTCACGAAATCGTCGATTACGGCGTCAAGCGCCGCGGAAACGGCTTCTTCCTTATCGGCAAAATAGTGGTAAAACAGAGAACGCGTAATCCCGATCCTGGACGTAATGGCCGAGATTGACGTTTTTGCCGGGCCTTTGGCGATAATCTCGGCTTTTACGGATTCTACGATTTTCTTTCTTGTGCCTATTCCGCGCGAATTTGATGCCATTTTTCCTCCGTTGTCGATACCTAATGCAAAGGTAAAATTATTTTGACGTATTGTCAAGAAGGTGACAGAAAAACGGAGGACCCAAAGCGAAAAACGGCGGTTTACCCTGCGGATGTGTCGGGTTTCGGGAGCAGAGCCCAGGCACGGGCCCCGCCGTTCGTGCCGGCGGAATTTTCGATCGTGGCGAACGCATTTTCCCTGCCCGTTTCCCGGGCCGAAAAATCCGCCAGTTTCCGCAGCGTATCCCGTCCCAGAAGTGCGGTATTGCCGCCGCCCAGATACAGATAATCCCAGCGGAAAACAGGCCACAGGGAGCGCACTGCGGCGTAAACGCGGCCGGCCCAGATTTCGCTGCCGATCTGCGTGCGTGCTTTTTCCCCCAACGCTTCGTCGTAAGTCATGCCCGGCAGAAAAGGAGCGTGCGATATTTCCAAATGCGGCATCAAAACACCGTCCGTGAAAAAAGTACAGCCCAAACCCGTCCCCAGTGTGAGCACCAGTTCGCTGCCGTTTCCGTGCACCGTGGCGCATGCGGCCACTTCCGCGTCGTTGAGAGCCAGGCACGGCAGCTCAAAATGACTCTCCAACAGCTGCGCCAAATGCAGATTCGTCCACTCGTCTCTAAGCCGGGAATTGATTTTTGTGTGCGGACCGTGTTCGCGGATGTAATGCGGCGTGTATACGATTCTTCCCCTGCGCACAATACCCGGGATGCCGATCGTGATCCGATGGGGACGGCAGCTGCCCAAAGCCAGGTGCTCGGCCAGGTGGCTGCGGATAATCCGCAGCAGATCCTGCGGGGCAAACGGATAGGAAACGGCCGTGCGCAGAGACGGAGTGAGCGGCCGGTCGTCCTCTCCGATCAGCGCCGACTTTATTCCGCCGCCCCCGCAGTCCACGCAAAGTGTGACTTTTTCCGTACTGTTGCCGGGCCTGGGGGGTGTGGAACTGGAAAAGCCGGTGCCGGTGTGCGAAGCTTCTCTCATGATCTCGACAATATCGCAAATGTGTAGGGTTCGTCTAAATATCGCCTATTTGGGTGGCGGATTCCACGGCTGGGCAAGTCAGCCGGGACTGCGTACGGTACAGGGTGAACTGGAGGCCGCACTGGCGCAGGTTTTGCATATTCCGGCAGGTCGGGTGGTCCTTACGGTGGCGGGGAGAACGGATGCGGGAGTGCACGCCACCGGTCAGGTGGCACATTTTGACGTCCCCGCCGCCGTTTGGGAAGCACTGCCGGGCAGAGCGGCCGTTTCCCCGCCGGAAGCCCTTGTGCGCAAGGTGAATGCGGTACTGGCCCGAGGCTGCCCGGGCGTGCGCGGATATACCGATGTCGTGGTCAACAGCGCCCGGCAGGTGCCCGAAACGTTCGATGCCCGGTTTTCGGCACTGTGGCGTGCCTACACTTACCGGATTGCCGACGGTCCCGCCCGCTGGCGGCCTCAGCGCCCGGACGTGCTGTGGGTTGCGGCGCCGCTCGATGTGTCTTTGATGAACCGCGCGGCACAGCCTCTTTTGGGGGAGCATGATTTTCTCTCGTACAGCAAACCGCGTCCGGGAGCCTCAACCGTGCGTACTTTGCAGCGTTTGGAGGTAATCCGCGAAGAGGGAATCGTCTGCGTGCACGCCCGTGCGGACGCGTTCTGCCATTCCCAGGTCAGAACTTTGGTCGGCACATTGGCGGAAGTGGGCAGGGGTGCGAAAGATGTTGGCTGGCCGCAGCGGCGGCTGCTGGAAAGGTCACGCACCGGAGAAGTGAAAGTTGCCCCCGCGCATGGTCTTACCCTGGAATCCGTGGGGTATCCGCCGCCCGGGGAATATGCTTCCCAGGCTCTGCGGGCGCGGCGTTACCGCGGTTAAAAGAGCGCGCCTGTGCGGTTAACGGCCGCCGCGGCCCGGTTTGGATGAAATGAATCGTCTCACAGCTGCCGAAATCTTTTTGACTGCCGGCGCGGAAACGGATAGAGTTTATTATCGCTGTGCATACTGTGCAGATGTATTCCCACTCGTCTGCGGGAACGTACGGCATTGGACATTATAACCATTGGATTCTTAGGCCTGTCGCGGGAAGCCATGCCGGATGGGGAAGGAATCCTTGAACAGAAACGAAGGCTACGCAAGTGCGCACGTATTCACCAAAGCCCGGCGATGTAGAGAAAAAGTGGTACATCATTGATGCAACCGACGTCGTCCTCGGCCGCTTGGCAGCTCAGGTTGCCACCCTGCTCCGTGGGAAGCATAAGCCAAATTTCGCACCTAATGCGGACACCGGCGATTACGTTGTAATCATTAACGCGGAGAAGGTCGCTCTGACCGGTTCCAAGCGTGAACAAAAAATTGCCTATCACCATTCCGGTTATCCGGGCGGACTGAAGGCAACATCTTACACCGAACTTCTTGCGGCAAATCCTGAAAAGGCTGTGATGAAGGCGGTAGCTGGCATGCTTCCAAAGAACACTCTGGGGCGTCAGCAGCTCACAAAGCTTAAGGTTTACCGCGGTGCCGAGCATCCGCATACTGCTCAGCAGCCGGAACCCTATGAGCTTAAGCAGGTCGCACAGTAACCCCGGCAGTGAACCGGAATAGATTTTAAGGAGTACCGTGGCTGAGACCACCGTCGAAACCGAGGAACTGGAGGAAGCTCCAAGTTCGTATACCAGCGAGAGCGAAGCTCCGCAAACGGGTAAGGGCGCATCCCTTACCGCACCGGGACAGGGCTTAGGCCGCCGTAAGGAAGCCATTGCCCGTGTCCGACTCATTCCAGGTACGGGAGAATGGAAGATCAACGGCCGTTCTTTGGACGACTACTTCCCGAACAGACTGCACCAGCAGCTTGTCAATTCTCCGTTTGTGCTTCTCGACATCGAAGGCCGCTTTGATGTCGTGGCGCGGATCAACGGCGGCGGACCTTCCGGTCAGGCAGGTGCGCTGCGTCTTGGAATTTCCCGCGCACTGAACGAGATCGACCGTGAGGCAAACCGTCCGGCCCTGAAGAAGGCAGGATTCCTTACGCGCGATGCCCGTGCGGTGGAACGGAAGAAGGCGGGTCTGAAGAAAGCCCGCAAAGCTTCTCAGTTCTCCAAGCGCTGAGTATTTTTCAAATTTGGGGACGGACCTGTGGTCCGTCCCCATTTTTCTGTAAAAGTGGAATAATTGTGTGCGGATGGATGATTTTAGGAGGAAATATGGCACGACTATTCGGTACCGACGGTGTGCGCGGTCTGGCAAATGCGGAAATTACGGCTCCTTTTGCGCTGCGTCTGGGGGAGGCCGCTGCGCGTGTGCTGACCGGGAAAAACATTTCCCACCGTCCGCGGGCAATCATCGGCAGGGATACCCGGCAGTCTTCGGGAATGCTTTCGCACGCTTTGGCGGCCGGCCTGGCGAGCGCGGGAGTGGATGTGGAGCATGTGCGGGAAATACCCACTCCCGGAGTGGCTTATCTGACCGCCGAGGAAGACTATGATCTGGGGGTTGTGATTTCGGCGTCGCACAATCCTTTTCAGGACAACGGGATTAAATTTATCAATGGCGACGGGTTTAAACTGGACGACGCAATAGAAGACGAGATCGAGGCACTTTTGGGCAAAGACTGGGACCGTCCCACGGGCGCCGGTGTGGGTGCCATTTCCGAGAGTGCGGCCGTATCCGACCGTCTTTATATGGATCATCTGATTGACTGCGGAAGGGATCTGCACGGTTTGCGCATCGCGCTGGACTGCGCGAACGGCGCCGCTTCCGATGTTGCGCCGCGGGTGTTCCAGAAACTGGGAGCGGACGTGGTTGTGATCAATGCCGCGCCCGACGGAAAGAACATCAACGATTCGTGCGGATCGACGCATCCGGGGCAGCTGCAGGCACTGACCGTGGCAACCGGTGCGGATTTCGGTTTCGCTTTTGATGGGGACGCCGACCGCTGTCTGGCCGTGGACCATGCCGGGAACCTGGTGGACGGCGACCAGATTATGGGGATGCTTGCCGTGGCAATGAAACGCGAGGGACAGCTGAAACGCAATACGCTCGTGCTGACGGTGATGTCGAATCTGGGGCTGCATCTGGCAATGCGCGACAGGGGAATAAAAACCGTATCCACGAAGGTGGGAGACCGCTACGTGCTCGAAGAAATGCTGGCGCACGGATATAACCTGGGCGGCGAGCAGTCCGGGCACGTGATTAATCTGGACCGGGCAACAACGGGCGACGGCACGCTTACGGCCGTATCGGTGGCGTCCGAGGTGGCAAAGCAGGGCAGAAAACTGGCGGAGATGGTGGAATTTGTGCAGCGTCTGCCGCAGACACTGATTAATGTGCCCAACGTGGACAAAACAAAAACCGAATATGTGGAACGGGAAGTGGCGCAGGCGGAAGCGGAACTGGGAGAAACGGGCAGGGTGCTGCTCCGCGCTTCGGGCACAGAGCCGCTGATCAGAGTGATGGTGGAGGCGCAGACGCAGGAAGAGGCAGACCGTATTGCCCGCAGTTTGGCCGATACGGTCCGGGAAAAGCTGTCTTTGTAACGTTACGCCGCCGGCGCGGATTTTCCTTCCTGTTTGCCGGGCCGGATCTGCGGACCGCTTTTTCGCAAAAACAGTTCGCGCACGCGGTGGTCTGAGTCTTTGCACAGGACCGCCGTGGCCCGCGCGCGCGTGGGGGCAATGTATCGGCGCAGATTGGGCAGATTAATCCGGTTCCATACGTCAAGGGCGTATTCCCGTGTTTCTTTTTCGCTCATCCGCAGATAGCGCCGGAAAAAAGAATTTTCGTCCGTGCGCGCCATTTCGCGCAGTTTAAAGACGCGCTGCAGGTACCAGCGGCACAGGTCGTCTTCCGCGGCGTCCAGATACAGCGAAAAATCAAGATAATCCGCGGGGTCCGCACTCTTTGCCCCGTCCTGCGCCAAGTGTGCCGGGTTCGCGGAAAAAGGCTGCGTCTGCAGCACATTTATTCCTTCGATAATCAGAATATCCGCTTTGCCCACTTTTATGCGGCGGTTGGGCACAATATCGTATACCGCGTGATCGTACAGGGGAACCTGAAGGTCATCCGCGCCCGATTTGGCCGCCGCCAGAAAATCCGTCAGTGCGTGCGGTCTGTAGGACTGCGGAAATCCCTTCTTTTGCATCATATCCGCGGCGATAAGCTCTTTATTCGGCAGCAGAAAACCGTCGGTGGCGATCAGCCGCACTTTCGGTCTGCCCGGCAGGCTGCCGAGCAGAGAGCGCAGAATCCGGGCTGCGGTGGATTTTCCCACGGCAACGGAACCGGCAATCCCGATAATCCACGGCGGCTCCGTTTTCCCCGTGCGCGCCGTGTGCGGCGGAAAATGCGCGGCGGAAGAGTCCGTGCCCCGGGTTTTGCACAGGTCGGACATCAGCGCACAGAGCACGCGGTACGCGCGATCCGTGCCGCCGGATATGCCCCAGGTTTCGCCGCAGGGGTGCGGATTTGCGTTCCCGCCGCCGGCCGGCTCAAAAAGCGAATCGGCCCGGCGGATAAGGTCCGGCCACTGCCGGGCCGGGATATCCGTAAAATAGCTTTTCCAATGCCGTTTTGCGTCCATAAATGTCTTTCCGTGTCTGCCGATATCCGTATTGTGCCTGTTTTCCGCCACAGTGCGAAATTATTTCGCTGCCGGAGAGTCAGATAAAAAAATTCCGCAAAATTATTGTAGTCTGTTCCTATGTGCGGAATTGCAGGATACATAGGTTCAGATAATTTGTCACAGCATCCTCTGGAAGTCGTATTGGAAGGTCTGTCGCGGCTGGAATACCGCGGATATGATTCTTCGGGTGTGGCTGTGAACACGAAAAAAGAAATTGCGATTCGGAAAAAAGTCGGACGGGTGGAAAATCTGCGTCGGGAAATCGAGAAAAATCCCGTCCCCGACGGTGTCTGCGCAATTGGGCACACGCGATGGGCAACCCACGGCAAACCGACCGACGCCAATGCGCATCCCCACTGCTCACAGACGAATAATGTGGCAATCGTGCACAATGGGATTGTTGAAAACCATCAGGAGCTGCGCAACGAATTAATTGCCCTCGGGCACACTTTCCGTTCCGAGACGGACTCCGAAGTTATCGCCCATCTGCTGGGGATTGCACTCGATGAGTGTGCAGATCTGCCCCGGGCGATGGCGAAGACGGTTGCGCGTCTGGAAGGATCATATGCGATTGTGGCCATTGCGCCTTCCCAGCCGCAGATGATAGTGGCGGCGCGGCGTAATTCCCCGCTGGTGGTGGGCCTGGGCGAGGGAGAAAATTTTCTCGGCTCGGACGTTGCCGCTTTTGTCGGGTATACGCGTTACGCAATGGCAATCGACCAGGATCGGATCGTTACCGTTTTTCGCGACCGCGTGGAAGTTACGGATTTTGCCGGAAACAGGGTGGAACCGACCGTCTACGAAGTGGACTGGAATGTGGATGCCGCGCTGCATGACGGGTACGACACGTTTATGGAAAAAGAGATCCACGAACAGCCGCAGGCCGTGGCGGAAACGCTGCGCGGACGTCTGACGGCCGACGGGCATCTGAAACTCGACGAGCTGCGTATCGGCGAGGAAGAGCTGCGCAGTATCGACAAAATTATCGTGGTTGCCTGCGGTTCCGCAGCTTATGCCGGGCATGTGGCAAAGTATGCGATCGAGCATTGGTGCAGAATACCGGTGGAAGTGGAGCTGGCCCACGAATTCCGTTACAGGGATTCGATCGTGAATGCCAAAACTCTCGTGGTGGCCATTTCCCAGTCCGGCGAAACGATGGACACGCTGATGGCCGTGCGCCATGCCGCGGAACAGGGCGCGCGCGTGCTGGCAATTGTGAACGTGTTTGGGTCCACGATTGCCAGGGAGGCGGATGCCGTGCTGTACACGCACGCGGGCCCGGAAGTTGCGGTGGCTTCCACAAAGGCATTCTCCGCCCAAATTACGGCAGCCTATCTTCTTGGTCTGTACCTGGCGGAACTGCGCGGAAACAAATTTTCCGACGAAGTGGCCGCGTATCTTGAAGAATTGGGGAAAATGCCGCAGCGGATCCGTAAAGTGCTTGAGCAGGAAGACAGGGTAAAAGCCCTGGCGGCACAGATGTCGGATGTGGACTCGGTGCTTTTTCTGGGCAGACACGTAGGCTTTCCGATCGCTTTGGAAGGCGCGCTGAAACTTAAGGAACTGGCCTATATCCACGCGGAGGGATTCGCCGCCGGGGAACTGAAGCACGGGCCGATTGCCCTGATCGAAAAGGATCTGCCGGTGTTCGTTATCGTTCCCACGCCGCGCCGGCCGCTGCTGCACGCCAAAGTTGTTTCCAATGTGTCGGAAGTGCAGGCGCGCGGGGCACGGGTAGTGGTTATTGCCGAGGAGGGGGACGATGCGATCGACGATTCCGTGAAGAACGTGATCCGCGTGCCCCAATCCACACCGACGCTGATGATGCCGCTGGTCACTGTGGTTCCGCTGCAGATATTTGCCTGCGAACTGGCTAAGCTGAAAGGCTATGACGTAGACAAACCCCGCAATCTGGCAAAAGCGGTAACCGTGGAATAGAAATTTATGTATCGGGGAGGGCACAATGCATGAAGCGTTTGCGGAGCGTGATGTGTGCCGTGCCGTCGGTATTTTACGCAGACAGGACGGGCAGACCTGCGCGAATGCGGCCTATGCCGCGGCGCAGGCTCTGCTGCGCATTATCCGCCGCGTCCGGGGAAAAGTCTCCGGAAGCAGCGTTTTGGTGTTGGCAGGTCCGGGGGAAAACGGGCGCATATCCCTGTCGGCCGGAACTTTTCTTGCGCGCCGGGGCGTGCGGGTAAAAGCGGTAACGGGCGAAAACACGCACCCGTGTGCCGCGCCGCCGCCGGAGGGATATATTTCCCGGTTTCGTCTCCCGGATTCGGACGTGCTGCGAAAACTTGCGGAAGAAGCGGATGTCTGGGTTGACGGAATTTTCGGAAGCGGAATTTTGGGTGAGATACGCGAGCCGTACCGTACGTGGCTGAAAACGCTGCGGGACGTCCGAAGCGCCCGTGCGGGGCATTATCCGCCGCCGGCTGTGGCCGTTGATCTTCCCTCGGGTATCTCCGCAGACGGCACCGTACACAGCGGGTATGTGCTGCCTGCGTCGTACACGGTGGCCCTGGGGTGTTTCAGGCCCGCGCATCTTCTTCCGGCGGTGAATGCCGCGGAAGAAAAAGACTTTTTCGGTGAAGTGATTTTGGCCGATACCGGAATCATGCACACCCTGCGCGCCATACACGCCGAGCCTGCCGTGCGTCGGGTTGGGCGCGGCGACGTACGCGGCGTACTGACTGTCCCCACGCCTTCGGACAATAAGTATTCGCGCGGCGTTCTGGGACTGTGCACGGGATCAAAGCGGTATCCCGGTGCAGGATACCTGAGCGCGGGGGCGGCTTTGAAAACGGGTGTGGGTATGCTTTGCTATCTCGGGGGCAGCCCGCAGATGCCGCTGAAATATCCGGAAGCGGTAATGGGCGGAAAAAACTGTGACGCGTATGTGATCGGCTGCGGAATTACGGATCGGGAATATCTGCGCCGGGCATACCGGAAGGCAGTTAGGGCAGGTGTGCCCGCGGTTTTGGATGCGGAGGCGATACCTGCCTGCGCCGGTCTGACGGGAAATGTGCCGACACTTTTGACGGCGCATCAGGGAGAATTAGTAAAACTCTATGCCGCGTGCGGGCAGTGGATTACTCTTTCGCAGATTCGCCGTAATCCGCAGCGGGCGGCAGCCGAGGCCGCCCGGATGACGGGCGCGGCCGTGCTGCTGAAAGGTTTTGTTACGGTGATTGCCGCGCCCGGGGGAGAGCTTTACGCGCAGGCCGATGCGCCGACCTGGCTTGCCGCCGCGGGCACGGGCGATGTGCTGGCGGGAATTGCCGGCTCACTGCTGGCATGTGCCGCTGCCCGGGCGAAACGGGAAACCGGGATGTGTTCCCGCGCCAAAGCCGAGGCCGACTCCCTGCCGGCAAAAATTGCCGCCTGCGCTGTGTTTCTGCACAGCAGTGCGGCTTCCCGGGCGGCGCGAGTTAAGACACATTCCCCGTCGTCTTTCGGAAATCCGATTTCCGCCGGCGATATTATCGGAGAGTTACCGGAAACTGTTTATCGGATTCTTTCTTCAAAGGAGGCAGCGTTCAGTGAGTAATTACCGGATTCACGGAGCAAATTTTCCTTCCCGCGCCCTGATTTCGAAGAAAGCTTTTGTGCACAATCTGCGTCTTGCGCGAAAATGGGCAAAAGATGCGGAGATTATGGCGGTGATCAAAGCCGACGGTTACGGGCACGGAGCGGTCGAAGTAGGCGCATGGGCGCTCGGGGAGGGCGTGAACTGGCTTGCCGTCGCGCAGCTGGGGGAGGCTATTGAACTGCGCAAAGCATTAAACAGGCGGGGCAGGATGCTGGCATTGATTGCCGAGCCGGGAGCGCCTTTCAGGCAGGCTCTGGAGCTGGGGATCGATCTTTCGGTGAGTGCGTCGTGGGCGCTCGACGAAATCGTTGCGGCAGCCATCGAGACCGGGATTCCCGCCCGGGTGCACCTGGAGGTAGACACGGGAATGTCACGTGCCGGTTTTCTGCTTTCCGGGCTGAAAGAGATTATGCCGCAGTTTGCCGCCTATGTGCGTGGCGGTCTGATCCGCCCGGTGGGCCTGTGGTCCCATCTGGCGTGTGCCGACGATCCGCAGTCGGAGGTGACGGCGCGGCAGACGGCAGTGTTTGAAGAGGCGCGCGAAATTCTGCGTGAAGCCGGAATCACGGTGGAGTTCTGCCACCTTGCGGCCTCGGGCGGCATTTTGTGGCATCCGCAGACGCATTATTCCATGGTCCGCCCGGGATGCATCCTGTATGGAATCAGTCCCGAACCGAAAATTGCCACCGCGGAGGAACTCGGGCTGCGTGCGGTAATGAAGCTGGAAGCGGATGTGGTTTCGGTCCGTGACGTGCCCGCGGGAACCGGGGTGAGTTACGGGCATACCGCGGTGCTGGGGGAAACGACACGGCTGGCAACGGTTCCGCTCGGATATGCGGACGGAATTCCGCGTCACGCCTCAAATACGGCAGAGGTGGTGACCGGCCGGCGCCGCTGCAAAGTGGTCGGGCGAATCTGCATGGATCAGTTTGTGATTGAGGCCCCGCAGGCTGTTCCCGGCGATACGGTCACGGTTTTCGGTGACGCAAAAGACGCGGTGCCCACTGCCGATGACTGGGGTACGGTGTGCGATACTATTGGATATGAGATTGTGTGCCGGCTGGGCACACGGGTGCCGCGTTATTATGTGGATTAGGGATGTCCCGAATCGGCGGCCGGAAGAAGCAGAGAGAAAAGAAGGCGAAAAGGTATGGAATTAGTCCTGGAAGCGCCCTCCGTGGCCGATATTCAGGCCGTGGGCGCGGCGTTGGGCAGGCATGCGGCCGGCGGTGATTTGGTTTTGCTTAACGGCCCGCTGGGTGCCGGCAAAACAACAATGACGCAGGGAATCGCAAACGGTTTGGGAATTGATGCGAAGGTGTCTTCCCCGACGTTTGTGATCGTGCAGAATTATCACGGGTCCGGCTTGGATCTGGTCCATGTAGACGCATACCGTCTGGGATCGCTGGAGGAAATAGACGCTCTTGATCTGGACAGTTCCCTGGATGTTTCCCTGACCGTGGTGGAATGGGGTGCGGGCAAGGCGGAGGTTCTTTCCCAAAACCGCCTGGAGGTTGAAATTGACCGTCCTCTCGGCGCGCAGGAGGGGCAGGAGCCCGAAGATCTGTACGAGGATGCCCCGCGCGTGCTGAAGTTTCGTCCCTTCGGCGAACGTGCCCGCCGGTGGCTTGCGGACATCGCCGCGGACTGTGCGGCGTATGTGCCCCGGAAAGACGTCTGAGAGCGGACCGAAAATGCGGGCGAAGATATTTGCGGCAGGTGTGCTGGCGGCGGTGGGTGCCGCCGCGGGCGTGCCCGCCGGTTTTATTCCCCCGGCGGCCGGCGCCTGTGCGCCGTACGCGATGCACTCCGTACCCGTGCGCGCCATGTCCGACCACGATGTGCAGACATGGCTGGCCGATAACGGGAAGTCGCTGATTTTGGATCAGGTTGCCCATGTTTTTCCGGCTGTGGAAGCGGCCAAACGCGGGCAGTACGCATACGGCAGGATAAAACAGATCTCCGTGATTGTCCGCGGCGCCCAGGACCCGGCAGTGGCTTTTCGCGGCGGAGATTCCTGGGCTGTTCCCATTTTGGATCCGCTGCATAATCCGGTGGCGGTTTCGGTGATTAAAAATTCCCACGGCAAACCGATGCTTACGCACTCGTTTGCCGACGATACCCTTGCCGGGGAACTGCTCGTAATGCGCGATTCGGCAAAACTGTTTTACGATCCGCAGCTGAAGGGCTGGTTCAAAGAGTCAAACGAGTCGGTTGAGGCAGCGGACACGGATGCGCAGAACGTGCTGCTGGGCGCGCTGCCGGTGAAGAATTTTCTGCTGCAGCGGCAGGTGATAATTTCCGGGGGAAAAGATGCCAATTCCGTGGTTGCCGAAACGATGCCCGCCGGTGCGCAGGAGCAGAATTTTTCCTTCGTGCAGCAGCTTCTGATTGCGGCCACGATTCTCGCGGTTTTGGGAGTGTCGGTAATTTGGCTGCTCAGTGAACGCAAATACGTGAGAACGGGAACGAAAAACGTACACGGAAGAGGTTTTGGGCAGTCGCATTGGAATATCGTTGAGCATGTTACCCGCAGGGGAAAATTAAAAGTTTTGAAAAACATTCCGAATGTAAAGGAAAAAGATGAAGTTTCTGACGATTGACGTATCGGCAAATGTGACGGTGGGTGTCTGTGAGGCGGCAGACGGCAAAGTGAAGCAGCTGTCCGTGGCGCAGTCCGCGGATGGGCGCCATCACGTGGAAGTACTGTCTCCGCTTGTATCCAAGGTTTTGGCGGAGGCGCAGGTAAAGGTACCGGACGCCATTGTTGCCGGGACGGGTCCGGCGGCGTTTACGGGTCTGCGGGCGGGGCTGGTCACTGCCCGCACGCTTGCCGCCGCCTGGAATATTCCTCTGTACGGGCTGTCTTCGCCGGAGATTCTGGCACGCGCGGCGGCCGACAAAGGCGCAGACGTGACGGTTCCGATTATCGATGCGCGCAGAAAAGAGATCTATACTCTTCGGGCGCGGCCTCTGGGAGCCGATGATGTGGAAGTGACGGAGCCGGTAAGGGTCATTGCCCCCGGTGTGCTTGCCGCCGAACTGAAGGAAAACGATGCGGTTGTGGCGGCGCAGACGCAGGATCTTTATGCTGATCTGTTTCCCGTGCGCATGATTGTTTCCGCTTCTCCCGCGGTAATGACGCGTCTGGCGCTTTCGCGTCTGGCGCGGATTGATGCCGGTGAGCGTCTTTCCCTGGATGCGCGGGCACAGTATCTGCGTCGGCCCGACGTGCACGGCAGCGGTTCGTGCGCGCAGGCGCCGGCGGTCGGCAATCCGTACCGCTGATGCCCGGGCAGTGGGAATTTTTGGTCCCGGATCCCGGCTATGCTTCCTCTCTGGCCCGGTTTGACCTGCAAAATTTTGGCCGGGCGGCATGGCCGCAGGCTGTGTGGGAGGAAGCACTGCGGCGGAAGGAAGACCATTATCTGATTGCCGTTGCGTGCGGGCGTACTTTGCGTTCCCTGCCCCGGATAATTGCCGCGGGCGGAATCAGCGCCGGGCCGCAGTCCGAGGTGCTTACGGTTGCCGTCGCGCAAAGCTTCCGCCGCCGCGGTATCGCCCGGATGCTGCTGGGCAGTCTTCTGCGGTGGGCATATTCCGCCGGCGGCGCGCATGAGGTGTTTCTGGAAGTACGCAGGGCGGACGCGGGTGCGCAGGCTCTGTACCGGGAATTCGGTTTTCGGCCGGTGGGGTTAAGAAAACGCTATTATCCGGATGACGATGCACTGATTATGAAACTTGATCTTTCCGCACTGCGCAAAGCGGTAAATGTGTCGCAGGGGGAGCGCTTTCGCGGCGCAGAAAAAGAGAAATACGCAAATAAATTCTCACACAAATAGTTGAACTTCGTGTCTCTTTATCGGGCGGTGTATTTGCCTAATTTCCGGGGATAACGGGACGTCAAATATAGGGTGTCGCTAATTTTGCGCACCGGGGCGTGTTTTGGGTATTTCCGCCTCCATATTTGCCTGTTTAATTTGGTAATTTTTAGTTGTGACTAACTCAACTGTAAAAACTAATCGAGGCAGTAGGACTACCGTGGCACTGAAGGTGCTTATGGCAGCTACGGGCATTATTTTTGTGTTATTTCTTCTGTTCCATATGTATGGAAACCTGAAGGTGTTTTTCGGGCCGGAAGCATTCAACCATTATGCCGAATGGCTTCATCAGGATTTGCTTTACCCGATTCTGCCGCACAAAGGATTTCTGTGGATTATGCGGGTAACGCTTTTCCTGTGCATTGTTGTGCATATGTACTGCGCAATCACTTTGTGGGTCAGGGCAAAGAAGGCCCGGGGAGATGCATATAAAATCAATACGGGAAAGAAAGTGCGCCCGTCGCAGACGTACACCGCGGCAACAATGCGCTGGGGCGGTGTAATCATCGCGATCTGGATCGTGTTCCACCTGTTGCAGTTCACTGTGCTGAAAGCAAACGTCGGTGCGGAAAATTACGCCGCGCTTACCCCGTATCAGCGTCTGCAGGCAGGTTTTTCCGTGCCCTGGCTTTGGGCTTTCTATCTTGTTGCCATGTGCGCGATTGCCCTGCATATCCGGCATGGGGTATGGTCGGCGCTCGCCACGCTCGGTCTGTCGAGCCGCACGCGCGAACGGCTTTTTAAGCTCTGTGCCGATTTCGTCGCCGCGATTATTCTCGTCGGGTTTATGACGCCCCCGACCATGTTTCTGTTTGGGCTGCTCTGAGGAAAGGCAGGGAAATGGCTGAAAATTTAGTGCAGGGTCTCTACCGTGAGGGAGATCCGATTGCCGATACGAAGGCGCCCGGCGGTCCGATTGCAGAACGTTGGGAAAAACGCAAGTTCAGTGCAAAATTGGTAAATCCCGCCAATCGCCGTAAGCGTACGGTGATTGTTGTCGGTACCGGCCTGGCAGGCGGCGCCGGCGCGGCTTCTCTGGGCGAAATGGGCTATAACGTAAAAGCGTTTTTCTATCAGGATTCTGCCCGCCGCGCACATTCAATTGCCGCGCAGGGCGGAATCAACGCGGCGAAGAACTACAAGAACGACAACGATTCCGTGTTCCGCCTGTTCTACGACACCATCAAAGGCGGGGATTTCCGTTCGCGCGAATCGAACGTGTACCGTTTGGCCGAAGTTTCCGCGGCAATTATCGATCAGTGCGTGGCACAGGGTGTTCCCTTTGCGCGTGAATACGGCGGCCTGCTGGACAACCGCTCTTTCGGCGGCGTGCAGGTGTCGCGAACTTTCTATGCCCGCGGGCAAACCGGGCAGCAGCTGCTTATCGGTGCCTACCAGGCACTGATGCGCCAGGCGAAGGCGGGGACCGTTAAGCTCTACAGCCGGCATGAGATGATCGACCTGGTCGTTATTGACGGCCGCGCCCGGGGAATTGTCGCCCGGGATATGATTACCGGCGAGATAGAGACGCATATTGCGGATGCCGTTGTTCTGGCAACCGGGGGATACGGAAACGTATTCTTCCTTTCCACGAACGCGATGGGGTGCAACGGTTCGGCAATCTGGCGCGCACACCGCAGAGGCGCTTTCTTCGCCAATCCCTGCTACACGCAGATTCATCCGACCTGTATTCCCCAGCACGGAGAATCGCAGTCGAAGCTGACTTTGATGTCCGAGTCCCTGCGTAACGACGGCAGGATCTGGGTGCCGAAGAAGGCCGAAGACTGCGGCAAGGATCCGCGTGACATTCCCGAAGAAGACCGCGATTATTATCTGGAGCGGATTTATCCGTCATTCGGAAATCTCGTTCCGCGTGATATCGCTTCCCGTCAGGCGAAGAATATGTGCGACGAGGGCCGCGGTGTGGGGCCGAAGATCGGCGGGGTTGCGCGCGGCGTATACCTTGATTTTGCCGAGCCGATCGCCCGAATGGGCAAAGACCAGGTTTCTGCCAAGTACGGAAACCTCTTCGATATGTACGAGCGCATTACCGCGGAGAATCCCTACGAGGTTCCGATGCGTATTTATCCTGCCGTGCACTACACGATGGGCGGTCTGTGGGTGGACTACGATCTGCAGTCCACAATCCCCGGGCTGTATGTGGCAGGCGAGGCAAACTTCTCCGACCACGGCGCGAACCGTCTGGGCGCCTCCGCGCTTATGCAGGGTCTGGCGGACGGATACTTCGTAATCCCGAATACGATTAACGACTATCTTGCCGGCGCCTCGGCGTTTGAGGAGATCAGCGAGGACGATCCGCGGCTGCTGGCTGTGAGAAAAGAGAACGAGGAGCGTTTCGAACACTTCATTAAGAACGAAGGCACACGTTCCGTCGATTCCTACCATAAGGAACTCGGACAGATCATGTGGGAGTACTGCGGTATGGAGCGCACCGACGCCGGTCTGAAGAAAGCCATCGGTCTGATTCGGGAACTGCGTGCGGATTTCTGGAAGAACGTACGCGTGCCCGGCAGAAGCAATGAGCTGAACCAGTCTTTGGAGAAGGCAGGCAGAGTAGCGGATTTCCTGGAGATGGGAGAGCTGATGTGTATCGACGCTCTGCACCGCGAGGAATCCTGCGGCGGTCATTTCCGTGCCGAGTCGCAGACCGAAGAAGGCGAAGCACTGCGCCACGACGATAAGTTTGCCTATGTGGCGGCTTGGGAGTGGGGCGGCGAGGGCTGTCCTCCGGTTCTTCACAAAGAAGATCTGAATTACGAATTTGTTGAGATGAAGCAGCGGAGCTACAAGTGAAAATTAACCTTGAATATTGGCGTCAGGCCGGTCCGAAAGCTGAAGGCAGCTTCGAGACCCATACGATTGAGAACGTTGAGGAAGACGCATCTTTCCTGGAGATGCTCGATCAGCTCAACGAGGAACTCTTTGCCGAGGGTAAAGAGCCTGTAGCATTTGACTCTGACTGTCGTGAAGGTATCTGCGGTCAGTGCGGGGTAGTGATTAACGGCGATCCGCACGGCCCGGAGGTTACCACAACCTGTCAGCTGCATATGCGTCACTTCAAAGACGGCGACACAATTACCATCGAGCCGTGGCGTTCGACGGCTTTCCCCGTGCTGCGCGACTTGGTTGTGGATCGCAGTGCCCTTGACCGGATTGTGCAGGCAGGCGGGTATATTTCCGTAAACACGGGTGCGGCTCCCGACGCACACTCGGTGCCGGTGCGGAAAGAGAATGCGGACAAAGCCTTTGAAGCCGCAGCCTGCATCGGATGCGGTGCGTGCGTGGCAGCCTGTCCGAACGGATCGGCAATGCTGTTTACTTCGGCAAAGGTGGTACACCTGGGTCTGCTTCCGCAGGGCCAGCCGGAACGCAAGCGGCGTGTGGTGAATATGCTTTCCCAGCACGATGCCGAAGGTTTCGGCGGATGCACCAATACGGGTGCGTGTGCCGCGGCGTGTCCGAAACAGGTTCCGCTTGAGTTTATCTCGATGCTGAACCGGGATCTGATTACTTCTCTGTAAAATCTGTTACCGAGTTAGTCGGCGGTCTGCCTTTGGGCAGGCCGCCTTTATTTTTCCGCGGCGGGTGCGGACCTCACTTAGGCGCTTTTCGGATTCTCCGCGCAATTATTGCCCGGTGTTTTCCCATCACCCGGGTGGCAAACAGAGTGGCGGAATGCGGGGCGCGCGGATCGGTGCGCAGCGCTTTGCGCATTGCTTCGGGCTGAAGATCCGTGCCGCGTTTTTTGATTTCCAGGATGCCGATTTCCATCTGCCGTAAAATCTTTCCGGTCTTTTTCATGTTCAGCGTTCCCGTATAAAGCACTTCAAACGCGGTGCAGAAAGGAGTGGAAACGGGCACGTCGCCGCTGAGGTAGGCAATTTGGTCGGATATGGGGGCAAGCCCAAATTCGGTGCAGAGGCGGGAAATCTGTCCGCTGCGGATAATGGCGGGGTCGGGCTCGAAAATATATTTTCCGGGTGCGCGGGGAGTTACCGTTTTTGCCGCGGTGCGCGGATCGTGTGCTTCGCAGGGGGCATATATGTATGTGTGCCCGTTTCGGATCACCACTGCTTCCCGTTTCGGGGCAGGGCAGGCCGCTCCCGTCCATATCACGGCCTCCGGCAGCTCCCCGTCAACACTGATCCAGCTCACGGCGGAGTTTTCGGGCAGATGCGAATAGGGAATCCCGGGCGCGGTTTTTATTCCCGCGGCGGAAAAACGCCCGGCCAGATCAAGTGCCCGGGGCAGCGGCGGAATCCAATGCCCGGGGTCTTTCAGGCGGATTGCGTTTTTTCTCCGTGCGGGATCGATCCATATTCCCTCTGCGCCGAAAGCAGTCAGATCGGCGGTGAAACCGTCTGCGCAAAACACCGATGCGTTGCCGAAGCGACGCAGATTGTACCGGGCTGCCGCGGCAGCGTCGGGATCTTTTTCAAAAGAGCGGGTGTGCAGTCCGAGGTCTGCAAAAGCATAGGAATCCGCGCCGATTCCGCAGCCGAAATCCACAACCGTCTTTATTCCGGAATCCAGAAACCGGCGGGCGTGAACCGCGGCCACGGAAAGTCTTGTTGCCTGTTCCAGCCCGGCGGCCGTGTAGAGGAGGGACCGGGCGAGCGAACCGAATTTTTCCGCGGCTTTTGTGCGCAGACGCAGCTGTGTAAGTGCTTCGTTCACGTATTCTGCCGCATATCCGTCTGCGCGCAGCCGGGCGGAAAGTTTAAACACATCCTCCGGGCTGTACCCGTTGGGAAGTGCGCGCAGAAGCTGTTCTCCCAAGGGCAGGTGCAGAAGGGCGGCGATACTCACAGAACCATTTTGGCATTTTCGCCGGCCGGTGCGTGCGATGATGCCCGGTGCGGCGCGCCTGCGTTCGCGCATAGCGATGTTTTATACAAAATTGGCACTCGAATTGACCGAGTGCCGGAAATAGTCTTAGCCTATATATGTATGCAGCGAGAGCTGCTCCCGGCAGCCGGACCCGACCCCCGCGACGGCAGGTCCGAAGTCGGATTCATAACTGAAAATCGAGTTTAGAGAAGGGGGAGACGCATGTCGGTCTCCATTAAGCCGCTTGAAGATCGGATTGTGATCAAGCAGGTTGAAGCAGAAGAAACTACTGCGTCGGGTCTTGTTCTTCCGGGCAGTGCACAGGAAAAGCCGCAGGAAGGCAATGTCGTTGCAGTCGGACCGGGTCGGATTGACGACAACGGCAACCGTGTTCCGCTGGATGTGAAAGTCGGAGACGCCGTTATTTATTCGCGTTACGGAGGTACCGAGGTAAAGTACGGTACGGATGAATACATTATCCTTTCCGCGCGTGATGTACTGGCGGTTGTGGAACGGTAGTTAATTTTCCGAAGTTGGGCAGGGATGTTTGTCTCTGCCCAACTTTTTGTCCTTTTTATCCGCGGGCGCGGGAAATCGGCGACATGGGCCCGAATTGCCACACGGGAAAAAGTTTTGCGTATAGAATAATAAATGTTCGGTTAACCAAACATTTATCTATGATAAACCGAGAAGAAGGACGCAAAATGGACAATCCGGAACAGATCCTCGACGAGGCGGGCATACACAATTCCTATGTGCGTGAATACGTGCAGACGTGGGCGCAGATCACGCAGCCTGCGAAAATTGAGGTAATTAACGCCGAAGACGACGACCGTCTGCTTGCCGAATCGTTGGCGGAAGGGGAGATTCTGCCGGTCGAAGGAGACCGCTACTACTCCCGCTCCTATTGGAAAGATACGGCCCGCTCGGAAGAGCGCACCGTCGTTGCTACCGATTCCCCTGCGGATGCGGGGCTCTACAACAATTGGCGCGACGCAGAGGAAACGGAAAAAATTCAGATTGAGCGGATGCGCGGGGCTTCCCGCGGGAAAACGATGTACGTCATTCCGTATTTAATGTCGCCGCCCGGCTGCCCGCTGGAAAAATACGCCCGCGGGGTGGAGCTTACGGATTCGCGTACCGTTGTGCACCACATGATCAGAATGGCGCGCGTGGGAGTGAAATACCTGGAGAATCTGCCCGATCCCGATCATTTCGTGCGCGCGGTGCACGTTACGGGCGACCTGGAGAATTTGGGGCAGGGGACCGCGCACGACCGGCGTCTGTTTGCGACCGTTGCCTCGCGGCGCACAATTTTGCATTTCGGTTCTTCCTACGGCGGCAATGCCCTGCTGGGTAAAATCGCGCATGGTCTGCGCCTGGCTTCCTACGACGGGTGGGTGTCGAAAAAGTTCCTGGGCGAGCAGTTTATGCTGATCGGAATTACGGACAGAAAGACGGGCAGAAAATATCATATCTGCGGCGGTTTCCCCTCGGCGTCGGGGAAAACAAATCTGGCGATGATGCTTCCCCCGGACGCTTTGGGCGAGAGGTACACCGTTGAATTTTACGGAGACGACATCGTGTGGCTGTGGGTGAATCCCGATGACGGACGCGTGTACGGTATGAATCCCGAGTTCGGTGCTTTCGGCGTGGCAAAAGACACGAATGAAACGACCAATCCGACTGCGTTGGCCTCGCTTGCTCCCGGTACGAAAGTGCTGTTCACAAATGTTGCCTATAACGAAAATACCCATGAGGTATGGTGGGAGGGCCGCACGCCCGAGCCTCCTGCCGACGTTACGGGCTGGCGCGACTGGAAAGGACAGCTGATTTCCGAGCGGCCGGCGGAAAGGCAGCGTTCCGGGGCGAAAGAGGATTCCTGGGCGCATCCGAATTCCCGTTTCACAACGACATTGGCAAATGTGCCCAACGTGGCCCCGGATTTTGAACGTCCGGAGGGCGTGCCGATTGACGCGATCATTTTTGGCGGACGTGTGCGCGACCGCGAGCCGCTGATCCGTGCCCTGCGTTCTTTGCCCGAGGGTGTATATGACGGTCTGACGCTGGGTGCGGAAGCAACTTTTGCGGCGGAAGGAAAGGACGGCGTGCTGCGTTACGATCCGATGTCGATGCGTCCGTTTATGTCCTACCCCGAAGGGGAATATGCCCGTCATTGGCTGAGGATCATCGGTGCGGCGCGGCATAAGCCGATTTTCGCGCATGTGAATTGGTTTATGCGCGATACGGACGGACGTTTTATCTGGCCGGGATACCGCGATAACATCCGCCCGCTGCTGTGGCTGATGGATCTGAAGGAAGGGCGTGCCAAAGGTGTGGAAACGCCGGTCGGAATCGTGCCGGATCCGGCGGAACTGAATCTGACGGGAATGGATATCTCCGCCGCCGATTTGGAGCGCCTGCTGCATATTGATGAGGCGAAATGGAAAACGGAGATGGCCCGCCGTGAAGAACATCTGAGTGCGTTCAGGGATCTGCCGGAGGAGATAATGCAAGCGCACAGAGAAGTTCTGGCAAAGCTGGAACATCGGTAGCAAACGGCCGCGGCGGCACTTCCGCCGCCGCGGCCCGTGCGCGAAGTTTACATCGCGGGAGAGTCGATGCTGCCGGACGCCTGCCGGTTTTTTCGGTACGGTTTCACATTGCCGGAATGTGGTAAATTGGATGAGCTGGCGTGCGTCCGGTTTTCCGTGCGCAGAATTCCGCTTCTTTCTTCTTCCGACAGTCCTCCCCATACGCCGTACGGCTCGCGGTGAAGAAGGGCATACTGCCGGCATTCGCCGATTACCGGGCATTGCCGGCAAATATATTTTGCGTATTCTATGCGCCGGCGCCGGGGGCCGCCGCGTTCCCCCTCGGGGTGAAAAAACAGCTCGGGATCCATGGTGTTGCATTTTCCGTGCCGCTGCCAGGACCAAAAATCCAAGGGTGTTTTCTGAACGTTTCTTATCTGCACGGCCAAACATATGCCTTTCATAAACCGAAAGATCTTCTTTAGAGAGATTCCATTTTTAGATTACTGTCCGGGACGGCATTTTGCAAGGACCGTGGGGGCGGGGAAAGCGGATTTTTGCGGGCTGTGCAGATGTACACATTCACGCGGGCAAGGGGGATAAATTCCTTCGGGTTACTATAATTAAAGCAACTGCTAGCCGAATAAAAGAAATGAGTTTCAGCCGTGAATGAAAATAATCCCTTTGGTCTCGTGGGCTTAACGTATGACGACGTTCTGCTTCTGCCCAACGAAACAGACGTAATTCCTTCCGAAGTGGATACCTCAACGCAGCTTACACGGAATATCAATGTACAGTTACCGCTTTTGTCGGCGGCAATGGACACCGTGACGGAATCGCAGATGGCGATCGCGATGGCCCGGCAGGGCGGCCTGGGGATTCTGCACAGAAATCTGTCGATTGCCGATCAGGCCAATCAGGTTAGGATTGTGAAGCGTTCCGAATCGGGGATGGTTTCCGATCCGGTTACCGTCAATCCGCAGGCCACAATTTCGGATCTGGACCGTCTCTGCGGTAAATACCGCGTGTCCGGTCTGCCGGTTGTCGATGCGTCCAATGTGCTGCTGGGGATTATCACCAACCGCGATCTGCGTTTTATTCCCGAAGAAAAGTGGGACACGCTGCGTGTGCGCGAAGTTATGACGCCTATGCCGCTGGTAACCGGGAAAGTCGGTATTTCCGCGAAGGAAGCGACGGAGCTGCTGGCAAAGAATAAAATTGAAAAACTTCCGCTGGTAGACGAAAACGGGAAACTGGCCGGTCTGATCACGGTAAAAGATTTTGTGAAGTCGCAGCAGTATCCCCATGCAACAAAAGATGCCGGCGGCAGACTGCGTGTGGGAGCGGCAATCGGTTATTGGGGAGATTCCCGGCAGCGGGCGCAGGCCCTGGCCGAAGCGGGCGTGGACGTGCTGGTGGTGGACACCGCCAACGGCGAGGCAAAACTGGCTTTGCAGATGATAGAAAGCATCAAACACGATTCGGGATTTGCCGGAATCGACGTTATCGGCGGCAATGTGGCGACACGCGAGGGCGCCCGGGCTCTGGTAGACGCGGGAGTGGATGCGGTGAAAGTCGGTGTCGGACCGGGGTCGATCTGTACCACGCGTGTCGTTGCGGGAGTCGGTGTGCCGCAGGTGACGGCGGTTTATCTGGCCGCACAGGCGTGCCGCCCGGCAGGTGTTCCCGTGATTGCCGACGGCGGTCTGCAGTATTCGGGTGATATCGGAAAAGCGCTGGTGGCAGGGGCTTCCTCGGTTATGCTGGGCTCGTTGCTTGCCGGATGCGAGGAATCGCCCGGAGAGCTGGTATTTGTGAACGGAAAGCAGTTCAAGAATTATCGCGGAATGGGGTCTTTGGGGGCAATGAGTTCGCGCGGGCGCACATCTTATTCCAAAGACCGCTATTTCCAGGCGGACGTATCCACAGACGACAAGATCATTCCCGAGGGAATTGAGGGGCAGGTGCCTTACCGCGGTTCTTTGAGTTCGGTTGTGTACCAGCTGATCGGCGGTCTGCATCAGACGATGTTTTATACGGGTGCCCGAACGATTGCGCAGCTGCAGGAGAAAGGGAGATTTGTGCGGATTACCGCTGCGGGACTGCGCGAATCCCATCCCCATGATGTGCAGATGACGGTGGAGGCTCCCAATTATTCCGCTTCGCAGCGTAACTGAGCGAAACGAAATCTTCGGAAAGATAAAAGAAACAGCCGGGTGTTCGGTGTTGCGGCAGAAGATGCCGCAACACCGAACACCCGGCTGTGCGTGAAGGGAACATGCGGAGTTTGCCTTCACAGTTTTGCTCTCTGTCTGTTTTGCCCCGGGCTGCCCGTTTTATTTTGAAATCGGCCATCCTACCGGCTGCGTATATGCTCTTCCCGTTGCCTGTGCCCGTTTACGGAAGTATTCGGCGGTGTCGAGATGGATTGTTTCCTGAATCTTCATTAAACTGTCAAAATCCTGTTCCTGCAGCTGCGGATAACGTTTCAGGATTGCTTTCAACACGCGCAAAGTGGCGAGCACGTCCGCTTCCGCGTTGTGGAACGCATCGTTTTCCCACACTCCGTAATGTTTCGCCACCGCTTCCAAAGTGCGTTTTCCCCGTCTGTAGCGGTCTGCGGCTTTATCCAGCAGATAGGGGTCCAAGACGGGCGCGATCCGGTGCCCGATACGCGTTTCCAGTGAGGGCAGGCCGTGCCGGTCCAACTCCCGGTTTAAGAGAGTTAAATCGTAGCAGGCGTTGAAAGCGACAACGGGATTTCCCGCTTTCATCTGCTCTGCCAGGAGATCGGCCGCCAGAGTGAGGACCTCCTGTGCCGGCTGCCCTTCTTCCCGTGCCTTTTCCGTGGTAATTCCGTGAATATCCGAAGCCGCTTTGGGGATTGGTATTCCGGGGTCGGCAAGCCGGTAGTATTTCTCGGTAAAATCTCCGCCGTCGATTATCACCGAAACGGTAACGATTCGGGAAGTGAGGGGATTAACGCCGGTTGTTTCGGTGTCGAAGCCGACAAACGCTTTATTGTGCCACATAGTTCTCCGTCCGGAGTTTTCGTTTTCTGATGATCCAATCATAGTATCCTTCTCCGTGGGTTTTACCGTCCCGCGCCGGGTGGGCCACGGTTTTGCCTACGGACCGCGGAAAGCGGATTTGCGGACTGTGCCCGGTATGCTCGGCGGCGGATCCGGTGCGGCGGGTGGAAATTAAAATCCTGCGGAACAATGCGCTAGGCTTAATGGTGAATAGAATTTTGGCAGGTTTTCGGGCAGGAGAACGCGGATGGACAATGAAATAGAAATCGGCAGAGGGAAAAGAGCCACCGTCGGATATTCGTTTGACGATATTTCGGTGGTGCCTTCACGCCGTACCCGCGATGCGGCCGATGTGTCCGTAAGCTGGCAGCTTGATGCACATCTGTTGGAAGCGCCGATCATCGGTGCGCCGATGGATTCTGTTATTTCTCCGCAAACGGCGATTATGCTGGGGAAGATGGGTCTGCTGGGCGTATTGGATTTGGAAGGGATCTGGACGCGTTACGAAGATCCGCAGCCTTATCTCGAAGAAATTGCTTCTCTGAAGGAGTCTTCCGGTTTTGCGCGAATGCAGGAAATATACAGTGAACCGATTAAACCCGAGCTGATCACGTCCAGACTGGCGCAGATCAGAGATGCGGGAGTTCCGGTGGCGGGCGCGCTTTCCCCTGCCAGAACGCAGGAGTATTGGCATACGGTAGTGGAAGCGGGAGTGGATTTCTTTGTAATCCGGGGAACGACCGTTTCGGCGGAGCACGTTTCTTCAAACCGTGAGCCGCTGAATCTGAAACGTTTTATCTATGAGCTTGACGTTCCGGTTGTGGTCGGCGGAGTTGCCTCATATACGGCTGCACTGCATTTAATGCGTACGGGCGCTGCGGGAGTGCTGGCGGGATTCGGGGGAGGCGCCACCACGGCCAACCGCCGCACGGCGGGTGTTGCGGTGCCGATGGCCACAACAGTGGCAAACGTTGCCGCCGCACGCAGGGAATACATGGACGAAACCGGAGGCAGATATGTGCACGTCATTGCCGATGGGCAGATATCGACTTCCGGAGATTTAATTAAGGCGATTGCCTGCGGCGCGGACGGAGTAATGCTGGGAACGGTGTTGGCGCGCTGCAGCGAGGCGCCGGGTGCCGGCTATCATTGGGGAGCCGAGGCACACCACCGGCATCTGCTGCGGGGGGAAAGAGTTCATGTAGGCACTGTTGCGCCGCTGGAACAGATTATCAACGGTCCTTCTCTGGATGCTTCGGGAACCACAAATCTTGTGGGGGCTTTGCGTCAGGCAATGGCCATGACGGGTTATTCGGACGTAAAAGAGTTTCAGCGTGTTCCGGTAGCCGTGGAACACCGCTGAAAGATATGTCCCGCATTGCGGAGAAATCCAATGCGGGAATCTGCCGCCGCCGGCGGGCGGCAATGCAGGCTACGGCCGTCTCGGCATACACCGGGCTGTCTTTCGCGAAGCACGGCCGTCAACACTGTGGCAGGGCACGGCAGGACGCGGCGCTGCGGCAAAGCAGGCCGTCAATGCGGGTATATGGCAGTGCGGTGTCTGTTTTCAGTTCCGCTTTGGGCCGGCGTATCGGTAAACATTGGTTTCCCGCGCTGCGAATCCGCAGCGGCGGTAGAGACGGTTTGCCGCCTCGCGGTTCGGGCGGGAGGTGAGGTCAATGGATTTAACATCCAGTTTTTCCGCCAGTTCCACAGCGGCTTCCACCAGTTCCCGTCCCACACCCTGTCCGCGGGCATCTGCATCCGTAACCACGTCCTCAATCCAGGCGCGCCGCCCGGTGGGAATTTCAAAAGTAACGAGAGTGAGCATTCCCAGGATCGGCATTTTTCCCCCGGAATTTTCTTCCCGGCGGCAAACCAGCAGATAAATATGCGGCTGGGAAAGAAATTCTTCCAACCGGGCAAGATTCATGGGCGTGGAAGAACCGGAAAGCTGGGGAATAAGACGGGCGAAAGCCTCCTCCAATTCGGGAGTTGCATTTTCGATGATTTCGATGCTCATGACGGTCCTTTCGGGGGGGGGAGGGGAATAGAGAGGAAAAAGAGAGCGGCCGATTCCCGCAGGGCGGGCGGCGCAAAGTTCACAGTCTGCCGGCTGCCCGCGCAGCATGCGGGAAGGGGAGGACGGCGGGCCGGAGAGCCGGAAACGAAGTCCGGCCCGCCGATCCCTTATTGAATCAGTTCCATTGCCTGTCGGGCAATGGCCAGTTCTTCGTTTGTCGGAACAACATAAACCTTCACAGCGGAATCCGCAGTGGAAATTTCACGTGCTTCTTTTGCGCGCACAGCGTTCTTTTCCGCATCGTATTTCACGCCGAAAGGTGCCAGACGGTCGAGTACACGTGCCCGCAGACGGCTGTCGTTCTCACCGGCTCCCGCCGTGAATGTGACAACGTCCAAGCCGCCCATCACGGCCGTGTACGCGCCGATGTAGTGAACCAGACGGTGAACATAAACCTCAATTGCCTCAATTGCGTTTCGCTCTCCGTCATCGACTTTCTTCCAGACCATGCGCATATCGTTGTCGCCCGCCAGGCCTTTCAGCCCGGATTCCTTGTTGAACAGGCGGTCTACGCTTTCGCAGTCCATTTTTGCCTCGCGCTGCAGATGGAATACGACAGCCGGGTCAATATCCCCGGTGCGCGTTCCCATAACCAGGCCCTCAAGCGGAGTCAGCCCCATCGAGGTATCCACCGCGCGGCCGTTTACCACCGCGGAAGCGGAAGCTCCGTTGCCCAGATGAAGCACGATCTGTTTCAGGTCTGTGCGCCCAAGAATTTTGGTTACGGTTTCGGAAACGAATTTGTGCGAAGTTCCGTGTGCCCCGTATCTGCGAATCTCATATTTTTCTGCAATCTCGCGGTTCAGGGCGTACGTTGCCGCCTCGTCCGGCAGCTGCTGGAAGAACGCGGTATCGAATACCACCACATGGGGCACGTCGGGAAGAAGCTCCCGCGCTACCTCGATACCTCTGAGATTTGCCGGGTTGTGCAGGGGAGCAAGCGGGCAGAGCTGTTTAATCCGTGCCTGAACGGCATCGTCGACCAGTGCGGCCCGGTCAAAATACTTTCCTCCCTGCACCACGCGGTGTCCCACGGCTTTGATATCCGATTCGGCCAGGTGTGGACCGACCGTATCGAAGAATTCCAGCACTTTGCGCAGCCCCACGCCGTGATCGGCGATCGGTTCGGTTGCCTCCGTGACTTTTCCGTTGTATTTATGCTCGTAGTGGCCGATTTCCTCACCGATCCGCTCCACCAGACCCGTGCACAGCGATTCTCCGCTCTCCGGATTGACCAGCTGATATTTAATGGATGAAGAACCGGAATTAATTACTAGTACTGTCAATGTTTTTCCTTTGGATTGTTATTTGTGCCGCAGAGCGTTAATTCTGTGCCTGGATTGCCGTGATTACCACGGTGTTGACGATATCTTCTACCAGTGCCCCGCGGGAAAGGTCGTTTACCGGTTTGTTCAGTCCCTGCAGAATCGGGCCCACGGCGACTGCCTTCGCCGAACGCTGCACGGCCTTGTAACCGATGTTGCCCGCATTCAGACTCGGGAAAATAAACACGTTGGCCTTTCCCGCCACGGGTGAGCCCGGCAGTTTTGCCGCGGCAACCGCGCAGTCCACGGCGGCATCGTACTGAATCGGACCTTCCAGGAGAAGATCGGGTGCTTTTGCCCAGGCGAGTTCGGTGGCCTGCACAACGGCATCCACGTCCACGCCTTTTCCGGAAGTGCCCGTGGAATACGAAAGCATCGCCACACGCGGAGTTACGCCGAAGCGGGCTGCCGTTTCCGCAGAGGACACGGCGATTGAAGCGAGCTGTTCGGGTGTGGGATTCGTGTTTACGGCGCAGTCGCCGTAAACGTAAACCCTGTCCGCCATGAGCATCAGGAAGCACGAAGAAACAATATCGGCGTTCGGTTTGGTCTTAATGATCTGGAAAGACGGCACAATTGTGTGTGCGGTGGTATGTGCGGCCCCCGAGACCATGCCGTCCGCGTCTCCCATGTGAACCATCATCGTACCGAAATAGGACACGTCCTGGACTTTTGCGTATGCCTGCTCGTAGGTGACACCTTTGCGGGCGCGCAGCCGGGCAAATTCCGTGGCATATTTCTCCAGCAGGGCAGGGTCGTCGGTGCGCACAACAGTGGCATCGCCCAAATCCAGGTTCAGCTCTTCGGCACGCTTTGCAACCGCATCTTCCTCACCGAGCAGAATTATGTCTGCCACGCCGCGGCGCAGTACCTCGGCAGCTGCCTTCAGCACGCGGTCGTCTTCGGACTCGGGCAGCACGATCCGCTTTCGGTCGGCTTTGGCGCGTGCCGTCAGAGACGCGGTGAAACGCACGGGTGTCATCACGGCGGATTCATATTCCATGGCCGCTTTCAGAATTTCGCTGTCTGCGGCGGAAAGATCCGGCTTTTCCGCACAGCAGGTGATGATCTGCCCGTGTGTGCAGTTTTCCGGCAGCTCGGGAGCGAAATCCGCGGGCGGGTTCAGCACGGCGGCACCGGTAACCGGGGCGTGTGCGGCGCTAAGTTCGCGCGTTACGATGTGCGAAACGGTTTTGATTTCCTCAGTGCCGCGCAGCGTGCCGGAGAAAATCGGCATGACCGTGGTGCCCAGATTGGCTGCCGTGCGTCCGATACGCGCAACGAGCCCCGGATAGACCGGATCTCCGTCCGCGTGCCCCAGGATCAGCACGGCATCGTCTTTTCCGACGTACTCAAAATATCGTTTCACCAGTGTATCCATTGCCGCTTCCTCATCCGCGAGCAATTCGCCGTAGGTGGTGCCCCACGCGCGGTCGAGGTCGGCTTCTTTGCCAAGTTTGGCCAAAAGGGCCCTAAATGCGCAGTCGTCTTCGATTCTGCCGGGTGTAAAAGGACGGAAAGCGGTTAAATTGGGATAATTTTGCTTTAATTGTTCTGCCATTGCGAGAGTGATCGGGGCCGTTCCCACATTTCCCTCGATGGCCGTTAAACAGAGGCTCTTAGTCAAAATAAGTCCTTCCATAGAGCATCGATGCGAACGCTCTAATTCTGGCACGCCCGGGTGCATTTTTCTTTGCAGAACGGGAAAATCGGCGGTATTTCACTTTGCCGCGGGCAATACGGTCCGAAATTCGGGCCCGCGCACTGTAAAATACCGACCGGGGGAAGAGAAACAGAAACGGGATCCGGGGAGGCGAACCGCGTGAAACGTACACCGCGCAGCCGGCGCAGGGCCCTGCGCCGGCGGGAGATGCAGCCGCCGCTGCGCAATGGGATCAATGCCGCCCGGGTTAAACTTCCCGCCGGTTCCTGGCAGACTTTGGCGCAGTGGGCGACAGACAGCTTCGGGCAGGAAGCGCGGTCGGCTTTTGCGCGCGGGGATTTTACCGCCGACTGCGGCGCGGTTCTCTCGGGCAGAGAGCCTTATCGGGCGGGAGCGCGGATCTGGGTGTTTCGGCCGGTAAAAGACGAGCCGCCCGAGCCGCTTACGCTGCCTGTGGTGTTTGAAAACGAACGGATCGCGGTGATAGACAAACCGCATGGGATGGCAACAATTCCCCGCGGTTCGCACGTGGCGCAGACCGTGACCGTTGCCGCGCGGCGCCAGTTCGGTAACGACGATATTGTCTGTGCCCACCGTCTTGACCTGGAAACGGCGGGTCTCGTGCTGCTGATTAAAAAATATGAATGCCGGCGCGCCTACCAGCAGTTATTCGACCGGCGTCAAGTTTCGAAAACGTATCTGGCGGCCGCTGCGCCTCACGGGGATTTCCCGCCCGGTGTGCGGGGCAGATATATTCTGAATCTGTACCGTCCCTCCGGGCAGCCAAACGTGGAGGTATGGGAAGAGGGAACGCCGCTGCCTGCCGGAATATCGGTTTCCCGGTCCGTTACCGATATCACTTTTAAAACGGCAGCCGGCGGGATCGGACTTTACGAGCTTCATCCGCACACGGGATATCTTCACCAGCTGCGGGCGGTGATGAACCACCTTGGTGTGCCGATCTGCGGCGATCCTCTGTATCCGCGGGCAATGACGCTTGGCGAACAGGCCTCCCGCCCCTACCGGCTGCAGCTTCTGGCACAGGAACTGTCTTTCTCAGATCCGTATACGGGCAGGGAGATGAATTTCCGTTCCCGGCGCGGACTTGCCTGTATATCCGCCCCCGGATGACGGGCGGAATCGGATGCGGGGTCTTTGATGCCCCGGTCCGCGCAGGGTCCGGCCTGCGCCTCGCGCCGGCGGCGGTTGTCTCCGGAGGAAAATTTTCGCTACTCTGTAAGGGTGAATAAAAATGAGATTCGCCCGGTAGTGGTTGTGGATAATGGTGCGCAATATGCGCAGTTAATTGCGCGGCGTGTGCGTGATGTCGGTTTTTATTCGGAATTGGTGCCCCATTCTCGGCCGGCGGAGGAAATTCTGGCGAAAAATCCGGCTGCGATTATTCTTTCCGGCGGTCCGGCGTCGGTGTATGCCCCCGGGTCGCCCAAACTGGATCCGGCGCTGCTGTCGGCGGGCGTGCCCGTACTCGGCATATGCTACGGTTTTCAGCAGATGGCGCAGGCATTGGGAGGCACGGTAGCGCATACCGGGAAACGCGAATACGGCGCAACGCAGGCAGACATTGTGGCCGACGGGATTTTATGCGGCGCGGCCAAAGGGACGGATGAAGTCTGGATGAGTCACGGAGACGCGGTATCGAAGGCTCCGTGCGGGTTCACCGTGACGGCGACGACGCCGGGCGCGCAGGTGGCGGCGTTTGAAGATCCGCAGAGGGGATTTTACGGTGTGCAGTGGCATCCGGAGGTCGTACATTCCAAAAACGGCAGTGCGCTGCTGGAAAACTTTCTGCGCAGGGGTGCGCATCTGCAGCCGAACTGGGATTCTTCGGGAATTATTGAAGACCAGATTGCAAAAATCCGTGCCCGGGTGGGCAGCGCCCACGTGATCTGTGCCCTTTCCGGGGGCGTGGATTCCTCCGTTGCCGCCGCGCTGGTGCATCGGGCGATCGGAGACCAGCTTACGTGTGTGTTTGTGGATCACGGACTGCTGAGAAAAGGTGAAGCCGAACAGGTAATCAAAGACTATGCCGGCGCCCGGGGCATGAAAATCCTTGCGGTTGACGAGTCCCGGCGGTTTCTGGAGGCACTTCGCGGCGTGAGCGACCCGGAGCAGAAACGCAAAATTATCGGCAGGGAGTTTATCCGTTCTTTTGAAGCCGCGCAGCGGCGTCTGGTGGCGGAAGCCGGGGCGAACGGAGCGGAAATTAAATTCCTGGTGCAGGGCACGCTCTATCCCGATGTGGTCGAATCGGGCGGCGGAGACGGAACGGCGAATATCAAAAGCCACCACAACGTGGGCGGGCTGCCCGAAGATTTGGAATTTGCGCTGATTGAGCCGCTGCGTGACCTGTTCAAGGACGAAGTGCGCGCGATCGGACTGGAACTCGGGCTGCCTGAAAAACTGGTTTGGCGTCAGCCTTTCCCGGGACCGGGGCTGGGGATCCGGATCGTCGGGGAAGTGACTCGCGAACGTCTGGATATTTTGCGGGAAGCCGATGCCATTGTGCGCGAGGAACTGACTGCCGCGGGTCTGGACCGTGAAATCTGGCAGTGCCCGGTGGTGCTGCTGGCGGATGTGCGTTCCGTGGGCGTTCAGGGCGACGGACGCACCTACGGGCATCCGATAGTGATCCGTCCCGTTTCCTCGGAAGATGCAATGAGTGCGGACTGGACGCACGTGCCCTATGAACTGCTGGCAAAAATTTCAAACAGAATCACAAACACAGTGCCGCAGATTAACAGGGTCGTTTTGGACTGCACGTCAAAGCCGCCGGCCACGATCGAGTGGGAGTAGGCGGAAAAACACCGGGTCTGCGGTTTTAGTGCCGCGCAGTGCCCGCCGCGGGCGGCACTGTCCCCTTATGCCGGGATAGATTTTTATATGTATTTCGGGATCGGTTTATACTTCTTTGCAAACGGCTGCCCGGACGAAACGGTTTCCCGCTTCGTCCGGGCAGAAAGCAGACAAAATTGTTTTGTTACCGCGCCGGCATCTGCGCAACCGCGGATGCCACGATTGCCTTCACGCCTTTCGTCAGCACGGATTCATCCACGCTGAACTCCACGGAGTGCAGACCGCCTTTGGACGGAGTGAAAATCAGGAGCAGCGAAGCTTTTCCGCCGTTGTCCTGCACGCGCTTCATCATGAAGGCATAGTCTTCCGATGCGGTCATTTCCACCCAGTGCGGATCGTTTGCCCGCACGCCGACGGTATCTGCCGCGTCGGCAATCTGCTGCATCAGATCGGGATCGGAGTCCAGGGAAATTGCCTCGCCCATTCTGATAATCTCGTAGTCGCATTCATACATTTTTGCCGCTGCGTCAATGATGGTTTTTGCCCTGCGCTCCATATATTCATTGAGTTCCGTGGTCAGCCCGCGTACTTCCATTTCGAAGTGTGCGTGCTCGGCAACGATGTTGCGGGTGTCTCCGGCTTCGATTTTTCCTACGGATACCCGGGTCGAACCGCCCGAATGACGGGAGATGGCATACAGATTCAGTACGGCCGTGCACGCGGCAAGCAGCGCATTCTTCCCCTTCTGGGGTGCGCCGGATGCGTGTGCGGCAAGGCCCTTCATATTTACGTCGTATTTGGTGGTGGCAAGTGCGCCGCCGGAGCCGGGCGCGTAGTCGGCGGTATCAAACTCGTGCGGCCATACGTGCTGGGCGAGCATAATATCCACGTCGTCCACGTGACCTGCCTTAACCATCGATTTCGCTCCGCGTACCCCTTCTTCGGCAGGCTGGAAGAGAATCTTCAGAGTTCCGGACCACCGATCCTTCAGTTCGGCCATAACGCGGGCAACACCCAATCCCATGGTGATATGGGAATCGTGTCCGCAGGCGTGCATGGTGGAGGGATGCTTGGAGTTGAATCCTTTGTCGGCGGGGAAGTATCCGCTGTCGCTGAATTCCTGCAGCGGCAGGGCGTCGATGTCGAAACGCATTCCGATCACCGGTCCGTCGCCGTTCTTCAAAATGGCAACGGCTCCCGTGTGTCCGCCTTTTATTTCTTTGAGCAGCTCGGGGTCCGCGCCTTCTTTCAGGGCACGGGCAACGGCTTCTTCGTCTTCCTGCGCGCAGGGCAGTCCCATGCGCTCGTCTTCTTTGCAGGCGTCTTTGCCGTAGAGGACGTCATAGCCCATTTTTTTCAGTTCGTTGATAATAATCGAGGTAGTGCGGTATTCCATCCATCCCAGTTCGGGATAGGCGTGGAAATCGCGCCGCCATTCAATCAGGCGGTCGGCGAGGCCGTCCGTCTTTTCGGTGATTAACTGTGCAGTATCCGCAGATAATGCTGACATTTTTACCTCCAGTTTTAACTTCTTCGGTTGGGGAAAAGGTTATTGCCCCGGAAAGCAGCTTCCGGGGCAAATTGCGGGTCAGAACATAAGTTTCAGGGCGTAATCCCATACGATCGAGGCAATGAGCATAATGAAATATGCGGGAATCATTACCGGAACCGTACGTTTTACCAGGTCTACGGGCGAAACGTTGCCCAGACCCGCCACGGCGATTACCACGCCGGCGATGGGCGACATAGACCGTCCGATGCCCGAGGCCAGCTCCATCGGCTGGGCAAGAAATACCGTATCGACTCCCAGCGGCTTGGCGATTCCCGGCGTAAGTTCGGAGAATGCAAACCAGGGGGCATTTCCCGAGCCCGTAAGCACGGCGGCAAGGAAAATAATCAGTGTCATAACGATGGTTACGGGGATCGCGCCTGTGTTCAGCTTCTGTGTGCCGTTCACGATAAACGAGATAAAGCCGAGCTGTGTCAGGCCGGCGGCAAACATCTGCCCGCCGACGATCAGGGTTACGATATTTACGAACTGGTGTCCCATGCCCTCAAAGAATATGCCCAGGGCTTTTGAGCCGCGGTCGAAGGAGCGGTAGCGGATCATTTCGCAGATCACGGCAAGCAGACCGGAGAGGATCATGGCGGTGGCAACGTTCATCTTGATTGTGGTCACTACGAACGGGGAGAAGACGATCAGCAGAACGAGAGGCGTGAAGGGCAAAAGTGCGTAGAGTTTGGGCACGGAATGTTCTTTTTTCACAGCCGTAGCAGCGGTTTCTTTCTGTGCCTGCGAAGCGGTTTCCCCGCCCTTTTTGTCCATGCCCGCCAGTTCGGCGTGGATTTCGTCCCAGTCGGCTCTGTCCGGGGTGGTGCCTTCCTTACGGTCGAAGTGACGCTGCACGAAATAGTGCATGATGAATACCGAGACAACCACGACCAGCGATACGGGAAGCTGATAGTTGATGAAGTATTCCTGCACGCTCATGCCGGAAATCCGGGCAGACATATTGGCGTTGGACGACGCCGGTCCGAGATCCAGACAGCTTCCCGTGGCGATCACGCCGGTTGCGGAAAGTTTTGAAATCCCCAGGGAGCGCAGCAGCGGATAAACGGTCACCATCAGCAGCATGGCCAGCCCGGCCGCGGAGGGGATAATCAGACACAGGCACTGGGCCAGAATATATGTGGAAGCAAGAACGATATAGGGTTTGTTGATTTTGGACAGAGGTTTTGTGGCGATGTTTACCAGAGCCTCGGAGGCGCCCACACGGTCCATAATCAGCGAAAATCCGCCCACGGCCATAATGATCAGTCCGAGTTCCGCTCCCAGATGTCCGAACGTGGCGCGGATTTGGTCGAAGACGTCAAGCAGGGCGCTGCCCGTGGTGGTTTTTTCGTCCATCAGGGGCTTCATCGACAGCGGGATGGAGCACAGAAGCATGAACAGGCCGGAGAAAATCAGAACGGTCTGCGGATGGTAGTGATGAAAAATAAAATAGGCGACGACGACGATCGTGGCCAGCGAAAGTAAGAAACCGATTAGCATAAATGTTCTCCTAGAACAGCAGGCACCGGTGCGGACGGAAAACTCGGATTCGCCCGTTCGCAGAAAATGCATGATACACAAATTTGGGGGTCGGACCGTTTTGCCGATTCGTTGCGAACGAATGGATTGAAGCAGTGTAACCCCAGCTCACATATTACATTAATGCCCGGCTGCTACGGAAATTCCCGTGTACCGGTATCTGAAACGGGGCGCAGCTAAGCGTTTCCGCGCGCGCAGCCGTGCCCAAAAACGCCTATTTTCCGCGGTTTTGGGCGGTGTTTCGAATGCCGGGGCAATTTGTGAAAACATTTTCACCGCAGCGTTTTATTTATCGGCAAACGTGCAGCCGGTGTGCAAAGCCGGTGCGCCGCGTTGGCAGTAAGGAAGCGCCGGCGATAAGCCTGCACTGCGATAAGGCAGTGCGGGTATAGGCAGCGCAGTGGAATTACGGATAAAACAGCGTGGAACGTGCGCCCTGCGGTACGCGCAAATACCGCAGGGGCAGAATTATCCCGGGAAGCGGATTTTGGCACATGCTTCCCGGGATAAATGCGGCAATGAAAGTTAAGAAAATCAGAGCGACATATCCACGATTGCGCGCCCGAGGATCTCACCCTTCGCCAGCTTTTGGTATCCCTCGTTCGCGTCTTCCAAACGGAAGCGCTCGGTTACGATTTCTTTGTAGTTGATGAAGCCCTTTGCCGCCATCTCCACCACTGCCGGAAGGTCGGTACGGGTGCGTGCGCCGTAGCTGCCGATAATGCGCTGTGAACGGCGAACAGTCCTGTTGATTTCCACGCCCGCTTCCTGGACTCCCGCGCCGAGGCCGATTGCCACGAGACGGCCGCCGTCGCTGAGCGCGTCGAGCGCGGATTTCCATGTGGCAGGATTGCCCAGAGCCTCAAATGCCACGTCTACGCCGCGTCCGTCGGTCATGGAGAATACCGTTTCGCGCACGTTCTCCTTCAGCGAGTTTACGGTGTGTGTGGCGCCCAACGCCTTGGCGGCTTCCAGCTTTTCGTCGGAGATATCGATGGCGATGATCTTTGCCGCTCCGAACGCCTTGGAAATCTGGATAATGTTGGATCCCACTCCACCGGTGGCAACCACTGCCACTGTCTCACCGAACTGCAGGTTTGCGCCTCTCCGTACGGCTCCGTATCCCGTGAGGGCGGCGCAGCCGAGAATGGCTCCCTTGGTGAGGTCGATTTTCTCCGATACGGGGGCAACCGAAGTGGAGGGGATTACGCAGTATTCGGCGAGTGCGCCCATCGAGTACATGGCGATTTCTTCGCCGTCCGTACCCGCAAGACGGGTTGTGCCGTCATAGAGTTTGCCCTGGATTCTGTTCAGATCGAAGAACGGTCCGCAAAGATCGTCGCGTCCGCGGGCGCACGCTTCGCATTTTCCGCACGGCATAAGGAACGCGCCGGCAACTTTCTGTCCGACGGCAAGCCCGGTGTATTCGTTGTCCGGTCCCAGTGCCACAATTTCCCCGGCTACTTCGTGCCCGAGCACGCAGGGCAGCGGGAAGGCGATTTTGCCGTGGATTACGTGCAGATCGGAATGGCACATTCCGCATGCCGCCACTTTGACCAGTACTTCTCCTGATTTCGGCGTAGGTGTTTTTATCTCTTCAACGCGCAGACCGATTTTCGGATCGCGAAGAACTGCCGCTTTCATCGTTTTGGGAATGCAGACCATCATTTCTCCTTACAGAATATGGGACGGAACGGATTTTACGGAAGTTGCACAGCCTCGTGCGAAAGCCCGGCGCTGTGGCTTTACATTACCTAACATTATACCCCCTGCTTATCATTTGTAAATTCTTATCAAATAAATGTTCTTACTTATTTTGCCCCGGACGCTCTCCGTTTTACCGCCCGCCGGGGCGCTTCGGTGTTTACGCCAAAGAGCGGGAAGTCCGCCGGCGCAGAAAAAACACTGCCGAAAAATCAGGGGGAGGGGGCGAAACTGCGGGAAGGGGGTGGGTGTAAAGGGGGTGCGGGAAATGAAACCGCGCGAAGGCGGAGGAACGGCCGGGAGAAGCCGGAGCAGCCGAAAGTATTTGGGTCAAAGACGAAGCTGTTTTGGGTAAAAAATAGCCCCAGAGCCTTATCGGTTCTGAGGGCTGCTTTGTTGGGGGCAAAGCTATGCCGTACAAACTTTCTGTTTATCGGGTGAGCTTTGCGGCCAGCACCTGAAATGCCATAAACGGCACGAGAATCACACTTCCGAGTCCTGCGGCAACGGGCAGTGCGGCAGCATTCAGCGCCACGCCCACGAATGTAACAAGCGCCATCAGCACGAGCACGGCAAGCGTAACGCAGTAGGCGAACGCAACGCGCGTGTCGGTTTCGGGCTTGGTATCCGCGCTGCACAAATCCACGAATTCAACTGCAGGTGCCGCGGTAAATGTAAGTTCTTTCCGGTTCATCATTTTGAGCTCCCTTCGGTAACGGAAGTGTCGAGCTCCAGTGCGGCGCCCGGCACCTCACTGTGTTTTAGAACCACTTACAATATACCAAGATGCTTACATGGGTTACAAAAGATATGTCAAAAAATAGACGCTAATCACTTTATTTTGGAAAAGTTAGTTTTAATCGTTTTTCCGTTTCCGCAAAACCCCTGAAATAAAGCAATTTAAAGAATGTATTATCAAAGGCTTGAAATTGTGCGGACAAGATTTTAGTATGAGGATGTGCTGTGTAATTCACGGCACATTGTAACTCGCAGCACATTGCATGATGGAGGAACTAATGTCAAAGAAGACATTAAAAGTGGGTCTAATCGGCCTGGGATGGATGGGGCGGCTTCATACGCGCAGCTATAAGCAGCTCGCGGAGCGTTTCCCGGAGCTGAATGTACAGACCGAACTTTTTACGGCCTGCGATGCGCAGGAAGAAAACCGCAGAATCGCAGTGGAAGAACTTGGCTACAAAAAAGCTGTTTCCGATTACCGGGAGGTAATGGCCGACCCGCAGGTGGACATCGTTTCCATCTGCGCCCCGAATTTTCTGCATAAAGAAATCGCCCTGGCCGCCGCTGCCGCAGGAAAACCGTTTTGGATTGAAAAGCCGATGGGTGTCTGTGCCGAAGAATCGGCGCAGATCGCCCTGGCCGCGCAGAAAGCGGGAGTTGCCACCGCAGTCGGGTTCAATTACCGGCACACTCCGGCTGTCGAAAAGGCGCGGGAGATTGTGCGTGCGGGACGCATCGGGCGGATCACGAACGTGCGTGCCTGGCTGATTGCCGACTACGCTTCAAATCCGGACGGGCCGCTCACGTGGCGTTATGATACGAAGCGCGCAGGCGCGGGCGTGATTCCCGATCTGATGTGCCACGGTGCGGATCTGATTCAGTACATCCTGGGAGACAGAATTTCCCGCCTGTGCGCATCTACCGGTATTTTCATCAATGAACGTCCGATTCCGACAAAAGAAGGAGTGGGGCATACCGGTTGGGAAGTTTCGGACCGGAAGGGGAAAGTCGACAACGAAGATTACGTGGCGGCGCTGATCGAGCTTTCCGCCGGCGCGATCGGCACGCTGGAGAGCTCGCGTGTGGCCAACGGTCCGCGTGCGGAATATATTGTGGAAATTTACGGCACGGAAGGTTCACTGCGCTGGAATTTTGAATTCCTCAACGACCTGTGGGTCTGCCTGGCGAAAGATCGGGAATTTACCGGCTACAAGCGGGTAATGGCCGGGCCGGACTTTCCGAATTTCCTCCGTTTCCAGCCGGGTGCGGGAACGTCAATGGGTTTTGACGACATGAAAGCGGTGGAGGCCGCGCAGTTTGTGTCGTCTGTTATCGACGGGGCGCAGAATGCGCCAAGCGTGGGTGACGGTTGGGCCGCTGCGGAAGTAGGGGATGCAATGGTGCGTTCCGTTTCTTCGGGAGCATGGGAAACCGTGCGGCAGGTATCGGTTCCGACCACATTTGAGAAATAAGTTAGGAGTTGGAATGAGTCACGGCGAAAAGATGACGAAAGAAAAGATCACGGATCTAACCGCCAAGACGCCGATGTCCGGCAAGCACTGCGGAATCGGTTTAATTGCGGCGGTGGCAACACTGGGGTCTTTCCTGTTCGGATATGACACGGGCGTTATATCCGGGGCACTGCCGTATATGCAGATGATTGAAAGCGGCGGAGGGCTGCACATTTCCCCCTGGGAAGAAGGTCTGGTGGGCGCCTGCCTGCTGATCGGCGCGGCTTTCGGTGCGCTCTTTGGCGGCCGGCTTTCGGACCGCTACGGCAGAAGGCATAATCTGCTTCTGCTGGCTGTTATCTTCATTATCGGTGCTTTGGGCACGGCTGCCTCGCCGAATCTGGTACTGATGTATGTGGCACGTTTTGTGCTGGGCGTGGCTGTCGGCGGTGCTTCGGCAACCGTTCCCGTCTATCTGGCGGAAGTGGCGCCCAAGCGCGTGCGCGGCACAATCGTGGCCATCGATCAGCTGATGATCGTGACCGGGCAGCTGGCGGCGTTCGCCTTCAATGCAATCATCAACGGTGTTGCGGGCGGCCCGACAGTGGAAGTCACAAAAGATCCCCAGGGTCTGATTACTGCCGGCTCCCATGCCTGGCATGAAATTGCGGTAATGGCAGACAAGATGCCCGCCGCCGATTATCAGTCCTGGATCAATTCCCTTGTGTTCTCCGGGGGCAACGGCAATATGTGGCGCTACATGCTGGTTCTGTGCACCATTCCGGCCATCTTCCTCTGGCTGGGAATGCGCCTGATGCCCGAGTCTCCGCGCTGGTACATGGCAAACAGAAAGTATGTGGAATCCATAGGCGCGCTGAAGCGTGTACGCACCCATCTCGATGATCCCGTGGAGCAGGAAATCGGCGAGATGTTTGAATTTGCGCACAGCTCCGAAAGCAGAAAGACCGGAAAATTCAGCGATATTCTTGCCACTCCCTGGCTGCGCAAACTTTTTGCCGTCGGTCTGCTTCTTGCCGCGTCCAATCAGCTCACAGGTGTGAATACGGTGATGTATTACGCGCCCAAGGTGCTGGAGTATGCGGGCATGGATACTTCGGCGGCAATCACGGCACAGGTTGCAAACGGCGTGATGTCGGTGATCGGATCGGTATTCGGTCTGTATCTGGTGTACCGCTTCCGCCGCCGTTCGATTCTGATGACGTGTATTGCGTGCGTGAGCATCTGCATGTTTGTGATTGCCGTGCTCTTCAGCTTCTTCATTCATCCGTATATGGTGGCGGGCACGGTGCCTCCCACATGGGCCGCTTTCGCCATTTTGACGATGATGGGTGTATTTATGCTCGTTGTGCAGTCTTCCAACGGACCGGTGGTATGGACCATGCTGGGGGAGATGTTCCCCTCCTCGGTGCGCGGGGTTGCAAACGGAAGTGCCGTTTTCTTCATGTGGATTGTAAATGCCGTTATCACCTGGACTTTCCCGGTAATGATGGCTCATCTCGGCGGTGGCGTGACGTATCTTGTGTACGGAATAGTGAATGTGTTCGTGTTCCTCGCGCTCTGGCGGTGGATGCCGGAAACCTCCGACCTTTCGATTGAAGAAATCGAGGCGGAAATGGAGCGTCGTTACTCCTGATTTGCTTCATTTACGCCGGGGCGCAGTCCTGAGGACTGCGCCCCTCTTTTGTGTTTTCGCGGGTGAAGCGGTATTTTGGGGAACGCGGCCGGGAAAAATTTTATCTGCGTTCCGCTTTTGTGCACAAAATGTCATCTTTTAATTAACCGTTTGTAATCAGTAAAATAATGTTGACTGAAGAATGTTAGTAGTTATAAAATAATAAGTGCTTACAAAGTAGAGTCTTACACTGTGGTAGGAAAACAAATTAAGCTCTTTTACCTTGCAGGTGTTGGGCTTTGGGCTTGACGCATTATTCAAAGGAGTGAAAATGACCAACATTGGAATAATCGGTGCCGGGCGCATCGGTCACGTACATGCAAAGACGATCGGTTCCATTGCGGACGCGAATCTGGTTCTTGTCTCGGACGTCAACGAAGACGCGGCGAAAGCTCTTGCGGAAAAATACGGCGCACGTTACACAACGCGCGCAGAGGATGTATTCGCAGACAAAGAAGTAGAGGCAATTATTATCTGCTCGCCCACGCCTCTGCACGTAGAACATATCGTAGCCGCGGCGAAAGCCGGCAAACCGGCGCTTTGCGAAAAGCCGCTGGCAATGGAAGTAGAGTCCGTGGCAAAGCTGAAGGAACAGCTTAAGGGGCTGAATCCGACTGTTATGCTCGGCTTCAACCGCCGTTTCGATCCGAACTTTGCCAAGATCAAGAAGCTGGTTGACGAAGGGAAGATCGGTCCTCTTGAGCAGCTGACCATTATTTCCCGCGATCCGGCCGCTCCGCCGAAAGAATACATTGCGGTTTCCGGCGGAATTTTCAAGGACATGACGATCCACGATTTCGATATGGCGCACTACTTCCTTGGCGATGTCGCCACCGTAACCACGATCGGACAGAATCTGGATCCGGATCTGGATGATACGGGCGATTATGACGCGGCGGTGATTCTGCTGACCAACAAGGCGGGTAAGGTGGCCACGATTATTAATTCGCGTCACTGTGCCACGGGTTACGACCAGCGGCTGGAGGCTTTCGGACCGAAGGGTTCCCTGTTTGCCGAAAATCAGCGTGAGACAACCGTGCGCGCATACACTGCGGAGTATTCGGATGCGCAGGAGCCCTTCCAGGACTTCTTCCTCACCCGTTACGCCACCGCGTACGCCGACGAACTGCGGACCTTCCTGAAGGCAGTGAAGGAAGGCAAAGAGCTGCAGCCGTCTATCGAAGCGGGCGAGGTCGCCCTGAGAATCGCGGAAGCGGCTTTGGAAAGTGCCAAGACGGGCAAGACCGTAAAACTGTAAAATATAAATCGGATAACTGAAGGAGAAATCAATGAAGATTGCCGGTGCACCTATTTCCTGGGGTGTTTGCGAAGTGCCGAACTGGGGATATCAGATGAGCCCCGATCGGGTATTGCAGGAAATGAAAGATTTGGGTCTGACTGCCACGGAATTCGGTCCGCAGGGCTGGCTTCCTCTCGACCCCGAAGGCAGAAAGAAGGCTATTTCCAAGTTCGGTCTGAAGGCTGTGGGCGCATTTTTCCTCTCCGTCATGCACGATCCCGACTATGATCCGATTCCGGCAGTGGAGAAGGAACTCGAAGCGTTTAAGGTAGCCGGCGGCGATTATCTGATTCTGGCTGCCGATTCCGGCCGTGACGGGTACGACAACCGTCCCGTACTGGATGAAACCGGTTGGAAGACGCTCTTTACCAACATGGACCGGATCGTGGAGCGCGCGGCAAAAGACGGCGTAACCGCCTGCCTGCACCCGCACTGGGGCACGATGGTGCAGACGAAGGACGAGGTGCACAAGGTGCTCGATAATTCCTCCGTCGGTCTGTGCCTCGACACGGGCCACCTGTTCTGCGGCGGTACGGATCCGGTGGAGCTGACGAAGCAGTACGCCGAGCGCGTCTCGATCGTACACGCAAAGGACGTGCACGCGGAGCTGACGAACAAGCTGCTTCCGGGAGAGATCACCTGGTCCGAAGGAATCAAAGCGGAAATGTTTGCCCCCATCGGCGAAGGCGACATTGATTTTGCCGAAATCGTAAAGACGCTCGACAGCGTCGGTTTCGACGGATACTATGTGCTGGAGCAGGACATCATGATCGACGGTGAGCCGCCTGTCGGCGCCGGCCCGATCGAGAATGCCCGCAAGTCGCTGCTGGCGCTGCAGGCACTGGCAAAGTAAACGGCTGTTTGGGCGCGGGAGCGTTGGTTATGTATATTTCCAATGCTCCCGCTCCTTTTTCTGTATTACGATGACCGGTTTGTCACTGCTTCAGTGGGCCCTGCTTGGCGCCGGGGCGTTTATGGCGGGCTTTTCCAAGATTGCCCTGCCCGGTGCCTCACTGCTCACGCCTGCTTTCTGTGCGCTTGCCCTCGATGCCCGGCAGTCTACGGCCGTTGTTCTGGGACTGTTTATTTTGGGGGATATTTTTGCCATTTCCTATTACCGGCACGCTTTCAGCCGCCGGATTGTTGCTCCCGTTATGCCGTCCCTGATTCTGGGTCTGATTCTCGGCGGGGCTTTTCTTTATTTCGTCACGGATTCGGGGCTGCGGATTCTCATTGCCCTGATCCTGCTGGCCATGACCGCATACAGTATTTGGGACCGCAGAAAAAAGAAGAAGGGAAATGCGCGCGCTGCCTCCGGCCGCACAGTGAAACAGATCGGGCAGATGGGCCCCGGCGGGCGTCTGCTGTACGGCGTTTTGGGCGGATTTGGCACGATGACGGCCAATGTCGGCGGTCCGTTTGTGTATCTGTATCTGTTTCGGATGGATCTTTCGGTAAAAGATTTTCTCAGCGCAAATGCCTGGATTTTCTTTTTCTGCAATCTGCTTAAACTGCCCGTATCTGCGGGACTGGACCTGTTTTCTCTCGACACGCTGGAGAAAGTTGCCCTGCTTGCCGTGTTTTTGGTGCCGGGTGTCGGAGCCGGAATTCTTCTCGTGAAAAAAATCAGCCGGGAACTCTTTGAATGGATCGTTTACCTGTTTACGGTAATTTCCGCGCTGTCCCTTCTGCGCTGAACGGTGCCGCTGCCCGCGCAGGGATTACGGCCTTCCCGTGCCGCGCGGATTCGCAGTCATGCTTCGTTGCCTGCCGTACCGGGTAGCCGTGCTGCGGGGCAGGACCGATTTTCGCCGGCGCGCCGGTCAGTGGATATTGGCGGTCAGCGGAACCGTAATCCGATACTGCGCGGCGTCATATACGTGGTTTCCGTATTCGATCACCTGATGCGCGGCGTCGTAGGCAACGCGTTCCATGGTTACCATCGCCGAATTGGGTGCCAGCCCGAGCAGCTTTGTTTCCTCTTCCGTGGCGTTGCGGGCGCCTATGTTCTGTACGGCGGTCGTAATGTGAATCCCTTTGTCGAGGAAACTGTCGTACAGACCTTTTTCGTTCAGCTCCGTCAGCGAGGGCGCGAACTGAATTGGGATGATATTGTGCATTATTGCCAGCGGATTTTCGTTTGCCCAGCGCAGGCGGCGGATGGAGGCAACTTCGATTCCTTCTTCGGCTCCGAGAAGACATGCCGTCTGTTCGTCGGCAAGAGTCACGTTGTACGACAGAACCTGGGTATGTGTGCTGTGACCCGAGCGGATGAGATCGCTTTTCAGGCTGGTAAGACCGATTTTCCGCTGAATATGAATCGGTGTTACACGCGTGCCCGCCCCGCGTCTGCGGACCACCAAACCCATTTGCGCCAGTTCCTGAAAGGCGCGTCTGGCGGTGGGACGCGACACCTGCAGTCTGTTTGCCAGCGACAGTTCGTCTTCCACCAGCTGTCCCGGCGCAATTTCCCCCTTGCTGATCAGGGCCGCAATAGGGGCGGAAATCTGCTGATACAGGGGTGTTGCGCTGTTTCTGTCCAGGGTAAGGTCAGCCACATACGGCGTATCGAGGTTGGAGTCCTCCGTAGTTTCGGGTTCTCTTTTCATGAAGCAGTTTCCTTTTGCGCTAAATGCAGGTTGAATATGTCAGTACATACACTTTTACCTTACCAAGTATAGCGGAAAATACATATGTTGCATTCATTTCCGGTTTTGTCCGGATATTGGTCGCAAATGCGCTGTCTGCAGCCTGTTTTTCCTCCGCTTTCGCGCGTGGCGCGGCACGGTGTGTGTGCAGGTGTGCGTATATTTTCGGTTTTGGCATGTATTTTGCCCGCGCACAAACGGGGATCTGTGCAGGTATTTTGCGCGCGGCGTGCGGAAATCTGCATTCGCGGCATACGGTTGCCGAATCCTGATAAAAAACTGCCCGATATGGGAACAATTAACTATTTTGTACATACAAACATTTGACGGCCATGACAAATAGTGCAATAATAGTGATCGGACATACATAGGCGTATCGATAACTGTGAAAAGGAGCGTGCTTTCATGTCAAGCGAAAAGTTGGAAGTTCTTACGATCGGACGCTGCGGCGTTGATGTATATCCGCTGCAGTCCGGGGTGGGTCTGGAAGATGTGCAGACCTTTAAAAAGTTTCTCGGCGGATCGCCCACAAATGTTGCCGTCGCGGCAGCCAAACTGGGGCACAGCGCCGCCACGATTACAGGCGTGGGGAACGATCCTTTCGGCCGTTATATATGCAGGGAAATGGAGCGTCTGGGCGTAAGCGCAAAGTACGTTGTGGTAAATAACGAGCTCAACACCCCCGTTACGTTCTGCGAGATTTTCCCGCCCGACGATTTCCCGCTTTACTTCTACAGGCAGCCCTCCGCTCCCGACCTGCAGATCACGGAAGACGATATGCCCATTGAGGCAATCAAATCCGCGAAAGTATTTTCCTTCTCCGGAACGGGACTGTCGGTTGAACCCTCGCGCGCCGCTCATTTCAAGGCATTGAAGGCGCGGGCAAAGAGCGGATACACGATTGCGGATTTGGACTACCGTCCGATGTTCTGGGAAAACGAGGAGACGGCCACCAGGGAAATTTCCTCCTGCCTCGAATATGCCACCATTGCCATCGGCAACAGGGAAGAATGCCGGATCGCGGTAGGGGAGACGGAACCCGACCGCGCGGCGGATGCCCTGCTGGAACGCGGCATTGAGATTGCGATTGTAAAACAGGGCCCGAAGGGCACGCTGGCAAAAACCGCCGAAGAACGGATAGAAGTTCCCGTAACTGCGGTAAATACACTGAACGGACTGGGATCCGGCGACGCTTTCGGCGGTAATTTCATCCACGGTTTGCTCTCCGGCTGGGATCTGCCCAAGTGCATTCAGGCCGCCTCCGCCGCCGGTGCCATCGTGGCCACCCGCCTTGAATGCTCCACCGCCATGCCGAGCGAAAAAGAAGTGCTGGACACAATCGCGCAGCACCCGGAAACAACTCCTATCGTGAAGGGAAACAAATAATGAAGATCGCCGATATCCCGCAGGTGCGCGCATACGCACCGGAAAAAATAACGGAAGCACTGCGCACCCGGAAGCCCGCACGGCCCCTTATGCCGGGTGAAAAGCACATGATCGTTGCCTGCGACCATCCCGCGCGCGGAGCGCTGGGCGCCGGTTCGCTGCCCTACGCAATGGCCGACCGGCAGGAAGTTCTGGCACGCTGCGTGGCGGCACTGAAGCGTCCCGGCGTAACCGGATTCCTTGGTACCGCAGATATGGTGGAAGACCTTGCGCTGCTGGGCGTGCTGGACGGAATGCACGTATTCGGGTCCATGAACCGTACGGGTCTGCAGGGAGCCCGGTTTGAAATCGACGACAGAGCCGACTGCTATTCCCCGGCCGGAATCGTGAAAGCCGGATTGGAAGGCGGAAAAACCCTTACCCGCATCTGCTACGAGGATCCTGCCACGCCCGCGGCACTGTATTCCACGGCACAGGCCGTCAATGCACTGTCTGCGGAAAAGAAGATAACCATGATTGAGCCGTTTGTCTCCTATTGGGAAGACGGCGTGATCAAAAACAATCTTTCCCCCGAAGCGGTGATTAAATCCATTACCGTTGCCTCCGGACTGGGTGAGAATACGGCATACACATGGCTGAAGCTGCCGTGCGTGGACGATATGGAACGCGTGATGGCCGCAACCACGCTGCCGAGTCTGATTCTCGGCGGGGAGGTCTCCCAGGACGCCGAAGCCGTGTTTGCCCACTGGAGCAGGGTAATGCGTCTGCCGAACATCTTCGGTCTGGTTGTCGGGCGCTCGCTGCTCTTCCCCTCGGACGGCGATGTTGAAAAAGCCGTGGATACCGCCGTGGAATTGGTGCGATAGGAAACGGAAATGACAGACAACGCAAAGTATTATATTCCGGCGGGCACAACCGCCTCGGGTGTGTACGATACCGTGATTACCCCGGAAAAAGTAGGGTGGGAATGGTCTGGCCTGAAAATCGCGAATCTGCGCGCGGGTGAAGAAACGCAAATAGCGACGGGCGAAACCGAACTGCTCGTTCTTCCGTTGGATACGGGTGCGTCGGTAACTCTCGACGGCGAAAAATATATGCTTGCCGGGCGCGAATCGGTGTTTGCCTCCGCCACGGATTACCTGTATGTTCCGCGCCATAAGTCTTTTACGCTGCGCGCGGAGAAAGCAGGGCGGATTGCCCTTCCCGCAACCAAGGCAACGTCCGACAAACCCGTGCGTTACTGCCCCGCAGGCGAGGCCGTTACCGCACTGCGCGGATCAGGGCGGAGCTCGCGGCAGGTGACGAATTATGCTCTCGGAAACGCCGTGGAGACCTCGCATCTGCTGGTTTGCGAAGTACTGACTCCGGGCGGCAACTGGTCGTCGTATCCGCCGCACAAGCATGAAGAGCACGGTGAAAACGAACGCGAACTTGAAGAGATTTACTACTTTGAAGTGCGCGGGGGAAGAAAATGCGGCTGCGGCTGCGCGGAAAAAGACAGCGGGGCATTCGGACTGCAGGAAGTATATTCCTCGCCGAAACACCAAATCGACGTTTCCGCCAGGGTCCGCTCGGGAGACGTTGTGGCCGTTCCCTTCGGCTATCACGGTCCCTCGGCCGCCGCGCCTTTCTACGACCTGTATTATCTGAACGTAATGGGCGGTCCTGCCGAAGATGCCGTGTGGAAAGCGGTGGACGATCCGTATCACGGCTGGCAGCGTGCCGAGTGGGAAAAAGAAGACGTGGATCGGCGTCTTCCTTTCTACACCATATAAATCAACAACTTTTACTGACAAAGGACTAACTGACAATGCAAGAAACAGTGCGTTTAACTGTAGGGCAGGCAACGATCCGTTTCCTGGTGAACCAGTATGTGGAGCTGGACGGCAAGGAGCAGCGTTTTATTGCCGGCGCTTTCGGTATCTTCGGACACGGAAATCTGGCGGGAATCGGGCAGGCACTCCTGCAAAACGAAATTGATTCCGAGCCGGACGGCGGAAGAATGCCGTATATTATGCCCCGAAACGAACAGGGGATGGTAAACACGGCAGCGGCGTTCGCAAAAGCGAAGAATCGGCTGCAGACCTGGATGTGCACCTCTTCGATCGGACCGGGCGCCCTGAATATGGTGACCGGTGCCGCGCTGGCCACCACAAACCGTCTGCCCGTGCTCCTTTTCCCCGCAGACTTCTTTGCCACCCGCTACCCGGATCCCGTGCTGCAGCAGATTGAGAACGAACAGAACTTCGACAGTTCGGTCAACGACGCGTTCCGTGCGGTGTCGGTTTTCTTCGATCGTATCAGCCGTCCGGAACAGCTGCTTCCCTCACTGATGCAGGCAATGCGCGCACTGACGGATCCGGCGGCCACGGGTGCGGTGACGCTCGCAATGCCGCAGGACGTGCAGGCGGAGGCATTTGACTTCCCGGTGAAGGCTTTTGCCAAGCGTGTATGGCATATTCGCCGTTCGCCTCTCGATGCGGGGGCTTTGCGCCGCGGCGCGGAAATAATCCGCAATGCGAAAAATCCGCTTGTGGTTGCGGGCGGAGGCGTGAAGTACTCGCTGGCAAGCGGGCAGCTGCGCGAATTTGCCCGCCGCACGGGGATTCCGGTCTCCGATACACAGGCAGGCAAGGGTGCAATCAACTGCGATCATCCGCAGTCCGTGGGCGGAGTGGGCGCAACGGGCTCGGATTCGGCAAATCATCTGGCGGCCCGGGCGGATGTGGTTATCGGAATCGGTACCCGCTATTCCGATTTCACCACGGCTTCGCACACGGTATTTAAGAATCCGGACGTAAAGTTTGTAAACATCAATGTCAGGCCCTTTGACGCGGTGAAGAACGCGGGGGAAATGCTGGTCGGTGATGCCCGCGAAGCGCTTTGCGCACTTACCGAAGAGCTGGCGGATTACCATGTTGACGCAGATTATGCGGAGACGGTTGCGGCCGAGAAGAAAGCATGGGAGAAGGAAACATACAGGTGCTATCATCTCGGGCACGGTCCTCTTCCGGCGCAGACCGAAGTCTTTGGCGCATTGAACGAAATGCTCGGCGACAACGATGTGGTCATTAACGCGGCCGGGTCGATGCCCGGTGATCTGCAGGCACTCTGGCAGGCAAAGACACCTACGCAGTATCACGTCGAATATGCATTCTCCACAATGGGCTATGAGATTCCCGCCGGTTTGGGCGTGAAACTGGCCATGCCGGATTCCGAGGTGGTCTCGATTGTGGGAGACGGCACCTATCAAATGCTGCCGATGGAGCTGGCAACAGTCGTGCAGGAAGGCGTAAAGGTGATTTACGTGCTGCTTGACAACCACGGATTCTCCTCAATCGGCGCGCTTTCCGAATCGCACGGTTCGCAGCGTTTTGGCACACAGTACCGCAAGGGCGGCGGCGAAAAGCACACCGATCTGAGCCTTGCCGAGCTGCCTGTGGATATTGCGCTGAATGCACAGTCTTGGGGACTGGAAGTGTTCAGGGTGCGGACAGTGAAGGAATTCAGAGAGGCTTATGCCAAGGCAAAGGAATTGGACCGGGCGAGTATGATTTATATTCAGACCGATCTGTTTGGGCCCAACCCGCCGTCTTCGGCATGGTGGGATGTGCCGGTTTCGCAGGTATCGCGGATTGAGTCGACGCAGAAGGCATACCGCGAATATCTGGAGGCCAAAGCCGAACAGCACCACTATTTCTGAGGCTCGCTGCCCGTAGCGTACGCGGTTCGGGCAGACCCGTATTGTGTCCGTTTCGGGCAATCCGGCGGGAAGATGTTGGCATAAACAGCCACATGTTTCCGTTTGATTGCCCGAAACGGACGCATTTTGCGTTGCGGGGATTTTTGGATTGCGGAAATTTTTACGCCGGGAAAAGACCTGCGGCTACCGGCGGGCGCATGGGAAACCGGCGGATCCCGCGTGGAAGGTACGCCCGGGCGTGGGACCGGGGGAGAACAATATTTCCGGAAGTGTTTTAGACTTATAGCGGATAAAGTTACCTCGGGGAGGGGATAACGTGGAAAAAAACTGTGCGGTTGTAAGCGGGGGCGCAAAAAGCACTCTTGCGGGAATTGAAAACGCGGATTTTGTGGTGGCGGTGGATCACGGCTTGGATTATCTGCTTGAAGCGGGAATCCGTCCCGATTTGGCGCTGGGCGATTTTGATTCCTGCGCGGGGAATGTGCCTTCCGGAGTGAAGTCGGTGCGTCTGCCGCGGCGAAAGGCGGATACGGATACTCTGGCGGCATTCCGGCACTGCCTGGATCTGGGATACCGTAATTTCACGGTGTATTGCGCTTTCGGCCGGAGACTGGACCATCTGCTGGCAAATATCCAGTCTTTTGCGTTTGTGGCCGGGCAGGGCGGAAATGTCCGTGTGATAGGCGACGACGACGAACTGATCCTGATTCACGATACCGAAATTATCCTTCCCGCCCGCGGCCCGGACCACTCTCTTTCCGTGCTTTCCCTTTCACAGGTCAGCCTGGGCGTAGACATTGAGGGCGCGGAATATGAAGTGCACGATTTTCGGATGGAATCCGTGTTTCCGATTGGCGTGAGCAACGAGTGGAAACACGGCGATGTGCGTATAGCGGTGAAACAGGGAACTCTGGCGGTGATTGTTTCGCGTAAACGCTGAGCGCCCCGCTCCGCATGAAACGCACTCTTATTCCGCGCCAAAGCGGCAGACAAGGGGAAACAGTGCGGACGAAACGGAGAAAGCAAAACGGATGTGAATTTTGCCGCTGTGTTCGGCACACTGTGTGAAACGGAAAATATGTGCCGCGGTACAGTATCCTTGATAATGTTATGATTTCACAGAATTCAGATGATGCTTTGCGTTCGGCGATGGACGCCCTGCGCCGGAAGATTGCCGAAGTGTCTGCCGCCTCCCCGGCATCAGGCAGCCGGGGGGAAAATACCGCAGACACGCACGCTGCGGATAATTTGGATCAGGCGTGCTTTTCCGCCTCCTGCGCTGCCGCCGACGGTCCGGTGGGTGCAAAACGGATGCGGGAGCTGCTGCAGGGACTTAATCCGGGGCAATACCGGGCGGTGACGCACGAGAAAGGCCACCTGCTTGTAATTGCGGGGGCCGGATCGGGAAAAACACGGGTGCTGACCACCCGTATCGCATATCTGACGGAAAAGGGGAAAGCGGATCCCTCCGGAATTCTGGCGATTACTTTTACCAACAAAGCCGCGAAGGAAATGCGCGAACGTCTGGAACGGATGCTGGGTCCCGTAGCCAAAACAATGTGGATTTCCACATTCCATTCCGCATGTGTGCGTATTTTGCGCGCGGAGCATGAGGACAGCGGGTACACGTCGTCTTTTACCATTTACGACGCCGCAGACGCGCAGAAACTGATGAAAACCGTGTGTGCGGAAGAAAATATCGATACGAAACGTTATTCCCCGAAGCTGCTGACAAACAGAGTCTCGGCTCTGAAAAACGAGATGACGGATCCCGATACTTTTATGCAGGGCGCCGCCGGGCAGGATGATTTGATTCTTGCCCGCGCCTACCGCGCGTATCAGCAGCGGCTGCAGGCTGCCAACGCGATGGATTTTGACGATCTGATTATGCGCACGGTTTTGCTTTTCCGCTCCCGGCCGGAAACGCTGCGCCGTTACCGGCAAAAATTCAGGCATATTTTGGTCGACGAATACCAGGATACCAATTATGCCCAGTATCGTTTGGTGCAGATTCTGGCCGGATCGGGAAATGAGGATCCGTATCCGGAACTGACGGTGGTGGGAGATGCGGATCAGTCAATTTACGCGTTCCGCGGGGCAACGATTCGCAATATCGAGAATTTTGAGGAAGATTTTCCCAATACGACGACGATTCTGCTGGAACAGAATTACCGTTCCACGCAAAATATTCTCTCGGCGGCGAACTCTCTGATTGCCAACAATCCGCAGCGGAGGGCAAAAAATCTGTGGACGGATGCCGGCGCCGGCGAGAAACTGACGGGGTATGCCGCCGATTCGGAGTCGGATGAGGCCGCGTTTGTAACGGAACGCATTGCCTGCCTATGCGCGCAGCACGGATACCGTTACCGTGATTTCGCGGTATTTTACAGGGCAAATGCCCAATCGCGCGTGCTTGAGGAAATGCTGATGCGGGCAGGAATACCGTATAAAGTTGTTGGGGGCACAAAATTTTACGACCGTAAAGAAATAAAAGATGCCATTGCCTATCTGCAGGCCGTGCAGAATCCCGATGACACGGTTTCCCTGCGCAGAATTTTTAACGAACCCAAACGCGGTCTGGGGGCGAAAGCCGAAGGTCTGATTGCGCGCCGTGCCGTGCAGTACGGAATTTCTTTCGGGCGCGCGATTTCCGACGCGCTTACTCCCTCCGCACAGCGCGGGCAGATCGAGGGACTGAGCGCGCGCGCCCTGCGCTCTCTGAAAGATTTTACGGATATGCTGAACAGCGCCCGCGATATGGCCGAATCCGGGTGCGCGCCGGAAACGGTTTTGGATTTTGTGCTTGAGGAATCCGGGTATCTGGCGGCTTTGCGGGAATCGCGTGATCCGCAGGACGAAGTTCGGGCAGACAATCTTGCGGAACTGCGTGCGGTGGCCGCAGATTTTTCGGCGCTTGACCCGCAGGGCGGGCTGGAAGGGTTTTTGGACCGGATTTCATTGGTTGCCGATTCCGATCAGATTCCCGAAAATGCAGGCGGATCGGGCGAGGTTGTGCTGATGACCGTCCACACCGCGAAAGGTCTGGAATTTCCCGTGGTGTTTGTGACCGGTTTGGAAGAGGGCACGTTTCCGCATATCCGTTCGCTGGACGACCCGGCGGAACTGGCGGAGGAACGGCGTCTTGCCTATGTGGCGCTGACCCGGGCCCGGCAGAGGCTGTTTGTATCCCGTGCTGCCTCCCGCGCCCGGTGGGGGGCTCCCCAAGATCTGCTGCCCTCAAGATTTTTGGAGGAAATCCCGGACGGCGTCATTGATTGGGAACGGCGGGAATCTGCCCGCGAAACGCTGTACGGAGGCAGGCACCGTCCCAGCCGGGCGCAGAGTGCATATTCCCGCACCGGCGATTTCTTCGCAGAAGACGGATTTGCGCCTCCCATAGGCGGGGCAAAGAAAGAATTTGTGCCCGGCAAGCTCGGCGTGGTGCGGGAAAACGTGTCCTCTGCCGCGGAGCGGAAAAACTCTTCCCCGCAGGATCCGTGTGTTGCCGTAAATTCCCCGCAGGCCGCCACCGGCGGTCTGAAAGTCGGAGATACAGTGTGTCATAAGTCGTTTGGGCGGGGGAAAATACTATCATTTGAAGGAGTGGGAAAATCCACGGTTGCGAAAGTGAAATTTGCAACCGGTGCCACCAAGCGCCTGATGCTGCGTTTTGCACCCTTGGAGAAGACGGATTCCTGGGAAGACACTCCCTAGACAGGAGGCAGGTTGATGAAACAGCATAAATACATTCCCGGTTTGGACGGTCTGCGGGCATTCGCCGTAGCCGCGGTGATACTTTATCACTTTGCCCCGAACGTCTTTCCCGGCGGATTTTTGGGCGTGGATATTTTCTTTGTGCTTTCCGGCTTTCTGATTACAACACTTTTGCTGCGCGAGTTAAAGGCAAACGGCAAAATTGATTTTTGCGGTTTCTGGATTCGCCGCCTGCGGCGTCTGGTGCCCGCTTTCACGGTGCTGATTCTGACTGTTGTGCCTTTGGCTGCGGTACTCAGCACGGATTTGCTGGTGGGAATCGGCAGGCAGGTTCTCGGTGCGCTCACGTTTTCCACAAACTGGCTGGAAATAGCGCACGGGACTTCGTATTTTGATACCACAGCCCCACTCCTCTTTAAAAATTTCTGGTCGCTTGCGATAGAAGAACAGTTTTACCTCATCTGGCCGCTGCTGCTCCTCCTGCTCCTGACTCTCGGCCTGCGGGCACGCGTGCGCATTGCCGCCGTTGCGGTATTGGCCGGTCTGTCTATGCTGGCAATGGGTTTTTTCTGGAACGGGGAAAATGCCACGCGCGTCTATTACGGCACAGACACCCATTTATTCGGTTTGGCACTCGGAGTTGTGCTTGCCTTCCTCAGTCTGCGTTCCCGCGGCGGGTTTTTCTCCGCTCTGCCTTACAGGATGTATTTTGGTTCGGCGGCACTGGCCGTAACCGCAGTGGGATTTTTGTTTCTCCCGGACCGCGGAGCATTCGCTTACCGTGGGGGAATTCAGTTTTTTACGGTGAGTGCCGCAATTTTGTTGGCTGCGGTTGCGGACGGAAATTCTTTTCTGACGAAAATCTGTGAGTCGGCTCCGCTCAGATGGGCAGGCACACGCTCTTACGGGCTGTATCTGTGGCATTGGCCGGTTCTGGTGCTTGCCGCGGCTGCTTTCCCCGTTGCCGTCGGTTCCGGCGGATATTGGGTGCGCAGTGTTTTGGCTCTTGCCCTTACGGTTCTGATTTGCGAACTGTCTTACCGGTTTGTGGAAACGCCGGTGCGCAGGCGGGGATTCAGGCAGTGCGCGGCAGTGTTTTTGAAAGAAAATCCGCTGTCTTATCCGCGCAAAATCATACTCTGTGTCTGTGTTGTTTTATTTGCGCTGACCGCAACCGCCGTTGTGTGCGCGCCTGCGAAAACAAAAACCCAGATTCTGATTGAAAAAGCAGACAAACCGGAGATCGGAAAAACGCGGAAAGCCGCGCAGCCGGCGCCGAATTACCGGCAGCTGTCGGAAAATCTGGATACTTCCGTGCCGAAAAATGAAGAAATTACGGTGATCGGGGATTCGATATACAGTGCGGGACGGACCGGTTTGGAATGGGCAATGCCGGGAGTGAAAATTATTGCGAAGCCGTGTTTGCAGTGGAAAGCGGCTCCCAAAATAGTTGCCCAAGCCCTGCGGGAAGGAAAAGTGGGGCGTGTGGCTGTGATCGGATACGGCACCAACGCGGGAATCACCGATCCGCAGGATGTGCATAAAGTTATTCGGGCACTTGGAAGAAACAGAATGATTCTGCTGCAGAATCTGTATTCCCCTTCCGGATTCGTGGACTCCTCAAACGAAAAACTGGAGGAAATTGCGCGCGGATATGCCAATGTGAGAATAATAGACTGGCATTCGGCGGCGGGTGCGAATCCCGCACTGCTGCAGGTGGACCAGACGCATACTTCCGTCAAAGGCGCAAATATGCTGGGCAGGCTGATTCACGAATCGGTGCTCGCGATGGCAAAGGAACTGACCGCGCAGAAAACAAAAGCAAAAGTCAAATCCGGAAAATGAAACATCGGACAGCGGCGCTACAGTAACAGACAGCGAAAATTGGTAGTCTATAAAAATGGCAGAAATACAGATTTTTCGGCAAAGACCCGGCCTGCGTGTGGGAATCGCAGTTGTGCAGACTCTTTTCTTTACTCTGCTCGCCGTACTGCTGGTGTCGCTGTTTGCGTATTCCCTAACCGCTTCCTCGCCTCTGCTGGGTAAAATCAAATGGGACGATGCCGCCCGGTTTGCGGTTTCTTTTTGGATGACGCTCTTTGGCGGAACAGTCCGTGTGGGGACGGGCTGTCTGTCGCTGATGCCCGGCACGCTCACTTTTCTGTTTGTCTTTTTCCTTGCCGCGAAACTGCGGAAAACGGAAATCAGATCATGGGCGGACGTTGTGTTTGCCGCCGCTGTTTCCGCTTTCTGCGTGGGTGTGGCGGGGGCTGCGTCACGCATTGGCGGACCGTGGTGGACGGCGCCCATCGGAGCCGCACTGATCGGCGCGGGTGTTGTGTTCTGCTGCGGTTGGAAAAATCTGATCGGACCGTATCTGCGTTTTTCATCTCTCCCGCGGGCGCTTTTAACCTGCCGCCGTCTGCTCCGCGGGTTTTGGATCCTGTGTCTGTTTACGCTGCTGCTTGCGCTGTTTACCCATTTTGGGGCAGTGTATGCGCTGCACGGTTTATACCGCCAGGGAATTTTCGGTTCCGTGGGACTGATATTGCTGCAGCTGCTGTATCTGCCTGATCTGCTGATATCGGCCGGAGCCTGGATTTTGGGTGCGGGAATTGCCGTCGGCGGGGCAAGCTCGTCCGTATTTGCCCAAAATATAGGTCTGCTGCCGGGGATTCCCGTTTTTGCCCTGATTCCCGCGGATCATTCAAATCTGTGGTCTTTGGTGTTTATCCCTCCCGTTTTCTTCTTCCTTCTCGGATTATTTTTCTCCTTCCGCCGCCCTTCGGCCGTATCGCTGCGCGCGGAGGCGGAATCCGCTGCGCTCGGCGGAGTGCTGTGTGCGCTTTGCGTGGGTGTTTTGGGATGTGTTGCCCGGGGTGCGATAGGTCCCGGCAGAATGGGAAATGTAGGGGTAAATTCGGCTCTGTGTGTGGGAGTATTCTTTGTGTTCGCCGTCCTTCCGTTTTTGCTCGCATCTGTGGCGGCTCATCCCGTATGCCTCAAAACTTTGGGAACGCGGTGTCCGAAGTGGCTCCGGCCGGGGAAAATAAAACCGAAATTGCCGTCTGTGCTGCGCCGCCGGCGGAAAACAGACGCGGAAAAAACCGCGGAAGAAGAAAGTGAGCCATGAAAGCGTTTCCTCCGTTTCTCTATTACGTTTTCCTTGCCGGCGTTTTGTGCGCGGCCTGCGTGCTTGGTCTGCTGACAAATGTGAAATATGCGGCGTGGTTTTTGGCCGCGGGACTGGCCGTACAGCTGATTTGCCGGATAATTCCGGGGCGGAACCTCGTCCCCCGCGTCCGTTCCCTGAAAATTGACGTTACAATATTATCGGTTTTGATTCTGCTTCTGCTCTATTTGGGGCAGTGGGGAATCCGCAGATAAAGAAAAAGGATAATGTTAAGTTGAGTCCGCTGGTGCTGAATATCTTGTGCGTAATTATTTTTACGCTGGTCGGGTCGTTTTTTGCCGCCTCGGAGATGGCGCTTGTTTCCCTGCGCGATACGCAGATTGAATCCATGGCGGAAAAATCCCGTTCGGGGCAGAAAATTCGTCTTCTTACCTCGGATTCCAACAGATTTTTATCGGCCGTGCAGGTGGGTGTGACGCTTGCGGGTTTTTTCTCCGCTTCCTTCGGTGCCGCGCAGATTGCGCCGTTGCTGGTACCCGCGCTGCACGGCGTGTTCGGGCACGGAGCGGGTGCGGCTTCTTTTATTCTTACCACGGTTGCGATTTCCTATCTGTCGGTTGTGTTCGGGGAACTGGTGCCGAAACGTCTGGCAATGCAGAGTGCGGAAAGTTTTGCCTCCGCAGTTGTCTATCCGCTCAGCGCGATTACTGCTCTGCTGCGCCCGGTTATTTGGTTCTTGGGCGCGTCCACGAATGCCGTGCTGCGGATTTTGGGACGCGATCCGCATGCCAGACGGGAAGAAATGGATACCGAGGAACTGCGCAGCTATGTTGCCGGTTATGAGGCAATTCCGGAAACGGAACGAAAGATGGTGGTCGAACTGCTCTCTGTCGGTTCGCGTTCGGTGGAAGAGGTAATGACGCCGCGTACCGAAGTGGAATTCCTGGATGCCGGAGACCTGATTTCCGATGTGCAGTCGCAGGTAAATACCATGCAGCATTCGCGCTACCCGGTGCGCGACAACTCAAACGACGACGACATTATCGGATTTATTCATATCCGCGACTTAATTATGCCCGACCCGAAACTGCGTTCCGTGCGCGAGCTGGTGCGTCCCGTTTTGTTTTTTCCCGAGGGAAAGCCCGTGCTTGCCGCGCTGAGCGAAATGCGGGCCAAAAATGCCCATATCGCGGTGGTTGTGGACGAATACGGGGGAACGGACGGCCTGATCACGATTGAAGACGTGGTGGAAGAATTTGTGGGGGAAATCCGCGACGAGTACGACCGCGAGCTTCCCGTGAAAGTGGAAATCACCACCGGGGGAGAAGTCTCCGGTCTGCTCGGCCGTGCAGAAGTACACAAGTATCTCGGAATCGATCTGCCCGACGGCCCTTTTGACACGCTGGCGGGGTTTATTATCAACGAATTGGGCAGAATGCCCAAAGTGGGAGACACGGTGGAAACCGAAGACGTGCGTTTCACCGTAAAGCTGATGGACGGACGCCGGATCGACCGCGTGTTTGTGAAGGTTGCAGGAACCGGACGCCAGCCGCTGTAACCCCGGCGGTTATTTGTTATTCACCGTCGTTGATCACAATCGGCAGAACTCCCACCTGTTTGGCAAATCCCGGATCGGAGAGCACATACAGCACATCGGTTAGGCCCATCCACCACGGATCGTAGGGGAGCCGGTTGTCCATGTCGATTAATTCCGTCATGTGCGCGAGCGGGAAAGAATCGATCTTTCCCCCGTGCTGGCCGACGTGCACAGCGGTGTTTTCCCCGCTGCGCAGGGCTTCGCGCAGACAGTCGACGGCCTTGGAAACCATGCGTACGGCCAGTGTGCGGTCAAACGGAGTGGGGTTGCCGCCCTGCTGCATATGCCCGAGGATTGAGGCGCGTACATCAAACAGCCCTCCGCTTTCCTCTTCAAAGATCCTGCGCAGGAAATCCGTGGTGTAGTACTGTGAGGCATCTTCGTTGCGGACCACCAGATAGAGATTGCGTCCCTTTTCGAATGCCTTCACCATCCGCTGCGTGTCGGCTGTCAGCTGTGCCAGCGTAATCCCTTTTTCGTACAGATATACCTGCTCCGCGCCTGCCGACAGTGCGCTCATCAGGGCCAGATAACCGTTTTTCCGTCCCATGGTTTCGGTCACGAAGCAGCGCTGCGAAGCCGAGGCACTCTGCCGGATTTTGTCCAGCACGGCAGTGTTGTTGTTGAGCGCGGTATCCGCGCCGATGGAAATCTCCGATCCCGGGAGATTGTTGTCGATCGATGCGGGAACAAGAATCATCGGAATTTTAAACGCGGGATAGCGGTCGCGCTCGCAGTAGAGTCCGTAGGCGGCCTTGTACGCCTGGAATCCGCCGATGAGCAGCAGTGCGTCCAGGTGCGCCTCCTCCATTGCCCGCGAGAGCGCATAGTAGCCGTCGACGGTGGGAATGGTGCGTCTTGTGCCCAGGCCGGCACCGCCGTCTTCCGCCCATCCTTCAACGTCTCCCCAGTGCAGTTCGCGGATTTTTCCCGCCATCAGACCGGGGAATCCGCCTTCGATGCCAAGCATCGTAAATCCGCTGTCCAATCCGAGCTTTACGGCGGCCCGTGCGGCGGGGTTCATTCCGGGGGCCAGCCCGCCGGCGTGTATAATTCCGACGCGCGGGGATTTTTCAAAAACGGAATTTTCTTTCGGCAAAGGAGCCGAAAGCGTCTCGAAGATGTCGATCATCTCCCGGTATCCCCGTCCGCGGGAAGCGGTGGCGGCATCCCAGTCGCCCGTATTCAGATATTCCTTTACCCTGCGTGTGCTCTTAATCGTTTCCATCATCGGCAGACGCACGATTCGGTTCCGTCTGGTTCCCACGATTATCGGTTCGGCTTTCTGGGAGGCGTGGATTACCTCGTGGGCCGCCGTGTAACCCAGGAGAGTGGTCATCCAGCGGTCGTAGGCCGAAGGCGTGCCGCCGCGCTGCACATGCCCCAAAGCCGTCAGACGTACGTCTTCGGCGAGCTTGTCGGACAGAACCTGCTGTACGTACTGTGCCGTAATCTTTTTCCCGTGGCGGTCGATTGCCCCCTCGGCCACGATTACGAGAGAATCGCGCCGTCCGTGTGCCCTGCCCAGACGCAGCTTTTCGCACAGGGTGTCTTCCCATCCGTCTTCGGGGGGCATTTCGGGGATAAACACATAATCGCAGCCGCCGGCAATCGCGCTCATCAAAGCCAGATAGCCGCAGCGTCTGCCCATCACCTCAATCACAAAGGTGCGCTGGTGGGAGGCCGCGGTGGACGCGATGGCGTCGATGGCTTCGATTATTCTGTGCAGTGCCGAATCGGCGCCGACCGTCATATCCGTGCCGACGAGATCGTTGTCGATGGATCCCACCACGCCGGAAATACGGAGTTTGCGGTGCTGTTTTGCGCGCGCGGGGGAGACTTCCCCTTCGTCTTCAAGTTCGGAAAGCAGTTCGGGCCACAGTTCGCGCAGTTCGTCGGCCCCGGAGAGCGTTCCGTCCCCGCCGACGATCACAAGGCGGTCTATACCTGCCGAAACCAAATTTTTCACGGCTTTTTTGATGCCCGCACGTTCCCTGAATTCACTGCACCGTGCGGTGCCGATTGCCGTTCCGCCCAGGTTCAGTATCCCGGAGACGTCGCCCCAATCCATCTTTTTGATCAGGGCGCCTCCTTCCACCGCGCCTTTCCATCCCTCGCAGATTGCGTAAGCCTGCGCCCCTTCATGCAGTGCCGTGCGTACGGCGGCGCGGACTACCGCGTTCATCCCCTGCGCGTCTCCGCCGGAAGTTATAACGCCGATCTTTATTTCGGCGTCCCGGGGTTCTTCTGATTCTTCCGGGGCGTCTTTACATACCTGCGCCGCATTGCGGGAATCGATAGTCGTCACAGTCTTTCCTAACCTGGTAACGGTGATTTGATACACATCGGTGCATCCCTATTGATTCTACGATATTTTTTCCCGAAAGTATTCATTTTCCGTTTTCTTTTGTTTTTCGGGGATTTTTCTTCGGAAAAGTTCTCTGCGTCCGCGTAAAACGGGGGAAAATTGGGTACAATGAATACCGTATTGTTCACAGATTGCAGGAGAGAAAATGATGCAGCCGGTTGATCCGACCAAAACCCGTGCCTGGTCGAAGATTTCACAGATCAGTGATTCCCTGGATGTGGATTTCCGCAGATGGTTCGCCGAAGACGCCCGGCGTGCGGAAAAGTATTCCTACACGGCCGGAGATTTGTATGCCGACCTTTCCAAAACCTATCTCACGGATTCGCTGAAAGACGAATTGGTGCGCCTTGCGGAGGAAGTCGGGGTGTTTTCCCGCCGCGACGCGATGTTTAACGGTGAGCGGATCAACGTGACGGAAAACCGCTCCGTGCTGCACACGGCTTTGCGCCGCCCGAGCACGGATGAACTGGTTGTGGACGGTGAAGACGTAGTTGCGCAGGTACACCGGGTACTGAAAAAAATGTATGCTTTCGCCGACCGCGTGCGCAGCGGACAGTGGACGGGAGTTACCGGCAGGCCGCTGACCACGATCGTGAATATCGGGATCGGCGGCTCCGATCTGGGGCCGGTGATGGCTTATGAGGCGCTGCGTCCGTATGTGCAAAAGGGTTTGGAATGCCGTTTTATTTCCAATATCGACCCGACGGATATCGGGGAAACACTGAAAGACGTGGATCCGCAGACCGTGCTGTTTATTGTGGCCTCCAAGACGTTTACGACTTTGGAAACGCTGACCAATGCGCGCGCCGCGCGCAGGTGGCTGTGCGATTCCCTCCGGGCGCAGGGGATTTCCGCAGAGGGTGCGGTGGCAAAACATTTCATCGCCGTTTCCACTGCCCTGGAGAAAGTTGCGGAGTTTGGAATTGACCCGCAAAACGCCTTCGGTTTCTGGTCCTGGGTGGGAGGCAGGTATTCCGTGGATTCGGCGGTGGGGATGTCGCTTGCGATCGCCGTCGGTCCGCGCGGTTTCTCCGATTTCCTGGCCGGGTTCCATGCGATGGATACCCATTTCAGAACCGCGCCGGCACACCGGAATCTGCCGCTGCTGATGGGAATGCTGAATGTGTTTTACCGCAATTTCCGCGGTGCCGCCACGCACGCGGTTTTGCCTTATTCGCAGTATCTGCACCGGTTCCCCGCGTATCTGCAGCAGCTGACGATGGAATCGAACGGAAAGCGTGTGCGCTGGGACGGCAGCGACGTAACCGTCGATACCGGAGAAGTGTTTTGGGGAGAGCCGGGCACAAACGGGCAGCACGCGTTTTATCAGCTGATTCATCAGGGGACGCAGCTCATTCCCGCAGACTTTATCGCTTTTGCCACGCCCGCATTCCCGCTGAAGGACGGCGGGCGCGACCAGCACGAGCTGTTCCTGGGGAATTTTTTCGGGCAGACGAAGGCTCTCGCATTCGGAAAGACGGCAGAGGAAGTACGTGCCGAAGGGACACCGGAAGAGCTGGTCAGCGCACGGGTGTTTCCGGGCAACAGGCCGACTGTTTCGATTATGGCCCCGGCCCTGACGCCGTCCGTTCTCGGGCAGCTGATTGCGCTGTATGAGCATATTACTTTTGTGCAGGGCGCGGTATGGGGTATTGATTCCTATGACCAGTGGGGTGTGGAACTGGGCAAACAGATGGCAAACCGGCTCACGGCGGCCGTGGCGGGAGACGCGGGGGAGATTGCCAAACAGGACTGCTCCACGCGCGGCCTGATTGAATATTACCGACGCTTCCGGCAGGATCTGTAGGTTTCGGAATTTGTCCCGGCCGTTTTGCGCCTTAGGTCACGCAATGCGGCAAGGGAAGACAGGTACAGTAAAAACGAAGCGCGGTGTGCGCCAGTGCATGCCGCAAAAACAACTTAGGAGTTGAAAGATATGGCAGAGTTGAAAAAGCCGGTTACCGTTACCGTGACGGGAGCTGCCGGAAACATTGGTTACGCACTTCTTTTCCGGATTGCCTCCGGTGCGCTGCTGGGAGCGGATGTTCCCGTACGGCTGAATCTGCTGGAGATTCCGCCGGCGATTGCGGCTGCCAAGGGAACGGCAATGGAGCTGAACGACTGCGCATTTCCGCTTTTGGAATCGATAAATATTTTTGATGACGCAAACCGTGCGTTCGAAGGTGCGAACGTGGCGCTGCTCGTCGGTTCCCGTCCGCGGAAGAAAGGCATGGAGCGTGCCGATCTGCTGGCGGCAAACGGGGGAATTTTCGGCCCGCAGGGAAAGGCGATCAACGATCATGCGGCGGATGACATCCGCGTGCTCGTGGTGGGAAATCCGGCCAACACAAATGCCGTGATTGCCGCCCACGCCGCGCCGGACGTACCCAAGGAGCGGTTCACGGCAATGATGCGTCTCGACCACAACCGCGCCATCTCCCAGCTTGCGGAGAAAACCGGCGCGCACGTAACGGATATCCGCAAAGCGGTGGTTTGGGGCAATCACTCCGCAGACCAGTATCCCGACATTACGTGGGCAACCGTTTCCGGGAAGCCCGCCCCGCAGCTCGTGGACGATGCCTGGCTGAACGATTATTTTGTGCCGACGGTGGCCAAGCGCGGTGCGGCCATTATTGAGGCCCGCGGCGCTTCGTCGGCCGCTTCTGCCGCTTCTGCCGCAATTGACCATGTTTACGATTGGGTAAACGGAACTCCGAAAGACGACTGGGTCACTGCCGGAGTCTGGTCGGACGGCTCGCATTATGGTGTGCCGGAAGGTCTGATTTACGGTTTCCCGTGTGTTTCCGAAGGCGGACAGTGGAAGATCGTGGACGGTCTGGAAATCTCGGCGGCAACGCGCGTGGGCATTGAGCGTAATGTGAAAGCGGCGCAGGAAGAACTGGAAGCCGTGCGTGCGCTCGGACTGATTAAGTAAACACCTGCCTGTGTTTCAAAATAGGGCGGCTGTCTGCGCAGACAGCCGCCCTATTTTATTTCCCGTGCCGCCGTTTCGGGAGGGGAAATAAACCGGAAAGCCGCCCCGGTAAACGGCGGCACAGAGGAAACAGAGCGTTTTTGCAGCGTTTCAGGAGAAAACAACCGTGCGTGACCCGTTGGGAATAATGCGGTGTTCGGCGTGCCAGCGCACGGCCCGGGAGAGTACCGTCCGTTCCACTTCGGCACCTTTGGCGGCCAGGGTATGCGGGGTGTCCGCATGCGTTACGCGGACAACGTCCTGTTCGATAATCGGTCCCTCGTCCAGGTCTGGGGTTACGTAATGGGCGGTTGCCCCGATAAGTTTTACCCCGCGTTCATATGCCTGTGTATAGGGGCGTGCCCCCTTAAACGAGGGCAGAAAAGAATGATGGATATTGATGATGTTTCCGGCCATTTTTTCGCACAGCTGCGGCGAGAGAATCTGCATATAGCGCGCAAGCACTATCAGTTCCGCTTTTCTTTCGGACACGGTTTGCAGCAGCTGTTCCTCGGCCCGGGCCTTTGTTTCGGCAGTAACCGGGATATGAATAAAGTCGGCGCCGTAAAATTCGGCAAGTTCTCTGAGCGTGCCGTGATTTCCCACGACGGCGGCAATTTCAAGGGGAAGACGGTTTTCGCGTGTTTTTGCCAGCAGATCCGAAACGCAGTGGGCCTCTTTCGAAACCATGATAACCGTGCGCATCGGCCGTGCCGGGACTCCGATGCGCAGCGTCATCCGGTAATTGCGCGCCAGCTGCGTCAAAGCGTTTTCAATCGTGCCCCGTCCGCCGGGAACATCGGCTTCGATGCGGATAAAGAAACGTTTTTCGGCGGTGTCGTTGTACTGCCGCGATTCCAGGATGTTTCCGCCGACCGATGCGAGAAGTCCGGTGACGGCATATACAATTCCCGGCCGATCCGGGCAGGACATGGTTAAAATGAGTTTTTCATTCATGGGAACAGTATAGGAGAAATGGTTGCCGGGCAGTCATTTGCGGTAGAATATGACCGGATGTGTAGATGAAAGAGGAGATCAATGGCGGATTTACTGAATCAGGCACTTGCTGACTTTGATCCTGAGGTGGCTGCGGTGCTGGATGCGGAATTGGAGCGGCAGCGCAACACTCTGGAGATGATTGCTTCGGAAAATTTTGTGCCGCGGGCCGTGCTGCAGGCGCAGGGATCGGTGCTGACGAACAAATATGCCGAGGGATACCCGGGGCGGCGCTATTACGGCGGATGCGAACATGTTGATGTGGTGGAAAATCTCGCCTGCGAACGGGCAAAGAAAGTTTTCGGCGCGGAATACGTAAATGTGCAGCCGCACTCGGGTGCGCAGGCAAATGCCGCTGTTTATCACGCGCTGATGAGTCCGGGCGACACTGTGCTCGGACTGGAACTGGCGCACGGCGGACATCTTACGCACGGGATGAAAATAAACTTTTCGGGCAGGGTTTACCATGCCGTTTCTTACGGCGTCTCACCGGAAAACTATCTGATAGATATGGACGAGGTGCGCAAAAAGGCACTGGAAACAAAACCGCGGATGATTATTGCGGGCTGGTCGGCATATCCGCGGCGGATAGATTTTGCGGCTTTCCGCGCGATTGCCGATGAGGTGGGCGCATACCTGTGGGTGGATATGGCCCATTTCGCGGGACTCGTGGCGGCCGGTCTGCATCCGAGCCCGATTCCCTATGCCGATGTGGTCACAACCACGATTCACAAAACCGTCGGCGGCCCGCGTTCGGGGATGATTCTTGCCCGTCATGAGCAGCCCCTGGGCAGGAAGCTGAATTCGGCTGTTTTCCCGGGCCAGCAGGGCGGTCCGCTGATGCACGTGATTGCGGCAAAAGCAGTGGCGATGAAAGCCGCAATGACACCGGAATTTAAAGACCGGCAGGTGCGTACGCTGCAGGGAGCGGCAATTATTGCCGACCGGCTGCAGCAGCAGGATGTGGCGCGCACCGGTCTCACGGTTGTCTCCGGCGGCACGGATGTGCATTTGGTGCTGGTGGATTTGCGCCACAGCCGGCTGGACGGAAAACAGGGCGAGGATCTGCTGCACCGGATCGGAATTACCGTCAACCGCAATGCCGTGCCTTTTGATCCGCGTCCCCCGGCAGTAACTTCCGGTCTGCGTATCGGCACACCTGCCTTGGCTACGCGCGGTTTCGGTGCCCGGCAGTTTGAGGAAGTCGCCGATATTATCGCGGTGGCACTGCGCGACGGAGACTCTGCCGATATTCCCGCCCTGCGCAGGCGTGTGGCAGGCCTTACGCAGGCTTTCCCGCTTTACCCCGGTTTGGATCAGACACACTGAATTTCAGGAAAGTACCCCGAAGCATAATGACAGCCCGGAAGTTGGACGGAAAAGCCGTTGCCGCACAGATTAAATCGGAGCTGAAAGAGCGCGTGGCGGCTTTACGCGCGCGCGGAATTACTCCCGGTTTGGGCACTGTGCTGGTGGGCGCGGATCCCGCGTCCGAGGTTTACGTGCGCGGGAAGCACCGCGACTGCCGTGAAGTGGGTATTGAGTCTTTGCAGGTGCGTCTGCCGCAGTCTTCCTCTTTGGAACAGATAACCGAAGCGGTTGCGCAGCTGAACCGCAATCCGGCCTGCACGGGGTTTATCGTGCAGCTTCCGCTGCCGGAGCACATAGACGAAGAAGCGGTTTTGTCTGCCGTCGATCCGGAAAAAGATGCGGACGGGCTGCACCCCGTGAATCTGGGGCGTCTGGTTTTGGACGTGGATCACAGGCAGGATTTTCCTGTGCCGTGCACGCCGCGCGGAATCGTGGAGCTCGCACTGCGCTGCGGACTGGACTGGAACGGAAAGAACGTGTGCGTGGTCGGACGCGGACGTACCGTGGGCCGGCCGCTGACGCTCCTGCTGCAGCGTCACGACATAAACGCAACCGTTGAATGCTGTCACAGGGGTACGCGCGATTTGGCCGCGCATACCGCACGTGCCGACGTAGTGGTTGCGGCGGCGGGTGTGCCAGGTCTGATCGGCGCGAAGATGGTTAAACCGGGTGCCGTTGTGTTTGATGTGGGCATTACGCGCAGAGAAAGTACCGCGGGCGGAAAAGCGAAGATTGCGGGGGATGTGGATCCCGGCGTATGGGAAACCGCCGGATGGCTGACTCCCAATCCGGGCGGTGTGGGCCCCATGACGCGGGCGATGCTTTTGGTAAATTTGGTTGAGGCTGCGCAGCGGCAGTGTGCCGCCCGGGAAAATCGGGATAATTCCGTTAAGCTGTAAAATAGTGTTCGGTTAAGAAAATGCCGGCCGGCGGAGGGATTTTATGCTTGTTGCCACCTGTAATGTGAACGGGATTCGGGCAGCCGTGCGCAAAGGAATGCGCCGGTGGCTTGACGGCTCCGCGCCCGATGTGCTTTTGCTGCAGGAAGTCAGGGCGCCGGAGGAATTGGTGCCGGATCTGATCGGCGCGGAATATAAAACCGTGGTGTGCGAATCCGTGCTCAAAGGCCGCGCGGGGGTGGCGGCGGCTGTGCGCAGGGATTTGGAAATAGGCGATGTACGCTACGCTCTTGCCCCGGATTCGGACGCCGGCGAGCCGGATGTAGATACGGGAAGATGGATCGAAATCGACGTTCCGGAGTATCGCACCACTTTTGTCAGTGCGTATCTTCATTCGGGCGTTGCCGACCGGCCGGAAAAAATGGCTGCGAAATACGCACATCTGGAACGGGTTTCGAAAAGGCTGGCGGAGCTGCGCGACAGCCGTCCGCTGCCGCATTTGCTGGTGTGCGGGGATTTCAACATCGTGCACACCGAACAGGATATTAAAAACTGGAAATCGAACCACAACCGTACCGCGGGGGTGCTTGATTCGGAGATCGCCTATCTGGACAGGTGGATTTCGGATTTCGGCTATGCCGACGTGCAGAGAATTTTGGCTCCGGACAGCCCGGGTCCATATACCTGGTGGTCAAATCGCGGGCAGGCTTTTGACCGGGATACGGGTTGGAGGATTGACTATCATCTGGCCGATATGCAGCTGGCTTTGCGCGCCGCGGATTTCAGGATCGACCGTGCGCAAAGTTATGGGCAGAGGTGGTCGGATCATGCCCCGCTGCTTGTGACCTACCGTGAGGAATGAAGGGACTTTTGCTGTTTTGCCGAAAGTGCCGGGGCGAATAAACGGAAGTACGGGAGAAATAAATGGAATCTGCGTTTTATGCGGTGATTCCGGCAGGGGGAGCCGGAACACGGCTGTGGCCGCTGTCGCGGGCGGCTTATCCGAAGTTTTTGACGGATCTGACGGGAAGCGGCAAGACTATGCTGCAGGAGACGGCTGCGCGGCTGCGCCCGGTGGCAGACGGCGGGATGATCGTGGTGACGGGTGCGGCCCATGCTGCCCGGGTCCGCGCCCAGCTGCCCGGTTTGGGGCAGGATTCGGTGATCGCCGAGCCGGAGGGCCGTGATTCGATGGCGGCGATCGGTTTGGCGGCGGCCGTTTTGCACAGACGTCACGGGAATGTGGCGATGGGCTCGTTTGCGGCCGATCATGTGATTCGCGACGAGTCTGCTTTCCGCAGTGCTTTGCATACCGCGGTGCGCGCCGCCCGGAGCGGATATCTGGTTACTTTGGGAATTAAACCCACCCGTGCGGCCACGGGATTCGGCTATATTCGCTGCGGTGCGCAGATTCTGCCCGAACCGGGCGCGGATTTCGGCGCTGTTTTTGCCGCGCGCAGTTTTTTGGAAAAACCGGATGCGCCCACTGCGCGCAGCTATTTCGCCTCCGGGGAGTATTACTGGAATGCGGGAATGTTTGTGGTGCTTACGGGCGTGCTTTTGGATGCGCTGCGTGAGCTGGAACCGCGGCTGTATGCGGATCTGAATGAGATTGCCGCGGCGTGGGACACTGCGCGCCGCGGGGAAGTTCAGGCCCGTATATGGCCGGATCTGAAAAAAATTGCGATTGACTATGCTCTTGCCGAGCCGCTGGCGGCGCGCGGGCGTGTTGCTGTGGTTCCCGCCGATATGGGCTGGTCGGATGTCGGAGATTATATGTCTTTGCGCGATGTGTCCGGCCGTGCGGGGGAGAGTCGTGTTTCACCCGGCGGAACGGAGCAGGTATCCATAGTTCGAGACTCTTCTTCGGCTTTTGTCTCAGCATACGGGAAACCGATTGTGGTGTTGGGCGTAGATGATGCCGTCGTGGTCGAAACAAAAGACGTAATTTTCGTCAGCACTGCCAAGGCTGCGCAAAATATCAAGGAACTCGTTGACGATCTCCCTCCCGACCTGAAATAAATTCCGTTTCCGATTCTTTTGAAAAGGTGTGCCGGGTCGCAATTTGGGGTATCTTAGAGATGACATTATTCGTGGCCTGGATAACAGTTGCGAATGGGTTTAATTCACTTAGGAGAAGCACGTGAAGAAATTTAAGTCATTTGTTGCCATTGCGGCGGTTTCCGCACTTGGACTGTCTGCCTGCGCCGGCGGAAATTCGGGTTCAAAAGACGCAAAGGAATCGAAGCATGCCGACTATAAAGCATGTCTTGTTTCCGACGCCGGCGGCTGGGACGACAAGTCCTTCAATGAATCGGCAATGGTCGGTCTGAAAGACGCCGAAAAGAAACTCGGTATCAAGACCGGCAGCGCAGAGTCGAAGTCCGTCAATGATTTCAAGAACAATATGGACGCCCAGGTGGCAGACAACTGCAATCTTGTGATCGGCGTAGGGTTCATGCTTGCCCCCGCCGCGCTGGAAGCGGCAAAAGCGAACCCCGATCTGTCGTTCGCGCTTGTGGATTCCGCGTTTTCGGATAAAGACGGCAAACCCCAGCAGCTGAAGAACGGCCGCCCGCTTACCTTCAACACCGCAGAAGCGGCATACCTGGCCGGCTACGTGGCAGCTTCCGCCACCAAGACGGGCAAGGTCGCCACATTCGGCGGAATCCAGATCCCGACCGTAACAATCTTCATGGACGGTTTTGCCGACGGTGTGAAGGCCTACAACAAGGCCAAGGGAAAGAACGTCCAGCTTCTCGGATGGGATAAGGATGCGCAGAAGGGCGCCTTCACGAATTCCTTCGACGATCAGGCACTCGGTAAGACACAGGCGCAGCAGTTCCTCGATCAGGGCGCGGACATCATCATGCCCGTTGCCGGTCCCGTGGGTCTGGGTGCGGCAGGCGCAGTGAAGGCAGACGGAAAAGCTCTGATTATCGGTGTGGACAGCGACTGGTACGAGTCCGCTCCCGACTACAAGTCAATCGTGCTCACCTCCGTGATGAAGGGAATCGGCGCTTCGGTGATGGATACGATCAAGGCCGGCGCGGAAGGCAAGTTTGACTCGAAGCCGTACGTGGGCACCTTGGAGAACGGCGGTGTGTCGATTGCTCCGTTCCACGATTTCGATTCCAAGGTTTCGGATGAAACAAAGAAGGAAGTAAAGGAACTGACCGCCAAGATCAAGTCGGGCGAGATTAAAGTGGAGACTCCCGCTGCTCCGAAGAACTGAGGGAAGTATCCGATTTTGAAAAATAATTGAGGTTCGGTTGTGCTGCAGCCGAGCCTCAATTATTCTTAAAAGCACGGTTAAATAAACCGAAATCGAAGGGAGGGCCGGCAGTGAAGCTGGAACTTAAAGGGATAACAAAGCGATTCGGTCCCTTGGTTGCCAATGATCATATTGATCTGGTCGTGGAAGAAGGCCATATTCACGCATTGCTGGGAGAAAACGGTGCCGGAAAATCAACACTGATGAATGTGCTCTACGGTCTGTACGACGCAGACGGGGGCGATATTTTTCTGGACGGCAAACCCGTGAAATTTAACGGGCCGGGAGACGCGGTTGCGGCGGGAATCGGAATGGTTCATCAGCACTTTATGCTGATCCCGGTGTTTACGGTGGCAGAATCAATCGCTTTGGGATACGAGCCCACCAAAAAAGCGGGAATGATTGATCTGCGCAAAGCGCGTGAAATTGTGCGCGACGTTTCCCGGCGTTTCGGTTTTGATCTGGATCCGGATGCCTACATTGAGGATCTTCCCGTGGGCACAAGGCAGCGTGTGGAAATCGTGAAAGCGCTGTCGCGGGAAGCGAAAGTTTTGATTCTGGATGAGCCCACAGCCGTGCTCACACCGCAGGAAACAGACGAATTAATGGAGATTATGCGGCAGTTGGCGCGCGCGGGCACGTCAATTGTATTTATTACGCACAAGCTGCGCGAAGTACGCGCAGTGGCGGACGACATTACCGTAATCCGCCGCGGGGCCGTAGTCGGCCGGGCCGACACCGAAGCCACGGAAGCCGAGCTGGCAACAATGATGGTCGGCCGTCCGGTAATCATGAAAGTAAAAAAGGAACCGGCAAAGCCCGCGCCCGGGGGTCTGAGCGTAAAAGACGTATCAATGCCCGGAGAATCCGGCAACATAATCCTGAATCATATTTCCTTTGACGTGCGCCGCGGGGAAGTGCTGGCAATTGCCGGCGTTCAGGGAAACGGGCAGTCCGAGCTGGTAGAGGTGATTCTGGGACTGCAAAAGGCAACCGAAGGCACGATATCTCTCGACGGCACCGATCTGACGGGAAAATCGGTGAAAGCAAATCTTGCCGCCGGCCTGGGATTCGTTCCCGAAGACAGATCGAAAGACGGAATGATTGCCTCCTTCTCAATTGCCGAGAATCTGGTGCTTGACCAATACCGGGACGCGCCTTTCGCTGCGGGGGGAATTCTGAAAAATAAAGTAATTGCCCAAAATGCAAAAGAAAAAGTAAAAGAATTCGACATCAGAATTACCTCGATCACCGATCCGATTTCCACTCTTTCGGGCGGAAACCAGCAAAAAGTCGTGGTTGCCAGGGAGATGAGCCGCAATCTGCGGATGCTGGTGGTGAACCAGCCCACCCGCGGCGTGGATGTCGGTTCCATCGAATTTATTCATGCCCGTATTATTCAGGAGCGGGACAGCGGCACACCGGTTTTGCTTGTTTCTTCGGAGTTGGATGAGGTGCTTGCGCTCGCCGACCGGGTAGCGGTGATTTACCGCGGCAAAATTATGGGTATTGTGCCGGCAGACACGCCGCGCAGCATAATCGGTCTGATGATGGCAGGAGTTTCCCTGGAAGAAGCAACTGCGCAGGTGGCACAGGAGGCGCATGATGGCAGATAAAAAAGCAGGTTTTGGAATTTGGGCAAAAGCCGCGCTGCACAGCGCGTTTCGTTCCGGCTGGCTGGTCTCGGTTCTCGCGGTGGTGATGGCCTTTGCGATCGGAGCGGTTTTAATCGTTATTTCCGGGGCAAGCGTGACCGACGCCTATTACGCGATGTTCAGGGGGGCCGTATTCGATCCGACCGCGCGTACGGTGGAGCGTCAGTTCGCGCCGATCACAGTTACAATGTTTAACGCCACATCGCTGATTCTCGCCGGTCTCGGACTGGGGATAGGTTTCCGTGCGGGGCTGTTTAATATCGGCGGTAACGGTCAGATCGTTTTTGGTGCGCTGGCCGCAATCTGGATCGGAGTTAATCTGAAACTTCCTTTCGGAGTCCATCTTGCGGCCGCGGTTGCCGCGGCGATGGTTGCCGGTGCCGTTTACGCGGGGATTGCCGGTTATCTGAAAGCAAAAACGGGTGCCAACGAAGTGATCGTTACGATCATGCTGAATTCAATTTCCTCTCTGGTGCTCATCTATCTTCTTTCCCAAAAAGCGTGGCAGCAGCCGGGATCGAGCAATCCCCAGACGCCGAAGGCGGCTGAGACGGCTCTGTTTCCGGCACTTTTGCCCGCGCCCTTTAAGCTGCATATCGGAATTTTGATTGCCGTTGCGGCAACTTTCGTATATTGGTGGATTTTGCGGCGTTCTACTTTCGGTTTTGAACTGCGGGCCGTGGGCGCAAATGCCCATGCGGCGCGCACGGCGGGAATGTCGGTCGGGAAAGTAACCACCCTGACGATGGCGCTCTCCGGTCTTTTCCTCGGTCTGGCGGGTGCAAACGAAGCATTGGGAACGATGGGTTACGTGACCCAGGGTGTTGCCGGAACGATCGGTTTTGACGCAATTACCGTGGCACTGCTGGGACGCAACAAACCCATCGGTATTTTTCTTGCCGGTCTGCTGTTCGGCGGATTTAAGGCAGGGGGATATATTATGCAGACCAAGGGTGTGCCGATTGATATGATTTTGATCTTACAGTCCATGATCGTACTCTTTATCGCAGCTCCGGCATTGGTGCGCTTCATTTTCAGGCTGCCGAAACCCGATCGGAAAACTTTTCGGGAATATCTTTCCGCGATCAAAGAAGAAAAGGCAGGTGCGTAGGCAATGGCTGCTCCGACACAGAAAACCCCGGCGCAGGGGGAACAGATTGTGCGCAGGGTAGAGTGGAAACTTCCCTTCGTTTACGTATTGGCCGCACTGCTGCTCTTCGCGATGGCATTTGGGTCCGGAGGAGATACCCTGATTCGTCTGAACGACAAAAGCCAGATATATACCATTCCCGACTTCACGGTTCCTGCCGCGGCCACGCTGGGCGTATTTTGCGCAATTGTGGCGCTGTGTGCCCTATGGTCGGCATATTCCGTCCGTCTGCGGGAAAAGAGCGGGGCGGTTCGCCGTTTGGACAGGGCGGTGACGGTTGCCGTCGTTGCTCTGACGATTATCGGCTTCATGATTTTCGCGGGCGCGGGATCTTCTTCCGCCGTCACCGTGACTTCCACTCTGCTGGCCACGATTGCAATTTCAACGCCGCTGATTTTCGGCGCGCTTTCCGGTGTGATCTGCGAGCACGTGGGTGTGGTAAACATCGCGATTGAAGGGCAGCTGCTGGCGGGCGCGTTCGCGGGCGCGCTGGTTGCTTCCGTAACCGGAATTTCCTTCTTCGGACTGCTTGCCGCCCCGATTGCCGGCGCTCTCGTCGGTGCGCTGCTGGCACTGTTTTCCGTGCGCTACGCCGTCGACCAGATTATTGTGGGCGTTGTGCTTAACGTGCTGGTGCTCGGCCTGACCACCTTCTTCTTCAGAACGGTGATGACCCACTCTCCGGATCTTTTCAATACCAACAGATATGCGCTGCATGCGATCAGAATCCCGGTTTTGGCCGATATCCCCGTTCTCGGACCGGCACTGTTTAAACAGACACTGCTTGTGTATGTAATGTATGTGATTGCCGTTTTGCTCACGGTTTTCCTTTACCGCTCCCGCTGGGGTCTGCGGATGCGTGCCTGCGGCGAACATCCCCGGGCGGCGGACACCGTGGGAATCAATGTAAACAGAACCCGTTTCAGAAACACCGTACTCGGCTCTGCCGTGGCCGGTTTGGGCGGAACTTTCTTCACCATCGGATCGGGGCTGGCTTTTACCGACAATATGTCGGCAGGCAACGGATATATCGCCCTCGCCGCAATGATCCTGGGCAAGTGGCATCCCGTCGGGGCAGTCGCCGCGGCCCTGATGTTTGGTTTCGCAAAGGCTTTCGCACTGCTCGTGCCGAGTCTGACGCACGCGATTCCGTCCCAGCTGATCAACATGATTCCCTACCTGGTGACCGTAATTGCCGTGGCCGGTTTTGTGGGCAGGTCGCGCCCGCCGGCTGCCGAGAATATCCCATACGTGAAGTGACACCGCGGAAAATCTGCAAATAACGGAGATAGGGGATATATGGAACAGATACCCTGGGAAGAACTATTCGATCTGGCGGCAGAGGCAATGGGCTGCGCCTATGCCCCCTATTCGGGATATCCCGTGGGCGCTGCGGCGCTCGTAGACGACGGCAGGCTGATTTCGGGGTGTAATGTGGAAAATGCTTCCACCGGAGTCGGGCTGTGCGCGGAATGCGGCATGATCGGCGAACTGATCCGCGGCGGCGGCGGGAAACTGCTCGCCTTTGTTGCCGTGAATGGAAACAGGGAAATAGTCGTACCCTGCGGACGCTGCCGGCAGCTGCTGTTTGAACACGGCGGCGGCGGGCTGCGGGTAAAAATTCCCACAGGGGAGGTTTTGAGCATGGACAGGATGATGCCTTACGGATTCGGCCCGAAAGAATTGGCGCAGGTGCCGGGGTCCGTCGGATCAAAGCGCTGAAAACAGCGGGAAACAGGCGTAATGTTTCCCGGTTTACGATTTTAACCGGAGGAAAAATGGCGGAAAAATATGATGTGGTAGATATAATCCGATGCAAACGTGACGGAGGCGTGCTGCAGCCGGAAGAAATCGCGTGGGTGATAGATGCCTATACGCGCGGTGTTGTGCGTGACGAGCAGATGTCTGCCCTGGCGATGGCCGTATTCCTGAAAGGGATGACGGGAACCGAAATTGCACTGTGGACCCGGGCAATGATTGATTCCGGGGAAACAATGGATTTCTCGCATTTGGGACGGGTTACGGCCGACAAACATTCCACCGGCGGCGTCGGAGACAAAATCACCCTGCCTCTGGCTCCGCTTGTTGCCGTATTCGGAGTTGCCGTTCCCCAGCTTTCGGGGAGGGGACTGGGCCATACCGGCGGCACGCTCGACAAGATGGAAGCGATTCGCGGTTGGCGTGCCGAGCTGAGCAATGAGGAAATTATGCGGCAGCTGGGAGTGCACGGCTGCGGTGCGGTTATCTGTGCGGCGGGTGCCGGTCTGGCTCCGGCGGACAAAAAACTGTATGCACTGCGGGATGTCACCGCAACGGTGGACTGCATCCCGCTGATTGCTTCCTCGATTATGTCCAAGAAAATTGCGGAAGGCACGCATTCCCTTGTGCTCGATGTGAAAGTCGGGTCGGGTGCTTTTATGAAGGATCTGGGACGGGCGCGTGAACTTGCCCGCACGATGGTTGATCTGGGAACCGATGCCGGCGTAAAGACCGTGGCTCTGCTGACCGATATGTCTGTGCCTCTGGGGCTGAAAGTAGGCAACGCGCCTGAGGTGGCCGAAGCCGTGGAGGTTCTGGCGGGCGGAGGCCCCCGGGACGTGGTAGACCTTACTCTCGCTTTGGCCCGTGAAATGCTGTCCGCCGCGGGGATGCCGGATGCCGATCCGCAGGCGGCGCTGAAAGACGGCCGCGCAATGGACAAATGGAAGGAAATGATCAGAGCACAGGGAGGAGATCCCGACGCGCCTTTACCGGTGGCGAAACACAGTTACGATGTGCCTGCGCCGGCCACGGGCGAGCTGACGAAACTCGATGCACTGGCCGTGGGCGTGGCTTCATGGCGTCTCGGCGCGGGCCGTGCTTTCCGGGGAGAGCCCGTGCAGGCAGGGGCGGGAATCGAGCTGTTTGCCAAGCCCGGAGACCACGTGCGCAAAGGTGAGAAGCTGATGACTCTGTTCACCGACGAAGAAGACCGCTTTGAGCGTGCTTTGGAATCCCTGGCCGGCGGTTTTGAGATTGGCGGCGGGCACGCCGTGCGTAATTCGGTAATTTTGGACCGTATTTCCTAATCCGAGAGCAAAAGAGAAAACGAAACGAAATCGGCACGGTGTGTGCCGGTACTTTAAGACACAAGGAGACAACAGTGGTAACGCGTGCGCAGGTAGCACAGATGATTGATCATACTTTACTGAAACCGGAAGCGACTTTCGCAGATGTGCGGGCGTTGGTCGAAGAAGGAAAGAAAATCGGCACGTATTCGGTGTGTATTTCCCCTTCCATGCTTCCCCTCCCCGCCGATATTGATTTGGGCGAACTGCGCCTGGCCGCAGTGGTGGGTTTTCCTTCCGGTGCGGTTGCCCCGTCGGTGAAGGCCGCGGAGGCGGCATTGGCGGTTTCTTCCGGTGCGGACGAGATTGATATGGTGATCAACATCGGTTTGGTGAAAGAGCATGACTGGGAAGGCGTGGAATTCGATATTGCTTCGGTGCGCGATGCGGTTCCCTATGCCGTGCTGAAAGTGATTATTGAATCTGCGGTGCTCACCGACGGGGAAATAGTGAAGGTGTGCGAAATTGCAAAATCGGTGGATGCCGATTTTGTGAAAACATCTACCGGCTTTCATCCCGCGGGAGGCGCTTCCGTGCATGCGGTGAAACTGATGAAACAGACCGTGGGAGATGAGATGCAGGTGAAAGCCTCAGGCGGAATCCGGGACGGGAAATTTGCCGCGGAGCTCATTGCCGCCGGGGCGACGAGACTGGGACTGTCTTCTTCGCAGAAAGTTCTTGATACGCTGTAAAAAGTGCGTATATGCCTGCCGGCGTATATGGCGCGGGTTTTGGTGCCGTGGGCGGTATTTTTGATTTTTCCGCCCACGGCCGTATTTTACCGAAGCGTGATTTTCTGTTTTAGGCTGCAGAGCGCGTTCAGCAGACGGTAGCGCCGTTTTCGGATAGGCAGATCCCTGTACGGGGGTACGGAAACGGTTTCCGTGCTGAATTTCGTTTTGAATATGTTCAGCGTATTTAAGTGCGGCGCCAGCTTCGAACCTATTCCCATCAAATCGAGTGTTTTTATGCCTTCGTCCATAAATACCGTGCAGGCGTGCCACAAAAGGCGTTCCGCAGCCAAATTTTTCTGCCCCGCACGGGCGGACGCGGCGAAGTAGTAATATGCCTGTGTGCCGTAGACGGTAAACATCGCCCATGCCTGCACTTTTCCCTCTTCGCGGTAGGTGAAAAGACGCACGGGAAGCGGATTTTCGGCATTCCGCAGTGTCTGCAGAAAACTGAAATAAAAGGTGCCGTTTTTTGCCGAAAATCCTTTTCGCTGCGCGGTGTCTTTCAGCAGGGCAACCGGTTGCGCAAAATCCCGGCAGGAGATCTGTGTTTCTTCCCGGCATTCTCCGCCGCACTCGCGCAGTGCCTTATTCACGTCCCTGCGTCCCCGGGATTTCATACGCCGTTTAACCGCTTCCGGGCCGTCTTCCAGATTGATAACCACGGTTGAATCATAGGAAAGGTGCTGGCAGTCCGGTTCCCCTATTTCACAGAAAGACTGTATTCGCAGAAAATCAATTTTTCGGTCACGCTGTTTCACGTATTTGCGCAGATCCGAAAACAGCTGCCATTCCAAAGCGGAATCCGGGCGGCGGTTCCACACCGGTCCTCCGCGCGACCAGAGAAAATTCAGGTGTTTAATCCTGTACCGCTTAAGCTGCAAAAGAGCGGAAAATCCGTCTTTTTCCCACAGCAGGGGAGAATTGCCGAACAGCTCCCTGCCGGAAGACAGAGCATCGATTTTCTCCCAGTGGGGAGTAGCTTCAAACGGAACGGGACATTCCGTGTCCCGCAGCCGGCGGGCATATTCCGCACGGCCGATAAGAGTAAAAGTGCCCTGTGTTTCACTGTGATTCATGATTACTGTTTTTCCAGCCATTCCCGGGCGGCTGCGGCCAAACGGGCAGCGTGCGCGGGTGTTTCCTGCGTACGTAGATTGATAATGCGCCGGGCGGCGGCTAAAGTCACCGGCAGGCGGGAGGACTGCGCCGGCAGATCATATATCCGGGCGTCTTTTGCTCCCGGGAAAAGGAGAGGACGGTACCAGCGCCCCGGATAAAATCCTTTTTCCCGCAGAGCGTGAAACATTTCTTCGGGATCGATATTTTTTCCCGTGCCCGTCTTTCCCGTTAAGAGCGGGAAGCGCAGCAGCGGATCCCTGCCGCAGACGGCTTTCGGAATCGTGCACAGGGATGGCGGCAGGGTTTTCAGGGCATCGTTGTATATTGCCGTGCATTTTGTAAGCTCATTTTCGTATTGCCCAAGACGTTTCAGTCCGCGGTATACGGCGGCATTGACCCGGGCGTTCGGTGCAAGGCATTTCCCGTTGCCCCGGCCGCCGCATTCGCCCGGGGCAACGGGAGGATAGAAAATATGGGCGGCACACAGCATCTCCCGCAGAAGCGGGGAAAGTCTGCCCGGCAGTCTGCCGAGAACCTTATTTTGCAGTGTGTATGTGCGAATTGCGTTTCCGCGGAGCACGGAAGGCCGGGGCAGCTTTTCCAAAGCGCGTAAAATCAGGTGTCCCGGATATCGGCCATGACGGTCGCCGGTATTGTTTTGCGGAGCGGAGATTTTCGGATTAATCCAGACTGCGGCTCCAAATTTGGTGGGGAGAACTTTTTCCGCGCCGAAAGAATGGACGGAAATATCGGCGATTGGCGTGCCGTCTTCCCGTTTCGCCATTCTTCCCGCGCAGTGGGCGCTGTCTTCAATCAGCAGTGCGCCCTGTCTGTGTGCTGCGTCGGCAGCCTGCTGCGCCGCAAAAGAATCGATGATGCCGAAAGTGTGCTGCAATACCACGGCTGCCGTATGCGGAGGAATGCTGAGCGTGTGCCCGTTCACCGACAGTGTATCTTCGCTGATGTCCGCGTAATAGGGGTGCAGACCTGCATCCAAAATCGGATTCACGGCCGTCAGGCAGGTAAATGCCTGGGTTGCGATATGCTCGGCGGCACATTCTTCTTTCAGTACGCCGAAAATCACCTGCATTGCGTGTCTGGCGCGCAATGCGAGACGCCAGTGCGCGGTATCCGTACCGGTGCGGCGGGCAAGTACTGCGCGGATTTTTTCTTCGTACGCAGTGTCTGTATCGGGTATGTGTGCGGCTCCGGATACATTTTGTTCCATAGGCACAGTATAGGGTATTTTTGTTTTGTATTGATATTTTGCGGTTTGAGGTTAGGATCTGCCATGCCTTTGGGAATGATTGTTTTACACGTTCTTGCCTGCGCGGTGGTGCTGGGAATTATCTGTCTGGCCTTTTGTCTGCACTTCCGGGTGCGGAAACTGAAGCGTGAAAATGCGGAGCTGAAAAAGCGGCTTGCGCACGCGAAGAACTCCGCGTCCTGCGGCTGCGCCGACACCCGGTCCAACTGACTGCCGGGCACACGCGGCCGTCTCAGCGTCCGGCTTCCTGCAAAACGGCCGTGCGGCATCCGTAAAAATCTGCCCGTAAGCGCGGTATCGCACGAACCGCGCCCACGGGCAGACTTTTCGTTTATCCGTAAAACTGCGATGTTTTCGGCAGTGTTTTACAGTTTAAGTGCCTCGTGCATATCCTGCTTAAAGAAGGAAAGACGTTTGGCTGCTTCGGTCTTTGCGGCCCGCAGACCGCCCTCGTCTTCCGGTTTCAGAGGCACAATTACTTCCAGATAGCATTTGACTTTCGGTTCCGTTCCCGAGGGGCGGACAATAACCCGGTCGTTTGCCTCGGTAACGATTTTAACGGCATCGGTTGGCGGAAGCTTTGCGCTTCCCTTGCTCAGATCTTCAAACCGCACCACTTTTGAACCGGCCAGCACGGTAGGCGGGCAGGTGCGGAGTTTTGCCATCGTGGCAGGGATAATAGACAGATCCTCGACCCTGACGGTGACCGGTCCGCTCAGATACACCCCGTGTCTGCGGTAAAGATCATCGAGAGCGTCGGTCATCGATCTTCCTTCGGCTTTCAGCCGGGCTGCTTCCACAGCCAATGCCAAACCTGCGGAAATACCGTCTTTGTCTTTCACGTCGGCGGGATTCACGCAAAAACCGATGGCTTCCTCATACCCGTAAACGATTTTTGGTGCCCGGGCGATCCATTTGAATCCGGTAAGAGTGGCCTGATAGTGCAGTCCGTGGTGGCGGGCTATCTGCTCAAGCAGCCGTGAGGACACGACAGACGAAGCCAAAGTGGCCTCCCGGCCTTTGCCTGCGTTGCGGCGGGCGGCAATCTCGCCGAGAACCGACCCGATTTCGTCGCCGGAGAGCTGCCTCCATCCCTCTGCCGTCGGAACCGCGGCCGAGCAGCGGTCCGCATCCGGATCGGAGGCAATCACAATATCCGCATTCTCTTTTTCGGCAAGGGCAATCGCCAGATCCAATGCCCCGGCTTCCTCCGGATTGGGGAAGGCAACGGTTGGGAAATCGGGATCCGGGGCGATCTGCTCCGGCACGCCGGTAACGTCGGTGAATCCCGCGCCGGCAAAGATCTTCATCATTGTTTCATAGCCTACGCCGTGCATGGCGGTATAAACTATTTTCAGATCCCGGGCGCCCGTCCGCCCCAATTTTTCAACCGTGTTGCGGATATAGGTTTCGATTACCGTTTCCTCGATTTCTTCCCAACCCGATTCGGCAAGGGGAATTTCGTCCGCATGCGGGGCAGCGGCAATTTTCGCCGCAATTTCCCCGTCGGTTGGGGGGATGATCTGAACGCCGTTTCCGTCTGCGTCAACGGCGCGGTTACCCACATAAACTTTGTATCCGTTATCCTGCGCCGGATTGTGGGAAGCAGTGACCATTACGCCCGCATCGGCGTGCAGATGCCGCACGGCAAAAGCCAGCAGGGGAGTGGGCAGGGTGCGGGGCATAATTTTTGCCCGCAGACCGGCGGCGGTAACGATGGCGGCGGTATCTTTGGCAAAGTCGGCAGAATTGTAGCGGGCGTCGTAACCGATGACGACGAGTGCGTCGGAGCCTATTTTTTCTTTCAGCCATGCGGTGAGTCCCGCGGCGGCCCGGCGGACCACGGCGCGGTTCATCCTAAAGGGCCCGGCTCCCATTTTTCCGCGCAGTCCGGCCGTTCCGAACTGAAGAGGACCGCGGAAACGGTCGGCAAGACTGTCTTTCGCGGCGGTGTCTCCGTCTTTGGCCCGTGCCAGCAGCGAACTCAGTTCCGCGCGCGTTTCTTCCTGCGGATCGTGCGCAATCCACTCTTCAATTTCCGTCGTATTGATTTTCATTGCTTTCTCCTGCTTTCTTCAATAATGTTATCTGCACGGTATTTCTTCGAAGATACGTCCGATAATATCTGCCAGTAGTTTTGAAATGCGCCCCCGCGCCGCTTCGCCTGCGGCAAGAACCTCGGCATGGCTGAGATTCTCCGCGGAAATTCCCGCGGCATGATTGGTCACGAGCGAGATCCCCAGTACTTCCATTCCCGCTTCGCGCGCGGCAATGGCTTCCAGGGCGGTAGACATTCCCACCAGATCCGCACCCAGAATCCGGGCCATCCGAACTTCCGCCGGTGTTTCGTAGTGCGGCCCCGGGAACTGGGCATACACACCCTCGGGCAGATCGGGATCCACGCTGTGCGCTATTTGGCGCAGCCGGGAAGTGTAGAGATCCGTCAGATCCGTGAAATTTGCTCCCTCAATCGGGGAGACGGCCGTAAGATTCAGATGGTCGCGAATCAGCACGGCCGTGCCCGGTGACCATTCGGGCACGGTTGAACCGCATCCGTTGGTTAAAATGCATATTTTTGCCCCTGCGGCAGCGGCCGTGCGCACACCGTGCACCACCGCGCGTACTCCCTTCCCTTCATAGTAATGTGTGCGCGCGCCCAAGACCAGTGCGCGGTGTCCCGAAGGAAGAAGGACGGAAGCAATTTTTCCGCCGTGTCCGGCAACCGCCGAAGCCGAGAATCCGGGTACTTCGCCGGCGGGAATTTCAGCCGTTGTTTCGCCGATCAGATTTTCGGTGCCGTTCCACCCGGAGCCCAAAGTCAGGGCGATGTCGTGCCGGGGAACACCGGTGATGTCGGCAATATACTGCGCCGCCTGCGCGGCAGACTGCCGGCCGTTATCGAAATTCATGTGTTGAACCTACTTCTGCTGTGTAACTGGTGTTACTTTATTATTATTCATTATCGGTCATATTTCTATGTGGTTTATCAGGATAGCAGGTATTGTCAAAATATGAAGCGTACAGAAAGTGAATATCAGGCAGATTTTCTTGATTCCGATCCGTGGCGCATCATGCGGATTCAGGCGGAAGTTGTGGAAGGTTTCGGGGCATTTGCCAATCTGGGACCCGCCATTTCCATTTTCGGTTCGGCGCGCACCAAACCGGGGCACAGGCACTATGAATTGGCTTCCCGGATTGCCGCCCTTGCGGCGCAAAACAATTTTGCGGTAATAACCGGCGGCGGCCCGGGAATCATGGAAGCGGCAAACAAAGGCGCTGCCCTGGCAGGCGGCGTCTCCGTCGGCCTGGGTATCGAACTGCCTTTTGAACAGTCCTTAAATGCCTATGTGAACCGGGGAATCAATTTTCGTTATTTCTTCGTCAGAAAACTGATGTTTGTAAAATACGCTCTCGGATTCGTTGTTCTTCCGGGAGGGTTCGGCACGCTTGACGAGCTCTTTGAAGCGATGACGCTGGTGCAGACCCGCAAGATTTCTTCTTTCCCGGTTGTCCTGGTCGGGGCCGATTATTGGAACGGTTTGGTGCAGTGGATCAGAAACACAATGCTGGCGGAAGGAATGATTTCCCCCGGGGACGAAAACATTCACGTGGCGGACACGGCAGAAGAGGCGATGGACATTCTTTTGCGCGGAATTTCCAGACTCGGTGCGGATTCCCGCGGTTCGTCCGCATCTGCGGCGCCGTCTGCGCCCGCGTAACGGATCCGCTGCGCGGGCGGCCCCGGGCAGCATTCGCATAATCAGCGTTTTACGGCGAAGATAAGCCCGTCTCCCACGGGAAGAACAGTGGCGGACAATTCTTCCGCCTCAAGCAGGGCGCGTCCCAGATTGCGCAGCGCAACGGTGACGTTGTCGCGTCTTGCGGGGTCGGCAACGCGATCCTGGTACAGTGCGTGATTGCACACGAGAATACCGCCCGGGCGAAGCATTCTAATCGCCTCTTTGGCGTCTCCCTCCGCTTCCAGAGGATCTCCGTCGAGGTATACCAGATCGTAGGCCGCACAAGCCAGACGGGGAAGGAGATCGCTGCTCAGACCGTTAATTATACGATAGCGCGAAGGTCGGATACCGGCAGCGGCAAAGTGCTCGCGGGCGTATCCCTGCGCCACGGATTCAATATCGATGGTTGTCAGGTTGATAGCCGGGTTCTCCAGCAGCAGCGAAAGGGAAACAACACCGGTTCCCGTGCCGATTTCGGCAACCGTGCGGATATGCGGAAGCAAAACGAGATTTTTCAGAAACTGCACACTGGCTGCACCTGTGGAGGAAATCTGCAGTTCGGCAGCTTCCTTTCTGGCCTGCGTAACCGATTCCGGTTCCGTGTGCAGCTGCTCGGTGTACACCCACGAGGCGGCTTTGTTCTGTGACATCATATCCCTATTTTAACTTCCGTAGTTTCCTGTTGTGCGCTGTTTTTAGTGGCAATCCTCCTAATGCCTATTCGGCGGGGGATGCTTTGCCCTCTTTTTGTACCCTGGCGGCGAGTATCCGCGCGGCGCGGAAAATTTCGTCTTTTGCGGGGGAATCCGTTTTTGCGGCGGCAATCGGCGTTCCGCTGTCGCCGCCTTCGCGCAGCCGCTGTTCAAGGGGAATCCGTGCCAGCAGCGGAACATCGTCTTCAAGCAGTCCGGAGAGCCGGGCCGAGAGAGTTTCTCCTCCGCCCGTGCCGAAGAGATCCATTTTTGTGCCGTCGGGCAGCTGCAGGTAGCTCATGTTTTCGATGATTCCCACAACTTTCTGCTTTGTCTGTTTTGCCATCAGCCCGGCGCGCTCGGCCACTTCGGCCGCCGCTGTCTGCGGAGTCGTAATCACCACGATTTCGGATTTCGGAATCAGCTGCGCCACGGAAATGGCCACATCGCCGGTTCCCGGGGGCAGATCGATAAGAAGGACGTCGAGATCCCCCCAGTAAACGTCGGCAAAGAACTGTTCCAAGGCTCTGTGCAGAATCGGACCGCGCCACACAACAGGCGTATTTTCCTCCATGAACATACCGATGGAAATCACTTTTATCCCGTGCGCAACCGGGGGAATAATCATTTTGTCCACCGCCTGCGGGGGAGTTGTTACGCCCATCATCTGCGGAATGGAAAAACCGTAAATATCGGCGTCCACAATCCCGACCTTCAGTCCCAGCCGGGCCAGCGAAACGGCAAGATTGGCGGTCATGGAGGATTTTCCGACTCCGCCCTTGCCCGAGGAAATGGCGTATACGTGAGTGGCATTGTCTTTTTGGGCGAAGGGAATAACGCGTTCCGGCGCGCCCCCGCGCAGCGTCTCCCGCAGCTTTTTGCGCTGTTCGTCATTCATGACGCCGATATTGATATTTACGGCAGACACGCCCTCCAGCTTAAACAGTTCTTTTTTGACTTCCGCGGTGATGGTATCGCGCAGCGGGCAGATGGAAGTGGTGAGCAGAATCGATACGGTGACGGTACCGTTTTTCGCGAGCGAGACGTTTTCCACCATTCCCAGATCGGTGATCGGACGGTGAATTTCGGGATCAATTACACCTGCAAGCGCTTCGTTAATTTTTTCTACGGAAAGAATCGTCATGCTCCTATTCTAAACTACACACACTTATAAAGGCACACCCGCTGTGAAATGCAATTATTCCCGTTCTTTTTCCAATTCGGCGATCCTGTTTTCAAGCTCTCGGACCTGCTGTGCGTGCGCGGCTAGTTCTTCGGTGAGCGCGCGCAGTTCGGAACGGATAAAATCGCGTGTGGCAACTTCGTTTAATCCCAGACGCAGGGAGGCAATTTCACGCGTAAGAAATTCGGTGTCCGCCAGATTCTGCGCCGCCACCCGCCGGTCCTGCTGCGCATTCACCCGGTCTCTGTCGTCCTGGCGGTTTTGTGCCAGCAGAATCAGAGGTGCGGCATACGACGCCTGAAGGGAGAGCATCAGAGTCAGGGCGGTAAATCCGATACTGGCCGAATCGAACTGCCATTTTTCGGGAGCCAGCGTGTTCCATCCGATCCAAATTCCCACGAATAATGTGAGGTGAACCAGAAAAGCGGGTGTGCCGGTAAACCGCGCTATCCGTTCGGCAACAACGCCGGTTACTTCGCTGTTTCGGCGGGATCTGCGGATTCTGCGGTTATGTTTGTCGAGTGGTTTGTCAAAACTGTCCGGCATTGTCACTCTTTCTGTTTCTCGTATTCACGTTTTTCTTCGGGGAGCTGTGCCGCCCGGTCTTCCAGATCTTCGGTTTCCGAATCGTAATTTTCGTTCACGGTTGCGTCGAGCAGATCTTCGTCGTAATCGCGCCAGTGTCGGGGAAGCAGGTGATCGAGAACGTCGTCTACGGATACCGCGCCCAATAAAATCCCGTCATCGACAACCGGCACGGCGGTAAGGTTGTATGTCGCCAGAATTCTGGTGACCGTGCCGATTTCGTCGGTCGGGGAGAGCGGTTCCAGATCGGTGTCGGTTAAATTGCCGATCAGTGTTGCCGGCGGCTCGCGCAGGGCCCGCTGCAGATGCACAACCCCGAGGTATTTGCCTGTCGGGGTTTCCAACGGCGGCCGGCAGACGAACACCATGCACGCCAGGGCGGGCGGGACATCGGCTCTGCGGGCATGGGCAAGGAAAGTGGCAACGGTTGCGTCCGGAGACAGGATAATCGGTTCGGTGGTCATCAGACCGCCCGCCGAGCGGTCGCCGTAGGACATAAGGCGCCGAACGTCTTCCGCTTCCCCCGGTTCCATTCGGCTGAGCAGCATATCCGCCTGCGGTTGGGGAAGAGCCCCGACCAGGTCCGCGGCATCGTCCGGCTGCATTGCGTCCAGCACATCGGCAGCGCGTTCCACATCCAGACCGGCCACAATATGCACCGCGTCTTCTTCGCCCAATTCCTCCAGCACATCCGCGAGACGTTCGTCGCCCAGCTCTTTTGCGACGGCCAGTACGCGGTCGCGGGGAAGATCGCGGAGAATGTCGGCTACGTCCGGGGCCTTCAGATCTTCCATCTGTGCCACCAGGGATCCCGCTCCCTGATCCGCCAGATTTGTTTTCAGCCCGATCACATCGCGCACCGGAAGAACCGCCGTGTTTCCCGCGTCGGGAGAGCCTTTGAGCATCCGCACATAAACCTGGGTCAGATGCCATTCCCTTCCGCGCTGCAGTTCGATTGCCGCGTCTTCCACGACGGCTTTCCCGGATCCGTCTTTCAGCGTTACCTCACGGTCGAATACCTCTCCGACCACCATTGTTTCCGCCGGACGCTGCGAAAAACGGCGGATATTCACCAATCCGTTTGTGATCACCTGCCCGTTTGCGATTGCGGTTACGCGCGTAAGGGGAAGAAAGACGCGCCTGCGCCCGGCAACTTCAATTACCAGTCCCACGGCGAGCGGATCTGCGGTGAGCCGAAACAGCACAACAAGGTCTGTAACGGTGCCGACCCGATCCCCGATAGGGTCGAAAACATCGGTGCCGGCGAGGCGTCCGACAAAGACTCGTGAGCTGTTTCCCATTGGTGGTTCTTTCTGCGTTGATCGGATTGTTGTTTGCGGAGTATAAGCTCCAATTCTAATGCAGCAGGGTTTGGGAAATCCAGTTTTCAACGGCATCTGCGGTACGCGGGATATTCTCCGACAGACGCTGTGCGCCGTTTTCCGTGACCAGAATGTCGTCTTCTATCCGCACGCCGATGCCGCGCAGCCGCGGCGGTACCTTCAGATCGTCGGCACGGAAATACAGACCCGGCTCAATGGTAAAGACCATTCCCGGCTCAAGCAGTGCGTCCCGGTACATCTCGCTGCGGGCCTGTGCGCAGTCGTGCACATCCATCCCGAGATGGTGGGAAGTGCCGTGGGGCATCCACCGCCGGTGCTGCTGATTTTCGGGAAGCAGGGATTCGGCCGCGCTGCACGGCAGCATACCCCACTTTTCAAGGTATTTTGTGATTACTTCCATTGCCGCGGCGTGTACGTCACGGAAGCGGACACCCGGACGGGAAGCGGTTTCAAAGGCATAATCGGCAGCTTCCAGCACGGCTTCGTAAACTTCCCTCTGCGCCGGGGAAAACTTTCCGCTGACGGGAAATGTGCGCGTAATGTCGGCGGTATACAGGGAATCCATTTCAATTCCCGCGTCCACCAGCATTAGATCGCCCGGCGTTACGGGCCCGTTGTTGCCGATCCAGTGCAGGGTGTTTGCGTGATTGCCGCAGGCCGCGATGGTTTCGTATCCGAGTCCGTTTCCTTCTTCCCTCGCTTTTGCGCCAAATGCGCCTTCCACAACGCGCTCTCCCCTCCAATGGCCGACCGCGCGGGGCAGACTGCGCAGAATCTCGGTAAATCCCCCGCCTGTGGCGTCAATTGCCTTTCGCAGCTCGGAGATTTCAAATTCGTCTTTTTTCAGCCGCAGTTCGGAGGCTGCCTCTGCCAGGGCGTAATCCCGGGCCGGATCGCCGCAGAGCCCGTTTTTGCTGCGTATTTCGGATATCCGTTCGGTAACCTGCGGATCGGCTTCTCGGATAATCCTGATACCGCGCCCGGCGCCGTCTTCGCCCGCGCACAGATCTTCGTAAAGGGAATCTATATTCTTTACCCGCAGGCCGGTCAGAACAGACATTTCCGCGCTGCTCATGCGGGCACCGACCCAGAATTCCCCGTAGCGGGAATCGGCATAAAATTCTTCGCTGCTGCGGCTCGTGCGCGGATGGAAATACAGAACAGCCTGATGTGTGGGCTCCGCTTCGGATACCTCCGCCCCCGGTTCGGACAGCGGCCGGAGAACGAGCACCGCCCCGGGTTCGCGTTCTCCGCCCAATCCCGACAGATGGGCAAAGGCGCAGTGCGCGCGGAAACGGTAGTCTGTATCGTTGGACCGCACTTTCAGTTCGCCTGCGGGAAATACGAGATATTCGCCGGGGAAGAGACGTCCGAGTTTCAGATGCCGGGCCGGAAGATAATCGGCCACGGCGGCGCGGGTCGGGCCCGCCGGGCGTTCTCCCCAGTCCTCACCGATAAATTTTCGGAAAACCGGACTTTCCGGACGCTGTGTGCGATTGTCTGCGCGTTTCGCGGCCTCTGTTTTCAAAGCCGCGGAAGTTTCTGTGTTTTTGCTGTTGTCTGCCACTTTTTCTGCCATATGTCCATTATTCCACTTTTGCCGTGAAAAGGCATACCGGGTGAAGCCCGGCAGACGGGTCCATTCCGGGCGAAAAAGATATTTTTCCCGTGTGCACGTACAATTACGGTGTGCGCATTGATTTACATACCCATTCGCTTTGTTCGGACGGCACGGATTCTCCCGCGCAGCTGGTTGGGAAGGCCAAAGCCGCCGGTTTGGATGTGCTTGGTCTCACCGATCACGATACCGTGCGGGGGTGGGACGAGGCGGCGCGCGCGGCAGCCGAAAACTCAGTGCGCCTTGTGCGAGGCATGGAACTGACCACCGAATATGCAGGAGTATCCGTACATCTGCTGGGCTATCTTTTCGACCCGGACAACGGCGCGATCAGGTCCCACTGCGCGCGAATGGCGCGGGAGCGGCGCGAACGCGCCCAAAAAATCGCCGAAAAACTGGCGCGGGATTTCCCTTTTTCTTTCTCCGAGATGGCTGCCCGGATTCCGCCGGGCGTGCCTTTGGGGCGCCCGCATATTGCCGATGAGCTTGTGCGGCTGGGAATCGTCCCCAACCGCAGCGCGGCTTTCGCCTCGCTTTTGTCTCCCGGGAGCAAATACTACGTGCGCGGATACGCCGCCTACACGCCCGAAGCCATCGAATGGATCAACAACGCGGGAGGGAAAGCCGTGGTGGCACATCCGAAAGCGGAAAAACGGGGACGGGTGCTGCCCGACGCGGCGCTTTTCGCTCTCGCCGAAGCGGGACTGTTCGGTGTGGAGACCGATCACCGCGACCACAGTGCCCGCTCCCGCCGGGAGCTGTCTGAGTTGGCGCGGAAAGCGGGGCTGCTGCGTTTCGGTGCCGGCGACTATCACGGCAGGGGCAAACCCAACCGGCTGGGGGAGTACACCACTTCCGCGCGGGTGCTGGAAGAATTGCGAAAAAACACTTTCCTGCCCATCGCGGAGTGAGAGGAATTTACGGTTTGCGGATTCTTCTGCGCCGGCGTTTTCTTTTTTCCTCTCCGCCGCGGGTGTCTGCCGTATCCGTTCCGCGGGCAGGCAGCTTTGTGCGCTTTCTGCCGTGGGTCGCCTTTTTCCCCGGATTTCGCCTTCCCTCTCCCTGTTTTTCCGCAGGGGGCTGTTTTCCGGGCAGCCGGCCGGTTACGTCGGTAGGAATATCCAGATCCGTGTAAAGGTGTTCCGAGGTGTGGTAAGTTTCCGTGGGTGTGGGGAAATCCAAATGCAGTATGCGGTTAATCAACGCCCAGCGCGTGGTGTCTTCCCAGTCCACAAAGGTGATTGCCGTGCCGCAGTGGCCTGCTCTGCCCGTGCGTCCGATGCGGTGGAGATATATTTTCTCGTCTTCCGGGCACTGATAATTGATGACGTGCGTAACATCGTCGATGTCGATTCCCCGGGCGGCAACGTCGGTTGCCGTCAGCACGTCAATGCTGCCTTTGCGGAAAGCGCGCAGAGCCTGCTCGCGCGCCGGCTGTCCCAAATCCCCGTGCAGCGCGCCGACGGCAAATCCGCGCTGTTTCAGCTCTGCCCGGAGGTTTTCCGTAGCCCGTTTCGTCTTGCAGAAAATGATCGTGCGTCCGCGGTTGCGGGCCTGCAGAATGCGTGCGATTACCTCGGCTTTATTCAGACTGTGGCACCGGTATACAAGCTGCCTGACGGTTTTTACGGTGGAGGTGTCGTCGCCCGGATCCTGCGCACGGATGTGTGTCGGTTTCGACATATACCGCCGTGCCATTGTGATTACCGCGCCGGGCATCGTGGCCGAAAACAGCATCGTGTGCCGGGTGGAGGGAGTTGCGTTTAAAAGCGTCTCCACCGATTCAAGAAAACCGAGATCCAGCATTTCGTCCGCCTCGTCAAGCACGACCGTGCGTATGCAGTCCAGACGCAGAACGTGCTGCCTTTTCAGGTCGATCAGGCGTCCGGGGGTGCCGACCACGATTTCCGTGCCCTGTTTCAGCGCGGTTATCTGCGGTTCGTAGGCTTTTCCGCCGTATATTTCGGTAATCCGCAGAGAGCGGTTTGCCCCTGCGGCCCTTAAGTCTCCCGCAACCTGTTTGGCAAGTTCCCTGGTCGGAACGATGACCATTCCCTGGGGAAGGCCGGGGTGGGGAAGTTCCTCCCATCCCCTTTCGCCCTCTCCGACAGCCGATTCCAGCATCGGAATTCCAAATCCCAGCGTTTTGCCCGTGCCCGTTTTCGCCTGTCCGATTATGTCCGAGCCTTTCAGGGCGATTGGCAGAGTGAGTGCCTGGATGGGGAAAGGATGGGTAATGCCGTGTGCGGCAAGGGCCTGCACAATCGGCGCGGAAACGCCGTAATCGGCGAAACTTTTTTTGCTCAGTTCGGCGGCGCTTTCGCCCCCGACGATGTCGGCCTGCACCTGTTTCGGGGGCAGGGCGGAAACGGAATCGGTGATTCCGGAAATTTCAGTCATTGTGTGTTCTTTCGTTTTCTGTAACGTGTTTAATTCTTTGCCGGCCGTCCGTTTTTACTCTTACGCAAAACCAAATCCCACCCGCTGCCGGTCGTTTTGCGCGGTGCGGATATATCCGAGAGCGGCCGGCGGTACCATGACCAGCGTTCCGTCCGTGCCGCGCAGTGTGAGCACCCCGCCGCCGGCCAGTGCGGCTTCCACAGCCTGTGTCAGCTGCTCTTCCGTGAGTTCGACATTAAGTGAAATAGGTGTTCCGCCGCCTGTGATACCGATATTTATTTCCATCTTTTCTTTCCGTCTGTTTTGGATTCTCTTATTTCGTATCCATTTTATCTGCTTATTCTTCTTATTTACGAAATTGTGGGCAGACAGTATTTTCGTTTACAGCTTAAGACATTTTTTCGCCGATTTCCGCGGGGAAACGGAAAAGAGAAATTTTTCGCGTTTTCGGGAAAGGAGACGGCCGGGATTTTTTGGGGAGCTGCCGGGTATATTTGGATTATGGTATTTTACTGTCCGGATACGGCTTCCGGCAGTGTGCACGGCAGCCCGAAACGGGTGAATGGAGGTTAAGATGGCCGGCAGTTCCTGTCCGCGGCAGACAGATAAGAAGGCGGCGGCCGACGGCTGCGTGCCCGATGCCGGCCAGCGCGAACTTTTGGACCGTTTTACGCATATGCGCCCGGGAGTTCCGCCTGTGTTCAGTGTTCTCGGAGTGCCGGGAGCGGGAAAAACATTTACTCTAAGGGCGGCGGTGAAAGAGCTTACCGCTTTGCAAAAGGGGATCCGAATTGCCGTTATTGCCCCCGGCCGGAAAAACGCGGAGCGTCTGCGAAACACGCTTTCCCTGGATTTGGGCGGCCTTCCCGCGGGAGTGGAGGTAAGGTCCCTTGCGGGGTTTGCGTTTTCCGTGGTTTGCCTGATGTCTTCTTTTACGGGTCGCGGCGAGCCGCAGCTGCTCTCCGGCCCGGATCAGGATGTACTGGTCAAAGACGCTTTTGAAGCCGTGCAGAGTGACGGCGTGCTGCGGAATAAATTTCGGCTGCTGTTTGAAAAAGCCGGATTTCGTGTGGGCTGGGAAAAGCTAATCGGAATGCCGGCATTCCGGACCGAATTCAGGGAGCTGCTTGTCCGTGCCGCCGAGCTTGGAATCGACGCGGGGGAATTGGCCGAATACGGTAAGAATTTCGGTGAATACGGGTGGCAGATCGGAGCGGAACTGATGCCGCTGTACGAAGACTGCTGTGCCCTGGAAACGGCAATATCCGCACAGAAAAAGCTAAAACTGGATCATGCGCGGCTGGTTCGCGAAGCAGTTCGGATTCTGCACGGAAAATCCGGGGATTTTTTGCAGGTGCGGGAAAAATGGGACTGGATTTTATTCGACGATTTTCAAAACAGCACTTTAATTTCTCTGGATCTTCTGCGCGAACTGCATTCATTGGGGTCGGCAATAGCTGTTTTCGGAAATCCCGATACGGCGGTGAACGGTTTCCGGGGAGGTATTTCCTCTCTGCCGCTGCGGATCTGCAGGCCGGAAAAAGACGGAGGCCTGAATGCGCAAAAATTTACGCTGCAGGGATCATACCGGCTTTCCGGGGATTCGGCGCGGATCGCGCTGCTCGTGACCAACGGTATCAGAACCCGTGAATACGGCACTCACAGGCGTGTGCTTGCCGCCCGGGCGGCGCAGGACTCCGCGCCGGCCGGGCAGACAGGTGTGCATCTGCGGATCTATCCCGACACAATAAGTGAAATTACGGATATCGCAAACGAATTTATGCGTATTAAACATACGGTGCCGGGGGCGAATTGGTCGCAGATGGCCGTTATCACGCGCGGGCAGAGCATTCATCATGAAATTTTTGCGGTTTTTCGGAATGCCGGAATTCCGGTGCGCCGGATCCGCTCGGATCTGCCTCTGTCCAAACAGCCCATTGTGGCGGCAATTGCCGAATTGGCGGAACTGGCGCTGTTTTCCGCACCCGACGCGGCGCAGTATGAGAATCTGCTTGACGGAGTCCTGAGGGGAAAATTCTTCTCGCTGACCAACCGGCAGATCAGAGCAATGAAAAATGAGATTTGGGGATGGGAGCTTGCCGCGGGCGGCGAACGGACGCAGTCGGAGGTAATTTGCGACATAATCCGTGCGCATCCGAAATCTCCGGTATGGAAAGTTCCCGCGGCGGCGAAACTGGCCCGGATTGCGAAAGCGCTCCGGGAGGACGTAAAACAGAAAAGAAATGCCTATGAGGTGCTGTGGAACATCTGGCAGAATCTGGATCTGGCTTCAAAATGGCAGGATCTTGCCCTGCGCGATACAGCGCAGAGCGAACGCATTAATCCGGATCTGGATGTGCTGATGCAGCTTTTTTCCGCCGCACGCAGAGCGTGTGCGCGCAACGGAGAAAATCTGCCGTTTACCGATTTTATGGACGATTTGGCCGCCTTGGACATAGCGGAAGACTCTCTGGCCCCCGGCAGGGAGGAAGCCGACCGGGTAACTTTTACCACTCCTTCCGGATCGGTGGGGAGAAGCTGGAGATATGTCGCGGTGTCGGAGGTAAACGAGGGAGTCTGGCCAAATCCCAGACCGCATAATCCCGTTTCGCATGTGCCCCGGCTTGTCAGTGTGCGTTTGGATGCTGCGATGCCGCAGCACGAAGAATCGGGTGCTTTTGCCCGGTCTCACGAAGATGTGGTCGACGGGGAGCTGAAAGCGTTTTTACAGGCTGTAACGCGCTCGGAAAAAGAATTATTCGTTACATGCGTCAAAAATGAGGAGACGCATCCGTCTCCGTTTATCGGTATGCTCATCCGCCGCGAAAAAGCGGCCCAAAACGGGGAAGATGCCGGCGGCGGCAAAAACGAAAAAAAGAAGGATTTCCGCCTGCTGCCGGAATACGTCCGCACGGCCGGCCGGGATTATGAGTATACGGCTTTGATCGGCAGGCTGCGCCGTTTCTGCATGCTGGACGAACCGGAGATTAAAAGAGCGGCCCGGGAAGTTCTCCGCGACTATGCGGATTTTTCCGCTGCCGGCGGCCCGTCTGCGCAGGATATATGGTACAGCGAATTGGAGCTGTCCACCGAAGCGGAGAATCCCGAATACTGCAGTATTTCCCCTTCGGGTTTTGAGGCAGTGCAGCGCTGTCCCCTGAATGCGTTTTTTTCCCGGATCGGAGGGCAGGACGCCGATGTGCAGATCCCGGCGGCGGTAGGTACGCTGATTCATTCAATCGCGGAAAAATATCCGTTTGGGGGTTTGGCCGCAATGCGGGAAGAATTATATTCCCGTCTGCCGTCGGAAGTGCCCTGTTCCGATCCGCTAAACAGAAACAAATGGCTGAATGCGGCCCTGAAAATGCTTTCCGCGTACCAGATGTATATAGACGGGGGAAACTATGCGCAAAGGCGGGTAACGGTTTTGCCGGAAACGCAAGCCTCACTGAAAAATACCGGGAAAAAATATACCGTGCGTGCCCGTATCGACCGGATCGAAATTGACGAAGATGAAAAAACGGCAAGAATAATAGATTTCAAAACGGGGAAAAAGGCAATCAGCAAAAACGATGCGCAAAACAACGCGCAGCTGCGCATATATCAGTGGCTGATTCGGAAAAACGCAAATATGAACCTGAAAAGCGAATTGCGGAAAAAGCTTTCGCACTCCGATCTGACCGGGGCGATGCTGCTTTATCTGCAGGATACCTCCCGCAGCGGGGAACCCGGGCAACGCCTGCAAAGTCCGCCCGACGAAGAAGACATGAAGCGGACCGAAGAAGAGCTGGCGCAGGCCTCCGTGCTGATGAGACAGGGAAATATCCGGGCCGTTCCCAATGCGCTGTGCGGACGGTGTGAATTTGCAAATCTCTGCCCGGCCCAAAACGGCGGAAGGATTTTCTCATGAATACGGATTTTGCCGGACTCCCGCGAAAAGAAGCAGAGCGCGAATTCTGTCTGCACAGCAAATTTCCCCCAACCGACGAACAGCGGGAAGTGATATTTTCCGATGCGCCCAGAATGCTCGTGGTCGCGGGCGCCGGATCGGGGAAAACTACCACTGTCAGCAGGAAAATAGCGTGGAACGTGCTGCGGAACAATGTGGCGCCGGAAAGAATTTTGGGTCTTACTTTTTCCAAAAAAGCAGCTGGGGAGCTGTCCGATTCGGCACTGAAACAGATTCGGATCATGAAAGAGGAACTCGGCTGCGGGATCGCGGTTCCCCCTGCCGACGGGGAAAATTTTGCGCAGGTCTCGCGGCAGATAAAGGCGGATATGAATACTCCGCAGATAGCTACCTATAATGCTTTTGCGGCGGATGTGGCATTAAATTATGCAATGCTGATCGGAAAAGATCCGCGCTCGCGGCTGATCACCGATGCCCGGCGGTATCAGATTATGCTTCGTCTCGTGCAGTGCCATGAATACACGAAAGAACAGTCCGAACTGATCGGAGACATTTCGGACGCCAAGATAGCCGAGGAAGCGCTGTGTCTGGCTGCCGCGGTCACCGATAACTGTCTGTCGCCGGGCGCGGTAAAAGCCGAAGTACGGCGCGAACTGGCAGCTTTGGATGCGGTGCGCGCGATACCCGGCACTTTCAGGAAAAAAGAGGCAATGGGCACGGAAGCGGCAAAAAGCGGACTTTCCGAATTTCTGAAAAAAAGTATCGAATCTTTGGAGCAGAAACTGATTCTCCTGGATCTGACGGAAGATTATTTCGCCTATAAGGAATCGGAGTCTCTGCTGGAATACTCCGACCAGGTTGCGTGGGCAACGCAGATTATAGAACAGGTGCCTGCCGTGGCCCGGGAGATAAGCTCCCGGTATGATTTGGTGCTGCTGGACGAATATCAGGATACTTCCGTGAATCAGGCACGGTTTTTGCACGCCCTGTTTAAAAACGTGAAAACCGTCTGTGCGGTGGGGGATCCGAATCAGGCAATTTACGGGTGGAGGGGTGCCGGGGCGAACGCCCTGGACCATTTTGTGCGGCAGTTCGGGGTGAAGAGAGAAGATATTGCAAATCTTTCGGTTTCGTTCCGTAATCCGGAAAATGTGCTGAGAGCGGCAAATACGATCACAAAGGGATTCGCGGCAGGGCATTGCGTGCAAGACCTCTACACCCCGTTTGAAAATCTGCCCCCAAAAAACCGCTATTGGGCGGCGGAGCCGATAACGGCTGCGGGAAAAACCGATTTGCCGCTAAAGGAATTGCGTACGCTTTCCGCGCTGCGGGAAAAGCAGGTGCCGGAGAAACGGGAAGGAAAAGCGGATGGCGAAGGAGAGGTATGCGTAATCTACAGACTTTTGCGCGACGACACGTACCGCCTGATCGCCCGGCGAATCAAACGGGAATTCACCCGCCGCGCCGCGGAGGGAAAAAACGGAAACCGCAGCCGGCCCACGGCGGCAATTTTGGTCAGAAGTCATAAATTTACCCGGAAAGCAACGGAACAGCTAAGCCTGCTGGGTCTGAAATACGAAGTTATAGCCAACGAGCCTCTGATTAAAATGCCCGAAATCAGGATGATCAGAGCTTTGCTTGGCTATGCGGCTGCCGAGACGAGAGGAGACTGCGCACTCATGCTGTGCAACTATTTCGCTCTTGGGGCCACGGACTTATATTATCTGTCCAAAGTGAAAGTGCCGGATTTGGACGATCCGCAGATCCGTCCGGCGCTCGGTCACAGGATTTTGGCGTTTGCCGCGTCTTCCGCGCCGGAATTGGGTGAAGCTGCGGAAAAAATAACGTCTTCGGGAGCGAAGAGAATCAGACTTATAGCGGATCTGCGGCAGAAAGTGAATCTGAGACTAAAGGAATATCTGCCGGATCTGATCCGTTACTGCGCCCGGCTGCTGCAGCTGCCGCAGGCTGCGGCAGCACGCGCAAAAGGCGGAACAAAACTGCGCAATGCCCTGCAGATGTTCGGGGAGCTGGCTGCCGCCCATCTGGAAGAAAATCCCGGAAATAATTTGGACACCTTTCTGACCTGGGTAGACACGGTGGAAGAAAAAGAAAAAACCGGGGAAGACATAGACGGCGAAGACGCGGCCCTGATCGATATGGCCGACGGGATTACGCCGCAGCCGGGAACGGTGCAGATTCTGACAATGCATGCGGCAAAAGGTCTGGAGTGGGATATCGTGGCGCTTCCCGAGCTTGTGGAAAACGTCGGGAGAAAAGATTCGCGCGGGTTGGGGATATGGCAGCAGCAAAGAAAGATGCTCCCTTCCACTCTGCGTCTGGACCGCGACTATATCCCCGTATTCAGTGCCGCGGAGGACGGCGATTTGGGGGAATATGATTTTGCGGAAAAAATCATATTCGCGTGTAAGCTGTTTGACTTCAGATACCGTAAACTTCCGCAGTATGATTTGGCGGAAAAACGCCGATTGGCATATGTGGCCTATACAAGGACGAGAGACCTTCTGATTTTGGCAGCGCACGCTTTCAGAGACGAGGCCGACCTGGCCGGGGGAATCGAACGTGCGCGGAAACGAAACGGCAGCACGCAAAAGCCGGAAGATGCCGCGGGGAAGGAAACCGGTGCGCCGGCATCAGACGGAACCGGGGAAGAACAGGCGGAAAAGAAAGATTTCGCAGTTCCCATGACCTGCAAACCGGATCTGTTTTTACGGGAAATTATCGCCGGGCATACCGGTAGCGTGAAATATGCGCCGGAAAACGACTGCCCCGATTTTATCTGCGGAGCGGACGGATCATTGGCCGATGACGTATTTGAGGTAACGTATTCGCAGATCTGCCGGTGGGCGGAAAAGAACGGTTACAGTCTGCAGACCCTGGGGGAAGTGTCCCGGTATCCGCAGTGGCCAAAAGATGTAGACAGAACCTTAATCCACTCCCTTCCCGCGGAAGAAAAAGCAGCTGCGGGGCAGACAGAGAAAATACTGTCGGAAATTGGGAAAATTCGGAAGAATCTGAGTTTGCTCGGATCCGGGGAAAAACACGACGCTGTTCCTTTCCCCGACGGCGAGGGCTGCTACACCGCTTCGGAAATAGTGGCGCTAATGCAGGATCCGGGTGCGTATATGAGGCAGAAACTGCGTCCGCTGCCCCGGGCGGCCACGCGGGCCGCATTGACGGGAACCGAGGTACACGCGCAGATTGCGGCGTATTTTGGGCACGGCAGATACATTGATCCCGATGAACTGAACTTCGGGGAAGACGGTCAGCCTTATGATGCGTTTGGCGAAGACGGTCAGCCCGATGCGCATTTTTCCGGTGAAAACGGGTCTTTGGGGGACGGATCTTGGGCAGAAGCGTCAAAACACAGCGGGGAATTAATGCGCAGGTTTACGGAATCGGAATTTGCGCGGTTTACGCCGCTGGCCATTGAGCAGCCTGTGGAACTGGTGATCGCGGGCAAACCGGTCAGGTGCACGATAGACGCCGTATTCGACACGTCGTCTCTTGCGGGATACAGGAAAGTTACGGTTGTGGACTGGAAAACGGGCTGCCGCCCTCCGTCCTGTGTGCTCACCCAAAGGCAGTATCAGCTGGCCCTGTACCGGCACGCGTGGGCGCACAGCAGTGGGGTGCCGGAAGCGGATATTGACGCATTTTTCTGTTTCCTGGGCGAAAAAGATCCGCAGAACAGAATAGTGCGGGCGGGAGACATCACCCTAAAAGAGCTGGAAGAGGCGGTGAAAGAGCATCTTTTGGCGGGATGGTCCGAATTAAATACGCGCTAAACTTATCCGGCCGGCGGCAGAATAAATCAGCCGCTGTGCGACGAAGTTTCGGTTTTGTCTTTCGCCGGTATTTTCGCCTTATCCTTTCGGCCGCCTTATTCTTCGTCGGGGTGTTTTTCGTCCGTATCGGCATCGGCCGGTGTGTTTTCCGGATCTTCGTTTTCTGCAGCCGGCTGCATTCCCGCCAAAAATCCGGTGTGCACAGCCGCATCTGCCGCATCCAAATCCATTTCCCATTTCGGTTCGGGAGCCTCGTCTGCCGATGCGAGCACGTCTTCGGCCAGGGCATCGAGCATCTGCCCGGCGTCTTCAATAATTTTCGGATCGTTTTTGTGTATCCCGTGCAGCAGCCATTCGACTATCGAAAATTCGTTCATAAGCACGCTGCGCCTGAGAAAATGCGGATCCGGGGCAACGTCGCGGGCATTGCTGTATGCATCGAATACGGAATCCGCCTGAGTCTTGGACAGCTGTGCGGTCAGCGCGGCAAAATCCGCCGCCGGATCGCCGCACTGCGCCTCGCCGAATCCGAGAACGGCGGAAATTTTTCCCCCGCTCCACAGAAAATGTTCTTCCGCGGGGTCTCCGTGCAGGACGGTGGGGGTGAAATTCCACAGTTCGTCGTTTTGCAGCATATCTTCCCACCGCCGGCGCAGAATCACGGGGACGGATGAGGATTCGGCGGCATTGGTCAGTTCCGCAAGACGCCGCTCCCGCCAGCTGTCTGTGGAATATGCGGGCAGGCCGGCGTCGGTGATCACCGATCGGGGAAGATTATGGACTGCCCCCAGAGTTCGGCCCAGTTCGCGCGCCTGTGACGGCGTGAGCAGCGTAAAATCAAGCGTTTTCCCCGCGGGCGCCCGATAAACGAGTGCGCGTCCGTGTTTCACCTGTGTGAATCCGGCCGGACGCAGGACGTCAAAGGGCAGATTTCCTTCGCGCAGCTGTGCCAGAAGTGTTTTTGCAATCCCGGCTTCGGCCTCAATGGCCGCCCCGGCTTCACTGCACCGCGGATATTTTACCGTCCAGGCGGAACCGTCTTCGCACAGCACACCCACGTAGGAAAAATCGTCGGTGGAATAAAGCGGCTCGGTTGTGGCCGTGACGCGCAAATCTTTCAGCGCGGCAACTGCCAGTGCGGCAATACGTAACGAAGAAACTGCAGAGATATTCACATCTCTACGCTATCGGCAAATCGTCCAAATTTCATTTCACACACCGCAGAGCTTTAATTTGTGGGCAATATCAGGCGCAATAGCGTAAACTAAACGTTTGTGGCTACAGATTATCAGGGTGAATTGGAAAAATTAAATAATACCTACCGGCAGATCGCCGCGGTTTCGGATGCCGACGGTCTGAAAAAGCAGATTGCGGAGCTGACCGAGCAGTCGGCCGCTCCCGATTTATGGAACGACCCGTCGGCGGCGCAGGCACTGACATCGAAACTGTCGCACGCAAAAACCGAGCTGGCAAAACTGACGCAGGTAAAAAACCGCCTCGACGATTTGGCAACTCTTGTGGAGATGGCCGAAGAAGAGAGTTTTTCCGATCCGAAAACGGGTGCGGAACTGTATGCCGAAGCAGATACGGAACTGAAACAGCTGGCCGGGGAACTGTCTGAGCTGGAAGTGAAAACACTGTTGGCCGGGGAGTACGACGAACGGTTTGCGGTAGTTACAATCCGTTCGGGGCAGGGCGGTGTGGAGGCTGCCGACTGGGCACAGATGCTGCAGCGGATGTATCTGCGCTGGGCCGAACGTCACGGTTATCCGACGAAAGTGCTGGACACGTCCTATGCGGAAGAAGCCGGCATCAAATCCACCACTTTTGAGGTTTCGGCGCCCTATGCCTACGGCACGCTTTCGGTGGAAGCCGGTACCCACCGCCTGGTACGTATTTCCCCGTTTGACAATCAGGGACGGCGGCAGACATCTTTTGCAGGTGTGGAGGTAATTCCGCTGATTGAAACGACGGATCATATCGATATTCCGGAAAACGAACTGAAAATCGATGTTTTCCGCTCCTCCGGTCCGGGCGGCCAGTCGGTGAACACTACCGATTCCGCCGTGCGGATGACGCATATCCCCACCGGGATTGTGGTTTCCATGCAGGATGAGAAATCGCAGATCCAAAACCGTGCCGCGGCTTTGCGCGTGCTGCAGTCGCGTCTTTTGCAGCTGCGCCGCGAAGAGGAAAACGCGAAGAAAAAAGAGCTGGCCGGAGACGTAAAAGCCTCGTGGGGCGACCAGATGCGCTCCTATGTGCTGCATCCCTATCAGATGGTGAAAGATCTGCGCACGAACTATGAAGTGGGGAATGCGGCCGCTGTGTTTGACGGCGAAATAGACGGTTTTATCGATGCCGGTATCCGCTGGCGGGCCGCAGGCGGGAACGAAGCCTGACCGGTTTTCGTGAGGCGGGCTTCCGCCCGGGGCGTGCTGCGCGGGGAAGTGAAATTCTGCGGGAAAACGGCTGCTTTGCGCGCTTTTTCCCATTTAGTTAGGTTACCCTAATCTGAATCGTTCCATAATTCTAATAAAAGGTTGACCTTTTCAACAAATCGTGAGAATCTTAGAAGTAGAGATTCAACATAGCGTTGAAGTTCTATTGCTGCTGTTGTATTTGATCCGGAATGACAGTGATGCAGACCGGAAAATCTGCGCAGCCGCAGCGCATAAGTCCTTAGGAGAAAGAAAAAATGAAATTACAGCGTATTGATATTCCGGCCGCGGTAGGTCCCTATTCTGCGGCAGTAAAGGCAGGAAATGTGGTTTCCGTCTCCGGTCAGCTTCCCCTGAACCCGGCAACCGGCACTTTGGTTTCGCAGGACGTGCGCGAACAGACCAAGCGCAGCCTGGAGTTGGTAAACTCGGTTCTTGCACAGTATGGGCTGAGCCTGGCAAATGTATTTAAAACAACCGTTTTGCTTGCCGACATCAATGATTTTGCCGCAATGAATGAAGTGTACGGCGAATGCTTCGCGGATGTCGAACAGTACCCGGCCCGCAGCGCTTTCCAGGTGGGGGCACTGCCGATGGGCGCACGGGTGGAAATTGAAGCTCTTGCGTACTGCCCGGCCTAAAAGGTGAGAACGATGAGCGACACTACGGCAAGCGGCAAATCTGCGACATACTCCGCCCGCGATCTCAAACATGCCGAAAAAGCGGGTCTGAGTGTTGAGGAATGGAAGAAACAGACAAAACTGGATTCCGTTGACTGGGGATGGGTAATTCTCTCGATCGGAATGGCTATCGGCGCGGGAATTGTGTTTCTTCCCGTGAAGGTGGGAATCATCGGCGTATGGGTTTTTCTCGTTTCGGCAATCATCGGGTATCCGGCGATGTGGCTCTTCCAGCGTCTGTTTATCAACACTCTTGCCAAATCGAAGAAGTGCGAGGACTATCCTTCCGTAATCGGGGGTTACCTGGGGAAGAACTGGGGACTGCTGCTCGGCATCCTGTACTTCATCATGCTGGTTATCTGGGTGTTTGTGTATTCTACGGCAATCACCAACGATTCGGCGTCCTATCTGCAGACTTTCGGAGTCACCAGAACCAATCTGTCCCATGCGCCGCTGTACGGCCTGCTGATTGTGTGTATTTTGGTGCTCATTGCCTCCCGCGCCGAAAAGCTGCTGTTTAAAATTTCCTCAGTGATGGTGATTACCAAAATTACCATCATTTTCCTTTTGGGGCTGGTAATGATTCCGCGCTGGAATCTGGCCAATATCGGAGCGTTCCCCGATTTGGGGTATCTGGTAAAACAGACCATTGTTCTGCTTCCCTTCACGCTGACTTCCATCCTGTTCATTCAGTCGCTTTCGCCGATGGTTATTTCTTTCCGTCATCACAACGAAAACATAGAAGTGGCACGGTTCAAGTCGGTCCGGGCAATGAACATCGCTTTCTTTATCCTGTTTACGGTCATTTTCTTCTACGCCATGTCGTTTAACCTGGTGTTGGGGCACGACCAGGCGGTGCAGGCGGAGGCGGAAAATATTTCCACCCTTGCCATTGCCGCCCGTAACCTGGACGGCATATATGTGCAGATCCTCAGCGTAATCCTCAACATTTTCGCGGTGATGACGGCATTCTTCGGTGTGTTCCTCGGATTCCGCGAGGCATGCCACGGCATCGCGCTCAATGCGATAAAGCGTTTCATCCCCGAAAACAGGATCAACAAAAAGGCGCTGGGCCTGGGAGTACTCATCTTTGCCGTACTCGTGGCCTGGGGTGCGATTGTGCTCAATGCGCCCGTTTTGAGCTTTACCTCAATATGCTCTCCGATTTTCGGTATGATCGGCTGCCTTATCCCCAGCTATCTTGTGCTGCGGGTAAAGAGTCTGCACGAGCTGCGCGGACCCGGTCTGATTCTGATTATATTCGCCGGAGTGCTTCTCATTGTTTCGCCATTCCTGGCATTTAGCTAATTTGGATTCTTTGTTCGGAGAAATTCGCAACAATCGGATACAGTCGCGTGACTGCGTCGTCAAACGCCACCGTCTACCGTCGCTACGCTAGGGCGCGCATCCCCGATAGGCGAGATGAAACAAACAAAATTCAAGGAGAACTAAAATGGAAATCAACTCTACCCTGCTGCATGGATACGAGGTATTTGGCAAATACACCGGCTCGTCGTCCATTCCGATCTACCAGTGTTCCACTTTCGCCCAGAAGTCACTGGAAGAACATCCCGAATATATGTATTCCCGTTTCGGAAACCCGACCCGCCACGCGTTGGAAGAGGGTGTGGCGGCAGTGGAAGGAGGCCGTCACGCATATGCGTTCGGATCCGGCATGGCCGCAATCAGTGCCTGCCTGCTGCTTTTCGGCAAGGGAGACCACGTCGTGCTGTGCAAGAGCATCTACGGAGGCACGTTCCAGCTCGCCGAAGAAATTATGAAGCGCTTCGGCATTGACACCACTTTCGTGGACGAAACGGATCTGCACGCCTGGGAGTCGGCAATCAGGCCGAACACGAAGGCTCTCTATCTGGAGACTCCTTCCAATCCGCTTCTGAACGTAACGGATATCCGCGGCGTGGTAGCTGTTGCCAAACGCCACGGTCTGCTGACGATCGCCGACAACACCTTCATGACGCCGCTCTTCCAGCGTCCTTTGGATATGGGAGTGGATCTCGTGATCGAATCCGCAACCAAGTTCTTTAACGGCCACAGCGACGTGGTTGCAGGCATGGTGATCACCAACGACGATGATCTGGCAGAGCAGATTTATCTGCAGCAGAAGGCAATCGGCGGAATCCTCGGACCGCAGGATTCGTGGCTGATTATGCGCGGAATGAAAACCATGGGTCTGCGCATGGAGCAGTCGGCCCGCAGCGCACTGCAGATCGCGGAAGTACTGGAGAAGAACAAGGCCGTCAAGGCACTGCATTACCCGGGTCTTCCCAGCCATCCCGGTTACGAACTGCACCGCAGCCAGGCCACGTGCGGAGGCGCGGTGCTGTCCTTCGAGCTGAAAGACCGCGATACGGTGAACCGTTTCGCGAAAGCGCTGCATCTTCCGATTCTTGCCGTAAGCCTGGGCGGCGTGGAGTCCATCCTGTCTTTCCCGGCAGCGATGTCCCACGCATGCATGAGCCCCGAAGAGCGCGCCGAGCAGGGCGTGACGGACGGTCTGCTGCGTCTGTCCGTGGGTGTGGAGAACACCGAAGATCTTATTGACGATCTGACCCGGGCTCTGAACTCTCTGTAACGGAAAAATAATCGGTTTGGTACGGAAAACCGGTGCCGGTTTTGCCCCTTTGGGGCGAAGCCGGCACTTTCCGTATCGAGAACGCGGCGGGAGAGGGAAGATGCGCGCGGAAAAGGTGCGCGCGGAAAACGGGTCAGTCTTTTTCTTTTTTCTCTGCGGCCCGGGAGGCGTCTTTCGGTTCTGCGGACGGTTCGCGCACGGAATCCGGCGTTTCGCTGTCGAGTTCCTTCAGATAGTTATAGATCGTAAAACGCGATACTTTCAGCGCGGCGGCCGCTTTTTCGGCGGCTTCGCGAAGCATAAAGAACCCGCGCTGCTGCAGATCGGCAACCACGGAAATTTTGTGCCGTTTCTGCATCAGTTCCACGGGAATGCGGATATCGCTGATGGTGCAGTCCAGGAGCTCCTGTGCCAATTCGTCCACGTCCTTGCTGAACGTTTCGGCCAACCCGGACAGCGGCGTCGGGGGCAGCTCGCGGTTGGGGATAAGCGTGCCGATGGCCCGCTGCACCGGTTCCCAGACGCTGATGTCGCGAATCATGCACATCGCGGCGGC
>NZ_JRMX01000014.1 GCF_000758825.1 Arcanobacterium sp. S3PF19
CGACACCGGGCACGACACCGGGCACGACACCGGGCACGACACCGGGCACGACACCCGGTACAACACCCGGTACAACACCCGGTACAACACCCGGTACAACACCCGGCACCCGAGCGGGCAGTGCTTCTTCGCAGACGCAAAACCGGGGCGGCTCCGCCGATTCGCAGAATCGGGCGAATTTGTCGCATACCGGAAGCGCAGCGGGAATTTACTGCCTCGCCGCCCTTCTGCTGCTGTTCTTCGGAACCGCTGCCGGAATGTCGGAGAAAAGAGGAAAAACGCGCACTGCGCACAAATAATGCCTGATATATCCGGATAATCACAACGGGTAATCACAAAAGAGTGGGCGAAGCCAAAGCTTCGCCCACTCCCCTTTTCCTGCTTAGGAAATCATTTCTTCCAGCCGGGAAGCGGTGTCTTCGTCGATAATCAGATCAGTGGCCACTCTTGCCCGCAGCGCGGCAAGCAGCGGAACCGCTTTCTCGGTTCCGGAAACCACACATATTCTCCGCTTAATTGCGCGCAGCGCCTCGGGCGTCGGACCGGAGGCCCGCCTGTTCAGCTCCAAATCCGCCCAGGATCCGTCCGCGCGCAAAAGCACCGTGCAGATATCTCCGACCACGCCTTCATCCGCCAAAGACGCCAGCTCGTTATGCGTCAGATACCCGCCGGAATACACCTGCGAAGGAATTTTGGAATCCAGAGCACCCACTCCAAAGACGGCAATATCCGCAGAATTCTGCACTTCACGCACGGAACTGATGGAGCGCTCACGCCAGAGAACCTCACGCGTATCGGCGTAGTCAAAAAATGCCGGCACCGGAAAATGAACCACGGCGGCTCCGTAGGCCCGTCCGAAAGCCTCCATGATTTCACCGGCATAGGGAATACCGGTGCTGTTTTTGTTTGCGGCTCCGTTCAGCTGAACCACAACGGATCCCGAAGCCGATTTTGGCACCAGATGGTCGGAAACGGCAGATACGGTATTCCCCCATGCCACCGCGATCACCGTATTTGGCTGCACCAGATCGGAAATCACCAGACCGGCCATAGTGGCTACGGATGTGAGACGCCGCGCCTCATTTGCCCCCAAAGGAACCGGCACCACATGCGTGCGGATACCGAAATACCGCGAGATACGCATTCCCAGCGTGTCGGCAAGCTCTTTCGGCGGATGCAGGGAAATCTGCACATACCCTTCGTCGCGCGCGGTTTTCACCAGACGCGACACCGTGGAACGGGAGACCCCCAAACGGCGGGCGATAGATTCCATTGTTTCACCCTGCACGTAGTGCATCACAGCGGCTTCATAAGCCAAATTCCTGCGTTCGGGCATTCACTTTCTCCTCTGCGCTTCCTGTTTTTTCTATCTTCTAAAATACACCGAAACAAAGCTAAATTTTAACCATTTAAACAATGACGGTTATGCGTAATTTGCCGTTATCTGAAACCCGTTCCACAGCCGAAAAATACCGATGCACACATGCGCAATTTCGCGGAAAAACAGATTTTTTGTTCTCAAATCCGCCCTGCGCAACCTACCCTGAAACTGTCCGAACGGTATTCCCCGCCGAATACACGCATGCGATAAGGCACGCTGACGGCAGAGAAATCCGTAGGCTTAGGAAACCCACTTCAGAGCGGAAGCCGGTTATGAAACAGATAAATACGGAAGTTGTTGTGATTGGCGGCGGCGCAACGGGTGCCGGCACAATCCGGGATTTGGCAATGCGCGGTTTTAAAGCCGTACTTGTGGAACGCGCCGATCTTGCCCAGGGAACCACGGGGCGGTTCCACGGACTGCTGCACTCGGGGGGACGGTATGTCGTCTCCGATCCCGGCTCCGCCACGGAATGTGCGCAGGAAAATGCGGTGCTGCGCCGGATTCATGCCGATGCCGTGGAAGAAACGGGCGGATTCTTTGTCGTCACCCCGCAGGACAGCGAAGAGCATGCCGACAAATTTCTTCAGGCGGCAAAAAACACCAAAGTGCCTGCGGAAGAAATTTCGGTTGCCCACGCTCTGCGGCGCGAACCGCGTCTGCATCCCGGAATGAAACGCGTTTTTGAAGTCGAAGACGGCACGGTCGACGGATGGCGCATGACGTGGGGCGCGGCAGAATCGGCAAAAGCATACGGGGCACAGATTCTGAGCTATCACCGCGTCACAAAAATCATCACGGAAAACGGAGCCGTCCGGGCGGTAATTGCCCACGGCGAAAAAAGCGGGGAAGACATCCGGATCGAATGCCGGTTTGTAATCAACGCGGGCGGTCCGTGGGCGGGGCAGATCGCGGCGCTCGCCGGAGCGCACGGCGTGGACGTCGTGCCCGGGCGCGGAATCATGGTCGCAATGAACCACCGGCTGGTAAATATGGTTATTAACCGCTGCATTTACCCCGCAGACGGGGATATCATCGTCCCCGGGCACACCGTCTGCATAATCGGCACAACCGACCAGGCGGCGCAGGACCCCGATTTTCTCGAGATTCGCGACGACGAAGTGCAGAAAATGCTGGACGCGGGAGAGGCGATGGTTCCGGGATTCCGCAACTCCCGCGCCGTGCACGTATGGGCAGGAGCCCGTCCGCTGGTTAAAGACAGGCGCGTCAGCGCCTCGGATACCCGGCATATGTCACGCGGCATGTCCGTTATCGACCACAGTTCACGCGACGGCATCGACGGGCTGCTCACAATCGCCGGCGGAAAACTCACCACTTACCGTCTTATGGCAAAAAATGCGGTTGACGCGATGTGTGCCCTGATGGGCGAGGAACGGCCCTGCACCACGGACCGCGAAGAAGTACCGGACGCACAGGGACGCCCCACGCACAAACTTTCCGACCGGCTCAGGCAACGCGAGGCAGACCGGCTGGACGACCAGCTTATCTGCGAGTGCGAACTGGTCACCCGATCCATGGTCGAAAAAGTTCTCACCGCGCAGCCGGAAGCAAATCTGGACGATGTCCGCCGGCAGCTGCGAATCGGCATGGGCCCGTGCCAGGGCACGTTCTGTTCCCTGCGCACGGCAGCCATAATGCACGATTTCCAAAAGAAGCGGCAGCGCGGCAGCGCAGAAGCAGAAAATGCGGCACGCCTGGCGGACCGGAGCAGCACAATGCTCCGCCTCTTCGTGGCAAACAGGCAGCAGGGAATCCGTCCGCTGCTGCACGGCGAACAGCTGCGCGAAGGCGCTCTCGGAAAGTGGGTGCTCAACGGAATATTGGATCTGGACCATCTGCCGGATCCGCAGCCGGAGGCAAAACGCGAAACGGGAGATCTTGCGCTGCTTCACGGACGGCACGACGGACTGCGGCCCAGCGGATTTGAAGCGCAGAGTACCCCCGCCAAACACACGCCCGGAAAGGAGAATGCGCAATGAACCGCACAGCCGTAATCGGAGCCGGAATTGCCGGCCTGAGCACCGCACTTATGCTCTCTGAGGCAGGATATGCCGTTACCCTGTTCTCGCGGGGAATCGGCGGTCTGCTTCAGTCAAACGGAACCATTGACGTTTTGGGATGGGAGAACGGACGGGCCGACAAAACCCCGGTCACCGGCGTGGACAGCGCTTTTGCCCGTTTTACCGCGGAAAATCCCCACCATCCTTATGCCCAAATCGGTCTGGAAAACGTAAAACGGGGAATTGCGCATATAACGCAAAAACTGGATTTTTTTCCGTCATACCGGGAAGAGGAAAAACTGTGCAACGTACTGCTGCCCACCGCCGTCGGCAGCGTCAGACCCACTGCGGTCCTGCCGGAATCAATGCGGCATTCCGTGCTGAAAGACGGCGGTGAATATCTGCTTGCCGGATTTGACCGGCTGAAAGATTTCCCTCTCGAACTTGCCGCAGACAATCTGCGACGCAATCCCCTGGTTCGGGTTAAAGTACGCACAAAACTGCTCGACCTGCCTATTCGCGGCGGTATCGAACGTGATGCGAACGCAACCGTCCATGCCCGCGCTTTCGATTCCCCCGATTCGGCGCTGCGCGAAGAGCTTTGCCGGCAGCTGCGCGGAGAGATACGCCCGGGAGAAACCGTTCTCGTTCCCGCAGTGCTCGGTCTGCGTCCGCAGACATTTCGCACGATAAGCGGCGAACTTGCGGTTCCCGTGGGCGAAATTCCGCTGCCTCCCCCATCCGTTGGCGGACGGCGGATCAGCGACGCGCTGCTCGGCGCCTGCAGGGAAAACAGAGTCGACATCCGGCTCAACTCCACCGTTGTCGGCGCCGTTGCGCAGGGGAAGAGAATTTTGGCTCTGAAAGTCCGGCAGGCAGGGCGCGTGGCACAGATACCCGTGCAGACGGTCACCGACGCGGCGGGGCGCTATGAGTCGGGCAGTATCGTGCGCGATTCGTACGGAAAAATAAAAGAGAGTATTTTTGGCCTGCCTCTCTTTTCACCCGATATTCCGGGCAGGGATTTCGCGGCGGAAAAGATCTACCGCACGGGCGTGGCGGTAAACAGAGACATGAACCCCGTCGACGAATTCGGTAAGCCCGTATTCACAAATCTGTTTTGTGCCGGAGACATCCTCGGCGGCAGCCTGCCCTGGGATGAAAAATCCGGCGAAGGAATCGCACTCGGCAGTGCAGCCGCGGTGTTTGCGGCAATTGAAGGAAAGTGAGATCAGACATGGCAACCGTAAAAAGTTTGGAACACGCCAAGGCATCACTGGCGCGGATCTCTCTGGATTCCTGCGTAAAATGCACGGTCTGCGAGTCCATGTGCCCCGTGCTGGAAGTCACTGCGCTGTTTTCGGGCCCCAAATACGTAGGTCCGCAGGCCGAACGTTTCCGTAACGGAGAGTCGGTAGACCATTCCCTCGGATACTGCTCCGGATGCTCGATCTGCACCACCGTCTGCCCGCAGGGCGTAAAAATTGCGGAAATAAATGCCCGGGCGCGCGCGGTAATGAAAGCCGGCAATATGCCGCTGCGGGATCTGCTGATTACCCAAACCTCTCTGGAAGGGAAACTCATGCAGCCCGTGGCACCGCTGGCGAACGCCGCTCTGTCGATGAAACCCGTGCGCAAAGCCGTGGAAAAAGTACTGGGCGTGCATGCCGAGGCACCCGTGCCGAAAGCACGTTTTCACAGCTTTATGGGATGGTTCCGGAAACACGAAAAGAAACGGGTCGGCCCGTTCCCGAAAGGTCCGATCGTATTTTTCCACGGGTGCGCGGGCGGCTATTTCGAAGTCTCGGCCTCAATCGCCACCGTCGAAGTGCTTGAATTTCTGGGATACGAAGTGCTTGTGCCGAAACAGGGCTGCTGCGGCCTGGCACAGCAGTCCAACGGAATTTTCCGGCAGGCGGAAAAACAGGTGCTCCGGCTTTGCCGGCAGCTGCGCAGCGCGGGCAAAGACCTCACAATTGTTTCTTCTTCCGGTTCCTGCGCGGGTATGCTGCGCCACGAAGCCCACGAAATTATGGGAATCGACGATCCGTCTCTGATTGATGTTGCCTCGCGCACGGTGGAAACCTCGGAGTTCCTGCTGGAGCTGGTGGACAGCGGTCAGTTCCCCACGGAAAAGCTGCGGCGGCGCGATCTTACCATCCCCTATCATCAGCCCTGCCAGGTGAAATCGCAGGGAATCGGGATGCCCGCAATCCGCCTGATGGAAACCGTTCCCGGGGTGAAAGTGGTTGAGTCCGGGCGCCCGTGCTGCGGGATCGCCGGCACGTACGGTCTGAAAAAGGAAAAGTACGAAGTGGCGCAGAAAATCGGAAAACCGCTGTTTGAGATGGTCAAAGAAACAAATCCGCAGCTTGCCGCCTGCGAAACCGAAACATGCCGGTGGCAGATCCGCAAGGGATCCGGCGCGGAGGTCATCCACCCCGTACAGCTGATTCACCACGCTCTGGGTCTTGCGGGCACCGAAAGCCTGTATGGCCCGCATTGGGATAATTTGAAGTAGACTATGATGTATGTCTACCTCACTTTCCGGCGACGGTCTGTTTGATCTGCCTTCAGATTACAGACGTACGCCGCACGCACGCGTAATTTTGGTCACCGGCCCCTCAGGCAGCGGAAAAACACGTTTCGTGCACCGCACCGGTCTTCCGGTGGTTTCGCTGGATGAATTTTATTTTGACGGCGACAGGCCCGGTCTGCCCCGCCGGCATGGCATGGTGGACTGGGATTCCCCGCAGACCTGGGATAAAGCCGCGGCAGTCCGGGCACTCGTGGAGCTGTGCGCGCAGGGCAGCACCACGGTTCCGATTTACGATATTCCTTCCAACGCGCGCGTGGGAGAACGGAAAGTGGAGCTGGACGGCAGACGCTACGTATTGGCGGAGGGGATTTTTGCCGCCGACATTATTGCCGATCTGAAGCGTGAGGGAATTTTGGCCGATGCGCTGTGCATCTGCCGCCCGCGGGTTCAGACATTCTGGTTTCGCCTCATGCGAGATTTGGACGAAGCGCGCAAACCGCTGCCCAACCTGCTGCGGCGCGGGTTTGCGCATTTTCTCAAAGAACCGGCGATGTATGAATACCTGCAGAAAAAAGGGGCACGCCGGGTCTCCTACAGCCGGGCGCAGGAGGTCCTGACGCAAATCCTTGCCGCGCAGCGTTGGGATTAACGGAAAAACGCACGTCATATACCATTTCTCATTTTTTATGACCTTTTATGCACGTTCGTTCATTTGCAGGCAAATACTCCGCAGACAAAACAACCTATGCCATAGTTTATATATGCACGTGTTTCGCATCACAGCGAAGTGAAGCGGGCCTGCATCCATATCCGCAATTTGCATCATAAGGCACTCTGCCTTCAGGGAAGGTACTATCATGTCACTCGGACAGATATTTTTATCCGAATTTATCGGCACCGCACTCCTTATACTGCTCGGCGTCGGCGTCGTCGCCACCACTCTTCTGACCAAATCAAAAGGAAAAGATACCGGATGGCTGCTCATCAACTTTGGATGGGGACTTGCGGTATTTATCGGCGTTTACGCCGCATGGAAAACGGGCGGGCATCTCAATCCCGCCGTCACTCTCGCATTTGTGGCCGCCGGGGCGGGCGAATTTATGCCCGGAATTGCGGTTACGGGAGCGTCTGTGGCCGTCTATATCGCCGCACAGTTCACCGGGGCATTTGTGGGCGCGGTACTGGCCTGGCTCGCCTTTAAGCAGCACTACGACGCACACGAAGACAGCGCCGAAATCCTCGGCACGTTTTCCACCGGGCCGGCAATCCGCGGCTACTTTTGGAACTGCGTGACGGAAACAATCGGCACTTTTGTGCTTGTAGCCTGGGTACTTGTTTCGGGAATGACGAAGAGCGCGGTCGGCCCGCTCGCCGTGGCACTCGTAATCGTTTCCATCGGCGCTTCTCTCGGCGGCCCTACGGGATACGCCATCAATCCCGCCCGCGATCTGGGGCCGCGTATCGCCCATGCCGTTTTGCCGATTAAGCATAAAGGCGGATCCGATTGGGCATACTCCTGGGTGCCGGTCGTCGGCCCGCTGATCGGCGGAATACTGGCAGGCGTACTCTTCGGGCAGAACGCATTAAACATTCTCTCTGTCGGATAACTGCGGCAGACAGACAGATACCGAATATCAAAATCCAAATTTCAACTCTTAAAGGAATCCCAACATGACTGAAAAGAAATACATTCTCGCAATCGATCAGGGCACAACCTCTTCCCGGGCAATCGTTTTTAACCACAGCGGGGAAGTAATAAGCGTAGGGCAGATGGAACACGAACAGATCATGCCCAAAGCAGGCTGGGTGGAGCACAACCCGATGGAAATTGTGAAAAATGTGCGCGAGGTTGTCGGCCACGCCCTGGGCAAAGCCAATATAAACCGGCATGAAGTTGCCGCCGTGGGGATCACCAACCAGCGCGAAACCACGGTAGTCTGGGACAAAACAACCGGCGAGCCCGTATATAACGCCATTGTCTGGCAGGACACGCGCACCGATGAGATCGTGCACGAACTGGCCGGGGCGGAAGGGCCCGATAAATACAAGGAAATATGCGGGCTCGGGCTCGCCACGTATTTCTCCGGCCCGAAGATCAAATGGATTTTGGACAACGTCCCCGGCGCACGGGAAAAAGCGGAAGCGGGCGATCTTCTCTTTGGCAACACCGACTGCTGGGTGATCTGGAATCTCACCGGAGGACCGGACGGCGGCGTACACGTCACCGACGTAACCAACGCTTCGCGTACCATGCTGATGGATGTGCGAAAACTGCAGTGGGACGAAAACATCTGCAAAGATATGGGAATTCCGATGTCTATGCTGCCGCAGATCAGGTCTTCTTCGGAAATTTACGGCTACGGGGCAAAAAACACACTGATTATCGATACGCCGATCGCCGGCGATTTGGGCGATCAGCAGGCAGCCACCTTCGGCCAGGCCTGTTTTGAAAAAGGAATGGCGAAAAACACCTACGGCACCGGCTGCTTTATGCTGATAAACACAGGCGAGGAAGCCATCACCTCCAAAAACGGCCTGCTCACCACCGTATGCTATAAGATAGGCGACAAAAAGGCGGTCTACGCTCTCGAAGGTTCAATCGCGGTAACCGGTTCGCTGGTTCAGTGGCTGCGCGACCAGCTCGGAATTATTTCTTCCGCTGCGGAAATTGAGGAATTGGCGCAGTCCGTGGAAAACAACGGCGGCGTTTACATCGTTCCCGCTTTCTCCGGCCTGTTCGCGCCGTACTGGAAAGATACTGCCCGGGGTGTGATTGTCGGTCTTACACGCTACAACACAAAGGCCCATCTGGCACGTGCCGTACTCGAAGCAACCGCTTTCCAGAGCGCGGAAGTGCTCGAAGCAATGAATGCGGATTCCGGGGTTAATCTCGGGGAGCTGCGCGTAGACGGAGGCATGACGGCAAACTCCGCGCTCATGCAGTTCCAGGCCGATATTCTGGGAGTGCCGGTAGTAAAGCCGAAAGTTGCCGAAACCACCGCGCTCGGAGCGGCATATGCGGCGGGCATTGCCGTCGGATTCTGGAACGGCGAAGAAGACGTCGTGGCCAACTGGCAGGAAGACAGAAGATGGACGCCGCAGATGTGCGGCACCGAAAGAGACCGCCAGATGCGTCTGTGGAAGAAAGCGGTAACACGCACCTTCGACTGGGTGGATGAAGACGTGCGTCAAAACTGAAACGGCTTCTCCTCCGTAAAGGCCGATTTGGTTTTGTGCAGATAAAGGCGGTGGCAGAAAGAAATCTTTCTGCCACCGCCTTTCCGTTTTCCGAAAATGTTTCGCCGCTCTTAAGACTGCTTCACAAACGGGAAAGCAATCGTTTCGCGGATTCCCAGACCCGTCATGGCCATCAGCATCCGGTCAATTCCCATGCCCATGCCGCCCGACGGAGGGAATCCCTGTTCCATCGCCTCAATGAAATCCTCATCGAGCTGCATCGCCTCCGGATCGCCGTTCGCCGCTTCCAGAGACTGCGCAGTCAGGCGCTCGCGCTGAATCACCGGATCCGCCAGTTCCGAATAGGCGGTAGCCGTCTCCACGCCCCGGATATACAGATCCCATTTCTCCGTCAGACCCGGCTTTGAACGGTGATAGCGGGTCAGCGGCGAGGTGTCTTCCGGGAAATCGCGCACGAAAGTGGGCCTGTAGAGCTTATCTCCCACAAGCTCCTCCCAGATATCTTCGACTATTTTCCCGTTTACGGCATAATCTTTGACTTTAATGCCGTGCAGGGCCGCAATTTCGCACAGGCGCGCCCGCGGTGTCTCCACCGTGATTTCTTCGCCCAAAGTCTGCGAAAGAGAGTCGTAAAGGCAGATCCGGTCCCATTCTCCGCCCAGATCGTATTCGCTTCCGTCGGCCAGTGTTACCTTCTCGGAGCCGAACACGTCGCGCGCGGCATTCTGAATCAAATCCTTTGTCAGCTGCGCCATCGTATCGTAAGTGGCGTAAGCCTGGTAGGCCTCCATCGCGGAAAACTCCGGCGAATGCGAGGAATCTGCGCCCTCGTTGCGGAAATTTTTTCCGATCTCATAAACGCGCTCCACGCCGCCCACCACGGCTCTCTTCAGATACAGCTCGGTGGCAATCCTCAGATAAAGATCCTGGTCGTAGGCGTTAATATGGGTGGTAAACGGACGGGCCGCGGCACCTCCGTGCAGCGTCTGCAGAATCGGGGTTTCGATTTCGATAAATTCACGCTCTTCAAAAGTGCGCCGGATGGAACGCATCATGGCTGCCCGAATCCGGATCATGTCCCGCGCGCTCTGCCGCGTGATCAGATCCAGATGACGCTTGCGTACGCGTGTCTCCTCGCTCAGCGTCATCTCTTCCCCGTTTTCGTTCACAAAGGTCTTCGGCAGCGGACGGATGGCCTTGGAAGCCATCTGCCATTCGTGCGCAAAAACAGAGAGCTCGCCGCGTTTGGACGCACCCACGTGACCTTTCGCAAAAATGAAATCACCCAGGTCAACATCACTCTTCAGGGCATCCAGCGCTTCCCTGCCCACATTGGTCAGCGAAAAAATAACCTGCAGCCGCGTACCGTCGCCGGCCTGCAGCGACACAAAAGCAATTTTCCCTGAAGGACGCATCAGCATTACGCGCCCCGCAACCGCCACCGTATCATCCAGTTCTTCCCCCGGGGCAACCTGCGGATATTCTTCCCGCACTTCCTGCAGCGTATGGGTAATCGGAAGCTGCACCGGATACGGATCCCGACCTGCGCAAATCAGACGCTGCCGCTTTTCTTTTCGGATTTTAATCTGCTCCGGCATATCACCGGCGGCAGAAACTGAATTATTATTCATATTTTCACATTCACAGACTGTCGAAGTTGCCATTGTCTCAACATTATTTTAGCGGCAAACACGGAAAAACCGAATTTTCCGCGCTTTGCACGGTCTCTTAAACCGGTAACATTTACCGGAAATCCACTTCCAGATTATCAATCAGACGCGTGCTTCCCACACGGGCGGCCAACACCAGCAATGCCCGGCCGTGCACCTGCTTCTCTCCGTCCAGAATCAGGAAAGTATCCGGATCAACCGCATGCACATAATCGGTTTCGATCAGGGGATTGGCGGCAAGAGCCGCTTTTATCCGTTCGACGGCGGCATCGGCGCCCAAGCCTGCGGCTGCGCCGCTGCGGGCGGCAAACAGACTTTGGGAAAGCGTCTCGGCCGCTTTTTTCTCCTCGGCCGAAAGATATGCATTACGCGAGCTCAGAGCCAGGCCGGAAGCTTCGCGGCGGATCGGCACCGAACAGATCTCCACAGGCAGATCCAAATCGGCCGCCATCGTGCGGATCAGAGCCAGCTGCTGGGCGTCTTTCTGCCCGAAGAACGCTTTCTGCGGCTGCACCAGACTGATTACTTTATGCACAATCTGCAGCACGCCGGCAAAATGCGTGGGGCGCGTTTTGCCTTCCAAAATCCGTGCCACCGGTCCGGGATCTATTCTCACCAGCGGCGTGCGCGGATAAATATCCTCATCGAGGGGAGCATAGACAAGTGCCACATTATGCTGTTCAAGCAGGGCAAGGTCTGCTCCCAACCGACGCGGATACGATTCGTAATCCTCACCCGGCGCAAACTGCAGCGGATTGACGTATATCGATACACAGACGTTGTCCGCCGCTTTTGCCGCTTCCCGCACGAGGCTCAGATGCCCCTCATGCAGTGCACCCATTGTCATTACCAGTGCGCGCGTACCGGAAAGACCGGCGAGCGCCGCTTTTAATTCTGCTTTTGTTCTGACTGTTTTCACGGTTTCAGTTTATTGCGGATTGTTTTCAGATTCATCATCGCCGCTGTGAAGTAGCAAACGCAGTTCGCGGGCGATCGGGGCGGGCAGCACTTTCCTGTCCCGGGCTCGGTTTGCCGTCGCCGTTCCCAATGCACGGTATACCCGAAGAATATCGGGGTCTTTAATCACAGACAGATGCCCGGCCACGGTATTTTTGTCGCCGCGCACTATCGGCCCGGTCAGCAGGGCGTCCCCGGAACTCAAAGCCCCTTCCAAAGCCGCCGTCAGCAGCGGACGCAGATACTGCCCGGGATCTTCCATGCCGATACTCTCCAGCATCCGCCGCGCCTGCGTGACCAGAGTTACCAGATAATTTGCGCCGTGCGTCAAAGCCGCATGATACGTTTCCCGGTCCGCATTATCGATCAGATAGGGCTCTCCGCCCATTTCCCCGACCAGCGCCCGGCCCACCGTCTGCATAATACCCGCGGCAGTCACGGCAAACGGGCATCCCTGCAGCCGCATCAGGTCCAAAGAGGTACCGGTGAAAGTCATCGCCGGATGAATCGCCAGGCACATTGCCCCCGCGCGCGCGGCCGGTTCCAGGACTTCCGTTCCGAATCTGCCGGCCGTATGCACAACAATCCGGGAAGGTTTCCAAATATCTAGTTTCGCCAAACCGGAAACCAGCCCGGGCAGCTCGTCATCGGGAACAGCCAGCAGTACCAACTCCGCACGCTGCGCAATTTCCGTAACGGGCAGTGCGGGCACACCCGGCAAAAGCAGTTCCAGGCGGTCGAGAGACGCCTCCGAAGACGCATATGCACCGATAATTTCATGCCCTTTGGAGCGCAGTGCGGCCCCGAGCACAGACCCTACTTTCCCCGCGGAAATAATCCCGATTTTCATTCTTCCCGTGTTATTCACCGGCTGTCCCCACTGTCTTTTCTCTCTTTATTTTCCCTGTGTTTTGCGCGGCGGAGCCGAAAAGAACACGGCGTTTCCACCCGTCAAGGCTTTCCGATACGCCTTTTTTCCGCGCACGCGCGGCAGTCAGGTTTTCCGCACGCAGGAAATTCTCCACAAAATCACGTGTGTAATTTTTGCACCTGGATTTGACGATTCCGTTTACCAAATGAACGCGGAAAGAAGCCAGTCCCAGCCTGCCCTGCAGCGGACCGACGCTCATTCCCGTTGCCTGCAGGTGATCCTGCAGGATAAACGTCACCCTGCGCCGCCATCTTCCCGAACGGATCAGCAGCACCTTTTCGGAAGCAAAGATTCCTCTGCCCGGACCGGTAACGGGATCCAGAATTCTTCCCCGGGCGGGAGCACCCGTAATGTATTTCCCGCTTCCGCTGCCGGCGAGAGCCTCCCGCAGCAGCTCCCCGGCGTCGTCCACACCCAAATCCGGAATTACCGTCCACAGAAGGCCCAGCACTTCGGGCAGCGTACCTGCCGGAACAAAACCCGTGCTGCTCAGATCGTCTTTGTCGCTCTGCGTGCTTCCTCCCGCAACCAGCACATTGACCGTCCACCAGTCGAAACGGCGCCACATAAACGGCTGTATCAATTCCACTGCATGAATCCGCTGCGGCGGTATGGTCCGTGTTCTGACCATGGTCAGCCCATAGCGGCGGCGCAGACCGTGATCCGAGATATAGATACGCGTGCCGAAATCTTTAAACATGGATCTCAGCAGACCGGCGACAATCGTCAGACATATGACAAACAACGTAATATAGCTTTTCGACGCGGAGATGCCGGCGCCGGCCACACAGAGCAACACAACAACTGCGGGCAGCCGGGAGCAGAGGTCCGTAAACAGCTGCCTGAAAAACGGAAGTTCGTAAATCTGCAGATCGTTTTCCGCGTCGTCGGCATCCAAAATGGGTATTTCGGGGAGGACCGGCGTTTCCGCCAAAGAATTTTCCCCGGCAGAGCCGTCGCGGGGAAGATCGGTATCCGGGGGAATATACGGCCGGCCCATGCGCACTGCGTCGGCGGCCTTCAGAACTTCCGCACGCACCTTTGCGCATTCTGCCAAACGCAGCAGACCCAGCTCAATATCTTCTTCATTCGAAGCGGAAGATATTTTCACCGAGCCGAAACCGAAAATCCGGCCGAGAAATTTTTGCTGCACATCTACCGTATGAATTCTCTCCCAGGGAATCTGCCGGTGTTTTTTGCGGATAATTCCCTGCCGCAGATGAACCCCGGAATCCGTGAGGGCATAGGTTTTGTTCCGCCAGGAGAAATAAGCCGCCGCAATGATCAAAATGCTGAACACGCAGAACGCCAAAACCACACAGGCAAGAACAAATCCGCTTCCGAAATAACGCAGAACATCAAAAAACCGGGCCTGTTCATTTTCCGCGATATTTTTTATAACGGAATAGCAGAATGTGCCTATGGCCGCCCAGAACGCCCCAAAGGACGCAAAAGGGGTAATTTTATGAAACCTCCGCCACAGGCGGGGATCTATTTCATCCCCGAGAGGCGTCTTATTTTCATTTTTGCTCACAGGCCCTCCATTTTTGCGTTACCCAGCCGGGTGAGCTCTTTACGCAGATTCTGCGCGTCGTGCAGCCGAATACCGGGAATTGAAATATCGGCGTCCGCGGAAGCGGTCACAAATTTTATCTCCGCCAGCCCGTAGTGCCCCAAAACAGGACCCGATTCCACGTTTACCGTCTGCATTCTTCCGTACGGCACAACAACCAGCCTGCGAAACATAATTCCTTTGCGCACAAGCAGTTCGTCGGCGCCAAGCAGATATCCGACAGCGCGCGCCCGGCGGCGGGCCACGGCGAGCAGCGCAGCCGTGACACACAGAACCGCAAGCAGCAGGGCACACACAACGCAGAGCACTGCCGCCGACTCCCTGAAAAAGAAGCCCGCAGCCGCAAGCAGCAGGGCACATATTCCAAAACCGAACAGTGCCGCGATACGCAAAACTTTGAAATAATTTTCGTCAACACCCTGAAATTCCATTTCAGAGCCAAGGGCGGTGCGCATTTTCTGCTCCCATTCTCCGTATTTCGTAAACGATATTATTTTACACACGGCACCGCGGAAACATATCCGAATCTTTGGTTCGGCAGTATGAATATCCGCAGAAAGCAGATGCCAAAACCCAGCGAAATCAGGCGTGCGCGCCCGGCGGCGGGCAGGAGCCGGAGCCGTCGGCGGAATCCGAAACCGCACACCAATGTTCAACGGTCACTCCCGCTGCCGCCAAAACAAATGCGGCGAGCGCGAAACAGACAAAATTAACGCACTGCGCCGCCGGGAACGGGGCATCGGAACGGATAAAATAAGACACGGCCACACCTGCCGCACCGCCGGACAAAAATATCCCCGTTCGCGATGCGGCCAGCGAAAGAACCCAAATCCGGGCAGCTCCCAGCGCGTCCACGGATTTTTTCCCCTGTTTGTATGCACGCACCCGCATTCCCTGCACGAAAACGAAAACGGCGATTGCCGCAGGCACCGAAAACGCAAAGAAAGGAATCACAAACACGGGCGTACCGCCGCGGAGAAAAATATCCGCAATCAGAAAGGCACACACGGCAGCGGATGCTCCCACGGCAGCCAGCAGCCGAAGGGAAGTGGTCTGTGCCGGGGCGGGCGGGTCGGAAAATCGGGATCCCATTAAAGGCCCTCCTCAGTCAAAACGGGGGAAAGGAAAGCCGTTCCCGTCCTCTTCGCCGCTTTCGTCCGCGCCGCCGTCGGCGGAAGTATCGCAGGAGTATTTTCCCGAGGCGAAATCAAAATCGTTGAACGGATCGGGGCGCTTGCTCACGATTTGCGGCGCTCCGCCCGGAATTTCCCGTATCCAATCGGTAAGGGCACGGTCTTTCAGCCTGGCATTCGGCACTATTTCCGCCCACGGATCGAGCACAAAACGGCGCAGATGGGCATACGGATGGGGAAGAATCAGTTCCGGATCCTGCGATGTCATGCCCTCAATCTCAACGATGTCCAAATCCAATGTCCGCGCACCCCAGTGTCCGGCGCGCACACGCCCGTATTCGTTTTCTATCTCGTGCAGCTCCTGCAGCAGTTCCAGAGGCGAATGCAGATATCTGCCCACGATCACCGCATTTATATAATCCGGCTGCGGGTCCTGCCCGGGAGCAAGAACCGGCGCGCTGCGGTAAAGACTCGAGCACTCCGCATCGTACAAAACCGTGCAGGCAATTTTCCCCATCGCTTCCCATACTGCGGATTCCGGATCGCCCAGATTGCCTCCCAGCGCGATTACAACCCGGTAGGGACCGTCGGTGAGCAGCTGTCCTTCGCGGAAAACGCTTACTTTCACATCGTCGAAATCCTGAGGCAGCGGCGCCCGGGGTTTATGCACCGTTACTTTTGCGCAGCGCACGCCCAAATCCAAAACATCTTGCGCAATCAGATCCGCCAAAGTTTCGATCAGATTCAGGTGGGGTCCCTCAATCCGCGCCACCGCCGCGGCAGCCACATCCGCATAGGAAACGGTTTTTTTAATGTCGTCTGCGGCGATTGCCTCTTCCGTGCACAGATAATAGGAAACGTCCACGCTGAATTTCTGCGGTTTGTGGTGTTCAAAATCCAGCACGCCGTGCGTACCGTAGGCGGTTATGCCCCGCACGCTGATTTTGTCTGTTTTCATTATCGCGTCTCCCGTGTTTTGCCCAGCTTCTCCGCCGTCGCCACGGCCTGCGCACTGGCCTGCACATTATGCACGCGCACGGCCCACACCCCCATGCCGGAGAGAAACGCGCTTATAACCGCCGTAGCGGTGTCCCGCTGCGGGAAAGAACTTTCCGCTCCGCACACCGCCTGCAGGAAGCGCTTGCGCGACTGGCCGATCAGCACCCTGTGCCCGGTATTCACAAACATTTCCGTGTGCCGCAGCAGTTCCCAGTCCTGATCTCCCAATTTGGCAAATCCCAGTCCGGGATCCAGAATAATTTTTTGGGCATCGATTCCTGCCGCAACTGCCCTGTCCCGCGCCCGCAGCAGCTCCGCAAGAACGGTCTGCGCCACACCGGATTCGTAATTGCTGAGACTGTTCATCGTCCGGGCATTGCCGCGTCCGTGCTGTAGAATGTACTCACATCCCAAATCGGCAACGGCGGCAAACATTTCCGGATCGCCTTTCCCGCCGGTTACGTCGTTCACGATCTTCGCTCCCGCCCGCACGGCCAGCTCCGCAGTCCGGGCATGGTACGTATCGACCGACACGCAGCCTTCCCGGGCGAGATCCGTGACCACCGGAGCAATTCTGTCCCATTCGGTTGCCGAATCCAGACTCCGTGCTCCCGGGCGCGTGGATTCGCCTCCGATATCCAGCACGTCTGCTCCCAGGCAGAGCAGCGAGCGCCCGTGCGCAACGGCTTTCTCGGGAGTATCCCACATCCCGCCGTCGGAAAAAGAATCCGGCGTCACATTTACAATCCCCATTATTTTCATCGTTTTGCCGCCATAATCAAACTCATTGCCTCCGCACGTGCAGCCGAATCATGCAAAATTCCCCTCACGGCCGACGTCACCGTGCGCGAGGCGGGTTTGCGCACGCCGCGCATCGTCATACACATATGCTCGGCTTCAATCACCACGATCACTCCCCGGGCGGCAAGCACCTGCGAAAGCGCCTCCGCCACCTGGCCCGTGAGCCGTTCCTGCACCTGCGGACGGCGGGCGTATCCTTCCACCAGCCGTGCCAGCTTCGACAGGCCCGTAACTTTCCCTTCTTCGCAGGGAATGTATCCGATATGTGCCACACCGAAAAACGGCAGCAGATGATGCTCACACATCGAATACAGCGCGATGTCGCGCACAACGATCAGTTCCTGATGGTTGATGTCGAATGTGGTCTGCAAAACCTGTGCCGGATCGCTTTGCAGGCCGGAAAAAATCTCGCGGTATGAACGCGCGATACGCAAAGGCGTCCCGCGCAGTCCTTCGCGCCCCGGATCCTCACCGATGGCCACGAGCAGGTCATAAACTGCTTTTTCCACTCCGTCGGCATCGTAGATACCACAGTGCGTCTGTTTTGCCTGTGCGCCCATATTGCCTCACTTATCCTCTGCGTGCGGAGAATCCGGTTTGTCTGCGCACGCTCCGGAGCCGGGATAGCAGTTCTGCGTATCTTCCGGCAGCGGCACGGGAGGCAGATCTGATACCGGGCGCGAAGGCGAAGACAGCCACTGCCGGCGCGGCGGGGCTTTCCGAACCGGCGCGAAAATTTCCGCCAGCTCTTTTTCCAGCACGGTTTCCTTTTCCAACAGCCGCTTTGCCAGCTCGTCAAGCACTTCGCGGTTTTCGTTCAGTATCTGCCACGCCTCCTGGTTTGCCGTGTCAAGCAGCATGGAAACTTCGGCATCGACCGCTTTTGCAGTTTCCTCGGAATACTCGCGCTGCGCACCGCCTCCCAGGCGCGTCATCGGATCGGATTCGTCCGTTGTCAGACGCACCGCGCCCACCCGGGCACTCATTCCGTATTCGGTGACCATTTTGCGGGCTATATCCGTTGCTTTCTGAATGTCGTTGGACGCACCCGTGGAAGGATCGTGAAAAACAATCTCCTCCGCGATCCGCCCGCCCATCGAATAGACAAGGCGGTCCAGAAGTTCGTTTCGCGATGTGGAGTATTTGTCTTCCGTCGGCATGACCATCGTATATCCGAGCGCCCTTCCCCGGGGAAGAATCGTAACCTTGGTCACCGGATCGGTATGGTTCAGCGCGGCGGCGGCAACCGCGTGGCCTCCCTCGTGGTATGCGGTCATCCGCTTTTCTTTTGCGTTCATTACGCGCGTGCGCCGCTGCGGACCGGCAATTACGCGGTCGATCGCCTCATCCACATCGTTTTCGTCTATCGTCCCGTGTCCGCGGCGGGCGGCGAGCAGTGCCGCCTCGTTGAGCAGGTTTGCCAAATCCGCACCCGAAAAACCGGGCGTGCGGCGGGCGATGCTTTCCAGAGAAACATCTTTATGCAAAGGCTTGTTCTTTACGTGCACTTCCAGTATTTTTACCCTGCCGGGCAGATCGGGGGCATCCACGCCGATCTGCCTGTCGAAACGCCCGGGACGCAAAAGTGCCGAATCCAGAACATCGGGACGGTTGGTTGCGGCTATTACGATTACGTTTGTCCGCTCGTCGAAGCCGTCCATCTCCACGAGAAGCTGGTTCAGCGTCTGTTCGCGTTCGTCGTTTCCGCCGCCGATACCGGAACCGCGGTTTCTGCCCACGGCATCGATTTCGTCTACGAAAATGATAGCCGGCGCACTCTTTTTCGCTTTTTCAAACAGATCGCGCACACGCGAAGCACCCACGCCCACAAACATCTCCACAAACTCGGAAGCGGAAATATGGAAAAACGGCACGCCTGCCTCGCCGGCCACGGCCTTGGCCAGCAGGGTCTTTCCCGTCCCCGGAGGGCCGTACAAAAGCACGCCCTTGGGAATTTTCGCGCCCATTTTGTAGAATTTGTCGGGAGTTTCGATAAATTCTTTTATTTCGCGCAGTTCTTCCACGGCTTCGTCAACCCCCGCCACATCCGCAAATGTGACGTCGGGCAGATCCGATTCCATTCCGTCGTGTTTCACTTTTCCGAACGCCGTCATACCGCTTTGTATCCGCGGGAAGATCCAGGCAAACGCGGCGACCATCAGCACCATCGGCAGCAGCAGGCTCACCATTGACCCGATAAACGACTGCTGGGGAACAACCGAATTATATCCCTGCTCGGCTTTGGCTTTCTGCACAAGCCGTGAAATCTCGGCCGACTCGGGCAGAATATACTGGAACTGCACTTTCTTTGTGGCTGTCTGCCTGTTTCCCTCCAGATCCGTGGGAGTATAGTCGTTTTTCAGCCAGATCCGCACTTCCTGCACGCCGTCGGTGACCTGCACGCGTTCAATTTTCTGCGTCTTTAAAATTTCCCTGCCCTCAGAGGTCTTCACCGCGGTAAATCCGAACGGATTGAGAAACCATACGGCGCCCAGCACAAGGCACACCAGAAACACCAGCACCGAAATTATTTTCCGGCGGAAACTTTTCTGTTCTTTTTTGTCTTTTTTATGCCCGGATTCCGGTCCGTGCGGTTTTAGGCGCAGCTTCTTTCCGCCGCGGTTGCCTTTGCGGTTATACTCTTCCAGGACTTCGCGGTTATTGTCTTTTTTTTCGTTTTTCGGGCTCTGCTGCGGACTGTCTTTGCTCAATTTATCCTCCGTAAACATGGGGAGCAAGTGTGCCGATGAAATCGAGATGCCGATAATGCTCGGCATAATCCAGCCCGTATCCGACCACAAATTCGTTGGGGATGTCGTAGCCGATGTATTCCGGCACAATATCGGCTTTTACGGCTTCCGGCTTGCGCAGCATGGCCGCAATCCGCACCGATGCCGCCCCGCGCGCCTCCAAATTGCTTTTCAGCCAGGTCAGCGTGAGCCCGGAATCCAGGATATCCTCCACAATCAGCACATTTTTGTCTTTTACGTCTTCGTTTAAATCTTTCAGGATTCTGACCACACCCGAGGATTTGGTTGACGCCCCGTAGGAGGAGACGGCCATCCAATCCATTTTTAAGGGGACGGAGATTTTTCTGGACAGATCGGCCATCACCATAATGGCCCCCTTCAGCACCCCGACCAGCAATAAGTCTTTACCCGCATAGTCGCGCGAGATTTGCGCGCCCATAAGCGCCAGACGGCGGTCTATATCATCTTTTGTGTACAGAACCCGCGCGATATCTTCACCGGTGTCTTTCAGTTCCATCTGTCTCTCCGCTGTTTCTCCGCAATTCGAGTAAATTATTTTCCCGCCGGGCTTTCACACCCGGAAGATCAATCCCGCGTTTATTGACGTGATCCGTCACCAGTCTATCAAGTTCGCTCAGATGCCAGTAAACCAATTCGCCGCCGCGTCCGCCACAGGCCAAAATTGCGCTGCGGATCACACGTGTGCGGACGGCCCGGGGATATTTTGCCAGTTTTGCGCAGTCCAGCACCTGCGCATCCGCGGCGGGCAGAGTTACCTCCGCGTATGCCTCTGCGGCAATCAGCGAAAGGGCGTCGTCATCGTCGCGCAGCATTTTTGCCGTCCGTCCCAACGCCGCGACAACTCCCGCGTCCAGGATCTCTTCCAGCAGCGGGATCACCCGATGCCTGACCGATGCCCGGCGCAGCGGTTTTCCGGCGGCGGTTTTCCATTCGCTTTCCAGCTCATTCGTCGGATCGTCAAAAAATTCCAGACGCAGACATTCGCAGACCGTGCGCAGATCTGCGGCGGAAAAGCCCAGCAGCGGACGGCACATCGGAACGTCTTCGCATACAGGCAGCGGTCCGCGCTCCCTCATCCCGGCAATGGAACGGGCACCCGATCCTCTGCCCAGCCCCAAAAGCACGGTTTCTGCCTGGTCGTTCGCATTGTGCCCGAGAAACACCGTCGCCGGGCTGCGCGGGGTACCGAGTTTCCGTGCCCACCGCGCCAAAGCCAGGTAACGGTAATTGCGCGCCTCTCCCTCCGGGCCGGCCGCGGAATCGGCACGGGAAGGAAGACTGATTTTTTCCGTATGCGCACGGCATCCCAGCTTCCGCAGATTTTCCGCCACGCGCCGCGCTTCCTCCCCCGATTCGGGGCGTATTGAGTGATCCACCGTCAGCGAATGTACCTGTATTGCCCGATCCCGGGCGGAAAACACCGCAGATGCCGCCAGAGACATGGAATCCGCGCCGCCCGAAACCGCCAAAAGCACGGTACTTCCCACGGGCAGAGACGAAAAACTGCGCGCCAGGGCATGACGCGCCTGTGATACCAGGGGATGCGGACCTGCCATCAGCCGGCCTCCCCTTCGGCTATTTTCTCCAGCGCACTGTCGATTGCCCCGCGCGCCTGCCACGCGGATCCAGGCTGCGTGCCGTCCACGATAACCGCGAAAATAAGCGGACGGCCCGCCTTCGTGTACATGAACCCGGCGAGCGCCGATACTTCTCCCAGCGATCCTGTTTTTGCCCTTACCCGCCCGGCGAGAAAAGTCTGCGTAAAACGCTTTTCGAGCGTACCGTCATAACCCGCCACCGGGAGTGCGGCCGGAAGGGACGAATAGTCGCAGCCTCCGCATCCGCGCACCTTGGCCAAAATCCGGGTCAGTATTCTCGGCGTGATTTTATTGTCCTGCGAAAGTCCGGAACCGTCGTATATTTTCGCCGCAGAGACATCGATTCCCATTTTTTCCAGCTGTTTTCTCACTCCCAGGGCCCCGTTTTGGAAATCGGCCTTTCCCTGTACTTTCAGACCCACCATATGCGCGGCTTCTTCGGCAAGGGAGTTGTCGGAATTAAGCATCATCAGGCGCACTGTTTCGCGCACCGTGGGAGAATGCACGGAAGCAATTTCCCGTGCCCCGGCGGGTGCTTTTTCCCTCTCCGTCCGGCTGACGGTTATTCCCGCTTCCCGCAGCCGGGCAGCGAATTCCTCCAGCGCGCGCCCCGCACTGCCCGGAGTGGGTTTTGCGGCAAGCCCCAGAAAATGGTCTGCCGAAATCGGGGTGGCCTCCAGCGCATATTTCCGACCCCATTCTTCCCATGAAGGGTGATAGGCCGGACCGCCGTAAAGCGACGTATCCAGAGCCACGGAAACTTCGCCAAGTTTTTGTTTCCGCAGCTCTTTTGCCGCCGCCCGGGCCAGATCTCCCAGGCCGCCGCGGCCGGTTACCGCCTGCGCGCTGCCTTTGTCACTGCTGAGGAGAATATCCCCTCCGGCAACGAGATACAGTTTCCCCTTCAGCAGCTTCGCTTTTGTGGAAAAAGTCGTATTCGGGCCGTAGGCGCCCAGAAACGCCACGGAGGTGAGGAGTTTCATGGAAGACGCCGGCGTGGAAAGCCGGTCCGCACGCAGCGCGCCCAGTTCTTTGCCCGTATCCGCATCCTGTATCAGGGCAGAAACCGTTCCCGTAACCCGGCTGTCCGTCTCCAGTTCGGAGAGCGCCCGGGAAACCGCACGCGGATTGGGCAGCGGCGCGGAAGATGTCTGCCCGGGCAGCTTCACGGACACGGTCTTTCCCCGGGGCTGCCACAGATAAACGCCTTTTCCCGCAGCCGGTGTCATCGTCAGAAATCCGGGCACCAAATCCCAGGCATCGGCGAAGATATATCCGCAGGCAGCAACGGCCAGAGCGGAAATCGCAGCCTTAATTTTCCGCACGTGCAAATTTTCCCATCTCGTTTTCCGTCTTTTATTCCAACGTGCAGCAGCGTCCGCACATTCGGTTCTCCTATTAACAGAATACAATGTAAACTGACAGTAGGAAATCACGACCGCAATCCAAAGGTGCACAGTTGTTGTGAACCACGTATTCCGGATAAAGTAGAAACTGTCGGTTTTTATACACTAAGGAGCAAAAAATGGAGTTCGATGTCACTATCGAAATCCCCAAAGGAAATCGAAACAAATACGAACTCGACCATAAAACGGGTCGGATTCGGCTCGACCGGATGCTTTTTACGTCCACCCGTTACCCGGATGACTACGGATTCATCGACGGAACGCTCGGCGAAGACGGCGATCCGCTGGATGCTCTCGTACTTCTCGAAGAACCAACCTTTCCGGGATGCGTAATCCGCTGCCGTGCACTGGGAATGTTTCGGATGTCCGACGAAGCCGGCGGAGACGACAAAGTCCTGTGTGTGGCAGCCGGCGACCAGCGCGCGTCATGGCGTACGGAGATAGAGGACGTATCGGAGTTCCACCGGCTGGAAATTCAGCATTTCTTTGAAGTGTATAAGGATCTTGAGCCGGGCAAGTCCGTGGAGGGCGCGCACTGGGTCGGCAGAAAAGAGGCGGAAGACGAAATCCTGCGTTCCTACCGCCGCGCGGAGGAAACCGGGTATTACGACCGGCACTGACGGCCCGCCGTCGGCGGTTTTCCGGTTGTTTTTTTGATTTTGGGAGGGCAGCCCATGCGGGCTGCCCTCCCAATTTTGCTCTTTTATTCTGTTTTACGGCCGGGTGCCAATCTGCCTACCCTGCAATCCGCAGGTAAACAGGGCTGCCCCAATTGGGCACAACTCCCGTACCGAGTGCCGGGCTGTTTGCGGCAACATGTCTGTTTCCGCCCACATAAATCCCCACGTGTCCGGGCCACCACATTACGTCTCCCGGCCTGGCCTGCGAAGCGGGCACGATTTTGGAGCTGTAGGCGCTGTAGATGGCACCGCTGCTGTGCGGCAGGGAAATGCCGAAGTGCCGGAATACGTAGCTGACGAATCCCGAGCAGTCCCAGCCGTCCGGGCCGGATCCGCCCCACACATAGGGCACGCCGGAGAATCCTTTTGCGTAGGAAACAATCTTTTCGCCCAAAGAAGACTTTCTGTCTGCGGCGGCCTGTGCCGCAGCCTGACGCGCCGCTGCCTGACGTGCCGCGGCAGCCTGTGCCGCAGCCTGACGTCTTGCCTCGGCCTGCGCGGCAGCCTGTGCCGCAGCCCGGCGCGCCGCATCGGAAGGATTGGTGCGTGCGGGACGCTGCGGTGCGGGAGCCGGCGTATCTGCCATAATCTGCGCGGAATTTTCCCGGGCGGCACTCAGTCTCTGCGCCGCCCACTGCTCTACGCGCGCCCTGCGGGCTGCCTCTGCCTGCTCGGCGCGGGCGCGTTCGGCAGCCAAATCGGTCTGCTTCTTGCGCGCAAGCTCCGTAACGAGCTGCTCGCGGCGGGTCTGTGCGTCCTGCAGCTGGCGGGCGGCGGCATCGGAGGTCTCTTTTACTTCCCGCGCCGCATCTTCAGCCTTTTTTGCCAGTTCGCCCTGCTTTTCGGCTTCGTTCTGAGCCGCATGCTTCAGACGGTCGGCTTTTTTCTTGGCTACTTTCAGACGTGTCACTTTCGCGTCGAAATTCTGCGCCACGGAGTCGAATGCATGGAACCGGTGCATGGCCTCACGCATGTCTTCGGCACTCAAAAGCAGATATGCCTGCGGAATCTTACCGGCGCTGTCTTTGTAAATAACCTGGACAACCTGTGTCAGATCCGCTTTTGCCGCAGCTACTTCCTTTTGCGCCTTATCGGATTCTTCCTGTGCCGCAATTGCGTCGTCAATCGATTTCAGCATCTTTGCGTGTGCGGAAAACTCTTCTTCCTGAGCCGCAGTACTGTCTTCTGCCAACTGTGTGCTGCGCTGCGCAAGCTGCGAAATTTCTTTCTCAATCTGAGCTACGGACTGCGAGGCGGGATTTGGATCAGGATCCGCATTTACAATCGAATTCCCCGAAACTGCCAGCGCCACGGCACATACTGCCGCCGCTAGTCCGATCTTTGTGCGCTTCATTTCACTCCTTACGAATACCACGCGACTCGCCGTCGATATTCTTGACATTACCTTATTTCTGTCACAAATGAAACCTATTGAACAAAAATCTCTAAAATACCACAAGTATCATTCATCACGAATTTTTCAAATTTAACATTATTTTCAAGATAGAATCCGCAAAAGCATATTAAAAAGAATAAAAATGAGGCAGAATATAGCCATGAATACGCAAATCCGCAATTGGATCCCGGACATTCTCGGACCGGGTTTCGTCTGCACACAGCAGCGCCTCCCCGCCGACGACGCGGGAGTAAAAGTTGCCACCCTGATTAAACACGAGCCGCAAAACGACCCGCATTTCCCCGCGCCGCTTCCGGCCGGTGGTGCGCGTTTCGCCCTTCTGCTCATACACGGATGGAACGATTATTTCTACCAAAAGGAATTTGCCCGCCAAATCTCCGCCCTCGGCGGCGCTGTCTATGCCCTGGATCTCTCCCGTTACGGACGTTCCCGGCTTGCGGGGCAGATGTGGGGATACACCTCGGATCTCGACGGCTACGACAGCGATATCCAATTCGGCCTGCACACAATACGCGACGAGATGGGATGCGATACGCCGATCATCCTCTACGGCCATTCCACAGGCGGACTGACGGCCTCCCTCTGGGCGGACAGACACCCCGGGGAAATCCGCGCCCTGCTCCTGAACTCCCCGTGGATAGAACACAAATCAAACAAACCTGCCGAGAAAATGATGATTCCGGCCATGAAACTTCTTGCAAAAATCGATCCCCGCCGGATAATTCCCACAACGGACAACGGTTTTTACCATAAAACGCTGACGGGAAACCACCTGAACGAATTCTATCCCACAGACGAAGACAGCCCCGAAACGGATCCTTTTTTCACAACAGGCTGGAACCCAAATCCCAAATTCCGTCATTTCCCGAGTTTTCCCGTCCGCGCCGGATGGGCCGCGGCGATCCTTGCCGGACACGCACGGATCTCCGCCGGTCTTAACATCGATGTGCCGATTTTAATGCTCACTTCTTCCCGCTCATCCTGCGCGAAACAGTGGTCGGAGGATCTGCTGCGCACAGACAGCGTAATAAACGTGGAACAGGTCTGGCAGCTGATCCCCAATTTGGGAAATTGCGTCACTCTGCACAAAATCCCCAATGCCGTCCACGACGTTATGTTTTCCCGCCGCAGTTCCAGGATGCGGGCCTACCGCGCGGTGGAATGCTGGCTTAAATCCGTTTTGTAGAACAGCGTTTTGCGCGCACGCAAAGCAGCTTTCCCTACCCAAAAGCGCCGCCGCGGGTAAATAAACCCGGTCGCCAGGCGCGGATACGAATCGGGGGCGGTGCCCGAAAGCACCGCCCCCGCGAAAAGCAGATCTTACATATTACGCAGTGGTATTGCGTTCTGCGCCGCGCTCCAGAGCAAGCTCGGACTCATTTGAAATAGCCGCTCTGCCCGCTTCCAGGCGTGCCACGGGCACACGGAACGGCGAGCAGGATACGTAATCCAACCCGATCTCGGCAAAGAAGTGAATCGAAGCCGGGTCGCCGCCGTGCTCACCGCACACACCCACATGAATATTCGGATTCGCTTTGCGTCCGCGCTCCGTGCCCATCTGAACCATTGCACCCACACCGTGCGTGTCGATCGATTCAAAAGGCGAAGTGCCGAACACGGAATAGTCAAAATACTCGTCGAAGAAGGAGGATTCAACATCGTCACGCGAGAAGCCCCAGGTGGTCTGGGTCAGATCGTTCGTGCCGAAGGAGAAGAAGTCCGACTCCGGGGCAATGTGGTCCGCCGTCACGGCCGCGCGCGGCAGCTCGATCATATTTCCGATCGGGATATCCAGCTCCACACCGGTTTCGGCGGAAACCTCCGAAATAATCTCAAGTGCCATATCGCGCACAATCTGCATTTCACGCACGGAGCCGATCAGAGGAACCATAATCTCCGGACGCGGATCCCTGCCCTGCTTCTTCAGCTTTGCCGCCGCATTTGCGATCGCACGCACCTGCAGTTTGATCAGACCCGGCAGCTTCAGTCCCAGACGCACGCCGCGCAGACCAAGCATCGGATTCTGCTCATGCATCTGACGTACCTTCTGCAGCAGCTCGGTTTCCTCGGCGGTTACCTTCTCGCCCTTGGCTTCCTTCACAGCCAGCTGCACGGACAGATCGGTCAGGTTGGGCAGGAACTCATGCAGCGGAGGATCAATCAGACGGACCGTAACCGTCATGCCGTCCATCGCGTCAAAAATACCGACGAAATCACCTTCCTGCAGCGGCACCAGAGCCTTGAACGCCTCTTCCTGCTCCGACTTGTCTTTCGCCAAAATGACCTGCTCAATCAGCTTTCTGCGGTCTCCGAGGAACATATGCTCCGTCCGGCACAGACCGATGCCCTGCGCACCGAACTCACGCGCCCTGCGCGCATCCTCCGGTGTATCGGCGTTTGCCCGCACAACAAGCTCCCGCTTATCGTCGGCACGCGTCATGATGTGGTCCACTGCCTCAACCAGTTCTCTTGTGTCGTCGTCACCGGCGGCTTCCAGACCCGCTTCCAGACCCTTTGCGATATACGTCTTTACGGGGGAATCGGTTACGGGCACCTTTCCTTCAAACACTTCACCCGTGGAACCGTCGATCGCGATCGTGTCTCCCGCGTGATAGGTGGTATCCTGCGACTTCACGTACACGGTTCCGGCTTCTTCGTCAACCACCAGATCGTCCACGCCCACTACGCAGCAGCGTCCCATTCCACGCGCGACCACTGCCGCATGCGATGTCTTTCCGCCGCGGGCCGTAAGCACACCGGAGGCCACAACCATGCCCTGCAGATCATCCGGGTTTGTCTCGCTGCGGACCAAAATCACGGATGCGCCCGCCTGCGTACGCTCCACGGCCTGGCTGTTGTTCAGCACGATTTCACCCACGGCCGCACCCGGGGAAGCCGGCATGCCCTTCGTAATCAGTTTCTTTTCCGCTTTCCGGTCGAACTGCGGGAACAGAAGCGAAGTCAGCTGGTCGCCCGTCACACGCGTAACGGCTTCATCGCGCGTAATCAGACGCTCTGCCACAAGCTGGTCGGCAATTCTGAATGCCGCGGAAGCGGTACGCTTGCCCACACGGGTCTGCAGCATCCACAGCTTTCCGCGCTGGATCGTAAATTCGATATCGCACATATCGCGATAGTGCACTTCCAGCTTGTCCATAATTGCGCGCAGCTCGTCGTAGGACTTCTTGTCAATCTTTTCCAGATCGGCAAGCGAAAGGGTGTTGCGGATTCCGGAAACCACGTCTTCGCCCTGCGCGTTCTCCAGGTAATCCCCGTAGACGCCGGAATGGCCGGTGGAAGGATCGCGGGTGAAGCAGACACCCGTACCGGAGCCTTCGCCCATATTGCCAAAGACCATTGTCTGCACATTAACCGCAGTACCCAAAGAATTCGGAATGTGCTCGCGGCGGCGGTAAAGACGCGCACGGTCCGTATTCCAGGAGCGGAACACGGCCTCCACGGCCATATCAAGCTGCTTACGCGGTTCCTGGGGGAAATCAACGCCGGTTGCGGTCTTCACGATTTCTTTATATTCCACCACGAGCTGCTGCAGGTCTTGCGTGGTCATATCCAAATCGCCGGCATAACCCTTACGCTTCTGCAGCCCGTGCAGCGCGTCGGCAAACAGATCCCCGTCGATGTCCATCACGGTTTTGCCGAACATCTGAATCAGGCGGCGGTAGGAATCCCACGCAAAACGCTCATTGCCGGACTGCTTTGCCAAACCGTGTACGGAATCGTCGTTCAGACCGATGTTAAGCACTGTTTCCATCATGCCCGGCATGGAAAACTTTGCTCCGGAACGCACCGACATCAGCAGTGGATCGGCAGGATTTCCCAGCTTCTTCCCCATCTCCGTTTCCACCATGCGGATTGCCGCCGTTACTTCCACATCAAGCGTTTCGGGAGTCTCCCCCTGGCCCAAATATGCCCGGCAGGCCTCGGTGGTAATCGTGAATCCGGGCGGAACGGGAAGACCCAGATTTGTCATCTCCGCAAGATTCGCCCCCTTTCCGCCAAGGAGGTCCTTCTGGTCTTTATTGCCTTCGCTGAAGCCGTAAACGTACTTCTTCGTCATCTGTTTTATCCCCTTCATTGGGCCGTGGAAAACGGCCCCGCCGTTTTCGGATTATTAACATTCGTCTCCATTTTACTCCGGCAAAGGCCTAAAATATAATTAGGACTTTTGTCAAACGCAATCTCTGTGTTTCGCACGGTGAACAGCGCAAAAACAGCGTTTTTACGGGGGAAGGAAGTCCCCCGGAAGCCCGCTTCCGTCTCAGTATGCGAAACGCGGCCGGGCATACACCCGGCCGCGCAATTGAAAAACCGCGCAAATTTTCCCCGATTCACCCCTGCACAAGGGCGCGGGCACGGACAAAAGCCTCTATCGCCCGGTCCAGGTCAGCACGGGTCAGTGCCGCAGACAGCTGGGTTCTGATCCTTGCTTTTCCTTTCGGTACCACCGGGTAGGAGAATGCGCGCACGTAGATCCCGTCGGCAAGCATTGCGTCCGCCATCTTTGCCGCGAGGACGGCATCTCCCAGCATCACAGGAACAATCGGATGTGTCGATTCGGGAATCTCAAATCCCCTGCGTGTCATTTCCGTGCGGAAATATGCGGTGTTTTCCCGCAGACGCTCCAAGAGATCATGCGATTTGCGCACAATTTGGAGTGCTTTTCCGGTGGCGCCGGCAATCGCGGGCGCCAAAGAATTTGAAAACAGATACGGACGGGACTTCTGCCGCAGCGTCTCTGTGATCTCCCGACGGGCACAGGTGTAACCGCCGGATGCTCCGCCCAGGGCTTTTCCGAAAGTACCGGTCAGAATATCAACACGTTCGCGCACGCCAAAATACTCCGGCGTGCCCGCGCCCGTCTCGCCCATAAACCCGACGGCATGGGAATCGTCCACCATTACCAGCGCGCCGTATTTCTCGGCCAGATCACAGATCTGCGCAAGAGGAGCCAGATATCCGTCCATGGAGAACACACCGTCGGTGGCGATCAGTTTTCGCCGCAGGCCTGCGGCATCGGCCGCGCGCAGCTGCTCCTCCAAATCTTCCATATCCCGGTTACGGTACCGAAAACGCTGCGCTTTGCACAGTCTGACCCCGTCGATAATCGACGCATGGTTGAGCGCGTCGGAAATGATCGCGTCCCCGCTGCCCAGCAGAGCCTCAAACAGCCCGCCGTTGGCATCGAAACACGAAGAATAAAGAATCGTATCCCACACGTCTTCCGTGTTCGGATGCAAAAACTCCGTCAGATCTTTCTCCAGCTGTTTGTGCAGGGTCTGCGTGCCGCAGATAAAACGCACCGAGCTCATGCCGAAACCCCAGCGGTCCATTGTGTCTTTCGCGGCCTGAATCAGCTCCGGGGAATCGGCCAGACCGAGATAGTTGTTTGCGCACAGGTTAAGCACCCTGCGCCCGTCTTCCACTCCGATCTGCGCCGCCTGGGCACCGGTCAGTGCTTCTTCGTTTTTATACAGCCCCTGTTCCTTTAACGCCGTCAGCTCCGCCGACAGTTCTTCGCGCCACAGATCGTAGGCCCCGCTCATTTCAGTCCTCCCAATTCAGTACTACTTTTCCGGATTTTCCGTCGCCCGCAATTGCAAACCCCTGTCTGTAATCCGTAAACGGGAGACGGTCGGTGATTACGCCCCCGATATTCAGTCCCGAGCCGATCAGCGCAGAGGCGGCATACCAGGTCTCAAAAATTCTTCTGCCCGTAACGCCCTGCAGCGTGAGCATATTAAAAATTATTTTCGTCATATCCATCGGCACATCCGCCGTCGGCGTGCCGAGCATGGCAATTCTCCCGCCGTGGACCATGTGGTCAACCATCGTGCGGATCGCCGCCGGGGAACCGGACATCTCCAGGCCCACGTCGAATCCTTCCCTGATCCCCAACTGCCCGTATACGCTGTCCAAAGTCTGCGCAGTCGCATTGACCGTCGTTTTAATTCCCAGTTTTTTCGCCAGCGCCAGACGCTCGTCCGACAGATCCGAGAGCACCACGTGGCGCGCACCCTGAAACTGAGCCACCAGCGCAGCCATAATACCGATCGGACCGGCCCCGCAGACCAGCACGTCTTCGGCAAGACAGGGAAACTGAAGCGCCGTATGCACCGCATTGCCGAAAGGGTCAAAAATGGCGGCAACATCCGGGTCAATGTCATCGGGATGAACCCACGCATTCGCCGCGGGAAACACGAAATATTCGCTCATCGCGCCGTCCACATGATATCCGATGCCCTTGGTGTGCGCGCACACTTCACGCCGCCCTGCGAGGCAGGCACGGCACCTTCCGCACACGTAATGCCCTTCGCCGGAAACGATCTGCCCGGGACGCAGATCCGTCACCAAATCCCCCACGGCCACAATTCTTCCCACAAATTCATGACCGATCACACGCGGAGTCTGCACGGTTTTGCGCGCCCAGCCGTCCCACTTTTCAATATGTACATCCGTGCCGCATATCCCGGTACGAAGCACTTTTACTTTTACGTCGTTCGGGCCTACGGAAGGCTCGGGAATATCAATTAAATCCAGTCCCGGTTCGGGACGCGCTTTCACAAGTGCTTTCATCTGCTTTTACTCTTGTTCCGTTCTTGGGCGAAGCATACCTTACACTTCCCATTATAGATACAGGTTCGGGCAGTGCGCACACTCCACGCACTGCCCGAACCGTTTATTCCCATATCGCAAGCACCTCACGGAGCAAAAGCACAGAGCCGCCACTTTTTCCGCTCCTTTGGCACTGCGGAAAACTGTCGGTATCAAATCTACCGTCGGCAGTGTCAATTATCCACCGAAACGCGCGGCATATCCCGGATACACGGTTGCGGGAAAACCACTATTCCTCTGCGGTAATCCGGGCTTCATCGCCGTCTGCGCGTTTCTGCGCCGGCGTCACACCCTCGGGAAGACGGTAATCGGCATCCTGCCCGGTAAACGTAAAGCTCATCGGCGCGTTACGGTCAACGTCGATTATAATCATCTCCCCCGGCTTAAACTCCCCAAAAAGCAGCTTCTCCGAGAGGGCATCTTCAATATCGCGCTGAATCGCCCGGCGCAGCGGACGCGCGCCCAGTACCGGATCGTAACCCCGATCCGCCAAAAGCTGCTTCGCCGCATCCGAAACCGCAAGCGACATTCCCTGCTCCTGCAGACGCCGGTCCAAACGGGCCAGCATCAGATCCACAATCTGCAGAATTTCGTCCCGATTCAGCTGCGGGAACACAATAATATCGTCCACACGGTTGAGGAATTCGGGCCGGAAATGATTCTTCAGCTCCTCGTTTACCCGCGATTTCATCCGGTCGTAGCCGGAAACCTCATCGGCGTCAAACTGAAAACCGGTCGAAACCCCGCGGGCAATATCCTTTGCCCCCAGATTTGTGGTCATGATGATAATTGTATTCTTAAAATCAACAACCCTGCCCTGTGAATCGGTCAGACGCCCTTCTTCCAGAATCTGAAGCAGGGAGTTAAACAAATCCTGATGTGCTTTCTCCACTTCGTCAAACAGAACCACGGAGAACGGTTTTCTGCGTACTTTCTCCGTGAGCTGTCCGCCCTCGTCAAAGCCCACATATCCCGGAGGCGCACCGAACAGCCGCGAAACCGTGTGCTTCTCCTGATACTCGGACATATCCAGCGTAATCAGTGCTTCTTCGTCTCCGAAAAGAAACTCCGCCACAGCCTTCGCCAGCTCTGTTTTTCCCACACCTGTAGGACCGGCAAAAATGAACGAGCCGCCCGGCCGGTTCGGGTCCTTCAGACCCGCACGCGAACGGCGAATCGCCTGGGAAATAGATTTCACGGCCTCATTTTGCCCGATCACGCGCTTATGCAGCTCTTCTTCCATCCGCAGAAGTTTCGCCGATTCGGCCTCCGTCAGCTTGAATACCGGAATTCCCGTAGTCATCGAAAGCACCTGCGCGATCAGATCTTCGTCCACCACAGAAACCGCGTCCAGATCTCCTTCTTTCCACGCTTTCTCACGCTCCGCGCGCTGCTCGGAAAGCTGCTGCTCCCTGTCGCGCAAAGAGGCGGCCTTTTCAAAATCCTGTCCGTCGATGGCAGCTTCCTTTTCCGTGCGCACCTGCGCTATTTTTTCGTCCAGCTCACGCAGTTCTTCCGGTGCGGTCATCTTTTTGATTGCCAGACGCGCCCCGGCTTCGTCAATCAGATCAATCGCCTTGTCCGGCAGGAAACGGTCGTTGATATAGCGGTCCGCCATTTTTGCCGCCGCTTCCAAAGCCTCGTCCGTGATCGTCACCCGATGGAAAGCCTCATAGCGGTCTCGCAGGCCCTCCAAAATTGCGATCGTCTCTTTCACACTCGGCTGCTCCACCTGAATCGGCTGGAACCGTCGCTCCAAAGCAGCGTCCTTCTCAATATATTTCCTGTATTCGTCAAGCGTGGTTGCCCCGATCACCTGCAGTTCGCCGCGGGCCAGCATCGGTTTCAGCAGCGAAGCCGCATCCAGCGCGCCCTCGGCCGCACCGGCACCCACCAGAGTATGGATTTCGTCGATAAACAGGATGATATCGCCCCGGCTGTTGATTTCTTTCAGAATCTTTTTCATCCGCTCTTCAAAATCGCCGCGGTAGCGCGAACCGGCTACCAGCGAACCCATATCCAGGGAATACAGCTGCTTGTCTTTCAGCGTCTCGGGCACATCTCCGGCCGTGATTGACTGCGCCAGACCTTCGACCACAGCGGTTTTGCCCACACCGGGTTCGCCGATCAGCACGGGATTGTTTTTCGTCCGCCGGGAAAGTACCTGCATTACACGCTGCGCCTCAGTGTGCCTGCCGATCACGGGATCAAGTTTGTTTTCCCGCGCGGCCGCAGTCAGATTCCGCCCAAACTGGTCGAGAAGCGCGGAACCGGCTTTTACTCCCTCGCGCCGGCCGCCGCTGCCCACGCCCACGGACTCTTTGCCCTGGTACCCCTGCAGAATCTGCGTCACCTGGTTACGCACTTTCGGCAGATCCGCACCCAGTTTGACGAGCACCTGCGCTGCCACTCCCTCCTGTTCGCGGCACAGCCCGAGCAGCAGATGCTCGGTACCGATATAGGAGTGGCCCAGCTGCAGACCTTCGCGCATCGCATATTCCAGGACTTTCTTTGCCCGCGGCGTGAACGGAATATGGCCGGTGGGCTGTTCCTGCCCTTCGCCGATAATCTCAACCACGTTTTCGCGCACGGCATCCAGCGTGATATCCAAAGACTCCAGCGCCTTCGCGGCTACGCCCTCGTTTTCTTTAATCAGTCCCAGAAGAATATGCTCCGTGCCCAAATAGTTATGCTTCAGATCACGTGCTTCTTCCTGCGCAAGCACAATTACCCGCCGTGCGCGGTCGGTAAACCTTTCAAACAATGTATACTCCCAGCCAAGTGCAAAGCTATCTTATTCCTGATTTTACTCTAAAACCCCGGACGGAGATCGCAAAACCATTTCGCCACCGGCGTGAAGACGCGGGCGGAAAACATGGACTAGTGCGTTCACACCTCGTAAAAAATCGTAAACGGACCGTCGTTCGTCAGATAAACATTCATATGCGCACCGAACTCTCCTGTTTCGGTATCCACGCCCCGGGAGCGTATTTCTTCGGCCAGTCTGTTAAACAGCGGCAGCGCCTTATCGGCCGGCGCCGCGTGAGACCACGAAGGTTTCGTTCCTTTTTTCACCGAAGCATACAGCGTAAACTGCGAAACCAGCAGCACTTTTGCCCCGGCCTCGGACACCGACAGGCGCGATTTCGGATCATCTTCCCCGGCCGCGTTGCGCAGCAGTTTCAGCTCGCAGATCTTTTTTGCCGTTTTTTCCGCTTCCGCCACGCCGTCGGTATGCGTCACGCCGACCAATACGCACAGCCCGGAGCCGATTTCACCCACGGTTCGTTCTTCCCCGGCCGCACCGGAGGCAGCATCGGTCACGGTTACTCTCGCTTCCCGCACGCGCTGTATGATTATTCGCATTTTGTCTTCTTTCCTAAATACCGGCAGTGAATCTGTTCTGTTTTAGAGACGTGTCCCCGCGGCGGTCGATACGCAGCAGACCGGCACCCGGACGCTGCGCCGGGGAAACCGAGGATTTTCCGTCGGCTGACACTATCTGCATCTGCGCTGCCGCAAAACCGCCCGTCTCCAGCTGCGCATCGGGACTGATACCGCGCCGAATCAGCGCCAGAGCCGTCGGGCCCTGCTCGAAATCGCGCACCGGGGAAGTCAGTACTCCGATTTTACGCTTTCCGCAGCATACCGGGGTTCCCGCCGCAGGCAGATCCCCTTCCGGCCCTTCCAGATACAAAAACACCAGCCGGCGGGGCGGTTTCCCCAGGTTGACGATTTTGGCTACCGTTTCCTGGCCGCAGTAACACCCTTTGGACAGATGCACCGCACAGCGCAGCAGATCCAGTTCGTGCGGCAGGACGCGGCGGTTAGACACTTCACTGTTCAGACGGGGACGCAGATGCCGCACGCGCAGCGCCTCCCATGCCGTCAGTCCCGCCCGGCACACTTCCCCCTCGGCGGGCAGGGAAGAGCCTGAAAGCGCACAGAAAACGGCATTTCTTTCCAGTCCCGGATGATCGCCGTCCTTCAGCCCGTAGTCCGCGCCGAAAACAGAAGTGTGCGGCCAGGGATCTTCCCAGATCTGTTTTGCCTCTGCCGCAATACGCGCGGGAAGCCGGCCACGCCCGCCGAGACAGGCGAACACGTGCAGTGACGGCATCGAAACGCCGACACGCATCATAAACTTCATTGATTCCAAAAAATCGGCCAGCGCACGGCCGCGGCCGCTGTCCGTAAGCAGCCATGTCTGCGTGCCGTCGTCTGTGGCAAGCGCGGAATGCGCAATGTATCCGTTCGGATCCAAAATCAGCATTTGCCCGGTTTCGCCCTGTTTCAGCTGTTCAAAAGCGCATGTTCCCAGGCTGTGCAGCCATTTTGCGCGATCCGGGCCCTGCACGCACACAATTTCCATATATGAAAGATCCACGAGCGCGCCGCGTTGCAAAATATCTTCCTGTTCCCGAAACGGATTTCCGTAATGTGCCGGCAGACCCGTCTGTTCATCGATAACTGCCCGGGTCATTTTTCCCCGCTTTCACGCAGTTCGGGCACGCGGGTCAGCCGTCCCGTAAGGTAATTTTGCATCCTGTATCCAAATGCCTGCATACCGTATGCGTACACCAGATCGCCCGCGGATAAGGCGAGGCGCAGATTTGCGCTTTCGGGCTGTGTTTCGGCAGTGCAGCGGGCGACGGCGTCCGTAATCAGAGTCATCCGCGAAGCATCTGCCAATCCGACCCAGATTTGCGCCGTTCCGCTCGGAGAGGCAACCATTGCCTGAACTTCGGCCGATCCGTCCGCACGCCGTGCACCTTCCGGATTTACCCGCAGGTATCCGCAGGACTGCGCCCACAGACAATGCTTTGCGAGCAGGGCATATCTTTGTGCGCCCGACATCTCTTTCATCTCTTTTTCCGCCGGTCCCGCTTCCCCTTCGGCAAGCCAGATTTTCGATTCATAGGTAAGGTAGGGACTGCCGTGGGAGGCACGGAGCGTAAGTTCGTGCAGGTACGCACCGGGTCTGATATTTTCGTAGGCAAGAATCCCGCCTCCGTGCCATCTTCCGACCAGCCATTTAAGGGGGTAATTTTCCGGTGCCAATTCCGCGGCGGTTTCTTCTTTGGCCGCGGAAACAAAGCCGGATTTTCCGCCGGCGGCAGAATTTTTGACGGACATTAAACCATGCTTTCCCTGTGTCTGCATTCCGTGCCGTCCCGCTTCATTTCATCCACAGTATCAGCGCAAACGAAATCGAGCCCAGCACCGATACCGGCAAGGTTGCGTAGCAGAGCAGCGCGGCAAGTGTTTTTGAAAATTCGGCGTTTGTCTGCTGCTGCATTTCAAACACCCGAACCGCGTCTTCTATTGCGGGGAAAGAGTGGCGCGTGAGCAGATATGCACCGGCCGTCAGAAGCCCGATGCACAGCCCCACCGCCGGAGAGAAACTGAGCAGCAGCGAAAAACCGATTCCCGACACGATCCCGTTCACCACGCCCAATGCCATTGACGAGCGGGAATCCAGAGCGGAAATAATTGCCACGATTGCCGAAGTGGCGGCAAAGCAGATCGATATTCCGCAGCCCTCATCTTCCGTGGCGTTAAAATGCCATAAAGCCACGGAAATTATCAGCAGCATCCCCAGATAGGTGGAGGAAATCTGTTCCAGGCGCCGAACGGCGGACGCGCTGCGCAGCATTTCCGAAAGAAACACCGTCACGATTCCGACCGCAGCCAAAAACGGCAGAAAATTTTTTTCGGTCAGCACCATGATCAGAGAAACCACATAGATGGCAGACAGACTGATTCTGGAAGCGGCGGGATTGGGAATCCGCAGCAGTTCCGGCCAGCCGATAACTACGGTCAGCCCCAAAAGCGCCACGGTTAAAATAAGAATCCAATTTCGAAATCCCACACCGAGGGCCGGCAGCACAGCCGAGATAACTCCGATAATTCCCGTGATCAGAGAGGGAATCGGGTTGTAGAGACTGTGCGTGAACGACCGGTCCGCATCGGATTGACGTGTTTCGCGCGAAGGTGTGGGCGAAGGATTATGTTTATCTGTCACAATCAAATTGTGCCATGCACCGCCGCAAAGAGCACCTAAAGAAAGAAAAAACACAGCTTTGAAATAATTTTAGCCCAAAACCCGGCTCAACAATGAGCAAAATCAGGCGCACGTTTGTGCACATTTTCCCGCAGCGCACGGAATACGTGCGTCTAAAATATCTTTACACGGGGCACAAATCCGGCTAACGTATCTATTAGGACGTCAGGTCACGGAAGCCCCGGGCTCCAATAATTTGCCGCTACGAGCGGCCTTCGCGCCGACAGGCGCTCTCGGATCTGATGTCCGTAAACTTCACGGGGGCTGTGCATTTCACAGCCCCCGTTGCCTTACTTATTTTATTTTTCCGGCCCGTCCGCTTCTTTGAGTTTTTCCGTAAACTGGGCAGCCGTCGCATAGGAAGTCTGCGTTCCCCGCTTCGTCACGGAATCCGCGGCATACATATTTGCCATCCGCAGCGCATACTCCACATCGCCGGTTTTGCACAGGTAATGACTGAAGCAGCCGATAAATGCGTCTCCCGCACCCGTAGTATCCTGCGCATCAACCTCCATGCCGGGAACAAACAGATCACGGTTTCGGTTCACCCACAGCACTCCGCGGGCGCCCAAAGTCACGATCACATTTTTCATCCCCGATTTCAGCAAAGCCGATGCGGCGTTGCGGATATCATCCAGAGAATCGACAGGCATTCCGGTCAGCAGTGACAGCTCACTTTCATTGGGCACAAAATACTCGCACCCGCATACCTCATCAAGAATCAGATCGGGCTGAGCCGGCGCAGGATTCAGCAGCACGGGAATGCCATGCTTATTCCCGAAGCGGATCGCCGCATAAACAGTTTCCGGCGGTACTTCCAGCTGCAGCACAATCAGGCCGCACTGTTTTATGTCTTCGGCAGCTTCATCAATATCGGCAGGCGAAAGCATGGCATTCGCACCTTTTACGATAATAATTGAGTTATGCGAGTCCGGATCAACAAAAATAGGCGCCACACCCGAAGTTGCTTCCGTACGCAGCACATACTTTGTACTGATAGAATTCGCCGCAAAATTACGGATCGTATTTTCCGCAAACATATCGTTTCCCACACGGGTCAGCATCAGTACGCGAGATCCCAGACGGGCAGCGGCAACAGCCTGATTCGCTCCCTTTCCTCCGCATCCCATTCTGAAATCGGGAGCCTCAACCGTCTCTCCTTCCTTTGGCATCCGGTTTATGTAAGAAATTAGATCGACCATATTTGATCCGATTACCGCGATATCCATAATCACTCCTCAACTCCTGTCCGCACGGAAAATTCACGCACTTCCCCAGGCTTCAGCATAATCAACGTACCCGCTTTTCGGGCCGCAAGAAAACCTTCCGGACGGCACGTACCCGGAAGCACAAACGCCGCAACCTGCTGGTCCGGATTAAACAGAATCCACCTTGTAGCCACAGGAAAATCCTTTGTCGAAAAAGAAGTAAAGAATGTGATCCCATCCGGCGCCTTCAGCCTAAATTCCGCCTTTTCTCCGTAACGGCAAAGACCGTCCGCAAAAAATACGATCTCCGGATCAAATTCCCGGGCACAGGCCAGAGAATCGGCGTCAATTTCACCCGCAACAATCCGGCGGTTAATTTCCGTCCATCTTTCTGTCGGAGTTACGTGCGCCGGAACGGTACTCCGCAATTTGAAGGCACCTTTGGGCAGACTCTGCGTCATTATCCCGTTTTCCACAAAAGCATAATTCATGTGGCACATATACTGCAGAGGCATCGGCGCATACGCAGAGAGATTTTCCACCCGCATTTCAATATCGAACAGCGACGAATCTGCATTCAGCCGCACAGAAGGCAACGCGTGGTAATGATTCCCGAATCCACGCACATACTCGTATGAGCTGACAATCCGAATGCTTTTTTCACTGACTTCCAGCCATGCCGAATCCATTTTTGAAGTAGGGAATTCTCCGTGCAGCGGATGTGTATCTTCCGGAGCCGGGCACCCAGCGGAAAGAAGACCGGAATGAAAAGCAAAACATCCGTATGTATCCGAAATTTCAGCTGCAGGTTGTGGACGGGAAAACATATTTTTCATTCTCAGGCTGCGTCCGTGAAATTCCGCATTCCAGATTATCTGTCCGAAATACGGCAGCACCTCGACAAATCCACAGGAATTGGCAAGTGTTAAACTTTCTATCCCCGTTTCGTAACGTTTTACCGTCACCTTAAACTGTTCTGTTTCCAAAATCACCCGCTCTGTATCGGTAAAAAACCTGCGGGACAAATTAATTTTTATCATTTCGTTTCACTTTCCCATACTAATTTATGCAACAGAGGACGATTTTTTGCCTGCGGAAAATCTCCGCAGAAAATACACAAGCACCGCGATAAAACAGACCAGCGAGGCCGTGAACGCCGTCTGCATCGAACCCGTGGCATCGGAAATAAGACCCTGAATAACGGGAATTACGGCTCCGCCGATAATCGACATCACAATTACAGCACCTGCGGTTTCCGTATGACGCTTATCGCCAATCGAATCCAGCGTACGGGCGTAAATCGTCGCCCAGCACGGACCGAAAAGGCCGGAAGTAAGAATAGCCGCGTAAACAGCAGTCATGTTCGGCACAAAGATTACATACAGCAGTGCCGCCACGCCCAGTACGGAATATCCGATCAGCACCAAATCTTCGTTAAGTTTGGTCATCAGTACATTTGCCACAACTTTCCCGATAAAGAAAGCCACAAACGCATAAACCATAAAATTCGCCGCTGTCCGTTCATTAAGCGAGTCATCAAGAGTCAGGGCCAGACGAATCGTAAAAGACCATACTGCGGTTTGCATTCCCACATACAGGAACTGGGTTACGATTCCTTCCCTGAATTTTCCGTTTCGCACAAGATATTTCAGCGTTTCACCGACTGTCGCTTTTGTTTCTGCGGTTTTTGCCACCGGCTTGGAATGCGGAAACTGTGTAATGGCCACAAGAATGAACAGTACCGCAAGCACCAGAATAATGAATCTGTAAGGCTCCAGTGTGCGCTGAAGCATTTCCCTGGCAAACTGCGTCTTGTTTTCTCCCGTCAGACTGCCAAGCTGTTTATGCAGTGCCTGCCCTTCGGTAAAAATAAGATATTTACCCAAAAGAATCCCAAAAATCGATCCCAGGGGGTAAAAGGTTTGCGAGATGTTCAGCCGCAAAGTGGCGAAACGGCGTGGGCCGATCATCGCCGAATAAGTATTGCACGACGTCTCAAGGAAAGACAGTCCCACGGCAATTGCAAACAAAGCGGCCAAAAACACCGAATAGGTGGCCATATGCGAAGCCGGGAAAAACATCGTACACCCAATGATATAAAAGCTCAGCCCAATCATAATTCCGCATTTGTAGGTCCATTTGCGAATTATCCGCGAAGCAGGAATGGCGAGCACGAAATATCCGCCGTAAAAGGCAGACTGCACAAATGCCGAAGCAAAATCAGACAGCTCAAAAATGGATTTAAACTGTGTAATCAGCACATCGTTCAGACTTGCCGCGGCACCCCACATCGGAAAACAGATCGAAAGCAAAATATACTGTATAAGCGGGGTACGGTCCAGATAACCGTCTTCAAGCTGCTGCGAAGGATCTTTAATCAAACCAAATGAAGTATTTTTCTTTCCCATTTCTTCACCTACCCCAATAAAGCTTTTCCGGCCGAAGCGCCGATACGCGACGCCCCCGCCTCAACCATTGCCCGATAATCCGCTGCGTTGCGAATTCCGCCGGCTGCTTTTACGCCAAAATTTTCACCTACTGTTTTCCGCATCAGTTTCACTGCTTCGACAGTTGCCCCGCCGGAGGAAAATCCCGTGGATGTTTTTACAAAATCGGCACCGGCCTTCACCGCAGCCCGGGAAGACGCGATTATCTGTTTTTCATCCAGAAGACACACTTCAAGGATTACTTTTACGGTATTTTTGCCTGCAGCGGCTTTAACGGATTCTATTTCCCTCCGCACGGTTTCCCAATCGCCTTCTTTTACGGCACCTATATCAATCACCATATCGATTTCCGTGGCTCCGGCGGCGACAGCTTTTTCCGTTTCGAATACTTTTACGTCAGTAGTGCAGGCTCCCAGGGGAAAACCGACTACCGTACATACTTTTACATTCGTTTCCGAAAGGCGGCGGGCACAGAATTCCACCCACTTCGGATTTACACATACCGCACCCATTGCAAGTTCTTCGGCTTCATCACACAGGCGCGCGATATCGCTCTCCGTTGCGTCAGGCTTGAGCAGCGTATGATCAATAATACCCGGATTGTTCATCATTAAACTCCTTTGTTTGGAACTGCCGGTACAGACATTAAACGGTATGGCAGCATTGGCAGACCATCTTCGCCATCGGGGCACAAAGAGCGCGATTTACCGTTTTACCTGCGTTTATCGAAGAAAAATTCAGACAAAACAAAAGAGATTCGGCACATCGGAACATATTGTGCACAAACGTGCTTCACGCGCAGAAGAAGAAATCAGTCGGTTTCCCGCAGCACACTCCGAGCCGTAGACACATCGGTAACAAGGCGGTTTACATATCCGTTTTGCAATGCCGCGGCAATTACCGGAACTTTTTCCCTGCCTCCCGCAACTAAAATTTTCTGCTCCATATGCCGCACCTGCGGAAGCGTAATCCCCAAAGTGCGGTTGTTTAGATCGGGAATGCAAATCCGTCCTTTTTTGTCAATAAAACGAGAACAGATATCACCCACGCTGCGTTCCAATAAAATTGCCTTTTCGCGGGCGGAAAGGCTGCTGTCGAGAATCAAAGCCGAATCGCTTTTGATATCACCCACCGTGTAGACAATGATCCTGGCAGAATTAATCAAAGCCACAATTTTACGGATATGCCCACAGGCCAGTAATTTATTCTGCGCCGAAACGGAATGGGAAAAAGTGGGTACTTCCAAACCAACTGTTTGGGCATTAAACGCAGAGGCCATTCTGAGCAGCATTTTTTCGGAAGATCTCTGTGCAGGGCACGACAAACCGTTGGAAACCTGCACAATTTTCACACCGCTGCGTGGACTGTAATCCAAAAATTCCGCCACCGCCCGCAATGTACGCGAAGGAACTACTCCGATCAGATCTCCGTCACGCACAATTGAACGCAAGAGTTTCGCCCCCGCGCGTCCCAATGCCCCGTAAAGTGCGACGGCTGTGGGCTGATTTGAACTCACCAGTACCACGTCACGCAGATTAAAACGTTCCGTGAGCGAAGCGACAAGCGTTTCGTCGTATTCGCGCGGGTCAATTACCTGCATTCGAACAAAACCCCGCCGTTTCGCGTGGGCAAGCAGTTTTGACACGGTAGGACGGGCCACATGCAGCCGCTGTGCCACCTGGGCCTGCGTCAGTCCCGAGTAATATAATTTAGCCGCATCGATAGACTGAATATCGTGTGTATCCAAGCCAAAGTACCGCTCCATCCTACCCCCTTTCCTCTGCCATTATATTTCCCATTCAACCGGGAAAAAGAAAAAACAAACATAGGCACAACGTCCCTGACAAATCCTGATAAATGTATATCTTTTTCCCCGGGGAAAAAAAATTCCCGCCTCTTTTTGCCAAATAAACGAGCTATTCCCCGGCACTTAATTTATTGTTTATAGTGTGGGCAGGTTCCCATATCTTAAGAAAACTTAATCACCGACCCTGTCGGTGAGAGGAGAGCTGTAAGAATGAGTAAATTCAGCGGCGGCAAAGCTATTTTCCGCCTCTTTTCCGAACAGGCAGACCATCTGCAGACCGCAGCCGACGCACTTACCCTGGTTGCAAACGCAACCCCCGAAGAACGGGTTGAACTGAACGCCAAACTTCATAAAATCGAAAACAAAGCCGATGAGGCCAGCCACGCCGTACAGCACTTAATCAACAAAAGCTTCGTACTCCCCTATGACCGAATTGATCTGTTTACGCTCTGTCAGACCATCGACGACTGCGTAGACCTGATTGACGAGGCCGGCGACAATATGGTGCTCTACAAAGTCGGGGAACTTCCCCGGGGCGCACACAAACTGGTCCAGATCATTTCCGAATGCGCAGCCGCAACCACGCAGGCCATGCACCGCCTGAACAAGCTGGACGACACCATGCGCGCCTACTGGGTGGGAATCAACCAACTGGAGAATCACGGCGACACCGTATACCGCAGTCTGATTTCCGACCTGTTTTCGGCAGACGGACACCCGATGGAACTGCTTAAAATGAAGTTCGTGATCGACAAACTGGAATCGGCCATCGACCGTTTCGAGCATCTTGCCGGAGTCGTAGAATCCATTGCACTCAAGGAATCCTAATGACACTTACTTTAGCTCTGGTTCTCACAGTTATTTTTGTGGCCCTGGCATTTGATTTCACAAACGGGTTTCACGATGCCGCAAACGCAATCGCCACTTCGGTTGCCACCCGGGCACTGACTCCGCGCCAGGCCCTGTTCATGGCGGCGGTAATGAATTTTATCGGCGCACTGCTCGGAACGGGAGTTGCCGAAACCATCGGATCCGGAATTATCGGCCCTCCGCAGGACAATCACGGCTTAATTATTGTTCTGTCCGGACTTGTCGGGGCGGTTGTCTGGAATCTGATTACATGGTGGTTCGGTCTGCCTTCCTCTTCATCCCATGCCCTGATCGGCGGGCTGATGGGGGCGGGTTTCTCCGCATCTGCGGATGTATTTTGGGGAGTAATCGGAATGAAAGTCGTAATTCCGATGTTTCTTTCCCCGTTTATCGGGTTCACCCTGGCATTTATTTTCATGAAAATTGCGCTTTACATCTGCAGAAACTTCACATACAAACGCACAATGCGCAACTTTCGCCATGCCCAGACGCTGTCGGCGGCACTGATGGCACTCGGCCACGGACTGCAGGACGCGCAGAAAACAATGGGCGTGATCGTACTCGCGCTCATTGCCGGCGGCTACTGGCATGAAACGGGTATCCCCACCTGGGTAAAAATATGTGCGGCAAGCGCAATTTCGGCAGGCACATGCACAGGCGGATACCGAATCATGAAAACTCTGGGGCAGAAAATAATTGATCTCGATCCCGCCCACGGGTTCGTTGCCGAGGGTGTGGCGGCGTCTGTGCTTTACACCACCGCTTTCCTCTGGCATGCTCCGATTTCAACCACGCACACAATTACTTCCGCAATTATGGGCGTGGGGGCAACCACCAGAAAATCCGCGGTACGCTGGGGAATAGCGGGAAATATCGTTGGGGGATGGTTCCTCACGATCCCCGCTTCCGCCGCAGTATCCATCATCACTTACGGTTTGCTGCACGGTATCGCATAGCACCGGTTTGCACTCCGCACTGCCGGATCCGCCCGGGCGGATCCGGTCTTTTTTTTGGAGTCTGCCTCAAATTGCCCTGTTTCGGATTTCCCTATTCCAGATTTCCCGCCGTCAGCATCTCACCGGCAGCCTTAAACTCGCGTGCCGTGCGCAGCATAGCCATATTTCTCCGCGTCACTTCGGTTGCCAGCGGATGGGTATCCTCGGTAATCCATACGGGCGCAACAGTGGCCGTAAAATCCGTGAAACGCGCGGACATACGCAAAACTTCGGCAAAATCCCCGCGGAAATTACCCTTAAAAACTTCGTCCCACTGCGCCTTCACCGTTTCCGGACGGGGAACGAGGGAAATGCGCTGCGGATCGGCGGTGGCAAAAAATGCGGAAGCGGCAGCAAAACGCTGCTCCGCATCCGAAAAATCGCGGCGGGTCCATTCGCGCAGCAGAAATCCGCGCCACAGAATTCCCGGCAGCGTCTCAGCCGGGGATTCTGCCCAAAAATCGGCGAGCGCATCAACCCCTTCTTCGTCGATCAACAGGCTTACACGCGCAATTACTTCTTCGGGCACCGCCTGAGCCGTTGGCAGGGGAACTACCGCCTGCGCTCCGGCATGGGCCAATTCGCTGCTGTAGGCAATATCCACGCCTCCCTCAATCAGATCAATCTGACCCGGTTTCAGCTGTGCGGGACGCCGCGGCCGATAGCGATTCATTCCGTCCTCCCTGCATTTTCCGAAATAAACCGGATACGCTTTTCCGTTTTCCTCCGGCCTGCCTCGTTTTCGCCCTCCATACGGTGCATGGCGCGAAAATGAGCAAACTCACTTTTATGCATTTCCATTCCGGTCTTTTCGGGGGTTAAAATTATTTAGCGTTGCATGGGTTATTTTAACTCAACCGGTGTTTGACGCAAAAGGGCCTCTAGCTCAATTGGCAGAGCCGCGGACTTTTAATCCGTAGGTTGTGGGTTCGAGTCCCACGGGGCCCACCGTTTCCCCGGAACGCGCTGCGTTCCGGGGAATTTTTACTGCTTTATTGCTTTTCTCTGCCGCGGCCGCTTCCGCCGCCGCTTTTATCTCCCGCGGGAAGCGAGACAAGCACCACTGCAAACGAGATCGCCACCAGTCCGAACAGTTCTCCCGGCGAGGGCACCTGATGCAGCAGGAGAAAACCGACCAGAAGCGAAGAAGCCGGGTACAGCGAAGCAAGCAGGGCATAGACGGAAGTGGAAATATAACGCATTACGGTTACTTCCGCCACCACGGGGATAACGGAAGAAGACACGGCCACCGCCAGCATCAGCAGCAGCAGCCTGGTATCGGAAACAATCGGCATAAAATCAGGCACGGCCAGCGGAAGATAAAAAATACTGCCGGCAGCCATTCCGACCGCAAGGGAAGCCGGGCCGTCCCCGCGCACTGCCACTTTCCGCCCCAAAATCATGTACGCCGCCCAGCACAGACCGGAAAAAATACTGAGCAGAATACCTTTCTGCACGCCCGGGTCGGTATAATCCACGCCGACCCACGAAATAGAGAAAACACCGACCAGCGCCACAGCCAGCCCGCAGCGCACGCGCAGACTGCGTCCCGTCAGAAAAGAGATCACAACCGGGCCCAGATACTCCAAAGAAACGGCCGTCCCCAGCGACACATAACTCACTGCATAGTAAAAAACCACGTTCATTGAGGTCAGGGCAATGCCGAAAAAAACCGCGGAAAAGAACTGCCGCCGGGTCATTCGGGGACGCAGAAAGATGAGCAGCACCGCCGCGCCGAAGGTGAAACGCCCCCAGGCGATGGCGCCGGCATCCGCGTAGGGAAAGAGCTTCACCGCTATCCCGGCTCCCACATACTGCACCACAGCCGCAAAAATAATCGCCAGCGAAGCGAATACGACCGTAAACCGAGAATTTTTTAATGCCACTTTTCCGACCCCACTCAATAAAAACACACAGCGGAAAACGGCAGTCCGTCTTCCGCACACAGCAAGCCTACATCACCGCCCCGGGCGAAACTAAAGCCGGTTTTAAGATGTGATCAGTTCCCGGGTTTTTCCCCGGCGGAAGGACCCCCGGCCTCCGTCTTGGCATCATGCGCACGTTTCGCGGAAGGGTTTTTTGCGTCTTCGCCGTCCGTCTGCGCATTATCTGTATTGTCTGCGGATTTGGCTTCGCCGTCGGCGTCGGCGTCGATAATCTCCGAAATTTTGCGGTTCCGTTCCGCGAAGGCTTCCTTTCCGGGACCGGAGTATGCTTTTTTCCGTTCTTCGTTTTTCGCCGATCCACTGAACAGCGAAGCCTCATGCCCTTCGCGCACATCGCTTTGCACTGCGCTTTCACTTTGTTTGGAATCTGCGGCGGGAAGATCCACATTCGTCTGCACCGAAGGGAGTGTATCCATCCGCAGCGGGGGAAGAACACCGGTCTGTGCGGGTACGGACGAAGGATAGAGCTCATCAAGTTTTGCCAGTTCCTCGGAGGAAAGAATAACGGTGCGCGACTGCGTGTCCGCGCCCGGCTGCTCCTGCCCGTATTCGGTATTTTTCGGTGCCGAACCGTCTTTCCGGGGCGTGGGCGTATCGCCCGGAAGAAACTTATCCGGCGTTTCCGCTTCAAGGCGTTCTTCCATCATCGACTCTGTTTTTTTCTTTTCCGTGCTGAAATTTACCCGGTCGTACTGCGCGAAACGCATCCGCGGAATGGCCTGCCGTGCCTCGTTCTGAATCCACAGCACCATTTTTTCCCGCAGATAATTCTGCAGATCCGTAAGCGTGCCCGAGTCCTCCGCGGAAACCACGGCACGCAGCAGCAGAAATTCCCTGTGCACTTCCTTTACCTGCAGCACTCCCGTTTCCCCGTCCCACAGGTCGGTGTTGCGCAGCAGGAATTCAAGCTGTCTGCGGGCCAGGCCGATCGGTACCGCCCAGTCGACTTCCCATGTGACTTCGCCAAGCATCTGCGGTGCGCGGCGCGTCCAGTTTTCAAAACTTTCCGTGGTCATCAGTTTTGACGGCACAATAATCCGGCGCCCGTCCCAGACGGCGAGCACCACGTAGGTAAGCGTGATTTCCTCAACCGAAGTGTAGTCCCCGTTGTATCTGACGATATCCCCCACGCGGATCGAGTCCGAAAATGCCAGCTGCAGCCCGGCAAACACATTGCTCAAAGTAGTCTGTGCGGCAAGACCGGCGACCACCGAAAAGACACCCGCGGACGCCAGCAGCGATGCGCCCGCTGTTCTGGCCTGCGGGAAGGTGAGCAGCGCGCCTCCCAATCCGAGCAGCCAGATTGCGGCCACAATCACCCGGTGCAGAATCTGCGTCTGCGTCTGGACGCGTTTCGCCCTGCGTTCCGAAGAGCGCAGCATTCGGCTGTGAATCAGCTTCACCGCGCCGTTTACCATACCTGCCGCAAACCATGTTCCGGCAACGATAAAGAGAATCATAAAAGCATGGTCGAGAACCGTAAACCACTGCGGAATATTTTTCTCTTCCGCCACCGAATTCAGAATAAAAAATCCGATCCACGCACCCAGGACGGCGAAACCGAAGGTCACCTGTTTTGCCGTTGCGTCAAAAAACGGTTTGAAATTTATGCGGTACGAGGAGAGGAAACGCCCGATCCCCAAAAGCACCAGCGACACGACCACGCCCACAACCAGGCCCACACCCACAGACAGAATCAGCTGCAGGATATTGAATGTGGTCTCGACTGCTTCCGCGGCAATTTCCCCACCGGTGGTATCGCACAAATAGTTCATACTTAAAGGTTAATAAATTCCGGATTTTTTTGCCGTTTTATTCGCGATTTTCCGCTCCCGGACCAAACGTGAGTAAAGGCACAGCAAAATCGGTTTTGCATTTAGCCTTATTTATCGTTATGCTAGTATCCGTTCCACCAGCGGAATAAATTGCCCCTATCGTCTAGTGGCCTAGGACACCGGCCTTTCACGCCGATAACACGGGTTCGAATCCCGTTGGGGGTACCGGCTGAAAAGCCGATGCACGCCGGTGCAATCCGGCCCTGTAGCGCAGTTGGTTAGCGCGCCGCCCTGTCACGGCGGAGGTCGCGGGTTCAAGTCCCGTCAGGGTCGCGAAAAACATCCCGGTTCATCCGGGCGTTTTTCTATCCGGCTCTGTAGCTCAGTTGGTAGAGCGAACGACTGAAAATCGTTAGGTCACCGGATCGACGCCGGTCGGAGCCACAGCCAAACCCCTTGGACTGCCAAGGGGTTTTCTGTTCCCGGCAGACTTTCCCATATTCCGGGTTTCCCGCAGACTATCCGCTTTCCACACCTTTTTCCGGAAGCGGCCCGAACACGGAATTTCCGCCACCCGGCGGGGAAAGAGTGCACTCCTCTTTATTTTCGACTATTCTGGCATTATAACTGCGGACTGTGTGTCCGCACTCCGTACCCACATACGGCAGACCGAGGAGGACCCGTGGAGAAAAAAAGAGCCACCGCCTGGGCGGTACACGCATTCACCCTGTCAGGGTTAATTTTTGCTTCTCTTGCCACACTCGCAATCATCGAAAACAGCCCGAAAATGATGTGGCTCTGGCTTGGCATTGCCATGGCCGTGGACGCCGTGGACGGAACGTTCGCCAGGCGCGCGCGGGTAAAGGAAATCATACCGTGGTTCGACGGCGGAATCGTAGACATCGCCGTCGATTATCTCACCTGGACTTTCCTCCCCGCCGTATTCATGTATCTCTTCCTGCCTCTGGGCCCGAAACCCCTGGCAATGGTGATTATGATTCTGGTTCTTGTTTCCTCGATGTTCTGCTACGCAAACGAGAACTGGAAATCAACCGATTTTTATTTCGTCGGCTTCCCCGCAGCCTGGAATATCGTTGCGGTTATCCTGTGGATTGTGCAGACGGGAGCCGTATTCAACGTTCTTGTCACCGTGATTCTCGCGGTTCTCACCCTCGTTCCCACATACTACACACACCCGTTCCGCGTAAAGAAAATGATGGCAGTCAATATCGCAACCATCACGCTGTGGATTCTCTCCACCGCCGTATTGGTTGCCGTGTACCCGAAGGGAAACACAGGTGCGTGGTTCGTGTTTTGGGTCACGGGGGCGTGGTTTATGATTACGGGCATAATCCGCACGGTAAACGGAAAGGCGGATACCGAAGCCGCGGCCGGCGCGGAACGACACTAAACACCGGCCGGTCTGCGCAGAACCCGCGACACCTGCCGGTCGCGGATCGCCCGGTACAGCTCCAGCAGGATGGCTGCGGTAATCATTCCCGCCACAACCAGATTCACGAAAAAAGGATAATGGTCTCCGTGCGACCAAAAATAGATATACGGGGAAATAAAGGTAACCAGCGTGACAATCATTCCGACAAAACGGCGCAGACGCGTCTTTCCGACCACAAATTCCAAAATTCCCCATGTGTAGGGAATCGCACTGACCACGTCTATCCCCCACAGCACCCACACATTGCCGCGAAAATTCGGCACCCACAGCACGGGCAGCGCCCGCAGCAGAGAATAAATCAAAATTACGGCGTATGCGACAAACGTGGGGGAATGCATCAGCCGAAACGCGCGCGAACGCTCCAGAACTTCCACTTTTGCCTCACGCAGCATTGCGTAACACGCAGTTGAGACGGCCTTGGAATCAATTCCCTCCAGATGGAACCGCACCCATTCTTTTTCCGCTTCCGTCCCCGAAAGCAGACGGCGCAGGAGCGTTACGGGACTTACTGCCACGGGAATCAGCATCTTAGTGCCCGGATGGCGCAGACGCATATCCGCAGGGACGGGAGTGCCCGGGCCGGCGGTAACAAACACATCTTTTCCCAAACATTTATGAAGATCTGCCAATTTCTCCGGTTCGATCAGAGAAACCCACAGCAAAATTCGCCTTTCGATGGAGTCGCGGAGAACTTTGCCCAGTGTTTCCGCGCCGCCCGGGGAAAAACTGCCGGGAGTAATCCTCCCCGGGATATCTATTTCCCACACCTTGGAAGAAGTAAGCGAACCGATTCTGTCCACCCCCGAGACTTCCACCAGAATCTGCGGATCAAACACCGCCTCATGCACAAGGTGAATGTCCGTAACTGAATAAAGGGTAAACACACTGTAATTCTGCCATGAACACGGGAAAAGCAAAAACCGGCTTCCGCCGCGGCTTCTTTTGTCCGCTTTGCGCTTCGCGGTAGAATCGATGGTATCTGCCAGAGGAGAGTCAATGAATGCACATTTACCTTTCTGCCGCTATGTCGGGGAACTACGCAGCCGCGGACTCCTGAGAGGAGAATCTGCCACGCATGGCGCGCAAAATACGCAGATCGGATACATCACATACGATTCGCGCCGGGTCCGTCCGGGCACTCTGTTTATCTGCAAAGGCGCGGGCTTTAAGGAAACTTACCTGGCGGACGCGAAAAACTCCGGTGCGGTGGCATACGTATCGGAAACCAAATACGAAAACGTTGACCTGCCGGCACTGACCGTTTCCGATGTGCGGGAGGCGACAGTGGTGCTGGGGCAGATGTTTTACGGGCACGTAACCGACCGCCTGACTACCGTCGGAATCACGGGCACAAAAGGCAAAAGCACCACCGCATACTATCTGCGTGCGATTCTGGACGCCCAATTTGCCGCAGAAGGCCGCAGGCCGGCCGCGATTATGTCTTCCATCCATACTTTTGACGGCGTTTCCGAAACGGAATCGGATCTGACAACACCGGAGCCTCTCGAGCTGTACGCGCATTTTCAAAACGCATTCGATTCCGGCCTGACGCATATGATTATGGAAGTGTCTTCCCAGGCGCTGAAATACGGACGCGTACAGGGAATGTCTTTTGACGTTGCCTGCTTTCTGAATATCGGCGAAGATCATATCAGCCCGGTCGAACACCCTGATTTTGCCGATTACTTTGCATCCAAACTGAAAATTTTCAGCCTGGCCAAAATTGCGTGCATCAATGCCGATTCGGACCGTTTTGCACAAATTGTGCAGGCGGCGGAAAAAGCCGGCGCGGACGTGGTCACGTTCGGAAAAAACGGCGCGGACGTGCGTATTTCCAATATTCGGGTTCTGAGCGGCGAGATTGTTTTCAGGGTTGATTCACGCAGCTTCCGGGGAGATTTCAGTATCACCATGCCGGGCGTGTTCAATGTGGAAAACGCCGCGGCGGCAATTGCCGTTGCACAGTGCCTGAACGTGCCCGAACAGTACGTGCGCGAGGGGCTGCGAAAAGCACGCGCCGAAGGGCGGATGCAGATTTACAAAAGCGCAGACGGCCTGGTTACGGGGGTCGTCGATTTCGCCCACAACAAAATGAGCTTCCGCGCCGTGTTTGACACCATGAAGCAGATGAATCCGCAGGCGCAGATTGTTGCCGTTTTCGGTTCGGCAGGCGGAAAAGCCATCTCCCGCAGAAAAGACCTGGGGCAGACGGCCGGCGAATACGCCGATTTTGTGATCCTCACCGAAGACGATCCGGGCAGTGAACCGGTTGCGGATATCTGCGCCGATATTGCCCGCTATGTGAGCTGCCCGTACATGACTGTTCCCGCGCGGGACGAGGCTATTGGGAAAGCAATTCTGGGCGAATATCCGCACAGCGGAAACGCTTTGCCGCGCGTTGTGCTCTGTTTGGGAAAAGGGCACGAAAGTACCATGAAATATGCCCGGGGCCCGGAAGTTTTTCCTTCCGACTCCGTGCTGGTGCAGCGTTTTCTCGCGCAATACAACGCTTTGCACGCCTAGATTCCTTATCCGTCCGGGAATCTTCCGCCGTTTTCAGGCTAACATTTGCACCTTTTTTATGAAAGAATGGAGATGTCTTCATCTATGTGCTTATCGGCCCGGACGAAGTTTTTCTCCGGACGGACCTCTAAGGAGTGCTATTTTGCATACTAACGGACAGCGCAGCGGGAGCGGGCGCACAGTCTCACCGTCGGAAAAAAATCTTACGGAGTCTTCCGATTCGGCGGGCACGCTCATCGGAAAGATTACGGCCCAGTTTTCGGCCCTCGTACGCGACGAAATCAGGTTTGCGTCACTGAACGCAAAAATGAAAGTGCTAAAAATCGGACTGGGGGGAATACTTCTTGCCTGCGCGGGCGTGCTTGCGCTGTATCTGCTCGAAATGCTGCTGCTGGCAGCCGCTTTCGGTCTGTCCGCCGCTGTCCCCCTCTGGCTTGCATTCCTCATTATGGCAGGGATTTTGCTGGTGACGGTTCTGATCCTGGCACTGCTGGGGATCAGGGCGCTGAAATCCTCGCGCCGTCACGCGGTAAATCCCAAAGCCGGACTGGCCAAAGACATTGCGGTTCTGAAGAAAGGAATTAAAAAATGACTGCTTCTACCGGGAAAACGGATAAGGAACTGCAGGCCGAAGCCCGTCTTGCCGCACGGGTAAAATGCGCCGCCGACTACGAAGCCCCGAAGGAAGACAGACGCAGCGCCGAAGAAGTTGCCGCAGACATCGCCCGCACGCGCCTGGAACTGGAAGCCACGGTTGACGAACTGACGAACTGTCTTCGTCCGCAGAATCTGCTCCGCACGGCGAAAAAGGAAATTTCCTCCCTTGTCTGCCGGGCGGCACACGGTGAAGTCAAACCGTGCGTGATTGTGCTCGGTGCGGTTTTGGGGCTGGTTTCCCTGACCGTGAAAGTCTTCCGCCGCTGAAAGACCGAAAGAGCGCTATCCGCTCCCGACGGCACCGATTCGGCTGCCGGCGTATTTTGGGTACTTTTTTCTCACAACTTTGGCATTGCATGGAGATTCGCGAAGTTTCAAGGTATCCTATTCATCAGAGAAAAAGAAAATGAAATTCGAGCACCAGGTGCTCCCGTAGAATGATGAGGGGGGTCGACCCAATGGGGCGCGGCCGTCAAAGAGCCAAACAGCGTAAAGTTGCACGAAATTTGAAGTATTTTAGCCCGGAAACGGATTATGCCGCTTTGGAACGGGAACTGAAAGCACAGGGCAAGGACGCGGCGCACCCACATTCTGACTCCGATCGGGATACCGGTGAATACGCCGACGAATACGAGGCATACGCCGAGTATGCCGCAAAATACGGCGTCGACGACTACGACGACGACTGCGAGGGCGAAGAGGACGGACGCTGCGCAGAATAGTTCCGGATATCTCCGAAAAGCGGAAGATAGCCTTCGATATCTGCGCGTATTCCCGATTTACTGATCGTGTTACGGTCCGTTTCTCTGCCAAGTACCAGATTCAGCCACGTCACTGCGGGCATTTCCACCACATTCGGCGGAGTCCCGCGTCTGTGGTTCACACCCGGCAGAGCCTGCGCGGCTCCGCACGGCGGGATTCTGATTTCCACCGCTCTGCCCGGGTGGCGTACGGCAAACTCTTCCAACGTATAGCGCACGGCAAGACGCAGCCGCGCCGGGGAAAGTGTCTCTCCCTGCGCGAACTCCATCAGTGCGGCATGCCCGCTTTCGGTATCTGTTTTGCGTTTCAAGCTATCTTTTCTTTCCGGAGGGATACGCCTCTGCTCTCTCCCTTTTTATTGCGGAATAAAAACCAGACCGCGGTTTAGGAAAGTGAAAATGAAATCCGCGATTTCTTCGCGCCCCAAATGCGCCACAGCCAAATCTCCCGCAGAAAGTTCATAATCCGGGTATTCTTCCGGGCGCTCCAAAACACGGCGGGAGAACATCCATGTTTCCGCAATGCTGCGCACAGCCGAAACCATCGCCGCCGCACTGAGATGGGCCGTAACGAGAGTGCCCGGAAACTCCGTGTCGTCCGCCGCGGAGCGCCCGTGGGCGGAAGCCACCATTTCCAAAAGTATCTCATCAAATTCCAGCAGCTTCACATTTCCCGGTTCACCTGCAAGATCCCCGATCCGCACAAAAATATACAGATCCGGATCCCCCTCGATAAAATCAAGAAACGTATTCACCGCCGCATAAATTTTCTCCCGCGGCAGGGAGAAATCTTTCATTTTGGTTTTTATCTCCCGCACCAATTCCGAGATCACGCGGGAACCCACCTCATACTGCAAAGCGGTTTTATCCGGAAAATAACGGTACAGAATTGATTTTGACGTGTGCGAATACTCCGCAATCCGGCTCATCGAAATCCGGTAACCGTATTTGCGCACCGCACCGATCGCGTCTTCGGTAAATTTGCGCATCCGCGTCTCACGGTGCTTTACCCACCGCAGTGCCCGGCCGTCGGTCTTTCCCGCATTTTTTATAGCCATCTGCCCGTTTCCCTTTATAGATCCCGTTTCCGTAATTCTATCCCAATGCGGGCTGTGAACACACCAAAAACACAATCTGCGGGGAAATAGGTCAGAGGAAGTCTTTTGTTTCCGTCAGCCTGTGCATCACTTCCAGGTATCGGTTGCGCGTTTTCTCCGTTATTTCCCGAGGCAGTACGGGAGGATGGGTGTGTGCGGAGGAATCCCACCCGCATTCTTCCGACATAAGCCAGTCACGGATTATCTGCCGGTCGTACCCCGGAATCTGTTTTCCGGGGCAGTAGTCGCGCGCCAGCCAGTAGCGTGAGGAATCCGGGGTCAGAACTTCGTCTCCCAGCACAACTTCCTGCGTGCCCACCTCCGAAGAAATTCCGAATTCCAGCTTTGTGTCTGCCAGAATCAGCCCTTTTTCGGCGCACAGAGCGGCGGCCGTTTTGTAAACCCGGGTTGCATTCTCCCGGACCATCACGGCATTTTTTTCTCCGATCAGCCGCACCGATTCGGAAAACGGAATGTCGATATCGTGCCCGCCGGCTCTGCCTTTAATCGACGGGCAGACAATCGGCTCGGGCAGCTTTGAGGCCAGTTCCAGGCCCGGGGGCAGCGGTACGCCGGCTACCGTGCCATGTTCCGTGTATTCCGTGTACGCACTTCCCGCCAGATATCCGCGCACCCGAAATTCAAGCGGAAACATCTGCAGTCTTGCCGTAATCATCGCTCTGTGCGCAACCATGCGCGGTACATCGGCGGAAATAAAATGATGCGGCACAATACCCGACAGTTTGCTGAACCACCATTTGCTCAAAGCGGTTAAAATTTTCCCCTTATCGGGGATCGCGGAAGTCTGCACATGGTCCATAACACTGATCCGGTCGGAAGACACCTGCAAAATCACATCCGGCCCGTAAGGGGAATACTGTGTGGCCGGCACATACAGATCCCTGATTTTTCCCGCATAAATCCGCCTCCAGCCGGGAATTTGCGCACCCGGCACAGATACATTCCGGTCCATCGGTTTCCCCCTATCCCGGATTTCGTCTTCGTAATCCGATTGGCTGTCTGTGCGCAGCAGAAGCTAATCCAAACAACTGCTTTTAATTTAACAAAACCGAGCCCGCTTTTACAGTGTTCTCTTTCCGTGGACGGCTGAGGGGGCGAACCGACAGTCCGCCCCCTCAGTGAGTTATCCCTTTATATGCGTTTACTTTGCGTCTGCAATACGCTTCTTCAGGTTCTCCAACTCCTCACGGACTGCTGCCGGAAGTTTATCGCCGAACTGGCTGAAGTACTTCTCGGTATCTGCCGCTTCTGCTTCCCAGGCCTCGGGATCAAGCGTGTACATTGTCTCCCAGTCGGCATCGGAAACACCGGAGCCCTCCAGGTTGAAATCTTCACGCTTCGGGTACAGACCGGTCAGTCCTTCGACTGCCTCTACCTCACCGGCGCTCCGGCGCACGATCCAATCCAGCACGCGGGAGTTCTCGCCGTATCCCGGCCAGAGGAACTTGCCGTCCGCATTCTTGCGGAACCAGTTGACCTGGTATACCTTCGGGAACTTGTCTCCCAGAGCCTTCTGCATCTCGAGCCAGTGACCCCAGTAGTCGGCCATGTTGTAACCGCAGAACGGAAGCATGGCGAACGGATCGTGACGCAGGGCTCCCGCCTTCACGTCAAGCGCGGCGGCAGTGACTTCGGAAGATACGTTTGCGCCGATAAACACACCATGCGCGGGCGTATACTGTTCGGCAACGAGCGGCACGTTGGTCGCACGGCGTCCGCCGAAGAGGATTGCGTCAATTGCAACGCCTTCGGGAGCTTCCCAATCGGGGCAGATGATCGGGCACTGCGAGGCAGGCGTGGTGAAGCGGGAATTCGGATGTGCCGCCTTCTTGCCCGCAGCCGTGTCGGCCTTTGTGAAATCGTTGCCCTGCCAGTCAATAAGGTGCTCAGGCTGTTCGCCGTCAATGCCTTCCCACCACACATCGCCGTCGTCGGTCAGAGCGACGTTTGTGAAGATGGTGTTTGCCTTCATGGTCTCCATGGCCATCGGGTTCGTGTCGTACGAAGTTCCGGGGGCAACGCCAAAGAATCCCGCCTCCGGGTTGATTGCGCGCAGACGGCCGTCTTTTCCGGGACGCATCCAGGCGATATCGTCACCCACGGTTTCCACTTTGTAGCCCTTGATGGTCGGCTGCAGCATGGCCAGATTTGTCTTTCCGCAGGCCGAGGGGAAGGCTGCGGTCACGTGATACTGCCTGCCGGTCTTTTCGTCGGTCAGACGCAGAATCAGCATGTGCTCTGCCATCCACATATCGCGGCGGCCCATTGTGGAAGCAATGCGCAGTGCGAAACACTTCTTGCCCAGCAGCGCGTTGCCGCCGTAACCGGAGCCGAAAGACCAGATTTCGTTCGTCTCGGGGAAGTGGGTAATGTACTTTTCGTCGTTGCAAGGCCACGCAACGTCTTTCTCGCCGTCGGCAAGCGGAGCGCCCACGGAGTGAACGGCGGGAACCCAAGGCTTGCCTGCCGCAATCAGCTTCAGTGCGCCTTCGCCCATGCGGGTCATAATGCGCATATTCAGCACAACATAGGGAGAATCGGTCAGCTCAATGCCCAGCTGGGAAATCGGGCCGCCCAGCGGACCCATGGAGAAGGGCACCACATACATTGTGCGGCCGCGCATTGCCCCGCGGAAGACGCCCTTTTCGCCAATCAGCGTTTCTTTCATTTCCTTCGGATCCGCCCAGTGGTTTGTCGGGCCGGCGTCCTCTTCCTTCTCGGAGCAGATGAAAGTACGCGATTCCACACGTGCCACGTCGGAGGGAAGCGAGCGGGCGAGGAACGAATTCGGACGCTTTTCCGGATTCAGACGGATCAGCGTGCCCGCCTTCACCATTTCTTCCGAAAGGCGGTCCCATTCTTCCTTGGAACCGTCTGCCCACTGAATATCTTTCGGCGTGGTCAGGTTAGCGATCTTCGTAACCCATTCCACCAGTTCCGCAGGGGCGGATGCCGGAGCTCCCGCACGTACTTCTTCGACTGTATATGTCTTTTCGGTCATCGCATTTCCTCCTAGAAAGTAGGCGATGTTTAAGATGGATGTTTTCCATTTACATTATCTACCGCAACACCCTTTTAATGCTGGGACTATCGGCTGTAGGACTTCTGGCTCCACTCCTCGGCCACGGCAGGAAATCCCCGCAAGTGCTTACGTTTCCATTATTCCACGGACCCGGGGAAAATACAGTCCGAAAAGAAAATCCCCGCTGTTTTCCGCTGTGGATTTTTACTGTGGATTTTCCGCAATACGGTTTAAACTGAAAAGGCAGCGGCAGACATTTCAGTCCTGCCGCCGGCGGAAAAATTGGAGAATTTTATGAAACATACCCGCAAACTTGCATTGCTCGCCGTTGTGCCTCTTGCACTCACGCTCTCGGCGTGCAAATCGCAAAACACGGTTGCAATCGGCACCGACGGATCAATGACGGTGACTATGGACATCAGAGACGACAAAGGCCTGCTGAAAATGGGCGGTGTTGACTCGTGCGACGTTTTCGGACAAAAAATAGACGAGTCGGTAGGGTCCCTGAAGCAGCGGCAGACAGACACGAAAATCGAAGACCTGAGCAAAAACGGGGTGATGGAGTGCCGGTTCACCGCCTACCGAAATGCCGCCGCGGACGGGAAAGTGCTCACGGAAACCGCAAACAGCTATATTTTCCGGGTCAGCCCCGGGCAGAGCGGGACAGCCACGGCACAGAGTGCGCAGACACTGAAAAACCTCGGTCTGGATTTCACGCTTACGGTACAGATGCCGGGAAAGATACTGCGCGCGCAGGGAGCGGAAATCAAAGGCAACACCGCCACTTTTAATTCTCTTGATATTTTCACCAAAAAGACCGTGGTAGAAGGAGAAAAGAAACCGACCGGCGGGGAAAAAGCCGTCCCCGCGCAGAAAAAGGCGGACGCGGGGGAAACCTCTCCCGGGCATAACGCGGCGTATATGTGGCTGACCGGCGGGATAGCGGTTCTTGCCGTTTTCCTGGCAGCCGTCTTCTTCTTTGGCCGGAAAAAGAAAAACAGAATGCAGGACTACCGCGCTTTCTCCCGTCCGCAGGCAGGGGAAAATGCACAGCCGGCCGACTTCTTCGACAGCTTTTCGCCGCAAAATGCCGATACGCGGCGCGCAGGGGAAGAAACCGAATAAATGAAATCGGCCGGCGGAGCGGGTCTCAGACCAAAGGCGTACGCACTATTGTCTGCTCCCGCTCCGGTCCGACGCCGACTGCGGAAATGCGGCAGCCGGAGAGTTCTTCCAGGGCGAGAATATAGTTTTGTGCGTTCCGGGGCAGATCCGTGAAATTCCGGCACCCGGAGATATCTTCTTCCCATCCGGGCAAATACTCGTAAACCGGCCGGACGCGGTGCATTTCGGACTGCAGGGCAGGCATATCTTCCATTCTTTTCCCGTCCGCTTCGTAAGCCGTGCATACGGGAATTCTGTCTTTGCCCGTGAGCACGTCCAGCTTCGTAATTACCATGTCCGTCAGAGAATTCACCATCGTCGCGTAACGCGCCACAACAGCGTCGTACCAGCCGCAGCGTCTGGGACGCCCGGTCGTCACGCCGTATTCCCTGCCCGCTTCGCGCAGCCAATCCCCTTCGCCGTCCGTCAGTTCCGTGGGGAAAGGTCCTTCTCCCACGCGCGTCAGATACGCTTTTGACACTCCGACCACGCGGTCGATCCGGCGCGGGCCCACGCCGGAACCGGTGCACGCTCCTGCCGCCGAACAGGACGATGAAGTCACGAACGGATAAGTGCCGTGGTCAATGTCGAGCATTACTGCCTGCCCGGCCTCAAATACGACCGTTTTCCCGCAGTCGAGGGCATGATTGAGCTCCGCGGTTGTGTTCATCAGCATCGGACGCAGGCGGTCGGCGAAAGACAGCAGTTCCTCGGCGGATTCGGCAGGATCGCAGGTCTGCCCGGTGAAGCGTTCCAAAATCGGATTTTTCCTCGCAAGCGCGGCTTCCGTTTTCTGCCGCAGCGTAGGCGGATCAAACAGATCCTGCACCCGGATGCCGATTCTGTCCATTTTGTCGGCGTATGTCGGACCGATTCCGCGCCCGGTTGTGCCGATTTTGTTTTTTCCGAGCATCCGTTCATTTGCCGCATCCATTTTCCGGTTGTAGTCGGTAATTATGTGTGCGTTGGGAGAAATGCGCAGTTTTGACGTGTCAATTCCGCGGGCGGTGAGGTCTTCGATCTCCGCAAAAAGAACCTGCGGATCCACAACCACGCCGTTACCGATAACGGGCGTGCAGTTTGGGGTGAGAATCCCGGCGGGCAGCAGGTGAAGGGCGAATTTTTCGCCGTTTACCACGACTGTGTGTCCCGCATTGTTCCCGCCGTTGAATTTTACGACGTAATCAACTTTTGTTCCGAGCTGATCTGTTGCTTTTCCTTTACCTTCATCGCCCCACTGTGCGCCCACGACAATTATTGCCGGCATACCATTCACGCCCTCTGCATTAAGCTTTCCGTCTGCGGAAAATTTTTGTGTTTCTGTTATTCGGTAAAACGGACGCAGCCGCCGTGTCTGTGCGGGCCGCACGTGACGCCTTACTTCGTAAGCGTACTGTGATTCCGCACATCAGGCAATAACATCCGTATTATAAGAGAATTTTTTCCAATATACGGACAGGCGAATTGTCTGAGAGCGCGGACAGCCATGCAAACGCAGACAAAGCGGAAACAGGCAGACGGGGACGCCGGGGCGGGAGGCGCGGAATACAGACCGCGGCGAAGAGAAAGGAAAAGTAAAGCGGCCCCGGACATAACACCGTCCGAAGCCGCCCATATCTGCGGAAAAGCAGAAATTTACTTCATCTTCGTTCCCACGGAACCGAGACGCTCGCACGCCTCCACCACGCGGGCAGCCATGCCGGCTTCGGCGGCCTTGCCCCACGAACGCGGATCGTACTGCTTCTTCACGCCCACTTCGCCGTCAACCTTCAGCACACCGTCATAATTACGGAGCATCCAGTCCGCAACCGGACGGGTGAAAGCATACTGGGTATCGGTGTCCACATTCATCTTAATTACACCGTTGGCCACGGCAGTTGCGATTTCTTCCGCGGTTGATCCCGATCCGCCGTGCATTACCAGATCAAACGGACGGTTGCCCGCATTGAACTTGGCGCCTACCGCCTCCTGGATCTCGCCCAAAATCTCCGGACGCAGCTTCACTGCCCCGGGCTTGTATGATCCGTGCACATTACCGAAAGTCAGCGCGGTGATGTAGCGGCCCTTTTCTCCGAGTCCGAGGGCTTCGGCCGTCTTAATTCCGTCTGCCGGTGTGGTGAACAGCTTCTCGTTGATTTCGGCGCGCACACCGTCTTCTTCGCCGCCGACAACGCCGATCTCAATTTCCAAAATGGTATTCGACTTCTGGGACAGAGCCAGAAGCTCCTGTGCGATCACAAGATTTTCGTCGAGCGGAACGGCCGAGCCGTCCCACATATGCGACTGGAAGAAGGGGTCGCGGCCTGCCCGGACTTCCTCCGCTTCCAATTCCATCAGCGGACGGATCCAGGAATCGATGTTCTGCTTTGCGCAGTGGTCGGTGTGCAAGGCCACGGTCACGGGGTAGTTCTTTGCCACCTCGCGGGCGTAAGCCGCCATTGCCAGAGAGCCGGCCACACGGTCTTTCACCGTCGAGCCTGCCCAGTATTCGGCACCGCCGACGGAAACCTGAATGATACCGTCGGATTCGGCCTCCGCAAAACCCTGCAGGGCCGCGGTAAGCGTCTGGGATGAAGTTACATTGATTGCGGGATATGCAAACTTGCCGTCTTTCGCACGGTCAAGCATATGGGCATAAACTTCCGGTGTTGCAATAGCCACGAAATACTCCTTCTTTCGAGATTGACACTTTCATTATCGCACTAATTCCGTATTTGCTCTAGGTAAATGGACCCGCAAATTATTTCAGCGCAACGGGCTCCGTGAAACATTTCCCAAGACGTCCGGAAATACGTCACCCGTAAATCATTTCTCCCCGGACACCCAAAATATCTCCGGACGCTGGGACAATATAAAAATACGGACACCCGGGCACACATAAGTTGTCAATTAACGTGGCATTAGACACATAAAAATGTAATAATTAGACCACCGGCAGCAGACGAAGGCGGCGCAAATCCCGCCGTACGGACGCTGCCAACTACCACGTGCAACGGATTTTCACTGCTTGCACTTACATTGGGGAAAGAAATTGACCCGACATTCAAGGAGGAATAATGTCGAAGTTTAAGCGCTTCGCAGGGCTCACGCTCGCTGCCGCACTCACAATGGGCACAGTTGCTGCTTGCGGCAGTTCAGACTCCGCCAAAGGCGGCAAAGGAAAAGTTTACTATCTGAACTTTAAGCCCGAACAGGAAGAGGCATGGAAGAAGGTAGCCCAGGCCTACGAAAAGGAGAAGGGCACAAAGGTCAAGATCGTTACGGCCGCGTCCGGCACATACGAAAAGACTCTGAAGACCGAAATTGAAAAGGAAGACGCCCCCACGCTCTTCAACATTAACGGTCCGGTCGGCTACCAGAACTGGAAGAAGTACACCGCGGATCTGAAGGATTCAAAGATTTACAAGGAGCTCTCCGACCAGTCTCTCGCCGTGAAAGACGGTGACGGCGTGTTCGGCGTTCCTTTCGTGGTTGAAGGCTACGGCATCATCTACAACGACGCCATTTTGCAGAAGTATTTCGCACTGCCCGGCGCAAAGGCAAAGTCCGTAAAGGAAATCAACAATTTCGACAAGCTCAAGGCAGTTGCCGAAGATATGCAGGCGCAGAAAGACAAGCTCGGCATCAAGGGCGCATTTGCCTCCACTTCGTTTGCCCCCGGCGAAGACTGGCGCTGGCAGACCCACCTTGCAAACTACCCCGTCTACTACGAGCTGAAAGACAAGAAAGTGTCCGACAGCAAGAAGCTCGACTTCAAGTATGACAAGGAATACAAGAACATTCTTGACCTCTACACCAAGAATTCCACCGTCGACCCCGCGCAGACTTCCGCAAAGACCGTAACCGACTCCCTCGCGGAGTTCGCTCTCGGCCAGGCGGCGTTCATCCAGAACGGAAACTGGGCATGGGGCCAGATTTCCGGCGTTGACGGCAACACCGTTAAGGAAGGCGACATCCACTTTATGCCGATCTACACGGGCGTAAAGGGTGAGGAAAAGAACGGTCTGGCAATCGGTACCGAAAACTTCATGTCGGTAAACGCCAAGGCTTCCGAAGCCGACCAGAAGGCATCCCTTGATTTCCTTGAGTGGCTCTTCACCTCCGACAACGGCAAGAAGATGGTGGCCGAAGACCTCGGCTTCATCGCTCCGTTTAAGTCCTTCGGCGAAAAGGAAACCCCGAAGGATCCCCTCGGCAAGGAAGTTGCGAAGTACCTGAACGACAAGGATCTCACCACGATTCCATGGGTCTTCACAATCTTCCCCTCCCAGGAATTCAAAGACGGCCTCGGCCAGCAGCTCGGACAGTATGTTGCGGGCAAGAACAGCTGGGACAACGTGAAGAAGTATTTCGTAACCGAATGGGCCGCACAGAAGAAGTAATCGCCGTTTCGGCAATTAACTCTTAAGAGTCAGAGTGGGTGACGCAGCACGGCTGCGTCACCCACTGTGAAGGGGGGAGGAATTATGACTCAAACACTGAAAAAATACTTCCCGGTGTTTGCCGGACCGACGCTTATCGCATTTCTGATTGCGTTTTTGGCGCCGTTCTTTATCGGCCTGTATCTTTCATTTACGGAATTTACCGCAATTTCCGATGCGACATGGGTTGGATTTGCGAATTATCTTGAAGTATTCACCGCACGTCAGGGTTTCATCACCGCTCTTCTGTTTACGGCACTGGTTTCGGTAGTTTCGATCATTACCGTAAACGTGGGCGCTTTTGCTCTGGCATACCTGCTCACGCGCAAGCTGAGGGGCACGAACTTTTTCCGCACGATTTTCTTCATGCCAAATCTGATTGGCGGAATCGTACTGGGCTACACCTGGCAGGTAATGCTGAATTCAATCCTTTCCAAATGGGGACTGACTCTCCTTGTGGACTGGAAATTCGGTTTCATCGGTCTGATTTTGCTTACCAACTGGCAGCTCATGGGGTACATGATGATTATTTATATTGCCGGTCTGCAAAATGTACCTCCCGAACTGACCGAGGCGGCTACCATCGACGGTGCCGGCAAAGGGCAGATTTTACGTCACGTAACGTTGCCGATGGTTGCTCCCTCCATCACTATCTGCCTTTTCCTTACGCTCGCCAATACATTCAAGATCTACGACCAGAACCTGGCACTCACTGCCGGTAATCCGCTGGGGCAAACCGAAATGGCCGCCCTGAACATTGTGAAAACAATGTACGACAAGTTCAATCAGCAGGGTATCGGGCAGGCGAAAGCCGTTGTGTTCTTCCTGATTGTGGGTCTGATTGCATTCATTCAGCTACGCTTTACCCGCTCCAAGGAGGTCGACCGGTGAGCAACGACATCGCAAAAGTTAAGAACACCGAAAATACAGGGCGAAAAGTCGGCAGAGGGATTCTGTTTATTCTGCTCACCGTTTTGGCAATACTTTTCCTGGTGCCGATCATCTTTATTTTCATCAATTCCTTCAAAGGAAAGTTCTACATCTCCGACTCCCCGTTCTCGATTCCGATGGGGAAGAATTTCACGGGACTTGAGAATTTCCGGACAGGTCTGGAATTGTCCGGATTTTCCTCCGCGATCTTCTGGTCTTTCTTCATCACCATTCTTTCGGTGGTGGCAATCGTGTTCTTTACGGCAATGACCGCCTACTACATAACCCGCGTCAAAAACAGGTGGACTTCGGCAATCTACTATATGTTTGCCTTCTCCATGATCGTGCCGTTCCAGATGGTGATGTTCCCAACCGTGAAGCTCGCGGATATGCTCTCGCTGAACAGCCCCTGGGGAATGGTTGTGCTGTATCTGGGATTCGGCGCCGGTTTGGCAGTATTCCTTTACTCGGGATTCGTAAAGTCCATTCCGCTGGAAATCGAAGAAGCCGCACTGATCGACGGCTGCTCGCCGCTGAAGAACTACTTCAAAGTAGTTTTCCCGCTGCTGAAACCGACTGCGATCACCGTGGCGATTCTGGAAGCAATGTGGGTCTGGAACGACTACCTGCTTCCCTATCTGGTGATCGGCGTATCCACCAAATACAAGACGATTCCCGTCGTGATTCAGATGCTCGTCGGATCCAACGGAAACCGCGACATGGGCGCGCTGATGGCAATGCTCGTGCTGGCAATTTTCCCGATTATCATCTTCTATCTTCTCTCGCAGAAATACATCATCGAAGGTGTGGCTGCCGGTGCGGTAAAGGGATAATCGCGTAAAAGAACAGTCGGCAGACGGGCACCGGCGCAGATACCGCGCAAACACGATTCCTGTTTTGCCGCGATACACCAAAACAAACGGTAAAGGGGTGGGATGAACCGAATTCCCGGTTCATCCCACCCCTTTACCGTGCCTAAGTTATAATCAGAACATGGCAGGTTTGCTCTCTCCCGATTCCCGTGTGTATCAAAGCTGGTCACTCGCCGCAGATCTCGTGATTCTGAACTGGCTCACCATCATCGGCAGTATTCCCCTCTTCACCGCAGGGGCGTCCCTCGCGGCAACAACGCGCGTTACGGCGGAAATGGTACGCGAAGAGGAAACATACGTTGTGCGCTCGTGGTGGAAATACTACAGAGAAAACTTTCGCCAGGCGGAAACGGTCTGGATTCCCGCCTTTGTGCTTTACCTCGGATTCTGGCTGGAACAAAGATACCTGAAAGACATCCCGGCCGTAAAAGCCGCTTCCGCACTGACCGGGCTGGTCTTCGCCGGCGCTCTTTTACTCACCGCGTTTTTAATCTGGTATTTTCCGCTGATTACACATTTTTCCAACACTATACCCAACCACTGCGCAAATGCCGCGCGGCTTGCGTTTCTCTGCCTGCCCCGAACTGCGGCCGCGCTGCTGATTTTCATTTTGCCGTTTGCGCTGCCGGTTTTTTTCCCCGGTATGGTCAATGCGGTAGGGTGTTTCATGGTGGCAGTGGGGATCTCATTTTTCATCTACCTGACCGCACTGCTGCAAAAATCCGTGCTTGCAAAACTCGGTAAAAACAAAGCCTAAGCCGGCAAAACACGAACCGGCCGCGCGAAATGCGCCCGGAAGAAACAGAAGGAAGTATTTTGAACACAGTTTCCGCTTCAGATACGGCCAAACCGTCTGCCGTGGATTTTGACGTGATTATCGTCGGCGCGGGTGTAGCCGGCTGCGTAGCCGCCATCGAACTGGCAAGAGCCGGAAAAGATGTGGCCGTGATCGAACGCGGCGTCCAGCCCGGGGCAAAAAATCTTTCGGGCGGAATCTTTTATTCGCGCATAATGGAAGAAATACTGCCCAATTTCCTTTCCGAGGCACCGGTGGAACGCAAAATAACACGCAATGTGCTCTCTTTTCTCAACGAAAATTCACATGTAAACATCGACTACTGGGACCGGCGTCTGGCATCCCCGGTAAACGCCGTATCGGTGCTGCGCGGAAAACTTGACCTGTGGCTTTCCGAGCAGGCAGAAGAAGCCGGGGCGATGATTATGCCGGGAGTGATGGCAGACCGTCTGCTGCGCGGGGAAAACGGAAACATATTCGGAATCGGTGCCGGGGACGAGCAGATCACCGCCCATCTCGTGCTTGCCGCGGACGGAGTAAATTCCTTCCTCGCCCGGGACGCCGGGATCAGGAAAAAAGCTCCCAACAAACAGCTTGCCGTGGGAATAAAAACGGTAATCGCTCTGCCCCGAAACACCATAGAACAGCGCTTTGGCCTCAACAGAGACGAAAACGACGGCTGCGCGTTTGCGATGGTTGGAGATGCCACACAGGGCGTTGCCGGAGGCGGGTTTCTCTACACAAATACCGATTCGGTCTCTGCCGGCGTTGTTCTGCGCCTGGACGACCTGCAGCGCAGCGGACTTTCCGCGGCCGGGATCCACGACCGTTTTCTTGCGCATCCCGCAGTCGCTCCCTATCTGGCAGACGGAAAAGTGCTTGAATACGGCTGCCATCTGACCATTGAAGACGGTCCGGCGCTTTCCCGACAGCCTCTGACGGCACCGGGATTAATGCTGATCGGAGACGCGGCGGGCTTCACTCTCAACACGGGAATGACGATCCGCGGAATGGATTTGGCTGCCGAATCGGCACGTCTGGCTGCCCGGACAGCCGTCGAAGCCCTTGCCGCAGAGGATTTCTCGGAAGAATTTCTTTCCTCGTATCCCCAAAAAATCAATGCCTCCCCGATGGGAAAAGACCTGCGGCTGTATTCGCGGACCCCGGCGTTTTTGGACAGTCCGCGGCTGTATGGGAAATACGGAAACATGGCTGCGGATATATTCTATGAGCTTTACAATATCGACCTGCGTCCGCGGAAAAAACTTTCTAAAATTGTTATGCGGGCGCTGCGGCGCAGCGGGATCGGAATTACGGAGGGAATCCGCGATGCATACAATGCACTTCGGGCACTGTGAACCGAACGGCACCCCCGGCCTTTCGCCCGCTCTTCTTTTCGCCGCCGGCGGCGGGCACGGGCAGCGGGAAGATGGCAGATACGCTGACGGCAGGCGGGAAAGTTACGGCACGAACAATGTATGAACGACTTGCACACACACATTTTGAAACAGACGATGTCTGCCATATAACGATAGATGCAGAGCGGATCCGCGAAGCGGGGATTGCCGCCACACTGGTCAAAATCTGCCCGGCGCAGGTATATTCGCAAAACGAGGCAGGCGATCTGGAAGCGGAATTTGCCGCCTGCCTGGAATGCGGAACATGCCGGCAGATAGCGCCGCAAAACGCTTTGCAGTGGCATTACCCGCGCGGAGGATTCGGCGTGGAATACCGGCAGGGCTAGCCTGCGTAAACTGTTACATCTGATGCCGGTATGCCCACCAGTGGATGGCAATCGCCGCCGCAGCCGCCACATTCATGGAACGCGTCGAGCCAAACTGCGGGATATACACCGCTTTTTCACACCGGGCCAGCAGACCGGGAGAAATCCCTTTCGACTCCTGGCCAAATACCAGCACACACTTTTCCGGCAGCTGTGTATGCTCCATCTGCACGGAACCGTCCATGTTGTCCACAGCTACGGGCGTATAGCCGTTTTCATGTGCCCAACGCACAAAATCCTCGGGCCCGGGATGATGGTACACGTGCATATAACGGTCCGTGACCATCGCTCCGCGCCGATTCCATTTATGACGCCCCACAATGTGCGCGCCGCCCACATTAAAGGCATTTCCCGTGCGCACAATAGACCCGATATTCAGATCGTGTTCCAGATTCTCGATTGCGATATGCAGCGCGGAGCGGCTCAGATCCAAATCCGCTTTAATCGCCTCCACCGTCCAATAGCGGTATTTGTCTACCACGTTGCGCCTGTCTCCCTCACGCAGCAACTGCCGGTCGTAACGCGCGTCCCGGGGAAGTTCGCCCTCCCACGGACCGACTCCGGGAGACTGTGTGCGGTAATCCGGATCGTTTTGATCCAATATCCGCTTCTTTCCGTTTTCGGCTTCTGCCCCGAATTCCATTACCGCCCCCGTCCGGACATTTTCGGCCCGGCTATTTTTCGCACGAGCACCCGGGGCGAAAACTTCAGCGCCCCGTAAGCAACTTTATATATCGGCGAGGGAACGGCAAGCACCCTGCCCCGCCGCGCGGCGTTAAGGGCACTTTCCGCAACCCGGCGCAAATCCAGAAACATCCATTCTTTCCACTGTGTGGCGTCCACTTTTGCCCGTCGGTGAAAATCGGTATGCATCAGCCCGGGCAGCACTGCGGTAACTCTCACGCCCGTTCCTTTCAGATCCGCCGCAAGCCCCTCGGTGAATACTTTTACCCATGCTTTATGCGCCGAATAGGTACCCTGCACCGTCATGGAGCTGATCGAAGCCACGTTGATAATGCTTCCCCTGCCCCGTTTCACCATCTCGTTCACAGCCGCATGCGTCAGCACAAGTACAGCCGTAACCATCACGTTCAGCGCCTCGGTTTCCCGCCGGCGCGAACCGCCGACGAAATCCTGCCCAAGTCCCATTCCCGCATTGTTGATCAGCAGCGTAACCGGGTTTTCCCGGGAGCGCAGGCGGCGCACAACCCGTTCTCTGTCATCCGGTTTCGTCAAATCTGCAGGCAGGACTTCCACTCTTACGTTGTCTGCCTTCTGTGTTTCGCGGGCAATCGCGTTCAGGCGCTCTTCGTTGCGCGCCACAAGCACCAAATTGTTTCCTTCGGCAGCCAAAATCCGGGCAAATTCTTTTCCCAAGCCGGATCCCGCACCCGTAATTAACGCTGTTCCCATAGGTTTAGGGTAACGCCGCACCGCGGAAATGTACATTTGCGCCCCCACTTCCTCCATTCTCTCTGTTGCCCGGGCGGCACGCGGCGGGTAGGCTGGTGGCGATGAAACTTGCAACATGGAATATCAACTCCGCGCGCGCCCGCTTCGAAAGAATTTTGGATGTGCTTAAACGCCACGATTTGGATATTTTGGCACTGCAGGAAACAAAATGCAGCGCTGCGCAGTTTCCGCGCGCACAGTTCACACAAGCGGGATATTACGTGACCGCGCACGGCTTCGACCAATGGAACGGAGTCGCCGTCATTTCGCGTTATCCGCAGACGAATATCCGTTTTTCTTTTCCCGGGCAGCCCGGTTTCACAAAAGGCGAGGCCCGCGCGGGCGGGTTTCTGCCCGGAGAGCCGGAGGCACGGGCCCTGGGCGTGAACGTCGGGGGAATCGACGTATGGAGTCTGTATGTGCCAAACGGCAGAGCCGTAACGGATCCGCACTATTTTTACAAACTGGCTTTTTTGCAGGCACTGCATGGATATATGGAAGAGCGGCTGGGCGAAGATCCGAAAGAGCAGATTGCGCTTGCCGGAGACTGGAACATTATTCCCGGGGACGACGACGTGTGGGATCCGTGGGAGATGCCCGACGGTTTATATCTGACCGCGCAGGAACGCGATGCGTTTTTCTCTTTCCAAGATCTCGGCTTTTCCGAAGTGAGCAGAGGATTCGTAACGGGTTACACCTACTGGGATTATCAGCGGCTACGGTTTGCAAAGAATCACGGAATGCGTATCGATTACGTCTATGCTTCCCCGTCTCTGGCAAAGAAAGCAATAGGCGCGGAAATTGACCGCGACGAGCGGAAAGGAAAAGGAGCCTCCGACCATGTGCCGGTAATCGTGGATTTTGCCTGAAATCCGTCCGCGGTGCTTTGGGATTCTTTTTTCTGTACGCCCGGATGCACTTTCGGTGCCGCGGCCAAAATACAGTGCCGCTCAGCCCGAACGCATCATGTTTGTCAGCGCAGGCCAGAAAGCGATATGCTCCCGGGAAAAATTCCGCGCCCCCAGAAACACTCCTGCCCGCTTCACCTGCGGATCCACCCAGATAAACGAGCCGGAACGGCCAAAATGCCCAAATGTATCCGCGCTGAAAAGGCTTCCGAGCCAATGCGGATGTTTCGTGCCGCGAATCGAAAAACCCAGACCCCACGCATTGTCTTTCTGTTTTCCGTACCCCGGGAGAATCCCCGAAATTCCCGCAAACTGCACCGAAGCCGCAGCTTTGAGCGCGGCGGGCGGGATCAGTGTGGGAGAAAGAAGTTCGGCGGCAAAACGCATCAGAGAATCGAGGGTGGCGTAGCCGCCGAAAGCGGCAGAGCCGCGAATCGTGCAGGTGTCCATTTTCAGCGGAAGAAAAAGGTTCTTTTCAATATACGCGGCGGCGGGCATACCGCTTTTTTCCGCGATATACTCCGCTATCAGGTCGTATCCGAAATTGGAATAAATACGCCTGGTGCCGGGGGCGGCGAGCGCGCCGCCCCGTTCGGGAGGCAGACCCGAAGCATGCGCAAGCAGATGGCGCAATGTGGATCCCGGCGGGCCGGCGGTATCTTCCGCGCGAAAAATACCGCGTTCGATGCCGATCAGAACGGCATAGGCCACAAGCGGTTTCGTCACCGAAGCGAGCGGAAAAACGACGTCTGGATCTCCCGCAAGAAGCCTGATTCCCGCCCTATCGAGGACGGCATAGGCGTGCGGAAAAGAAAATCCGTCTGCGCTCGGGGAAGAAAAATCCATATCCCAAGAGTATCCGCATTTTCCGGATTATCACACGTTAAAGACGCAAAATCCGCCGATATTGATGTGAAATAGGTTTCTTTTCATTTTTAGGGTAAACTAAGTGATATGGAATACAATTTTTCAGCGTCGCAAAATTCGATATTTACATCGGCACCCGATCCGCTGCTCGATCTGCACACAAAGCCGTGTGCGCCGGATCTCTATGCCCCGCAGACATTTCACAGGTCGGCGGGCAATGCGGGCAGACCGTGCCGGGAGTGCATCTATGCCGCCAACCCCGCATTTCAGTCATCATGGAATGCGCATCCCTCGCAACTCTCCCGTCGGGGGGCCGGGCAGGTTCCCTCCTCCGCGTACACACCGGAAGACAGTGGCGAAAAAAATATTCTCAATACCATTTTCGACACATTGTTTAGGTGGTAAACGCCTACATTCGAAATTTGCGCAAAAACGGGTGGGCGTGAAAACTCTTTCACGCCCACCCGTTGCCTTACGCACAGTTATTTCACAGTGATCCGCAGACGGCAGCCCGCCGGCGCATCCGGATCGCTTTCTGTGCTGCCGGCCGGTCCGTCTTCCGGGCCCGCGGCATCCACGCTCAGCGTATCGCCGTCATGCACTTTCCCTGCAAGCAGCATCTTTGCCAGCCGATCCCCGATTTCTCTTTGAATCAGCCGTTTCAGCGGACGCGCTCCGTACACCGGATCATATCCGTCCACCGTAAGCACATCCTTCGCCGCCTCGGTCAGTTCCAGCGTAATCCGCCTGTCTGCCAGACGCTTCAGGATCTGCGCAACCTGCAAATCCACAATCTTCGCCATCTGTTCCATCGTCAGCGGCTCAAACATGATAATGTCGTCCAGACGGTTGAGGAACTCCGGCTTAAAGTGCGCACGCACGGCCGCCATTACGCCCTCATTCTTTTCCTTCGCGTCCAGCTGCGGATTGCTCAGGAACTGCGAGCCGAGATTGGACGTAAGAATCAGAATCGTATTGCGGAAATCAACCGTCCGTCCCTGACCGTCCGTCAGACGCCCGTCGTCAAGCACCTGCAGCAGAATGTCAAATACTTCCGGGTGTGCCTTTTCCACTTCGTCCAGCAGAACCACACCGTAGGGGCGCCGGCGCACGGCTTCCGTAAGCTGTCCGCCCTCTTCGTAGCCCACATACCCCGGAGGCGCTCCGACCAGCCGCGAAACGGAATGTTTCTCCGAATACTCCGACATATCGATCCGCACCATTGCCCGCTCGTCGTCAAAGAGAAAATCGGCAAGCGTTTTCGCCAGTTCCGTCTTTCCCACTCCCGTAGGCCCGAGGAAAAGGAACGAGCCGGTTGGGCGGTTCGGATCGGAAATCCCTGCGCGGGAACGGCGGACCGCATCCGATACGGAACGCACGGCACGCTCCTGCCCGATCAGACGCTTTCCGAGACAGCTTTCCATCTCAAGCAGTTTCTCGGTTTCACCCTGCATCAGACGTCCCATGGGAACGCCCGTCCAGGAAGAAACCACCTCGGCAATTTCGTCCGCATCTACCTTTTCGGCAATCATCGGAGCGGTTTCGCTCTGTTTGCCCTCGGCAGCCTCACTCTTGGCAATCTGCGCTTCCACCTGCGGAATATCGCCGTTTTGAATCCTGCCGGCATCCTCATAGCGTCCCTCGCGAATTGCTTTCTCCAACTGTGTGCGCAGCTCGTCCAGACGCACGCGCAGATCACCGACTTTGTTCCGGCCTGCTTTTTCCGCTTCCCAGCGGGCATTTAAAGCACTCAGCTCCTCGCTTTTGTCCGCAAGTTCGGCTTCCAGCTTCTCTCTGCGGTCTGCCGCGGCAGGATCGTCGCTGCCCGTCTCCTCCAAATAGGCTTTCTCCATTTTCAGCCTATTCACCTGGCGCGTAAGCACATCGATTTCCTCCGGCGAAGAATCCAGTTCCATGCGCAGACGCGAAGCGGCTTCATCGACCAGATCAATTGCCTTGTCGGGAAGCTGCCGGCCCGAAATGTAACGGTCGGAAAGAGTGGCTGCCGCCACCAGTGCACCGTCGGAAATCGTTACCTTATGGTGTGCCTCGTATTTTGGCGCGATCCCGCGCAGAATGGCGATTGTGTCCTCAACGGACGGCTCGCCTACGTAGACCTGCTGAAAACGGCGTTCGAGGGCCGGATCTTTCTCCACATATTCACGGTATTCGTCAAGCGTGGTCGCCCCCACAAGCCGCAGTTCGCCGCGGGCAAGCATGGGCTTGAGCATATTGCCGGCATCCATAGAACCGTCGCTTCCTCCGCCCGCGCCCACAACCGTGTGCAATTCGTCGATGAACGTTACGACTTCGCCGTTTGAATCCTTGATTTCACGCAGCACCGCCTTCAGCCGCTCTTCAAATTCGCCGCGGTATTTCGCTCCCGCAACCATCGCGGAAATGTCGAGCGCAATCAGTCTCTTTCCGCGCAGGGACTGCGGCACGTCGCCGTCCACGATCCGCTGGGCGAGCCCCTCGACCACTGCGGTTTTTCCCACACCGGGTTCGCCGATCAGCACGGGGTTGTTCTTCGTCCTTCGGGAAAGGACCTGCACCACGCGGCGAATTTCCGCATCGCGCCCGATCACCGGATCCAGTTTTCCGTCTCTTGCTTCCTGCGTCAGATCCGTACCGTACTTTTCCAGCGCCTTAAACGTTCCCTCCGGATCGGGGGAAGTGACTTTTGCCGAACCGCGCACGTTTGGCAGAGCGGCAAGAAGGGCTTCGCGCGTGGCACCTGCGGCGCGCAGAATCTCCCCTGCCGAATGCCGGCTCCCGGCCAGGGCAAGCAGCAGATGTTCGGTGGAAATATATGCGTCCCCGAGAGCGGTTGCCTCCTTGCCCGCTGTCTGCAGCGCAAGCGAAAAATTGCGCGAGGGCGAGGGCTGCGCCACATTTTCCCCGCTTGCACCGGGAAGTGCGGCAAGGGAAGCGGATGTACGCGAAGCCACGTCGTTTATCTGTACGCCCACTGCCTGCAGCAGCGCAGCGGCAATTCCCTCAGGCCGGGCAAGCAGAGCGGCCAGCAGATGCGTCGGCTCGAGATGCGGATTACCCGCACTCACCGCCATATCCAGGGCAGCCGAAAGAGCCTCCTGGGATTTAGTAGTCAGTTTGTCCATTGTTCCTCCAAAATCGGGGATACAGGCACATGCCGCATCCCGTAAGTCTTTTCACTATCTGTAACGCACAAAAACTTGAGTCTATTCCACTCAAGTTTATTTTGCGGCACCCTGCGCCGGCGGCTCACAGAAACATATCGGCGGAAAACATCCACGGGCGCAGCACGGCCTGCTCCGGGGAAAACACCGACAGAAATTCTTCGGCACTGCCCACGGGCGGAAACCCGAGGGAAACAGACATTTTCTCCAGCAAATCGGGCACACCGACGCCCAAATCCCGCAGACGGCCCAGCGTTACCGCACCGTCACGCTTTGCCAGACGGACCCCGCGCGAATTGAGCACCAGCGGCACATGGGCATATTCCGGCTGCCCATAGCCCAAAATCCGCTGCAGATAAATCTGCCTGGGCGTGGAGGGCAGCAAATCGTCTCCGCGCACAATCTGCGTTATTCCCATCAGGGCATCGTCGACAATGGCCGTAAAATTATAGGAAAACACGCCGTCACCGCGGCACAGCACAAGGTCGTCCACCGCCCCCGTATAATCTCCGCAAAAACGGTCGTGCAGCGAAATCGCCGGTGTATCGGTTTTCAGCCGCAACGCGGGCCCTCTGTGCTCCAGTTTCGCCAAACGCACTGCGCGTTCTTCCGCGGTTAAATTTCGGCACGTCCCCGGATATGAGCCCGGCGGACGGTGCGGCGCGGAAGCAACCTGTGCCAAATCCCGGCGCGTGCAGTAACATTCATAAAGCAGACCCCGCCTGCGCAGTCCGTCGAGAATGCCGGTGTATATATCAAGACGCCGGGACTGCCGGATAATTTCCCCGTCCCAGTCAATGCCCAGCAGCTCCAGATCACGCAGCTGCACGGCCTCGTAAGCAGCACGGGAACGCTCATCAAGATCTTCAATCCGCAGCCGAAATTCCAGACCGTCGTGACGGGCGAGCGCCCACGCCAGCAAAGCGGTACGCAGATTTCCCACATGCAGTTCACCGGAAGGAGACGGAGCGTAGCGTCCCGCTCCGCGTTTCGCTTCTCCCGGGGACGCAGAGTGCCCGGGCTGTGATTTTCCGGCCGTCACCTGATCCGGATTTCCATACATTCTTCTTCCCCCAGACCGCGTTTTTCATTTTCGCACCGCGGGGGAAAAGACGCACCGGCGCAGAGAGAAAAACCCAGAGCGTCCAATGCTTCCCCGATCTGCCGCGCAAAACCAGTCCGCGGAGAGAAACAGGCCAGCGCGGGCATATCTCCCAGAGAACGGCGCAGAAGTATTCGCAGCACCTGCGCGGCATCGAAACCGCTTTCCCGCAGATCGGACAGCGCAATCCATTCCGCTCCGATCAGGCGCACGGCCCCCGCACCGAGAGCTCTTGCACGCAGACAGCCCAAAATTTTGCCGTCCTTCTCCGCCAGCCAATACGTGCAGTCCCGGGAAAAGGAAATTTCCTCCGCCAGCCGGGCTCCCGATCCTTTGAAATAGGCATCCGTCAGAGGCAGCATCGCCTGCGCATCCGATGCCAAAGCCTGCCGAACCGTAAACTTAAACGCCATAACACCATTTTATGCATGTAACGGCAAAAACGGGAAACGCGGGTTTCCCATTTTCCGCGCGCGTACTATCCTAAAAACATGGCGAAAAAACATCGGCAAGCAGGCACGCCCGTACTCCGGGCCCTGCAGGCGGCAGGCATAAAATACAGGCTTTACGAATACGAACATTCTTCCGTGATGGAACACGGATACGCTCTCGACACCGCCGACGTACTCGGATTGGATCCCGCCCTTATTTACAAAACGCTCCTGATAGAGGACGAAAAAGAAAATCCCGCCGTGGCCGTCGTGCCCGCCACACAGAAGCTGAGTCTGAAACTGATGGCAAAAGCCCTCGGCGTTAAAAGCGTAAAAATGCCCGAGCCTGCCAAAGCCGAACGGATCACCGGATACGTAACGGGGGGAATCTCGCCGATAGGGCAAAAACGGGCACTGCGCACCGTAATCGACTCCGATGCCGAAAAACTTCCGCAGATGCTGGTCTCCGGCGGGAAGCGTTCACTGTCTGTCGGAATTTCCCCCGCGGATCTGATTCGGCTCACAGGGGCAAAAGTTGCCCCGATTACCGCCAATAAGGATGGATAAGATCGCGCGGCTGCCACAGCACCATGTCGCGGGAGTCGCGTTCCTCACGCAGAATTTTGCGCAGGGTACCCAAACGGTCGGCCATCGTCACGCTCCCGATGGAATCGGCGGCAAAAACACGTTTTTCGCGTTCTGTGCGCCGCAGCAGCTCATTGTGCAGAAATTCGGCTGCGGCCGTCACTTTTTCCAGTTTTGCGGAAAGCTTCTCCCCGCGTTCGCGAAGTTTGGCCACCTCATCCATCAGTTCCATGATTCGGGCGATACCTGCCAGATTCACTCCCCCGTCCTGCGAAAGATGCTGAATCTCCAGCAGTTTGTCTACGTCGTTGAGTGAATAGCGGCGTCCGCCGCCGCGCGTCCTGTGCGCCACAACGAGCCCCAGACGGTCGTACTGACGCACAGTCTGCGGATGCATTCCCGCCAGTTCGGCGGCTACGGACACCGTAAGCAGCGGCGCGGAACGGGATATCTGTGCCATCTCACACCTGCGCCATCTTCATGAACTCGGCGCGCGGATCGGCGTCCTGCGTAGATTTGCGGAAAGCCTCAACCGCCGCACGGGTTTCGTCGGACATCTTCTTGGGCACAACCACCTTCAGCCGTGCATACAGATCGCCCGCTTTCCCCTGCGCGCCGGAAATTCCCTGTCCGCGCACACGCAGCAGTTTGTCGGAAGAAGACCCCGCGGGGATCTTCACTTTCACCGTCGATCCGTTCAGAGTCGGAATCTCCGCCTCTGCGCCCAAGGCCGCCTCGGCAAACGACACCGGCACATTCACATATACATCTCTGCCTTTCAGCTCGTACACGGGATGCGGTTCAACGTTTACCTCAAGCAGGATGTCTCCCGGGGCGCCGCCGTTTCTTCCCGGGGCGCCTTTCCCGGCAATCCTTACTTTCCGGCCGTTGCCGATTCCTGCCGGAATACGCGCGGCAATGCTGCGGCCCTCCACGGAGATATGCAGTGTCGTCCCCTTTGCCGCTTCACGCAGCGGAATGGAAACCTTGGCCCGCACATCCTCTCCGCGCTGCGGACGCCGGGCAAACCCTCCGAAACCGCCGAAACTGCTGCCGCGTGCGCCCCGGGAGCCGAACATTCCCGAAAGAACATCCTCAAACCCTGCCGAACCGCCTTTGGTCTGAAAACGGACGTTGCCGCCGTTAAACATCGAATACACGTCTTCGAAACCGCCGTTGCCGCCGGGAGCAAAACGCGCACCGCCGCCGCCCATGGCGCGCAAAGCGTCGTACTGCCTGCGGTCCTGCTCATTGGACAGCACCTGATAGGCTTCGGAAATCTGCTTGAATTTCTCTTCGGCCGCCTTGTCTCCCGGATTCTGATCCGGGTGGTACCTGCGCGCCAGCTTTCGGTAAGCCTTTTTCACCTGCTCAGCCGTTGCCGTTTTTTCCACTCCAAGAACTTTGTAAAAATCTTTTTGCATCCAATCCTGGCTTGCCATCACGCATCACCTCCGATTTTGTTCCATATATCCGCGATAGGCATTTTGTTGTTTTTTCCGGGCATTAATTCAGACATCATTGCGGGGAGACCACGCCGACCCGCGCCGGACGCAGAATCTTCTCCCCCTGCCTGTATCCCAGCTGAATCAGCTGTGCCACCTGTTCCGATTCCACATCGGAAGATGTTTGGTGCATCAGTGCCTCATGCAGCTGCGGATCAAATTTATCTCCGACGGCCCCGAAACGCTCCAAATTAAAATTCGTGCGCAGAGTCTGCTCCAGCTCATCTACGACTTTGCCCGCACCGCCGGTCAGATCTCCGTGTTCGCGGGCCAAATGCGCATTGTCCAGCACGCCCAAAAGCGCTTCCAGAACCCTGCCGATACCCTGCTCGCGGGCGTTCGTCTGCTCCTGCTTTGCCCGCTTCACGTAATTGCCGTATTCTTGGCGCAGGTTGTAAAGATCGGCATTGCACCGCGCAAGACTGTCTTCCAGCTCGGTAATTTTCAGCAAAGCCTTATCCAGGGGCGAAAGCTCTTCGGCTGCGGCGTCCGTTCCGCTTTCCGTCTCCCGGTCCTCACCGTGCGGCTCCGGTTTCTCCTGCGACGGACCGCCGTGAATACCCGAAACTTCGTCTTCCTGCGGTGTCGGCTTCTCTTCGTTGTTCAATTCTTCCCCCTTTGGCTGTCTGTCTTTTCGCTGCGGCAGAGTGTCCGACAGACCTGCCGGACAAAATCCGCAGCCCGAAATCCTCGTATTTTCGGGTGGGCGCCCGCAGGCGCCCACCCGAAGAATGGGAACATTTAACGGTTACTTCTGCTCCCCGTCGTCGTCCACAATCTCCGCATCCACAACATCATCGGCATTCGGAGTTTCCGCTGCGGCGTCTCCGGCCGCATTCTGCGTTCCCTCCGCCTGCGTCTGCGCATACAGAGCCTCGCCGATCTTCTGCGACTTCTCGTTCAGCGTTTCCTGTGCCTTCTTGATGGCCTCGGTATCCTCGCCTTCCAGAGCCTTACGCAAGGCGTCGTTCGCTTCCTTAACTTCCGTCACCACAGAGTCGTCCAGCTTTTCCGCATTGTCTTTCAGCAGCTTGTCAATCGCATACACCTGCTGCTCCGCCGCGTTGCGCACATCGGCTTCTTCCCTGCGCTTTTCGTCTTCGGCAGCATGCTCTTCGGCTTCCTTCACCATCCGGTCGATGTCTTCTTTCGACAGTGCCGAACCGCCGGTAATCGTAACCGACTGCTCCTTGCCCGTGCCACGGTCTTTTGCCGAAACATGGACGATACCGTTGGCGTCGATGTCGAAAGTAACTTCGATCTGCGGCATTCCGCGCGGAGCCGGGGCAATCCCGGTCAGCTCGAAGGTGCCGAGGAGCTTGTTGTCACGGGCAAACGAACGCTCGCCCTGGTAGACCTGAATCAGCACGGAAGGCTGATTGTCTTCCGCAGTGGAGAACACTTCGCTGCGCTTGGTCGGAATAGCGGTGTTGCGCTCGATGAGCTTGGTCATCACGCCGCCCTTGGTTTCAATGCCGAGAGAAAGCGGAGTGACATCGATCAGCAGTACATCCGTACGGTCTCCCGAAATCACACCTGCCTGCAGAGCGGCACCCACGGCAACTACCTCATCGGGGTTTACGCCCTTGTTCGGTTCGCGCCCGCCGGTCAGCTCCTTCACAACCTCGGTTACCGCCGGCATTCTTGTGGAACCGCCGACGAGAACCACATGGTCGATCTGCGACAGCTTGATTCCTGCGTCCTCAATCACCTTCCTGAACGGTACCTTCGTCCGCTCCAGCAGATCTTTCGTCATCTCTTCAAACTTTGCCCGGGTGAGCTTTTCATCCAAATGGATCGGCCCGTTCTCCGTCATCGAAAGATACTGCAGAGTGATATTGGTGGACGTGGCGGAAGAAAGCTCCTTCTTTGCCTGCTCCGCCGCTTCCTTCAGACGCTGCAGTGCGATCTTGTCTTTCGACAGGTCGGCTCCGTAATTCGTCTTTACCCGGTCTACCAGCCAGTCAACAATCCGCTGATCCCAGTCGTCGCCGCCGAGACGGTTGTCGCCGGAAGTTGCGCGGACCTGAATAGTGGAGAAATCGTCGTCGTCCTTACCGACTTCCAGCAGGGACACATCGAACGTTCCGCCGCCCAGGTCGAACACAAGAATCAGTTCGTCTTCCTTCCCCTTTTCCAGGCCATAGGCCAAAGCGGCCGCAGTAGGTTCGTTTACGATTCGCTTTACATTCAGACCGGCAATCTGACCTGCGTCCTTGGTTGCCTGACGCTGCGCGTCGTTAAAGTATGCCGGGACGGTGATCACCGCGTCGGTCACGCTTTCGCCAAGGTAGGCCTCGGCGTCCTTCTTCAGTTTTTGCAGAATAAAAGCCGAAATCTGCTGCGGAGTATAGGTCTTGCCGTCTATTTCAACCTTCCAGCTGTTGTCGCCCATATGACGCTTCACGGAAGAAATTGTGCGGTCCACGTTTGTAACCGCCTGACGTTTTGCGATTTCACCCACAAGGATCTCTCCCGTCTTGGAGAATCCTACTACAGACGGGGTTGTGCGCTGCCCTTCCGCATTTGCAATGACGGTCGGCTCGCCGCCTTCCAGTACGGTAACTACCGAATTTGTGGTTCCAAGATCAATGCCTACTGCACGGGCCATAATTATCGTCTCCTTTTAAGTTTCAACGGCTTTGGCCGGCTCTGCGCCGCCCGCCGCCTTTACAGCTAATGGATCAAGTTTGCCCAAGTGAGCTGACTTTCGTCAAACCCACTTAATCATTCTTGAGTCTACTATACTCAACTTCAAAAGATCCAATTTTATTCCCGTGTTGTGAAATAAGATATTTCCGCCGCTTTCGACCCGCAGTTTTACCGCGCCGCCCGGCCGTCCTCTATCACCCCTGCAAAACTGCCGTCTTCGCGCACAGACCCGGCCGGGCGGAAACATTTCGGGCAATGCAGCGGGCAGATGTTCTCCCATAGGAGGGTATCTGCCCGCTGCATTGCCCGAAATAGACACAAATCCGTTTTCCCCGCCGCACGGCGGGGAAAACGGGCAGTCGGTCACACGCCGCGGCGCCTGATCGCCGCACCAATAAGGGCGGCAAACAGCGGATGCGGGCGGGTAGGACGGGATTTAAATTCAGGATGTGCCTGGCACCCCACATAGAAGGGATGCAGATCCCGGTCCAACTCCACATATTCCGCCAAAGCTCCGTCCGGCGAAACACCGCTCACGTGCAGACCGGCCTCGTCCAGCACATCACGGTAAGCGGCATTGAACTCATAGCGGTGGCGGTGGCGTTCCTGCACCTCCGACTCCCCGTAGGCTTCCTCCACAACCGATCCCGGCGAAAGAAATGCGCGGTAACTGCCCAGACGCATGCTTCCGCCCATATCGCCGTCGCCGTACAAAATTGCGTGCTGTTCTTCCATTGTGGAAATAACAGGATTTGGCGTATCGCGGTCAAATTCGGTTGACGAGGCATCCAGACCGAGAATGTTTCGTGCCGCCTCAATCACCATTGCCTGCATTCCCAGGCAGATTCCCAGTGTCGGCACTTTGTGTTCGCGGGCATAGCGCAGAGCTTCCAGCTTTCCTTCGATACCGCGGATACCAAACCCTCCGGGCACCAAAATCGCGTCCACGTTCCTCAGACGCGATTCCGTCTGCTCCGGATTGGCACACTCATCGGAACCGACCCAGTCTATTTCCACTTTCACCTGATGGTAAAAACCACCCGCGCGAAGAGCTTCCGCCACCGAAAGATAGGCGTCGTGAAGATCTATATATTTGCCTACCAGGGCCACGCGGATTTCTTCTTTCGGATGGTGCACGCGCTCCAGCAGACTGTCCCACGCGCTCCAGTCCACCTTGTGGGCCACCAGACGCAGACGGTTTATCGCCAGCTCGTCCAGACCCTGGTTATGGAGCACTTTCGGAATTTCATAGATGGAGGAACGGTCTTCGCACTGAATCACGCCCCTGCGCTCAATGCCGCACATCAGTGCCACTTTGTTTTTCACTTCATCGGGCAGGTCCCGGTCGCAGCGTAAAACAACGGCATCCGGCATAATTCCGATCGCCCGCAGCTGCGCCACGGAATGCTGGGTTGGCTTTGTTTTCAGTTCACCGCCGGCGGCAAGATAGGGAATCAGCGAAACGTGAATAAAAAACACGTTTTCCCGTCCGAGTTTCTGCGCAATCTGCCGCGCCGCTTCCAAAAACGGCTGCGACTCGATATCACCCACAGTGCCGCCGATCTCGGTAATTACCACATCGGGGACGCTGCCGTCCGCATCCGGGGCGGTCTGAGCCCTCATCCGGTCCATGATTTCCCCCGTGATGTGCGGAATCACCTGCACACATTCACCCAGGTACTCCCCTGCGCGTTCGCGCGCAAGAACGGTCGAATATACCTGGCCGGTCGTACTGTTGGCATCCCCTGTCAGGTTTTTGTCCAGGAAACGTTCATAGTGACCGATATCCAAATCGGTCTCCGCTCCGTCTTCCGTCACAAACACTTCACCGTGCTGGAAGGGGTTCATCGTACCCGGATCAACATTGATATACGGATCGAGTTTCTGCATTACCACCCGCAGACCGCGCTCAGTGAGCAGGCGGCCGAGAGATGAGGCTGTAAGTCCCTTTCCCAGGGAAGAGGCAACACCGCCGGTAACAAAAATCTGGCGGGTCGGCTGCGGAACGGAAGCGTGATTCTGCGATTCTGAGTTATCGCCCATGTTTTCTATCATGGAACTTCATTCTAGCAACGATCGTCGATTCTTGGCGGGAAAAACGCTGCGCAATGAAAGACGCCACACTGTTGGCGCTCCACGGAGGGACGCGCCGAATTTCCCCACAAAATCCCGGCTGATTTCCCACCCGGTTTCCCGGTCGAAAGCCGCAGGGAAACGCCCGCTAAATATCCCGAAAACTCCCTCCGGGGCAGGAGGCGGATCTGCGGACAATACGGATTTGGGGCCGCAGGGCACGCGCCCCCACAGCCCCAAACCGCCCGCAACTGAGAGCAGAGCTAATAAAACAACACTAAATGATAATCGATTCCGCGATTAAGCTGTCGATTCCGTACCGCGCGTTTTTGATCACGACGATACAGCTCTTCCGCTTCTTGGACATCAACGTAATCGGCTCACCGGCGTAAGCCCCCAGATGGAAAAGAAACGAATTCATTTCCTCGTCTTCCGTATCAATCCTTTTAATCTCGTAGGTTTTTCCAACCTCGGCATCAAGTAGAGTCATTTTCCCCTCAGTTACAGTGGCAGCGGCACGGTTTTTCTCCGTTTACCGCTTTGCTTTTGGACGAAGCACCGGAACGGACGCCGTTTCCTCCAACGGGCATGAGGGGGAAAGACGTGCGTGAGGCACAGTCGGACGCCAACCCCGGCCGCACTGTCCCGTTCTGCCGCAAAGCGCAGCTTTCTTCCACAGGGCAGCCGATACATTTCGCACCGGAACGGCGCTGGCGCACAATGTAGCGGATCGCGAAAAATGCTGCACCTACGGTAAACAGGGCGGCCAGCAGTGTGGGAATATCCATTGTTACCGCGCTCCCACAGTTCCCGCCTGCAGATGCAGGGCATACTTCTTCGCAAATCCCGCACGGATCTTAAACGAAATTGCGGTAATCACGGCCGCCATCACGATAATCGCGATCAGCCCCGGCAGGAACGCCTGCCCGAGATGTCCTTCGAAAATCAGCGTACCGATCTGGTAGGTAAAGAACGCAACCGTATACCCGGTGGAGAACTGCAGTCCGATTGCGCACCACAGCCATCCTTTGCTCTGCAATTCCGAATTCATGGCTCCGATGGCCGCAAAGCACGGAGGCGTGTACAGATTAAAGAAGAGATATGCCAGCGCCGTAACGGAAGTAAGGCCCATGGTAGCGGCGATATGGTTTGAACCGCCCACAATTGCCAGTTCGTCGGGATCGATGAACTTCGTCAGCGCGTACACCGAAGCAAGCGTACCGACCACATTTTCTTTCGCGATGAACCCCGTTACCGCGGCGGCGGCCAGCTGCCATGCACCGAATCCCAGAGGAATCATCAGCACGGCGAACGGCGAGGCAATGGAAGCAAGAATCGAAGTGTTTTCCATCCCCTCTTCCACTTCTTCAAAGTGCCAGTTGTAAGACTGCATCAGAGTGACCACCAGGTTGCAGACCAAAATAATCGTTGCGGCCTTGATAATATAGGCTTTTGCCCGCTCCAGCATCGACATTACCGCGCCCAACACGTTGGGCACCTTGTAATGCGGAAGTTCCATAATGAAGAAAGACTTGCGGAATTTATATCCCGTCACCGTTTTCACCAGCAGTGCGCCGAAGAAGATCAGCACCAGGCCAAGGAAATAGCACACCCAGCTTACCCAGCCCGAACCGGAGAAAAATGCTCCCGTAAAGAGCGCGATCACCGGGATCTTTGCGCCACAGGGGACGAAAGACGAAAGCATGGCCGTGGCTCTGCGCTCGCGTTCGTTACGGATTGTACGCGCGCTCATAATGCCGGGGATTGCGCAGCCTGTTGAAATTACGATCGGAATCACCGATTTTCCGGAGAGGCCGACGCGCTTGAAAATCGGATCCATGACCGCACTGACACGTGCCATGTAGCCGCAGTCTTCCAGCAGCGCAAGCAGGAAGTACATCACCATTACCAGGGGAAGGAAGCCGATCACGGCACCGACGCCGCCGATAATTCCATCGCAGACCACGGTGGTGAGCACAGCCGGACTGTTCTCCATTTTTCCGTTTACCCATTCCTGGAAATTATCGATCTGGCCGGTAAGCCAGTCGGCAATCGTCGGGCCGAGATATGTTTGCGCAATTGTGAAAATCGCCCACATCACAGCGGCGAAAATCGCGATTCCCGCGAATTTGTTCGTCACAACCAGGTCCAGCCTGTCCTGCCAGGTGACTTTGTGGGAATGCACTTCGCGCACTTCCACTTCGGAGACGATACCGTTTACGAAATCAAATCTCCTGCGGTCTTCGGCGTCCACTTCCTCTTTGTTCTGCAAATCAATTTCTGCCTGCAGATAAGGGGCTTTCTGTCCACCGCCGGCATTCTTCAGCGCCGCGGCAACAACTTCCCGCAGATCGCTGTGGTCCGAGTCGATGGAAACGGTCTTAATCACCGGGCAGTTCAGTTTTGCACCGAGCTTTTCGGCGTCGATTCCCGTATGCTCCCTGGCGTTTATATCGCTCTTGTTTAATGCCACAACTACGGGAATCCCCAGCTCCAGCAGCTGCGTGGTAAAAAACAGACTGCGCGAAAGATTGGTGGCGTCAATGATATTTACGATCACATCGGGCTGCGCTTTGCGCACATATTCGCTGGTGATACCTTCTTCGGGCGTGAACGGGGACATAGAATATGCCCCGGGCAGATCAACGGCGGTCACATCCGTGTCTGCGTGCGTGAACTCTTCTTTTAACGTGCCTTCTTTTCTTCCTACGGTAACGCCGCCCCAGTTCCCGACTTTTCCGCTGAGACCTGTGAGTGCGTTAAACATAGTGGTTTTTCCACTGTTAGGATTTCCGGCGAATGCAATCCTCATATTTCAATCCTTATTAATAACTGTCTCCTCCGCGGAGTTGGAGCATCCCGCGAAGGAGCGGACAACACTTTTGTTATAGGTTATGCTTGCCTTAAACATAGGGTCTCCATTATCTTGCCCGGCAAAAATGTTTTTTGGCAACACTATATTGATTCTCAGTTGCTATACCGCCGTTTTGCGCGGGTATTACACTCAGGCGCAATCTCGGTTCAAACCGCCCTTATTTTCGTTTTTACGAAAATTTATGTGCAGGGGCACGAATTATAAAATTGAAAAAAGTGTGATGTAAATCAAATAAAAATGTGTGTCGGAGATAATATAATATGCGGATACAGCGGCGGGTCCCGGCCTGAATAAAACCGGGACCCGCCGCTGTATCCGCATCGGAATGCCGTATTTTCCGAAATTCGGTTACTCCTCGTTCGGATCCAATTCCGCGTCTTTTGCCGTCGGATGCACCGTGCCCGCCACGTGATCCGGATCGGCGTAAAGCGTGTACAGTCTGAGCGGCACATCGCCGATATTCTTTACGTTGTGCCATTTGTCTGCCGGCACGAGAATCGCGTCGTCGTCCTTCACTTCTTTTTCAAACGTCAGGCTGTCTGCGGCGTCTCCCATCTGGCACAGACCTTTACCCTGCTCAATGCGCAGGAACTGATCGATTCCGTGATGCTGTTCAAGACCGATTTCCCCGCCTACGGGAATCGACATTACCGTCAGCTGGAGTTTCTTTCCCGTCCAGAGCGTGGTGCGGAAATTGGAGTTTTCCAAAGTTGTCTTTTCAATATCGACAACCCAGGGCTGCCGGCCTTTGTCGTCATACTGATGTGCGTATTCCATTTTGTTCTCCGTCTCTTCTTTTCGCCCAAATCCCGGCAGGCGCGCACCGCGCAGCCGGATATATTTTGGAACTGTTCAATTTACATTTTTATTATCCGTCTTTTTCGGGCGTTTGTCACCCATGGTTACCCTAAGAAGAAATTTGAATCAAGCCAAAAAAGCCTTTATTTACCTTGTATTTAGCCAAATGAAGCTCTCAGCGAAAAGAATGTATCTGCTATTTCACAAAGCAGTTCGGTATATACGGGATAAATAACGACGCCGTTTCGGCATAGATTTTCCCTTTTATCGCACAAGCGGGTCAGGAACGCCGTCTGCGGCGGTCACACAGAAGCCAGATCAAAGCGACAGCCAGCAGAATACCGGCCGAAGCATCATACGTGACCGCAAAACCGCCGTGGTCGATCAGCAGACCGGCCACCACCGGACCCAAAATCTGCCCGAAATCCCCCGCCTGCTGAAAAGTGGACACAACGGTTTCGCCCGCTCTGCCCCCGATGATATCCGCCACCGCGCCCTGCTGCGCAGGCTGAAGCAAACCGGTGCCGTAACCGGCGGCCAGACTCATTCCGAGCAAAATCCACGAATTGGTAACATTGCCCATTCCGACGGTAAAAATACCCGAAATAAACAGACCCCAGAGAATCAGTGGCCGCCTGCCGTAAATATCGGACCATTTCCCGCAGATCAGAAGCGCAATCCCGTTGCCGACCGCAAATGTGGCCAGCAGACCGCCCGCAAGCCACCCCGGAGCGTTTACGATCGAAGCCGCCAGCAGCGGGGCAACGGCCACGCGCACACCCATATTCGTCCAGCCGTGCGCAAAAGACACGATCAGAATCAGGCGGAAATAAAGCATCCGCAGCGCCTCGCGCACGGTGAAAATTTCACGCCCGGCAGCGGAAGATTCTTTTTCGCCCGCCCGGTGCGGCTTTTCGGACTTCTCCGCCCCGGCCGGCGGCGCATCCTCCGTATGGGAATCCGAATCCCGCGCCTCCCCCGATTTTTCAAAATCCGGGTGGCGGGGAATATTAAATTTCACGATAGACGCCGCACACAGCAAAAACACCCCGTATATCGCAAACGGCGGACGGAATCCCAAAGGAGCCAAAAACGCGCCGATTACCGGACCGATAATATGGCCGAGCAGAAAACCCGATCCGTACACCGCAGAGGCACGGCCGCGCGCGCCGGCAGGTGCCCAGCGGAAAATCAGCGACATCGCCGCCACCGAAAACGTGACCGAACCGATCCCGCCCATACCGCGGTAAACAAGAAGATGATAATAGTCGGTGGCAAAAAACGAAGAAAAGGAAGAAAGCGAAACAAGCAGAATACCGGTCATAAACATATTGCGTTCGCCGAACCGGCGCGACATCCATCCGGAAACCGGCGCAAAACTGAGACGCATAAACGCAAAAGCAGACACCACCAGCGTGGCGGCAAAATTTGAAACATCGAAGCTCTTTGCGAACTGCGGAATTACGGGAGCGACGATTCCGTATCCCAGCGCGATCGAAAACGCGGCACAGACCATCACCCAAATTTCACGGGGAAGCGACTCAGAATTCTTCTTCACAGATAATTTTTATCAGGATAAGCAGGCAAGAGAAAGGCAGTCTCAGAGAATAGGGCGAAAAGTAACCAATCAGACTGCCGGGGCGTACGCTGCGGGGAACAAAACCCGGCAGCACGAATACTATGGTGATGCGCGTTACAGAGATATAATGTGTACATGAGCATTCTTTACCGCGCCCCGCTCACCAGAATGGCGGACGGCACGCTGAAACAGATCAATCCGTTCTCCGACACCGAAGTCTGGACCGTCCCCGGACGGGCAAACCGCCCCCTGGAAGTGGACATCCCCAATCCCCGGCCCATAGATCCGCACGATTTGGGGCATCACTGCCCGTTTTGCACACAGCGCGTGCTGGAAACCCCGCCGGAAAAATCCCGGATCGTAAAGAAACACGACCGCGACGACGCGGTCATATACCATTCAACCGGTGTCGATATGCTCACCCGGGAATGGGAATTCCGCAGAATCCCGAATCTGTTTGAAATCGTTTCCTTTGAATACTGGGAAAAAAACTACGGATACACACTTTCCCGCGAGGCGCGCGCCCGAATGGACTCCTATCTCGCAGACCCGGCGGGCAAGGCGCACGTGTGGGGTGTGCTCTGCCAAAAATTCAAATCGTCCATGAGCCCCGGGCAGTGGGACGCACTTGGGGACGGCGAACGCGCCCGTCTGGCCCCCGGCCTGTTCGGATCGGGGCATGATCTGATCGTGGCCCGACGCCATTTCACAGACGGCGCGCAGGACACCTCACAGCTGGCATCTTCCGGCACACTCACGCCCCAGGAGCACGAATGGTATATCCGCCTCACGGTAGAGGCAATGCGCGACCTTTACCAAACCAACAGATACGCAAAATATGTGCAGGTGTTTCAAAACTGGCTCAAACCGGCAGGAGCCTCCTTTGACCATCTGCACAAACAGCTTGTGGCAATCGACCAGCGCTCGGTAGGCGGCAGACTGGAAGTAAAAAAGGTCCGTGAAAACCCGAATCTGTATAACGAAGCGGGAGTGGACTACGCCGGCTTCCACAATCTGACGGTAGCGGAAAACAAATACGCCGTGGCGATCGCCGGTTTTGGGCACCGGTATCCCACGCTCGAAGTCTGGTCGCGCTCGGCACACTGCCAGCCCTGGGAGCATACCCCGGAAGAGCTGCGGGGAATGTCGGACCTGGTTCACGCCATGCACGCCGCCACGGGTCCGCTCGTACCGTGCAACGAGGAATGGTACTGCAAACCGATCGACGCCGACGTCAATATGCCCTGGAAAGTCCTGCTCAAATGGCGCGTCTCCACACTTGCCGGATTCGAGGGGGGCACAAAGATATATGTGAACACCATCGACCCCTGGATGCTGCGCGACAGAGTAGTCCCCAAGCTTCTGGAGCTGCGCGCTGAGGGACGCATCGCCCAAAATATCAACATCGCCACGGAATGCTCGTGCAAAGTCAATTCGCTGAAATACAACCGCGCCCTGCAGTAGATGCGCGCCGCGGCAGGCAGGCGGCACTCACAGCGGCGAAATGACGCCGTTTTTCATCGTTACCGTTCTGTCGGCGACGGTATGCGCCTCTTCTTCGTCGTGCGTTACAAAAATCGCGGTGGTATGCGTGTTTTTAATAATTTTCCGCAGATCGACGGCGAGCGTTTCGCGCAGCCTGCGGTCCAGCGCCGAAAGCGGCTCGTCCAGCAGCAGAATCTGCGGCTCGGGAGCCAAAGAACGCGCAAGGGCAACCCGCTGCGCCTGACCGCCGGAAAGCGTGGATGGGGAGCGGTCGGCATAGTCCCCCAACTGCACCAATTCCAGGAGAGACAGCACCCGTGCGCGTATTTCGGCGCGCGGCATATGCCGCATTTCCAGGCCGTAGCTTACGTTGCGAAACACATTCCGGTGGGGAAAGAGCTGTCCGTCCTGAAAAACCATACCGATATTGCGCTTATGCACGGGCACATCCGTAACGTCTTTTCCCGAAACAAGGATTACACCCGCCGTAACACGCTCCAGGCCCGCAACAGCACGCAGCAGCGTAGATTTTCCGCACCCGGAAGGACCGAGAAGAGCCACCGTTTCGCCCGTACGCACCTTCAGGCAGGCGCCGCGCACGGCACGGAATCCGTTCGGATAAGTGACATCGACATTGTTTACTTCCAGCTTTAATTCCGTCATCGGCTTCTCTTTTCTTTTGCGTCACGCGCCGAGCACATTTCGGCAAGCATCATCGTTCCCGCCGTCACAACGGCAAGCACCACCGCGCCTGCCAAAGCCATTCCGTAGTTGTGTTTTCCCGGATGCGCCAGCAGTTTTACGATTGTAACCGGAAGTGTCTGATACGCCGGATTTGCCAGGAACGACGTGGCGCCGAATTCGCCGAGCGAAACCGCAAAGGCGAAACCCGTTGCCAGGCCCAGGCCGCGAAACATGAACGGCAGATCCACCGTGCGGACAATCTGTCCGGAAGAGGCCCCCAAAGTGGCGGCCGCTTCGCGCATCCGCGGATCAATGGCACGCAGCAGGGGAACCAGGGCACGGATAAACAGCGGCAGCGCCACAACCGACTGGGCGAGCGGAACAAACATCGGAGAGTCCCCCACGGCCGTGCCCGCGAAAGTAAGCAGAAAACCAAAGCCCACAGTCACGGTGGACACACCGGCCGGAAGAAGAACCAATCCGTCGAGAATCTTTTGACAGCGCGCCAAAACACCCGTAACCCGATGCGAAAGAACCAAAGTGAGAGGCACTCCCACCAGCAGTGTTACGCAGGTGGCATCGAGGGCGATCTTCACCGAATGGACGAGGGCTTCCGCCACCGGAGTACCGGCCACAAAATCTTTGGTTGTCTGACCCAAAGAACGGTAATAATACAGACTCCACTGCCCGTTTTCCCGCAGCGAGCGCAAAACAAGCGTGGCGAGCGGAAGAGCCACAAAAACCACAGTGAGCAGGGTGAGAAACATGGCCGGGCAGTCCTGCCTGCGCACGCTGCGGTAGGGACGGCGGCGCACCTTCAGCGCCGTCTCGGTCCGCTCCGAAAGGGAAGTGGTCACAACCAGTGTGCAAAACACCAGCACGAACTGCAGCAGACTGAAAATTGCCGCCCGGTCCAAATTAAAATATGCCACCGTCTGCGTATAGATTTCGGTTTCCAGTGTGCCGTACCCGGGATTTCCCAGAGTGGTCACAATTCCGTAGGCTGTGGAACAGTAAAGAAAAACAAGACCCGCGCCGGCTGCGGCAGCCGGCATGAGCTGTGGCAGCGTCACCGTGAAAAAAGCGCGCGCGGGCGAAGCGCCGAGAGTGCGGGCGGCAAGAGACGGACGCGGATCCAGATTTGCCCACATTGTGCCGACCGTGCGGGCAATCACGGAAAAGTTAAAAAACACCATTGCGACCACAATCGCCCGGGTGGTTCCGGCCAGACCGAGGAAAGCAAAGGGTCCGTCAAAAAGAGCACGGAAAGCGATGCCGACCACCACAGTGGGAAGCACAAACGGAACGGTGATAATTCCCCGCAAAAGCTGCCTTCCCGGAAAATCCAGGCAATAAAGCGTGTATGCCCCGGGAATACCGAGAATCACGGAGAAAACCGTTCCGGCCAGGGCCATTCGCAGCGTCTGCAGAATAATCTGCCATGTGTTTTTATCGCCCAGCACATCGGCCACGCCGCCGAGAAAGGAATCTTCGGAAGCGCCTACGCCGGTGACCGTAATTCCCTTAACAAGCATCGAGCCGATCGGAAAAAGAAAAAAATACGCAAGGAAGGCCAGGGGCAGCGCAACCGCCGCACCCCAGCCTACCCTGTGTATGATTTTCACTGCTTTGATTCTTGACCCTGTAAACGCACTGTCTTAATACGTTTACTTTGCCGCGCCCTTATAGATTTCGGACCACGCCTTCAGCCACGCTTCGCGGTTTTCGGCGGCTTTCTTCATGTCTACGGGGACTGTCTTTTCCGGAAGAGGCGCATATTTCGCCCAATCCTCGGGGAGCTTTACGTCCTTCAGGATCGGATAGACATACATCTGGTCCGGAATGGTTTTCTGCACATCTTTGGACACAAGGAAGTCAATAAACTTCTTCGCGCCTTCGGCGTTCTTCGCACCCTTCACCACACCGGCGTATTCAATCTGCGTTACACAGGTAGAATTGACGGAGTTGGTTGCGCCTTTCGCGTAAGCCGGCGAAGAGGAATAGCTCAGCACAACCGGATATGCCCCTTTTCCGTCTCCAGCGGAGAAATCCACATTATAGGCATTTTCCCAGCCGTCATCGACTTTTGCGCCGTTGGCAAGGAGATCCTTCCAGTATTTCTGCCAGCCGTCGTCGCCGAATTTAGCCACCGTGGCAGCCAGGAAAGCGAAGCCCGGGGTAGACGTTTTCGGATCGGTGAGCACGGTGGTACCTTTGTACTCGGGCTTCAGGAGATCCTCAAACCCGGCCGGTTCGGCAAGCCCTTTCTTCTTAAACCATGCTTTGTCGGTGTTCAGGCAGACATCGCCGCGGTCAATCGGTGTGAGCTTTTTGTCTACGATAAATTCGGACTCAAACCCGGCAGGCACATATTCGGATGCCAGATTTTCTTTGATAACGTCCGCCGCCTGGAAAGAATCAATTCCGAAGAAAGCGTCTGCCGTGGGGTGATCCTTGTTCAGACGCAGATTGTTGATTACCGTTCCGTCGCCGGCCGGCACGGTTTTCACTTTAAGACCGGTTTTTTCGGTAAAACGCTTCAGATCGGCTTTGTCCACGTGGAACGAGTCATGCGTGACGACGGTAACGGTGCCGCCCGCAGCCGAATCGGCTTTCTTCTGATCTGCCGCCGAGCAGCCGGCCAGCAGCAGTGCAGCCACGGATGCGACGGCAAGTGTCTTGTGCAAAATTTTCACAATACCTCCAAGTTGAAATGTTTGGAGGGGGTGTACACAGTATTGTGTGGCAAATACTGCCTGTATCTGCCACACAATAACAGCACACGGAGAGAAACTCGACTCCCTTCGCCGGCATTGTCCGGAGCAGGTTCGAGGGTCTGCGTAATGCACTCTCAGCGCCGAAGCGCTCCCCTGTCGGTACTCAAATTATACACATCACACGGTCCGTTTTAACAAATCTGTTTGCTACTGGTGGTTGCATATATTTTCACACCTGTTTTCCGAAAGGAAATATTTTCCGCAGAACTTATTTTCCGCAGGTCTTCCCGCACCCCAAAGACTTCCCGCGCCGGCGTCCTCCGGCGGGCGCGAACCGGGAAAAAGCCGCTTTTCGCTGCACACATCCGGATACCGCGCCGTTGAGCAGAACTGTCAGGACGCCGAAAACAACCGTCCGGAGAACACGGCTCTGCCCGCCCTCTGCGGCGCGCACCGCAGATTTTCCGCTGCCCGGAAACGCACGGCAAAACAGTTCGGTGAGCTGCCGCGCTGCCAGTCCCACGGCCGCGCTGAGCATAAGCCTGCCAATCTTTCGAAACAGAAACATTTTCCCTCCCGTCCGTATGCGCGGACACAGATTTTAATTCCGCCTTATCTGCCGCGGCGAAGCGCAGACGTCAGAGTTTGCGCGAAGTGTCCACGCGGTGAAAATTCAGATGCGAACGCGATGCGGTAGGCCCGCGCTGCCCCTGATAACGCGAATGTGTTGCCCCTTTGCCGTACGGACGCTCCGCAGGCGAGGAAAGCCCGAAGAAACAGAACTGCCCCACTTTCATTCCCGCATAGAGTTTAATCGGCAGTGTGGACGTGTTCGACAGCTCCAACGTGACGTGCCCGGAAAAACCGGGGTCGATAAACCCGGCCGTGGAGTGCGTCAGCAGACCCAAACGCCCCAGTGAGCTCTTGCCTTCCAGCCGGGCGGCAACATCGTCGCCCAGAGTAATCAGCTCGAACGTGGAACCCAGTACAAACTCCCCCGGGTGCAGCACAAACGCGCCGTCCGCCGGGATTTCCGTCAGCACGGTGAGATCATCCTGCGCGAGCGCGGGGTCAATAACTTCATATTTATGATTATTGAACAGACGAAAATAACGGTCGAGATGAATATCCACCGAGGAAGGCTGGACCATCTGCGGATCCCACGGATCGATCCGGATCTTTCCCGCAGCAACAAATTCGCAAATATCGCGGTCTGAAAGTAACACGCTATTATTCTTTCACGTTTTCCGCCCGCTGCCAATTTTACGCAGATGCCCGGATCCCCGTGTGCCGATTTCCGCAAATGCGTAGGCGGCAGCCGGATGCGCCTGCGGCGGACGGCAAAGCGGGACGCGGCAAATGAGTGCAGCGGCCCGTGTGTTTGGCGAAACGAAAAATAATGCGTACAATAGGAGTCTGTAAAGCCGGTTGCGGCGTGTGCCGCGCTGCCGGCGCAGCCCTGCGGGTGTAGTTCATCGGTAGAATGGCAGCTTCCCAAGCTGCAGAGGCGGGTTCGACTCCCGTCACCCGCTCCGCTTAGACTTCGATTTGATAAGTACCCTTTTGCGTTAGCGAGTATCGCTTAGGGGCGTGAAAAATAGTTTGCGTTAACGGGTTTGGGTTTTAGTCAAGTTCTACTCTGTTGTATACGTAGGTGGCGGTGAAAAGCAGCGTAATGATTAGCAATAGGCTGCTGGTGATTGGCCAGACCCAAGGCGCCTCGAGTGTGTCTTGAGCGAGGTTGTTGATTATGGGGGAGAGGCCAAGGGGAGTTTTGTTGCCCTCCTGGATAAATATCGCTGACATCGTTATTAGTAGGTAGGCTCCGAATCCAGCCGCAAGGGGCATGCCGATGCCTGGTTTAAAAGTGGCTGCGACCGTTTGTATAGCGTGAATGAGAATGATTTGTAGCGCCCATACCAAACTAGCCAATATTATCGGGGCGGGATTAGCGCCTGGGAATAACAGTGATGTTCCAGCCCAAGCCAGGGCAGCGCTGAAGACGGCAAGGAATAGGGTAGATAGCCAGCTGCTGACAGCAAAGCTGATGAGGTAGTGTGAGCGCTGCACGCTACCAGGGAAAATAAAAGGAATGTCACCATTGCCGGTAAGCACGCTGCAACGAAAAGAGTTCATTGCAACAAGGATTACGGTAAGAATTTGGGTAAGGTTCTTTATCCATCCCGCGTAGGCTTGCTGCCAGGAAGGTTCCGGTAGTGACTGTATTAGCGTGGTTACTTCTGATCCGGCCAGAAATCTGATGATTCGCGGCGTGTATTGGGTAAACAATCCTTGGGTGAGAGCAAGGATAACGAATACCCCGCCTATAATCCATGTGCCATAGGAGCGTAGGAGCCAGACAGCTTGATAGCGCCAGATCAATCTGAAACTCGAGGTATTCACGATTTTTTACCGCCGTCCTTAGTTAGTTTGGTGAAAAGTTCATCTAAGCCGCTAAAGGTGGGGTGAATCTTTGCGGCAGAATCGAGGCTATAGATAGCCTTAGCCACGGCGGTGGCAACGTCTGCACGCACCGTGACATCAAGGGTAACGTGTTTAGTTTGCTGATTGACCAGCTCGCCTAACTGTCCTTGAGCTAGCAGGCTACCGCGATGCAAGATCCCCACGTGGGTAGAGACTTTAGCGACATCGCTGAGGATGTGGGAGGAAAATACTATCGTTACCTGCCCGGTTAACTCGCGTAGTAGCGCCAGAACATCTGCTCGCCCGATCGGGTCAAGAGCGCTGGTTGGTTCGTCTATCAGTAGTAGTTTCGGGGCAGTAACGAGTGCTGCTGCTATTCCCATCCGTTGCTTCATGCCTCTAGAAAAGGAGCCGATTCTTCCGGGGGCTTTGTCGAGGTTAACCAGATTGAGTAGTTCGTCGCTTCTTTCGGCTGCCAGGTCTGGGGAGATTCCACCAAGGCGGGCGAGAGTGATGAGCGCATCCTTGGCTCTAAGCCAGGGGCTAATCTGGGGGACATCAGTCAGGTAAGACACGCCAGGGATCGGTTTGACCGGAAGTTTGCCCCGGCTAACTCCCAGCACGGTGGCGCTGCCACTACTGGCTCCGGCCAGTCCTGCAAGGATCCTCATGGTGGTGGTTTTGCCAGCTCCGTTCGCTCCCACAAACCCATAACAGGAGCCGGTAGGAACTCGAAGGTTTATGTTGGTTAGTACTTGGTGTTTACCGAAGGTTTTGGATAAATCTTTAGTGCAGACTGCTAAATCCATGTTCATTCCTTCGGATATAGCTTGCTTACCACTGAACTCGCATCAACCCGGTGATGCTTGGCTGTAGCTTTCTGTTCATATTCACGCTGTACCTTAAACTGTCTTTGTTCGTTAAAGTACATAACCAAAAAGACGATTGGCCCAATCACTTGGCCAAAGAGGATAACCAAGAGCCACACTAGGCGATTTAAACCGGCAATGTGAGTTCGCTTATCGCGCAGCAAGCAAATCAAAGACCAGACCACCGCTATCAGTTGCACTCCTATAAGGATGCAAACTCCTATTAATGCCGGGGTCGGCAAATCCAACAGTTTATCTATAGGGTTCATTACTTGTCTCCTGAATTGTGTAGCCGGGTTTTTACCCTGGCTAACGCGGTTTTCACATAAGCGAGTTGGCAAGCGCCAGCAACGAGGGGCCATAAAGCAACAATGGGCACCATCAACCGGCGGTTCATTTCCTGCTTGTCGCCAGCCCGGCGCATTGCTGCAAGCCAGGCTATGGACATGGCTTCAACGCCCATCAGATCCGCCTGATTGGCCAAACGCACGGCATCTTCGGATTCTGGGTCATCGCGTCGAAAGACCTGTGGCGCTAGTGCGGCAACGGTCGTTAAAACCACTGGAGCTAGCGCAGCCTGTCTGCCGGTAATAAATCTTTGGGATCCTCCGCGTGTTGAGCGCTGGAGGAGAACCTGCTCCTTGCGGCTGAGCAGTACCGCCAAGAACGCAACCCCAATCCCACCGGCGATAGTGGTGAGCTTAATGCCGCGCTTTAGACGCGTGGGGACATAGCTAGCCAAGTCCGGTAGAGAATCATCGGGCCGAATTAGCCCTAAACGCACACCAACAGCACCCAGATTAATGTCCCAACCCAGTCCGTATTTTCGAGGAATGAACAAGCGCGGATTCTCTGGTTCAAAACCATCCAACGCAGCATCAGAGCGCCCCAACCACAGCCCGGAGACAGGTATCCCCAAAACTCGCGCCTGCCCCTCTGCGTCCTTACCGAACCACTTCATTACCGTATTCCTTTCTGTGTTGTTCGCTTCACAGCACAATCAAGCGCCTCCCACTCGCGGCGCATCTGCAATAAGCGATTCTTCCCAGGGTTTGCGAGCTTATAAATCTTCCTCGGTGGCCCTACCGGAGACTCCTGCCAAGCCGTAACTACCAACCCTGATTTACGTAGTCGCGCGAGCAGCGGATATAACGTACCCGTAGAAATCTCCAATCCCGCTTCCTCGCGAAAACGCTCTACAAGCTGCCCCCCGTAAGAAGGACGAGACGAAAGTAATCCAAGGACAATCAGTTCAACCGCACCCTTGCGTAACTGTGACTCAGACACAACCCCTCCTTGCTTAACCATGTTCCTTGCATAACATACTACCGCGTACCCAAAGATCAAGCAACTACTATTTGCTAGGATGTCAGGTCTGATAAGTACCCTTTTGAGCCGGCGGTATCGCTTAGGGGTGTGAAAAATAGTTTGCGTTAGCGGTGCCGGTTTAAGTCCGGTGTTCAGGGCGTTCCATCGGCAGGCCCGGAAGTGTTCGGGAGTTTGCCAACCCGGTTGGGAGTATGAACAACTTTACCTTTCGTGATTTTCCGGAAAACCTTGTTGCCCCCGGACCGTAAGGCATGTGACACACCTGAGACACTATATGGCGCCGTGTTTCAATACTGTTCAGATATGCCATAAAAACGGTATACTCCCCTTTTTAAAACACAATCCGATAAATTCGTTTGCTTTGTCGTATCAGCTTTGCCGGCGTGAGTACTGCCATAGTGTGATTCCCATACACAAAACTATAGACAGGATACTAAGTGCGAAATTGATTTCCCGTCCCGGCCAAAACAGGTAGCTAACCATCACAATGCCGAGAAAATCCGCCGCAATCGTTTCTCCGAAGAATGCAAATGACAACGCCGTAACAGACATCAACAGGCAACACGGGAAAACCAAAGCCCGCTGCTTAAGTCCGACCTTCCTCATAAGCGTGAAAGCCATGACTATCAGGGGAAGCACTCCGCCGTAAAGCAACAGCAGAATCGCTAATATGCCGGGATCGGACTGTTTAGACCGGCCATATGCAAGAGCAATAATTCCTGAGACACTTAACGTGGCGATGATCCACAGTTGGATTTTGGGCAAGCGGCACGCAATGCCATTATCTCCGCGCACGATAACTCTCCTTTCCCTTATCGCCGGAATCCGGCCAACCTACGCCTATTTTTTATCGATGCTGCCATTACTGTTCCCGGAAGAATATTTCCCTATTGCCGGATGTCCATAAGCACACCTGAGCACAGAGTGCCCCCATTTTACACTATCGAACCAAAATCACACGACATAAAAACAGGACGCCCACTTTGCATCAAAATGAGCGTCCCACCGGAGCCCCCTGTCAGACTCGAACTGACGACCTTCGCTTTACAAGAGCGGCGCTCTACCAACTGAGCTAAGGAGGCATTGCCTGCCGGTAACGGCCGAAACTGCTATCGGCGAGTTCAATCATGCCGGATAAGCGACTGCACGGCAAATTTTTGCGATACCGCGAAAATCAGGCACGTGTGCTTCGTCTTCACGGCCGCCTACCGGGAGAGCCGCTTACTTTGCCTTAGCCGCCAATTCATCCAGATACCCGGAGAATCCGTTTTTTCCGTAATCTTTTACTTCTTTTCCGTTCAGAGTCACTGTGGGCGTACCCTCGAAGCCCGCGGCCGTAAAACTGTCGGTGGCTTTCTTCACCACGTCCGCCCACTGCCCGGAGCCGACCGAAGCCGGCAGATCGTTTACCACATCCTGCGGCACACCGGCTTCTTTTGCGATTTTCGCAATATCGGCGGCTGTCGGGGGCCTGCCTGTTCTGTCTTCCAGGAACTGCTTCGTTTTCGCAAACAGCCCCTGCTGGAATTTTTGATACTGTTTCGGCGCATACGTGGCCACATAGAACGAAGCCGCGGCACCCATAATCGAGCTTTCGTGGCCCATAATTGCCACGGGGTAGTTGATAAACTGCACTGTGCCCTCATGCGTATGACGGACGATGGCGTCCTTCGACGAATTCTCGAGCTCCGCACAGTGAATACACATATAATCCGTGTACATCGCAAGCTGCGGAATATTCTCGCGCACCGAAGCGGTCGCCGCGCCCTGCGCGTCTACCGCAATACCGTATTTCGGGGAAACGTTTTGCAGCCGTGCACTGCGCACACTTCCTCCGGATGCGCCCTGCTTTCCCGCAGACGAAGAAAGCGTCACAAACAGTGCAAACCCGGCTACGGCCAGCACGAACAGCACACATACGGCAATCAGAATTTTATTTCGGCGTGCCCGTCTCTCCTGCTCTTTACGCAGCATTCTTGCTTTCTCGCGCACTGCCTCGCGATGGCTTTTCCCACTCTGTTTCCCGTTCATGCTTTCCTTCCGCCGTCCTCTAATAATTTAGCACGCCGATATTAAAATTTCCCGCATTCAGTGCCCGGATGCCCACCGCGCACACACCGGTCAGCACAAGCGCCCACAGCAGTCTGTACCGGATTCCGGGGGCAAGCGTACGGATCAGCACGCGCACGCCGGTACGCATCTTTTTGGCAAAAGGACTTCCCCACTGGACGGACACAAAAACAAGTGCCCCCAAAAGAGCCGCCTGCCGCGATTCGAAACCGGCCATATCCCGAAAACGCAGGCGCGTCTCCGGAAGAGAAAGTGCGTAAAGAGCCGCATACCCGCAACACAGGGCAAAAACTGAATTGACTGCGGTCCGGAGCACGGAGCCGAGAAAAATATAAGGGGATTTCAGGAGCGAAAACACCGCACCGAGGCGGCCCTGATTTCCGCCGCGCAGCCGGCGCACCTGCATATCCAGCCACAGAGATCCCAGAAAATCAAAAAACAGTGCCACGGCCGCACACAGACCGATACCGGCCGCAAAATTTGTCTTTCCGCCCAGAACGCAGGCAAAAACCGCCAAAGTAAGCGCACAGAGAAAAATGAGCACGGGAAAACGGCGGAGCGTCTTTATCTCCCGTTCCCCTGCCGGGAAATCGGATGCGGGCAAATCCGCTGCCGGAAAATCGCCGGCATCGGACAAATCGGCGGCGGCATTTTCCGGCCACGAAGACTGCGGCCACGAAGTTTCTGCCGCATCGGATCCCCGCGCCGGATCGCCGCGAAACGGAACCGGCTGCGTGAATTCGGGCAGTATCTGCGTCCTTTCCCCGGAAACGGGAATTATCCGCGTCGCGGGAATCTCCGGATTGCGGATTATCTCCGTAAGGGCGGCGAAAGACAGCCGTTCTTCCAACCGGGGAGAAAGAGCGCGCCTGAATGCTTCGTCCAAAGTGCTGTTTCCCGTTTCCCCCTGCACCAAACCGGCAAGCACCCGATTCAGCACAACCTGCGGATCGCCTGTGCCGAAAGGCGGCGAACCCGTTGCGGCATACGCCAAAACGGCCGTCAGCGCCCACCTGTCGGCCGCCTCGTCGGGGGCAGCGCCGCGAATCACGCGCGGATCGCAGTAACCCGGAGTCTGCGCCACAAACCCGGTGCGGGTCAGTCTGGAATCATCTCCCAACTGCGCAATTCCAAAATCAATCAGCACGGGACGGTTATTGCGCATCATCACGTTTGCCGGTTTCAGATCGCGGTGCAGCACGCCGGCGCGGTGAATGGATCTCAGAGCCGCATCCAGCTGCCCGCCCAGAGAAGCGAGATCTTCCTCGGTGAAACGCCCGTTTTCGCGTACATCCTGTTCCAGGGTGATCCCCTCGATCAGCTCCGTCACCAGAAAAATCTCATCCGCATCGAATTCCGCATCGATGATTTCGGCCGCGTATTCACTTTTAATCCGCTGCATTGCCGCCACTTCGCGGCGCAGTCTGGCACGCGCTTGCCCGTCTGCGGAAACACCCGGGTGAAGGAGTTTCAGCGCCACATGCACGCCGGCGCCGTCCACGGCTTCATAAACCGCGGACATTCCTCCCGCACCGATTCTGCGCAAAAGCGTATATCCGCCTATTTCTTTCCGCAAAAGACCCTCACACTGCCGGGGCACAGTCCGATATGCCCGTTTAGCAACATTTTACACACACACTCTCCCCGTTTTGCACGCCCCGCTTTCTGCTGCGAAAAGTAATCCCACTCACATTAAAATCGGCACTGGAAAAATACCGGATAATCATGTGATAATTATTTTCAGTGGTACACCGACGTGCCACCGTGCTTTATATAAGCACCTTTCACAACGGATCGTCCGACACGTACCTGTCGGTGAAGGGAAGAGTAATGGCTACCGTTACTTTTGACGGCGCTACCCGCGTCTATCCGGGCTCGGAAAAGCCTGCTGTTGATTCATTAAATCTGGAAATCCGGGACGGAGAGTTTCTCGTTCTCGTCGGCCCCTCCGGCTGCGGCAAATCGACATCGCTGCGAATGCTCGCCGGCCTTGAGGATGTAAACAGCGGACGAATTCTAATCGGAGACCGCGACGTCACCAACGTCACTCCGAAAGAACGCGATATCGCCATGGTGTTCCAGAACTACGCACTCTATCCGCATATGACCGTAGCGGACAATATGGGCTTCGCCCTGAAAATCGCAGGCGTGGACAAGGCGGAAATCCGCAGGCGCGTGGAAGAGGCCGCGCGTATTTTGGATCTGACCCAGTATCTCGACCGGAAACCGAAAGCACTTTCCGGCGGACAGCGTCAGCGTGTGGCGATGGGCCGCGCGATTGTGCGCAAGCCGCAGGTGTTCCTGATGGACGAACCGCTTTCCAATCTGGACGCAAAGCTCCGTGTGCAGACCCGCACACAGATCGCCTCTCTGCAGCGCGAACTCGGCGTAACCACCGTTTATGTGACGCACGACCAGACCGAGGCCCTGACGATGGGCGACAGGATCGCCGTCCTGAAAGACGGAATTCTGCAGCAGGTGGCTTCGCCGGATGAGATGTTCTCCAGGCCGGCAAACGCCTTCGTGGCAGGATTCATCGGCTCGCCGGCAATGAATCTCGGCGACTGGCGCGTTGAGGGCGACAGCGCCAAGTTTGGCGAAGCAACCGTAATGCTGCCCGAATCCGTGAAGAGCGCGATCGGATCGGAAGATAAAGTTACGATCGGCATCCGTCCGGAAGGGTTTGAGATTGCCGAACCGGGTATCGACACGATCCCGCTGAAAGTTACTTTCGTCGAACATCTCGGTTCAGATTCCTATGTGTACGGCACAATCGCCGGAGAGGAAAACGAAGAATCCCGTTTCGGCTCGGGAGACAACTCCGAAACGATGGTTGTTCGCGTACCCCCGGAGCGGAAAGTCGCGCAGGACCAGGTGATTAATCTGCGTCCGCGCCCCGGACACATCCACTTCTTCTCTGCCGTTTCCGGAAAGCGTCTGGGAGACTGACATTCCGTATTGCGCAGAGAAATAACCCGTGATGCGGGAGGAACTGCAGTGTGCAGTTCCTCCCGCGTTTTTCATGCCACACCCAAAAGCCGCAAAAACAGAAAATCTTTCCTTTAGAATGGAAAATATGAACCACATTCTCAACATTACCGCCGCCGACGTTGAACCGCGTCTGCTGGATCTGCCGTGGAATCTGCCGCTGCGCGAATGGCCGGACGACGTGATCATCGCCCTGCCGCGCGGTATTTCCCGCCACGTAGTGCGTTTTGCCAATCTGAACGGGAAAACGGTGGCGGTAAAGGAAATCAGCGAAGACCTCGCCCGCCACGAATATTCCACCCTGCGCAGCCTCTACCGCCTCTCGGGCTCGTGCGTAGAACCCGTGGCAATCGTAAACAACCGTTTTACCGCCGACGGACAGCCGCTGAATGCCGCGCTGGTCACCCGGCACCTGCCGTTTTCCCTTCCCTACCGTGCGGTATTCGGCCAGTCGGGAATGCGCGGGGAAACGGTCAACAGACTGATGGACGCACTGAGCGTGCTGATCGTCCGGCTGCACCTGATCGGTTTTTACTGGGGAGACATTTCGCTGTCAAACACACTTTTCCGCCGCGACGCCGGGGAATACGCCGCATATCTGGTAGATGCGGAAACCGGGGAGCTCTTCCCGCACATTTCGGACGGAAAACGCGAATACGATGTGGAAACGGCGCATCTGAACATTATCGGGGAATTGATGGATTTGCAGGCGGGCGGAATCCTGATGCAGGAATACGACGCCATTGAAATCGGAAACCGTTTTCTGGACCGCTACCACAAACTCTGGGACGAACTGACCGGCGAGGAATCTTTCTCAATTAACGACAAATGGCGTGTGGACCAGCGAATTCAGCGCCTTAACGAACTGGGCTTCGACGTCGCGGAGCTGAAGATGACTGCCGACATTAACGGCACAACCATGTCGATCCGCCCCCGGGTGGTGGACGCCGGACATTATTCGAGACGGCTCATGCGCCTGACCGGCCTGGATGTGGAAGAAGCGCAGGCCCGCAGAATGATAAACGATATGAAACAGTATCGTGTGCTCAGCGGAAACCAGGATACAAATTTGGCGATTGTGGCCCACGAATGGATGCAGAATGTATATGAGCCGACTATCCGTGCGATCCCCCGGGAACTGCGCGGAAAACTGGAACCGGCACAGATTTTCCATGAGGTCCTCGAACACCGCTGGTATATTTCGGAAAAAGCAGGCCACGACGTAAGCATGCAGGAAGCGATAGACTCATATATTAATCAGATTCTGAAAAACAGACCGGATGAGGCGGCGCTGCTCGGGCAAAGCGTGGGCGAAAAACCCGAACCGGACGAAGACTGGTCCGGATATCTTGCCTAAACCGAATCCCTGCCAAGGCCCCAAACTGCCGGCCGGCAAAACCGCCGGCCCCGCATTTGCCGAAACCTGATCCGGTTTCGGGTAGATCCTACTCCGATGTGCTGATTCGCCGGCGGCCCTCCAGAGCGCGCGAAAGAGTAATTTCGTCTGCGTATTCCAAATCCCCGCCGACGGGAAGCCCGGAAGCCAGACGCGATACGTCCACTCCCATGCCGGAAAGATTCACCGCCAAATAGGTGGCTGTTGCCTCTCCTTCCACGTTGGGGTTCATTGCCAGAATCACTTCCTGCACTTTTCCGTCTGCCAGACGCGCATACAGTTCGCGAATCCGCAGCTGCTGCGGTCCGATTCCCCCAATCGGGTCTATCGCCCCGCCAAGCACATGGTATTTTCCGCGGTATTCCCGGGTGCGTTCGATAGCCACAATATCGCGCGATTCTTCAACCACGCAAAGCACGGAATCCAGGCGACGCGGATCGGAACATATTTTGCATATCTCCTCTTCCGTAACGCTTCCGCACACGCTGCAGAAACGAACTCTCGTTTTCACCGCTTCCAGAGCCGCAATAAGCGCTTTTACTTCCGCATCTTCCGCTTCCAGGAGATGAAAGGCAATTCTTTGCGCGCTCTTCGGACCCACACCGGGAAGCCGTCCAAGTTCGTCGATCAGTTCCTGTACTGCGCCGTCATATATTCCTGCCACTATTCACCCTCTTTGTTTGGTATTTCCTCAATCACCGTGCCGTCCAGCTCTTTGAGCACCACATTCACCCCTGCATACTCGGAGCGCGAAATACTCGGATCGTCCGGGGAAACCTCTTCCCATTCGGATTCCGTTTCCTCTTCCCGGTTGGGTTGCACACCCGTTTCTCCGTTGTACTGCCCGGGATCTTCGCCCGGCGAAACCACGCCGGGATTCAGGGGCATCCGCGACGGGGGAAAATTTCGCGGCTGTTCTTTGGCAGTTTCCGGCGAAGATGCAGAACCCGTGGAGGCGGAAGGCTCAAAATGAACGGTGGGCAGATCGGGAATGTCGGTGAAGAAGAACGTATCTTCTTCCGGCGGAGGAGTAAATTTAAAATTGTTTTCCGGCTGCGGAGCCTGCGAAGCCGGCTGCGAATTATCCCGCTGCCGGCCCGGCACTTTTGGGTGCTGCCCACCGATCTGCGCCCCGGGTGGGGTTTGCCCGGCGGGAAAATCCGGTCCGGCGGGAGAATCCTGCGCAGCCGAAGATACCTGCACGGCCTGCACTCTGGTCTTCAGCCCGGTAATTTCATAAACCGTAAATGCCACCGTGTCCAATACGGGAATTGTGCGGTTAAATGTTTTCACCCAATGCGCATTACCGAAAGCAACGCTCAGTATGCCGTTTTCATATTTTGCCACGCCCTGCGCATTTTTCAGCAGTCCGGCCGCGGCGGCGGATTTTTTGCCCGCGACTTCCAAGATCTTCTCCCAGCTGCCGCTAATCAGGGAATAATCTCCGTTCTGCGCTGCCGATCGGGACTGCCCCTGCCGCGCAGATTCTTCTTTCTCCGCCGCCGGGTGGGTGTGCGCAGCGGCGGGACGCTCAGGACGCGGGGATAGGGAAGAGGCAGATTCTTCGGCAGAAACAGAGTTTTGCGTTGCCGCTTTTGCCGCCGTTAAAGCAGCCGCGGCACCTGCGGAATTTTTAGCCGCATTCTCCACCGGCGTATTAAAGGAACCTCCCGCCGAAGGGAAAGCAGAGCGGAGGCCTGCAGCTCCCTGCTCCCGGCTAAGCATAATTAGCCGCGCGCACAGCAATTCGAGCTGCAGACGCGGAGCGGTGGCTCCGGCCATCGTGCCCAACGCCTCATTTACCAAATCGGCCGCACCCGAAGCCAGTTTTGCCCCCACGGCCTGCGACTGTGCGGTCATGATCCGATACCTGTCTTCCGGCACGGAGACGAACACATTACGCACACTTTCGTCCGCCAGAGCAATAATCACCAAATCCCGCAAACGCCGCAGCAAATCTTCCGCAAAACGCCGCGGATCGTGCCCGGAGTTCACAATTTTTTCCACAACCCCGAAAACGGCAGCGCCGTCACTGCGGGCCAATGCATCCACCGCTTCGTCGAGAAGATCTGCCGATGTGTATCCGAGCAGGGCAACGGCACGGTTATAATCCAGGGTATTTCCCTCGCTCCCGCCAATAATCTGATCGAGAACGGAAAGAGTGTCGCGCACGGAACCCGTTCCGGCCCGAACCACAAGGGAAAGCACTTCGTTTGGTGCGGTGATTCCCTCTTTTTCGCATACGCTGCGCAGATAATCCGTCAGAATCTGCGGCGGCACAAGGCGAAATGGGTAATGATGCGTGCGGGAGCGGATTGTTCCGATCACTTTTTCGGGTTCTGTGGTGGCAAAAATAAACTTCACGTGCGGCGGAGGTTCTTCCACCAATTTCAGCAAAGCGTTGAACCCCTGATTCGTCACCATATGCGCTTCGTCGATAATGAAAATTTTAAACCGATCCCGAACCGGGGCAAATCCTGCCTGTTCACGCAGTTCACGCGCGTCGTCAACTCCCCCGTGCGAAGCGGCGTCCAGCTCTGCGACGTCCAGCGAACCGGATCCGCCGCGCGAGAGTTCCACACAGGACTCGCATTTGCCGCACGGTACGGCCGTCGGATATTCCGCACAGTTCAGACAGCGCGCCAAAATCCGCGCAGAAGTGGTTTTTCCGCAGCCGCGCGGACCGGAAAACAGGTAAGCATGGGTGGTCCGCCCCGCTTCGAGCGCAGCCGTCAAAGGCTTGGTCACGTGCTCCTGACCGATCACTTCTTCAAAATTTTCAGGCCGGTAACGGCGATACAACGCAATGCTCACAACGTGTATTTTACAGAACTTTACGCCAAGCACTCCACCCGGCCGGCTGATTGTGGATAACCTCCCGGGAGAATTTCCGCGCAAAACGCGCAGACGCCCAAATTAACGCAAAATTACGGTGTCACGCGCCATCGAGGTATCCACGGAAATACCCAGACCCGAAGGCTCCACTCCGTTGCGCACCATCTCCCAACCCAAAGTCGCAATCATCGCGCCGTTGTCGGTGCAGTAACGGATCGGGGGAATCCTCACGTTCAGTCCGCTGCGCCGGGCCTCTTCCTGTGCCAGTTCACGCAGCCGCGAATTGGCGGAGAAACCGCCCCCGACCACCAGTGTGTCACAGCCGTTTGCACGGACCGCGGCAATGGCTTTTTCCACCAGTGCCCCGGATACAGCTTCCTGGAATCCGGCGGCAATATCGGCTTTCGGAATCTCTTCCCCGCGTTCCCGCAGCCCCTCGATATGCCGTGCAACCGCGGTTTTCAGTCCCGAAAACGAATAATCGTATTTATGCAGCTCCAGGTTCTTTCCCGACTGCAGCGCGCGCGGAAAACGAATCTTTGTCGCATCTCCCTCCCGCGCCAGCCTGTCTACGTGCGGACCGCCGGGATACGGCAAACCGAGCAAACGTCCCACTTTGTCGAAAGCCTCTCCGGCCGCATCATCCAAAGTGCCGCCCAGTTCAACTACGTCCGTGGCTATATTGCGCACAAGCATCAAATGCGAATGTCCGCCGCTGACTGCCAGACCGACAAATTTTTCGGGAAAATCCCCGTGAACCAGACGGTCCACCGCAAGATGCGCAATAATGTGGTTTACGCCGTAAAACGGTTTTCCCAATGCCAGAGCCAGCGCTTTCGCCGCCGAAACACCCACTATCAGCGAACCGATCAGTCCGGGGCCGGCGGTGGCCGCCACGGCGTCAACTTCGTCAAGCGTAACACCCGCCTTCTCCAGGGCAGCGTGCAGCGTCGGCACAAAAGATTCCAGATGCGCACGCGAAGCAATTTCGGGGATGATTCCGCCAAAACGCGCATATTCGTCCATGGATGTGGCCGTTACGTCGGCAAGCAGTTCCCCGTCGCGCACGAGAGCCACTCCGGTTTCGTCACAGGAGGTTTCAACCCCAAGAATCAGTTCACTCATACTGTCAATTGTAATGCCCGGGAGACGCTTTACGCAGTTCCGGCGAAGACTGTAAGCGAATATATAAGAAATTCAGCGCAACGGCTTTATGTATGCCAAAATAAAGGACTTCCCACGCACCCGCCGGAGCTCCCGTGCCCTTGCTGCGATCAGGCCCTGGGGGATTCCGGAAGACGGCGCCGCGTGGGAAGTCGGGTTTATTTTACCAATTTCAAAAAAGAACGGCAAAAGAGGGCAGATGAGATGAAAAACACCCCGCAGACATATATTTCGTTTTGTATTCGGGCCTATGGGATATAGAATTAATCTTTGTTGAGACGTGTTTTGTTCTGCGTCCCGACAGATCCGGAGGTATCGCCTAGCGGCCTATGGCGCACGCTTGGAAAGCGTGTTGGGTGCAAGCCCTCGGGGGTTCGAATCCCCCTACCTCCGCAACTGCCCGCGCCCGGCGCGGGTTTTCCCTTATTTTAGGCACTTTTACCTGTGGGGACGGTCTTACCCGCGGGGAGGGCCGGCCTTTCGGGCAACTTTCGAATTTTCGCCGGATATTTTTGCGTATCTGCGGGCGGCAGTGTCGATAACGGTTTTAACTTTCCGCACAAGTTCCGGAGGTCTGCGAACCGCCATTGAGTCCGAGTACTGCAAAATCCACCAGGTCATAGCAGTCAGTTCCGCACGCACCCGCACCAGATAGATGTCTTTTTCTTTCTTCGGTATGCGCACGGCCCGGGCATTGGGAAAGGTGCTGAAGACGCTGTCCAGATGCCCTTCCGTAATGAACTCGACATCCTTTGCCTCACCGCTGTGCATATAGGGCCGTTCCAAAGAGTATTTCATAAAGTCGAAGCCGCTGCCGCTTCCGGAAATTTCATCTTCGGGAACTTCGCCGATACGGATATTTGAAATGCGTTCGACAACCAGACTCAGTATGTTCTTTTCCGTGGCCCGGGGTTTGCTGTTTGTCAGAAAATAGTAAATTCCTTTTTTAAAAATAAGCCCATGCGGATACATATTCGTGTAGGACTGCACGTTATCCCAGTCGTAACCGCCTCTGACGTTGAAGTGGCTGTAATCAAAACTAACGGTTTTATGCTCCGCAATAGCCTGCTCCAGAATTTCCACGGTTCGGCGCACACCGGGAAGCAGACGGTCCTCTATGTGATTCACATAGCCCCGGGAAAATCTTTTCGGATCCGTATTTGCCATTAACGCCAGATTGGCGCGAACTTCTTCCAGATCCTCGGGGTTCACCCGGGTTGCCGACAGTGCATCTGCCAGGAAACGCATATCCCCGGCAGTGAGAGGCATTTGCGCAAACCATTTGGTATCTTTCACCCCTTCGGGACGCAATTCCTTTTCCAGATCTCCAAATTGTCTGACAGTCACCCCAAAAGGAAGGGAATTTCCCAGACTGCGTAAAATACGCAGATGCGCCAGAGCGGTTTTTTCGGTCAGTTTCCGCGGCTTCAGCCAGTCTATCCCGTATCTCCAAGGTTCGCGGAACGCAGATCCGACATCTTTCGCGCTTACCCCGCAATCGGTGCCGGTATTTTCCAGCAGGTAGCGAAAGATAAGGAAACCTATACCGCGTCGGGGTCCGGCCGTGTCCCGGAGAGTACGGCGGCCGGAAGTTGTTTTATTTTCACTCATGATATTTCTCTTCGCCGACAGTAGTTTTCTACTGTATTATTTTAGGCTTTTTTACAATTTAATTTGTTTTCAGACAAACCAAAAGGGAGAACGATGAGATACTTCAAAATCTGCTGCGCCGGCCTGTCACTGCGGGACGAGTCTCCATGGAAGCCTGTCGGATCAGATTGGCCTGTAATGCTGAGTGTTTCGGAATATCCCGCCCGGTTCATTTTAAACGGCGAGATGAAAAGCGGGGGTATTCTCGGCGCTTTTGTCAGGGATCATCGGCTTACACCCGCGGATATAGAGAATTACGTCCGGGAATTCATGCGGGAAAGAATGGGGGAAAAGTTCGTTGAAGACATTCCGCAGAACTGCCCCCTCAGTGTGGAGGAAGTTTCGGCGGAAAATCTCCTTCGCCATATATACGTGCGCAGAGATGCGCACCGGGCAAACCTTTCGGAGATGTACAACCTGTTTTTTCCGGCTGTGGGAAAAAACACCCTGCTTTTTTGTGATTTGGCAACTGAGAATCCGCGGGATTGGGACGTTTTGGGCAAAGAAGCAGAGAAAACTCCCTACAGCCTGGATTTGGGTGGGGAAATATCACGCATAAAAGCGTCGCAAAACAGACAGGGAACAGAAAGCGGCTTTCCCGACACCACCGAAAAAGGCGAAAACTGGCAGGCGGCGTTTGAATATGCCATTGAAGTCGAATCCATCGCCGAGGCGAACTCCGCCGGGGATCTGCTTTTGGAAGCACTGAACCGGGCGGGACGCCTCGGCAACCGCAATGTTTTTACTTTGGATCTTTACGGACAGCCGGAAGACTTTACCGAATACGAAAAAATCTCTGATGAAATTAACGCAAACCTGTTTCGCAGCCTTGAAAAATCAACTCTGGTAATTGACTATTCGCGGCAGAAAGAAGGCACCGACAGCGAGCTGCGCGCCGCGGCGGTGCTGCGGAAAATTCTTGACTGTGCCAATAAATATCCGCGCCGGATACAGCTGATTTTCCTTATCGGAGCCGCAGAACGCAATATCGCCGCACGTTTGGAGCATACCCTGAACGTGCCGTTGGTTACTTTGCGCCGCAACCCGGCACAAAAGTTTGCCGTAACCGAACTCCGCCGGGCACGGGCGCAGACGGCACATCGTTTACGCAGATGCGGCTTCGTTATGGATAAGCGCGCCATGCGGAGTTTGGACGCGGTGATTGAAGCGGCTGCGGCGGACAAATCTTCCCGGAAAGACCCGCAGACTCTTGCCAACCGGTGGATCACAAAACACAATCTGGAAACGGACTTTGCCGAATACAGGGCAGTGGTCGGCGAACCCGGCGGCATGAGGGACAAAACCGACGCGATGGAAGAACTGAATAAGCTCATTGGGCTGGAAGAAGTAAAAAAGGAAATTCGGATGGTGCTGGATTCGTTTCGGATAGGACAAATCGCCCGCCGGGCGGGACTTGCGGATTCCGACATAGCATTGCACTCTGTATTTGCAGGTTCTCCGGGGACGGGGAAAACGGAGGTGGCGCAGCTGTACGGCCGGATCCTGAAGGAAATGGGCGTACTGAGTGAGGGCCGCGTATTCCGTGTGTCGGGGACACATCTGGGTACCGGCACTCCGGGAGAAACCAACAGAATCGACAGGCTCTTCGCCCACGCCAAAGGCTCGGTTATCTTTATTGACGAAGCCTACACGCTGTCCGGCCGCAGCGATACGGTTGCCGAACTAATCGCGCAGATGGAAAATCACCGACGGGACACGGTAGTTATTTTTGCCGGCTATCAAAAGGCGATGGAACAGCTCCTGAACACCAACCCGGGATTCCGCTCACGTATCGGCTCGATTATTAAATTCCCGGATTACACACCCGAAGAACTCGGTAAAATTTTCGATTTTATGCTGGAAAAGCAGGGCCTGAAAATAACTCAGTGCGCGCGCAGAGCTGTCCGTGACCGGCTGGCGGCAGCGGGTATGAAACCGGAGCAGGGCAACGCCCGTTTTGTGCGTAACCTGGTGGCAGACATTCAGCGAAACCAGCGGGTGCGCCTGGCACAGGGGGAAAATGACAGTGCGCTGACGAAAACACAGCTCACAACCTTAATAAAGAAGGATGTGCCGCACTGCGAATCGGACACTCTGCCGTCGGGGACGCTACGTCTGTCGCGCTTAATCGGATTGAAATCGGTAAAGAACGAAGTGATGAGACAGCTGTATTTTGCGCAAAACCGGAAAATGCGGCATGATGCGGGGCTAAGCACCCATTTTGTGCCGATGCACATGGTCTTTGCCGGCAATCCGGGTACCGGCAAAACCGAGGTGGCGCGCCTGGTGGGGCAAATCGCGCGCGAGCGCGAACTTTTGGCAATCGGAAATTTTTTCGAGGTATCGCGCCGGGATCTGATCGGAAATCCGATGGTTTCCACTGCCGCTTTGGTGGAGTCCGTGTTTCAAAAGGCCCGCGGATCGGTGCTGTTTATTGACGAAGCCTACACTCTCAACGATGACGGCGAAGGCCGCGTCGCCATTGACGCGATGGTGAAACACATGGAAGACATGCGTGAGGAAATAATCGTTATTATGGCAGGTTACACCGCGGAAATGAAACTGATGCTGCAGGCCAACCCAGGTTTTGCATCACGGGTACGGACGACTGTAGATTTTCCGGATTATTCCCGCTTCGAGCTGTTTGAGATCCTGATGAGCCACGCCAAGGCAAAGAAATACCGCTTCACCGACGCGGCACGGCGTAAAGCACGGGAACTGTTGGAAAAAGCGGAAATCGGGCCGAACTCGGGTAACGGCCGTTTAGCACGGCAAATGCTGGAAGAGTGCATCCTGGAACAGGCCGTACGCCTGCAAAAACGCGCCGCACACGGTTTAAAACCAACAGTTCGCGAGCTGGAAACCCTGCGTCCGGCCGACGTTGTCCTGAACACCGGACATTTGGGGTTACCGCCCCGGATTGGCTTTCGGGTAGATTAAACGAAACGAAACCAAACACGCATCGTCCGCAACAACCGCAAAAGGAGAAACAGAACCATGGGAGACATAAATTCAACAAATGCCGTTTTGGAAGCTGTCTTTGACACTTTTCGCAGAGAAAAGACCTCCGGGGGAGAAGAAGGATATACGCCCCGGATTAACGGCAATAATCCGGTGCTGAACCTGATGCACTATTTTCTGGTGTATAAGCATATGGAACTTATCGATAAAAATAATGACAGAAGACGGCTGAAATACGACGGCGACTCGCGGGCATTTCGGCTGCGCGAATACGGCGACAGAGAAGTGTGGCGCGAGCCGGGAAAATCCGGGAAAGACAAAGACCGTCTTTTGCACGCGGATGTCACGGTAAGTTTTTGGACACCGTTCAAAGAACTGGCCAATAGGGAATATGCCAATTCCGTCAGAGTAAAATCCGGAGAAGAACTCGGGTTTATAATCAGTGTTTTGGAGCCCGGTCCCGATTCGCTGCCGAGTGACGGAAAAGAATATAAAACAGAAAATGACCGCAAAGCCGCAGCCGTAAGAAAAGTGGCGCAGTTCGAAGAGGTGCGCCAACTTGCCGAACTGTATCTTACACGCGGGAATCTGTGGATTTTGCCAAAAAGAAAGATGAATAATAAGCGTTATCAACTTTGCTCCGACATAGTCGGCCGAACACTGAAAGAGTGTTTTCCGGGCGGCAGGCTGAACTGTTTTTTCACCGATATTACCCCGGAAAAATGGATGGAAGGCGAAAATCTTGCATCGTGCTTCAAAGGAGGAATCATCCGGCGCGATAATCTCGGTATCCTGCAGCCGGGTAACGATAACCTGTTTGGGGAAAGCGGGGAGATTCGCGATTATTTGCGTAAAGTATGCGAACTTATCAAAATCCGCAACGGGGATTTTAAGAAATATGCCCGGTAAAACCGTCCGTGCTCTCTGCCAAACCTTCCGGCTGCCGCAGCCGCACGGAAAGCGGAGGACATCGACCGGAGCCGCCTGTGGGAATCGAACCCACGACCTTCTCATTACGAGTGAGACGCTCTGCCGACTGAGCTAAGGCGGCACGTGCAGAAGATTTTGTGCCAAACGCGGCGCAAATAAAATCTGCGACTATTCAATGTAACCGGTATTGACGTGATTTTTCAAATAAATTCATGGCGAAAGATGTCACAAAGTTTCCCTGCCTGTTTTTTGTCCGATTTTGCGCCGGGGCGCAGCGGGCCCGCGGCACGCATTGCCTGCCCGAAACACCGCTATTTTGCCGGGCAGATCAGATTTTTCGGCACGGTTCCCTCCAACAGATATTTATCGATCGGCTTGCGCACGCATTCCGTGGAACGTCCGTATGCGGTATGCCCCTGCCCTTCCCAGGTGATAAGAACGGAATTTGACAGATCGGCGGCAAACTCTTTTGCCCACTGATACGGCGTGGCCGGATCGCCTGTTGTGCCCACCACCACAACCGGAGCGGACAGCGAAACGTGATATTTTTCCTGCCGCTGTTTCGCACGGTAAGGCCAATTTGCGCAGATTTCCTCATCATAACCCTGAATCTCCCCAAACACCGGGGAGATCTTCGCCAGCTGCGCCGATTTTTCTTTCCAGTCGCGGGCATCCCCGCCCGCCGGAGTATCGGCACAGGTGATTGCCCAATTGGCCTCCATGGAATTATTTTTAAATCCGTCTGCCCCGCGTCCCGTGTATGCGTCAAACAAAAACATCATCGCGTCGGCTCCCTTATTTTTCAGCACGGAATCAAAAGCCTGGCTCAGCAGCGGCCACAGTTTATTGTCGTACAGAGCGGTAATGATCCCATACATCAACGCGGACTGCGTGGCAGGGCGGTTTGGGTCGGAAGTGGGAATCGGAGTGCGCAGGGCGGATTTGAGGATATATTTTATTTTTTGGCGCGCCTGCTCCACGCTTCCCTTGAACGGACACAGTTTCGGCGCACTCAGACAGTCTTTTAGATATGCGTCCAGAGAATTCTCGAAACCTTTCAGCTGCGCGGAATTTTTTTCAAACTCCGTTGCCGAAGGGGAAACGGCACCGTCCAAAACCATTCTTCCCACATTTTCGGGGAAAAGACGGGCATACGTTCCTCCCAGGGACGTGCCGTAGGAGTAACCCACGTAATAAAGACGCGGATCCCCGGCCGTATGTCGGATCACATCCATGTCGCGGGCAGCGTTTTCCGTTCCCACAAAACCGAGCAGGGCACCGGATTTTTCTTTGCACCCTGCCGCAATCTTTTTCACATCGGCTGTTTTCTGCGCTTCCCCGGCCTCATCCTGCGGATAGGAAGCCTCCAGAATTTTTCCCAAATCCCGGTCCGAAAGGCAGTCCACCGGGGAAGACTGCCCCACACCGCGCGGATCAAAACCGAGCACATCAAAAGAATGCAAAATACTGTCGGAGAAGTATTCTTTTGCCCCGGCAGCCATTTCCTGCCCGCTGCCGCCCGGGCCCCCGGGATTGACAAGCAGCGAGCCGATGGCTTTCCCGGCCGCCAAACGCTTTTTCACGGCAATTTTAATCGTCTGACCTGCGGGATTACGGTAATCGAGAGGAACCGTCACTTTCGCGCATTTCAGGTTTTCGCCGCAGTCTTTCCAACGTATGCTCTGCGTATAAAACTTTTCCAGTCCCGCGGGAATCTTCGGCATAGGCGCACTTACGGAATGCGGACGGATACCGTCTGCCGCACCAAAGCGCGCACACCCGGCTGCCGACATCCCCACTGCCGTCAGCAGAAGAAGGAGTATTCCCGCATTTCTCTTTCCGGACACGATATTATTCCTCCGTTCGCTCTTTTTCCGTACCCTGCGCGGCCGCGCCCAAAACCGTCAAAACAGATTTACATCTGCCGTCACCGCGCCCAGTGCCGCCGCAAACACCGTCGCAGGCGCACCGTTTTGCGCAAGACGTGCCCGCGCCTGCTCCAGTTCGTCCAAAATTTTAATCGCCGCGCCTATCTGCGTATTCTCCGCACGCCGGCGGATGCTCTGCTCAAAATCGGGATTAATAAGCTGCACGGAAGAACCAAGCCGGCATACCAAAACATCGCGGAAGTATGATTCCAGATAGATGAGTTCGCGGTCATAAAGATCGCGCTTTGCCCGCGTCTCCCGTCTTTTTACGAGAGCGGAATCAACATTAATCTGATTTCGCAGCGCAGCCGGAATCTTTCCCGCCGCGTCCAAACCGAGAGCTTCCATTTTCTTTGTTTTTTCCGCAGAAACTTTCTCGGCAAGGGAAGTTTTCGTTTTCCCCTTTTTCCCGTACATCATATAGTCGGTATTGGTCAGTGCCTCCGCGGCAATAACGGCATCCCCGATCCCCCTGACCGAGACCAGTATTTCCAGCGTTCTTTTTCGTATGCCCGAGGCCTGCGCATCGGTGGCGAGCGCGCGCGCCACCCCGATATGCGACTGTGCCGCCTGTGCGCAGACGGCAGCGGTTTGCGGATCCGTGCCGTCGCGTTCCGTAAGCAGTTTGGCCACTTCCCCAACGGAAGGCGTAACCAGATTTATGTTTCGGCAGCGGGAACGGATAGTGGGAAGCACATCGGCAACGGCAGCCGTGCAGAGAATCCAGACCGTGCGCGGACCGGGTTCTTCGATCGCTTTCAGCAGCACGTTTGTGGTACGCCGCAGCATCCTGTCCGCATCCTCAATAATAAACACACGCCAGTTTCCGCAGGCGGGTGCCAAATATGACTGTGCCACAAATTCCCGGACCTCAGTGGCGCAAATCGTAACGAGATCGGTGCTGACGATTTTCACATCCGGATGGCTTCCCGCAAAAACCGCCTTACATTCCCTGCACTGTCCGCAGCCGGGTATTTCCGCACTGCACTGCAAAGCAGCGGCGAACGCGCGGGCAGCGAGCGAACGCCCGGATCCCGGAGGTCCGGTAAACAGCCAGGCGTGCGTCATTGCGGACGTGTTTCCCGTGTCGTTGCGGATTATTCTTCCGGCTGCCTGTGCGGCACGGCGGATTTCGTCCACTGCCGCCTTTTGCCCTACGAGGTCACCGAAGACGGAACTGTCTGCCACCATTTTTCACCTCCCCGGCCAAACACGGATCCGATCCGCATTTGCCCCTCACAGCAGCGGCTCCGCTATTGCCCGAATTTGGGAAGCAATTTCGCCGATCGGCAGTGTTCCGTCCAGCACGCGGAAACGCTGCGGATTTTCCTTTGCCAGAGCCAAAAATTCGCTGCGCACCTTTCTGTGAAATTCCATGCCTGCGGATTCCAGACGGTCGCGGACCGCGCCCACGCGCGCGCCACCCTTTTCCGCCGGAACGTCGAGCAGCAGCGTCAGCCGGGGCAGGAGACCCTGCACCGCCCACATTGACAGTTCGTATATCTGCCGCGGATCCAGCATCCGCGCAGCCCCCTGATAGGCGAGAGAGGAGTCAAGATAGCGGTCGCTGATCACAACCGCTCCCCTTTCCAGTGCGGGACGGACCAGCGTATCCACATGATGCGCTCTGTCTGCCGCGTACAGCAGGGCTTCCGCGCGGGAAGACACGTCTTCTCCGTGCAGCAGAATTTTTCTTATTTCACACCCCAAATCCGTGCCGCCCGGCTCACGGGTAACCACCACTTCCCGGCCGCAGCCCTCCAGCCACGTTTTCAGTAAATCCACCTGCGTCGATTTCCCCGCACCGTCACCGCCCTCAAAACTGATAAACAGCCCGCGGGCGGATGTTTCGTTTTCTGCCATCTGCGTCTGAACTCTTTCCGTATTGTTCGGGCTGCGGCTCTTCATTTTGCCGTTCGCGCCCGGGAAATATGCTACTTCTTCCGTTTTGTCCCCGTGGAACGTTTTGCACCCGTGGAGCGTTTCGTTGCCCGACGTTTTTTCACCCCGCCGTTTTCGGCAATTTTTTGCCGGCGGGCCGCGAGAAGTTCCAGGGCGCGCTGTGTGGTCAGCCGGTTGATGTCCTCGCTTCGGGGCACCGAGGCATTCGTTTCCCCGTCGGTGACGTAGGGACCGAAACGGCCGTCTTTGAGCACAACGTTCTTACCGGAAACAGGATCCGTGCCAAATTCGGCCAGAGGCGGCCTCGCTGCGGCACGCCCGCGCACCCGGGGCTGTTTGAGCAGTTCCCGGGCTTCTTCTTTTGTGATTGTGAAGATCTGTTCCTCCGATTCGAGCGAGCGCGATTCTTTTCCGCATTTCAGATAAGGTCCGTACCTGCCGTTTTGCACCGTAATCTGTTCCCCGTCGGATTCTCCCAGACTGCGCGGCAAAGACAGAAGCTTCAGGGCATCTTCCAACGTGACGGTCTGCGGATTCATCGTTTTAAAAAGCGAAGCCGTGCGGGGTTTCGGTTTCGTTTTTGATACCTTCCCCGTCGGAGTGAGCTGTACCGCGTCATCCGGAATAACTTCGGACACATACGGTCCGAAACGTCCGTCTTTCACCGCAATATCGTATCCGTGAACGGGTTCTTTGCCCAAAATACGGTCTTCCTGCAGCGCGGCAGTCAGAATTTCTTCCGCTTTTTCGCCCGTGAGTTCGTCCGGGGCGATGTCTCCGGGAACAGACGCCCTGCGGTTTTCCTCCCCGGCCGCATTTATCTCTTCCAGATACGGTCCGTATCTGCCAACGCGCACATTTATGCGCGGAGTAATCTCGATTGTGTTTACGGCACGCGCGTCAATATCTCCCAGCTGCGCGACCTGCCCTTCCAGGCCTTTGCGCCCTTTCGAGCCGTGATAAAAATTCTCCAGATATTCGCTGCGGTTTTCCTCCCCGGCCGCGATCCGGTCCAGTTCATGCTCCATATCCGCAGTAAAATCATAATCTACCAGTTCGGGAAGATTCTCTTCCAAAAGACGCGTGACGGCAAAAGCGAGCCAGGTAGGCACCAGCGCCTGTCCCCGGCGGTAAACATATCCGCGGTCCGTGATTGTGGAAATAGTGGAGGCATAGGTGGAAGGGCGTCCGATTCCTTTTTCCTCCAGCGTTTTCACCAGCGAAGCTTCGGTGTAGCGCGGAGGCGGAGCTGTTTCATGCCCTTCGCCGGTGCTGCCCTTCACGGTTAAGATTTCCCCTCTGTCGAGTTCGGGCAGATGCGACTGCGCTTTTTCTTCATAGCGCCTGTTGTCCCGGCCTTCTTCGTATGCGCAGATAAATCCGGGAAAAGAAATAACCGTGCCCGCCGCACTGAAAACCGCTTCCGAAACCGAATCGGCCCCCTGCGGGCAAACCGTGATTTTCACCGATACGGTGTCTCCCCGGGCGTCTTCCATCTGGGATGCAACCGTACGCTTCCAAATCAGTTCATAGAGCGCAAACTCTCCCGCCTGCAGTTTCGCTTTTACTTCCCCGGGCGTGCGGAAATGGTCTCCCGCGGGACGGATTGCCTCATGCGCTTCCTGCGCGCCTTTTGATTTGGTGACGTAGACACGGGGTTTCGCGGGCAGAAATTCGCTGCCGTACATTTCTTTTATCTGCGTCCTGGCTGCGGAAACGGCCTGCTGCGAAAGATTTACCGAGTCGGTGCGCATATAGGTGATATAGCCGTTTTCGTAAAGCGCCTGCGCGATTCTCATTGTTTCGCGCGAACTCAGCCTAAGTTTGCGCGAAGCTTCCTGCTGCAGAGTGGATGTTGTAAACGGAGGCGCGGGACGGCGGCGGTAAGGTTTTCTTTCGAGCGCGGTAACCGTGCCCGTGCCGCCCTCCAAAGAGGCCGCCAGCTGCGCCGCATCTGTTTTGCCGAGCACGCGCACCCCCTCGCGGAGTGCCTTGTCGCCGAGTCGGCCGGTATCGGCAAAATCTTTCCCGACCGCAACGCGCGCTTTATCCACGGATGTCAGTCTGGCTTTGAATTCCGTCTCCGATTTGGCAAAAACAGCCGTCACATCCCAATAGGACACCGGAACAAACGCCATCCGTTCCCGTTCCCGTTCCACAACCAGACGGGTGGTTACCGACTGTACGCGGCCGGCGGAAAGAGACGGAGCTACTTTTCGCCACAGCAGGGGAGACACCTCGTAGCCCACAAGACGGTCGAGAATTCTCCGCGATTCCTGCGCATCGACCAACTGCCGGTTCAGCTCCCGGGTTGCGCCCAGTGCACGGTTGATGGCTTCTTTCGTGATCTCGTGAAACACCATTCTTTTTACGGGAACCTTCGGTTTCAGAGCCGCGAGAAGATGCCAGGCGATGGCTTCCCCTTCGCGGTCCTCATCGGTTGCGAGATAGAGTTCGTCCGCGTTTTTCAGCAGTTTTTTCAGTTCGGCTACTTTTTTCTTCTTGTCCGGCGAAACCACGTAATAGGGTTCGAATCCGTGCCCGACGTCCACGGAGAATTTGGCAAACGGGCCTTTTTTCATGTCGGCGGGCAGGTCGGAAGGCTTGGGCAGATCACGGATATGACCGATGCTCGCCTCCACCCGGTATTCTTTCCCCAGGTATCCCGAGATTGTGCGGGCCTTCGCCGGAGACTCCACGATAACAAGTTTCGACACTTTTCTCTCCCAGTTTGTCCATATAATAAGGAATCCTAGAACGACCCCGTCCGATTGTAAAGATACATTGTTTTTCCGGTGAAAAAAAAGTTTCCGTAAAATTATTCCGGTCCGGCAAGCGCCGTGACCTTTGTCTGCCCTGTGAAAACCGTGCCCGGGCCTGCCCGGTATGCCGTTATGCGAATGTTTTCCCCTTCGGCCGCGCAGCGGATCATTCCCACCCCGGGCATGCTGCCGCGCAGCAGTTCTTTGGCCCGGGTACACGCCGCCGACGGTGTTTCTCCGTTTTCCGCCAGCAGGGCCGCGGAAACGGCAGTTAAATCCACCGCATTGCGCAGCCTTGCCGAATAGAGGGCAATCCGGGCGTATCCGCCAAGCAGAAGCGTGAAAGAAACCATTGCCGCAATAATCAGTGCCGCGTTCAGTGTGGCCGAACCGCGCTCGGTTACACGCAAATATCTCATTTACCCGCTCCCGGTTCCACAGCCACTTTATGCATGGCGGAAAAATTCTGTCCGAGAAGAGAGAAAACTCCCCGCCCCGCTTTTTCTATTTCTACCGTCGCTATGCCGTGCGCAATGCGCACCGTGCATTTTTTCACGGGAGCGGAATTTTTCGTTTCCGCCAGCGTGCATGCCGTGCGCCTGTCTTTTCCCAAAGCCACGGCACGTGCCACTTCGCGGGCACTGTTATCCGTATCCAATGCCGTGGCAAACTGCAGCAGGGCACTGAAACAAAACAGAGCCGCCAGCACAAAAAGCGGAATCACCAGCGCAAATTCCACAGTCACCATTCCCGGTTCACCGATTTTCGTTTTTAATGCTTTCACTTCACAACACTTTCGTTCCGAATGTGGCAGGCACCCGTGCGGCTGCCTGCCACAAAACCGACGCGGCGGATTTTAAATTCCGAGAAGCGAACGGAATATATTGGCAATCAGTTCACGCAGCCAATCCTGTTTCGAGAGCCAGATCAGAATTCCGGCGATTCCCGTACTGGCCACGGTGCCTAATGCGTATTCGGCGGAAACCATGCCCGATTCCGTGCGCTGCGAGACCCTGCGTACCTTTTTAAACAGGCGTTGAATCATTTTCTTCTCCTTCTGTGTTTCGGAAAGTGTTTTACTTTCCGTACCGTTGTTTTTCGCCATCTGCCGATGACTGTTTAATTTTCCGATTTTCCCCGGGATGCACGCGGAGAAAAAATTTTTCTGTGGAACGCGGCAGACTTTTGCGCAGATGTGCACAACTGCCGGAAAAAACAGTTCTTCCGCGCAAAACGATGCCAACCGTGCGCTCTGCCGAAAAGTGGGGATGCGGGATTGGGTCAGAAAATTTTTCCTGCCGAAGAAGCAATAACCGGAATCACGCCCACGCACAGAAAAGCGGGCAAAAAACACGCCACCAGCGGCACGGCCAGTTTCGCCCCCAATTCTGCGGCCGCTGTTTTCAGCCTTCTGCCGTGCATAAGCCGAAAAGCTTTTATGCTTCTTTCCAAAAGGGGGACCGGGGCGGCACCGTCTTCCCAGGCGGGGGCGAGAGCATTTTTCAGAATCAGGAATTCCGCCGGGATATCTTCCCATGCTTCTTCCCACTGCGCACCCAACAGCAGAGAATTGGAAACTTCACGCAGCGTTCTTCCTTTTCTTCCGCCCCCGTCGGGCAGCGACATATGCACCGCGCGCAGCGCACGGGGAACGGAAGCCCCCGATTCCAGAGCGGCAATTGCCAACGCCGCCAACATTCCCCCGTCAACGGCGGACCGGCGCGGATTAAACCACATTTTCAGATGCCGCGCGGCGAAAACCGGAGAAGGGGAAAAAAGCAGTACGGCCAAAACAGAAGCCGGCACGAAAAACATTTCTATTCCCCTTTCAGTGCCCGATGCACAAGAATCCGCACGGAAATGAGCCCCGCGGCTTCAAACAGCAGCGCAAATACCAGGCATATTTTCCCCGGCAGCGTACAGAGCAGAAAACGAAACGGATCGGCAGACAGAGCCACGCCGGTCAGCAGACCGAAGATGGGCAATATGCCCAGCAGCCGCGCGGAAGCCATGGGACCGCTCAGCGCAATCTGCCGGGCCGCCTTTGCCTCTGCCGCAAGTGTGATTTCCAAAGCGCACGAATCCAAAGTGTCTGCCATCGGCGCACCCGTGCGTGCCGCCAGTGTGCAGACCGCGAAAGTGGCGGGAAGAGCGTCTTCCACGGATTTGGGAATCCGACGCAGACGCCTGCGCAGCGGATTCAGTTTCGAAATTTCTTCCAGACAGCGCGGAATACCCTCTTCCGTAAGCACGGGCATTTCGGGTACGGGCACGAATCCGTGTCTGAGAAGACTCTGCGCCCATGCTTTTTCCGCAGAGGCACCCGCGCGCAGCCGCGTTGCCACCTCCGTAATCAGCATTCCCATATCCGTTTCCTCTTTTTTTGCCCCGCGTCTTTTCCGTCTGCGGAAAAACCGCCGTGTGCGGGAAAGCCTTCCCGGATATTCCCCGCCGATAACCGCAACGGCAAACACACCCGCCAGCAGCACCCACATCGCGATTTCACTCCATATCCAGCCGCGCCAGCAGCTCTCCCGCCGGGGAAAAAGTTTCCAGTTTTCCGCTTCCGTCCACCTGAAAAGCTTTCTGCCCGCGCAGTTCCCTGTGTTCCCGTTCCAATACGGATATTTGGGCCACAAACCGTTTTCCGCCCCGGCGGCGCAAATGCACAACCGCATCCAATCCCGCTGCCGCCTGGGCCGCCACCGTTTCTTCTCTCATCCCGGCAAGTGCGCCCAGCGCCACAAGACGCGCGGGAACGTCCTGCGCGGAATTTGCGTGAATCGTTGCCCATCCTCCTTCGTGCCCTGTGTTCAGCGCACCCAGCACGTCGCGCACCTCCGGTCCGCGGCATTCTCCCAAAATAATCCGATCCGGACGCATCCGCATTGCCGCGCGCACCAAATCGCTCATCGTGATTTCTCCTTTCCCCTGCACATTCGGATTTCGCGACTGCAGATGCACGGTATGGGGATGGGAAGGATATAGTTCAGCAGATTCTTCAATAACCAAAATCCGTTCCGTGTGCGGCACGAGCCCGAGCAGTGCCGCCAGCACAGTTGTTTTTCCGCTTCCGGTAGCTCCCGAAATAAGCACGTTTGCGCGTTTTTCCACCATTTTTTCGATCACTTCCGCCAGTTCGGGGTGAATTGCCCCTAAGCGCACCAAATCGGAAAAACTCAGTTTTCGGCGGCGCTGTGTGCGCAGTGAAATAAGCGTTCCTTCCGCACACAGGGGAGGAAGTACCGCATGCAGACGCATTCCCGAGGAAAATGTTCCGTCCGCAATCGGCGCCGCGTCGTCCAAACGCTGCCCGCAGCCGGCCGCCAAACGAACCGCCAGAGCCCTCACTCCGGCTTCGCTTTCCAGCCGGGGATCGGATATTTTTACCGGCTCGAGTCCGTTTCCCCGGTCCACCCATACCCGATTTGGCCCGTTCACCAGCACATCTGTGGTTGCGGGATCGTTCAGAAGAGGGGTGATTGTACTGCCCGCACCCTGCAGATCCTCCTGTACCGTCTCCGAGACATCGGCCAATTCCGAGGTAAAGACCAACGGGATTTCCGAAATTGCGGAACTCATGTCTTCCCCGGCGGCAAGTTTCTTTCTGATTTCGGCAAGTTTGCGGGAATTATGCAGAGCCTCACGCATATTCTGCCCTGTGCGGGATAAACGTTTCGCAGCGGGGGCGGCGTTTTCGGAAAAAATCCCGTTTTCGGAAAACATTTACGCCACGCCCAGAAACGAGGCGCAAAACCGCTTCAGATCCTGCGCCGTCGCGGATTTCTTTCTGTCTCCGGGAGCCAGGCCGTGGGCGATGTCTCCGTCCATTGTGCGCGTGTAACGCACGGGAAACACTTCCGCCAGAGACAGTTTTTCGCGCGCATCGGCTTTTCTGCCGCCCGATTTTCCGTTCATCAGCAGTACGGAAACACTCTTTCCCGCGGGTATCTTTTCCAGGAGCATTTTTGTTTTCAGCAGGGACATGATGTCCGTCCCGCACAGGACCGCAATCAGATCACACCATTCCACCCATGCCGCGCCCGGCGAACCGGGGGCAAAAGCCTGTCGCTGCAGATCGAGCACCGTCCAGTCGTTTACCTGCGACAGGGCACTGATTGCAAGACTGCCCGAATCGTCGTCGGTACGCACGGCGCCGCGTTCGTCCGCGCTCAGCATCCGCACGCCTTTCCACAGCGGAAGCGATTCATTTAATCTTCCCGCCAGCAGCGCACCGCTCCCGCTCAGATCAGCCCACCGTTTCCCGGCACAGCCCACTTCGCTGACGAGCGCATCAAGACCTGCGGAAACGGGATCAAGATCAATTACCGCCGTCCGCTGTGCGCATGTTTTGAGAATCCTCGCCAGCCATAGGGAAGTGAGGGAAGTTCCCAGACCTCCCCGGGCGCCCACCACACCTAAAATTTTGCCCCGCACGGCACTGCCCACCGCCGCCATCAGTTCCAAAATTTCCGCAGTTTCGCGCAGGTAATTCAGTTTCACCCGGCCTTTTGCGAAATACGGGGCAAACAGCCTGTGAAAAGACGCATTAACCTCATTTTCCCCGCAGTTTTGGGAAGTAAACTGCAAGATCCCCTCATCTCTTCCGTTTGGGGGCACACGTACGGTTTCCCGCCCGACCAGCTGAGCCAGTCTGTTTAATTCACGAAACGCGGTTTCGTCCGTCCCGCAGTAAACAATTGAATATAATTCCGTCTGCGGCTGCAATGATACATGATTCATAAAAAATACAATGCCCCGGCCGGCGCATACCGAAAGCGGAAAATAAAAATCTGTGGATAAAAATCTTTTCCACAGGCAATCCGGCGGAACAAAGCGCATTTCCCGCCACGCCGCACGAAATAATCATTTTCCCCCGCATTTGCCAGTAGCGTTTTGTACAGGAACAGTTACGAGGAGAAGAAACAGTGTCTACACCAACCGATCCGTATAATTCAGCAGAAAACCGTCCGTTTTCGGATGACGACGGGCTTCTCGCCCCGATCCCGGAGGAAACGGAAACAGGCTCTGCCAATGCCGACCCTGCGGCAGAGGGAGATTTTCCTCTGCCCGAAGCCGACCCGTTGGTTTGGGACCGTGTTTTTACCGCCGAGAGCGCCGCTTCTGCCGAAGAACCGGCCGAAGAAGGAATAGGCGGGCGTTATCTGGTCAATCCCGCGGAAAACGGAGAAACGCACGCCGCAGCGGACACAGATACTTTCGGCACTCTTCCCCCGGTTCCGCCGGAAGCATCCGTTTCTGCCGAACCGCCGGCGCCGCAGCATAATTTTTCAGCGCCCGAGCCTACACCTGCGCCTGCACCGCAGGCGCCCGCGCCTTTCGCACCCGCCCCGGTCTTCACACCCGCGGAAGAAAACACACAGTCTGCGAAAGGGCACTCCGGCGAAGATACATACCTTTCTCTTCCCGAGGAACATTCCCTCCCGGAAGAACACGGACTTTTCTCCGCCCGGCCGACTGAAGCCGCTCCTGCGCCGGAGGCGCCCGCGCCTTTCGCACCCGCCCCGGTCTTCACACCTGCGGAAAATCCGTCTGAAGACGCCGACCCCGGCAGGGCCAATGCCACATTGGGCGATATAGTCGGCACATACACTGCTCCCGCCGCCGGGGAAAGCCCGTCCGCCGGATTTTCCGCACAGCCGGTATCCGATCCCTATTCGGCGCCGGCGCATTCCGATATGAACGTACCTGCCGAACCGCAGGAACCCGTCTCGCCCTTTGCGGTTCCCCCGACTCCGGGATTTGCCGATACATTCGGCGTGAACGCGCCTTCTGCCGCAGAAGGAAGCGCACCGCAGGCAGCCGAAGACGCTGCGGAAGACATCGAACCGCTTCCCGCCCGGCCCAAAGGACGCGGAGCCGCCCACACGGGAATTTTCTTCCTCACGCTGATTCTGATCCCCGTTGCCTGGTATCTGATATCCGACGCCGGTATCCGGCTCTCCCTTGTGGAAAACAACCCGTGGGAAACGGGATCGGTAAAGATAACTTACCTGCTTGAGCTGGTTGCGGGAATTATTGTGGCAGGATTTGTCATCTTCAATGCCCGTATTTCCACTCTTGGCGGCCAGCTGTGGGGAGCGGTTCTGGGAATAGCCGGTCTTGTGGCACTGTTTATACCCAAAACGGCAAAACATCTGATTGACGGACTTGACCGGGCCATCGGTTCGCACAGTGCCTTCACGGCAAATATTGTGCATCACCTGAATCTGGATCTCGGCTCGGGAAGAATCGCCGTCTTCGGCTTCGCCGTTTTCATTGCCGCGTTTGCGGCCCACTGCGCGCGCAGACGCGGGGCGGAACGCGCGCAGGCAGTCACGAAACGCGAATTTCTCCTCGCCTCCTACGACAGCGAAAACACAAAGTAGCCGTGCCCGCCGACAACTCCTGCATCACACTTCCCGGACCCTGGGAACATCGTCTGATACAGGCAAACGGGGCCCAATTCCATTTCGCGGAAGCCGGATCCTTCCGTGCCGACTCGCCGGTGATACTGCTCGTCCACGGATTCCCCGAATACTGGTGGGCGTGGCGCAATCAGATCAAATCCCTTGCGGAAGCGGGATATTACGTGGCGGCAGTGGATTTACGCGGATTCGGGGGATCGGACAAAACACCCCACTGCGCAGACGCCTCTATCCTGACCGATGATCTTGCGTGCATTATCCGCTCTCTGGGAGCAAAAAAGGCGGTTCTTGCGGGACACGGCAGAGGAGGGGCATTGTGCTGGTCTGCCGTAAGCGCATATCCGCAGCTGTGCGCGGGACTGATCACCGTTTCCACACCTCACCCGCGGACCCTGCACAGAATCGGCACGCACCTCACCCTGCGCACATGGCGGCAGACACTGAAAGCGCTCTTCACCGATTTTTCGCAAAGAAGTCTGCGCGATCCGCAGAAAATGAGAAAAATGCTGGAGCAGTGGTCCGCGCCCGGCAACCTCGGGGCAGCGGCGCATTATGATATTTATACGCAGGCAATGCGTCTGCCCGGCGGCGCAAAACAGCCTCTGGACCAGCTGCACTGGATTCTGTTTTCACAGCATACCGCGGGAGGACGGCGTTATCTGAAAGAATCGGCAAATCCCGTGCGGCTTCCCGTACTCGCCATTCGCGGTGTTCTCGACCCGCTTCTGCCGGCGCGCGCCTGGCACAGGGATCTGGAATTTGCCCGCGGAACCTACCGGTTTGCGGAGATACCCCACGCCGGGCATTTTGCGCACGAAGAACAGCCGGAAGCCGTCACGCGCGAAATCATCGATTTTCTCGGCAGACTGTAATGTTTCAGGCCGTCTGCGCAGCCGTCCCGGACAGCAGCGGATACGAGGGGCATAAATCGGAAAAAGGGCAGATACCGCATTTGGGATTCCGCGCATGGCAGATCGCTCTGCCGTGGGCAATGATCCGATGGCAGGAAACCGTCCACATCTTTGGCGGCAGCAGTCTGTTTAATTCCATTTCCGCTTTCACGGGATCCGTCTGCCGCGTCCACCCCCACCGGCGGGCAATTCTTCCCACGTGCGTGTCGACGGTTATTCCGGGCACCGAAAACGCATTCCCCAATACCACGTTTGCCGTTTTCCTCCCGACTCCGCGCAGCTGTACCAATTCCTCCAGGGTATGGGGAACGGTTCCGCCGTATTTTTCCAAAAGCGTCTGCGCCAGCGTTTTCACACAGTGCGCTTTCGTGCGGAAGAAACCTATCGGACGGAGAATTTCCCGCAGTGTGTTTTCCTCGGCCGCCGCCATTGATTCGGCGTCGGGAAAAAGAGAAAACAGCTGCGGCGTAACCGAATTTACCCTCTCGTCCGTGGTTTGCGCAGATAAGACGGTCGCCACCAAAAGTTCAAAGGCATTGCGGTGATTCAGGGAACAGCGCGCATCGGGATAAACCTCCCCCAGGCGCAGCAGAATCCGCAGTGCACGTTCCCTGCGCGCCTTAAACGAACGCTCCCGCGGGGGAAATTTTTCTTTTCCTGCCATGAAGCTCCTTAAAACATTTCTACATAAGCATAATTCAAAAAACGGTTTTTATATGCTGATAAATTCTTCGTAACGTGGCAAAATGGGACTTGATATGACCTCTCACACAAGTTTATGCTAGAAATTAGACTTTTATTTTAGTGAAAATGATAGGAAAGGAAATCGCATGGATGCCAATTTTCTGAGCCGGGTAGAGCTCTTTAAGGGGCTGACCGAGGAAGATTGCCGGGCCCTTGCCGCATTAATGTCGGAAACTTCGTTAAAACGCGGGGAATCGCTGTTTCAGGAGGGTGACGACGGCGATCGCCTTTATCTGATCGCGGAGGGAAAAGTCAAACTTTCGCATATGGCAAACGACGGCCGCGAAAATCTGATTGCCGTGCTCGGCCCGGGCGAAATTATCGGTGAGCTCTCCCTGTTCGATCTGGAACCGCGTTCTTCCACGGTAACGGCCATTGCCCCCACGCGTCTGTATGTGCTTTCCCACCGCGAGATGCATACCTATATCGAAGAGCACCCCACATTGGCCATTTCCATGCTGCGCCAGCTTGCCCTGCGTCTGCGGAACACGAACCAGCAGATGGCCGATCTCGTATTTTCCGACGTTCCCGGCCGCGTGGCAAAAGCACTCCTGGATCTGGCGGAGCGTTTCGGTGAACGCACCCCGGAGGGAATTTACGTTGCCCACGATTTAACGCAGGAAGAACTTGCGCATCTTGTGGGCGCTTCGCGCGAAACCGTAAACAAGTCTCTGGCGGATTTCACTTCCCGCGGCTGGATCCGGCTCGAAGGCCGTGCGGTACTGCTGATCCAGGTGGCACGTCTCCAGCGCCGCGCGCACTGAAATACCGGCATTTCCCGAATTTCTTTCCTGAAATACGCATAAATCCGGCTTTCCGGACACCAAATCAATTGGCATCCGAAAAGCCGGATTACTGTATTTGGGAAACCGTTATTTCACTGTTCCCGTTCCTTTTGACGCAGTCTGAGGGCAGCGATGCCGCCGAGTATCAAAACAAGCGCAGTCACGCCGATCCCCGCCACGGCCGCACCGGTGCGTTCCAGCTTTGTCAGCGCAGATGGTTTTGCGGCTCCTAAGTGTGCGGCCGCAAAACCGCCTCTGCCCGCTGCCGGACCCTTGCCCGCTGCAGGAGACGTTCCCGCAGTTCCCGTTCCGGCTGTTCCGCCCGAAGTTCCTCCGGGATTGGTTTCCCCGGACGGTTCTCCGCTTGGATTGGTGCCGGAGCCCGATCCCGAGCCGCCGGTTCCGCCTCCTTCACCCGTTCCGTCGTCTTTCGGCGTCACGGACTGCACCGCAACAGCCAGAATGTGCGCCGAGTGGGCATAACCCTGCTCTCCGCTCGTGGCATTGTCGATCACGGCGTCCCCGCCGACTGCCAGGGTCGGTTTTCCGAGCACATCACCGACGAAAGCAACCGAACGGCCGAAACGCGACTTCTGCCCGGAATCGGCAATCACGGTTACTTTCTTTCCCAGTTTGTCTACCGCGCTCACGCCCGCGGGAATGTCACGCAGACGAAGAACATAGGCGCTGCCGTTTTCGCCCTGCGCGTACGCACCGACCGCAGCCAGCGCATCGGGATTGTCTTTCGACGCCGGAAGCACGTCGACGGCATAGCCGAATCCGCTTTCCTTGGATACGCCTGTCAGGAAAGCCGTGTTTTTGTCGCTCTTGGAAATATCTGCCGGATCAAGATGCCGCACTTTCGTGCCTGCCTCTTTGCTCCCGTGAACCAGGGCAATTCCGCCGCCGTTCTGGTTGGAAACCACCCCGCCGTCAAAGCCGATCACAAAATCGCCCACGCCGTCGCCGTTCACATCCCCGGCAGGCGCAATGGAATTCCCCGCTCCCAGACGATAGGAAGCATCATCGGACATCTCCAGGGTATAGCCGGAAAATGCCTTCCCCAGATCCACCTGTTTAAGGCTCTTGTCCCCGTATACAACCCATGCCATTCCCGGCACTGTCTTCTTCTTGGCAACGAAATAGTTGAAATCGGCCAGCGCATAATCCGTCACGCCGTCGCCGTTCACATCCCCGATCGGGCTAAAAGCACTCAGCGTATGGCCCTGCGGCGTACGCACCTGCCATATCACATCCCGATTCGCTTTCTCGGGTGCCGTCAGGTCAACGCTATGCCCGTCTTTGTTTCCCTTCACAACGAAAGCCGTGCCGTACTGCCCCGGCGTATCCGCAGCCAATGCGGTATTTGCCAGCACAAAGCCGACGTCGGCAAGACCGTCGCCGTCCAGGTCTCCCACCCGGGTCACCTGGAAGCCGGCCGCACCTTTATTCGGGGGCATATTGACGGCAAATCCGCGCTGCGGAGTCAGATTGTTCAGATCGGTGAGCGCCAGATCCTTTCCGCCGTAAATCACCCAGACTTTGCCCATACCGCCGGAGGAGGCAATGATATCGCCCACGCCGTCGCCGTTCACATCCCCGGCGCACGCAACAGTCAGTCCGAGTGTTGCATCCACCGCCGGATCGGGTGTTTCGCGCGGTCCGTTGATGCTGATAATGCCGTCTGTGCTCCATGTTTTCCCGCCGGGCGTGCCTCCCGGGATGATCTGCAGCTGACCCGTAACGTTAAACACCCAGCCGTGGGTCGGCGTGCTGCTTTCGTAATACGGATCGAATTTATATTCGGAACGAACCGCGTTTCCCGAAACGATATCGGGCTTTCCGTCACCGGTCACGTCGCAGCGTCCTCTTGCCAGGGCTCCGCCCAGGCCTGCGGTAAACTCTCCCAGCCACGATTTTCGGTCCGTTTCGTTGACGGGTTTGTACGCTTCTGCCGCGGAGGGCGCGGGCGGCTGCGGATACTGCGGCTTTACCGGCGGCGTAGTCTTATTCTGCCGGCGCATATCAACCGTCCACACATCCACTTTGCCTTTTGTGTCTGCGGTATAAACGCCCGGCAGCCGGTTGTCGCTGTCGGAAGCGGGAACCGTGCCCACATAATATCCGCCGTCGCCGGCCCCGCCTTCCTCACTGGCAAGGAATGCGATCCTGTTTTGCGGGATTTCGTCCAGACCGCGCTTCGTATTCCAATTTTTGTTCAGAACTTTTTCACTTACAATCACGGCTCCGGGATGTTCCTCGTGCACCGGGCGGGAAATTACGAGCGCACCCGGATTATCCGGGTCATACTGCTGAATATATGCCAAAGATGTTCCGATTTTTCCCATGTTTACCTGGCGTATCAGAGTTCCCGCCGCTTTTCCGCCGCGAAGCACGGGCTTGTCGTCGGCGGAATCCACTTTCACCGTGATGTCTCCGACGATGCGCGGACTGCCGTAGATGATCGCCACCGCGCCGGCATTTCCGTTTGCCTCCGGGGCGCCAACCGCATAATCGTCCACGCCGTCGCCGTTCACATCCCCGATTCCCACAAGGGCAGTGCCGAAAGCACCGCTTTGCGCTTTAACGACCGTGCCCGCGTTGGCAGCAGATTCCCGGTCTTCGGCATCAGTGGAAATCACATACACCAGATTTTTTCCGGGAATTCCCACACCGACCGGATAGCCGTCTTCCTCATCGCCAAAAACGCCGCCCAGCGGGGTGAGGGTAACCGGTTCTTTTTCTTCCGCGCCCAGAGGCCACCTTTTGTCTACCGTCAGATTGCCGTTTACCGTTTCCCCGTTCTTCTTCAGTTTGGAGAACATATACAGAGTGCCGTTGGTCACGGCAAGCATACCCACTTCCCCGACATCGGGAGTCATGGGAGCCACTGCCTGCACTTCGTGTTTGAAAGTATAGGTGGCCGAAGGGGTAAATCTGCCCGTTGCCAAAGCTTCGGACGTGCTCAGATAGATTTTGGTTCCGTTTGCCACGGCCAATACGGCCTTTTTCCCGCGCTCCTGTTTTACGCAGGCGAGTCTGTATTCCCCGGTTCCCTCGGGAAGATCGATATGCAGCGCACCGGGCTGTTGGCTTATTTTGCGCGTCACTTCCTTTTCGTCCGAGCCGTAGGGAATATAGGGCACAACATGAATTTTTTTGTTTTTCGTATCGAGAAAAATCATGTCGTTGTCCGTATCTCCGGTTACGTCGCAGGAAACCGGGGGAATACTTCCCGCGTCGGGATAGGTGATGCGAAACGTTTTGCGGATGCTGTCCTGGTAACGTTTACCGTCTATTCCCGCCCATTTGCGGGCGTTTGAATCATCCGGTCCCGCATGCTTTTCCGGCTGTGCCGACGGGGAAGAGACATCCGCCTGCGCGAGCGGGGCAAACCCCATGGAAAACGCCGCCAGAAACGCAAAGCAGGCTGCCCCGCGCCGTCCGGAGATGGATATTTTATGATTAAAGTGCATCTAAACTCCGATAATAGAAAAAGTTAGGATGCCCTTATTGTGGCAGTATTTCCCGGCTCCGCGCAAGATTTGGATAAAATCCAAAAACGCGGATAAAACAGAACCGGGACGCGATTTTACTCGCTTTTCTCGCGTTTCAGATAAGCTACGGGGTTGTTTCCCTCCGGGCCCGTGATCACAGTCACCAGCTCCCAGCCGTCTTCACCCCAATTGTCCAAAATAGCCTTCGTCGAATGAATCAAAAGCGGAACCGTGGCATATTCCCATTTAGTCATATTTCAAGGGTATGGCACGGAAAAGAGAAGAACAAGCGGACGGGCGCTTTCCGGTGCGTAAAACCGGAGGAAAAGCTTTGCGCAATGCGTCTCCCGCACACCGCACGGGACAGGGAGGCGCCCGTGTATGCGGAAGCTCACAGACGCGGCATTTTTCCCGCCCGCAAATCTTCGGCAAGCGGTTCCTTGGAAGTTTTCAGACGCTCATACCATCTTTTTTCGTTGGGATAGCGGCGCAAAATGGCACGCCGCTCTTTTTCCGTCAGGCCGCCCCAAACACCAAACAGCGCATTGGAACTCAAAGCGTCCGCCAGACATTCAATCCGCACCGGGCACGAAAAACACACACGCCGCGCCTGCCGCTGCGCCGAACCGCGCACGAAAAGCGAATCGGGATCCGTGCCCGCGCACGCCGCATGGGACACCCACGCCTGACTGTCGTACATCAACACCATCGCCGTTCTCCCCCTCAACGACCGTTGCCGACACATTTCAGTGACTGACATCACCATATAATACATGGATTTGCAGTAAAAATCACATTTGTCCTACTCTCCGGGACGCGCACCTGCGCTGTGGGTGAATTTAATGCCATTTGCGGAAAACAGACAAAAATATAGGCAACCGCACTCCATACACAGTATCCTTGTACACATGGGAAATACTTCAAACTATCGGACCATGACGGTCAGGCAGCTGCTGTTTACAGTCGGTTCGCTGATCGGTCTGTGTTTCGGCGGAGGCCTGGTACTCGCCGCAGCCGCCGTCCCGCTGGTCGCCTCCACGGGAACGGCAAGCAACGCGCTTGTAAAAATTTTTGACGACGTGCCCACAAACATCGACTTCACGCAGCCTTCGCAGCAGTCTATTATCCGCACCTCGGAAGGAAAAGAGATTGCCCGTTTCTACGCCGAAAACAGAATCGTGGTCGCCTCGAAGGATATTTCCCGGTATATAAAGAACGCCGCCGTTTCCATCGAAGACGAGCGTTTTTACAAACACAAGGGAATAGACGTCCAGGGAATCTTGGGCGCAACCCTGAAAAACATCACCGGCGGAAACCTTGCCGGCGGATCGTCAATCACACAGCAGTATGTAAAAAACGCACTGATCGAAGAGGGGCGGATCAGCAACGACGAAGAGAAAATCAGCGCGGCAACGGAACGCAGCCTGACCAGAAAACTGAACGAGGCCCGCTACGCGATTGCCCTTGAGCGCAAACGGAGCAAAGACGAGATTCTCACCGCCTATCTGAATATCGCGCAGTTCGGCCCCTCACAGTGGGGCGTGGAGGCGGCCTCCCGGTATTTCTATTCCGTTTCGGCAAAAGACGTCACCCTGGAGCAGGCGGCAATGCTTGCCGGCAGCACGCAGTCGCCAAACCAGTGGAATCCGATCACGAACCCCAAACAGGCAAAATCGCGGCGCGATGTCGTTCTCAGCCAGATGTACAGGCTGGGATACATCACAAAAGAACAGCGCGATAAGGCAATCGCGGTACCGATCGAAAAAATGCTGAAAGTTTCCCACTCGCTAAACGGCTGCGAATCGGCGGGCGCATCGGCATTCTTCTGCGAAACGGTGGTCGACGATCTTCTTTCTTCCAAATCGTGGGGCAAAGACCGTAACGACCGCGTAAACAAGCTTTACCGCGGCGGTCTCGACATCACTACCACACTCAACGACAGGGCGCAGAGCGAAGCATACAATTCGCTCACCAAAAACGTGCCCGTAGACGATCCGTCCCATGTGGACGGAGCAGTTACCTCGGTGGAGCCGGGAAGCGGAAAAATCGTCGCGATGGTGCAAAACCGCAGCTACGGCAGACAAACCAAAGACAGGCCGCATTACACGCAGCTGAACCTGAGCGTCGGCAGGGATCAGGGAGGCGGAGAAGGATTCCAGCCCGGATCAACATTTAAGATGTTTACTCTCGTGGAGTGGCTGAAACAGGGACATTCCCCGATGGACAGAGTCAATACCACGCCCAGGCCGTTTACGAAAAAGGATTTCACCGCTTCCTGCGGAGATCAGTACAATCTTCCCCCGGGTCAGATGTGGAAACCGAAGAATTCCGAGGGCAGCGGCGGCGGACTGCGCACGGTCACCGAAACCACAAAGAACTCCTACAACGTGGGATATGTGGAAATGGCCTCGAAGCTGGATCTGTGCGAAATCGCAAAGACGGCGCGCGCCCTGGGCGCACGCGGAGGAGATCTGGCCTCGGAAAAAGACGTGCGGAATCTGCCGAATCTCGATGTCAAGCCCGGGCAGCCCATGCCTTTTATCCCCAAACCGGCCATGGTTTTGGGTACAACAAACGTAACTCCGCTGTCTATGGCAAATGCCGCAGCCACGCTCGCGGCAAACGGAAAACAGTGCAAACCGATCAGTTTTACCCTGATAAAAGACGTAAAGGGTAAAGTTCTGGCAAAGCAGGAGCCGCAGTGCACCCAGGCATTGGATGCCGAAATCGCCAAGAAGGCAAACAACACCCTCCAGCAGGTAGTGATTTCCGGCAGCGGCGTTGCCGCCAATCTCGGCAGACCCACCGCGGGAAAGACCGGAACCACAAACAACGCGGCAAATTCCTGGTTCGTGGGCTACACTCCGGATTTCGCCTCTGCCGTCTGGCTCGGACATATGGGTTCCACAAAACCCATGCTGCACATTCGGATTAACGGCAGGTATTTTGAGACCGTTTACGGCTCCACTTTGCCGGCACAGATTTTCGGGGCATACGGGCGGGCATATCTGCAGGGCACACAGCCCAGACCGTTTGATCTGCCTACAACCGGGCCCGCACAGAATACCGGCAAAAACGAAAGCGACGCCGAAGAGGGCGCGGGGCAGAACCCGGACGCGGGAGAGGCACAGAACGTGATCGGCATGGATTTCCGCTCTGCCGCGAACCACCTTTACACAGCGGGATTCCGGGAAGTTTACAGGCAGTATGCGCCTTCGGACACGGTTGCGAAGAACAGGGTAATTTCCGCGGAGCCGTATAAAAACGGAATTCTGCTCACCGTTTCGAGCGGCAGCGCCGCGCCGCCGCCGCAGTAACCGAATCGGATTTTCGGAAAATACCATGCGAAAAAAAGGAATTCCCGCGAAAACTTTGGGCATGCTCCTGTGCGGCGGAAGCGCGGTTTTGGGAAAAGCGTTTTTAAACACGGAAAACTACCGCGTGCCCCGGCGCACGGTTCTTCTGGGAGAACGCACACAGCCCCACCGCCGCCCCGAGACCCTGCGGACGGTGCATATCTCAGATACACACCTTTTGCCGTGCAACACACGCAGGCTCACTTTTCTGCGCTCACTGGCGGATGTGAATCCGGATCTGGTGATAATAACCGGAGATTTAATCTCCCGGGCGCAGGCAATTAAACCGCTGCTGCACGCGCTGGAGGTTTTCCGGGGCACAGCGGGCGTATTTGTTTTCGGATCCAACGACTACCATGCGCCGACGCCGAAGAATCCGCTGCGGTATCTGGTGATGAATTCCAATGAGGGGAAAAAATCCTCCGCGCCGAAACTCCTGCCCACCGCCGAGCTGGCGGCAGGTCTGGAAGATCTGGGATGGATTAATCTGAACAATAAACGTGCCGCGATACGGGTAAAACAATGGCATCTGGAGCTGATCGGCGTGGACGACCCGCACATCGGACGGGACAGTTTCCCCCCGGTTTCTCCACAGACTGATCCGCAGACGGAAAAAAGCCGGCTTTCGGAAGCGGAGAAACCAAACAGGATTACGCTCGGCGTCACACACGCGCCGTACACGCGGATTTTGGAGCGGATGTACGGAGCAGGATGCGCCGTTGTGTTTGCGGGCCATACCCACGGCGGGCAGGTCTGTCTGCCGGGAAACAGGGCGCTCGTGACCAACTGCGATTTACCCGCGTCACACTGCTCGGGCCTGTTTCCCTATCCTCTGCGTTCCTCCCGCCCGCTGCACGGCGGGGGAACGGTCTGCGGTGCACAGTATCCCGGAAAGGATACGGAAACGGAGATGTTTGTGCAGGTTTCCGCGGGTCTGGGAACTTCACCCTACACACCTGTGCGCACATTCTGCCCGCCGGAAGCACCCGTCACGGATTTGGTTCGCTTTTAATTTCTCTGCGATAATTTCTTTCGAAAACCGGGCAGAAACAAAAAATGTGAGAAACATTGACTGTTTTCATTTCGCAACCGGCCCCTTCCCGATGTAAGATATTTACGCTACTCATGAAGGAGTGCCGGCATGAGTCGGCGGGGTGTGGCGCAGTTTGGTAGCGCGCTTCGTTCGGGACGAAGAGGTCGTGGGTTCAAATCCCGTCACCCCGACCAAGAGCGGCGCGGACGGTTACGTCCGCGCCGTTTTCGTATCGAAAAACATCCTCCGGTTCAGGCAGTTCTTTTGGGTGTATGATGGGCATGCCGAACAACGGCAGATTACACCACACAACCGACCGAGGGACGTCATCCATGAAAATAGTCGTCATCTATAAATGGGCACCGGATCCGCAGTATGCCACCGTTGCCGATACCGGCGAAATTAATTGGGGCACAAAACGCGCAGTTTCCGAATATGATCCCGTGGCAATTCATTTGGGACGTCTCACGGCGGACGCAGCCGGTGCGGAACTGATCGGAATCACGGCGGGAGACTCCACGGCGGCAACGCCGAAAGCAACGCAGGCGGCTGCCGCAAGAGGTTTGGACCGTCTGACTGTTCTTGCCGACGACGCCTTAAAAGACGCCTGTGCGGATACTTACGCACGCGCACTGAGTGCCGTAATCAAAAATTTGGGGGACGATGTTGCCCTTATTCTGGCAGGTGAGGCATCTGCGGATGTAGGCGGAAAGGCCGTCCCCGGACTGGTTGCCGGATTCCTTGAAATACCGTCCCTCGCGGGAGTGGAGAAAATCAGCGCGGGCGAAAACGGATTTACCGTTGTCCGCACTTCCGCCGGCCGGTCACAGACACTGGAACTGACCGGACCCGCCGTGCTCAGCCTGACCACCGATGCCGTTTCCGTTCCTCTGATCGGAATGAAAGATATGATGGCCGCGCGGAAAAAACCGGTGGAAAAACTGACATTGGCCGACGTTTCCCTTCCTCCGGCCGCAGGAAAAGCGCATGTCGTCTCTGTGGAGAGACCCGAGATAAAACCGCGCAAACAGATTATATTTGATTCGGAAAACGCCGCAGCCGAGTTGGTGGCTGCATTACGCGAAGAAGGTGTGCTGTGACCAATACCTGGATTATTGCCGCAACGGGAGCCGGCATTGCGCAGATCGCGGAGTCTGCCGGCGAAGACGCCAATCTGCTTGTTGTGGGCGGCGGTGATTTGGCCCGGAATCTGCGGAGCGCAAAAGTTGCCCGCCTGGTGCACGTCCCCTGCGAAACCCTGCCCGAACTGACGGCCGCCCGGACGGCGTCTTTCCTGGCCGAAGAGGGTGCGGATACCATACTGGCGGCAGACCTGCCCGCCGAACGGGCATTGGCCACTGCGGCGGCGGCAAAAATCGGAGCCGTATGGATTTCCGGGGCGGTTGCCTGGGATGCCCAAACACGCACGGTGAAGCGTTCCGTGGCAGGTCTTTCCGTGGAAACGATTGCGACACAGGGGCCCGTTGCCTGTGTGCTGCCGGTATCCGAAGTGCCTGCGGGAGGAGAGGCGCAGACCGAGACGCTTTGTCTCTCCGCTTCCGATTCCGTGCGGGTTACGGAAGACAAACCGGTTTCCGCACAAATCGTCGACGTCAGCAAGGCGCAGCGGGTGATCGGCGTGGGCAGGGGAATTGCCAGAAAAGAAGATCTGGAGATGATTTACGCACTGGCGGACGCCATTGGGGCCAAAGTCGGGGCCACCCGTCCGGTTGCGGAAGGATACGGATGGTTTGATTCCTATATCGGGCTTACCGGTCAGCAGCTGACGGCAGATCTGTATTTTGCCGTTGGTATTTCGGGTCAGATTCACCATATGGGCGGTGTGCGCAGGGCAAAAGTCATTGTGGCCGTAAACGAGGATCCCCAGGCGCCGATTTTCGCCGAATCGGATTACGGAATTATCGGCGATCTGTATGAAATAATTCCCGCGGTAAAATCCGCTCTTTAAAACTTATCGCCTGCGGCGGCGGTTTTGTGAAACCGCGTTCCCGAATACAAAGGGAAGGGGCAGCCATCCACGCATTTGGCTGCCCCTTCAGGGAATGCAGTCCGCAGACCGGAGGCACTAATTCCGACTTCGAACCGCCTTATTCACTTTGCACTCATACACGTTACAACTAAGAGAAAATAACCTAGGAGTAAATTTCTTATCCTTCGTTGTGTTTTCAGTATGGGAAAGAAACCTTAGATAACCTGGAATCTATTCTGTGAATTTCCTGAGAATTTTGAAACTGCCCGGTAAAACGGCTTGATTCCGCCGAAAAAACAATATTTTCAAAAAATGTGATCTACATTACCTTTGGTTCCTGTGTATCCTTCTCCCGCGAAATACGCCACAGGATTTCCACCAGACAGGCACCGGCCAACCCCACGGCAAGCCCGGAAAGCATCATCCGCGGATCCGAAGAATCGAGCACAAAAATCCTCTGCGTGAATTCCATGGTGAAAATGAGCGCATACCCAAGCGCGGGAAGGAAAATCAGAAGAATTTTCCACCGGTTCCACGGCCTGGCAACAACCGCCAGCACCCACACGGAAGGAACAATCAGCGCAAGCAGAGCCGCCGTGGATTCGCGCACATGGGACTGCGGCACATGACCGCCGGAAACAAGCAGATAGGCGGTAAAAGCGGAAACGCCCACAATCACCCCGGCAGGAAAGGCAAAGCGCAGTACCCGGCGCGTAAAACCGCCGCGCGCACGTCGGTAATTGGGCGGAAGGGAAAGAATAAAAGCCGGCACCCCGATGGTGAACCACCCGGTAATCGTCACGTGAATCGGCAGAAACGGAAACGGAACCGCCGAGAGAATCACCAGTATGGCCAAAATGGCGGAATAGATGGTTTTCGTCAGAAAAAGATTTGCCACCCGTTCGATGTTGGCGATCACCCGCCGTCCCTCGGCCACAACATAAGGCAGAGTGGCAAATCTGTTGTCCAGCAGCACGATTTTTGCCACCGCGCGCGATGCGGCGGCACCCGAGCCCATCGCCACTCCGATATCCGCGTCTTTCAGGGCAAGAACGTCGTTCACGCCGTCGCCCGTCATCGCCACATTATATCCGCAGCTCTGCAGGGACTTCACCATCTCCTGCTTCTGATCCGGGCGCACACGGCCAAAGATCACTCCCTCACGCACACTCTGCGTAAAGTTATCCGCGTTAAGAGTGCGTGCATCCACAGGATCGCCCGTTTCCAGACCGAGACGGCGGCTCACTGCCGCCACCGCGCGGGCATTGTCGCCGGAAATTATTTTTACCGCCACACCCTGCTTTTTGAAAAAATCGAGCGTGTCTGCCGCGTCCTCCCGCACTGTCTGTTCAAATACCAGCAGTGCCAGGGGTTCGGGACCGCCCTCCACTCTGCCCGCCCGGGACACAATATCCCCTACCGGCAGCGCGGAACGCGCCAAAAGCAGAACACGCAGGCCCAGATCCCCTACTCTGTCTGCCGTATCCAGCCACCGTGAATCCGCACTGAGCACATCGGGAGCGCCCAGAATATAATGTCCGTTTCCGGCAAAATCCATGCCCGACCATTTTTCTGCCGAGCTGAAAGGGCGGATTTTATCCGGTTTCCACAGCTGCTGCGGTCGCGCAAGCGCATCGCGCACCGCGCACACCGTCAGGTTCGGATCTTTGTCGTTCCAGGCCAGCTGCGCCGCAATCAGAGACGCTTCCCCGATTTTCCCCTCCTCCGGCGGTGTTTTGTTTACCGCACCGTCCTGCGCGATCAGCACTTCGTCCCCGGGAAAAGCAAAACAGGCAAAACGCAGTCTGTTTTCTGTCAGCGTGCCCGTTTTGTCGGCACACACCACGTCAACACGGGCCAGACCCTCAATTGCGGGAAGCTCGTTTACCAGACATTTCCGTTTTCCCAGACGAATCACGCCCAGCGCAAAGGCGGTGGAGGTAATCAGCACCAGACCCTCCGGAACCATCGGCACGAGTGCGCCGCAGATTGCCAGAATCAGAGAACGCCACGTGTGGTCGGGATTTGAATACTGCGTAAATACGGTCAGCACGGCCACGGGAACCAGCACCCATACGATGTATTTCAAAATAGTGTCGATCCCCGCCTGTAGCTGCGACTTATGCAGGGAATACTTCGCCGCGCGGGCAGTTATTTTCGCCGCATGGCAATCCGCGCCCACATTCGTCACGCGGTATTTGCCCGTACCCACGGTCACAAAAGAGCCGGAGAGAATCCGGTCTCCGAAACGTTTCGGCACGGCATCCGATTCGCCTGTGAGCATTGATTCGTCGACGGCCAGTTCCTCGGCTTCGAGCACCTCGCCGTCAACCGTGATCTCCGTTCCCGCACGCAGGCAGATTACGTCGTCGACCACCAGCTCTTCCTGCGCAATGCGCACACATTTCCCCCCGCGCATCACCTGCGGATGTTCTTCTCCGACTAAACTGAGCTTCTCCAAAGTGCTTCGGGCACGCAGCTCCTGCACAATTCCAATCGCCGAATTGAGCACAATCAGAACTCCAAAAGCACTGTTGATCCACGAGCCCGTGACGGCAACCAGCACAAAGAGCACTCCCAGCATCGCGTTAATGCGGGTAAAAACATTGGAACGGACAATATCGGCAACTGTTTTTCCGCAACGGGGAGGAAGCACGTTCACTTTCCCGGCTTCCACGCGGCGGCGTACCTGAGCGTCGCTCAGCCCGCAGACAGCGGATTTTATATCGGAATGTTCGGTGTTTTCGCTACTCACTCTTATAACTCTATCGGGAAAGAGCAAAGCGCACACCTTAACGTGCTGCGCAAAGAAAAGAAAAATTTTTACGCGTCCGAAACGGCCGGGCGCAGGGGGGGTACAGATTATGGAAACAAAGGGTACATCCAGGCAAAACCGCAGGTAAAACGGCTTAAAACAAGGGAAAACCCACACCCGGCGCGGATGGCCGCGGAGAGTGGGGGATTCGAACCCCCGATGCGGGATCGCCGCATACCGGTTTTCAAGACCGGCTCATTCGGCCGCTCTGACAACTCTCCTACGCCCGAAGCGTACCATAAGATTTTAGTTTAATTTTACGGAAAAAGAAAATAGGGGAAAACAAAAATTATCCGCTGCCGACTTTCGCTATACTGGTAGATAATGCGGCGCCGGCCGGTTAAAAAGAAAGAAAAGGAAAGGCATGGCTGTGAAAAAACGCGGTTTGACAGCGATAAAAACGACGTTTTTTGCCGTGCTGTGCCTTCTTTTTTCAGCCGTTTTCCCTCTTTCCTCTTTTGCCGCACCGGCCTCGGCACGTATTTCTCTCCCCCCGGCACAGGCAGACACACAAAATGCCGCAGCCGAAAAAACGGACGGCCGGGAACTGACTTTCCGGCGTGAACCGGTTCTGTTTATCGGAATGGGCGGCATACATCCGAATGATATTTTTACGGGAGATCCCGAGCTGCACGCGCTTCTTTCCGGATACTCCTTTGCCGCGCTTACACCACGCACTTTCTCCCCACTGACATGCCCCACCGAAGGGTGGATGTCTTTACGCACTTTCGCGGATGTACAGGATAAATACAATCGGGGCAATTTCCTCGTTTTTGGAAAAGACGACTGCCCGAGCGTGAAAATCTCCTCATCTTCCCCCGCTTCCGTTCCCTCCCGGGCGCAGATCAAAAATTTTCCGGCGCACATAGGCGGCACAAAATGGACGGAAAATAAAACTTTTCTCCCCTCTGCCGCCGCCATCGGAGACAACGCCGCAATTCCTCTCGCAGATACCGGCGGGCACCTGAGATATTGGATGCCTTATCCCAAAACAGGCAGCTCTTCCGCCCGGCAGGAAGTTTTGCGCGCAGTCTTTAACGACCGCCCGCAGCGGGACGTACTCGTGGATGTGGGCAGCGTGCGCAGCGGAAACAGATACCTGGAAGCACTACCGCAGTCCGGAGAAATCCAGAAAAGATTAAAGAATGTGCTGAAAGCCAATCTTTCTTCCGCGCATCCGAGAAAGACGGTAATTGCTTCGCTTGCCGACCGGTGGGAACGCCCCCACCTGCATTTTTTCGCCACAGATATGCCTCTGCCTTCCTCCGGGAGCGGAAAACACGCTCTGATTACCGCAAAGACAACGCGCAGCGCGGGGCTGATCACGATTTCCGATGTCCGTGCTCTTCTCATGGGCACCCCGGGGCGGCTGAGCACGCTGCCCGCAACCGTCGAAGAAGCGGAAGAAACGATTTTTGAACTGGAAATGCATTCCTACATGGGGCGTAATGCCACGGGAATGTGGTATCAGATATTTAATGCGGGCGGCGTGGCCGGTATTTTCTTCTTTATCGGTCTGCTCCTGCTGCGCCCGGGGAAACCGGGTACCCGTTGGGGAACAAAAGACCGCACATGGAAAGCGTGCGCACTGCTGAACACATACATATTTGCCTTTGTTCCCTCGGCTCTGCTGCTGAACTTCATTCCGTGGTGGAGAATAACGGAATCAAGTACGCAGGCACGCGCGGTGAGCATCGCCGCCACTTTGGTGCTTGCCGGAGTGCTGACTGCGTGCGCGCGCAAAATCTCTTTCCTTCTCACCGCAGGGAAAAAAGAGACAGACAGCTGCGGAAAAGTTTGGTACGGCGGCGAACAGAGCGTCCCGCTTCTTGCCCTGCTCACTTTTCTGCTGCTGAGTTTGGACGTGATCTTCGGTTCCGCACACCAAAAAAACGGTTTCATGGGTTCGCCGGTGCTTACCTCGCGCCGCTACTACGGAATATCAAACCGTACGTATCTGATTTTGGTTATTGCGGGCGCATTGGCCGTACTGGTATTTTTTGCTCTGTGGCGAAGGAAAAAGATTCGCCTGCTGTGCGTATCGGCCGTGGGTCTTACGGCGCTGGCGGTGGACGCGGTTCCCCAATGGGGTGCCGATTTTGGCGGTCCGCCGGGAATCATCGCCGCTTTCGGTCTGTTTTTCCTGTTTACGGCAAAGATAAAACTTCGTTTCCGGCACTTCCTTATCTGGCTGGCCGCCAGCGCGGCAACGATGGGCATTGTCGGGTTCGCCGACGCAAAAGGAAACAGCGAATCACATATCGGAAAGTTCTGGTCCACTTTGGGAACGGCGGAGAATATGCAGCTGATCAGCGGAAAACTGCGTGATGTGCTGCGTTCGCTGGTCGGGCGGCCCGATCTGCCCGTAATTATGCTGATTGCCCTGATCCTGGCCGGCGGTACATACGCCGCATTGCGAAAGCTCAACAGGAAAAGCGGAATTCACGCGGCGGCTTTCTCCCGCTCGGTATCCGCCCCGGGGTTTGTCTGCGTAGCGGCGGCAGTCGCAGCGGGAATTCTGATTGCCGTGCCGATCAACGATTCGGGGATGATTATGGTAAAAGAAGGGGGATATATTGCCATTCCCGCGCTGCTGGCAATGATGGCGGAGCGTCTGAGCGCCATCCGCCCGAGTCCGGCGCAGGAAAGCGCCTCGTCACAGCAGAGCTTCGAGGACTAACGCCGCGCCGTCTTCGTATACGCTTTCCGTCACCGTATCCGCGCACTGCGCCACATAATCGGGCGCATTGCCCATCGCCACACCCAGATGTGCCCACTGCAGCATCTGGCAGTCGTTGCCCGAATCTCCGACAGCCACCGTGTTGCGGTGCGGAAGATGAAGCAGATTCAGCACATCCTGCAGCCCGGTTGCCTTGGTGACTTCATTCGGGGATACGTCCATCCAGGCAGACCAGCCGATTGCGTATTCCACGCCGTTCAGACCCAGTTTATTTACGGTGTCCAGAAGTTCGTCCGCCGTCATTTCCGGGGCGCGCACGGTCAGCCGGCTCGCGCAGGGATGCGACAGCTCGGACAGCGGAACAACCACGGATTTGCCCGTCAGCTCCCCTTCGGGAAACGGTGCCGTCAGCCGGCGCGTATCGGTAAGCGACTCCACTGCCAGCAGCGCATGGGGAAGAGCTTTGGCAAGAATTTCAATCTCTTTTTCCGGGTTGAAGGTATGGGCGGAGATCAGGCGCACATCCGGTGTTTCTTCGCGCACGGCGGCAGGCAGTTCGGTGGTGGGAAGAGCGGAGGCGGTATCGCCCACGGCAAGAATCACCGCTCCGTTGGAACATACCGTATAGCCGGTATCTATCCCCAAATGCTGCATTGCTATCTGTGCGCCGCTCACTCCCCGCCCGGTACACAGAATTAAATTCGTGCCGGCCTCAAGATGTGCGCGGATTGCGGAAACAACGCGCCCGGAAACGGACAGATTGTGATGCACAAGCGTGCCGTCAATGTCCACCGCAACAAACAGCTCCCGCCCGGCGGAAGGAAGACGGGCGGCCTCTATGGCGGCCGGCAGAGAATCGTGCGCCTGAGTCAAAAGAATCCTTACCTGTGCCCTGCCGCAACCGGCTCAATCACTTCACGTCCGCCCATGTACGGACGCAGCGCCTTGGGGATATACAGTGATCCGTCCGGCTGCTGGTGGTTTTCGAACATTGCCACGAGCCAACGGGTGGTGGCAAGCGTGCCGTTCAGCGTGGCTGCCGGGGTGGTGCCGTTTTCGGTGCGGAAACGGATATTGAGCCGGCGTGCCTGGAAGGTGGTGCAGTTGGAAGTGGAGGTGATCTCCATGTAACGGTTCTGCGTGGGCAGCCAGGCTTCACAGTCATACTTTTTCGCAGCCGAAGAGCCCAAATCGCCGGCAGCGGTGCAGATCACGCGATAGGGAAGCTCAACACGGGCGATCATTTCCTCTTCCCAGGCAAGGAATCTTTCATGTTCCTCCCGGGCCTGCGCCGGATCGCAGTAAGAAAACATTTCCGCTTTGTTGAACTGGTGAACACGGATAATTCCGCGTGTGTCTTTCCCGTACGAACCGGCTTCCCGCCGATAGCAGGTGGACCACCCCATATAACGCTTTGGACCTGCGGAAAGATCAAGGATCTCATCCTTATGGTACCCGGCCAGCGCCACTTCGGATGTGCCCGTAAGATATAGGTCGTCGGTAGGCAGATAATAGATTTCGTCGGAATGCGCGCCGAGAAAACCCGTTCCGCCCATAATATCGGGATTGACCAGAGTCGGCGTGGTCAGCATCGTAAACCCGGCATCCTGCGCCTGATCGGCGGCGGCGGTCAGAAGAGCCAGTTCGAGCCGTGCGCCAAGACCTTTCAGATAGTAGAAACGGGAGCCGGAGACTTTCGTGCCCCGCGCCATGTCGACAGCGTCAATTCCTTCCGCCACATCCAGGTGGTCTTTGGGTTCGAATCCTTCCGCGGCGAAATCCCGCAGCGTGCCCACTTTTTTCACTACCGTATAGTCGTCCTCCCCGCCTTCGGGAACGCCTTCCTCGATGGGGTTGGGCAGACGGTACATTGCCTTCATAAATTCTTCGTTGGCTGCAGCCGAGGCAGCTTCCAGCGTTTTTACCCGGGTGGAAAGCTGCTTTGCGCGCTCGAGAACGGACTTCCGCTCCTCCGGGGAAACTTTTCCGACAGTGCGCGAGAGTGCTTTCTGTTCGGCGCGGGCATCTTCAAACTCCTGCAGTGCCCGGCGGCGTTTTTCGTCTGTGGCAAGAATCAGGTCGACGAGAGTTTCGTCGTCCCGGCGTGCCCTCTGGGAAGCCTTTATCAGTTCCGGATTTTCACGGATAGTACGAATGTCAATCATATCTACAGAATACGCCCACATTCGCCGCGCTTTCCAATTTCCCGCAAATTTTTGCCCATTGCGCGTTATCGCACATCCGCTTTGCTAAAATCGTAGTCATGAACCTCAATTTTCTGCTCAGCCTGGCCGCTCTGGTCTGTGCGCTCTGCGCCCTTTTTCTCGGGCTGCGTCAGAGAAACGCAATGACCCGGCTGGCCAGGGATCTGCGGATTAACCGGGGGAAAAAGACCGTACGCCGGGAATTGAACGGACAGGAGGATTTCGGCCCGCCGGTTGTGGTTTACAACCCCACAAAATCGGTGGACTGGGCGCAGCTGCGCTCTCTTCTGCGTGCGGCCGCACGGGATGTTTCTCTGCCCGAACCTGTCTGGCTGGAAACCACGGCGGAAGACGCCGGCAGGGAAATTACGCGAAAGGCACTGGAAACCTACCGTCCGGAAGTGGTGATTGCCGCCGGGGGAGACGGAACCGTGCGTTCCGTTGCGGAGGCTTTGGCAGGCACGGAAGTTCCCCTGGGCGTGTTTCCCCTGGGAACGGGAAATCTGCTTGCCCGAAATCTGAATCTGCCCCTCAGCTCCAAAAAAGACATGGTCAGAACGGTTCTCACCGGCGTTACCCGCACGATAGACTTCGCCTGGCTGGAAATTTTGGAACCGCCGGGGCCTGTGCCTCCCGACGCGGAAAAAATGGCCGGGCCCGGAAAATACGGATTTCTCGTGATCGGCGGCGTAGGCTTCGATGCGGAAATTATGAGTTCCACGAACCCCGTGCTGAAAGAAAAAATCGGCTGGCTCGCATACGTAAAAGGTGCCCTGACGAATCTCTTCTCGGAAAAAATGACGGTCCGGATCCGTCCGGGAAATGCGGCGCAGGAAATTGAAACCGAAGCCCGTTCGGTAATGTTTATGAACTGCGGGGAGCTGCCCGGGGGAATCGTGATGGAACGCAACGCGGATCCGGCAAACTCATGGCTCGAACTTGCCGTGTTGGACGTAAACGGGGGAATTATCGGCTGGGCAAATCTGGTGCAGAAAATGGCATTGAAAGGTGCGGGAATAGAGCCGAAGAATCTTCCCCGGGGAGAAGCGTTTTCCGGCGACATCACCACCCACCGGATACGCACATGCGAGGTAACCCTGACAGAACCCAGACAGGTGCAGACAGACGGAGACGTGTTGGGCAAGGCAATGCGGATCCGGGCGGGGATTGATCCCGGTGCGCTTCGGGTGCGCGTCTGTCACTAGTATTTTTTACTTTCAACCCGGGTATAATAAAAAAGAAATTTTCGGGAAGGACCGCGGGTTTTCGCGTACCCGAAAGAATATGCAAACGTTAAGAATGTGGATTTGTTTATGCGCGGACAGGGAAAACCGGCCGCCGTACAGGCAGCTGTTTTGCTGTGTACGGTCCTTTTGCTGGCCGGAGTGTGTTTCACGGCCTGGCTGCGCTCCGCCGCATACTACAGAGCGTGCCCGGATTCCGTTTCCGGCTCCCGCGGCGCCGCTTCCGTATCAGGCAAATACGGCTCCTGCGGTTTCCCCGCGGGAACGCACAAAAATCCGAAGATTTTTCTGATTGGTTTTTCCGGCCTGGACTGGTCTGCGGTAAACCGGCAGCGCACTCCGAACATATGGAAATATCTCGGGACGGGTGCCGGCGCGAACCTGGTGGTAAAAACGGAAGGCGAAACCACGTGCCCCGACGGCGGATGGCTGAGTCTAAACACGGGCGCACGCACGCTCGGCGCCGGGGGTACGGGCGGTGTATGTGCCCCGCTGCCAAACGACGGCAGGATTTCAGGGTGGAAAACACTGGCGGATGTCAACTCCCGCACCGGCTATGACCCCAAATTCGGCAGACTGAACGATATTTTTGCACGGAAAAACATGCGGGTGGCGGCAATAGGCGGCGGTGCGCGGCTGGCGGCGGCGGATTCCCGGGGTAATTTTTCCGGCACATTTATCCCCACGGACACTCCTTCCGCCGGCGGAACGGTAAGCGAAGCGGGACTGAAAACCGCGCTGCGGCAGCTGAAAAACGAACAGGCGGTAATTGTTGATTTGGGTGCGCTGCGCGCACGGGAAGCGAAACTGGGCACGTACTCCCCTTCCGGTTCCCCGCTCCGTTCGGCTTTTATCCCCCCGGACACGGCAGATTCTTCGCTGTTGGCACAGGTACGGGAGCTTGATAGAAGAATAGGCCGGACCCTGGCCGAAATTCCGCGCGGATCGGCGGTGCTGATGTTTTCGGTGGCCGAAGCGGATACAAAGAGTGCCCGCCCGCAGTTTTTCGCGATGCGCACGGCAGAGGGAAAACAGGGCACGGCGCACACGAATTCCACCCGGCAGACGGGCGTCGTGCAGCTGACGGATATTCTTCCCACAGTTTCCGAGCTGCTTGGCGGGGAAAAACTTTCCGGGGTGAACGGCGCCCCGGTCCGGGTTCATCCCCGCTACGCACCGCCTGCCCGGCAGACGGAAATCCTGCGCGGCGATCTGCGCCGGGCACTTGCCGTGCGCAGCTGTGTGGGGATCTTCTATATTTCTTTTGCCGTTCTTTCCATCCTCGGATCCGCATTTGCCGGTCTGTGCCTGTATCGCGGGCGGTCACGGCGTGCGCTCGCGATATTTTTGCCCGGGGTGGCCGCATTGCCGGCGGCCTCGTTTTTGGTTAATCTTTTTCCCTGGTGGAATTGCACCGCGCCCGTGGAAATGTTTTTCTTTTCGGTGTTTTTCCTTTCGCTTCTCCTCGGTATTCTGAGCTTCGCGGCGCGTTCCCCCCTGCCGGTGGCGTGTCTTGGTTTTGCCGTGCCCGGAATAGACGCGCTGTTCGGCTCCGGCCTGCATTTTTCCTCCGTTTTGGGAGACCAGCCGCAGTCGGGGGGAAGATTTTACGGACTGAGCAACGTGCCTTTTGCGGTTTTCGGCGTTTCGGCGGTTATGCTCGCCGGTTACGGACTGTATCTTCTGCGTAAAAATAATGCTTCGGTTTTTACGCGGGGTCTGTTTTGCGCCACATTTTTGGCACTGTGTCTGTTTGTGGACGGTTCGCCGCAGGTTGGAGCGGATTTTGGCGGTCCGCCCACACTCACGGTCGCATTTTTGCTTCTGTTTTTCATTCATTGGGGAAAGAAACTGAACCTGTTTTCGGTTTTGTCTTTCGCGGCGTGCGCATTGGCGGTAATGTTTCTGACATCGTTTCCGGACTGGCTCCGCCCGGTGCAGATGCAGTCCCATCTGGGAAAGTTTTTCGGATCCGTCCTGGCCGGCAACGCTCTGCCCGTTATCCTGCGCAAAGCGCGGTTTGTGTTTGAAATGCCCTTAATTGCCTGGATCGCTTTGGCCGCGGGTCTGTGCGTGATTGCTTTCGCGTGGTGGAAAAACAGAGAGCGTCTGCACCGGATTTTATCCGAAGACACCGGGCAGATTGCTGCGGGCACTCTTCCCCGGGAAACCGTCCAGGCCGGTTTGGCTGTGTTCGCCCTTCTCTTTTCGGCGGCGGCAATCAACGATTCAGGGATAACGATCGTGTTTTTCGGGCTGATTTACGCAATTCCGCTGTGGGGAATGCCGCTTTTGCGCGGAATTTCGCCACGGCACGCGCCCGGCGGAAAAACGGTAACGGAGAAGAAATAATCAGGATCCGTAGGCATTAAACGGCATCCCCGGTTCGGGCGGTGTTCCGTTCCTTTTTCCGCGCGGAACGGATACGCGGTGCAGGCGGCGGGAATAGGCCGCAAGCCAGACGTCCTTATACTGGTTCGCCCGATGAAGCTGTCCCTTAAAATCGTTTGCCGTTGCACGGTGATGAAGGTCGCACGGAATTTCCTGCACCGTATATCCCGCAACGAGCAGATCAATCGTCATTCCCACTTCCACACCCCATCCGGGGGCAAGCGGCTGCACGGCATCAAAAGCCTCGCGGGTGATACAGCGCTGGCCTGAAAGCGGCTGGCGTGCCACCCATCCCGTGGCGCGTTTAATCGCTTTCCGTCCCAAACCGGTAACGAATCCGTGCCCGCCGGCTCCCTGCTGCGGGGGAAGAAAAGCGATCGTGCAGTCCACTTTTCCGCTGAGCACGGGTTCAACAAGCGGCATACAGGAAAGGGCGGAATCACCCAAATCGGCATCCAAAAAGAGCATCAGACGCGGATTTGATTCATCCGTTTCGCGCATTTGGGCCACGCGGGCGCCGGTTTCCATCGCCGAAGCCTTTCCGCGGTTTACGGAATGGCGTACGGTCGCCGCACCTGCCGCGCGGGCAATTTTCTGCGTGTCGTCCTCGGATCCGTCATCTACCACGATCACCAGATCCACGTGCGGAATAGAGCGGGCGGCACGAATCGTTGCCCCGATCCGCCGCGCCTCGTCCTTGGCGGGAATAATGACCGCAACACGCTGCTTCTCCTGCACGGCAATCCACTTCCTTAAGATCGGCTTTTAATTCTCCGCTACCGACACTCTACCGCAAAGTTACCTGCCGGGAAATGATTCCCGCTTTTGCCCGGCGTTCTTCCGGCGTGAGCGGAGCCGTCGAGGCAATTTCCTGCGCGAAAAGTTGGGCGAAGTCTTTCATTGCGTCGGCGAGCTCCTCGGCTTCCGTGCCCGGCGCGAGTTCAAATACGGGAATCAGAAGTCCCTGCGCGCGAAATGCGCCCACAAACCGGGCATCGTCGAAAGTCAGTGCGCGTCGATGCTGCAGCCGGGAAAGCGCGTTAAGTACGCACTCCCGGTCTTCGGGCCGAACCCAGCGCACAAACTCACGCTGCATCCGCGTCCAAAAAGCCCCCTCAACCCCGGGCACCTGCCGGGTCGGCATGATCTGTTCTTTCGTCTCCGCGAGCGCCGCGGCCACATCGGGATTTTCCGCTTCTTCGGCGGAAATCCAGAAAGAGAAATCATCGTGCAGCGAGAAACGGGATGCGGCGGACAAATCGAGCACGTCCTGCAGACGCAGCTCGGATTCGGGCTGCCCGGTTTGGGTAAATGTTTCCCCGTTTTTCAGCTTCAGCCCGGCACACAGACGGTCTGCCACATCCAAAGACAGATCTCCGGAATTCATCACCGTCTGCAGAGCTACCAGCAGCACACCGTCTTTTCTTCTCAATGCCCCTGCCATTTGCGGAAGCATCGTCACCAGCAAAACATCTTCGCTTCCGTATGCGGGAGCGGTACGCACGGCCAACGTGGCTGCGGGAAGAATCTCCCGCATTGCCACCAGTTCAGGCTCAAACGGAATTCCCGCGAACGGACGTTCCGCAAATCTGATCCGTTTTGTCTTCGCGCTTTTTTCTTTGCGGTTCTTTTTTCCCATGGATTCTCCCTGTGTCCGGCCGATTCAGGCCGCGTTCTGCATACGGGCGGCGATACCCCCGTGCCGTTTCAGTCAACTACGCCGTAGAGACGGTCTCCCGCATCTCCCAGCCCGGGAACGATGTATCCTTTGTCGTTCAGCTTTTCGTCCACCGCAGCCACAATAATTTTTACGTCCCCGCGGGTGCCGATGTGTTCTTCCAGTGTTTTCAGACCTTCGGGCGCGGCAAGAATACAGATCGCCGTAACGTCTTTTGCTCCGCGTTCAAACAGATAGTCGATTGAGGAAATCAATGTATGCCCTGTGGCCAGCATCGGATCGAGAACGAAACACTGCCTGTCGGTAAGATCGTCAGGCAGCCGGTTCGCATAGGTAACGGCTTCCAGCGTTTCCTCGTTGCGTTTCAGACCCAAAAAGCCGACTTCGGCGGTGGGCATAAGGCGCGTCATTCCTTCCAGCATTCCCAGTCCCGCACGGAGAATCGGAACCACGATCGGGCGCGGGGAAGCGATTTTGGCTCCGGTGGTGGGGCATACCGGGGTGTTTATTGCGTGGGGTTTGAGCGCTATTCCGCGCGTGGATTCGTATGCCAGAAGCATAATGAGTTCTTCGACCAATTGGCGGAAGACCGGGGAAGGGGTGTTTTCGTCACGTAAAACCGTGAGTTTATGGGTTACCAGGGGGTGATCAATTACGGTCAGTCTCATGGTTTCAATTTTACACATTCGCCGCCGAAAATGGGAATGCGCAGGCAGCGGGAGAGATACGGAATATGGGATATACAATGGTTGCGTGTGGGAAAAAGAAGAACTGCTTATGCGCCGGGCACTGGTTCTGGCTGAAAAGGCCGTGCCCGGCAGAGACGTGCCTGTGGGTGCGCTGGTTGCCGACGCTTCGGGAAGGATTGTCGGCGAGGGGTTCAACACCCGTGAACGCGACGCCGATCCCGCAGGTCACGCCGAAATAAATGCGCTGCGCGCGGCGGCGCGGACCCTCGGCGGCAAAAATCTGAGCGGATGCACCCTGGTGGTGACGCTCGAACCGTGCACAATGTGTGCGGGCGCAATTCTCGGCGCGCATATTTCACGTGTTGTTTTCGGCGCATGGGACGAAAAAGCCGGGGCCGCCGGATCCGTACGCGACGTTCTCCGTGACGCACGGCTTGCCCAGCCGGCGGAAGTGATCGGCGGAATACTGGAACGGGAAACGGGAGACGCCCTGCGCGGATGGTTCGCCCGCCACAGGCAGAAAACCTGTGAAATCCCTTGCAGAGAAGAGGGCGACTTGGCAGTCGGAGACAAATGAAGATAATATAACAATTCGAGGTGACGTGTCCGAGCGGCCGAAGGTGCAGCACTCGAAATGCTGTGTAGTTAATAGCTACCGTGGGTTCAAATCCCACCGTCACCGCCGCAGTCCCCGGCAAATCGCTGATTTGGCGGGGATTTCGCTTATATAGCAACGTTTTAAGCAATGCGCTACCTTATCAGCATTAGTCAATATATACTCTAAATGTCGGGAATTTCCGACATTATCCCAACATTTTGAAACCCACACAGAAAAGAAAACCCGCCTGCCGCGAAAAATAAAACTTCCCGGAGGGATAACGCAATTTTAAGCCGTTTTACCTGCGGTTACGATTTAATTGCCCAATGTGCCCCGGCCGGACGGCGAGGGAGGCGCGCCGGGACGAAGCGTATTTTTTTGCGATACCGTGCGCCGCCTTATTTTTCAAAATACGGTCCGCAGGCGGAAAGCTGCGCATAAAACTGTGTGTCCCACTGACTCCACGGCTCTCTCGCCAGTCTGTCGTTCGTGAAACGCACGTCGTCCGTCACTTCCGTGATGCAGAAATCCGGGATCCGCAAATCCGTCACGGGGCCCATCCGCTCGCATTCGGCTACCGCCAAACCCTGATTTTGCCCCGCAAACACATCAAATTCCCATCCGTCTTCCCCGATCCACAGCGAATAACGCTGTTTGACGATCAAATGCGCCGAATGCTGAATAATCTGCACGGCAACGTCAAAATCCAAAGGTGTTTCCAGTTCGTAGCGTTCTCCGCTCACAGACGGCGATTTCACCGTAATTGTCGCCTGCGCTCCGTTTTCCTCCCCGTCCTGTCCGTCTGTGTGCGGAGTTTCCTGCGCCCGGTCAAGAAGAAGGGCGAGCACGCGGCGTTCATAACCTCCCATATGGTCCACACGTTCGTCATACCGCGGCAGAGACGTACACGGCCCCGGAAAAGCAATCCGCACCCGAATTGCATACCCCGCCTGCGCAAACACATATGCCTGCACAATCGTCTGCGCCGCGCCGTGTTTCAGCGCTTCGTCGGGCACCTTCCGCACGAAGAATTTTCGTTCAAATTCAAAGGGAAGTTCTTCACTCATACTTTAAGAATATAAATAATGTTCTACAATGTTCAAAGACAGGCACAGACAACCGGAAAGTTGGAAACAGTAAATGGGTACGCAGGCGCCGTCCGCGGGAAAACAGAATCAGAGAAAAAAAATCATTATTGCCGCAGTTGCATTTTTTACTCTGCTGATAATAGTTGTCGCAACGCTGTTTCTGGCGCGCAGTCAGCGCCCGGGGCAGACCGGGGAGCAGGCGCAGACGTCTTCCGCGTCCGCAGGGCAGACAGACGCCGCGCGCCCGGACGGGGAAAAACAGGCTGCGCCGCCCGTTTCGCAGGATCAGAAACGCGTTATTGATTCCCTGGCGCGCAAAGATCCGCACGATCCGCACACCAAAGGCAAAATAGACGCAAAAATCGTGGTTAAGGTGTATGCCGATTTCCGCTGTATTCACTGCGCGGTGTATACCCTCAACACGGAGCCGCAGCTTAAAGCACGGATCGACAACGGAGACATCCGCTACGAATTTGAAAACTTCCCGGTGCTCGGGCAGGAGTCCGTGCTCGCCGCGCAGGGCGCGGAAGCCGCGGCTTTGCAGAATAAATTCTGGGAATACCACGATGCGCTGTTTAACGGGCTGCAGACAAAATCAATTACCTACACGCCGGAGGGGCTGACGCAGCTTGCGGAAAAAGTCGGTATCCCCGATACGGCAAAATTCCGGGCGGATCTGACCTCCCCCGCAGTCACGGAGGCAGTGCGCAAATCCGCGCAGACGGCACAGAAAATCGGCCTGCAGGGTACGCCCGGATTTATTATCGGATATTACGGCATTAATGCGGGAATCGAAATTTCGGAGATGAACCGGATTATTGACGCCCAGATAGCGGCAAAGGCTAAGTAGTTTCCCGGCCGGTTTTCAGGCATATGAAGATCGCGACAGATACTCCCGGCCACTTCCGCCGGGCGGCACAGGATAAGGAAAAAACATGAGATGCGCAAAATTTCTTTCCTTTGTGGGGCATATATTTTCCCCCTACACACTGAACGAAGGGGAAAAGCTGCCGCCGAAGGCAATTATTGTCGGCGCTCCCCACACTTCATACTGGGACGCGGTTCTGATGGCCATCGGGCTGTGGAAAGTCGGGCGGCACTTTAATTTCTTTGTGAAAGATTCCGCCGTAAACTCACCTTTCGGCCCGATTATCAAAGCAGTCGGCGGGCTTGCCGTAGACCGTTCCCGCTCTCACGGTCTCGTAGATTACGCCGTGGCCCGGGCACGTGAAAATTCCGATTTCCTGCTCGTGATCACACCGAAAGGCACGCGCGGGAAGCGCGAATTCTGGAAATCCGGCTTTTACCATATTGCGATGCAGGCCGACCTGCCCGTAGTTCTCGGATATATCACGCGCACGCCGAGGAAAACCTACGGATGGGGAAAAACCATCCGCCTGAGCGGAGATATGCGGGCGGACATGGAAAAAATCCGCGCTTTTTATGCCGACAAAACGGGAATCCGCCCCGAACTGCGTTCCGAACCGCGTCTGCGCGGCGAAGACGGCACTGCGGACGCGCCTAATTCCCCCGCACGGAAGGACTGACTGCAATGGGTATTTCCCGCCGGACACATTATTCGCTGCCCGAATACGGCACGGAAGAGATTTCTTTGCGCGTTCCGCTGGACCGCGGGGGAGTGTATGCCAAAAGATTCCGTCTCACGGACGCGGAAAAAGCCGCCCTTCCTGCGGAGATTTCCGTATTTGCCAGAGAGTTTCGCGCACCCGGCGGTGAAAATCTTCCCCGGCTGGTTTATTTTCAGGGCGGACCGGGATCTGCCGCTCCCCGTCCGGAAATTTTAGGCGGATGGCTGAAACCTCTTTTGCGCAGGTACCGTGTCGTAATGCTTGACGAGCGGGGTACCGGCCTGTCGTCGCCGATCGACGGCAATGTGCTGAACGGTTTTCCCTCTCCCCGGGTTCAGGCCGCCTATCTGGCCTGTTTCCGCGCCGATTCAATTACGGACGATGCCGAGGAACTGCGCAGGGAGCTTCAGGCAGACGAGCCCTGGGCGGCTCTCGGACAGTCTTTCGGCGGTTTTTGCATCACGGCATATCTTTCCCGTGCGCCGCATGGGCTGGCGCGGGCCTTTATCACCGGAGGTCTTCCTTCGCTCACCGATCCCGCGGATGAGGTGTATATCCGCACGTGGGCGGACTGCGAAAAAAGAAACCGGGAATTCTTTGCCCGCTATCCGAAAGACGAAGACACCTGCTGGGATATCGTTTCCCATCTTGCGGACACACCGGAAACACTGCCCACGGGCGAGCGTCTTTCGCCACGCAGATTCCGGATGATCGGAATCAATCTGGGATGGTCCTACGGCTTTGAAAAGCTGCATTATATGCTGGAAAATCCGTTCGTTTGGATAAACGGCAGAAAACGTCTCTCGGGAAGATTTCTCAATTCCGTGGGAAATGCGCTGAGTTTTGCGGGAAATCCCCTGTACTGGGCTTTGCACGAAAGTATTTACGCACAGGATTTCACGGGCGCCACAAGATGGGCGGCACACCGGATCCGCCGGACTCTCGCGCAGTTTGCGCTGCCCGATCCCGCGCACGCAGGGGAAGGCGAGGAGCGTCTGCGGCGGGAACTGCGGGAAAAAGGATACGGGTTCCGTTTTTCCGCCGAGCACGTTTTCCCCTGGCAGGGAGAAGAAGACCCGGCTTTGCGGGCAATGGCGCAGGCAGCCGGAATTTTGGCCGGTTTTACCGATTTTCCCGCTCTGTACGATGTGGACACGCTGGGAAAAAACACTGTCCCAACAGCCGCTTTTATCTATGAAAACGATCTGTTTGTGCCCGCAGAACTTTCTTTGCGCACAGCCGGGAAAATATCCGCGCTGAAACCGCTATACAGCCGTTCGTATTTTCACGACGCGCTGCGCACGGATTCCGCCGCCGTTATCGGCCGGCTGCTGCAGGCTGCGGAGGAAGATTAATTTTCGTATCTTTCGTTTTCTTTTCCTTCCTTCCGCGGCGCGCGTGAAACATTCTTCGGTTTCGCCTGCGGGAAAACTGCACCGCGTGTGTTTTCCGGCGTAAACTTGTTGTGAATCAGCTATAAACGGAAGCCGCTTCACACACGGAAGCCGCTTCACGAATGAGAGGAAGCAGTTAATGGTTTCTTTTGCCTACACTATTGCCGGTTCGGAGGCCACGGGCGGCGCCGGTTTTCAGGTTGATCTGAAAACTTTTCACGAACTGGGCTGTTACGGAATGGGTGCGCTGACGTGTATCGTTTCTTTCGATCCGAAAAATAACTGGGGACACCGTTTTGTGCCGGTTGCTCCCGAAGTTATCCGCGATCAGATTGAAGCGGCCACCGCGGCACAGAATCTGGATACGGTAAAAATCGGTATGCTCGGCACGCCGGCGACCATCGAAACCGTTGCGCAGGCACTGAAAAAGCAGTCATGGAAAAACATTTTGGTGGATCCGGTGCTGATCTGCAAAGGCCAGGAACCCGGTCAGGCGTTGGACACCGATACCGCGCTGCGGGAAAAAATACTGCCCCTTGCCACTGTGACAACGCCGAATTACTTTGAGGCATGCACCCTTTCGGGAATGGAAAACCTGCAGACCGTGGAGGATCTGGCACTCGCGGCGAAGAAAATTTCCGCTCTCGGCCCCAAATATGTGCTGGTAAAAGGGGGAACGGAATTCCCCGGCCCCAAAGCTGCGGATGTGCTCTGGGACGGAGAAAAGGCAACCGTGTACGAAACCGATAAAATCGGTGAGGAACGGGTTTCCGGCGCGGGCTGCACCCTGGCTGCGGCAATCACCGCGGAATTGGCAAAGGGCAGCGATATCCATAAAGCCGTGCAGGTGGCAAAGGATTTGGTTACCTGCGGAATAAAGGCGCGCGTGAGCGGCAACACTCCGTTTGACACGGTATGGCAGGGCGCCTATTCCGCTTCCGAAACGGCCGGGGTCTGCCACACCCGCATACTGTGAACGCGGAATGAAAAACTACGGTAAATTTGCCGATTTTGCGCGGCTGCGGGATTTTCTCACAGCCGCGCTGCGGCAGCATCTTTACAATGCCGCGGGCCGCAGCGAAGAAGAAAAACGCTACCGCTTCGAGCACTGTCTGCGTGTGGCGCAAATCGGACGGCGGGTGGCGGAGAAAGAGAATCTTGATCCGCAGGCTCTGGAACTGGGTTGTCTGCTGCACGATATCGGAAAATGGGATGCCAAAATTCCCGTCGACCACGGCCGCAGCGGTGCTCTGACGGCGGCAAAACTGTTTGCCCAAGCGGATCTGCCTGCCGATCTGTGCGAAGAACTGGCACAGGGGATCGCGATGCACGTGGACGGCAGATACAATCCGCGCACGGACTGTGCGGAAAACGAAGAAAACACCGCCGGGGAAAAGTACCGCTTTTTCCCCAAGCCGCCTACTGCCTGCGCGGTTTTAATCGGCGAATGCGACGACATAGACCGCTTCGGCACCTACAGGATCTGCGACACGCTGCGTTACTGGAATTTTCTCTCGCTTTCCACTGCGAAACAGATTCTCCAAATTGACTCCTATCTCGCCCGGCTGGAGCAAATGCGCGGAAAAACACGGCACAGCGAAACCACACGGCAGCTCTGGAGAGAAAACATAGACTACCAAATCGGATTTTTCTCCCGGCTGCGCGGGGAAATCGGCTGATATCCCGAAGACGGCGGATAAATCCCTGATCCGCTGCTCTTTGCCGGATTTATGCGGCCGTGGCAAAGGGCGCGCAGACGCCCGCCGCGGCAGGGCAAAGATCAGTAATCCGGCTGCGGCTGCGTGGAAAGACCGGCGAAGCGGGAACGGTTTCCCTGGAACATCAATTCTATTTCCCCCGTGGGACCGGCGCGGTGTTTGCCGATAATAATTTTTGACGGCGGCGCATCCGGCGAAGTATCTGCCGTATCGCGGTGGATAAGCAAAATAACGTCGGCGTCCTGCTCCAGCGAACCCGATTCGCGCAAATCGGCCACCTGCGGTTTCTTGTCCTGCCTGGCTTCCGGATTTCTGTTCAGCTGTGCGACGGCGATAATCGGAATATCAAGCTCTTTTGCCAGCAGCTTGATCGAACGGGAAAACTCCGAGACTTCCTGCTGCCTGGATTCAACGAGCTTCGCCCCGGAAGTGAGCAGCTGCAGATAATCAATCACAATCATTTCGATATTCTGCTGCTGGCGCAGGCGGCGCGCTTTGGCGCGGATCTCGGTCATTGTCAGATTCGGCGAATCGTCGATAAAAAACGGTGCCCGGGAAATTTTCTCCACGGTAGTCGCTATTTTCTGCCATTCATCCTCACTGCATTCTCCCCTGATCAGCTTCGAAAGCATAACATTGGATTCCGCGGCGAGCGCCCTCATCACCAGTTCGTTGCGGTTCATTTCCAGAGAGAAAAAGGCAACGGGCTTATTTTGCCTTATCGCAATGTTTCGGCAGAAATCCATTGCGAGAGTGGATTTTCCCATTCCCGGACGCGCCGCAACAATAATCATCTGCCCGGGACGCAGTCCCAAAAGAACCGAATCCAGATCCCCGAAACCGGTGGGAAGTCCGACCATGTCTCCGTCGCGGGCGGAATTTGCCATGATTTCGCCAACCACGTCGGGCAGAATTTCGTTCAGTCCGGCGTAGTCGTTCACCACATGGGATTCGGCCACGGCAAACATCTCCGCCTGTGCTTTGTCCAGAAGTGTTTCCACGTCATTTCCGTCGGCGGAATATCCCAGACGCGTGATCCGCATACCGACATTGACCAAAGCACGCAGCTTGGACATATCCTGCACAATTTTTGCATAATATGCCACATTTGCGGTTGTGGGAACATTCAGCACAAGATCGGAAAGATATTCGTCGCCGCCGACCGTGGCCAGTTCCCCGCTGCGTTCCAGCTCCGCGGCAACCGTAATTACGTCGGCCGAGCCCTGGTTGGAAAAGATTTTTATTATTGTTTCGAAGATAAGAGCGTTTTTCGGGGTATAAAAATCGGTAGCACGTACGAGTGAAACCACATCGGAAATTGCGTCCTTGTTGATCATCATACTTCCCAAAACCGCACCCTCCGCTTCCGTGTTGTGCGGCGGTACGCGGCTGAATCCCGGGTTTGCCGTTTCGCTGTCTGCCATCTTTCCTCCTACTAGCTAAGTATGCCTTAACATACGCTTTTTCCCCAAGGGAACCGGATGTTGGTTCGCCTTGCGCTTTCGGGTGAGACAATGGGCACAAAAGTTTTTGTGGATTCTTTAAGTATTTTTGTGGAAACACGCCATATAGAAAGTGGAAAACTTAAAAAATTATTTCCGTTTTCCACACAGCGACTTTCAAAGTTTTCCACAGTTGTGGATCTTCTAGGGAAAACCGCCAATTTGAGGGGTTTGAAAATTTTTTACTGTGGAAAAAATTATCCGTTAAAAACTCCCGACACATAAAAAAGTTAAAGTTAAACACGCCCATGTACGTCACGGACGATATAATCTTTCTGTACATCCGAAATCAGACAGATCTTCGAAACGACAGCAAACCCATGCACCGCAAAAATTCCGAACTGCGCCGGATAGACCGCACAATTTCCTCTCTTGCACTGCCCTCGCTTGCCACTTTGCTCGCCGAACCGCTGCTGATCATGGTCGATTCGGCTATGGTCGGCAGACTGGGCACTTCCTCACTCGCGGGCCTGTCTCTCTCCTCCACAATTCTCACCGCCATCGTGGGAATCTGTATCTTTCTCACCTACGCCACCACCGCGGAAACGGCCCGGTTTGTGGGAGCGGGAAACCACAGGGCGGCAATCCGCAGAGGAATAGACGGAATCTGGCTGGGAGGAATGATCGGCGTAATTTTTGCGTGCGTATTCCATTTCGGCGCGCAGAGCATCCTGCGCCTTTTCGGCCCACAGCCGCAAACACTTGAACAGGCAGTGGCCTATGCGCAAAGCTCCGCGTTCGGGCTGCCGGGAATGCTGGTTACGCTTGCGGCAACGGGTACTCTGCGCGGTTTTTCCGACGCAAAATCACCTCTGTATGCTTCTGTCGCCGGATCTTTGCTGAACATTCCCCTCAATTTTTTCCTGATCTACCCCTGCGCCCTGAAAATCTCCGGTGCGGGATACGGAACGGCTGCGGCGCAGCTGTTTATGGCTTTTTTCCTCTGTATGCGGGTGCGGAAAATCGGACGCAGATACGGTGTGCCTCCCTTTCCGAAAGGAGCAGGCGTTCTGCTTTCGCTGCGCAGCGCGATTCCGCTGATAATTCGGACGCTGTGCCTGAGAGGCGCCATTTTGCTGCAGATCACCGCCGCGGCAGGCCTGGGAACTGTTGCCCTGGCAGGCAACCAAATCGCAATGACCATGTGGAATTTTGCCTCTTACGGCCTGGATTCCCTGGCCACGGCCGCTCAGATAATGATCGGACAGAGTCTGGGAAGGGGAAATGTTTCCGAAATCCGAACAATCCTGCGCAGATGCATCAACAGATCTGTTGTGACCGGAATAATTCTTGCCCTGTTCTTCGCCGTTCTGTCTTTTGCCGTTCCGTCTCTGATCACCGCAGACAGTGACGTGCGCACGCTGTCGGTATATATCTGCCTGATAATATCTCTTTCCGTTCCCGTTTCCGCACTCGCCTACCTCCTCGACGGAGTGCTGATCGGCGCCGGCGACACCCGTAAACTGGCCAAATATATGCTGATCTCTTTCTTTTCCTTTACTCCCGTGGCACTGGCTGTTCTGTTCCTGCCTATGGGAAGCCCCACTTTCGCGATGCTTTTTCTCTGGGCGGGATACGCGCTCGTGTTTATGACGGCACGCAGTGCCACGGCCTATTGCCGCGTACGCGGAGCCGGGTGGATGCACCTGCACCAACCCGGCGATTAACCGCACGCGGATAAATTCACGCTTTGGCGTTCAGTGCCGCTTTTCGCCGCTGCATAATCCCCACACCGGAGAAAACCGCATTCACCAGCAGCAGCGCAGCCACTGCGCCGAGCAGTATATGCTGCGTAAACAAAGACGCGTTTCCGTCGCCTGAATTCGCCTTCGGGTTTTTCAGTGCTTTCACCGAATCCGACATCCCCGCGGGCTGTGCGTCTGCCCCATCCGCCGCAGCCGCAGCGGAAGTGGCGGATTTGCCTGCACCCATGCCCGACATTCCTGCCGCACGCAGCTCCGCAGCGCTCGGAACGCATGGTTTGCCGTCGTCGGTAAGCCATTTCTGCGTACTTCCCGCAGCTGCCACAAGCGCACCCAGATCGAAGTGTCCGTGCGTCACTCCCGCTCCCGCACCGACATTAAACGTGAGTACGGTATCGGCAAAAACCGCGCCGGAAGCGCGCATAGCCGTCCGCAGCCGCAGCCCTACCCGATACGTGCCGGGAGACGAAAACACCCAATTTGGATGTGCATGCGTATTGGGAGGCAGACTAATCGTTCCCGCTCCGGAAGAACCGGCGCCCCAAAGCCAGCGTTTGCCGACTGTCTTTCCGAAATTGCCGGATTGGAACACCTCCATCATTCCCGGTCCGGAGAAAGATGTCAGACTCATTGACAGCGATCCGTTTGTTTTTTCCAGCAGACTCGGAGCCTGCGTATTTACGCCCACCCAGGGCACATTTGCCACCTGGCTCGCAGAAATCATCCACACCCGGGTATTTGCGGGGATGTTTCCCGTGGTTTCGGTGGTAACGGCTTTTCCCGCCGCTCCGACGGCAAAGGTCAGACTGCTCGGATCAACCCAATGCGCCGGCACAAAACGGTCGTCTTTAATGCGGGGCAGCAGCGCGGCCCCACCCGTTCCGCCTACCGAACGCAGCCGGCAGACGGTATGTTTTGCACGCCGCGGCCCAAAGCCGTTTCCGTGTGCTCCGGCAGCACCGGAATTCCCGTTTCCGCCTGCCGAAGGATCCTGTCCGGAAGCGGAATCGTGTGTTTGGTGCGGAATCTGCCGCGCACCGCCATGCCCGCCGGGTTTGCCGATAAGGCCGTCTCCGACCGCCCAGGTGTAGGTAAATACCCGCGAGCTCTGCGCGTCCCGATTCGCATCAAGCGCGGCCGCCGCACGGTCGGAAAGACCGTTTAGGAACGAAGAGGAGGCGCTGAGCGCGGCTTTCGACGAGACGCGCACTTTCATCGTATAAATTCCGCGTTTTTCGAAAATCCAGTTTCCGTGCACGTGCCGCGGCTCGGGCTGCCAAATTTTTTCTCCCGAAACCAACTCCGTGTTTCCCGATTCAAACAGAGAGGCACTGCCGCGGTACGAAGGACTGCCGAAGAAAAACACTTTCCCGGGTCCTTTTACTTCAAGAAACTCATATTCCAAAGGATGTGCCGATTTTGGCACAGACATGGAATCCCATCCGGGGAAAGGTATTTCGCTTTGCCGATCCCCGTTTATTCCCAGAAAATAGCCGGAAGGCACAAATTTTCGGGCAAAATTTTCCGGAAATTCCGTATATGCTTTCTGCGGCACATTCATAATCACCGATTCGGCTTCGCGCAGCACAGACGGGGAAACGGAATCGTCTTTTACGGTCAGCGCCGGGCGTCCGTTTCGCATAACGGCATTAAATACGTCTATATGCCCGTGATCCAGCACTGTTTTCCCCTCGGAACTGAGAATCTGCGCGCTTCCGGCGCTGTTTTCTCCGGGTCGGGGAGAAGGATTCACGGGCGCGGGCCCGTGATCCGTGCCCGCAGGGCCGGGTGAGGGCCGCGGTCCGGGAGCCGGCGGCAGGGGCGAGGGATTCTCTCCCGGAACTTCCGGCGTGGGCGCCGGATCCGTGCCCGCGGAGGTATCGCGTGTATCCGCAGGGTTTTTAATTACCCGAAAAACAACGGTAAAAATTTTGGACTCTTCTTTTTTCCCGTCGCTCTTTTCGGCCACGGCTTTTGCGGTCAGTGTGTAAAGCCCGGCTTTTTCAAAAAACCAGTGCCCGTGGTAATGCCCGGGAACCGGAAGCACCGAACCGTCTTCAACATAGTAACTGCCGTCTTTCAAAACGGGTTTGAAAAGATTCGGATCGTTTTCGTCCACAGCCAGTTCGTTGTTTCCAAATACCGCCAAATTTCCCGGCCCCCGCACTTTCAGGAAATGTATCGAAACGGAAGTAAAACCGTTTTCCTTCACATTTGGGGCACTCCAACCGGGCTCAAACCAAAAATCTCTGTTTCCCGAAGAGTAGTAACCGACTTTTCCCCCGCGCGAAAGCGCGCGGAAATTATAACTGTCCGAATACGTCTGCGGCTGAATCGCAAATACGGTTGAGTTTGGATCGTACAGATCGTCATTAAACCCTGTGCGCACATATACAACCGGTTTTCCGGAATCGGTATTTACATAAAACGCATCCGTATGGTTCTCGCAGATTTCTGTTTTTCCGTCTGCGGTTTTGGCATAATTGTCACAGTGGGAGCCGGCGGCGCCCACTGCACCCGCAGGAGGGATACAGACGGCGAACATCAGTGCCAAAGTCATCAGTCCCGCAAGTAATGCGGCAAAACGGTGTTTTAAAGGTGTCATCGGTTTCTTTCTGTCACTCGGGGATAACTGTATTCAGTATAATGAGAATCGTTATCAATAACAAACGGAGTGCCACAGGTGCCGCCAAATACCGTATTTTCAAAATCCGCATACCGCAGCGGAAAAAGAAAAGGGGGAGAAACGCCGCTGCGTCTCTCCCCTTCTTCGCGTAAATAACTTTACTTTGCCGCTTCCACCAAAATTTTAATGTTTGCGGCGATATCGGCGTGAAGTTTTACCACTCCGGTATATTCGCCGACCGACTTTACCACCGAATCCAGATTGACACAACGGCGGTCAACCGACTTTCCGGTCAGGTCGGACGCAGCCTTCGCCACGTCGGCAACGGTAACCGCACCGAACAGACGCCCGTTCGCCCCGGCCGTCTTCGCAACCACGATAACCTGCGCTTCCAAAATCTCACGCAGTTCACGTGCCGCTTCCAGATCCTCGGTTGCGCGCTTCCGGCGCGAATCGGCAATCTGATCAATCTGCTTCTGCGCACCCTTCGTCCACGCAACGGCGTAGCCCCGGGGAATCAGGTAGTTCCGGCCGTAACCGTCTTTCACGGTCACAACTTCGCCTGCGGAACCCAAGCCCTTTACTTCATGGGTGAGGATAAGTTTCATTACCGTTCCCCTCCTTAGCGGTTTGAACTTGAGTAAGGCAGAAGTGCCATTTCGCGGGCGTTCTTCACCGCACGCGCAATCTGACGCTGCTCCTGCACACTGACACCGGTCACGCGACGGGCGCGGATCTTACCCCGGTCGGAAATGAACTTCCGCAAAGTTGCGGTATCTTTGTAGTCGATGATCTCGACTTTGGCCGACTTCAACGGGTTGGCCTTCTTCTTTGGCTTGCGCAATACTGGCTTTGCCATTTTTCCTCTTTCAATAATTCCCTTACGCTCCCAAACGGTTTACGCTGCGGGAAAGCCTGTGAATCTTTTAGAACGGCGGATTTTTGTCGAATGCGGAATCCTGCGGGGTCTGCGGAGCCGAAGCCCACGGATCATGCAGCGCGCCGCCGGCAGGGGCATCGTAAGTCGGAGAGCCGTTCGCGGCTCCTGCCTGGTTAAATCCGCCCTGGGAGTTTCCGGCTGCTTTGGTAACAGAAGCAGTGGCGTAACGTAATGCCGGACCAACCTCATCTACCTGCATTTCAACGGAAGTTCCCTGCGATCCGTCGTTACGCTGATAAGAGCGCACCGAAAGTCTGCCGGTTACGATCACCCGCATTCCTTTCGTCAGGGATTCCGCTACGTTCTCCGCATACTGATTCCACACCGCACAGCGGATAAACATGGCTTCGCCGTCTACCCACTCATTAGTCTGGCGGTTAAAAGTACGTGGCGTCGATGCAACCGTAAAATTGGCCACCGCGCGCCCGGTGCTTACGTATTTTAATTCAGGATTTGCGGTCAGATTACCAACCACAGTGATTATCGGTTCGCCTGCCATACTGTTTCCTACCGGATTCTATTCTTCGGCACCGACCGGAACCGGTTCGTAACGAAGCAGCTTCGTGCGCAGAATACTTTCGTTCAGGCTCAGCTGACGGTCGAGTTCCTGTGCGGTTTCCGGTTTGGCCGTCATGTACACAACGACGTACACACCTTCAGACTTTTTATTGATATCGTAAGCAAGACGACGCTTCCCCATAATATCAACCTTATCCAAAACTCCGCCTTCGTTTGGTACAACGGCGAGCAGCTTCGTCAAAGTCGACTGTAGGTTGCGCTCATCTACTTCAGGATCGAGAATAATCATCATCTCGTACTGACGCATGTTTCACCCACCTCCTCCGGTCTCTGCGGTCGCGGGATTTCCGCGACAGGAGGGTCATGCAGCATAACATCTTCCCCCGGAAAACATTATGCGAAGTTATTATACAGGAAATTCGGGCACATTTCCCCTTTTGGGCAATTTCACATTATCTTCCGAATCGGTGTTACCCGGCAAGATTGCCTTCTTCCCCGGGCTGCGGGGCGGGACGGGGTTCGGGATGCTCTTCCGGAGCAGGCGCGGGCGCGGGGGCCGGCTGAGGCTCCGGCGCCGGAGTGCCCGGCTGCCCGGTGTTTTCTTTATTCTGTTTTTCTTCGCGCACAGCGTCTTCCTGCTGCCGCCTGCGTTCCTGAATTCTCTTTTCCCTGCGCGACTGGGTGAACTGCATTTTCTCCATCCCCTTCATCGCTTTCGCCGTGTATTTCGTCCACACGTCAAGCGGGAATGTCGATCCGAACACGGTACGCACCCCGGCAAACCCGCTAAGTTTCTGCTCTTCCCCTCCCGGGCCGCTCTGATACATATTCACCGCCGTCACCATCTGCGGCGCAAACCCGATAAACCACGCCGACACCGGACCGCTGGACGTACCTGTCTTTCCGCCTATCTCCCGGTCTATCTTCCGCGCAACCGTCGGAGCCACAGACGGATTCGTAAGCACGGATTTCAGTGCCACGACTGCATCCTGCGCCGCCTGCGCGGAAAGCACGCGTTCGGTCTTCGTCGTTCCCCGGTACAGCACGGAACCGTTTGCCGCATGCACCTCGCGCACCAGATGGGGAACGGCCATCTTCCCCTCATTCGCCACGGCACCGTATGCACGCGCCATCTCCTTCGCCGTCACCGACGCGGAACCGAGAACATTCCCGTAGTTCCCGTTAAGACCGGGCGTTTTCTCCGAAAGACCCATTTTTTCCGCACGTTTAAGGGTGTTTTCCGATCCGACCCGGTCATTTAGGGCAATATACGACGTATTTGCGGAGTATTTCGTCATCCCTATCAGATCAAGCATTCCGTAATCCGCGCCGCCGGAGTTCACAATCTCCGTTTTTGCCTTGGGGAAATACATCCGCGCGGGCGCGGGGAACTTTTCGGACAGCGGAATCCCCTGCTCCAACGCCTCCGTCAGGGCAAACATCTTAAACGTCGAACCGGCCTGGGCACGGGCCTGCGTCGCCGCATTCTGCTGTTCCTTCAGATAATCTTTTCCCCCGTAAAGGGCATAGACCTCTCCGTTGCGCGGATCCATCGAAAACAGTCCCACTTTGTTGTTTGCCGGCCGGCTCTTGGGCAGGGAATCCACCGCCTCCACGGCGGCGTCCTGCATTTTTTTGTCGATCGTGGAAACAATCCTGTAACCGCCCGTGGCGATCTGCGTATCGGAAAAACCGCCGTCGCGCAGCATCTCCCGGCGAACCGTTTCCATCAGATAACCGTTTGTGCCGCTCATATTTTTAATCTGCCGCACGCCGTTGGCATTGGGGAAATTCCGCATTGCGCGGTCTGCGGCCGCCTTGTCAATCCATTTGTCTTCGCTCATCCGCCGCAGCACACGTTCATATCTCTGCTTTGCTTTCTTTGGGCTGACAGCCGGATCCCACGCGGAAGGCGCCGGAATCACCGCCACCAAAAGAGCCGACTGCTCCAAAGACAGATCCTTGGCACCCACACCGAAATATGCTTTCGCCGCTTCTTCCACGCCGTATGCTCCGCGCCCGAAATAGATGGTGTTCAGATAGTTCTCCAAAATCTTTTCTTTGCTTTCGGAGGCGTCCAGTTTCAGAGCCAGCACGGCTTCGTGCAGCTTGCCCAGATAAGATTTCGTATTCCCCAGATAATACCGTTCCGCATACTGCTGCGTCAGCGTCGATCCGCCCTGACGCGGCCTGCCCAGCAGATTATTTATAAACGCGCGGAAAATTGCCGTGGGGGAAACACCGCTGTTTTCATAAAAGGTTTTGTCTTCCGAAGCCACCAGCGCATGCTGCATATTCTCCGGAATTTTATCCAATCCCACAATCGTGCGGTTCACGTCGGAAAGCGATCCAAGTTTTGTTTTTCCGTCCGAATAATATATGGTCGTTGTCTGCGCCAGGGCAAAATCCGCAGGCTGCGGAACTTTCACCGACATATAAAATCCGACCAGTGCCGCCGCGCACACAATACAGAAAATGAAAAAAGAGCCGCAGACCAGACGCCACGAGGGAATCCAGCGCCGAATCCCTTTCCTGCCCGCTCTGGGATAATTGATCAGACGCGGCTTTCCAGCGTTTTTTCTTGCATTCATAACTACTCTGTCTACCTAAGCTGTTTCAGACGCCGGGAAACGTTTTACCGGTGTTCGAGTGAATTATTCTGCTTTTCACTACGACGAAGTTTACGTGACAACTGCCGAATTTTCACATTTCCGCGCAGACGGCGCAGCCCCGGCCTGTTGATTTTTCCGTTCGCCCCCGCCAATTCCGCTTCCGCGGGACGTACGGTGGGCGCGTGCGTCAGATCGTACCACCCGTTTTCATCCCGTTTGCGCGTATCGTTTTCGGAAATGAAGAATACGTCCAGCCAGCGTGTGCGCGGATCGGAATCAATCAGCAGCGCCTTAAAGAAAAGAGTCAGCGGAATTGCCAAAATCGAACCCAGCAGGCCGACGATGCTTGTCCAGACAACGAGGGAAAAAAATGTGACTGTGGGGGAAAGGCCGACCACGTCGCCGGTAAATTTCGGCTGAATAAAGGTTTGGATTACCACGTTGATCACCGAATACACAACGCATACGTAAACCATTGTCTGCCATCCCTGATCAAGCAGACCGATAAGCATCGGGGGAAGAACACCGATAATAAATCCGATATTCGGAATATAATTCGTGATAAAGGCCCACATTCCCCATGTCACGGCGAGCGGAATCCCCATCAGCTGCAGAGCAAAAACGTCAACCACCGCCACGATTATTCCAAACACCGTGGAAATGATCCAGTACGCACGCACCCGCTTTTCAAATCCCGCCAGGGCAATAGACAGGTTTTTGTGCGATATGCGCATTACTTTCCCGCGGGCATTCATCACCATGGTATCAAGACTGATGAAAAACAGCGCGATTACCACCACGGCAAGCAGACCGCCTACCGAAGAAAGAGAGTCGACGAGCGTCCATGCCCAGGAAATAAGCGTGTTGTAATTCAGATCCTCCAACAGCTTATCCAGATTTGTGGTCTGAATACCGTAGTGGTCCAACAGCTGCACGATGGAAGTGACCGTGCTTTCGAATCTGCCGCGGTATGTCAGCAGGGTCTGCGGAACCGGTACAAGCGACCAGGCCACAACCGATACCGTTCCCACAAATACCGTAATCAGCGTCAGGAAATTAACCGCAACGGCGAGCCATCCGGGCACACCCCATCTGATCAGCGCCCGTCCCACGGGACGGAAAGCCAAAACCAGGGTAAGCCCCAGAAACAGCGGCGCAAACACGCCCTGCACATAATGCAGACCCGCCAAGGCCACGGTAAGCAGAGCGCCCACGGCCAAAACGGACATTCCCATCGGGGAACGGCCCTCCGGAAGAGCGTTTTTTCGGGATTCGGATTTCTCCGTTTCCTGTCCGGGGCGCAGACCCGACATATCTTTCTTCACTTTTGCCATAAAACCAATGTTCCCATGTTTCCCTGCGTCATCCTAGTTTATTTGCCTATTGGTACGGAATTTCATCCCACAGTCGGTTTTTGACGCAAACACCGCCACCGCCGCGATCTGCAGACAGAACATTCCTCCGTAAAGATATACGCTGCGGCCCGTCTCGGGCAGAACACACACGGCGGCACACGCGGCACAGACGAAGGAAAAATTGTAGAGCATATCGTAAACGGCAAAGGCCCGCCCGCGAAAGACGTCCCCGATTTCCCGCTGCACAAGCACATCGGTTGCGATTTTTGCACCCTGTACGCCCAGCCCGAGCAGAAACGCACCGGAATAAAGCAGGCACGGCGTGCAGCCGGCGGTGAGCAGAGCCGAAGACAGTGCCGAAAACATTACGCACACGCAGACCCAGCGGGTTAATCCCACCGCCCGCACGCCCGGGGGAGTAAGCACAAGCGCGGCCGCGCCGCCCGCAACACAAACGGCGAACACCGAAACAAATAGGCCCAGTCCCATATCCGCACTTTTCCCGGACACGGCCGGGTTACGCGAAATAAGCACAAAAGAAATCAGATTCAGTGCATACAGAAAGCGGTGTGCGGCCATCATGCACAGACAGTAAGAGGGAAGACGGTGTTTTCGCAGATATTTCACGCCGGAAGTCAGTTCTTTTACGGTATTTTTCACCGACTCAGGCAGGGAAAAACCGTCCGCGCCCCGGAAGATGTGCGCGGCAGAATCCCTGCCTGCAGCCCCGTCAGAGCGCGGACCCAAAGCGTCGGGGGAAAAGAACAGCGCAGACAGACCCGCCGCGCAAAACATCATCGCGGAAAAACTCAGCGCAAGGGCATCATGGACACCTCCGGGGGATGTGAAACGGTTCAGCAGATAACCGATTCCGGCCCCCAGAGCCGTTGCAAATGCACCCAGAGAAGGCACAAACGAATTCCCGCACACCAGCAGCCGCCCGGGGAGAGTGTGCGGAAGCGCGGCAGACAGCGCAGCCAGCAAAAATCTGTTTATCCCCAGACATATCAGCGCCAAGATGCAGACGAAAACGGAGCGCGGGGATGTAAACACGATTCCTGCCAGCGCAAAGGCGAGCGCGGCACGGAAAAGGTTTCCGCCCAAAAGTATCTGCCGTCTGCTGTGACGGTCCAGAAAAGGCCCTACAAACGGAATCAGTACCGTAAAAGGCAAAAGCAGCACGGTAAAGGCAAAAGCAACATCGCGCACGGAGGCAAGATGCGTGGGGTGAAAGAAAAACAGGGAGGCCAAACCCATCTGAAACAGTCCGTCTCCCGTCTGCGAGCACAGACGTATTGCCAGCAGTTTGGCAAACTGTCTATTCACCGCGCCTGTTCCACATTTCCACGAGACGGCGGGCAGCCTCTTCCTTTCCCAAAGGGCCTTCCTCCAAACGCAGATCAAGCAGATATTTACGGGCGATCCCCACTTCCCTGCCCGGTTTCAGACCCAGAAGCCGCATAATTTCCAGGCCGTCCAGATCGGGACGGATCGCATCGATTTCTTCCTGCTCCTTCAGGGCTTTTATGCGCATCTCCAAATCGTCCATCGCCGCGCTTAAAACGGCTGCTTTTCGTCTGTTGCGCGTTGTGCAGTCGGCACGGGTGAGACGGTTCAGACGGGGAAGCAGATCCCCTGCATCGGTCACATACCGGCGAACCGCCGCATCAGTCCATGCGCTGTCGCCGTATCCGTGAAAACGCAGATGCAGTTCCACCAGACGGCACACGTCTTTCGTGGTCTGTTTGTCGAAACGCAGCCGCCGCATCCGTTTCGCCGTGATCCGCGCGCCCACGTAATCGTGACCGTGGAAAGATACCGTATTGTCCGGTTCGAATCTGCGTGTTGCCGGTTTGCCCACGTCGTGCATCAAAGCCGCAAAACGAAGCACGAAATCGGGTCCGGGCACATCGCCGTCGGCATCGGTTTCCAAAGCGATTGCCTGATCCAATACCGTAAGCGTGTGCTCGTAAACGTCTTTATGCCGGCCGTGTTCGTCAACCGTCCGGCGCAGACAGGAAAATTCGGGAAGGACCAAATCCATCACTCCCGTATGCACGAGCAGCTCCAACCCTCTGCGGGGATATCTGCCCACGATAAGCCGCTGCAGTTCGGCACGGATACGCTCCGCGGAAACAATCTCCAGCCGCGGTGCCAGGGACTCCATCGCCTGCATTGCCCGGTATTCCACGTCGAAACCGAGTTGGGCGGAAAAACGGGCGGCACGCATGATCCGCAGCGGATCGTCGCTGAAAGACTGTTCGGGGGAAGCGGGCGTGCGCAGCACACCGGCGATTAAGTCATCCAGCCCCCCGCGCGGATCAACCAGTTCCAGGGAGGGAAGACGCACGGCCATCGCGTTGACCGTGAAATCGCGGCGCGTCAGGTCGCCTTCGAGTTCCGTCCCGTAATGCACTTCGGGTTTTCTGGAGGCCGGATCATATTCTTCGCTGCGGTATGTAGTGACTTCCACCACCAAGCCGTCACGGGCGGCCCCTATTGTGCCGAATTTTTTCCCGATATCCCAGGACGCATCACCCCACGCAGAAAGGAGTTCCGCCGTCTTATCCGGGCGGGCAGACGTAGTAAAATCGTAGTCATGTACCGCAAGCCCAAGGAACGCGTCGCGAACAGGCCCCCCGACCAATGCCAATTCTTCCCCGGAACGTGAGAAGATAGTTCCCAGTTCAAGAATTGCCGCAGGAAGCGAGCTGAGGGTTTGGTGCCCCGAAGCGAGCAGCCGGGCACGCTGATTGACATCAGCGATATCCGCCGCCTTTGCCGTAACTGAATCCTGATTATTTTTCGTCACCATATAAGGTTGCCACGAATAATCCGGAAATTCATATAACGCAGAGAAAAATCACTACAATTGAGAATATGTCGAAGAAGCCGAACGAATCGCGCAGATACGCAAAACGGACGTATTATCTGAAACGTACCGTCCGTGCCCGGTGCGCCCTAAACCGGACTCCGCTGCCAATAGTGAACGAAACATCTGCCGGCGGAGCCACAATAATGGTGAGGGACAAAGTGGCGTATGTGGCGGTTATTGCGCGGCGGAACCGGGGCGGACGCCTGGAATGGTGTCTTCCCAAAGGGCATCTGGAGGGAACGGAAACCGCCGAACAGGCCGCAGTGCGGGAAGTTGCCGAAGAAACGGGAATAAATTCGCGCGTGCTGAAGCATCTGGCATCCATTGATTACTGGTTCTCGGGCACCGACCGGCGCGTGCATAAAGTGGTACATCATTTTCTGCTGGAAGCGCTTTCGGGAACTTTGACGAATGAAAACGATCCCGACCACGAAGCCGAGGAAGTGGAATGGGTCCGGCTTGACGAGGTTGCCGCCCGGCTTGCCTATCCCAACGAGCGCAGAATTATTTCCACAGTCCGCGTTCTTTTGGAAAGTGATCCGAAATCGTGACGAAAGTCTTTTTTGTGCAGCATACCGGATTAAAAAACGGTTTCTTTCCGCACAGGGCGAAATATTGTCCGCGCCCGGCGCCGTTCCTGAGAATAATTGTTTTCTGCCTCTGTCTGCTCTGCGGATTTTCCGTCTTTGCCCCCGCGCCCGCACACGCCGGGAATTCCGCGCCGGAAACGGAAAAAGGCAAATCCCTTCCCTCTCTCCCGTTTTTGCGGATCAAAACGGTCCATACCCCGTTTGTTTCCCCGACGCAGGATGCCGGGATCACCGCCACGTTTGTGAACGGAGGGAAAACGGATCTGAAAATCATCTCCGCCGAGATAAGGGAATCAAAAAACACTCTCACAAACCACACGTTGCTTTACCGCTGGATGGAGGGATCCGCTGCGGGAAAACCGGTCCAAATGCGCGAACTTTCCCCGGCCCGCACGGTTTCCCCGGGCGAGGGGGAAGATATTGTCTTTACGCTCAGGCCGGAGGAACGAAAATGGCCCACGGGCGCGTTCACCTGGGGAGCCCAGGGGGTCGAACTGTGCGTATCGGCTTCCGCCCCCGATTCCGCTTCGCAGAGCGGATCTTTTCCGGGCAGCGCCGCAGCCGGCAAAAACGCAGACGGGCAGCGCTACTGTGCCCGCACGGCAGTGGTCGGCACATCCCATGCGCAGACCACAAAAACACCTGTCACCGCACTGGTTCCTCTTTCCCCGGGGAAAAACATGCCCCGCGCCGCACGCCCTTCCTTCAAAGACGAACTGTTTAACCGCCGGGAAAACGGCAATTCGCACAATGCGGACAAAAAACGTGTGCCCGGCGCATCAGCGCCGGAAAAAGCGCGGGAAAAACAGATTTCTGATTTTACTCCCCGCGACCGCCGCGGAATAACGTTTCTTCCCGAAGCGGGAGTTTATTCCGATCGGGAGACAAACACGGCTCTGCGTTCGCTTTCCGCCGCGCAAACCCTTCCTCTTCCTTTTGCCAATCCTGATTTCGCTGCTCTTGCGCATGGAAAAAAGGAGGAGACGGCTGCGCAGATTCTTCGTCTCTCGGAACAGATTTACGCTTCCGCACAGGGTTCGCAGCCTTCTTCCGGCGGCGCGGGCACGGCAGGGCAGCCGCCGCGGAATGTGTTTTCCGCGGCACGGATGAATAATCTCCCCGATCGGGAAACTTTCCGGCTGCTGCAAAATCTGGGAATAAAAGAACTCCTTGTTCCGCAGTCCGAATTTCTTTCCCGCAGACCGGCTTTCTACACCCCGGGAGCGGTAAAAGACATCCGCAGCGGGAAGGAAACCATGCGGGTCATCGGAATAAACACACCCGTTTCCATGTCTCTTGCCGGGTTTCTCCGGCTTGGCACGGAAGCGCCGATAAAACTGGATACACCCGGCTGTCTGCAAACCGCCGTTGCGCTGACCGCCATTCACCATACCCAGGCTCCAAATTTTCCCCGTCCCCTGGTAATTGACGCGGGCAGCGCATCTTCGGAAATTCTCAGCCGGCTCCTGGACTGCCCCTGGCTGGAAACATCGGATCTAAAGCAGATTTCACAATCCGCTGCGCCGCAAAACGACGCACTGCCGGTGCCCGAAGAAGATACCTCCCCGGGAGAAATTACCGCTTCGGAGATTAATTCCCTGTTCGGCTCGCAGATGAGTCTCCTGCCTCTTGTGCATACTTTTGCGGACGGCGCAAAATTGGAACAGCGCCTCAACTCGTCCGTATATTCCTTTTTCTCTCTGGATCTGCGTAAAAACCCCTCCCGGCGGAAGAAGCAGATTGCGGCTTTCGCGGCGGAAAACAGGCATCTGCCGTCTTTCTCCTTTGAACACACCTCTACGATTAATCTGATTTCGCAGCAGGCAAACATTCCGATTCGCGTGAAAAATCCTTATCCCTACCCGGCGCGCGTTACCGTGCGGGCATATGCCCCGGAAAAAAGAATTCTGAAAGTAAAACCGACTGCGGTAACGCTGAAAGCAGACGGGGTTACGAATGTTTATCTTCCCCTGACCGCCAGAGGATCGGGAAATACGGGGCTTCAGGTTGAGATTACCGATGCGCAGAATATACCCCTGGGGGAAAATCTGAAGGTATTTGTGCGGGTGCGGGCAAACTGGGAAAATATCGGTACTCTGATTCTTTCTCTGCTGTTTCTTGCCGTTCTGGTCTTTGGCACCGTGAAATCAATCCGCCGGGGCAGGCGTTCCCGGCCTCTTGGGAAGAATAATTTTCCGAAACCATAAGTTAGGGTAACTTATTTTTCCCCTTCCGGCGTAAAATTGAAGAAACATTTTAGTTTCAGGAGTTTTTGTGGGTAACAGCTACGCTAAAATCGGTCAGATTATTGACGGACGCTACGTATTGACCGTAAGGGCAATCCGTGATTTTTCGCCTGCGGGCACCTCCGTATGGCTTGCCACGGATACTTTTCTTTCCCTGCAGGTGCGCGTAATTGTCCTTGATCCCGCTCTTGCCCAAAAGAAGGCGGTATTGGACGCGGCACGAAAATCCGCTCTGGTAAAAGACCCGCGCACAGTGGCAATTATCCGGGTGATAGACAGCGAAGAAATATCGGCTGTGGTGACCGAGCTTCCTTTGGGCACGCCGCTTTCCGTATTTCTTGATTCCGCTCCCCTGACCGTGCCCGTTGCCCACGCCATCGTCGGTCAGGTTGCAAAAACGATAAGCGATTTCCGCCATTACGGAATTCCCTGCCTGCTTCTGGATCCGGGAAATATCTATATTACGGATTCCTATCGGGTGATCCTAGACGGAATCGGCATTTCCGCGGCTCTTTGCGAAACAGCGTCCCCCTGCGAACCGGGCGGCGGAGAAACGGGAGTGGAAACCGGGCAGGAAACCGGCAACGATTTGGATTTGCGCGAAGCACGGGTGCTTACCGATTTTCTCCGTTCCCTTCTTCCTCCGGGGGCAAAAAATCTGCCGCAGCAGATACTTGACGTAATAGACGCCGAAGATTCGCTGATCAAAATTTCTTCCGCGGGAGACGTTACCCGCACGCTGGTTCCGTGGGACAACTCGGCCCTGTCCTCTCTGCCGCAAAATCTTTTGACGCTGGGAAACGGTTACGGTTTTCCCGTTGTCCATCAGGAGGCTTTGGCAGAAAACAATTTCGAGGCAACCGGGGCGGCAAACGGCGCCGAAGCGGAGGGGCATCCGTTTTCTTCGTTTTTCGGCACCGAAGACGAAACGTTCCCGGACACATTTCCTTCTTCCAACGCGGATAAAAACTCCGTTCCGCCGGAAACCGATGCCGCATCCGGCTACGGTTCCGGCGTCCGGGAAAAACATCTTTGGGACTCCGTCTCTTTGGATAAAAATATGCCCGGACCGGGTATTTACGCTGCCGCAGACGGTCCCACCGGCGCCGAAAACGCGCCTGCCGGGGAGGAAATTGTGCAAAACACCGCGCGAAACCGCGATTTTGCAGACAGAAGCGTAAATACGTCTAAATTTGTGCTTGCCGGATTCGGAGTGCTTTTATGCATCGCTTTTCTCGGAGGAGTGCTGTCTTTGCTTAAACCGCTTGACCCCGTGTCTACGGTGACTCCGGCGCGGCACACGGCGGTAAAAACGGGGCATCCCAAAGCGGCGCGGCACCCGGCGGAACAGCCCAAGGCGCCCACTGTTTCCGTCCCTCCGGTGATTGCAAAAGCGGAGACGGTGGCACAGGACGGCAGTATTTTCACTTTCCGGGGAAATTCTTCCAAACGTCTGCGCGAGGATGCGGCAAAAGCGATTGACTCCAATCCGAACACTGCCTGGAAAAGCTGGTATTACAAAAGAAAAACCGTTTATGCGCGGAATAAAATCGGGCTGCGGATTGATCTGAAAGAGGAAGCGGACGTCAGTGAGATAAATATAGCCACACAGGCAGCCGGCGGCAGAGTGCAGATCAAAGAAACGGTTGCCTCCGGCGACCCGGGATCCGGAAAGACGCTGGGAGAGGCGCCTTTTGCGGAGAATGTGCATTTTACGCTGCCCAAGGGAACAAAACTTACTTCATTTACGGTATGGATTGACGATCTGCCGGTTAATGCCCGGAGAGAAAATTGTGCTGTTATTTCGGAAATAACTGTAAAATAAACACATTGGATTAATTGAGGCCGATCAGTGGGGGATTAATGTCTGAAATTTACAACGTTATAATTGTCGGCTCGGGTCCGGCCGGATGGACGGCGGCTGTTTACACGGCACGTGCAGGATTGCGTCCCCTGGTTCTGGCAGGAAGTCTGGAAGCGGGCGGAGCGTTGATGACGACCACCGAAGTGGAAAATTTTCCGGGGTGGCCGGAGGGAATTCTCGGCCCGGAACTGATGGAAAAAATGCAGGAACAGGCGGAAAAATTTGGTGCACGGACCGAATATGAAGACGCCGTGGAACTCTCTTTGACGGATCCCGTTAAAATCGTCAAAACGGCGGATAACGAATACCGTGCAAAAACCGTGATTCTGGCTCTCGGTTCCGCCTACCGCAAACTGAACGTGCCCGGAGAAACCGAACTTTCCGGAAAAGGTGTGTCGTACTGTGCAACCTGCGACGGTTTTTTCTTTAAAAACCGGGAAATAGGAATCGTCGGCGGCGGTGATTCGGCTGTGACCGAAGCTCTGTTCCTTGCCCGATTCGGAAAAACGGTACACGTAATTCACCGCCGCGATGCCCTGCGCGCCTCAAAAGTGCTTGCCGACAGGCTTTTGGGCACAAAAAATGTGGTTATGCACTGGAACAGCAAAGTTCAGAGCATCAACGGCACGGACGAACTCACCTCTGTTACGCTGGAAAACACGCTGACACAGGAACGAAGCGATCTCCCGTTGGACGGTCTTTTCATTGCCATCGGCCACTCTCCCCGTTCCGGGATAGTATCTTCCCAGGTGGAGACGGACGAAGCCGGGTACATTAAAACCGCCGCGCCAACTACGGCCACAAATCTTCCCGGAGTTTTTGCGTGCGGAGACGTAGTAGACCATAACTACAGACAGGCCGTTACCGCTGCCGGCGCAGGCTGCGCAGCCGCACTTGATGCCCAGGCATTTTTGGCGTCTCTGCCCTGACATCCAATCTCACTTTTGGCAGATATTCGGTTTGCCGCTCTTTACCGTTTTTGTACGGGCGCGGCTTTTATCCCCGAAGATCTATTCGGGCGAAATTTATAATTTACAGCTCCATCAGGTCCATAATTCGTTTCAGATCCGACGGGGAAGCAAATTCGATCGTTATTTTTCCTTTTTTTACACCCATGGAAATTTTAACTTTGGTATCAAAACGGTCACCGATCTGCTGTGCCAAAATTTCCATCTCCGGATCCGCTGTTTTCATGCGTGGTTTAACGGACTTTTTACGGGATTCGTCCCCAAGGGCAACGAGTTCTTCCGTAGCACGGACAGACAGTGTCTCTGCCACTATCCGCTGTGCGATTTTTTCCATTTCCGCAGGATCACTCAAACCAAGCAGTGCCCGCGCGTGTCCGGCGCTGAGCACACCGGCAGCCACGCGCCGCTGCACCAAAGGCGGAAGTTTCAAAAGACGCAGCATATTGGAAATCTGGGGCCGGGAGCGGGCAATCCGTTTGGAAAGTTCTTCCTGGGTGCACTGAAAATCATCCAAAAGCTGCCTGTATGCCGCTGCTTCTTCCAGGGCGTTCAACTGTGCGCGATGTAAATTTTCCAGCAGGGCATCGCGCAGTAAATCTTCGTCTTCCGTTCTCCGCACAATCGCAGGAACGGTTTTCCTGCCTGCCAATTTGGACGCCCGCCAACGCCGTTCTCCCATAATCAATTCATAACGTGCGGTTTTCTGTTCCGGCAGCGGAGCCGACAGCGGGCGGACAACAACCGGCTGCAACACTCCCACTTCCCGAATGGAGTCGGCAAGTTCTTCAAGGTCCTGTTCATCAAAAATCTGCCGTGGCTGCTTTGTATTTGGCACAATTTCATCGAGCGGAATATTTCCAAAAGTCGCACCGGGAACGGGGACCAGCTCCGTTTCACTGTCTTTTCTTTTTGTTTCACGTGAAACATTTGCCGCAGAGTGTGCGGAATATGAATCTTTGCCGGATCTTTCTGCATCGGATTCTTTTTTCTTTCTTCCGTGCACGTTTTCCGCTCCGGACTTTTCTTTTGCTGTGCGTTTGTCGGACTTGCCCACGTGCGCGGCGGAACTGTCCGCTCCCGTGGACTCTTCCTTTACAGATACGGAAGCCTTCGCGAAACCTGCTTCTTTCGCCGAACCTTCCCCGACCGTTATGTTTTCCGCTGCCCGGGAAGATTTGTTCAAACGCGCAGTGTCTTTGGAGAAAAACACGTCGATCGGACTGTTTCGGTTTTCACTCTGATTTTCGGGAATCAAAGCACCTATTCCCCTGCCCAATGCTCTTCTTTTTTCCGCCATCTGGCTACCTCTTCCGCCTGCTCTGTTTATTATTAAATTATCTTACCGTTGCGTGCCGAACTGAATTTTATTTTACAGATAAAATATCTGTCACTTTTAAAACCGGCATTAAATGTGGATTTTTCACGTATCGTTTATTCATTTCATCATTATTCATTTTGCCCGTTCCGCAATTTCTTTTGCCGCAGCCAAATAGGCAATCGCGCCGGTCGAGCGCGGGTCATAAGTAATAACAGTTTGCCGAAAACTCGGCGCTTCCGAAATTTTTACGTTCCGCGGAATTTCCACAGTAACCGTTTCCTTGGGGAAATAGGAACGCACTTCCGCCGCCACATCCTGTGAAAGATTTGTTCGCCTGTCAAACATAGTTAAAAGAATTGTGGAAATTTCGAGGTCTTCGTTTAATCCTGTTTTTACCGACTGAATCGTCTTCATCAGCTGCGTTAATCCCTCCAAAGCATAATACTCGGTTTGGATCGGGATCATTATTTCTTTTGCCGCAACCAAAGAATTCAGCGTCAGCATTCCCAGTGAAGGCGGGCAGTCAATGATAATATAATCAAATTTTTTATCCGTTTCACGTGAAACATCCAAAATTGACTTAACCGTGTTTTTTAATTTGTATTCTCTGTTGTCGCTGGTTACCAGCTCAACCTCCGCGCCCGACAAATCAATGGTTGAAGGCAGCACGTACAGGTTGTCCAAATCCGGACACTTTTGAATAGCTTCGGCGGCAGATATCGTTTCGTTCATTACTTCATACAAAGACGGAGTGCCGCCTGTGTGTTCGGCTCCGAGGGCCGTTGATGCGTTCCCCTGGGGATCGGCGTCGATCACCAGCACACTTAACCCACCTTTTGCCAAAGCGGCAGCAATGTTAACCGCAGAAGTAGTTTTTCCCACTCCGCCTTTTTGGTTGGCAACTGTTATTATCCGAGGTTCGGAAGGAACTTTAAACGGAGTTTTCATTACTTCTTTGAGCCGCTCTTTGTCCCGCATCAATTCAGCGGCTAAAGGCGAATCGGAAAACAGCTTTTCCGAATCGGAAAGAATATCTTTTTCTTCTCTGTTTTTTTCTGCCGTCACCGTCGCTCCTTCTTCTTTATCAGAATACCGCCAAACACAAAACAATATAATGTTTCACGTGAAACATTATATTTTTACCCGAAGAACCCTTGTTCCTTCCGCAGCACCCCAAACAGGCACATCATAAACATCCACCCATTTTGCCCGAAATTTTTGTAAAAGCGCGGAGGCTTCCTTTACTTCCTCTTCGGCACGGGCTCCTTTAATCGCCAGCAAAGAACCTTCTTCCTTTAAAAGGGGAATGGTCAGAGGAATGAGTTTCTTCAATGAAGCGACAGCCCTGGCAGTCACAAAATCTACGCGGACTTTCTTTTTTAACTCTTCGGCACGCGCATTAAGCACACGCACATTGTCCAATTTCAGCCTGTCTTTAACAAGATTAAGCCACTCGCACCGTCGTTCCATTGTCTCAATCAGCGACACTTCCGTATCGGGTCGGACAATTGCGATCACCAGTCCGGGAAATCCCGCTCCCGCACCGACATCGGCGAGTGTGCATCCTCCGAAGAGGAAACCATCAATAGCAAGAGAGTTTAAAAGATGACGGTCCCACAGCTTTCCCATCTCCCGCGGGCCGAGAAGGCCCCTGCGTTCTCCTTCTTCCGCAAGTAAATCCGCAAACAGCAATAATTTTTCCCATTTTTCCGCGCCGAAATGTTTTTCTCCGTCTGCGGGCGGAAGCTGCGGCCGCACTGCCATTTTCACCCCGTTCTTTTCCGGCTTTATCCTATTCGTCCAAAGAGATTCGGATATGTTTTCCCTTCGGAATATTCAAAATAAAATTTTTCTCGGAATATTCGAAATAAACCTGCCAAAAACACAGTAAATTAACCGCCTAAACACAGCCGGTGGCGGTTCTTTAAAAACCGCCACCGAAAACAAACACGATTATTCCTGCGCCTCGGTATCGTTTTCGTCCGACTGTGAAATTTCTTCCGCGTCTTCATACTCGTATTCGTCTTCATCGTCTTCCGGCGCATGAAAACTAATCACCACGTGGCGTCCTGCTCCCACGCCGGAGGAGTCGGAATACAGCCCCGCTTCCGCCACAACGTCGTGCACAACTTTGCGTTCGAAAGGATTCATCGGACGCAGAGAAACGCTTTCCTCCGTCTCCAAAACATCCTGCACCGCAGCACGGGCGATATTCTGAATTTTTTCCCGCTGACCGTCTCTGTATCCAAGTAAATCAAGCATTAACCGCGACCGCTCCCCGGTAGCCGTCTGCACCGACAGGCGGGTCAGCTCCTGAAGAGCATCTAAGGTGTCGCCATGTTTTCCGATAAGTCTCTTCAGTCTGCGGTCCGTGTTTTCTTCGGAAACGATTGCCACATTTGCCCGGTCGGCTTTCACCGAAATTTCAATATCGCCGTCCAAATCGGCAATATCAAGCAGTTCCTCCAGGTAATCTGCAGCCAGGTCGCCTTCTTCTTCGAGCAGACTCTGCAAATCCCGTACTTCTTCTTCGTCCATGTTATTCCTATCTCCGGCGGTACTTTGTTAAAAATTGCGTTCTTTTTTGTTTTCCTGCTGCCGCTTTTTACGCGCTTTAACTTTCGACTGACTGCGCTTGCGCTGCGCAAGACGCCGTTCGTATCTCTTCTGTGCGCGTTCGGCATCGGTCAGTCCGTCTTTTCCGCGAACCTCCTGTGCCTCTTCTTCCGCTCCGGTTTCTTCTGCCGGGCTCTCTTCGGGCAATCCTGCGCCCGTCTTCGCGGCTTTCTTTGAACGCGCCTTTCCCAGAGGCTGCCTACGCTGACCGCCCTGCACCTCATCGCTTTCCCCGGAATTTTCCTCCGGTGAAAGTCCTTTGGCAATCCGCTTCCGGCGAATCTTTTCCTGCCTTAACTTATAGGCTGCGGATCCCGGCATGGGGTTGTTGTTTATCATCCAGGTCTGCTGTCCGATATTCCAGATATTGGAAGTCAGCCAATAAATGAGTACGCCGATCTGGAAAGTCGTGCCGGTAAAGATATACATCAAAGGCATCAGATAAAGCATGTACTTTTGCGTTTTGTACATCGGATTGCTTGGATCGAGTGCGCTTTCCGGCATATTCTTTGTCATAATCTGCTTCTGCGTGAAAAACAGCGTTGCAATCATCAGCACAATCAAAATTACGGCGATCGTGATAATCGTCGTCTTTGCCCCGCCAAACTGCCCGGAGGTACCGATGGAACTCGAAAGCGGCGCCCCAAACAGCGTGGAATCGCCGATCTGCTTTGCAATCTCTTTGTCGATCGGCCCGATGGACATTCTCTGATATTCGCCTTTTGACAGAGGAAGTACCGCATACAGCAGACGGAACAGGGCAAAGAAAATCGGAATCTGCACCAGTGCCGGCAGGCAGGAGGCAAACGGAGACGTGCCGTGTTCGCGGTACAGCGCCATCATTTCTTCCTGCTGACGCTGCTGGGAAATACGGTCCCTGCGTCCTTTATATTTTTTCTGAATCTTCTTTATTTCCGGATTAAGCTGCTGCCCCATGCGGGAGGCTTTCATCTGTTTGTTAAAAATCGGAATCATCAGGCTTCGCACGATAAGCGTAAGGCCCATAATGGAAAGGACCCAGGCGGCACCCGCACCCGAGGACATTCCGAAAAAAGTAAGGAGTTTGTGCACTCCGTTCATAATCCAACCGATAACCCACATGATTGGGAAGAGGATAGTATCCACAGCACTTCTTTCGTTCGTTTATTTCCGTTTTTCCGGAGTTTCCGCCGCGCCGCTTTTGACGTCGCCATCCTTTTTTGTTGACGCCATACCCGTCTGTTTTTCCCCGGCTTCCCGGTAAGCCATAAGTTCCGTATAGGAAAGTGGCTTTCGGGGCCATTTTCCTCTTTCGGGAACCCAGTCTACACCGCCTCTGCTCCAGGGATTACACCGCAGAAGTCTCCAACCGGTTAATATTGTACCCTTGATTGCCCCGTGGACTTTAATCGCGTCCGCGGCATATTGGGAACAGGTAGGCTGATATTTACAGCGGCGCGGAAGACTTGGGGAAATATACTTCCGGTAAAAAACAATGGCCTTAATTAAGATACAGCCCGGGAACGTGTTTTGGCGCCGCATTCCTTACTCCGGTTTCGTTTCAAAGGCCGACGGCGCGGCGGAAAGTTTATTTTGCCGCCGGGGCTGCGCGGCGGGGAGATGGGATTTTTTACCTGCCGTTTCGTTTTCGGGCAGATTCAATCCGGGCAGATTCAGTCTGCCCAGCGCATGAAACAAAGCCGCCTCGATTTCCCGGCTGTTTTTGTTTTTTATTGCGGGCAGTGCCCGAATTACGAGACGTGCGGAGATTTCGGGCAGCAGCGGGCGCACCAAATGTCTCAGCCGGCGCGTGACCCGGTGGCGGATCACGGAATTTCCCACCTTTTTGCCGACAACAAAGCCGACCTTGGAAAGGTCGGCATTTGTTGCAGTCGCTACTGCGTGAACCACGAGAAGACGATTCCCGCTTCGGCGTCCTTCACGGAAAATCTCTGAAAATTCCCCGGATTTTCGCACTCTGTTCTGTGCAGGAAGCATTGTTTCCCTTATGCGGAAAGCTTTGCCCGACCCTTACGGCGGCGGGCTGCCAGAACCGCACGGCCTGCACGAGTGCTCATGCGCTTGCGAAAACCGTGAACCTTGGCCCGTCGGCGATTGTTCGGTTGGAACGTACGCTTTGTAGACATGGGTTTCTCCCATAAATTAGTTTCTTAACACAATATAAATATATTGTGGTGTGAGTTCTTTACACACTAGACCTAAGAACTTTACTTCATTTTTCTTTCTTTGGTCAATTGGATAAAAAGCGTTCGTGACTGAACTCTCAGTCAATAAAACACCCGGCAAAATTGAGTTCTTCCAATATATATTTCTCTCCACAATTGGGGATAATTTGTGTTTTTTCGTTTTTACCCGAAATACAAAGAAATGTAAATTAAATTACATCTTTGTAATATCCACATATGTGTAAAACCCTGTGGAAAACAGATGTGCATTTCCACAGTCTGTGTTTTAATATCGTATTCAGACTGATTTTTTACCCCCGCATGGTCTGTAAGGAGTCCTGATGACGGAAAATTTTGCTGCCCGCGACGCATGGCTTGCGGCAACCGAACTCCTGCGGGCCGAAGGAAAACTCTCCGACTCACAGCTCGCCTTTATGCGTCTGGCAAAACCCCTGGCAACCGTGGATGAAGTATTTATGCTGGGTGTCGGTTCCGATTTTGTAAAAGACTGGATCAACGAACATATCAATCCGATTATGACCGCACAGCTGAGCGCAATTCTCGGCAGACAGATAAAACTGATGATTTCCGTGGATCCCGCCCTCAGCGAACAGGCGGTACAGTCTCCGCAGACTTCCCTTCCCCCGGCTTTTCCCGCCGCCGCACCTTCCCCCCTGCCCCCTACCGCAAACGAATTCGGAATCGAATCCGCTCTTGCGGAACGTTCCTTTCCCAATTTTTCCAATCCTCCCGCACCGGCTTCGGCGCCGCAGCCTTTTCGGCAGGATGAAGAAGATGAACCGGAATTCTTTTTCACTTCCGCCGAAGAGCGTCTCCCCGACAGGGAAAGCGCTCCGCATCCTTCCGATATCTCCGCCCTTCAGGCACAGGCACACCTAAACCCGCGCTATACTTTCGACACTTTCGTTATCGGGGAATCCAACCGTTTTGCCCACGCCACGGCATTTGCCGTATCCGAGGCACCCGGTTCAAGCTACAACCCCCTTTTCTTCTATTCCGAACCGGGAATGGGAAAAACACATCTTCTGCACGCCATCGGAAATTACACGCTGGGCCTTTATCCAAAGATGAAAGTTCTCTATATTTCCGCCGAAGAATTTGCCAACATCTTTATTAACGCCGTGATGTCCAAAGACATGCGCCCGTTCAAGGAAAAATTCAGAAACGTGGATGTGCTGCTGATCGACGATATTCAGTTTATTTCGAAAAAGGAAAAATCCAGCGAAGAATTTTTCCACACATTCAATGCCCTTTCCAGCGCAAACAAGCAGATAGTCGTAACTTCGGACGTGCCGCCGAAACATCTAAACGGTTTCGACGAACGCATGATTTCCCGTTTTGCCTCGGGGATTACCGCCAGCATTGATTTACCCAATTTTGAAACCAGAATCGCAATCCTGGAGCGCAAAGCAATCACGGAACATCTGCAGATTCCCCGGCCTGTCCTTGAATTTATTGCCTCAAAGATGACCACAAACGTACGCGAAATGGAAGGCTGCCTGCGCAGGATTGCCGCATATGCCGATCTTTCCCAGAAAGAGCTGACTTTGGATATGGCGGAGCTGGTGCTGAAAGATATTCTTTCCGATCCGAATTCAATCAAAATTACGGCGGGAATTATTATTGCCCAGACGGCGTCGTATTTTGATATTTCCGTCGAAGAACTGAAATCTCCCGCGCGAACCAGAAACCTGACCGTTCCCCGGCATATTTCAATGTATCTGTGCCGTGAAATGACCGATTATTCCCTGCCGAAAATCGCCGAACTGTTTAACCGCCGCGACCACACTACCGTAATCAATGCGCTGCGGAAAGTGGAAAAACAGATGGCCGAAAAACAGAGTCTCTTTAATCAGGTATCGGAGCTGACCGGCAGAATCCGGCAGGCGGCAAAAGAAGCAAACAATCTTTCCGCATAGAATACACCGAAACAGACGTCCGCACGGCAATATCTTCCCTGCTGTGCAAAAAACGTCTTTAATCTGTGTACAACACGGATTTTCCTGTTTTAAAAACAAAAACAAAATGGTTCAGGGAGAAAAATCTTATTTTTATAAACAGAAAAAACACAGGAACAGCGATCGGAAAAATTTGTTATAAAGCCAAAAAATCCGTTTTCCACAGTTTCCACAGCCCCTACAAAAAATAATAAATTAACTAAAGAAAGAAAAAAGATATCCACCGACTGCGGGAAAACCGGCAAAAGGGTGCTTTACAAAAAGAAATTGCGTAAAATCTAATTCAGTGAAGAAATGAGGATACCGTGAAATTTGAAGTTGAACGTGAAGTATTTGCAGAGGCCGTGACGTGGGTTGCCCGCACAATCCCAAACCGTCCGGCAATCCCTGCGCTTGCGGGATTGAAAATTACCGCCGGTGAAGACGGACAGGTAACCCTGGCTTCCAGAGATTCTGATATTACCTCGCATTTGGTGATGGACGCGGCGGTTGTTGAAAGCGGAGAGATTCTCGTAAACGGGAAACTGCTCGCGGAAATTTCCCGGTCCCTGCCAAATAAGAAAATTCTTTTTTCGGTAAATGAAAAAAAGGTGGAAATAGAATGCGGATCCGCCCACTTTTCCCTGAAAACAATGCCTTTGGATGAATATTCCGAAACACATGAAATGCCGGCCGCGGCCGGCACAGTGGACGGAAGTGTATGGCAGGAAGCGGTTTCGCAGGTTACCGTGGCAGCTTCAAATGACGACACACTGCCCATGCTCGTTTCGGTATGTATTGAAATTGAGGGCAAAAACATTGCTTTGATGGCAACCGACAGATACCGTCTTGCCGTACGCGAAATTGAATGGAACCCGGTTGGACAGAACACAAAAAAGAGGATTCTTGTTCGCGCATCCCGGCTGTTGGATCTGGCAAAATCACTGGGTACAACGGGTGAAGTGGAAATTCATCTCGATGCGGAAAATCCGACGCTGATCGGTTTTGCAGCCGGCGGCAAAACCAGCATCATTCAGCTGACGGACGGAGAATATCCGCAGGTACGCACGCTGTTTCCCGCAGAAGTAAAGGGATATGCCACGATTGAGCGCACTCCGCTGCTGGAAGCAATTAAACGTTCCCGGCTGGTAGTGGAAAAAAATACTTCCGTAATGCTGTCTTTGGAAGAAGAGCGGATTACAATCGAAGCGGGTCACGGAGACAGGGCGCAGGCTTCGGAGGCAATTCCCGCCACACTGAACGGAGAGGGAATTTCTCTGGCATTTAATCCCACCTTTTTGCAGGAAGGGATAAATTCCATTAATTCCCGCTATGTGCGTCTTTCCTATACGACGGCAAACAAACCCGCAGTGCTCATGCCGGAAGGGGAAAACGGAGAAACCGACGAAACGTTTAAAATTCTGCTGATGCCGATTCGTCTCGGCACCGTAAACTAAGCGGGTGCGTTCGCACGTATATTTCAGATTTTTCGCTTCATGACTTTCGTTCATACGAAAATGCGGTTGTGAAATTGGATCCCGGAATCAGCGTTTTTGTGGGAGAAAACGGGCAGGGGAAAACAAATCTGCTGGAAGCGGTGGGATATCTTTCCACATTTTCCTCCCACCGCGTCGGAAACGACGGCGCACTCATCAGGCAGGGAAAAAGTGCGGGTGTGATTCGCGCAAAAACCGTATCGGGGCAGACGCAGAAAATCATTGAATTGGAAATAGTTGCGGGAAAAGCCAACAGGGCACGGATAAATCGCGGAAACGTGAATGTGGGAAGCCTGCGGGGAATAATAAAAACCGTTTTGTTTGCCCCGGAGGATTTATCCCTGGTAAAAGGAGATCCCAAAGAACGCAGAAAATTCCTGGATCTGCTGATAATTCAGCTGAAACCGGGATATGCGGCGGTCTGCGGCGAATATGAAAAAGTTTTGCGCCAGCGCGCTGCTCTGCTGAAAAACGCGGGGAAAATGCGGCGCAGAGGTTTGTCTTTCGACGAAAAAACCCTGGACGTCTGGGATCTGCAGCTTGCCCGTCTCGGGGCGCGGATGATTTTTGCCCGGGCGGAAGCCACTGCGGCCCTGCGGCGGTATATACAGACGTTTTACCGCGAACTTTCCGGGACGGAGCAGGACGTGCGCATTACTTACGAAGCCAGTCTTTACAGGCAGCGCGGCGGCGATTCTGCGGGAGAGGAAACACTGCCGGGCAGCCCGGAGGAAGAAAACGGATTACCCGACACAGCCCGCACGGAGCGGGAAATGCTCGAAACGCTGCGCCTTTTTCATGAACGGGAGATTTTGCGCGGAGTCAATCTGGTTGGTCCGCACCGCGACGATCTCTGTCTTTTTTTGGGAACGCTGCCGGTTAAGGGCTATGCCTCGCACGGTGAATCATGGTCTTATGCCCTTGCCCTGAAGCTTGCCTCATGGAAAGTGCTGCAGGAAAACGAAGATAATATCTGGGATGAGAATACGCAGCCGATTTTGCTTTTGGACGACGTCTTTGCCGAGCTGGACGCGGGCAGGCGCATACGTCTGGCCGAAATTGTTTCCGGGGCGCAGCAGGTACTGATCACGGCGGCGGTGGGTGACGATCTGCCTGCGTCACTGGAGGGAAACAGATTTTTTGTGACAAAGGGAGCCGTGGAAAAAATCGATGTCGGATAAAAAAGACACTTACGTGCTGCCGCTGCTTGCCCTGGAAAGAATGCGGCAGATGGCACGCAGCCACGGCTGGGTGAAAAAATATAATCCCCTAAATCTGACGAAAACGGAAAAAACGGAGCTTCCCCCGATCGGAGACGAAGTGTATGTGCCTTCCCCCGGGCAGGAGGTTGGTTCAGGAGCGCGTCCTTCCCGGCGGGATCCGAAACTGTTTGCCGTATTAATGCACAGGGTAATGCAGGATTTTCGGCTTGACGGGCGAATGTCGGTGGCAGATCTTCATAACCGCTGGGAAAAAATTGTCGGTTCCCGTGTTGCCGCAAACTGCACAATTGAAAAATTTGACGAAAAAGGCGTGCTTACGGTGGCGGCGCAGTCCTCGTCATGGGCGGCGCAGCTGCAGATGCTCAGCGGCGAACTGGAAAAGAGAATTGCGCAGGAAATCGGGGAGGGAACGGTGAAGGAAATCAGAATAGTCGGGCCGTCTTCCGCAAAGCGCAGATACGGCAGATATGTTGCCGGAAGAAAAGGATTTCGCAGCCCGGGTAAATAGCGCGGAAAATCGAAAATCTGTTAATTTCGGGTTATAATGGGCTTTGGAGCCGTTCTTGTAGGTGCCTACGTAAACAGAGGTAAAAACAGGCTGAGGCGCCGTATTTTCAGTGTGAGATAAACAACACGTGCTGTGCGGAGGGTTTTGCGTCCCAAACAGTACGTTTCCACAGAGAAGGAAGCAGGAGATTTCTTAGCGTGGCTAACGAAAAAAATAATTACGAAGCGTCCGACATTACCGTTCTGGAAGGATTGGAAGCGGTTCGTAAGCGTCCGGGAATGTATATCGGTTCAACAGGGGAGCGCGGACTTCATCATCTTGTGTACGAAGTTGTGGATAACTCGGTGGACGAGGCTCTGGCCGGATACTGCACACATATTGAGGTTACGCTGCTGGAAGACGGGGGAGTAAGAGTCAGTGACGACGGCCGCGGAATTCCCGTGGACATTCACCCCACCGAAGGTGTTTCCGCGGTGCAGGTGGTAATGACGGTTTTGCACGCGGGCGGAAAATTCGGAAACGGGTCGTACGCGGTTTCCGGTGGTCTGCACGGCGTGGGAATTTCCGTGGTAAACGCACTTTCCACAAGAATGGAAACCGAAGTCTGCCGGGACGGGTATGTTTGGAGAATCGCATACGAAAACGGTGTTCCCCTTGCTCCGCTGAAAAAATGCGAGGCGACGGAGAAAACGGGAACAACGCAGACTTTCTGGGCAAATCCGAAAATTTTCGAAACCACCGAATATGATTTTGAAACGCTGCGCAAGCGTTTCCATCAGATGACGTTCCTCAACAAGGGCCTGCGTATCACTTTGATTGACGAGCGGGCAAAGGCCACGGCGGAAGGTGAGGAAGTCACAGGCGAAGGAAACGCGGAAGAAAACGAAAAAGAAACCCGGCGGGCAAAAGTGTCTTACCGTTATGACGGCGGTCTGCACGACTACGTTTCCTATCTGGTAAAAACGAAGAAAGCGGAGCGGATTCACCCGGAACCGATTTATTTTGAGGCCGAAGATCCGGAAAAGAAAATATCCGTGGAGATCGCAATGCAGTGGACGGATGCATACAGCGAATCCATGCACACGTTTGCAAATACGATCAACACCACCGAGGGCGGTACGCACGAAGAGGGCTTCCGCACCGCACTGACCTCGGTTATCAATAAATATGCCCGGGATAAAAATCTGCTGAAGGAAAAAGATCCGAATCTTTCCGGAGACGATATCCGCGAAGGACTGACATCCGTAATCTCGGTGAAAATCGGTGAGCCGCAGTTTGAGGGGCAGACGAAAACAAAGCTCGGCAACACGGAAGTCCGTACCTTTGTGCAGCAGCAGACCTATGCCCACCTTACGGACTGGCTGGATATGCACCCCAACGAGGGCCGGGAAATTATCCGCAAAGCATCCCAGGCATATACCGCGAGAATGGCGGCAAGAAAAGCACGGGAGGCAACACGGAGAAAATCCGTGCTGGAATCGGCGGCAATGCCCGGAAAACTGAAAGACTGTACTTCGCGCAAACCGGAAGAATGCGAAATTTTCATTGTGGAGGGTGATTCCGCAGGGGGTTCGGCGGTGAACGGACGCGATCCGAAACACCAGGCGATTATGCCGATCCGCGGAAAGATTCTGAATGTGGAAAAGGCACGTCTGGACCGGGCGCTGTCTTCGGACACCATTCAGGGGCTGATCACGGCTTTCGGTACCGGCGTAGGCGAAGAATTTGATCTTGCAAAGCTGCGTTATCACAAGATTGTGTTTATGGCGGATGCCGATGTGGACGGTGCACATATTTCCACACTTCTTTTAACGCTTATTTACCGGTATATGCGTCCTCTGATCGAAGGCGGGCATATCTATCTGGCGATGCCCCCGCTTTACAGGATTAAGTGGACGAATTCCGTGCACGAATACGTATTTTCCGACAAAGAACGCGACGAAGTGCTGGAAGCGGGATTGGCGGCAGGCAAAAAACTGCCGAAAGCCGAAGGGCAGGGAATCCAGCGGTACAAGGGTTTGGGCGAAATGAACGACTCGGAACTCTGGGAAACCACAATGGACCCCAAGACCCGCACGCTAAAACAGGTATCAATCGGAGAAGCCGCGGCAACGGATGAAACATTTTCGATTCTGATGGGTGAAGATGTTGTTTCCCGGCGCAGTTTTATCCAGCGTAACGCACACGACGTCCGCTTCCTCGACATCTAAGGAAAACCAGTGAGCAAAGAAAACGAAAACAGCGAAGAGACCTACATTCACGGCGCCGTCAAAGAAGTTGATCTGCAGCGTGAAATGGAGTCGTCGTATCTTGACTATGCGATGTCGGTTATTGTCGGGCGCGCTCTGCCCGATGTGCGCGACGGAATGAAACCGGTGCACAGGCGCGTTATTTATGCGATGTGGAATGGCGGATTCCGCCCCGATTCCTCTTTCTCAAAGTCGGTAAAAATCGTGGGCGAAGTGATGGCGCATTATCATCCCCACGGAGACGCCGCGATTTACGACACCATGGTACGTCTGGTCCAGCCCTGGTCGATGCGCTATCCGCTCGTTTCCGGACAGGGAAATTTCGGTACGGCAGGTGATCTGGGCGCGGCCGCGCCCAGATATACGGAGGCCAGGATGGCGCCTCTTGCCGTGGAAATGGTCCGCGACATCAACGAGGACACCGTTGATTTTGAGCCTAATTTTGACGGTTCGGTGCAGGAACCGACCGTGCTTACTTCCCGTATCCCCAATCTTTTGATCAACGGTTCGGAAGGAATCGCCGTCGGAATGGCAACGCGTATTCCCCCGCATAATCTGCGTGAAGTTTCCGCCGGTGTGCGCTGGTATCTGGAGCATCCCGATGCCTCCCGCGACGAACTGCTGGCTCAGCTGATGCTGCGGATCAAGGGGCCGGATTTTCCCACGGGCGCACGGATTTTGGGCACCAAAGGGATTGAGGATATGTACCGCACCGGTCACGGCTCAATTACCCAGCGCGCAATCGTGGAAGTGGACGAAATCAACGGCAGACAGTGCCTGGTGGTTACCGAGCTGCCGTATCAGGTGAATCCGGACCGTCTGCTGGACAAGATGGTAGAGGGAATCAAAGACGGAAGACTTCCCGGAATTGCCGATATCCGCGACGAGTCGTCGGGACGCGCGGGGCAGCGGATTGTGATTGTGCTGAAACGCGACGCGGTGGCAAAAGTTGTGCTGAACAATCTGTATAAGCACACACAGCTGCAAAACAATTTCCCGGCGAATATGCTTGCGTTGGTGGACGGGGTGCCGCGCACGCTTTCTCTGGACGGGTTTGTTTATCACTGGGTGCAGCACCAGATTGAGGTTATCCGGCGGCGGACCGCATACCGGCTGCGGAAAACCGAAGAACGGCTGATGATTTTGGCCGGTTTGGCAAAGGCCCTTGACCGTCTGGATGCGGTGATTGCCTTAATCCGCGCTTCGCAGACGCCCGAGGACGCCCGCGCGGGACTGATGGATCTGCTCGGGATCAACGAGGTGCAGGCAGACCACATTTTGGCGATGCAGCTGCGCCGGCTGGCAGCTTTGGAACGGCAGAAGATTCTGCGCGAAAAAGAGGAAAAGGAAGCCCTTTGCCTGGAATACCGCGATATTTTGGCCAAGCCCGGCCGGCAGCGGGAAATTATTTCCGCCGAACTGGAGGAAATTACGGAAAAGTACGGCGACGAACGCCGCACAGAAATTCTTCCCTTTGACGGGGAAATGACCGTCGAAGATCTGATTCCGCAGGAAGACGTAGTTGTTACGATTACCCGCTCCGGATTTATCAAGCGCACAAAAGTAAGCGAATACCGTGCGCAGCACCGCGGAGGAAAAGGAATCAAAGGAGCCACGCTGCGCGGAGATGACATTGTGGAACATTTCGCAATTGCCTCCACACACGACTGGCATCTGTTCTTTACCAACCAGGGGCGCGTGTACCGGATTAAAGGATACGAACTGCCCGAAGGCTCGCGTGACGCGAAAGGCCAGCATATTGCGAATCTGCTGGCATTCCAGCCGGGAGAAAAAATTGCGTCTGTGATGTCGGTCAGGAATTACGGGCAGGCCCGGTTCCTGGTTCTTGCCACCGAAGACGGAATGGTGAAGAAGACGGAGCTTGCCGCCTACGATTCTCCGCGTGCCGGCGGTCTGCTGGCGATTAAACTGCGTGAACGCGCAGACGGCACAACCGATCAGGTTGTTTCCGCCCGGCTCGTAAACGAAACGGATGATGTGCTTCTTGTTTCGCGCAAAGGCCAGTCTCTGCGGTTTAATGCCAACAATGACGCTCTCCGCCCGATGGGCAGGGTTACTTCCGGCGTCACCGGCATGAAATTCCGTCCCGGAGACTCGCTGCTCACAATGGATGTCCTGCGGGAAAATGCGGAGGTATTCGTAGTTACCGAAGGCGGATTCGCAAAACGGACGAGTACGGATCAGTATCGGGTTCAGGGACGCGCCGGCCTGGGGATAAAGGTTGCGAATCTGACCGAAGAGCGCGGAGACCTTGTGGGCGCGCTTATTACCCAGCCCGGAGATGAAGTAATGGTGATTATGGAATCGGGGAAGGTTGTGCGTTCCTCCGTCGATGAGGTAAGTCTGACGGGACGCAACACCCAGGGCGTAACGTTTGTCCGCCCGGATGCGGCAGACCGCGTGCTTGCCGTTGCCCTGAACCTGGAAAAAGAGGAAGAAGAGGAAGAAGACGCGCCGGAGGCGCAGGAGGCCGAAACAGAGGAAAACGGCGAAAAATAATGCCGTATTTTTATCCGGTAAAAGCTGCCGGCAGGGCAGTGAGGCGGCCGAAGCGAAAATACGGACCGGAAAGTATTTCGAATACGGATTACCTATCGGGGCAAACCGGGATACTATTCAAATAGCAGGCCATCTTTCAACGACGATAACGGAGATACGAATGTCATCTGCAGAGCAGGCAAACCGCGCAAACAGAGCGGAAGAAAACACAAAAGCGATTCACCGCCGTGTTGTGGGAATCCGCAGCGTACATATGACGGTTTCGCGGATTGATCCGTGGTCGGCGCTGAAACTTTCCTTTTTGATCTCGGTTGCAATCGGGATCATGATGGTGATCGCCGCGATCGTGCTGTGGCTTCTTTTGGACGGAATGCATGTGTGGTCGAATATTGACGGGCTGCTGAAAACGCTGAATTCCGAGGAGCTGCTGAAGTTGGGGCAGTTTTTGGAATTTGGCAGGATGATTCCCTTTGCGGTTGTGGCCGCCGTGCTGGAAGTGGTGTTAATGACGCTTTTCGGCGGGGTCTTTGCACTGGTGTTTAATCTGGTGGCTCTGCTGGTGGGCGGCTTTAAAATTACAGTCACGGATGAATGAGTGTGACTTTCGTATCTTACTATGTAATACAGTTTGAAGTCCTGCCCGATTATGGGTTAACCTGATCTGGCACCGATGGAAAAGGTGAAAGGTTTTGGGCCTATAGCTCAGTTGGTTAGAGCGCCACACTGATAATGTGGAGGTCGATGGTTCGAGTCCATCTAGGCCCACGCAGAATCTTTTAGGAGATAATATGACGAAGCTGATCGCTTCAATTATGGGAATTTTTCTCGGATATGTTATATTTCTAAAGGTCTCCGAAATCGCACAGAGCTGCGGAACGTGGCATGAAGTGGGTTCGGAACTCTAGGTTTTGCAATTCCCGGGGGTATGGCGCAGTGGTAGCGCATCTGCTTTGCAAGCAGAGGGTCAGGGGTTCGAATCCCCTTACCTCCACCAACTGCCTGCCGGTGTTGATACAATTTCGCGCCAGCAGGTTTTGGTTTGCCCGGTTTTTAGGGGATAATGGGTTTATGGCGAAGAAGAACAACGATCCCATTGGTATGGCGCTGGTTTGGCTGGGTATTGCTCTTGTTGTGATGGCAGCCGGTGTTGATCTTGTTGCTTTTATCGTCAGCAATAATTACTGGAAGCTCGTAGGGCTGACGGCTCCGATTTGGGCGATGGGTATTTTGTGTTTCGTTGTGCTGAGTAAGCTAAGCGAGAACGAGAAGAAACGGAAAGATGGTAGCAAGTAGCGCTAATGCGCGGGGATTGTGGTGCCGTCTTTAAATATGACGATTACTTCGCCGGTTGGCGTTATTTTGATCGTTCGCACAGGGCGTGGAAGGTAGCGGGGTTAAAGTCGCCTACACTGCCTAGTATGGTGAGGGTGCGCCGGTAGTGGCTGAGTGGGCTTTGATGCCTGTGCGCCTCTCAATCTCCGCCGTGGTTGCTTCGTAGGCGGCGATGGCTTCGCGCTGGCGAACTTCGAGCTGGTTGAAGCGTTGGTGGTAGTCGTCTTGGTTTTGGGAGTGATGAGCGTTACGGGTGATGGCTTGGTTGATGAGTTTGGTGGTTATCTCGATTTCGCTTGCTTGCTGTAAGGCTTGTTCTTTTAAATCGGTGGTGTCTCAACTTGCGCGGATTGACGCTGCTGATTCAAAAGTTTAAGAAGCGCTCGACCAACTGAACCTCTTGAAAGAGCAGCTCGTGTCCGCCGCACTCGCAGGACGCTTTTCCAATGCGAAATAGCAGCTCAAACCAACTATTTCGCAAAAGTCTAACCTTTGCGCAAAACTAGGGTTTGAGCGCATCAATGCGCGCAAGGTTTTCAGCTTTCTGAGCTAACTGTCTCCAGGGGCTCAATTTGACGCTAGCGAGAGGCGTAGTCTACCAAACCATGAATCCCTACTTTGGCTTGATAACAAGGGAAAACAGGCATACTTGCTCACTCTCCACAGCCCTCACCTTTGTATTAATACCAGCAATCCCGTAACCGCTTGGACGCTCACTTTTATACAAAGTGAGCGTCTATTTTTTACACCGTAAAACGTGATGTTTTGCCTCAGTAGGGCGGTTTTGTTTATATAAGTGGCCTTTATTGGTTCACTTTTGAGGAGTCGTTGGCGTGGCTTAGTTCGCCAGATTTAAAGCATTTCGTAGCACTTCAGGGGATAGGCGTTAAAAGGTGTGGCTTCTGCTAAAAGTGTGGGAGTTACTAAAAGTAGTGTTTACCGAATATCTGTAACTAATTAGGTTTAATCCTTGGAGGATTTGTAGAAAGAACAGCACAGAGTATAAGAGTAGAAGCCATCGCAGATATTATCGCGATGACTAATAATTCTCCGAACCGTTGCTTTTCCTATTTTGTAGGGGTAGCATTTCGTATATGGAAAATTCAACAGGTGTTGAATCCGTGCTGAGGGTACGGAACTTATATGTTCGTCGTGGTAAAACTTCAGTTTTATGCGGCCTGAATTTTGACTTGTCTAGAGGATCTATCACTGGCCTTTTAGGCCCCTCCGGGTGCGGGAAAACCACACTAATGCGCTCAATCTTAGGCGTGCAGCGAATCACCAGCGGCTCGATAGATATTCTTGGATTCCCTGCAGGAGCAAAGCCTCTGCGGCACAAAATGGCATACACTAGTCAATCACTTTCGATATATCCAGATATCAGTGTTCACGATAATGTCGCCTACTTCGGCCGTTTGGTTGGAGCCAGCCGTGCTGATGTTGAGCAGGCCATCAGCCGTGTGCAGTTGAACGAATATGCGTCACGGCCAATTACAAAGTTGTCTGGAGGTCAGGCAAACCGTGCTTCGTTAGCCTGCGCCCTGGTCGGCCACCCGGAGATATTGGTGCTCGACGAACCCACCGTCGGCCTTGATCCGATTACCCGCCAGGAATTGTGGCAAGTATTCCGAGGTTTTGCTGCTGAAGGAGTTACCTTGCTTATATCCAGTCATGTCATGGATGAAGCCTCACATTGTGATGAAGTGCTGTTCATGCGAGAAGGCAAGTTCTTGGCACAAGAATCTATCGAGTCAGTTCAAGCTCGCACCAGCACCGACAATCCGGAGAAAGCTTTTCTCGCGCTCATTAAGGAGTCCGAATGAGTACCGCCCGAACCATCCGTCGACCTTCGCCGTTCGCAACCGTAATCCGTATCGTTTGCCAGTTGAAAGCTGATTCTCGTACCGTCGGCCTGATCTTGGTGGTGCCTGCTCTGCTGCTGACACTGCTCTATTTCGTATTTATCGATGTACCCGTTACTCCCGGTCAAACGCCTCTGTTCAACACCATTGGTCCCATAATGCTCGCGGTGTTGCCGATGCTGATGATGTTTATCGTCACCTCAGTGGTAATGTTGCGTGAGCGAACATCTGGCACACTGGAACGCGTCCTCACCACCCCGTTAAGCCGATGGAATCTGATTGCTTCGTATGGGGCTGTTTTTGGATTCTTATCCGTTGCACAGTCGTTAATCCTCGCAGTTCTTATTCTAGGGCCTATGGGCGTGGAACTTTCGGGACCGTGGTGGGGACTCATAATAGTGTCGCTACTTGATGGTTTGTTCGGTGTCGCCTCTGGCTTGTTGGCAAGCGCCTTTGCGCGCACAGAGTTTCAAGCCGTGCAGTTCATGCCGGTGTTCATCGCTCCTCAAATTTTTCTTTGTGGTCTACTCGTACCCAACGAACACATGCCTGCTCTACTAGCTAAAGTCGCAGATATTCTCCCGATGACGTGGGCTGTCGATGTAGTCCGGCAGACTCTGGAAACCAGCTCGCTATCTTCAGATTCGCGGCTTCGTATCGGATTTTTAGCCGGAGTTATCCTCCTTGTTTTATTGCTCGCCTCAGCAACCATGAGAAGAAGTACGAAATGACTGAAACTTCTAAGAGTGCCCAAACACGCGAACGCCTACTGGATGTAGCAGAGGAGCTTTTCTCGCACTTTTCATTCGATTCTGTTTCTGTACGGAAAATAGCTGGCAAAGCTGGCGTAGATGCATCGTTGATTAATCACTACTTTGGTTCTAAGGAAGGACTTTTCAACAAGGTTCTGGATCGTATCGTCCAGCCACAAGAAGTCATAACGAATATCAGCACTCTGCCTAAGGAACAATGGGGGTACGAAATCGTGCGTTACGCAGACACGATGTGGTGCTCTTCATCAGGGAAAGCCCTTCTTGCATTGTTTCGACGGGCAATGGCAAGTAGCCCAAACGTGCTGAATAAGGCGACAGAGACGTTATTAATAGAGCGCATTCTCAAGCATCTTGATAGCCCCGATCGAGAACTACGCATCTCGCTGGCGCTCAGTCAGATGGTGGGAATCATAGTTGCGCGGTACGTAGTCAAGATTGAACCCCTTGCCAGTTTAACTACCGATGAACTCACATCTTTCGTCGGCCCTACTATTCAGCGCTATCTCACTGGTGAACTGTAGCCTGAATCGGGTGGGGTTTTCCTACCTGTTTTGAAAGGATTAAGAACATTTTAGGGGCATTCAACAGATTTCAAGCAGTATGTATAAACCAGGTTGGAGAGCCAAATTCGGGTGTATTGTTTTTACCGCTAACCTGAGCCTGATTTAGTCTGTTTCGGGGAAGGTGACTTCGATGCGCGTGCCTTTGCCCGGGGTCGAGTTAACCGCGATTTCCGCCGCATGCAGGATAGCGGCGTGCTTGACGATAGACAGCCCCAAACCCGTACCTCCGGTCTGGTGTGAATGCGACTTATCAACCCGATAAAAGCGTTCAAATACGCGCTCCTGATCCTCGTAAGGGATCCCGATGCCTGTGTCGGTCACAATCAGCTGAGGTCTGCCTAGATGCGTCCCCGCCCAAACACTCACCTCGCCGCCCTCGTGATTGTACTTAATCGCGTTGTCTATCAGGTTGTACACCATCTCACTCAGGAGTGTTTCCACCCCGGTGAGCGTCGTATGCGAGCCGGATAGCGTCATCTTTACTTCGAAAGCCGCGGCGCGGGGTTGCAACCGCTCCACCGCCGTGCGGCACAAATCGAACAAATCTACCTCTCCGGCTTCTGAAAGCAGACCACCCTCGTCCAGTCGAGACAGCTCCATGATGTCGCCAATCAGGTCCAGCAACCGGGAGGATTCCCGGTGAATGCGCTCGGCAAAGCCCGGAATGTCATCGTTTTTCACCAAACCGTTGCGAATAATTTCGGCATATCCGGAGATGGAGGTCAGCGGGGTTTTCAACTCGTGAGATACGTTAGCGGAAAACTCGCGGCGGGAGCGTGCGGCCGCTTCTTTGTCCCGATTCTGATGCTCCAGACGTTGCAGCAGTGGTAAGAACTCGGGGTAAATCGGAATTCTTTCGTGGTTCTTGCCGTAGGCTTTGAGCATATCGTGGGAAAGGGGAGGCTCCGCAGGTTCAGGCCGGCCCGTCTCTTCGTCCGCCGGCGTGTCGGTGTAGGCTCCCGAATTGAAGACTTCTCTGCCGCCGAAGACGCCGGAGTTTTTGAAAATCTCGGTGTGCCGCTCAGTCTCGGGCAATCGGTCGCGGTCATAAGGGGTGCCGGAGAGCGGGTGATCAAGGTCGATTTGTTCCAGTGGCGCGACAATAAGGCGGGCCTGACGCCGAGCAATCAGGAAAGACAGCCCGAACACACCCAGGGCGATGACGCCCAAAATCGGCAGTCCGGACAGAGCCGTGGCATAAAACGTGCGGACGGGACGCGCTACGCGGATGGTTTTGCCTGATGGGATAGCTCGCGCGTAATAGCACATATCCTCACCGAGAGTCTCAGAATCACGCACCTCGATATCGGAGCCCAACCCGGAAGTCCGGCGTTTCCGGGCCGAGATGATCTCGGGCCGGTTCGCGTGGTTGGACATTCGCGCGGGAGCAACTTCGGAATCATAGAGAACCTCACCGTCACCGGCTACCAACGTCAGACGGACATCCGGTGTCTGCTGATGGAAGTTGTCAAGCATCTGAGCCTGCATATCGTCGGTATAGTGTTCCAGGCTCAGTGCCAATAAGTTGCCCTTCTCGGTCAGGGCGTTCAAAATGTTGGCGCGGTTTGTCTCGTAAAAGAACAGCATGGAACCGACATAAGCAAGAATCAAAGCTATGGCAGAAATACCTGAGATAGCACCCAGAATCTTGCGCCGCATGTTATCTCCCTTGATTTGATGGTGATTTACGCTAATAGCTCCCTCATTCGGAAATCTTGTAGCCGACGCCGCGCACGGTTTCAATGTGTTTCGCGGCCGGACCGAGCTTCTTGCGCAGCGTGCGAATATGCACATCGACCGTGCGCGTCTCGCCGTGGAAACTGTATCCCCAGATGGAATCCAGCAGCTTGTCGCGGGAGAATAAAATCCCCGGCTGACTCATGAGTTCCTCTAGCAATTCGTATTCCTTTAGGGTTAGTTGCACTTTTTTACCTGCCACAGTGAGACTGTGGCGGGGAAGGTTCAGTTTAATAGTGCCGACGGTGAGGATTTCTTCGTCTCTATCAATGAGGTCGGTCGGGCGAGCCACGCGGCGCAGCACCGCCCGTACACGCGACACCAGCTCCATCATGCCAAACGGTTTGGTGATGTAGTCATCCGCACCCAAGTCCAAGGACTTGACCTTGTCGAACTCGGTGCCTTTGGCGGTAACCATAATGACCGGAATGCTCTCAGTTGCAGGATTATCTCGAATTCGGCGCAAAATCCGGATACCGTCAACGCCGGGTAGCATAATATCCAGCAGAATCAACTCCGGGAGCAGCTCCGCCATCGCTTCGCGAAATTCCCGGTAATTAGCGAAACCCCGAGCAGTAAAACCGGTGGAATTGAGGGTGTAAACAACTAAATCTCTAATGTTTAGGTCATCCTCGACAAGATAAATCATGCTTCCATTATTCCGGGCAGCGCCGGATTCAGGTGGATTTTGTGTCAAAGATGGCATCATGCACCCCCGTGATTGCGAAATCTACCCATTCGGTGATGTTCGTGGCGTGATCTCCAATGCGTTCCAGATATTTGGCAATCATGATGACGTCGATAGCCTTTTGTGCATCCGCGGCATCAGCATGCACAATAAAAAATCATCTCGGCGGTAACCTCATCAAACATGTTATCCACCGCGTCGTCTGCCGCCTGCGTGACGGTAGCCAAAGCCAAATTGCGGTCGACGAAAGATTTCACCGCGTCATGAACCATTTCGGCAGTTTTCGCTGCCATCTGAGGAATCTTGGGAAATTCCCGCACTAGGGACATATCCGTAGATTTCACGATTTCCGCAATATCCGCTGCTTGGTCTCCGATACGTTCCATGTCGGTAATCATTTTGAGAGCGGCGGAAACCTGGCGTAAATCTCCGGCTACGGGCTGCTGCTGCAACAGCAATTTCAGACACAGGTGCTCAATGTCTCGCTCCATCCGGTCGATATGGGCATCTGCCCGGATGACTTTACGGGCGATTTCATCGCTGCAACCGGACAGCGCCACCATGGTCTGACTGATGCCCGTTCACAGAGCTCTCCGGTCTGAACCAGCATTTCGTTGAGCTGCATGAGTTGTTGATCGAATCGGGATCGCATTACTTATCTGCTTTCTTTTCGTAACTCAGAACTGACTTTGTCTTGTGAGGGAATGAGGGTTGCTCCTGACGGTGTTAGCTGAACCTACCGGTGATGTAGTCCTCGGTGCGTTGGTCTGAAGGTACGCTGAACAGGGTTTCCGTGTCGTTGTACTCCACCAGTTCGCCCAGTAGGAAGAATGCCGTGTTGTCGGCGATGCGCGAAGCCTGCTGCATATTGTGGGTCACAATCACGATGGTGTACTCCTGAGCCAGGTCTGCAACCAGTTCCTCTATTTTGGAGGTAGAGATGGGGTCGAGGGCGGAGGTCGGTTCGTCCATCAATATGACGTCCGGTTCGGTAGCCAAAGCGCGGGCGATACACAGGCGTTGCTGCTGACCCCCGGAAAGCCCCACGGCGGACTTGTTTAAACGATCCTTTAACTCGTCCCAAATCGCGGCCTGACGCAGGGAACGCTCCACGATGTCGCTCAGTTCCCGGTGATTGCGAATCCCGTTGATGCGCGGCCCATAGGCAATATTGTCAAAGACCGATTTGGGGAACGGGTTGGGCTGCTGGAACACCATGCCCACCCGTTTACGCAGGGCGATAGCATCCATATCTTTGAAAATATCCGCGCCGTCGAGCAGTACCCGGCCGGTGATGCTGACGCCTTTGGCCAGGTCATTCATTCGGTTTAAGGTTTTCAGGAAAGTCGATTTGCCGCAGCCGGAAGGTCCAATCAAAGCCGTAATTTTGCGGGGCTGAATGTCGATGTCTACTCCCTTGAGAGCCTCAAAGTTGCCGTAATGCAGGTGCAGGCCACGCGCGGAAAATTTGGCGGTGGTGGAAATTTTGGGTGCCGTGGGAGATTCCGGGATGTTGGTTTGCGCAGTCACGAGTGGTTATTCCTTTTCTTTATCAGTGTGAAAACGGTCGGTGAAGTTTGAAGCGTCAATAGTCGGTTCGGGGTGGTTCACCGTGTCGGCAGTGGGGGCGGGAATATCGGAGTTGGCCTTACTCCACTTGCCTTTGCCGCCTTTGGGAGTCCGGTTAGACAGGCCCGTCAGGCCGGCATGAATCCGTTTGGTAATGGTGCGAGCCAAAAGCGAGAACAGGAGGGCAATCAGCACCAGTACCGCGGCAGAGAAGTTAGCAATGTCCACCGCGTTTGGTTCTACCGCCTCGGTGCGCATCGCCCATAGGTGCAGCGAAAGGGTTTCGCCGGGACGCATGGGGTTGAACGCGTTGGTGGGGGAAGTGATGTCTGTGGAGGACCAGTTGATGTTGGTGGACATACCGGCCGTGTAGAGCAGGGCGGCAGCTTCCCCGAAACCACGCTCTGCTGCCAGCACCACCCCTGTCATCAGGTGGGGGAGGGCTGCCGGGAGCTGTACCCGCACGATGGTGGTCCAGTGGGTGGCGCCCAAGGCCGCCGAACCGTATTTCAGGTCTTGTGGCAGTTCCCGGATGGCCGACTCGGTGGACGTGGTGACCAGGGGCAGATTCAGAATCGAAACCGCTAAAGCGCCGGCCAGTAAGTTCCACTGTTCCCCTATCATCAGGATAAAGACTAAGTAACCGAACAGGCCGACCATGATGGAGGGCAGAGAGGACAGCGACTCGACAGAGATGCGGATGAAGCCGGTCCGGCGATTTTCGGGAGCATATTCAGCCATGTAGATTCCGGCGGGAACACCGAGCGCGACGGACACAATCATGGACAAAAACACCAGGTAAACGGTGTTGAACACCTGGTTCATGATGCCGTCACGGCTAAAACTGAGGAACACGGGGTCAAAACTCAGCAGGCCACGTACCACGATGTAGGCCGCCAACGCCACAATCAACATCAGGAAGAAACCCCCGATAATGCCGAAGACTCCGGTCATTAAGTTGTTGACGCTCTTGGCACGGTGAATGCGGTGTTCCATCCGGGTGGAAAGACCCGAAGCGGTACTCGTAGCGGTGCTCATTGATTCTGCTTCCTTTCTGCGCCGATGACGTGGATTACAAAGATAAAGAACATCGAGATGAGGAATAGCAGCAAAGCCATGGTCCACAGCGCCGAGTTATGTTCGCCGCCGTTGGTAGTGTTGCCCATGTCGGCGGTAATAGCAGTGGTCAGTGAACTGGTTGGAGAGAGAATATCGGCCGGTAGGGCGCGAGTTTTGCCGATGACCATTGCCACCGCCAGAGCTTCGCCAAAGGCACGAGCCAGACCCAGGATAATGCCGGTCAAAATGCCCTTCTTAGCCGCGGGCAGGATAATGTGGTAAATCGACTGCTAGCGAGTGGAACCCAAGCCGTAGGCCGCCTCCCGATAATCGTAAGGAACCGCGGTAATAGCGTCGGCGGAAACGGTGGTGATGGTCGGGAAGATCATGACCGCCAGGACGATACCCGCCGCCAGAACCGAATAACCACCCAAGGGTGCGTGGAAACAGTCACGAATAAAAGGCACCAGGACGGTCAGGCCTACCCAGCCGTAAACCACGGAAGGGATGCCGAGGAACAGTTCCACCGCGGGGCGGAATAGGCGCTCACCCGCGCGCGGGGCGATTTCCGTGATGAAAACGGCAGCACCTACCGCGAAAGGCATAGCGATTGTCAGGCCCAGGAAGCAGGTCATTAGTGAGCCCAGAATAAAAATGAGGGCGCCGACGCTGCCGCGCAGAGTCAGATCCGGGCTGTCCTGCGGTTCCCAGTCTGGGGAAAACAGGAATTCCCCGACGGAATGTTGGAACGCGGTGAAGGTGAAAGAACCTTTGTATAGCAGGAACAGGCCAATAGTGACCGTGAGCACGATGAGAAAAATGCCTGCAATCGTCACGACGCTGCCACCGATTTTGTTTATCAAACGGAAACGTTTGTCCGCTCCGCCCGAGTCGAACTGCGGCCGAGCAGGAGATGAATCCGCCACGGAATTGCGTGCCTGCGGGAGCACTGAATCTGTGGATTCAAGACGAGTGGACACCTCCGGTTCAGTCATCTCAATTTCCGTCGGTCCGGGCTCTCGCACCGAAGAAGCCGTGCCAGCCATTAGTTCGGTTTGCCTTATCTTTAGGCCGCGGGGTCAGGGTGAGTATCGGTGGCTTCCTTGGACATCTTGGATGACACACCGTAGCCCATCTTTTCCAGGTCGCCGGCGAACTTGTCGCCCATCATGTAGTCGAGGAATGTTTTGGTTACTTTGTCGGGCTCACCCTTGGTGTACATGTGCTCATAGCCCCATACCCTGTATTTGCCGTTATAGGTATTTTCCAAGGTCGGTTCCACCCCGTTGATAGCGACGGGCTGAACTTTGTCCTTGCCAATCAAGTAGGACAGCGCCACGTAGCCGATAGCGCCTTTGTTCCGGGACACGGTCTGTAACAGAGTGCCGGAGTCGTCAGTTTCGAGGGACCGGTTGGAGGCTTCCTCGGCACCGCCCAAAGCCCAGGTCTTAAACAGTGCGCGGGTACCGGAGGAGGACGGACGGGTGACCAACACAATCTTTTCGTCCGGGCCGCCAACTTCCTTCCAGTTAGTGGTCTTGCCGGTAAAGATGTCGGTCAACTGGGCGGTGGTGAGGTCTTTTACACCTAAATCTTTGTTGACCACCGGGGCCATCGTGACGGTACAAACTTTGTGGTCGACCAAGCCTGCAGCCTGGGTCGCATCGAGCTTCTCAGAAGCGAAAACGTCCGAGTTACCAATGTTTACGGAACCGGCAGCAACCTGCTTGAGGCCTTCACCGGAGCCGCCGCCGTTCATCGTCACGGTCACATTAGGGTTTTTCTGCATGAAAGCATCGGCACCGGCTTTTGCCAGGGGCAGTAGCGCGGAAGATCCGGAACCGGTGACGGTACCGCTCAGGGTCGAGGTTTGTTCACCGGAGGTGGCCTTATCGCTACCGCCCGCGCAGCCGGTCAATATAGATACAGAGAGTAAACCAACGCCAAAAACCGCGCCAACACGAGAGAACTTCATGGTGTTCCTTTCTTGTTATCAAACTTTTACTTCCGAGTCCGATAGTAAGAAAGGAACGTTAAGACTAAGAGCAGGAAATTGTTAAATTTTTGTAAAACAAATTGTGTTTGACAGTCAGACGGCTTTATTTCCGGGACCTGCTCAAAATTGGAGTATTTTACCTTGCAGGTTTACAGGCCGATTAGTTTCCATATTCTTCAAAACCGGAGTAAGATTTCGGCTATCCGAAACTTTTTGGAAGGTGACCGAATTTTAGGAAATAGGAGAAGTACTAAGCCGTATTGGATGAAGCTCTTTCCCGTAATCCGGAAAGATGAAGCCGGACGGACGGATAAGAAAGAAACCGGAGATTTTCAGCCTGTTCCCGATGCTAAGACGGCGGCTGCGAAAGGGTTGCTGCCGCTGCTGGGGCCGGCATTCGTGGCAGCAGTTGCCTATGTTGATCCGGGAAATGTAGCGGCCAATATCACGGCGGGGGCCCGTTACGGATACCTATTAGTATGGGTGTTGGTGCTGGCTAACCTGATGGCAGTAGTTATTCAATATCAAAGCGCTAAATTAGGTTTAGTTACGGGGAAATCCCTGCCGGAAATTTTGGGGGACAGGCTCCCTAAAGCAAAGAGAATTGCCTTTTGGCTGCAAGCCGAAATAATTGCGGCGGCCACCGACCTGGCGGAAATTGTCGGGGGTGCGATTGCTTTGCAGCTTCTCTTTGGTTTACCGCTTTTGGCGGGTGGAAGCATCGTCGGCTGTGTTTCTTTAGTGTTGTTGGTCTTCCAGAATGAACGCCGGCAAAAACAGTTTGAAAGCATAGTGATTGCTCTGCTGGCGATAATAACTGTGGGTTTCCTTTCCGGGTTGGTAATAAGTCCGCCTGACCCGGTGGGTGTGCTGGGAGGATTAATTCCGCGATTTGCCGGCACCGATACGGTGCTGATTGCTGCTTCTATGCTGGGTGCCACCGTTATGCCGCACGCAATTTATTTACATTCTTCTCTGGTAAATCACCGTTTTCCTCAGCGCAAACCCGGTGATCTTCCAAATCTTTTACGGGCTTCAAAACACGATGTGGCATATGCGCTAATAGTGGCGGGGGCTGTCAATATCGCTTTGTTGTTGCTGGCAGCTTCGACATTAGCCGGAATAGACGGCACAGACACCATTAAGGGAGCCCACGCCGCCATTGAAAGTGCCCTTGGAAACGGAATAGGGGTAATCTTTGCTATCGGTCTATTGGCTTCCGGTTTAGCTTCTACATCGGTCGGAGCGTACGCAGGATCAGAAATCATGGCCGGTCTGCTCCGTATTCGGGTTCCGCTATTTCTCCGCCGGCTGGTGACTCTAATTCCGGCTCTGCTTATTCTTTGGCTCTATCCCAACCCCACCTGGGCCTTGGTTATTTCTCAGGTCTCTCTTTCTTTCGGTATTCCACTGGCGGTAATACCGCTCGCCGTTTACACCCGAAAATCAGAATTGATGGGGAAGTTTAGCGATACTCGGGCCATGAGTTGGGTAATGGGTATGATTTCGCTTTTGATAATTGCACTCAATTTATTGCTGGCAGTACTTACTTTTAGCGGGGTAGACGTATAACCTAACGCCTTTTAATGACGTATAGCCGAACGTTTTCTTAAATTATCGGCATACAGGTTAGATTAAGTCTCCTCCCCCGGAAGATAACCTTCGCTATCAACATCAATCGTCACTTGTGTTTGCCCGTTTGGAATTTCTATGAGAGAAACCTGTTGAGCTGATTCTTTTGGTTCAATGCCGTTACCAAAGGTAATGTACGCAGTCATCGGCTTCTCTGTCATAAGTCATCTTCATGAGGCTACCCTTTCGTGACTGTAATGATGTTTCCGGCTGGGCCGGCTGCCGGGTTTGTTGCTATTTTACGGAAAAATGTATGGAAAAAACGGTCGGGTGGCTGTAGCATGGAAGGTAAGCACTCACTTATTTTTTATTTATCCGGTAGGTAGATATGAATTTTAATCCACAGGAAATTACGGCCCGGGATTTGGAAAATCCGCATTTTACGGCACAGGATCTGCAGAGCATTGCCTCTGTCCGTCCCGATTTGTACGATTCGGTTCTAAGGCACCCAAACTGTTATCCGGAACTTGCTTCCTGGATCAATGCCCGCCGTTCGGCGTGCGAGGCGCCTGCGCCGCAGGAAACCCCCGCAGCCGCCGGTTCGCAGTGCTGTGCGGCAGGAGGCGAGAGCAGCACGGAAAAGGCAAAAGGGATCGCAAACGATTTTAAGAACGAGTTTACGGCGTCCATGAAAGAAAAAGCCCCGGTGGCGCAGAAAATAAAAAATCCCGTAATTTTAACGGGAGGACTGATACTCAGCTGCGTCCTTTCTTTCATCGGAATGTTTTTCCCGATTTTAAAGGTGGAAATCTTCGGTATGCAAAAGAGCTTCGGTTTCTTCAGTAACGGAATCGGCTCAGACGGAATATTTGTTCTGATTTTCCTTGTAGCGTCCGTTGTGTTGGCGGTGATAAATTTTGTGAAGCGGGGAGCACGGCAGTTTGTTATCGGTGCCGGCGTGACGGGAATCATAGGCGGACTTATCGTTATTTACGATATCTTCAATATCGGTTCCCACGTTGGGATGGTCGGAGTTTCCCTCTCCTTCGGAGCTTATATTCTGGCTGTTTTCGCACTTTGCACGCTTGTTTTCTCCGTGCTTTTCCTTCTGACGCTCAGGAACGGAAAAGCCTGAGAGGCTGCACATCTGCGTATTGAAAGATATTGTCCGGAATAAAATTTTCCCCGGTTTGTGCCGGGGAAAATTTTTGTTTGTCTGACTTGCGGGCCTGTGTTTATTTTTCCTGTTCTTCCTCGTCGGAATCACATTCACAGGCACATCCGCAGCTTTCTTCCTCTGCTTCTTTATCTGCGCCCGGTTCGACGTCATCTGTGCAGCACTGCTTTTCTCCGCAGCAGCCCTCGCCGTCTTCTTTCCAGTAATCTTCCGCCCACGGATCTTCTTTGGGCTCACTGCGTTTCCAGGCCGAGACGGCGGCGGCTACGGCAGCGGCGGCAACACCGAACAAAAACAGACCTTTGTGCCCTTTTTTCTTACCTTGGCAGCTCATTTATATCTTCTTTCTTTTTTCCAAATGACCGTAGGCAGAGAAACGCATATCTGCTGCGTGAAAACTGCATACAGTCACCGGTGTTTGGTTTTAATTCATTTTACCAAAATTATCCGTTAAATTACGCACAAAGCCCCAAATGGGAGAAAACACGGAACAAAATCCCAAACAGATCAGGTAAATATGCGACACTGAGAACATGAAAGCATTAATAAAAACAAATTTCGGAAATATCGAAGTCGAACTTTACCCGCAGTATGCTCCGCAGACTGTGGAAAACTTTACCAAACTTGCCACCGGTGAGAAAGAGTGGACAAACCCGCGCACCGGGGAAAAAACCACCGCTCCTTTATACGACGGAGTTGTTTTTCACCGCGTAATCGACGGCTTTATGATTCAGGGCGGTGATCCGCTGGGTACGGGTACGGGCGGACCCGGATATACTTTTGACGACGAGATTTCGCAGGATGTGAATTTCGACGAACCCTATATTCTGGCAATGGCGAACGCCGGCACCAGAATGGGCAGAGGCACGAACGGATCCCAGTTCTTTATCACGGTTGCCCCCACACCGTGGCTGCACGGAAAACATACCGTTTTCGGCAGAGTAAACGACCCCGCTTCCCGTGAAGTGGTAGATAAAATTGCGGCGACTCCGACCGGTTTTCAGGATCGGCCCGTGCAGGACGTCGTAATTGAAACCATTGAAATTACGGAGTGAACTTGACCGGCAGATTTTTGCCCGCCGACGGAAGAGGTTTTCACGGAAACGGAAACATCCCGGGAACAAAATTTCTGTGCCTGGTTTGCACGGGGATGTATCTGATTTCGTGTTTCGTTCCGGAAGCGGAGACAAAATTTCTTTTTTACGTTCCTTTCACCTTTACCGAGCCTTACCGCCTGCTCACGGCAGCATTTTTACACGCAGGTATCTATCACTTTCTGTTTAATATGCTGTCTTTGCTGGCTTTGGGCCGGGATTTGGAACCCGTGCTGCGCACCCGGCGGTTTCTCACCGTTTATCTGCTCAGTGCGGTGGGAGGAAATTTATTCGTATTTCTTCTGGCGGGAATTACGACGCCGGAAAATACGGCTGTGGTGGGGGCTTCGGGAGCAATTTTCGGTCTTTTCGGAGCGCTGCTGGCAATGCACAAAAGCGTGGGAAATCCCACCTCCGGGCTGCTGGCTCTGCTGGTGATCAATGTTGCGCTGGCGTTTCTTTCCCCCGGTATCTCATGGGAAGCGCATTTGGGCGGATTTCTCACCGGTTATTTCCTGCTCCTGCTGTGGCTTCCTCTGATTAAAAGAAGAATGAGGCGCAGATAATAATTACGCCGATGTAATTATCCACAGAGTTATACACGGAAGTGGATAATTACATCGGTGTAATTTTGAAAAAGGAAAGAGCAGACACACCACACAGCCAAAGCCGTCGATACAGGCAAATTAACTGCGCGGCAAAATAATTATTTCCATCCCATTGTCATTAGGAAACCGATCAGCATCAGACCGATTCCGATGAACAGGTTGATATTTCCGTTTGGCAGACCGGGGATGGGGAATGCGCCGTTGGTGACGTAGGCCGTAACCACAACAATCAGACCGACGATTGCCAAGCCAACCATTAAAGGAGCCCACCAGGAAGGAGACTGTTTTTTCAGATCCTCTTCCGGATTCTGTGCGCGCTTGGCGTATTCGCGTTCTTTGTCGGCAACTTTCCTGCGTTTTTTCGATTCGGGCATGATTTTCCTTCGTCCTGCGAAATATCTTCAGTCACTAGCCTAGCGAGTCTTTACGATTTCACAAAACATAAATAAACGTTGTCGGAATTTTGCCCGCGGCGAAGAAATTTCGGCGGGAGCGGAGAAGACAATATGCGCCGTGTAAAGAGATAAGCTAGAATATGACCACATAGCGCAGTGATTCGAGAGGTGTATTGTGCCTGAACATTTTTCCGGCGGCAGTTTTGATTCCGGGAAGCCGGAGCGTACGGAGATTCTTCCCGCGCGGCATATGCAGATGGGAAGCGAGAGGAAAAGGAAAACACGAAGATTTTGGTTTTTCTGGGCCGTTGTCGGTTTTATCGGAGATCTTCTCATTACGCTCGGAGTGCTTATCGGACTGTTTCTTGTGTGGGAACTGTGGTGGACCAATTTTGAAAATTCCGCATCTATAAAAAACGAAGTATCGCAGATCCAAAAAGACTTCGGAAAAGTACAGTATAAGATAGGCGCACCGCGGACGGACGCCCCGCCGGTTCCGAAAAGAGTGGGCGAAGGGCGGGAATTCGGCGTAATTCACATTCCTGCCCTCGGTTACGACCACTCCACGCCGATAAAGGAAGGAACCACGAAACGCGTGCTCGACAGCGGCGCTTTCGGTCACTACACCGACACGGCACTGCCCGGGGAAATGGGAAATTTTGCCATGGCCGTACACCGCGAAGTCTACGGCGCCAGAATGTATCATGTGGATCAGCTGGAAGTCGGCACGCCGATCGTGATCGAAACCAAAGACGCATGGCTTGTATACAAAATGATCGGCCATGAGATAGTAAAACCGACGGAAATCTACGTGATTCAGCCGGATCCGTTCCTCGCCAAAAAAGCATATCTGGCGGGAAAGCAGCCTCCCCGCGTTGTGCCGACAAGAAGGCTGCTGACGGTCACAACCTGCCACCCGCTGTATATTTCCAGTCACCGCTGGGCCCTGCAGGCGGAATTCAGCCATTGGGTGAAGCGTTCCGACGGAATGCCGATAGAAATGATTAATCCGGACAAACTGGCAAACGGATATTCAAATGTGGGCCGTCTGCCCTTTGGGACGGAAAATCACCTGTCTGCCTTATCGGCACCGGCTGCGGCAAAAGAGGAGAAATAACAATGTATGGATTTATCTGGCGAAAACTTCCCGGCCCCAAATGGCTGAAAGCGATCGAGGCATTAATTCTGTTTTTTCTCGTGGTCGCATTTCTGTTTAAAATCGGTTTTCCCTGGCTTGACGAAAATACGGGGATTAACGATATAACCATCGAATAAGCCTGCGGCCCGGAGTTTAGTTCCTCCGCCGCGAATGCAAAAGCGTCCGCCTTTCGTATATTTCGTGCGAAAGGCGGATGCTTTTGCAGTATTGCGTCAGTTTGTATTCGGTTTTCTGTTCGGATCGCCGCTGCCGTTATCCGCCGGAGAGTTGGTCTGCTGATCCGGCTTGTTCTGCTGCGGCGGCACGGGTTTGGGCGCCGGTCCGGAAGAGACAACCAGTTCTATGCGCTGATCGGATCTCACCTTTCCCGCCAGCGGGTTCTGGCTGATAACGGTCCCCTTCGCTGCATCGTTTTCCACAGTTTTCATGTTGAAAACAAGCTTTCTTGCGTTCAGTTCGTTTTGCGCGCTTTCCAAAGAGCCGTTTACCAGGTTCGGCAAATCCACCTGCCCTGTGGAGACATACAGAGTAACCGAACTGCCTTTTGCCACCGGCGATCCTGCGGCAGGCTCCGTTTCAAATACGATATTTTTGCCGAGTCCGGGTTTGTCTTCCTGCTCGATATTGCCTACTGTCAGCCCCGCTTCTTTCAGTTCCCGTTTCGCTTCCTCAAGCGTTTTGTTTCCCGAAACAAGATCCGGCATATTTACGTTTTTTGCGCCCGAGGAAAAATGAACCGTAACTTCGCTTCCGGGTTTAACTTCGGCGCCGACTTTGGGATCGGAAGAAACAAAACTTCCTGCGGGAACGGAGTCGTCTTCCACGCTTTCACCCAGTCTGAATTTAAGTTTTGCTTTTTCCAAAGCCTGCCGTGCCTGCACCTGGTTCATTCCTTTCAGGTCGGGCACTTTCACAAGCGTGACGGCAGGCGCATCCTGCGTGTCCGTCATCGCGCTGTGGATGGCAAATCCTATTCCGGCCACGGCAAGTACGGCAAGAACGGCCACAAGCCAGATCAGCGCTTTCTTTTTCCGTCCGGGCGGAGTTACCGGGGTGAAGCCGGTATCCGTACCGTTGGTTGGATTGGGTTCGCTCATCGGCGAATATATTTCCGTAGGCACGGTCGGCGTTATCTGTGTTGCCTCCGCAGGCCGGGGAGGAGTCGGCAGCACGGAAGTCTGCCACATTTTGATCTGCGGAGCGTCCACTTCCCCTCCGCGGGATGCGGCCAGCAGGTCCGCGCGCATTTCGGCCGCGCTCTGATAGCGGTCTTCGCGCCTTTTGGCCAGCGACTTCATTACAATCCGGTCAATCGTGTTCGGAATGTCTTTCGCGATGGACGAGGCGGGTTTCGGCGTCTCGGACACATGCTGATATGCCACGGCAACGGCAGAATCTCCCTGAAACGGGGGTCTGCCGGTAAGCAGTTCGTAAAGCAGACAGCCGGTTGAATAAAGATCGGAGCGCGCATCCACCACTTCTCCGCGCGCCTGCTCCGGCGAGAGATACTGCGCCGTTCCGACAACGGAATTCGTGGAGGTCATCGTGGCGGCAGAGTCGGCAACCGCACGGGCAATCCCGAAATCCATCACCTTTACTTTTCCGTCCTGGCTGAGCATAATATTGCCGGGTTTGATGTCGCGGTGAATAATTCCTTCCCGATGGGAGTATTCCAACGCGGAAAGCACACCTACAATAATCTGAACCGCTTCGTTGATCGGAAGGGCGTTACCTCCCGAGAGGAGCTTTGCGACGGTTCTTCCGCGCACATATTCCATCACGATATAGGGAAGGGAAACAGTGCGCCCGGCGGATGTCTTTATTTTTTCCTCACCCGTGTCGTAGACGGCAACAATTGCCGGGTGGTTCAGTGCGGCCGCCGACTGTGCCTCGCGCCGGAAACGGGCAAGAAATGTGGGATCCGCAGCAAGATCGGAACGCAGTATTTTAACCGCAACCGTGCGTGAAAGGCGTGTGTCGTAACCGAGATGAACCTGCGCCATTCCGCCGCGCCCGATCAAATCTCCGATTTCGTAACGGTCGCCTAGCATTCTTGGTATTTCCGTCATCGTTTAACTCCTTGGGTTACAGCCGCTGCCATATATAATACTGCCAAACATAACCAAAAAACTGTGAAAACAAAAGGTTGCGATTGGATTACAAATTTTTCCCCGCTCATTTTTCCGTCACCGCCCTAATGACTTTTTGGGCAATGGGAGCAGCCTTTTCCCCGCCGTAGCCGCTGTTTTCCACCAGTACGGCAACCGCGACACGCGAATTTTCCCCCGCTTCAAAACCGATAAACCATGCGTGCGGAAGTCTGTTTTTCCCCGTTTCCGCCGTGCCCGTTTTCCCCGCAACATTTATTCCCGGCACGCGGGCCGCTTTTCCGCCGCCTTTGTTTACCACATCCTGCATCATTGAGCTTAAAGCGTCTGCGGTTGAGGGGGAAACGGGAGTGGAAAACGTCTTCGGTTCCGTTTCGTCCAGCACTTCCAGATCAGAAGAAAGCACCTTGTCCACAAGATAGGGTTTCATCACTTTTCCGTGATTGGCCACTCCCGCGGCAACCATTGCCATCTGAATCGGACTTACCTGAATATCGCGCTGCCCGAAGGAATCCATGGCCAGTGCGATATCGTCGGCCGGTTTGGGGAACCGCGAAGGACGCACCGGCAAAGGAACCGCGAGCTTCTTTCGGAAACCGAATTTTTCCGCCCGGCTTATCATTTTTTCCGCGCCCAGGGCTTTCCCCGCCAGTGCAAAAGTAGTATTGCACGATTGTACAAATGCGGTGCGCAGAGAGGTTTTTCCCGACCCGTTCCCGCAGATCCCCCCGTCGTTTTTAACGGAGATGTTCGTTCCCGGCGGCGTCCATACGGTAGGGGAATCCACCTGCGAATCCGGGCTCAGACCCGATTCGAGCATTGCCGCTGCGGTGATTACCTTAAACACGGAGCCCGGAGGATAAAGATTACCGCCCAGAGCTCTGTTTAGCAGTGGTTTTGCGGGATCTGCGGAAAGGTTTTTCCATGAATCCACGGCGTTTTTTATTTCATGCGCGGCAACGGCATTCGGATCAAAACCGGGTGTGGAAACAAGGGCAAGAATTTTTCCCGTGCCCGGTTCCAGCGCCACGACGGCCCCTTTCCGGTTTCCCAGCGCCGAAACGGCTGCCGCCTGTGCTTTTGGATTGACCGTAAGGGATACCGCTGCGCCTTTTTCGTCTTCACCGGTTAGAATATCCTGTATTTTCTGCCGCGCAAGACGGGGATCCGAACCCCCGAGAACGGAATTTTCCGTACGTTCCAGGCCCGTCATTGAATTATGCGCCACGGAAAAGTATCCCGTTATCGCACAATACGCCGGACCTTCCAGGTAGAGACGCCGGTAGCGGTAGGCGTCGTTTGCCGGCCGGGATTTAACGATTTCTTTTCCCGCCACGATAATCGGTCCGCGGTTTACCCCATATTCCCTGTATAAGGTACGCGCATTTCGCGGATCGGCGTTAAGGGAAGGCGCGGCAAAAAACTGAATATAGGTTGCCGCAGCCATCAGCGTCAAAAACATAATCAGAATAACGATACTCAGTCTGCGCAGCGGACGGTTCATAATTTCACCGCCTCCGTGGGGTATGAATCGGGCCTAATCTGTGTTTCGCGTTCCGTGCCGTTTATATCCGTTTCATCGCCGGTGTTTATATCCATGTTTTTTGCGATGTGTTCCAAATCGGCCGGGGTCAGGCTTTGCAAAGAAGCGTTCCCCGCCGTCTGCGGACGTCTTGCATCGTTTGACATACGCAGCAGAATACCGACGATGATCCAGTTCGCCAGCAGGGAGGATCCCCCGAGCGCAAGGAACGGCAGGGCCAGTCCCGAAAGCGGAATCACGCGCGTTACCCCGCCGACCACCACAAAACACTGCAGTGCGGTGACGACGCCGAAGCCCGTGGCAAGGAGTTTTCCGAACCCGTCACGCAGCAGTATTCCGATCCTGAATGCTCTGAAAATAAGCAGCAGATAAAGGCAGAGGATTGCCGTAAATCCAAAGAGTCCTATTTCTTCCCCGAAAGAGGCGATAATGAAATCCGAATTGGCGGCGAAAGAATTGGTTGGGTGTCCCTGTCCGAAACCGGTTCCGAACAGTCCTCCGCCGGCCATCCCAAACCAGCCCTGAACAAGCTGATACGAGCCGTGGGGCGCGTTGTATACGGCAGGATCCAGAGCGTGAAGCCACACCGTAAACCGCGCCTGAATGTGCGGCATTGCCCGCACAATTGCGTAACCGCCGAAGACGGAGAGAATTCCGCCGATCACCAGCCAGGAAACGCGTTCCGTGGAAACGTAGAGCATGGCCACAAACAGTCCGAAAAACAGCAGCGCGGTTCCGAAATCGCGTTCCATCGCCAGAATTCCCAGGCAGATTGCCCATGCCACCAAAATCGGGGCCAGATAGCGCAGCTGAGGCAGCTGCAGACCGCATACTTTTTTCCCCGCGAGGGAAAGATTGTCGCGCTGGACAACCAAATATCCGGCAAAAAACACAACAAGGCAGATTTTTCCCAATTCCGCGGGCTGATAGGAAAAGCCGAAAATTCTGATCCACAGCCGTGCGCCGTAAATTTCTTTTCCTATTCCCGGAAGCATTGGCGAGAGAAGCAGCAAAATCCCCGCGATCAGAAACAAATATGTGAAACGGCGCAGGGTGCGGTGGTCCCTGAGAACGGCCAAAGCCGCAATCATCAGCACGATTCCCACAAACGACAGCACGAACTGACCCGTGAACTGCGTCGCCTGGCCTTTTTGCCGGAGTGCGAAATCAATCCGGTAGATCATCAGCAGACCCATTCCGTTTAAGGCGACGGCGGTGGGAAAAAGAACGGGATCTGCCCGGGGGGCAAATTTTCTGATCAGCAGATGGGCAGCAAACAGACAGATAAGCACGGCGGCACATACCGGGACGAAGTTATCCGGCATGATAGTGCTTTTATGCTCGGTCTGCCAAAGGGAGAACCATCCCTGAAAACAGAGCAGGACGGCTGTAAGCATCAAACCCAGTTCGGCAAAACGCCCTGTTTTGACTCTCATTTCCCTGTCTCCGAAGGTGTCTCTGCCTTCTGTTTATCCGTGCCGGACAGCGCCCCGGATTTGTTTTTGCCGTAGGAAAGAATGTTGCGCAGTGCCTCTTTCGCTTCTTTTTCCGAGGATTTGCTGATTCCGCTTTTCAGCCGGTGCTGCACAAAAACAGGCAGATCGGCGACTTTTACCGATGTTACTTTTACGCACCTGTGCAGACGCAGCGGCCCGATGTTCTGCGAAACGCCCTGATAAAGGGCAACTTTTCCCCTGTAGGGAGCCACAAAGTACTGCCGCTGCGACCATGCGTATCCGCCCTCCAGGCAGGCACAGAGCACTGCGGCTGCCACAAGCGTGAAAAGCGCCTGTAGGCCTCTCTTCTTTCTTTTTTTCCGCGCGCTTTCTTTTTCCTCTTTTCCCCCATTCTCCGGCTGCCGTCCGGCCGGAGCGGATGGCGGAAGATGTTCTGCCGGGGCATTCCGCCCGCCGGGTGAAGTCTGTGTTAAATCGAAACGGTAATCTGCCGCGGCCCCCACAATAACGGGCTGTTCGTATTTTCCGCGGGCCGCGTCTTTGCCGTTTTCGGCGGGAGCATCGCTTTCGTCAACCACATCGGCAAGAATAACGGTGACGTTGTCCGGCGCACCTGCGGCGAGGGCAAGTTCGATTAACCGTTCCGCGCAGGCGTCCAAATCCGGCACGGAAACGAGCACATTTGCCAGGGTTTCGTCGCTGACCACGCCAAACAGTCCGTCCGAACAGAGCAGCCAGCGGTCTGCGGGCAGAGCTTCACGCATTGATTCGTCAAATTCCACGTCCATCGGGTTGGCGTCCAGAGCGTAAAGGATTTTGTTTCGTTCCGGATGCGTGCGTGCCTCTTCGGGCGTGATCTGCCCCCGGTCCACCAGGTACTGCACGTAGGTGTGGTCGCGCGTGATCTGCATGAGCCGGTTGTTTCTCAGCAGATATGCGCGTGAATCCCCGATGTGTACCATGCCCAGTCTGTCTCCCGCGCGCAGCAGGGCGATACACGTTGTGCCCATTCCGCGAAGTTTCGGATTTTCTTCCACGCGGCGCACCAGATCCCAATGGGCCTCCCGAATGGTCCGGCGCAGTTTCGGCAGCAGTTCTTCCGCGGGATATACGCCGTCGGTCTGCCGCAGATGGGCAATTGCAACGGCCGAGGCGACGTCTCCGGCTGCCGCTCCGCCCATTCCGTCGGCAACCGCAATCAGATTGGGTGAGGCGTAGCCCGAATCTTCGTTGTTTTTGCGCACCAAACCGATATTGGTGCGTGCGGCATAGTGTAACCGAAGAGTCATTGTGCCAACTCCAATACCGTTTTCCCGATTGTAACCCTCATCCCCGGTTTAAGGGGGACGGGGTGGTGAATCTTTTGCGAATTGATCCAGGTTCCGTTGGTTGAATCCAGGTCTTCAACGTAAACCTGTCCCCTGTAATTATAAAACTGTGCGTGGCGCGCGGAAGCATAACTGTCGTTCAGCACGAGCGAGGAATCCGGAGACCTTCCGACAAGTACCGTGTTTGCCCCGATGTCCAAAGTTGTTCCCGCCAGGGGGCCGGCGGTTACCAGCAGTCTTGATGTGCGGCGGAGACTGTCGGCGCTGCGCGGGGGTTTTTCGCTCTTCCGTTCGGGGGCGGGTCCGGCCGGATTCGGTGTGACGTCACGGATGACGGTCCGAACCAAAAGCAGAATCAGCGCCCACAGGAGAACGAGAAAGCCGTAGCGCAGCAGTGTGATCAGTAATGCGCTCATGAGGTCTCCGGTGCGGTCCAAAACATGATCTGCGTTTTTCCGATCGTGACGGTGTTGCCGTCCACCAGGGTAGCCTTATTTATCCGGTGCCCTTCCACATAGGTGCCGTTTGTGGAATTCAGGTCGGAAGCTATTACGCCGTGGGGGGTAATTTTCAGTTCCAGGTGCCGGCGCGACACGCCGGCGTCGTCTACGGGGATGTCGCAGTTTGATCCTCTGCCGATGACGGTTACCGCGCCGGTGAGAACATACCTGTTGGCGCCGATTTCAAGAATCGGATTTTCGCAGGAGGCGGAGTTGCCGGTGGCAGGTGCCACCGCTCCTTTTTTGGATGTGCCGCGCACTACGATTTTTCCGTGCGGCAGCTCCCTGTTTTCCTTAAACGAAATGCGGATCGGGCCGAGAAAAATATAACGCTGCTCGCGCGCGTAGTTTTTCGCAACCGAAGACAGTTCTTGCTGCAGAGCAAGTTCTCCCCACTGTGAAATTTTTTCAAAGTCGTGGGATGAGAGACTGATCAGGAAATCATTGGGCACTATCGTGCGGTCGCGGCTGATGGCCGCACTGCGTTCGTCCATGGATTTCTTGATTCCCGTGGCCAGTTCCACAGGCTTCAGATTTGCCCGAAAAGCGCGGGAGAATGCGTTGTCTACGGCATTTTCCACGCCGCGCTCTATCCGATCGAAAATTCCCACGGCCACTCCTTCGTCCATCGGCGTAAATCATTGTTTCTGCGGTTTTAACGATACTTTAGTTTACAGCGGAAACGGTGCGGATGCGTATGCGGATTACGTACTGCCCGCCGGGAATGTAGCGTTAAACACTGTATTGCGGTTTGAATCGGCTTCGGTTGTGCGTGTATGCTTAATTCCAGATTCTTTTTGGATCATGCTCAAGTGGCGGAATGGCAGACGCGCACGGTTCAGGTCCGTGTGCCCGCAAGGGCGTGAGGGTTCAACTCCCTCCTTGAGCACTTTATTTCTTCCGCAGATGTTTTCTCTGCGGATTTTTTATTCCCTTTTTCTTTCTTTGTTTTCGGGATTTTCCTATTTGGGGCTTTGGGATAACCGCCTTTGTTTTCGCCGGTTTTGCGCCCGGTGCGGCGCGTCCGTTTCAAAATACACTTTTACAACTTACGTAAATGTGTAATCATAGAATTATGAGTGATATCACCTTACCGCCGATGGAATATAACCTCTGGGGAACGCCCGAGGAAAGCAAACCTCTCCCCGCGGCCGTAAAAAAGATAACGAAGTCTTTGTTTGGGGCAAAGGGGAACGGCGGAGCGTCTCTGCCGGCGGAAAAAATCAGGCTCCCGCAATCAGGGATAACACCTGTCCAACTGCGGGAATTGGGTAAAATTGTGGGCGATAACTACGTTTCGCAGGAGCACGAACAGCGTTTGCGCAGGTCGCGCGGGAAGTCGTATCCGGATTTGCTTAAGTGGCGCACCGGCGAAACGCTGAGCGCGCCGGACGCCGTTATTGCGCCGAAAACGGAAGCGGAAGTTCTGCGGATTCTTAAGTACTGTTCCGAAGAAAAAATAGCCGTCGTTACTTTCGGCGGGGGAACTTCCGTGACCGGCGGAATCTCGCCGCTTGCCGGCGGAATGAAATCCGTGCTCAGTCTTGATGTGAACCGTTTTTGCGCAGTCGAAGACGTAGACAGGCAATCAATGCTTGCCACTCTCGGCGCCGGGCTGACCGGGCCGCATGCCGAACTGCTTCTTGCCCAATACGGTCTGCAGCTCGGGCATTTCCCCCAGTCTTTTCCCTATGCCACAATCGGCGGATATGCGGTCACCCGTTCTTCCGGGCAAAGCTCCGCCGGCTACGGCAGATTCAGTGAAATGGTCCGTTCGCTGACTGTCGTAACGCCGCAGGGAATAATGGAAGTGGGACGGCAGGCGCCTTCATCTGCCGCGGGACCCGATCTGCGGGAACTGATTATGGGCTCGGAAGGCATATTCGGGGTAGTCACCCGCGTACGCGTGCGCGTCCACCCGATTCCGCAGACAAAGCGTTACGAGGCGTTTTCGTTCCCGGATTTCAAAACCGGATGCCGCGCCCTGCGTGCGGTTGAGCAGGAAAAAACAGGTCCGACGGTGATTAGGCTCTCCGATGAGATAGAGTCGGCGGTAAATCTCGCCTCAACCGACAGTATCGGAGAAACGGATGCAAAAGAATCCGGATGTGTATGCATCACCATGTACGAGGGCTCTGCGCCGCACACCGCCTCCCGGCACCTGGAAACGCGGAATCTGCTGCTGAAAATGGGTGCCGTCAGTCTCGGGGAAGGACCTGCCAGACAGTGGGAAAAGGGAAGATTCAAAGCCCCCGTGCTGCGCGACGCGCTGTTGGACGGAGCAATGATCTGCGAAACACTGGAAACGGCCACAGATTGGGAAAATATTGTGCATCTGCGCGCGGCGGCGGCAGAAGCTCTGGGTACGCATCTGCCTACCACCCCGGCTCTTATTATGTGCCATGTGTCGCACGTGTATCCGGAGGGCGCTTCCCTTTATTTCACCGTTATTGCCGGGCAGAGCAAAGATCCCGTCGGCCAGTGGGAGAAAGCCAAAGCCGCGGTCTGCCGGGCCATTGAGGCCAACGGGGGAACTGTCAGCCATCATCACGGAGTGGGAACGGACCACCTTCCCTATATGGAAGAAGAGATCGGTCCGCTGGGTATAAAAATACTTCGTGCGGTAAAGGACGCTTTGGACCCGGTGGGAATCATGAATCCGGGAAAACTTATCCCAACAGAAGAAAAGGAAAAACACGATGAGGCCGGCGGCTGAATTTTTCAATATCGATCCCGATCCGCTGCGGGAAAAAATAGTGGCGGCGGCCAGATCCTGCATTGTGCACGACGGCGTTCGCGTGACCATTTCGGATGTGGCCAGGAAAGCCGCAGTGAGCCGGCCGACCATTTACCGCAAATATGCCAACGCGCGGGAGATGACGGCCGATGTGCTGACACAGGAAATGTTTACTCTGCTGGATATTAGCGCAATCCCCGAAAATTGCCGGGAATTTGTTGACTATATTGTGCGGACCACGGAGAAAGTGCGCAGAAACGAGGTGCTGCGCACGATCATCAAAAACGAGCCCGAACTGCTGCTGACGTACCAGTTTGAACGCCTGGGCCGCAGCCAGCTGGCAATCATCGACGTGCTGGCGTTCATGCTCGAAAAAATTCCCGACGTGCGCAAAGGCAACCTGCGCCATCAGGCGGTATTTGTGCTGATGCTTGTGCAGTCGGCGGCTTTCACCGCCAATGCGGTGGAGGGCTTTATCGACGCTCAGGCACTGAATCGGGAACTGACACAGATGCTGGAAGGATATTTGCTGCGTTGAACGGATTTGATACGGCACTGAATGCTGCCCGGCGGGCAAAAGAATGGAGAGAACTGAAAGCTGATCCCCGCGTTGACCTGCTTGTGATCGGAGCGGGAATCACGGGAGCGGGGATTGCGCTTGATGCGGCTTCCCGCGGACTGAAAGTAGTTTTGGCAGAAAAACACGATCTGGCTTTCGGCACTTCCCGGTGGTCGTCGAAACTTGCGCACGGCGGTCTGCGCTACCTGAGCAAAATGCGGGTGAAAATCGCGTATAACTCTGCGCGTGAACGGAAAATCATTATGGAACGCACGGCCCCGCATCTGACGCGGGCGCTGGCACAGGTTACCCCGATCAACAGTTATCTTTCCCCACTGCAGACAGTGGCGGTGAGATGCGGATATCTGGCGGGGGACATCCTGGCTCTGGCTGCGGGAACGAAACGTTCCACACTTCCGCGTTCCCGGTTTGCGGGCAGGAAAGAAGCGGAAAAACTTCTCCCCCGGGTTCTGAAAAAAGGATTAAAGGGCGCATGGGTGAATTACGACGGGCAGATGATCGACGATGCGCGCTTTGTTGTTGCCGTGGCCCGCACGGCGGCAGGCGAGGGCGCGAAAATACTCACTTACTGCCCGGTATCCGAAGCGTGCGGGAGCGGCGCGCTGCTGACCGATAAATTCACCGGGGAATCTTTTTATCTGCACGCCAAAGCGGTAATCGGCGCGGCAGGCGTGTGGGCGGGAGAATTGGATCCGCGGATTAAAATCCGTCCTTCGCGCGGGACGCATTTGGTGTTCGATTCGCGTACTTTCGGCAATCCGGCCGGCGCCCTGACGATTCCGCTGAAAGGATCGGTTTCGCGCTATCTGTTTATTCTTCCTGCCGACAAAAACCGGTGCTATCTCGGACTGACGGACGAAGATCAGCCGGGAGAAATCCCGGATGTTCCCCCCACGCCCGAAGAAGACATCGGGTTTTTGCTGGAGGGTATCAATCCCGCACTTGAACGTGCGGTCGGCAGAGCGGATATCCGCGGAATGTTTACCGGTCTGCGTCCGCTGCTCACAGACGGAAGCGGATCATCCACGGCGGATCTTTCCCGGCGTCACGCAATCGTGAAAAGCGGCAGTGGGATGATATCCGTGGTTGGGGGAAAATTCACCGAATATCGTCTTATGGCGCAGGAAGCGCTGGACACAGCCGTTAAATCAGCTAATCTGCGCGCGGGAAAATGCAGAACGCGTAATTTTCCGCTTGTGGGAGCCCCCGGGCATAAGGAAAACACACCGGATGATCCGAAGGACGTTTGCAAATTTCCGAAATTTCTCCTGCGGCGTTTCGGACTGGAAACAAAACGCATGGCAGACGCGGCAGTTTTGCCGAATCCGCTGCGCAGAATCGCGGGGCTCGATTTGGTCCGTGCCGAAATCGAATATGCGCTCACGCATGAGGGCGCAATGTGTGTGGAAGACATTCTTGAGCGCCGGACACGGCTGTCGCTTGTGCCCGGGCAGGCCCGCGCGGCCCGTAAAGAAATAACGGAGATTTTTAACGCTCTGTTTCCTTTCCCGGGTGCGCCTTCCGCCTTCCCCTCCGGGAGGAATGGGAAACGTGAGGAACGGGAATAAAAGAAACACGGTTAAGCGAAGGAGGAAAGAAATGATATTTTACACACTGTTCGCCGTCGCTCAGGCGCGCCACCCAAAAGCGGTCGGAAAGATAATGCGAAAACTTACGTCGGCCGCGCCCGGGAGCGCGAAAAAGAAAAAACGGGATTCTTCCCCTGCCGGAGGGGACAACGGGAAAGCGCGCCTGCCGGTGCATGAAGTCGGCGACCGTCCGCGTACCGACGGCATACAGGCCGCAAACAGGGCTGCCGGGGTACCGGAAGACTAAAACGTGTAGACTGGTTTCATGCGCACACTTCAGAAACAGATCATCGCCGAATTGGGTGTAAAACCGAAGATTGACCCCGCGGCGGAAGTCGCTTCCCGTACCGCTTTTCTTGCCGAATATCTCCTCGCCACACATACGAAGGGTTTCGTGCTCGGCATTTCGGGCGGAGTGGACTCCTCTCTGGGCGGCAGACTCTGTGAAATTGCGGCCCGGCAGCTGCGCGCGGCGGGGCATGCGGCGGAATTTGTTGCCGTTCGGCTTCCCTACCGCGTCCAGCGGGACGAGGACGATGCGCAGAGAGCACTTGAGTTTATCCGTCCCGACCGCATGGTTACTTTCAACATTGGCCCGGCCGCGGATGCCTTCCGGGAACAGTATCTGAGCGCCGCGGAAAAGGAGATGTCGGATTTCACAGCGGGAAACACGAAGGCCAGGCTGCGCATGTGCGCCCAGTACGCGCTCGCCGCAGATGAAAATATGCTGGTCGTGGGGACGGACCACGCCGCCGAGGCGATCAGCGGATTCTATACCAAGTTTGGGGACGGCGGAGCGGATATTACTCCCCTTTCCGGGCTGAACAAGCGTCAGGTGCGTGAGCTGACCGCGTATCTGGGAGGAAGTCCGCAGATAGTCGGAAAAGTGCCGACAGCGGATCTGCTGGACGGAAATCCGGGGCGTGCGGATGAGGACGAACTCGGACTGCGTTACGAAGATATTGACGACTATCTGGAGGGGAAAGAAATCTGCGAATCCGCGGCAGAAAAGCTGGAGAAGTATTTTCTGCGCTCGCGCCATAAGCGCACGGTTCCGGTTACCCCGAAAGATACCTGGTGGCGGAACTGATCTGCCGCGTCAGTTCGCGGTGTCCTGATTTTTTGAGGGGATGACCGCCCGGGATCTGTTTCTTCCGCCGCCGGCGCGGAATTTTCCGAATGTTCTTCTTCTCTTCATCCGGTTTGCCTTGCGCTGCCGCAGACGGAAAGCATATTCCGTCAGATCGTATGGCTTGGGCAGAACCCAGCCGTATTTGCGGGCCAGAACTATCAGTATGCAGCAGCTGATGATAGAGCTGCCCATGCCCATTTCGTATTTCCCGTAGCTTTGGAATACCACCATCTGTGCCGCGGAAAACACGCTGAATGTTGCGTAGAGAGGTCCTCCGCCAAAAATTTTGGGAATTTCGTTGACCATTACGTCTCTCACCATGCCGCCGCAGACGGCGGTTACGGCTCCGAGAAAAATGGCGGGCACAACTCCCAGCCCCGCACTCAGTCCCTTTGACGCGCCGGTTGCGGACCAGCAGCCGATGGCCAGAATGTCACCGAATATCATTGCCCGGTGTGTCCATTTGTTTCGGTCAAGGGGAACAAAATACGAAAAGGCTGCGGCGGCAAACGCCCCTCCGAGATACCAGGGATCGGTGAGCGCCACGGGAAAACCTATTCCGAGCATCATGTCGCGCAAAAGACCTCCGCCCAAAGCCGAAGCCGCGCCCAGAACAAGGAATCCGATCAGATCGAAACCCCGGCTGCGCGCCAGAGTCCCGCCGATTAAACCGTTACAGATAACGCCGGTAACGTCTACGATTCGGAATAAAGTTTCTGGATCCACTGTACCTGCCTGTAAAACGCGGGAGTGAGGGGGTGCCGTTTAGTCCGAAATCCAGTGGTTCAGCGCGTTCAGATAAACCACCGCATCGGCATCGGAATGTACGGAGAAGACAACAAGCTCAATCGGATCCGGATGGTTTCTCAGCCAGTCCTCCACGGTCTTCAAAGCGATGTGGGCGGCCTCCTCTTTCGGAAAACCGTTCATGCCGGTGGCGATTGCGGGGAATGCGAGAGACTTTATCCCGCCTTTTTCCACAGCCAGGGAAAGTGCGCCCCGGTAGCACAGGGCAAGCTGTGTGCGCAGCTCGTCGGTGATGTGCGCATCTTTGATCCGCGGCATATGGGTGTGAATAATATATTTGGCCGGCATTCGGTATCCGCGTGTGATTTTCACACCTGCGGGAGGCTCGTTTTCTCCCTGCATTTCGATTATTTTTGCACAGTCGTTGCGCAGCCACGGCCCGGCCTGCGAATGAATTTCGGAATCGAGGCACCCGTGCAGCGGGATCGGGCAGCCCGTGAGTTCCGGCAGGGCGGTATTTACCACCGCATCCACCACAAGCTGCGTCATGTCTCCGCGGTAAAGCACTATTTTGTTGCTGTTGATGAAGTCGCAGTCCGGAATCTGGTCGCTTACGCGGCGCAGATTATTCGCCTCCACACGGCCGCGCCGCCCCAGCTGGCGATACAGCAGAGCGTTTATCGCCCGGGAAGTGATCGGGTCGATCGGCCCCGGTTCGCGGACCGACAGTTCTGCCCGCAGCCAGTTCATCAGACCTTCGTCGGTAGACAGATAGGCCGCAGACGAACTGCCGTTGTAATGTTTGTCGTGCAGGCCGCTGAGCGCGGTCATCAGCAGGTTGTAGTCCGAACGTTTATCCGATTTGGGGGCAGGGAAGTCTTCATCCAAATGAATCGCGTCACGATAGTCTGCCAGTTTCAGCATGATTTCCCCTTCGTTTTTCCATCTGCTTCTAGCCTACCGCGAAATATCTCCGGAGCGAATACTGTATTCACAATTTGCGCGCTAAACTTGGAGAAGTTCACACGCCGGTCTTTGGAAAGGACGATTATGGAAGATTCGGGAATGATCGGGAGGATCCGCCCGGGCTTTGATTTTATTGTGGCCACCGACGGCGCCTGCTCCGGTAATCCCGGTCCCGGCGGCTGGGCGTGGGTGGAGCAGATCAGCGGCCGGCGGAACAGCGGCGGCGCGGCCCATACCACAAACAATATTATGGAGCTGACGGCACTCGTTTCCGCACTGGAAACAGTCGGCCCGGAAGGAAGTCTGCTGATTCGCGCCGATTCTTCGTACGTGATCAACGCGATGACGAAATGGGCTCCCGGCTGGCGGAGAAAAGGGTGGCGCAAATCGGACGGAAAACCTGTGCTGAATCGGGATTTAATAGAACATCTGCTCGGCCTGTATGAAAACCGCAGGGGAAAAACCGAGGTGGAATGGGTAAAAGGGCATAACGGCGATGTGGCAAACGAGCTTGTGGATTCGCTGGCCGTGAAACAGAGCCGGCTTTATGCGCTCGATGCCTCCCGTCCGCCCACGTACGTTCTGCCGGCGGCCGGAGAGAAAACCCTGTTTTAAACATAAATTCAACATGGACGGAAATGATATGTGCCTGCCCTGCTTGAAAAAACGCCCGCTCCGGCGTGAATTTCACGGCGATGTTTTCACAGACGAATACGAATGGATCAGAAACGACGAAGAGGCCATGCTCAGGCAGCTGCGGGAGGAAAATAAACTGTATGACAGGGAAACGGAATCCCTGGCTCCGCTGCGTGCCCGGCTGACTGCGGAAATTGCTTCCCACGTGAAGACCGACGATGTTTCGGTGCCGGTGCGACACGGCAGTTTTTGGTATTGGTCGCGCACGTGGGAAGAAAAAAATTATCCTGCCGTTTACCGCTGTGCCGCGCAGCCGGCCGGGCACGGCGGTATTTCGCCCGTCCGCCCGGATCCGCATACGGCGCAAAACGCGGCGGTGGTTTACGACGGAAATCTTCTTGCCGAAGATTCGGATTTTTTCGGTGTGGGGGACGTTGCGTATTCCCCGGACGGCAGGCTTTGCGCTCTGGAAACGGATAGCGCGGGAAACGAAACCTTTCGGATTAGGATTCACGAAATAGATTCGGGGCTGATTGTAGACGACAGCGTCCGCGAAGCCGGATACGGGGTTGTCTTTGGCGGGGGCACGCATATTTTCTATACCCGCTGCGACGCCGCATGGCGCCAGTATCAGGTGTGGGTACACCGTATCGGCGCAAACCCGGGCGAAGATACGCTGCTGTATGAGGAAAAGGATGAAAAATTTTCGGTCGAAATAAGTGCTTCCAAAGATCGGCGCCGGCTTGTGGTGGGACTGTTTTCCGTCACTTCCTCCCAGTGTATTCTTTTTGATCTGTACGACCCGTGGCAGGGGAGCAGAATCGTTTTCGAACGCCGTGCGGGTGTGGAATATACCGTGGAACCCTGCGGGGATTCGGCGCTGATTGTGCATAATCTGCACCGCCCGGATTTTTCGCTGTCCCAGACACGTTTGGATGACGTGCGGATGGAGGCATGGGAGTCTGTATATGTGCCCGAAGACGGCGAACAGGTCGGCGCGGTGTATGCATTTTCGGATTTTGCGGTATGCGAGATGAGGGCGGAGGGAGAAACGCAGCTGCGCGTGCTGCGCAAAAATACGGATGTGCCGCCCGAAGACGGTTCCAAAGGTCTTCCCCGCTGGTCCGCGCCGCAGAAGGTGACTGCGCCCCGGGCGGCCACGGTTGGGTATCTGCCTGCGGGAGAGTGGGAAGACGGCGAATTTCTCTGCACGCTGGAATCGATTCTTATTCCTCCGACGGTGCTGTGCGTGAAAGTGGCGGGGGAAAATTCCGCTTTGGTCTGCGAAACGCTGAAGACCGTCTCCGTTCCCCTGTATTCCCCGGAGAATTATACGGAATACCGTGTTTGGGCGCGGGCAGATGACGGAACGAAAATTCCCCTTACGGTTGCGCACCGCAAAGACGTAACTCCCAACGGTGCAAACGCGGGTATTCTGTACGGATACGGTTCCTACGGAATTTCTTCCGATCCGTGGTTTTCCCCTGCCCTTCTGCCTGTTTTGGACAGGGGTGCCGTGTATGCGGCGGCCCATGTGCGCGGCGGCGGGGAATTGGGCAGACACTGGTATGAACAGGGAAAACTGCTGCAAAAACGAAATACTTTTACGGATTTTATCGCCGCGGCAAAATATCTTGTGCAAAGCGGGCTGGTTGATCCGAAGCGCCTTGCTGCCGAAGGGCGCAGTGCCGGCGGACTGCTGATGGGAGCCGTGGCAAATATGGCCCCGGAAATGTTTCGGGTGATTCACGCGGGAGTCCCGTTTGTGGATGCGTTAAATACGATTTTGCGCCCCGATCTGCCGCTGACTGTCGGCGAGTGGGAAGAGTGGGGCAATCCGCTGCACTCCGCGCAGGTCTACCGTTACATGAAGTCTTATTCCCCTTACGAAAATATCCGGGAAAAGGAATACCCGGCTATTTTGGCAACGAGTGCCGTAAACGATGTGCGCGTGAGCTGTGTCGAACCGCTGAAATGGGTTGCACGGCTGCGCGATACCGTGCGCAGCGATCTGCGCAGAAGTCCGATCCTGCTGCGTACGGAAACGGCCGGCGGGCACGGCGGCGGCTCAGGCCGGCAGAAATCGTGGGAGAACCGTTCCCACGAGCTGGCTTTTATTCTCTCCCTGCTTAATGCGGCTTAGCGGCGTGCGTGTTTAATGCGGATGCGTCTGCACGGACGCGGAAACTTCACGCATACTGCGCGGGAGAGTTCTGCGCCGCTTTTTTACTCTGTTACGGGGCGGCGCAGACGGAGATAAGTTTCCAGGATTCCGTAGGCCGTTTCCGCCGCCGACCGGGCGGCATCGGAGAGTTCGGTATGGAAACTTACGGACTGATCGTCAGGTTTTCCGCACAGATCGGAGATTGCGCGGACCGCAACGAACGGAACGGAAAATTCTGCCGCGACTTGGGCAAGAGCCTGGGATTCCATATCCGTGGTGAGGGCCGCCGGGAACGTTTCGCGCACGCTCCCCACGTTTTCTCCGGTGACAAACGTGTCCGAGGAATTCATCTGCCCGAATCTCACGTCCGCTTTTTTCTGCGCGTCTTCGCCCATTTGGCGGCGCAGATATTCTTCTGCCGCTTTCAGCAGACCGGGAGCGGCTTTGAATACCGCGGGCTGCTGCGGAACCTGTCCCGGAACGTAGCCGAAAGCCGTTCCGTCGGCGCCGGCGTTGACGTATTCGGTGCCGATTACCACTTCGCCCACCCGGGTGTCGGCCGCGAGCCCTCCGGCGCTGCCGCAGCAGATAACCGTCTTGGGGGAAAATGTGGAAAGTACGGAGGAAAGTGAGGAGGCGGCGCTGACCATTCCGATTCCGGTGGTGAGGAGAAGGAGTTTTGCGGGCGGCTGCTCGCCGTCGCAGGTCTTTCGCATGGCTATGCTCAGGTTTTTAAAGCTGCTGGAGACGGGATGGATCTCGTAATCCGGAAGAAGTTTTTCAACTTCCGCCGTTTCTTCCCCCATTGCGCAGACAAACAGCGCGTCAACCGCTTTGATCTGCATGGAATCGCGCTCGCGGGACTGTGTGAGATCCGCGCATGTCTGCTGGCATTTGGGGCAGTATCCCCAGAATGTAACTTCCGCTTCGTCAAGACGGTAATCGTGTGTGTCGTTTGGCGTGAGGCAGGGGGCTTCGCCGATAATGCAGTCGATATTGATCATTTCGTAGCAGTTTCGGCATACCAGATGATGATGGTTGAAATTGGAGTTCAGTTCATATACCGGAACGGATCCTGCCGGCTCTGCGCTACGGAGAATGGATTTTTCCGTCAGTGCGTGCAGCACGTCGTAAACCGCCTGTGTAGACACAGAACCCAGAGCCTTCGAAACGGCAACCCGCACCGCATCGGCGGAGGAATGTGGGTGGCGTGACAGAAAGTCGAGAATTGCGAGGCGCGGCTTCGTGACTCTTAAACCGACTTCGCGTAACTGTTCGGCGTAAGTCTTCATATTTTATATAATTGCCTTTCACAGGTATTTTTTCAACCGATTTCATATATTGCGATAAAATTTTCCCACTTTTTGTATGTTATGCCCGGACCCGTGTCGGTATTTGGGAAGTTCTTCCCGATATAATCGGGTTTTGCTGTGATTTTATACGCTAAGCATTCCCTAATTCCTGCGGGCCGGAACGTTTTTGCCCGAACTTTGTTTTCGCCCGGCGGAAATTTGTTTTTACAAATTTGTCATACGTTTTGCGCGGGGGTGTCTGATGCGGCACGCGGTGTGAAACAGTGCAGCCCGAAACGGCCATATTTTCAGCGGATTTTATTCACAGCTGTGGAAAAATTTATTAAATTTTGTGGACAAGTGGATATTTTTTATACACAGGGTGTTTATAACCGCGCGGATCCGCGCTGCCGTGTTCCGCCTCATTTCAGATTCCGCGTTGTTTTCCGAATTGGTTTCGGGCAGAAAAATTCTGTGGAGCGCGGTGGGATGATTGCCCTACGGCATCCGGATGCGGGGGATTTTATGGAAAGGAGTGTGGAGATTTTGTGGAAACGGGTCCTTTCCGCGCGTTGTCCCGGCGGGGATATACACATGGTTTTTTGTTCTTTCCCCGGCGGAAAACGGTTGCCGGAAAAAATAGTGAGATATTACGCAGACACACACCATGTAGTGGTTTGTGCAAAGGGCACATACTAGGTGTAGTGTTTACTTGTATTGTTCGGAAATGGATAAAGCAGTAAAAATTTAGACATACGGCACCGAAATTCTCGGAACACAGAAACAGGAGAAGGAGTAATGAGCATAACGGTTTACACCAAGCCTTCGTGCGTTCAGTGCAACGCCACAAAGCGTGCCCTGAAGAAAAACGGACTGGAATTCAGCGAAGTTGATCTGACCGAAGACGAAGAGGCACTTGCCACGGTGAAGGCGCTGGGATACAGGCAGGCTCCGGTCGTGTTTGCGAACGGCGACCACTGGGCAGGATACCGTCCGGACAAAATCAAAGCCCTGGCCCGGATTTCGGCGCAGGCCGTCACGGCTTAAACAGCACGGGCGCATACAGAGTCGGCCGGAGTTAAAATTTCGGTTTTAACCCCGGCTTCTTTGCGCAAAGACGCTGTATGCGGCCATACCGACGGTATTTTGGGAGACGGTAACGGTGGTTAATATCGTTTATTTTTCTTCTGCCACAAACAACACAAAACGATTCGTGGAAAAACTGGGCTATCCCGCCCGGCGCATTCCCCTGCGGCGGAACGATGAATTTTTACGGGTAAGCGAAGAATATGTGCTTATCGTTCCGACCTACGGAGGGGGAAACGCGAAAGGCGCGGTGCCCAAGCAGGTGATCAGGTTTCTCAACGACAGCCAAAACCGCTCTCTGCTGCGCGGGGTGATCTCCGGGGGAAACACAAATTTCGGCACGGCCTACTGCATGGCGGGAGAAATTATTGCGGCAAAAACCCATGTGCCGCATATGTATAAATTTGAACTTCTGGGCACATCCGAAGATGTGGAGAAAGTACGTAAAGGATTGGAAGAATTTTGGACACAACTCTGACAGACACCGGCGAAGAAATTACGGATCCGGCGCTTGACTACCATTCGCTCAATGCCCGGCTGAACCTGTACAGCAGCGAAGGAAAAATCCAGTTTGAAGCGGACAGGGCGGCGGCAAGGCAGTATTTTCTGCAGCACGTAAACAAAAACACCGTCTATTTCCACGATTTGGAAGAAAAACTGGAGTATCTGACCGAAGAGGGATACTACGAAAAACGGGTGCTGGACATGTACAGTCCCGAATTTATCAAGTCGCTGTATAAAGCCTGCTATGCCCATAAATTCAGGTTTCCCACATTCCTGGGGGCGTTCAAATACTATACGTCTTATACACTGAAAACTTTCGACGGAACCCGCTATCTGGAGCGGTACGAAGACCGCGTCTGCATGGTTGCCCTTACGCTTGCCGAGGGCAGTGAGCAGAGGGCGGAGGAAATTATGGAAGAGATTATCTGCGGCCGCTTTCAGCCTGCCACGCCGACTTTTCTCAATGCGGGCAAAGCCGCGCGCGGCGAGCTGGTTTCCTGCTTTCTGCTGCGCGTCGAAGACAACATGGAATCCATTTCGCGGGCGGTAAATTCGTCCCTGCAGCTTTCCAAACGCGGCGGAGGCGTTGCGCTCAACCTTTCCAATCTGCGTGAAATGGGCGCGCCGATCAAGAAAATCCAAAATCAGTCTTCCGGTGTAAACCCGGTGATGAAAATACTCGAAGACGCATTTTCCTATGCGAATCAGCTGGGAGCCAGACAGGGCGCGGGCGCGGTTTATCTCCATGCGCATCACCCGGATATTATGCGTTTTCTCGACACAAAGCGCGAAAACGCAGACGAAAAAATCCGGATTAAAACGCTTTCGCTGGGTGTCATTATTCCCGATATTACCTTTGAGCTGGCGAAGAAGAATGCCGATATGTATCTTTTTTCGCCTTATGACGTAGAACGCGTATACGGTGTTCCGTTCACCGAGATTTCCGTTACCGAAAAGTATGAGGAAATGGTAAACGATAAGCGGATTCGGAAATCGAAAATAAACGCCAGACATTTCTTCCAGACGCTGGCGGAAATCCAGTTTGAATCCGGATACCCCTATATCCTATTTGAGGATACGGTAAACCGGGCAAATCCGATTGCCGGAAAAGTGACGATGTCCAATCTCTGCTCGGAGATTCTGCAGGTTTCCGAGGCGTCGGAATTTAATCCCGATCTTTCGTACAAAAAAATCGGAAAAGATATTTCCTGCAACCTGGGTTCGCTGAACATTGCCAAAACGATGGATTCGCCCGATTTCGGAAAAACCGTCGAAACGGCAATCAGGGCTCTGACGGCAGTGTCCGATCAGTCCGATATTTCCAGTGTGCCTTCCGTCGAACGCGGAAACAGAATGTCGCATGCGATCGGTCTCGGGCAGATGAATCTGCACGGTTTCCTGGGCAGGGAACGGATTCACTACGGCAGCGAAGAAGCGCTCGATTTTACGAATATGTATTTCTATACGGTTGTGTATCACGCTATCCGCGCTTCGATGACGATTGCCCGCGAACGCGGTGAAAAGTTCGACAACTTTGAAAATTCGCGGTACGCCGACGGCACGTTTTTCAGGAAATACACGGAGAAAACGTGGGAGCCGAAAACGCAGCGTGTTCGCGAACTGTTTGCAAATATCCATATTCCCACCCGGCAGGATTGGCGCGAACTGCAGGCGGATGTGGAAAAATACGGGATGTACAACCAAAATCTGCAGGCGGTTCCGCCTACGGGGTCCATTTCATACATCAACAATTCGACGTCCTCCATTCACCCGATTGTGTCGCGGATAGAGATCCGCAAAGAAGGAAAAATCGGACGTGTTTACTATCCGGCGGCCTATATGACCAATGACAATCTGGAATATTATAAGGATGCGTATGAAATCGGCCCGCAGGCGATTATAGATACCTATGCGGTTGCCACGCAGCACGTGGATCAGGGTCTCTCCCTTACGCTGTTTTACCCGGATACCGTGACCACGCGCGATGTAAACAAAAACTATATCTACGCATGGAGAAAGGGAATCAAGACTCTCTACTATATGCGTATCCGGCAGGCGGCACTGGACGGCACGGAAGTGGACGGCTGTGTCTCCTGTATGCTCTGACTAAATGTTTCGGGCCCGGGCCGCCCCGGGCCCGAAACGGACAGCCGCAAATTCGCGGCGAAAAGCGGAAAACGGAAAAGACGTGAACAAAAGGAACGGAATAGGGATATACAATGAGCGGAAAAATTAAACTCGTAGACTCCGTGCAGGCAATCAACTGGAATAAAATAATCGACGAAAAAGATCAGGAAGTGTGGGAACGGCTCACGGGAAATTTTTGGCTGCCGGAAAAAATTCCGCTGTCGAACGATATTCAGTCCTGGAACACGCTGAAGCCGCACGAACAGACTATGACCACAAGAGTGTTTACCGGTCTTACCCTGCTCGATACGATCCAGGGAACAGTGGGGGCAATCTCCCTGATTCCCGATGCACGCACGCCGCATGAGGAAGCGGTCTATACAAATATCGCTTTTATGGAGTCGGTGCACGCAAAATCCTATTCCTCCATCTTCTCCACGCTGATTTCCTCCGAAGAAATCGAAGAAACTTTCCGCTGGTCGGAAGAAAATGAATTTTTGCAGAAGAAAGCCGAAATCGTGCTCGGTTATTACCGCGGGGACGATCCGGAGAAACGCAAGGTTGCCTCCACGATGCTGGAATCTTTCCTTTTCTATTCCGGTTTTTATACGCCGATGTACTGGTCGGCCCACGCAAAGCTGACGAACACCGCCGATCTGATCCGTCTTATCATTCGCGACGAGGCGGTGCACGGATACTATATCGGATACAAATATCAGCAGGCGGTGAAGGAAGCAACTCCCGCCAGACAGCAGGAGCTGAAAGACTATACTTTCGATCTGCTGTCCGATCTGTACGACAACGAGGAACTGTACACCGAATCCCTTTATGACGAAATGGGACTGACGGAAGACGTGAAAATGTTCCTGCGTTACAATGCAAACAAAGCGTTGATGAATCTCGGTTACGAGGCTCTGTTCACATCCGACCAAACGGCTGTGAACCCTGCCATTCTTGCCGCTCTTTCGCCGAATGCGGACGAAAATCACGACTTCTTCTCCGGCTCCGGTTCCTCCTATGTGATCGGAACGGCGGAAGCCACTGAAGACGACGACTGGGATTTCTGAACGGGAGTCTGCGGGAGGTTTTTAAGTGCCGTATCGGATTTTGGTTGTATGTACGGGAAATATCTGCCGTTCCCCGATGGGGGAGATAGTGCTGCGGGAGAAAATCAGCCGTTTGCCGGAAGCGGAAAACCGGAAAGAGGGGAATTCTGCCGCGCGTACGCCGGCGCGTCCGACGGTGGGTTCAGCCGGTGTTTCGGATGAGGAACACGGCCATTATCTGGATCCGCGGGCGGCACAGATTCTACGGGAAAACGGCTATCCGCTGCCTCGGGAACACCGGGCACACCTTGCCACGCGCGAAGAGCTGAGCCGGGCGGATTTGATTTTGCCAATGACGCTCGGTCAGGCGCGTGCATTAAGGCCAATGCTCAAAGCGGCCGGCGCGGATCCGGCCAAAGTTCACCTGTGGCGGGAATTCGACGGTACGGCTCCGCTGTTTCCCCGCGGTGTATATGCTCCCGGCGCACCGCTGGGGGAAGACAGCGGCGCGCCGGGGTCGCGGCAGGAAAATTTCTACACTTCGGACGGGCGTTTTGATGTGCCTGATCCGTGGTACGGTTCCGTAGACGGCTTTCGTAAAACACTGAAAACGGTAGAAAACGGAGCTGCGGGAATTATAGATTATCTGTATCGGTAGCTATTTGGAAATTTTTGGTCTGCGGATCTGCTGATAGCGGTCTACGGCAGTGACTACCGAAGAACTGATAATTTTTCCGTCCTGCAGAATTTCGGATTTCAAAGTCAGATAATCTTTTGTGACATAAAAACGAAACGTCCTGACGGGAATGCGCCCCTGCGGATCGCGGTTTTCGGCCGAGATTTTTGTAACTTCCCGCCCCAAAAGCGTGGTTTTTCCTTCTATGGAATATGTCTGCTGCGGATCGGTTCCGGCTGCCCGAAGTTTCGGGTTCAGCATTGTTTCGAAATAACGCGGCATCCGGGAGATAAGGGCATAATTTTTGTCTGCGGAATCTGCGCCCGCCTCTTTCCAGGTTCCGTTTTGCCGGATAAACGTCTTTCCCTCAATCAGGATAATTTCCGCATTCGGCAGCGGGGCATTTGCTTTAGTATCGATTTTTACCGCCAGCGGACGCACATTCACAGCCGCTTTCGACACGGGTTTTCCGCCCGGACCGTAGTCTTCCTGCGTCCACCCTTTTATTTTCCCCAAAGATTCGGCAAGACAGAAAGAAATTTCCCGGGCACCGATCCGTTTTCCGCCCCGGGAAAGAGGATCGGTGCATTTGTCGGGGACAGCGGGAGCATGCGCGGAAAGATCCGTATCCTGCCCTTTATGCGCCCTGTGTGCACACGAAGAAAGAGAAAGGCAGAGAAGTGCTGCGCATCCGGCGGCGTAAATTTTCTTTGCCGTATCCATTCCGTGTTCCTTTACGTTTCGCTTTACCTTACCTACCGATCATAATGCGTTCCCGTCCGGGGGCGAAAGCGCAAAGGGATTCTTTGGCCATGGGAAAAATCAGCTTTCCAGCAGTTTGCGGATCCGCTGCACGGATACTTTTCCTTTTGTGCCCAACTGCTGGGCGAATAAAGAAATGCGCAGTTCTTCGAGCATCCACCGTGCCCGGGTTAGTTTCCGCAAAAGCTGCGGGTCGCATACGCCGGGCACAATCCGTTCCCCGAAATCGCAGATCAGATCTTCCGTCTCCCTGATCTGCAGAGAAAAGGCGTCGTCGGCAAAGAGCTTTTCGCCGGCTTTTTCCAGTCGGATGTATGCCCCGCGCAGATAGCGCGGTATCTGCGCCAGATATTCCTCCGGTGTGGCAAAAATAAAACCCGGGAAAATAAGGTTTGCGATCTGTTCCCTGATTTCCCCCGCAACGGGAGCCAGAAGCGGGGCGGATGTGCGCCCCAAAAGCGATTCCAGTTCCGCCTGTGCGGAGAAAATGTGTGTGCAGATCTGCGCCAGCCGGTATGTTTCGTCTTCGCTTTTTTCCCGAATTATTTTCCGCAGGGATTCGTATTCGCTTTCGGTGCGCACGTTTCCCAACTGTATTTTTTCCTGCTTTGCCGCGCGTGCGGCAGTGTTTCTCACCGCCTGCAGCTGCAGATCCGCCACGAGATCCGCCGTATCGGCATACGGCGATCCTCCCAGAAGCAGGCTCTGCGCACCCGTCCAGCGTGAAGTTATTCTGCCGTCGGGCAGGGCGAGTTCGTTTTTCAGCAGCAGCACGAGTCCGTTTGTGTGAACCTGCCGCCGCTGCTGCGCATCGGCCAGAATCTGCAGCGCAACCCCGCTTTTGCGGGTGGGAAGGCGCAGTGTCTGCCCGTAAATTCTACGTTCCTGCGTGTTTTGGGCAACCAGTGCCGGGTAGCCGCGCACGCAGATATTGCCCGGGCCCGGGGTTTCCAGCACTTCCGGGATAATGCCGTTCGGTATCTGTTTCCATGATGTCAGATTTCCTGCGGGGGAGATCTGCGGCTTCGTTTCCGGATGCCCGCCGCGCCCTGCGCCGCGCGTCTTTTCCGCCGCGGACGAATTGCGCGTTTTGCTGCCGCCCGGGCCGGTGTTTTCTTCCATCGCGTGTGCCACTGCCGAAGACACAACCGAGGAAACCGCTTTTTGCGTCTGCGGGGCAAGGGCACGCTGCAGCCGGGTGAGCGAATCTCCCTGATCCAGCACGGCTCCCCTTTCCGAACGGATCAGAAAGGAAATTTTCAGATGTTCGGGCAGATTGGTCTGCTGCCACTGCCCATCGTCGACAGTTACTCCCCGCAGCCTGAAAACAGCGTCGGAAAAAGCCTTCCGAAAGGGGATATGGTCGCGGTGCACGGCTTCTTCCCACGGCGGAAGACATGCCATGATCTGCCGTGCCGCATCGGGTGCGGGTACCAGCTGTTTTCGTACAGGCTTCGGCAGGGCGCGGATAGTGCCAAGAGTCAGTTCCTCCAGCATTCCGGGCACAAGCCAGTCGAAACCCGTGTCTTTGATTTGCGCCAGCAGCGTGACGGGGATTTCAATCGTGAGCCCGTCATCGTATTTTCCGGGGTTAAAACCGTAACGGATGGGAAGCGTAATTTCGCCCTGATGCCATGTGTTGGGAAAATCGTGCGGTGCGGCACGGTTTTCCCCCAATAAAAATTCTTCCGTGAAATTCAGCAGATCCGGATTTTTTCCGCGTTCTTTCTTCCACCAGGCGTCAAAATGGCGTGCGGAAACGATATGGGCCGGGATTATGCGGTCGAAGAACGAAAATTGCTCTTCTTCGTCTGCAACCAGGGCGTATTCGCGCCTTCTGGCTTCCGTTTCATGCGCCTTTTCCAGGGCTGCCCTGTTGTGGGCGGCAAATTTGTGGTGGGTACGCCACTGATTTTGCACAAGCGCATGACGGATAAAAAGTTCGCGGGCAATCTCGCGGCAGTGTTCGCTTCCCGTTTTGGAAAGCAGCGTTTTTCGGTCCGCAACCAAAGTTATCCCATACAGAGTGACTTTTTCGCAGACCATCGCGGCGCCCATGCGCTGAGACCAAAACGGTTCCGAATAGCTCCGTTTTACCAGATGTTTTGCCGCTCTCTCTATCCATGCGGGATCGATTTTTGCCACTGTGCGTGCAAACAGACGGGATGTCTCCACCAATTCCGCGGCAATTACCCACTCCGGGCTGTGTTTATACAGACCGGATCCGGGCCAGATCACGAAATGCGTGCCGCGCGCTCCGCCGTAGTCGTGTTTGCGTTCGTCGCGGTGCCCGATATTGGACAGCAGACCGGTCAGCAGGGAACGGTGAATTGCGTCTGCCGCCGGCGCATCGGAGTATTCCCCCACGTTTTTCACCGCCCGGATCACATCCCGGTGCTGCGTATTGTCGGTATCTTCCGCGGCTGCGCCGCGCAGCTGTGCCGGTGTGGGAAGCGTGATCGGTTTCAGATGGATTCCAAGCTGCTTTGCAGCCTGTTTCAGCTGGGTGACGACGTCCTGCCATTCCCGAAACCGCAGAAAATGCAGATATTCGGCTTTGCACATCCGGCGGAAAGCGGCACCCGAGAGTTCCCGCTGCTGCACACGCAGATATCGCCACAGATTCAGATAAGCCAGGAAGTCCGAGTTTTTATCGGTGAACCGGGCATGAAGGGCATCCGCCTGTGCCTTAAATTCTGCCGGGCGCTCGCGCATATCCTGCACGCTCATCGCCGCAACCAGAATCAGTACTTCGCCGGCGCATCCGTTTTCCCCGGCAGAGAGCAGCATTTTGCCCAGCCGCGGATCGATGGGCAGCCCGGCCAGAGACTTCCCGGTCCGTGTCAGACGCAGCTTTCCGTCTGTGTCTGTTTTTATCGCTCCTATTTCTTCCAGGAGCTGTGTTCCCGCACGTACTGCGCGCGTATCGGGCGGATCTATGAACGGGAAGTGCTTTGCGTCTCCCAGATTCAGAGCCGTCATCCGCAAAATAACGGATGAGAGCGATGTGCGCAGAATTTCCGGTTCCGTGAACGCCGGGCGCGAAAGAAAATCCTGTTCGGAATAGAGACGGATGGCAATTCCGTCCGCCACACGTCCGCATCTTCCCGAACGCTGGTTTGCGGAGGCTTGGGAAATCGGCTCTATCGGAAGACGCTGGACTTTTGTTTTGTTGGAAAAACGCGAGATTCTGGCGGTTCCGGGATCAATTACGCATCGGATTCCGGGGACTGTGAGCGATGTTTCGGCAATGTTCGTGGAAAGTATTATCCGCCGGTGTTTGGGGTGTGAAAAAATCCGGTGCTGTTCGGCGGAGGAAAGACGGGAAAACAGCGGAAGAACTTCGACCGCCCCGGGGATGTCGGATGTGCCGCCCGGGGGAATATAGCGTGTTTTCAGGGCGTCGCGAAAAGCTTTTTCGGTTTCGCGTATCTCTCCCTCGCCGGAGAGAAAAACGAGGATATCTCCCTGTGATGCGGTGAACAGCTCGCGTGCGGCTTCCAGAATTCCGCTTATCTGATCGGCCGCACCGTGTTTCTCCGTTTGCGTTTCCGCAGCGCCGTCATCCGGCAGATACCCGTTTTCCGGCGGGCGGTAGCGTATTTCCACCGGATATGTGCGTCCTGTGACGTTGATAACCGGTGCTTTGCTCCCGGCCGTGCCGCCGTAGCGGTGCAGGCCGAAATGGGCCGCAAATTTTTGCGAGTCGATGGTTGCGGAAGTGACGATCAGTTTCAGATCTTTTCGTTTGGGCAGGAGATTTGCCAGATATCCAAGGAGAAAATCGATGTTGAGCGACCGCTCGTGGGCTTCGTCGATAATAATTGTGTCGTAGCGCAGGAGAAGGGGATCGGATTGGATTTCGGCGAGCAAAATGCCGTCTGTCATCAGTTTGATTAATGTATTTTCCGACACGGTTTCGTTGAATCTGACCTGATATCCGACAATTCCGCCCGTCTGCGTGCCCAGTTCGCGCGAGATTCTCTCGGCTACCGCGCGTGCCGCGATTCTGCGGGGCTGGGTGTGTCCGATCAGTCCGTTTATTCCCCGTCCGAGTTCGAGACATATTTTGGGCAGCTGAGTGGTTTTTCCGGATCCCGTTTCCCCGGAGACAATCACGACCTGGCTGCGTTTGATGGCTTCTGCTATTTCCGCGCGTTTTGCACAGACGGGGAGCTCTTCCGGGTAGGTGATATCCGGCACGCTCTGTGCGCGCATCAGGAGCTGTTGGGGTGTAAACGGTTTTGGCACACATATATTGTGGCACATTTTCCGCACTCTTTTTGCGCCGTTTTCCCCTTCCCGGAAAAGAGAAAAGATGGGTGTGGGGGTGTATCGGAAAAGTACACAAAACACGCGTGCGGAGAAGTTTTAATTTTTGAAAAATACCCTTAGAATCTATATCTAGTGGTTAAAAAAAAATAGGACGCAATATGTTGATTAATTCTAAAGTTATTACAGATCTTGAAGTGGTGAAACGGGACGGACGGAAGGTACAGTTCGACCCGGCGAAGATTTACCGTGCGGTTTACCTTGCGTTAAACAGCCGGGGCATCGAAGATCATCCTTTCGCGATGCGGGCTGTGCGTGAGGTGCTCGCGGCTCTGCCGGAAAAGGAACTGTCTATCGAAGAAATCCAGACTGCCACGGAAAATTTCTTAATGCGTTCCGAATATCCGCAGGTTGCCCGGGCGTATATCGAATACCGCCACGACCGTGACGTCATCCGCGACCAAAGCATGGATCTGCTTCACTCTGTGGGCAAGCTTCTCAGCCGCGACAAAACAGTGGTGAATGAAAACGCAAACAAAGATTCAACCGTTTTCAACACCCAGCGCGATCTGACTGCCGGCTCGGTGGCAAAGGCATACGCGCTGCGAAAAATTCTTCCCCGGGCCGTGGCCAATGCGCACATCAAAGGGGAAATCCATTTTCACGACCTGGATTACAACCCGTTCCAGCCGATGACGAACTGCTGCCTGATCGACGTTGCCGGGATGCTCCGCGAAGGTTTCCAGATCGGAAACGCCCGTGTGGAGTCCCCGCGTTCAATCAACACCGCGACCGCCCAGATTGCGCAGATCATCGCCAATGTGGCTTCCTCGCAGTACGGCGGATGTTCCGTGGACCGTGCGGACGAAGTGCTTGCACCCTATGCCAAGATCAATTACCGCAAGCATCTTGCCGACGCCCGGGAATGGGTGGCGGAAGACCGCAGGGAAGAGTACGCCTGGGTAAAAACGAAAAAAGATATCTATGACGCGATGCAGTCTTTGGAATATGAGATCAATACGCTCTACTCCTCGAACGGGCAGACCCCGTTTGTGACTCTCGGCTTCGGCATGGGAACATCGCGTTTTGAGCGGGAAATACAGAAAGCGATTTTGCGGGTTAGGATTCAGGGAATCGGAAAAGACCGGCATACGGCTATTTTCCCGAAACTGGTATTCGGTCTGCGCCGGGGCGTAAATCTGAATCCGCAGGATCCCAATTACGATGTGAAACAGCTGGCTTTGGAATGTTCGGCAAAAAGAATGTATCCGGATATTCTTTCCTACGACAAACTCACCGAGCTGGAAGGCGATTACAAAGCCCCCATGGGCTGCCGTTCATTCCTTCCGAAATGGGTCGATCCCGAAACGGGTGAAGCGGTGAACGCCGGACGGAACAACCTTGGCGTGGTTACGCTCAACATTCCGCGGATCGCCATTGAGGCACACGGTGAAAAAGAACGGTTCTGGAAGATTTTTGCAGAACGGATGGAAGTTGTAAAAGAGGCGCTGCTGTTTAGAATCCGCCGCTGCGAGGATGCCACGCCGGACAATGCTCCGATACTTTACAAGTACGGCGCTTTGGGAATCCGGGCAAAGGACGGGGAGAAGAGCGTCACGCAGTTCTTCCGCAACCACCGCGCCACGGCTTCCATCGGATATATCGGTCTGTATGAGGCGGCAACCTGTTTTTACGGTGCGCAGTGGGAAGAAAACCGGGAGGCGAAAGAGTTTACGCTCGACATTATGCGCAAACTCAACGAATACGCGGCACAGTGGAAGAAAGACTATCCGTATTGGTTCTCGATTTACTCCACTCCGTCGGAGTCTCTGACCGACCGTTTCTGCCGTTTGGATCAGGAAAAATTCGGTATGATTCCCGACGTCACCGACAAGGATTACTACACCAATTCTTTCCACTACGATATCCGCAAAAAAGTTACGCCGTTTGAGAAGATTGCCTTTGAATCCGAGTATGCGCCCTACACGGCAGGCGGATTTATTCACTACTGTGAATATCCGAAGCTCGTGCACAATCTTTCGGCGCTGGAGGCGGTCTGGGACTATGCCTACGACCGTGTGGCGTACCTGGGCACAAATACGCCGATTGACCACTGCTACAGGTGCGGGTTTGACGGCGAGTTTCTGCCTACCGCGGAAGGATTCCGCTGCCCGGACTGCGGAAATGAAGATCCTGCGACCTGCGACGTGGTAAAGCGTACCTGCGGATATTTGGGCAATCCCCAAAAGCGTCCCATGGTTCACGGCCGCCACGTGGAGATTTCCAAGCGGGTAAAGCACATGGATCTTTCCTGAGCAGCTGCGCGTTAAGCATTCGGTTTTAACAAACTGCTGAGGTGAAGCACGATGGCAAAAAAGGATGCTTACGGTATCACTCAGCCCGATGTGGGAGAGTGGCGGGGAGAGAAGCTGTGCCGCCGCTACATCGCCGATTATAAACCGTTCAATTTTGTGGACGGGGAAGGTGTGCGCTGTTCGCTCTACGTTTCCGGGTGTCCGTTCAAATGCCCCGGATGCTACAATGCCGCCGCGCAGAGTTTTCGCTACGGCCGGCAGTACACGGCGGAGTTGGAAGAACAGATTATCTCCGATTTGGCACAGCCTTACGTGGCAGGTCTTTCCCTGCTGGGCGGGGAACCGTTTCTCAGTACGCCGATTCTGCTTCCCCTGGTGCGCAAAGTGCGCAAGCGCTTCGGGAAGGAAAAAACCGTATGGATCTGGTCCGGGTATCTGTATGAACAGCTGCTGGCGGAACCGGAGAAACGCGAACTGCTGAATCTGTGCGACGTACTGGTGGACGGTCCGTTTATCCGCAAAAAATTTGTGCGGGATCTGCCGTTTCGCGGTTCACTCAATCAGCGGATTATTGATCTGCACACGGGCGGGGAATACCGAATTTAGCTTCCGTGTTTTACGGACCGGCAGCCGTGGGGTGCGCCCGCCCCCGCAGGGCCGGCCGAAAATCAGCCGGCCGGAAAACTCAGCGTTTCTTCCGCCGCGGGAAACGCATACACATTCCCCCGGAAACCGCCGCTCCGCAAAAAGCCGATATTCCCCCGATAAATATGCCCGTTTGTGCCAGCTTCTTTTGCCGCGCGGGAGGATGCGGTTCCCGGGGACCCGGATTTTCCCGCGGCAGGAAAAAGGATACGGTCTGCTGCCGGTCGTTTATGTCCCGGTGCGCGGCAAGCAGTTTTCCGTGCAGATAAAGATCTTCAAAAACCACCACTTTCCTGCCCGCCAGCCCGGAAGCATCAAATCTGATCGGAATATATGCGCACCCGTCGGCAGTTTCCGGAGTAAAAACAGTTCTGATCGCGGAGGGAAGCACGCTCTTCGGTTTTTCGCCGCCGTTTTCCGCCACCACCGCATCGGTATGGATTTCATAGGTCTCTCCCGGAATCAAAGCGGAGTTGCGCTCGCATACCCGATCGGTTATTTCGGCGTTTTTCGTTGCCGGGAGAGTTTTGTCTCCGTCTGCGGAATCGGATGCGACCGTTTCCAGCCGGGGAAGAAAAGAAAATTTTACGCTTTGGTTTTCATTGCGGATGTCTTCGTGCGCCGCCGTTTCTTTTCCGCCGTGAAACAGTTTTTCAAACGCAACCGCGGTTTTTCCTGCGAATACATTGGCGTGCAGCGAAAATTCCACTTCAACACATCCGGCCGCGCCGGCTGCGGTGAAATCCTTCCGGGCCCGGATTTCCTGCCCGTTTTCCGTAAGGGGTTTTTCCGTTTCCCTGTCCATCAGTATGCCTTCTATCCGATACGCTTCTCCTGCACGGAGATTGGTGTGGCACACAAGATCGGTAAGTGTCTGCACGCCTTTGGCGGGCACTGTTTTCCCTTTCCCGTGGGTTAAAATGGTGTGCAGTTCCGGTTTGGACGATATTCTGTACTGTTCTTTTACATCCGTAACCTTGGACGCAAACGGTTTTACGCGCGAGTCGCCGGGAAAAGATGTAACGAAAACATATGTGCCTGCCCGAATTTTACCCCCACTGTCTCTCCGGACCAGATATTCGGTGGATCCGAGAGCGGGATAGTATCCGTTTTTTGCGGGGATCTGCAGCGGCTGCCCGATTTTTTCCGCGCGTGCGCGATTTTCTTCCCGTACATCCAGACCTTCCGGGAAAAACAGCAGTTCCTGGAGGATATACTGCCCATCCTGTTCAAAGCGCCCATCTCCCGCAAACGACTGATGATTTTGGGGAAACCCCGTTACGAAAAGGTCGTCGGTGAGGTATGTGCCCGATTTTGTTTCCCTGATCTGCAGCGCGGAATCAATTTCCGCATGGTGACGCGAAGAAACGGTTTCTTCGGGAATGCCGTAGTTGTCGGACCGGTCCGCGTGAATCAGTTCGCCAAGCGCGCCCTGTTCGGATTTGACCACTTTCCACACCACGGTGGCAAATCCGGGTTTGGCTCCCGTGAACCGGGCTGTGAGTTTTCCGGGCCCCGGAGCAGTGATTTTCCGTGTGCCGATTATCTGTGCGCCGGCCGGCACGGATCCTGTTTCCTGCGCGGGCAAATCTCCCGTATGGTAGGCGGTTACGGTGTAGGTTACGGGGACGGTTCCCGGCCGTACGCCGTAATGTTTCGCCGCCTGTTCGTTTAGGATCAGCCATTTTCCCTGTGCGTAGCCGGGGTCGGCGGCGGCTTCAAAGGTGTCGGTGAAAGTCCCGTCGTCGGTGATCAACGCTGCCTGCGATACGCCGGCGGGCTGAAAATCGAAAATAACTTCCCAGGTGGGAGTCTCAATTTTGGTTTCGACGATGTCCGAGGCGGGCCGCAGGCCGTAAGTGATGACTTTTTGTGTGCTCCGACCTGTTTCCACCAGGGAAAGCGTGCTGCGGACGGTTTTATAGGCGAGTGTTGCGTGCACGGTTCCGTTCCCGGTTGCCTTCCATGCAAAGCTTAACGGGATGCGCTGTGAGATACCGGTCCATACGTTTTTCCCGGAGTCGGAAAAGACGGCCGGCCCGTGCAAAGTTACCGTCATTGCGATACCGCCCGTGTATTCCCCGTTTTTGTTGACCACGCCGATATCGCTGAGCATTCCGCTGCGCATTCCCGCACCCGAGACGACACCCTTTTTGTAGCCGCGAACGCCGGAGGAGACGGCCTCCGAGACAAGAGAACGCGCCCTGCGGTCGATTATTGCCGCCTGAGCGTCATTTTGCACCAGTTTCAGCATCCAATTCACATTTTTCTGCGCCGCAGTGTGTGATCCGCGCGTGGGCTGTTCAAAATTTCCGTGTACAAGATAAGAGAGCGCCGCCATCACAGTTCGGTCGGCGGTATTTTGATATCTGTCCAAAATATATGCCATCTGTGCTGTTGTTACCCGCAGTCCCGCTCCCGGGTTTACCGTGGGGGCGGTGAGTGTGGCAACGTTGAGGATCGGAGTGTCGGCAGAGGTGGAAGATTTCTCCATCTCTGTGCAAAACGAGGGCATACCGTCTATTTTCATGCTTTGCACGCCCAGCCAGAGCTCGTATTTTCCGGTGTCGGTATGCGCTCCGACAGCGTATCCGAGACGGTTGCGGTGTGCCGGATCGGATGCCAGGATACCTGCGTGCGCAGGCGCAACGGAAGTAAAAGACAACGTGCAGGCGCACAGGACGGTTAAACTGAAAAATACGGCGTATTTTCGCAAGGATGCGAAATTCAGAGCTGATTTCAATGTTCCTCCAAAGTAGATATCCGACGGGTAAAGGCTGATATATCATTTTTAAGGATGCGCCCGGCAGGACGGATCATCCGGGAGAAAAACATTTTTGGGGACAAATATGCCGCCACGGAAAAATGTGACCAACAGACACACAGACACAGCCCCATTACCGAAAATTTTTTCTCCGGCGGTTTAGGATAAAACTGAAGGAAAACACAGAGGATAAAATGACGTTAATTTTTCTGGCGGCGGCCCTTGTTCTGGCGGCGGCCGCGCTTTTCACGGTGTCGCCGACGCTGTTTCTCCCCCCGGCAATACTTTTGGAACCGCCTTTCGCACAGCTGCTTGCCCTGCGCGCGGAAACAGCGGTTGTGCTTCTCGTATTGGCTGCGGTAATGCTTTGTCTTCGGATGCTGTGCAGAAACAGAATCAGAAAACTGATTGTTGCCCTCGCGGCAGCGATTCTTTTTCTGTGCAGCGGATTTCAGTTTTCCGTGCTGCTGAAACGCGGTATGTCCGCAGTGGAAAAAATTTCTTCCTCCGCTTCGTCCCATTCTTTGGGGCAGATAGTGTTTTTGACATACAACACAAAGGGCGGAGCCACACCGCCGGCCCGGCTGGCGGAAATAATTGCGGAAAACGGGGTAAATGTTGCGGTATTGCCGGAAACCTCCGCTGCCGACGGACGGCGTCTGCTGAAGCTGCTGGCAGAGCGAAATCTGCGTTTTCAGTATTTTGACACGCATACCGACAGATGGACGCCCGCTTTTGCATCCACCGTTTTGCTTATTTCCCCGCAGCTGGGGCGGTATGTGCCCTATCGGAGTGTGTTTTCGGGGGCAAAAGAAGCGCGGGTATCTCTTGTGGGCGCCCGTCCTCTTTCCGCCGCGGGCCCGAAAATAGTGGGCGTGCATCCCGTTTCGCCCATCGTAGGCCGAACCGACGTGTGGAAAAAAGGGATAAGCGGAGTTTACGCAATGTGCGGAAAAGACAGCAATCTGATTATCGGCGGAGATTTTAATTCAACTTTCGACCATCAGCGGATTGTCGGCGCCCGGTGCGCGGACGCCGCCCGGGAAGCCGGAATCGGGGGTCTGGGAAGCTGGCCGAGCAGCGTTCCGAATCTGCTTGCTTCCCCGATCGACAGAATAATCCACACTCAGACCAAATACCGCGGATATGAGGGTAAATTTGTGCGCAGGGGAGATTCCGACCATTACGGAATGATAATTTCGCTCAGAATTAAAAAATAGACAAAACCTGATATTGTAGAAATGTCAAAGGAGAAAAATGAGTCTGTTTTCCAAAATTGCCGTCGGTATGGCTGCCTATACGCTGGGAGCCCGTGCGGGCAGAAAACGCTATATGCAAATCAAAAATACCGCCGCGAAAGTATGGGAATCTTCTCCCGTTAAATTCGGGCGCGACGCCGTTAAGGGTGCCGCCTGCGGCACATTCGGATCCGTTTGCGAAACGGCATTCGAAAAAGTAAAGACCACCGCGGACCGGGTGCAGGAACAGCTCCGGGAAAAACGGGAAGTGGAAGTGCCGGACACGGTCTGCACCGCAGACGAGGCCGCCTGGGACTGCGAACCCGCATAAAATGCCTGCCGCGGCAGATCTACGCGAAAATTTCGCGCGCCGCGCCAAGCAGTTTCTCCCTGATTGCGTAACCGTCTTTTCCGCGTACGACAAGCGTTCCCTGACGTTCTATATCGGAGTCGTTTCGGCTTGGCTCGGTCGCTTCCGGCGTTCCGTGTGAAAGTACCTGCTCCACCATGCCCAGCTCGCGGAGCATAATTATTTTCACGCGCGAAGGATGCTCGCGCGCCAATTCGTCGTAAATCAGCGGGTCATGCTGCCCGTCGTCCCCAACCAAAATCCATTTCAGCCGGGGAAACATAATCAGCAGATTACGCAGCTGCGTTTTTTTGTGCTCGGAACCCGAACGGAACAGTCCCGTGGGAGTCGGACCCCAGTCGGTGAGGAGAAGCGGTCCCACAGGATAGCGGTATGCGGAAATAAATTCCAGCAGCGTCGAATAGGTGTTCCATGCGCCCGTGGAAAGATAAAAAATCGGCACGTCGGGTTTTTTGGCCAGGATTTCCCGATACAGTTCGGCCATTCCCGATACCGCCTGACGCGTATTGGTATGTTTCACAAAAGAATTCCAGGCCGCCAGGGCCGGCCGCGGCAGCCAGGTAACCATAATTGTGTCGTCCACATCGGAAACGATTCCCGTTGTTTCGCTCTCGGGCACGATCATCACGGGCGCGGGCACACATTTTCCGTGCAGGGGAGTAATGTTTACTTCCTGCCATCCCGGCTGCAGCCCATGCCCTTCCACCAGCAAATCAAGGTATCCGTTGCGGTCGGTGCGCGTGTGGATGATTTTCTTTCCGATGCGTACCGTAACGGGCAGAAATCCAACCTGCGTGGTAAAAAACTGCCGCCATCCGCGCTGGGCCTGTGCGCCGCGCTGAATTACCGGCCGGGCAAAATCGCGCACGGCGTCTATGTTCAGTCTGCTGCCCTGCCGGAGCAGAAAATTCAGGTTCAGCCGGGCGGGGGCGTTTTTTGGTTTCACCATCAGGGCGCGGGCCATGATTTTTACGGCGGCGGCAGAGCCGTATCCCGCATAGGGGATAATTTCGGGTACCCAGCCGTCGGCGCGTTTTTTTACGATTCCGCGGCGATTTATCCCGTCTTCCAAAGAGCGGGCAAAATCAGCAAGAGCCATATCAGTCCTTTATCTGCGCACGGAACGCCCGTAATTTGGCGCACCGCTGCCGGCCGTGTGCCCCCTCCAAGGGGCGTTTACTCTTCCAGCGCGGCAGCTACCACGCTTTTTGCCTCTTCCTGCACGCGGTGCAGATGCTCTTCGCCAAGGAACGATTCGGCATAGATCTTGTATACGTCCTCGGTGCCCGAAGGGCGTGCGGCAAACCATGCGTTTTCGGTAACGACTTTCAAACCGCCGATCGGAGCCCCGTTGCCCGGGGCTTTTACCAGACGGGAGACGATAGGCTCTCCCGCCAGTTCCGTTGCCGTTACGGCAGAAGCGGACAGCGCGGCAAGCCTGGCTTTCTGCGCCTTTGTTGCGGGAGCGTCGATCCGCGCATAGGCAGATACGCCGTATCTGTCGGTTAATTCGCGGTGAATCTGCGAAGGTGTCTTTCCCGTTACGGCAAGAATTTCGGAAGCAAGGAGATTCATCACCAAACCGTCTTTGTCGGTTGTCCAGACGGTTCCGTCTTTACGCAGGAAAGAACCTCCCGCCGACTCTTCTCCTCCGAATCCCGCGGTCCCCGTGAGAAGACCGGGAACGAACCATTTGAATCCGACCGGCACTTCCGTCAGTTTCTTTCCCATACCTGCAACAACGCGGTCAATCAGGGACGAAGACACAAGAGTCTTCCCCACATAATCCGTATGCCACTGCGGACGGTGGGTAAACAGATACTGAATCGCCGCTGCCAGATAATGGTTTGGATTCATCAGCCCGGCGTCCGGTGTCACAATTCCGTGACGGTCCGAATCGGCGTCGTTTCCCGTGGCAATATCGAAGGGGAAACGCCCTTCACCGTCCGGCTGCATTCTGTGCAGCAGGGAAGCCATCGCATAGGGGGAGGAGCAGTCCATTCTGATTTTTCCGTCCCAGTCCAGCGTCATAAAACGCCAGGTGGGATCGACAACGGTATTTACGACCGTCAGATCCAGGCCGTAACGTTCCCCGATGGCACTCCAGTAGAGAGCCGAGGCGCCGCCCATCGGATCTGCGCCGATCCGCACTCCGGCATTGCGGATTGCGTCAAAATCGATCACGGAAGCCAAATCCTCCACATATGCCGAGAGATAGTCGTGGCCGCGCACAAGATCCGAAGACTTGGCTTTCTCATACGGCACCCGGGGCACGGACTTCCATCCTTCGCGCAGAATCCGGTTTGCCCGCTCGGCGATCACCTGCGTGGCATCGGTATCCGCCGGGCCGCCGTGGGGAGGATTGTATTTGAAGCCTCCGTCGCGCGGAGGATTGTGGGAAGGCGTGACCACGATTCCGTCAGCCAGACCGGGACCTTTCGTGCGTACGCCCGCTGTGGTCCCGGCGCCGTTTGCGGTTAAAACAGCCAGAGACACGGCGGGAGTGGGCGTCCATGAATCGCGGGCATCTATGCGCACTTCCACCCCGTTTGCCACCAGTACTTCAACAGCTGTTCTCTGCGCCGGTTCGGACAGGGCGTGGGAATCTCTGCCGATGTAGAGCGGACCGTCCGTTCCCTGCGATTTTCTGTAGTCTGCAATCGCCTGCGTAATGGCGACGATGTGTGCCTCGTTGAACGCGGAATCGAAAGCACTGCCGCGGTGCCCGGAAGTACCGAACACAACTTTCTGCGCCGGGTTTTCCGGATCCGGTTCGAGAGTGTAATATGCGTCGGTCAGCGCATCGGTATCAATCAAATCCTGAGGAAGGGCAAATTTGCCGGCACGTTCGTTCATACTTCCATCTTGCCAAAAATAATGCCAAAAGTTAATTGATTCGGGCAAAAGTAATAAATCTGCCGGATTGGGCCGGTTAAATAATATTTTTTCTTCCGGCGATCCGCAGTGCTATCCATCCCAGCGGAACACGGCCCCAGAAAGTGAAAAAACGGTACAGAACGGCGGTGGAGAAAGCAACGGAATACGGAATTCCCGCCAGGGCCAGCCCCCCGGTCAGCGCCGCTTCCACGGGTCCGATTCCCCCCGGGGAGGGGACCGCGGAGCCGACGGAATTGGCCAGCAGATACGTCAGCGCCAAAGTGATCAGCGGCAGAGTGTATCCGAATGCCTGCAGTGCGAAACCGAAACACGCCACAAACGAGGCGGTCATCAGAATTGAGCCGGCAAAACCGAGCAGAATCCGCCGCGGGTGCGTCCCCAGCCAGATCATCCGCGGCCAGATCTGCGACAGTGTGGGTTTTAGTTTTTCCCACAGCCAGACCCGCAGTTTCGGCACGGCCGCAGCGGTTATTGCCACCGCCGCGCTCACCGCGACCACGGCGATAACGGTACCCGCAGGCATATCCACCGACTGCAGCTGTCCGGAGCCGAGAGACAGAACGAGCAGAAGAATAACCGTCGTCACAAACTGTGCCACCTGAACCAGGGAAACAGTGGCCAGGGCGGGTGAAAGGGAAACTCCCCTCCGCTGCAGAAAACGCAGATTCAGCGCCGCCGGGCCGATTCCCGCCGGTGCAACCAAAGTAACCACGGAGGCGGCAATCTGCACGAGAATTGTCTCGCCGAGCCGTATATTTTCTTTTGTGTATGCTTTCAGCGTCAGACCCGCGCCCGGATAGGTGAGCAGGGCGGCCGCGAAAGACAGTGCCATCCAGAGCGGATTGGCGTGCATAACGGCATTTTTCACATCCGTAAAATTCATTGAGCCGAGAAGCAGACCGAGGGCGGCCACGCCCACAGTTACGGTCAGAATTGTCTTCAGCGAAAATCTGCGCAGCGCAACGGGCTCGGCGTTCTCCGTTTCGGGGACTTTTTCCGCAAGTTCCTCACGCAGCTGCCGGAATTTGTCTGTGCCGGCAAAATAGGCGCGCGTCTGTGCGGGCATGATTGTCTGCTGCAAAAACGGGGCGAGGCCCACAATCTGATCCAGAGGCATATTGCGCGTAACGGCGTCCACCGCCCGATCCGTGCCGATCACGCCGGCAAGCATTGCCGTCAGCTGTGCCAAATCTATCTGCCGTGCCGTTTCCGGGGAAATAGCCGATCCGTTGTCCCAGTGCTCCAGATACGGCGCAGGATCGCGCAGAATAACATTTCCCGCTCTGATATCCCCGTGCGACAGGCCGTGCCGGTGGGCGTTTTCCAGCCCCTGCCACAGCGCGTCGATCATCCCGTCCGAAATTCCCTCCGGGGAGGCGTCGGCCAAAGTTTTTTGCGCGGGTGCCTGTATTGCCAGCACAACGGAGGAATCCGAATCCGCCATTCCCGTGAAACGCCGGGGTGTGATTCCCAGATGCTCCGTTTGCAGATACATCAGGGCAATCTGCTGCGCAGTGGCGTTCAGAGAGGAAGGCGTTTGGCGAAAAACCGCCCGAAAACTTATTTTTTGCCTAAGGGCCTCGAGTATGCCCATAATCCGGCGGTCTTCGTCAAGAACGAATAAGTGAAATTCCTTTCCCGTATGATCCGTGACCAGATATATGCGCGAAACTTCCGGCGTCCGCGTAATTTTATATTTTTCCCGCGCCCCGCGGCAAAGAGATACGGCGTCGATATGCGGAGCGGATGAGACGGTATCCGGTGCGCTTAGGGAATCGACTTCCGAAATCAGTTTTACGGCGGAAGAAGAAGCGTGGTTTAAAATTATCCGGCGCAGGCGCAAAATACCGGATATGTCGCTGTAATGCAGGGGAGAATAGGTGACGATATTCCATGCGTGCAGATCTTCGCCCGGATCGGGATAGTCAAGACGGATAATCTGCGTTACGTCTATTCCCGCTTTTCTCACCAAAGCGACAAGGTCGGCAAGTGTGGCCCGGTCCGGTTCGGTGCCGATTATCCAGCGCACGGTCAGAGCAACCGTCTGCCCGAGGAGAACGCCCGTAAAAGCGCCCGTCAGCGTCTGATTTCCCTGAATAACCGAAAATGTGACCGCTGCGGCCAGGATCCACCGGCTTATTTTTACCGCGCTGGTGTCTTTAAGGGCGCCGGCAACAACCAAAATTGCGCTGATTACGGTGATGTACGGCAGCAGGGTATGCAGCGACTGAATTTTTACCGCGGAGGCGAAATCATCGGCAAATTCCGAATCCGGCCACCACTTATTGGAGATCCAAAGGATCGTAAACGACGCACCCGCCGCCGCAATTCCGGCAACGGCCATGGTTGCCAGCGTACGCCAGCGCCGTCTGATAAGCATCAGCGAAACCAGCACACAGGGGACGGCGAAAAATACCATGCCTTCGACAAATTTAACCGGGATAAACAGCAGCGTCTGAATTGTAACTTCCGCCGCGGAACGCATATCCATTGTGACGGCGAGAGTGGTGGTTGAGGCATAGGTGGTGAGCAGGGCGACGAAAATGATTCCCAGCAGGGAAATGACCGCGCCCAGCAGGTCGCGCGGACGGCGCACCCAATGCTGCGGCGCATCTGCCAGAACTACAGTGCGCCGCGGACCGAGTGTTTGGGATTCAATGCTCACGAACTAGATTTTACGTGCTGTGGGTGTAAATGTCTGTATCCGCCGCCAAATGTTTCAGGCGCAGGGAATTGAGCACCACGAGCACGGAGGAAGCCGCCATTGCGGCAGCCGCGATCGAGGGGAAAATAAATCCGCAGCAGGCAAGGGGGATTGCAATCAGGTTGTAGCCGAAAGCCCAGGCGAAATTCTGCCGGATAATTCTCCGTGTGGCCCGGGAAATCCGCAGCGCGGAAATGAGCGAATGCAGATTTGAATTCATAATAATGAAATCTGCCGTGTTTTGCGCAACGTCGGTTCCCGATCCCATGGCCACGGAGAGATCGGCTGCCGCCAGAGCGGCGGCGTCGTTCACGCCGTCGCCGATCATTGCCACGCGCTTTCCCGATTTCTGCAGCTTTCGCACCAGATCGATTTTCCCTTTCGGCGTTATTCTGCCCAGGCCGGGAATATCCAGCTGTGCGGCGGCCATTTCGGTGGCCCGCTGTGTGTCGCCGCTGGCCAGGATCGGTTCTATCTGCTGTTCCTTCAAAGCGGCAATAAATTCGCAGGCTTCCGGGCGGAGTTTGTCGTTAAGAAGAATCAGCCCCGCTCCCACGGCACTCTGCGCCGCTGCGGTTTCGGGGCCGGGCGTTACGGAGGCGATAAAAACACTGCTCTGCCCGCGCTGGGTAGAACGCATACAGGCATCCGGAAACACGTCGTTAAACATTTCCTCCGGGATGTATTCTTTAATCCACTCCGCAGTTCCCGCCAAATACAGTGTGTCCTGCTGCTGTGCGCGAACTGAACGGGCGCTGATTCCCGATCCGTGCACGGCACGGAACGAAGTCATTGCCGCGGGAGTGATATTTTGCTGCCGTGCCCCGCGCAGAATGGCTTTTCCGATCGGATGCTCGGAGCCGGTCTCTATTCCCGCCGCCAGTGCGAGCAGTGATTCTTCCGTGAATCCCGCCTGCGTATTGGGGATTACGGAACTTATCTCCATTACCCCGCCGGTGAGCGTGCCGGTTTTGTCGAGTACGATTGTGTTTATCCGATGCGCTGTTTCCAGCGCCTCGGGCCCGCTGATCAAAATTCCCCTGCGCGCCGCAAGGCCGGAGGAAACAAGAAGCGCGGTGGGCACGGCAAGTCCCAGAGCGCAGGGGCAGGCAATCACCAAAACAGTAACGGCGCAGTTCAGAGCGTAGTCGGGGGCGTTGTGAAACACAAAGATACGCACTATGCAGGTCAGACAGGAAAGGATAATCACAGCGGGAACAAAAACGGCCGAAATTTTATCCGCCATCCGCTGGATATGCGTTTTCCCTGTTTGGGCGGCCGCCAGAAGTTTGCCGATCTGTGCCAGAGCCGTCTGTTCCCCGACACGCAGGGCGCGTACCCGCAGCATTCCGAAAGTGTTTAGCGTTGCGCCCGTGACGCGCCCGCCCACACCTGTTTCCACGGGAATGGATTCGCCCGTGATCAGCGAACAGTCAATTGCGGATTTTCCTTCAATAACTTCCCCGTCGGTGGCTACTTTTTCTCCCGGCCGGACACGAAAAATATCGTTTACGCAGATTTCCCCTACCGGCACCTCGCGGTTTACCGGTCTGCCGTCCGCCCGCGATTCCAAAAATACGGTTTTCGCTCCCAGCCGGAACAGCGACTGCAGGGAATCGCCCACTGTGTGCCGTGCCCGCGATTCCAGCCATCTTCCCAGAAGCAGGAACGTGATGATGAGGGCGGCGGATTCAAAATATACGGGCGGAAGCGCATGTGCATGGTAGCGCAGCTGCCCGGCAGTGAAAAATCCCGGCATCCGCATTGTGTATCCTATTTTTCCCGCTCCGCCCCAAAGCAGTGCCCACAGCGAAAGGCCCATGGAAGACAGAACGCCGAGGGCAATCAGTGTGTCCATGGTGAAGCTGCCGTGCCGCAGGGCGCGGGCGGCGTTGCGCAGGAAAGAATAACCGCACCACAGCACGACGGGCAGACTCAGTGCCGCGCTTACCCACTGCCAACCGGCGAACTGAAGCGCGAAAATCATGGACAGTGCCGTGATCGGCACGGAGAAAAGAAGGGAAATGAAGAAATGTTTTTTGTACTTCCGTGTCAGATTCAGATTTGTTTCTTCGGCGGAGGCCATATTTTCCGGAGTCTGCGTCTGCAGGCATGTTTCTCTTGTTCCGTCGGGCAGAATCCGCACCCGGTTCAGGACCCGTGCGCCGTAACCGGCTTTTTCCACAACTTCCAGGATTTCCCTGTCGCTTAGCTTTGCCGCCTGCCCTTTCAGTGTGAGCTGCGCTTTTTCCGTGGCAAGATTAACCGAGGCGCTGATTCCCGGAATTTTATTCAGTTTTTTCTCCACACGCGCCACGCATGAGGCGCACGTCATTCCGGAAACGGAAAGTTCCATTTCCCCGCCGGATTCTTTTGCGCAGCCCTGCCCGGAATCGGTTTTTCGCATAATGCGTCCGATCCTCTAGCGGATAATATCCGTAACGGTGTAGCTGCCGGCTTCCGCCACCGCTTCGCGAAGTTCCTGATCGCCGGGCTGCCGTGAGGAAATGACGCTGACCGAAGAAGTGCCTTCGGGCCGAAGATCCACCGTCACCTTTTCCGTTCCCGCAAGCGCGCTCAGTTCTTCGGTGACGTGCGCGGCACAGTGTGCGCACGTCATTCCGGTAACCTTTAACACGGTTTCGTAATTCTTCATTGTAAAGTCCTTCGGTTGTTGTTCTGTTTTATTTATACATGCATTGCACCGGAGGCGAAAACTCCGCTCCGGCCGGTGCAGTGTCTGCGGCAGTTTTGCCCATGCCCGGTGCTGCGCATTTTATTCGTCTTATTCGCTTTGTCCGCCGCGGGAGCGGTTGCGCAAAAGACGCAGAGATACCCATCCGACTGCAAAAATTATAATCACAGCCACCGTAATTTTGCTGAAGATACCCACATACTCCCCGACGGCAGACCATTTTTCCCCCAGCAGATATCCGGCGGAAATCAAAACTGTGTTCCAAATTGCCGAGCCGACGGCGGTAAATACCACAAACTGCACCGGATTCATTTTGATTACGCCGGCGGGAAGGGAAATGAGCGAACGGAAAACAGGGATAATACGTCCGAAAAATACGGTGGATCGGTCGTGTTTTTCAAAAAAGTCCTCTGTTTTGTCTATATCCGATTCTTTGAACAGCGGCATTTTCCCCATGACTGCCCGGGTGCGCCCGCGCCCGAAAATCCGCGCGGCGGCGTAAAGGACGAGTGCCCCGATCAGCGATCCGGCCGTGGCCCAGACAATCGCCGCCGCAAGCGTGAATTCCGTGCCCCGGGAAGCGGTGAATCCCGCAAGCGGAAGGATGATTTCCGAGGGGAGCGGCGGAAACAGATTTTCCAGCGCAATGAGCAGTGCGATTCCGATTCCGCCCAAAGATTCCATAATGCTTACCGCCCATGCGGCGATTCCGTCCGCCTGCGAAGAGTGCGCGCCGGCTGCCGTAAGCACGGCAATGCCCGTTAAAACAGGATTCATATTGTGTTCTCTTTACCTCTTTATTTTTCCGTTTTTCCCCCGGCCGCCGGCATATCCGCCGTCGGCGGGTTACTTCGGCCGTGCCCGCGCCCGCCCGCTTCCGTCTCCGGCGCGTCCGTGTTGTTGGGACCCAATGCGAAGCGGGTCAGTTCGCCGGCGAGACCCGTGTATGTTTCGGGAGTGAGGTTTTCAAGCCGTTTTGCGATTTTTTCGGGAAGATTCAGTTTCCCGATAAAATCGCGGATCTGTTTTTGCGTTACGCTGTGCCCGCGCGTGAGTTCTTTCAGTTTTTCGTAGGAGTTTTTCAAATCGTCTCTGCCTCCGATCGCGGCCACGCGCATTACCTGCTGTATCGGCTCCGCAAGCACCTCCCAGGACTGTGCCAGATCCCTGCCGGTTTTTTCGCGGCTGACGGCAACCCCTTCCAGGCCCTGCGTCAGATTCCGCAGGGCAAGAAGGGAATATCCCAGTCCGATTCCGATGTTGCGCAGTGTGGACGAATCCGTGAGATCGCGCTGCATGCGGGAGGTGACGAGCGTGACGGAAAGCGTGTCGAGCAGTGCGTTTGAAATTTCGAGGTTTGCTTCGGCGTTTTCAAATCGGATCGGATTTATTTTGTGGGGCATGGTGGACGAGCCGGTTGTACCCTGGGCGGAGGGAAGCTGGCGAAAATATCCGAACGAAATATACATCCAAAAATCCGTGGCAAGATTGTGCGCAATTCGGTTGAAATGTGCCACTGAGGAAAAAATTTCCGCCATCCAGTCGTGGGGTTCTATCTGTGTGGTCAGCGGATTCCAGGTCAGCCCGAGCGAGGAGACGAAATCGCGCGATACCCCAATCCAGTCAACTTCGGGCAAGGAGACGGCGTGCGCGCCGAACGTTCCCGTTGCTCCGTTGAATTTTCCCAGGTATTCGGCGCGTTCGAGGTTGCGCAGCTGCCGGCAGAGACGGTAGATGAATACGGATATTTCTTTACCGACGGTTGTCGGAGTGGCGTTTTGCCCGTGGGTGCGTGCGGGCATGGGGCAGTCCGCCGTTGCCTGTGCCAGCCGCCGCAGACGTGCGATCAGATCCTGTGCGGCGGGGAGCCAGATTTTCAGCATGGCGGATTTAACCGAAAGAGCGTATGCCAAATTGTTTATGTCTTCGGAAGTGCAGAAAAGGTGTATGATTTCCCGCATTTGCGCCAACGGCCCTTCGCCGGCAGCATCCAGACGGCGTTTAAGAAAGTATTCTACGGCTTTGACGTCGTGTTTTGTTTCCCGCTCCAGTTCTTTCAGCTCCCGCATCTCTTCTTTTCCGAATGACTGCGTGATCCCGTGCAGGTATTCCTTCTCTGCCCCGCCGAGGGCGGGCGTGTGCGGAAGGATATGCCGGTCAGTGAGGTAAATCAGCCAGCGGATTTCTATGTCTATGCGGGCCCTGTTGAGTGCCGGTTCGGAAAGATAGTTCGTAAGACCGGCTATTTTACTGCGGTAACGCCCATCCAGCGGACTGAGCGTAATCGGCGGTGTAATATCGGCAAAATTCTGCATAAACCTATTCTTCCACGGACAGGCCCGAAAGGGTAGCTGTGAAAAGCCGATGCCTCTGATCAGTCCCGCATTGCGGCACCCATAAATCGGCGTGCGGACCTGCGCGGCCCGCGCGCGGCTTTTCTGCCGGCTGTGTGTTTAATGGTTTAAAGTTATGCGTTAAAATGGTCTGAGTTGCATATTTTTAAGATTGCGGGAGGGCAGATGATTTTTGATACAGCGCAAAAACCTGCCTTGGTTGTGCCCATTGCGGGCACTACGCCGCAGCTGCTGGTATCCGAAGCCGAAGAGGCCGCGGCCGCCGGTGCGGATGTGATTGAATGGCGGATGGATTTTCTGGTAGGTGCGCACGGTACGCTCTCGTGCGCGGCTTTGGCCAACGATGTGGTGGCGCCGATTTTGAAAAAAGTGCCCGTTCCCCTGCTGCTTACAATGCGGACCGTCGGGCAGGGCGGCCGTGCGCGGCTGGCTCCCGGGCGGTATCGCCTGTTTTTCGCCGAAATGCTCGATACGCTGCTGCATTTGGAGGCCGATCCGCAGCGGATCGGAATTGATCTGGAATACGCTTTTCCCCAGACTCCCCAGCTCGCGCGCCAGGCTCTGCGGCTTGGTTTTACGGTGGTTGTTTCGCACTGCGACTGGGATGAGGAAATGCCGGATGCGGATATGCTTCGTCTGATACTGGCGGAAATGCTGGAACTTCCCGATGTGGCGGTGAAACTTGCCGTCAACGCCTCCGCGCCGGAGGATATCCGCAGGCTTTTGGCTGTGGCCCGGGAAATGGGGGCGGAGTATAACCGGATGATTATTGCGCTTCCCCTCGGAGCGGACGCCGCCGGAGTGCGAAAATGCTGTGCGGTATCGGACATGCCGGCGGTATGGGGCAGTTTTGCCTGATCGCAGACGCGCCCGTTTTTCCCGCGTTTCGGAGCCGTCCACATTGTATTACCTTAAATTTCACATTCCGGGAGTTGGTTTGATGTTTTTTGCGCGAATTAAAATAATTGGGTTATGAAGGAGGCACAATTTTATGAATGCGCTTGTTTTACAGTCTGATTTTGGTTTGGATGACGGAGCCGTAAGCGCGATGCGGGGCGTGGCACTCGGCGTGCGCAGCGATCTGCAGATTCACGACGTCACGCACAATATTCCTCCCTACCAAATTTGGGAAGGGAGCTACCGGCTCGCGCAGGTAGTGGATTTTTGGCCGAAAGGCACGGTATTCGTTTCGGTGGTTGATCCGGGAGTGGGATCCGACCGTCTGAGCGTGGTTGCGAAACTGAAGACAGGCCATTACGTGGTTACGCCAAACAACGGTACGCTTACGCATCTTCACCTTTTCCACGGAGTTGAGGAACTGCGTCAGATAGACGAAGAAAAAAACAGGCGGGAGGGTTCGGCTCACTCCTACACATTCCACGGACGCGATATCTACGCATACACCGGCGCCCGGCTTGCCGCAGGCGTCATTACATGGGAAGAAGTAGGGCCGAAAATTCCGCAGGAAAAAATGGTTCTTCTTGAAGTAGACAAACCGCAGATTGCCGACGGCACGGTGAAAGGCAACATCGATACGCACGATGTCCGTTACGGTTCTCTGTGGACGTCCATTCCCCGCACACTGTTTGCCGAACTGAATATCAAATACGGCGACTATGTGCGGATGACGATCCGTTACCAGGGGCAGGTTGCCCATTCTGCCCGAATGGTATACGAACCGAGTTTCGCTCACGTGGAAATCGGTGAATCTTTGGTCTATGTGAATTCCCTCGACAGGATTGCGGTGGCGATCAACCGCGGTTCGTACGCAAAGGCTTTTTCCCTGGGAGCAGGGAAAGCCTGGCACGTGGAATTCAGAAAAGACAGCTGAGACCGGCAGAAGTCCGGTTTGTTAAATTCTCGGAGCACTGATCGGCTTTACGCCGAATATACGGAAAGAAGGCACTATGTCCGCTTTGAAAAATTCCGGCCATTCCCCTGTTGTGCAGGTGGTGGCCACCGGTATCGGGGCAGCACTGTTTTTTGTGCTGGCACGTTTTGTGATTATTCCCAGTCCGATTCCCAACACGTCGATTAATCTGCAGTATGCGCTGCTGGCCGTGCTGGCTGTGGTCTATGCGCCCGCAACGGCTGCCGTAGGCGGGTTCGTGGGGCACATTATTGCCGACGCCACCTCCTACGGCGTGTGGATTTCATGGGAAATCCCGACCGCCGTTTTCGGCCTGATTGTCGGATACGCCCTTTACCGCAACAAAATTGCGGAAGGTGAATTCGGCACAAAAGAACTGGTCCGTTTTAACCTGGCGGCAGTTGTGGCCCACGCCGTGTGCTGGATCGTTGTTGCGCCTCTGCTGGATATCACAATTATGAGCGAACCGGCGAACAAAGTGTTTGTGCAAGGCGCGTTTGCATTCGTATCCAACGCGGTTGTGACGTGCATAGTCGGTTCGGTAATTCTCCTCGCATACGTAAAGACACGCGTACGCACCGGGGAATTGGAAGCGGAAAAGTAAATACATCCCTTCGGCCAGGAAATAATTTTGAGCAGTAAACCGGCAGGTGTGCATCCCGGCGAGATCGTTTTTGAAAACGTCGGGGTGCACTACCGCACACAGAAACATCCGAGCCTGGAAAACATCACTTTCACCGTTTCCCCCGGGGAGAAAGCAGTGATTGTCGGGGCCAGCGGTTCGGGTAAATCCACATTAATCCATGCGGTCAATTCTTTGGCGCGTCATCGCTACGAGGCGCGGATTACCGGCTCTCTGCGTGTGGGGCAGACGAATCCGGCAACTGCGGAACTGACCGAAGTTTCGCGGGCGGTCGGAACCGTGCTGCAAAATTCGGATTCCCAGTTTGTGGCGCCCACCGTGGCCGAAGACATCGCTTTTGCCCTGGAAAACAGGGAAGTGCCGACAGATGAGATGGAAGAAAAAATTCACCGTGCCGCCCGCCGCGTGCATGTGGAGGAACTTCTGGACGCAAGTCCGCACGGGCTTTCCGGCGGGCAGAAACAGCGCGTGGCAATTGCCGGTGTGCTGGCGGACGACGTTCCCACGCTGATTTTTGACGAGCCGCTGGCGAATCTCGATCCGGCTTCCGGTCTGGGCACCGTGGAACTGATCGACGAATTAAACCGCGACTGCGGCACAACGGTTCTGATTGTCGAACACCGTCTGGAAGAAGTGCTGCACCGCGGTGTGGATCGGATTATCGTGATGGACGCGGGAAAAATCGTGGCAAACGGAACCCCCGCCCGGATTCTCTCTTCCCGTGTGCCGGACGAAGTGGGAATCCGCCGCCCTCTGTATCTGACTGCGCTGCAGGCTGCCGGGATAAGCGTGGGGGAGGAAAGACACCCGGAAGATCTGTCCCGGATTGATTTGACCGACGAAGAGAAACAGACAATGCGAAATTGGGTGCACGCCTCGGAGCAGCAGAAAGCGCGCGGCGAGACCCTCAAAATTTCCGAAATGCCCGAAACGTCCCCGTCTTCCCCCACCGAGCCCGACGCGGTCAGTGTTTCCGGTGCAGTGGTGGAATACCGCGATTACGGTTCGGAGCGTACGGTGCGCGCGCTCGACGGCGTGGACCTTCGCGTGCGCCGCGGCGAACTGCTGGCCGTTTTGGGCACGAACGGAGCGGGAAAATCCACGCTTGCCGGCGCTGTCTGCGGTTTTGAAAAGACCGTCTCGGGAACGATAAAAATTCAGGGTGCGGATATCTCCGGAATGACTTTGGCGCAGATCGGCAAACGGGTGGCATTCGTGCTGCAAAACCCGATGAACATGATTTCGCAGCCGCGTGTGGAAGACGAAGTCGCACTGGGCCTGCGCGCCCGCGCGGTTCCCGGGGACGAAGTGCGCTCCCGGGTGCGCAAAGCGCTGCAGACGTGCGGTATTGCGCCGTTTGCGAAATGGCCGGTGAGCGCCCTGAGCCACGGGCAGAAAAAGCGCGTGACGATCGCCTCGGCACTTGTTTTGGGGGCCGATATTCTGATTTTGGACGAGCCCACGGCGGGCCAGGATCTGCGTCATTACACCGAATTTATGGAATTTATCCGTGAACTGAATCAGTCGGGCACAACAGTTTTGCTTATCACCCATGATATGCACCTGGCTTTGGAATATGCGCCCCGGGCCGTCGTCCTCTCCCGGGGAAAGGTGATTGCAGACGCTTCTCCGGCACAGATTCTCACCGATCCGCAGATCTGCGCCCGCGGATCGCTGGTTCCCACGAGTCTCCACGATCTGGCGCGGATGTGCGGAATATCCCCTGCCGCAAAGCTGGTTGACGCGGTGATTGAAAATCAGCGGCGGGCGCGCGCCGAACACGGGGAGGTGGCATAGATGGAAAACAAACCGCTTCTCGGATACATCAGCCGTCCGGGTGTTTTGCACCGGCTCTCCGGCACTTCAAAGCTGATTTTGATGCTTGCGTGCATTATCGGGGCCTCGGTGGGCGCGGACGTACGTTACCTGCTGGCGCTGTCCGCGGTGAATATCGTGCTGTGGTTTCTCAGCAACATGAAATTTAAGGATTTTACGTTTGTGCTCGTCACAATCGCAATCATGATGGTGCTGAACAATATCTTTATTTTTCTTTTTGCCCCTGCGCACGGCACCGAGCTCTTTGGCACAAAAAGCGTGCTTTGGGAGGGCGTGGGACGCTGGCAGGTGACATGGGAACAGCTTTACTATCAGTCCACGGTGACGCTGAAGTATTTTGCCGTTATGCCGACCGTGCTTCTGTTTATGGCCACTACCCGCCCGCCGGAATTCGCAGCCGCACTCAACCGGATCGGTATTCCCTACCGCAGTGCCTATGCCGTGAACATCGCCATGCGTTACATTCCCGATATTCAGCGTGAATACCATATTATTTCAAAAGCGCAGCAGGCGCGCGGATTGGACACGAGCCGCAGGACGGGTGTGAAAACCCGGGTGAAGAACACGGTAAACACGATATTTCCGCTGCTTCTGGGAACGTTTGAGCGTATCGAAGAAGTGAATGCGGCAATGGAACTGCGCGGATTCGGATGCGGGAAAAAACGCACGTGGTACGGTTCGCGTCCGTTTGCCAAAGGCGACTATGTGCTTCTCGTGCTGAGTGTTTTTATTCTTGCCGTACCGATTGCGCTGCGGATAACCGACGGGGGACCGTTTTGGAATCCTTTTTCCTAAGGGAAGGGGTTTGCCGGCCTTGGCATTTTCTCCGCTGCGCCGGCCTGCGCAGTGGCGTGTTTGGGCCAAAGATTGCAGTTTTGTAACGGAAATTCCGCCTGTTTCTTTTTCTGCGCGAAATACTGCGCTTTTGCGTTTCGCGCAGAAAACAAGTGTGAGCTACTAGAAAATTTCAGAATATGTAATTGAAAAAATATCTGTCTATGCTTATCGGGTGAGTGAAAATACGGCGCCGGATAAGGATTCCGCAGGCCTTTCCGCCTCCCGGGGATTTTATCTGGGAGGATTGGACGGGCTGCGCGCGCTCGCCTGCTGCGCGGTGCTTTTTTACCACACTCTGCCCGATTTTGTGCCCGGGGGTTTTCTGGGTGTGGATGTGTTTTTCGTGCTTTCCGGATTTCTGATCACCGCTATTTTGCTGCGGGAAAGAGAGCTGAAAGGCAGGATTGACATTCCGGGATTTTGGCTCCGCCGCTGGCGGCGGCTGTTTCCCGCGGTGTTCACGGTGGTGTTTGTTACGGTTCCCGTTGCCGCGGCCGTGAATCTTGATCTGCTGGCGAAGCTGCGCACGCAGGTCTTTGGCGCTTTTACTTTTTCCTACAATTGGTTTGCCATTTATACCGGCGATTCGTATTTCACGCAGGCTCTTCCGAGATTTTTTACGAATATGTGGACACTCTCGGTTGAACAGCAGTTTTATCTGATTTGGCCGCTGCTTACCGTTCTGATTTGGCGTCTGCCGCCCCGGCTGCGCATTTTTGTGCCGGCGGCCCTGGCTCTGCTCTCGATGGTGCTGATGGCGGTATATGCCGACGGCGCACAGGATTTTACACGGGCCTATATGGGCACGGACTGCCATGCGTTCGGTCTGATGATCGGCGCTGCGGCCGCCGTTTTCTCCCGGAAAGCACTTGATCCGCTGCCTTCGGCGGGAAGATGTGTCTGCCCGAAACCGGCGGGGGTAACTGCTTTTGCGGGACTTTTTCTGCTTTTTGCCGCGTTCGCGAAAGCGGACGGAAATTCGTGGGTGGTCTATCCGTGGGTGACTGTGGCTGTCTGTGTGTTTACGGCCGTGATATGCATGGTAATGACGGCCCCCTATCAGCGCTTCTCTGTGTCGCGGGCAATCCGCACGGTTTTGGATATCCGGGTTCTGCGCTGGGTGGGAATCCGTTCTTACGGAATTTACCTGTGGCACTGGCCGCTGCTGGTGATCTGGTGGGAGATCGCTCCGCGTGCGGCGGCATGGACCGCTTTGCCGGCGGTGGGGGGACTTTCTTTTGTCTGTGCGGCGCTGAGCTATCGTTTTGTGGAGAATCCGATGCGCCGCCGGGGTATTTTCCCCGTGCTTTGGATTTGGTGTGAAAACCTGGCACAGATTTGCAAAGGTGTGGAAAAAGAATGATCAGGCAGAAAATGAAAGTAGTTTTTGCCGTACTCGCCACAGTGGCCGTTTTTCTGTGGGCGGCGGTTTTCGTGGCCGCTCTGTGGCTGGCTCCCGACAATACCTCGCTGGAAGACGGGTTTGCCCGTGAAGAACACCGCTCCGCGCAGCATCCGGGGGCAAAGGCGAAACCCGGCGGGCAAAAACAGAGAGCCAAAGCGCCAAAGGCCAATCCCGGCAGACACAAAACGGAAAAAGGGGAATCGGCCTCCGCTTCCGCTGCGCGCCCGCAGGCGGAAGTAAAAGGCGAAAATATCACCGTCATCGGGGATTCGGTGATTGCGATGGTGGATTCGGCCATAAAGGCAAAATGGCCGGGTGTCGTGGTGGACGGGGAAAAGAACCGTTCCTGTTTCGTGATCGACGCTCTGCTGCAAAAACATATCGCGGCCGGCACTCTGCGCCATTATGTGGTGCTGGGTGTGGCAAACAACGGCCCGATTACGCCGGAAAAAATTGACGGCTGGGTAAATGCCCTCGGTCCGCAGCGTGTGCTGATTCTCGTTACCGGGCACGGTACGGCACGTACCACATGGATTCCGAAAGCAAATGCGGCTATTGCCGATGCCGTAAAGCGTTACCCAAACCGGGTGCTGGCTGCGGACTGGTTTTCTGTGGCCGAAGCGCATCCGGAGGGTCTGTACAGAGACCGGACCCATCCGAATCCGGCCGGAACCGCACTGTTTGTAAACGAAGTGGAACGCGTTTTGACGCAGGCGGCCGATTTCGCCGCTTCCGCGCAGAAGGCGCACTGAAAACGCAGAGCAAAAAGCGCGCCGATTCTTCGCGGATTATTTTTCCGCGTGTGTGCGGTGCGTCGTGACGAGTTTTTCCAAAGGGGTATAGTGCAGGGTTATTGCCCGCCGATATTCTTCCGGATTCCCCTCTTCCGCGGCTTGGAGAATCATTTTGTGCGCCTTTGCGGCGGCTTTCATTGATTCCGCGGTTTCTTCCTGCCCCAGCCGGGGGATAAGTGTGCGGTGAATCAGCCACATTGCCGAGAGGAGCTGCCGGATCAGATTGTTGTCCAGGTGGGCGTACAGGGCTTTGTGGAAGGCGAGGTCTTCGGTGAAGAAACTTTCTGCCCGTTCGGCTTTCTCCCGCATTTTGGCTACGAGAAAATGCATTTCGCCGTCGTAGGTGCCTTTCATGCGGGAAGTCAGTTCGTCTCCCAGGCCGAGGTCGATAATTTTACGGACGGCAATCACGTCCCGCAGCGAGCCGATGCCGCGGCCGGCGTCAAGTGAAGTGCGGAGGATGAGGGTGTCGACAAGAGGGCGGAGAGACATATTGCCCACGAAAGAGCCGCTTCCCTGCCGGGCGGACACAATATCCAGTGCTTCGAGTCTGCGCAGTGCCTCACGCACGGAAGAGCGCGAGACTCCGATATGCCCGCAGAGTTTCGCTTCGGTGGGCAGGGGATCGCCGGGTTTCAGACCGTTTGAAATGATATAGGATTTGATGGCGTCCATTGTTGTCTGTGAACGTGTTATGTGCGCGCGCCCGCATTGCTTCGCATTTTCTGTCTGTTCGGACGGCCTGTTGGGTAAATTCTGTGTGTGGATCGCGCTCATCGTCTCCCCGTATGCAATGAAAAACGGCATTTTTTTCATTCTACATATCGGGAGGGAAAATAAATATATGTAACCAAATTTCGGGCAAAATTTTTGCCGGGGGCCGCGGTGTCCTCTTCCGGTGTTTTCGTGTCTGTTTCTGCCGCGCGGCCGGCGCGGAAAGAGTCCGCACCGTAAAACAAAACGTCCGCCTTACGGAACAGATGCGCTATCCGCTCGTTTCCGGACAGGGAAAAAGAGCGTGAAATATGGCATTTGTGTTACTATTGTGGCGCCGTGAGACGTAAACACAGACTAGGAGCAGTATGTATTCTTTCCCGCGCGCCGGCCGGATCCGCTTTGTTTCGGTTCTGGTGTTTTGTTTTGGACTGATTTTCGGCGCTGCGGGCAGCGCCGCGCCGGCTTCCGCATTGCCCGCCGCCCGGGAAGCAGAGGCGGCACAAATGGTTTCCGGCTGGCAGTATATCGACGGCAGCTGGTATTACGGCGTGAACGGCAGCCCTGTCACCGGTTGGCTGAACCGTGGGGGAACCTGGTATTATCTGGATCCCCAAAAGGGCGGGAAGATGGCTGTGGGTCTTTTTTCCGTAGGCGGCAGGTATTATGCGGCTTCGGATTCCGGTGCGATGCTTTCTTCGTCCTGGGTGTCTGTGGGTGAGGATTGGTATTTTGCCGGGGATTCGGGTGCTTTTGTCACCGGTTGGCTGAACCGTGGGGGAACCTGGTTTTATCTCGATCCCCAAAAGGGCGGGAAGATGGCCGCCGGGATGCAGAATATAAACGGCAGTTATTACTATTTCGCCGGCTCCGGTGCGATGCTGACAGGCTGGTTCTCTTCCGCAGACAAATATTATTATGCCCTGGGCTCGGGTGCCGTGGTTATCGCCGAAAAATATACGGACGGCGTCAAATACTTCTATACTCCCGACGGGAAACCGTCCTCGGGCTGGGTCAGCGTGGAAGGACAGTGGTATTGGACGAAGCCCGACGGCTCTTTGCCCACGCAATGGGTGCGCTCCGGTGACGATTGGTATTACGTGGAATCGGGCGTGCCGGCGAAAAACACCTGGAAACTCGTCGGGAGATGGTGGTATTACCTGAAGAGTGACGGCGTAATGGTCACCGGTTGGCTGAACCGTGGAGGGACCTGGTATTATCTGGATCCCCAAAACGGGGGTGCGATGGCTGTGGGCCGGCTGAAAATAGAGGGGAAAGTCAACCGTTTCAATGCTTCCGGGGCCTGGGAGGGAACCGAAGACACACTTTCAAAACCGGTTATTGATATTTCCCATCACCAAAACCCCGCCGATATTGATTACGATCTGCTCGCCTCCCAAATCAGCGGTGCAATTATCCGCATAGGATATACGGGAACCGGCTCTCTCAAACCTTACATGGACGAAACGTTTGACCGGCACTATTGGGAGCTGACCCGGCGCGGGGTGCATGTAGGTGCATATTGGTACAGTGCGGCGCACGAAGGCGACGACGGCGTGCGCGAAGCCCGAGCCGCCCTGAAATATCTGAACGGGAGACATCTTGATCTTCCGCTGTACATCGACGTCGAAGACCCGACGCATCAGGAGGGGCTGAGCCGCAAAGATCTTACCGATCAGGCGATACAGTTTATCAGAACGGTTCGGGGCGGGGGATATTCCCCGGGTATCTATTCCGGTGCCCTGTGGTTTAAGAACAAACTTGACCGCGGCAGGCTTGACGGGGTCACCCCCTCATACTGGGTGGCACACTGGACCGGGAAAAGCAGGCCTTCGTTCAGCGGCAAATATGATTTATGGCAGTATACCTCGAAGGGAAGACTGGACGGCTATGCGAAAAACCTGGATTTGAGCCGGCGCGGATAACTGCCGGCGGCGGAATTTTTCCGGGTAATTGGTGCCGGATGTGCCGGGGAGAAAAGAGATAGAATAAAGGGTGTGCGCCGAAAGCGCATTCCCAGGTTAATTCGAGGCAGAGGGAAAATAAATATGACTTACAAATTGGTGCTGATGCGCCACGGTGAAAGCGAATGGAACGCAAAGAATCTGTTTACCGGATGGGTGGACGTTGCCCTTTCGGAAAAGGGACGGAGTGAGGGCGTACGCGCCGGCAAACTGCTGAAAGATGCGCAGGTGCTGCCCGATATTCTGCATACCTCTCTGCTGCGCAGGGCGATTACGACCGCTAATCTTGCCCTGGACGGCGCAGACCGGCACTGGATTCCGGTAAAACGCTCATGGCGGCTGAACGAACGCCATTACGGCGCGCTGCAGGGCAAAAACAAAAAAGAAATCCGTGACGAATACGGCGAAGAAAAGTTTATGCAGTGGCGCCGTTCCTACGACTGCCCGCCGCCGGCAATCGAACCGGGATCTGAATTCTCCCAGGACCGCGATCCGCGTTATGCCGGCGAGCCGATTCCCGCCACCGAGTGCCTGAAGGACGTTCTGGCACGTCTGCTGCCCTATTGGGAAGAAGCGGTTGTGCCGGATCTGCGCACCGGAAAGACGGTGATGATCGCGGCGCACGGCAATTCCCTGCGTGCAATCGTGAAGCACCTGGACCATATTTCCGACGCCGAAATTTCGGGAGTGAATATCCCCACCGGGATTCCGCTGTATTACGAATTGGACGAAGCCACTTTGCAACCCGTGGTTAAAGGCGGCAGATATCTTGATCCCGAAGCGGCCAAGGCTGCAATTCAGGCAGTGGCAAATCAGGGGAAGTAATCCGCATATTGCGAATCTGCGCGGTTTAATCCGTTGTATATTCCCGTGTGCCGTACGGAAGAATACGGCACACGGGAGTTTTTTATCCGCTGCGCCGCCGCGCGGATTAGCAGGTTGGGGGCCGGTTACAGACCTAATGTTTATTTTTTGTTAAAATAGAGCTGATAAAGACACGAGAGAGCTGAGCTGTTATGGAGTTCAAAGTTGGGGAAACAGTGGTGTACCCGCATCACGGAGCAGCGCTGATCGAAGATATTTCGGAGCGCATTATCCGCGGGGAGAAACGGCTGTATCTTACGCTGCGGATTGTGCAGGGCGATCTGACGATTCAGGTTCCCGCAGATTCCCTCGAAGAAGTGGGAATCCGCAATGTTTCCGACGAAGACCGGCTTACGGAAGTTTTTGCCGTGCTGCGCGAAAAAGAAATCGAGGAGCCGGCCAACTGGTCGCGCCGCTATAAGGCCAACGGCGAAAAACTCACTTCCGGCGACGTAAAACGTGTTGCGGAAGTAGTGCGGGATCTTTCGCGCAGAGAATCGGTGCGGGGTCTGTCTGCGGGGGAAAAAAGAATGCTTTCTCAGGCGATGACGGTTTTGGCGGCGGAGGTTGCTCTCGCCCGGGAAATTTCCGCCGGGGAAGCCACCGTTTTGGTGGAGCGGATTTTAGACGGGTATGTGCCGCGCCTGCACGGCGAAGATTCCGAATCCGGCTGCGTAGGCGGGGAGAAAGAAAAAGATGCGCGTCCCGCTGCGGCCGAAGAATAGTACGGTAGAAGGAAAAGTGAAGTTTGCGGCGATTGTGGCGGGCGCAGGCAGCGGTACCCGTTTGGGTTTCGACCGGCCGAAAGCGCTTGTGGAGCTGGGCGGGCAGGCGCTTATTGTGCATGCGGTGCGTACGCTCTGCGCAGCCGGGATAGAATCGGTGACGGTAACGGTTCCGGCCGGTGAAGAGAAAAATTTTCGTGCGGTGCTGGATGCGGCACATCTGTCCGCGCAGCTGACGGAAGGCGGAAATACAAGGCAGGAATCGGTCTGCCGGGGACTTGCAAAGACGGATTCGCAGTTCGTGCTGGTGCATGATGCGGCGCGGGCACTTACGCCGCCTGCCGTGGTGCGCCGCGTGATGGCCACTTTGGAGAAGGGCTACGATGCCGTGATCCCCGTGATTCCCGTGACGGACACAATCAAGGTTGCGGGCCGGAAAATAGCCGTGAGCCGCGGTGTTTCCGGTTTGCGGGAAAACGACGCATACGATCCCGGGGAAGCGGAAGAAGTGGATCAGACACTCACCCGTTCCGCGCTGCGTGCGGTTCAGACACCGCAGGGATTTCGCACGCAGGTGCTGCGCCTTGCGCACAGTTCCGCTGCGCAGCTTTCGGGCGGAAACACTCCCGCTTCGGATGACGCTTTTTTGGTGGAGCGGATCGGCAGACAGGTTGTGATGGTTCCGGGAGACGCGGAAGCTTTGAAAATAACCGTTCCCACGGATTTTATTCTTGCCCGCGAAATTCTGCGCGGACGGGAAAATTTTCCCGCGGCGCAGTCTCTGCCGGGATTGGAAGGCAAAACCGGCAGAGAGAAGGGACGCGGATGAATTTTTCCGATTTCAGGACGGCAACAGCCGTGGACGTGCACGCTTTCGGCGACGACCCCTCCCGCCCTCTGATGCTGGCCTGTTTAAGGTGGCCCGGGGAGCGTGGTCTGGCGGGTCATTCTGATGCGGACGCCGCCGCCCACGCCCTGGCAGATGCGCTGCTGATAGGTTCGGGTGTGGGAGAGCTGGGGACTGTGTTCGGCACGGACCGTCCGCAGTGGGCAAATGCTTCCGGTTCGGCTCTGCTTTCCGAGGCGCTGCGCCTGATACGTTCTGCCGGCTGGCAGCCGGTGAATGCGACTTTGCAGATTATCTGCCAGCGGCCGAAGTTTGCGCCGCGGAAAAAAGAGGCGGAAAAAATCATGACGGATATTGTGGGCGCACCGGTTTCCGTGGCTGCCACAAGCACGGATCATCTTGGCTTTATCGGCGAGAAAAAAGGAATCGCCGCTCTCGCCTCGGTTCTCCTTTTTCGCGGCGGGGACGCGCGGTAAGCCCGCGCCGTCTCTGCCCGCCGGCTTTATTTGGATTTGGCGTGCGAAGCCTGCGTTTTCACGGGCAGGAAAGCCAGCAGGCCCAAAACGAGAACTGCCGCAATTCCCAAAATTCCCGTGTAGGCCACTTTGTCCTGTGGAAGTGCGGTGACGTTCGCCGCAATCCCGATTGCCGCCGCGTACATGAACGGGGCGAGGAAAGATACGGCCCGTCCGGTTGTGGCATACAGCCCGAAAAGTTCCGCTTCTTCGCCTTTGGGCGCGATCCGTGCCAGATACGTGCGCGAAGCGGACTGTGTCGGGCCGACGAAAATGCACAGACCCAGACCGAAAATCCAGTAAACGTGTTTTGCCGTCATTCCCATTATTCCGTCATGGCCGAAAAACACGATCAGGCTGAAAAGAATCATGGCGGTTACGGAAATGACGATCACCGCCCGCGAGCCCAGTCTGTCGTCGAGGTATCCGAAGCTGATCGTGGCGATGCCTGCCACCACGTTTGCCACGATCCCGAAAATAATTACTTCCCCCGGGGCAAAACCGAAGGCGGCAGAGGCCAAAATCGCACCGAAGGTAAACACCCCGGCGAGTCCGTCGCGGTAGATGGCCGATGAAATCAAAAACCAGACCACAGAGCGGTCGTTTTGCCACAAATGGCGAATAGAGGCGAAAAGACGGCGGTAGGAACCGACAATGCCCAATTTTTCCAGATCGTTGCGCCGGGGTTTGTTTTTGGCGCTTATCAGCAGCGGGGAAGCCAGGACGAGCGTCCACAGCGCGGCGACAAGCATTGCGGCGCGCACGTTCAGCCCGTTTTCCGCCGTAACGCCGAACCAGCCCACTTCGGGCTGAATAAAGCCGACAAACAGGATCAGAAGCAGAATAATGCCGCCGATGTATCCCAGTCCCCAGCCGAAACCGGAAATCCTTCCCACGTTTGAGGGCGTGGAGATATCGGAAATCATCGCGTTGTAGATCACCGACCCGGTTTCAAACAGGACATTCCCCACAGCCAGCAGAAACAGACCGAGCCAAAGCCGGTTTTCCTGCGGGGAAACAAAAAACAGACCGGTAATTACCGCCACGGTCAGCAATGTGGTAATGCGCAGCACAAGTGCCGATTTTCCCGAACGGTCGACGCTCTGCCCGAGCGCGGGGGCGATGACCGCCACCAAAATTCCCGCAACGGACAGCGCGTATCCCAGCTGCGAATTGGCGTCGGGGCCGAACAGTTTCGCGTTGGTCAGATATACGGAAAACACAAAAGTGGTGACGATGGCGTTAAACGCCGCGCCCGACATATCCCACAGGCCCCATGCGACTACGGCTTTGGTGAATGTGTGTGTACGTTCGGGCTGAAGGTCTGAGGTAACCGGAATATGATCGCCGGGAACCGGAATTACCGGCTGCTGTGAGATATTTTCACCCATGGATACAAACATACTTCAACTTTTTGCAATTGTCTCTGTTTTTGGCGGTTTTGCACGGCCGCCGGCTGCGGGCAAATCCGTATCCGTTCGCCCAATCCGGGAGTTTTGGCTGGCATTGCGGTGTTTATACGGGGTAGGCTAGAGGCGTGACATTACATTTATATGATTCTGCGGCGCGCGGACTGCGCGAGTTTGTTCCTCTTGTTCCGGGTAAAGTCGGAATTTATCTGTGCGGGGCCACGGTGCAGGGCTCCCCGCATATCGGGCATATCCGTTCTGCCCTTGCTTTTGACGTTCTGGTGCGGTGGCTGCGCCGGTGCGGCTACGATGTTACAATGGTCCGCAACGTTACCGATATCGACGATAAAATCCTCGCCAAATCGGCGCAGGCGAACCGTCCGTGGTGGGCGTGGGCATACAGGTTTGAAAACGAATTTTCCCGGGCATACGATGCCCTGGGTGTTCTCCGTCCCACATACGAACCGCGCGCAACGGGCCATGTTCCGGAAATGATCGAACTGATTGAAAAGATTATCGCTGCGGGACATGCCTATACCGGAGATCCCGGCAATGTTTATTTCGACGTTTCCTCGCTTCCCGATTACGGTTCCCTGACGCGTCAGACGCCGGAGAATATGAGTGCCAACGAAACCGAAGGAGAACCGGACAAGCGCTCCGTCCATGATTTTGCGCTGTGGAAAGCCTCCAAGCCGGGCGAACCGCGTACGGCTTCATGGGATACCCCCTGGGGACGGGGACGCCCCGGGTGGCATCTGGAGTGTTCCACAATGAGCGGCAAATATCTGGGGGAAACGTTCGATATTCACGGCGGGGGAATCGATCTGCGTTTCCCGCACCACGAAAACGAGCAGGCGCAGTCCCATGCGGCAGGTTTCGGTTTTGCGCGCTACTGGATGCACAACGCCTGGGTTACCATCGACGGCGAAAAAATGAGCAAGTCGCTGGGCAATTCGCTGACCGTGGAGAATATACTGCGGGACAATCCCGCCGTGCTGGTCCGTTTTGCGCTCGGCACGGTTCATTACCGCTCGACCGTGGCATATTCGCAGACCACGCTGGCCGAGGCGGGCGCAGTGTGGGAGCGTCTGCAGGGATTTGTGGCGCGCGCCGCACAGGCCGCGGGAGAAGTGCCCGCGCAGGAAGTGGCGCAGCTGCCGGCAGACGAACTGCCTGCGCAGTTTACGGAGGCGATGAACGAGGATCTGAACGTGTCTGCCGCGCTCGCGGTGATTCACGCACACGTGAAGGCGGGCAATGCCGCGCTGAATGCCACGCGGCAGGATACTGCCGCCGTGCGCAGGGAGCAGCTCCTTGTGCGCGCAATGCTCGACGTGCTTGGTCTGGATCCGCTGGCGCGTCCGTGGCGTGACGCCGGCAGCGGCACAGGCAGCACCGACAGCCGGACGATGGCTGCCCTTGATTCGCTCGTGCAGGGAATTTTGGCGCAGCGTGCCCGGGCGCGCGGCGAAAAAGACTGGGCACAGGCCGACCGGCTGCGCGATACTTTGGCGGAAGCGGGAATCGAAGTTGCCGATTCTCCCGAAGGTGCGGTGTGGAAGCTGCGAAAATAATGTTTTGCCGGGCGCCCGCCGGGCAAGGCTGATTTTCGCGCATTTACCGCGGCAGACAGACTGATTTTTGCGTGCGTTTGCCGCACGCGGAAAAGAGCGGGAAAGAGGAGACAGTGGCAGGTCATTTCGGACGTCCGGGCGCGGTACGCAAAGGCAGAAAAGGAGCCAAAGTCGGTTCCGGCGGTCAGCGCCGCGCGGCTTTGGAAGGGAAAGGCCCGACGCCGAAGGCCGAGGACCGCACCTATCATCCCGCCTATCGGCGGAAGAAGGAAGCACAGGCCCGGGCGCGCGCGGCGGAGCCGAAACTGCGCGGGGTTTTACGCATAGCCCCGGGGCATGAGCTCATTGTAGGCAGGAATCCGGTTTCGGAGGCGGTTGCCTGCGGCATTCCGTATCTGCGTGTATTTGCGGCTGCCGCGTTGGCGAACGACGAACGGGTGTCTGCCGTGCTGCGTGCCGCCATGGAAAAAGGTGTGCCGTGCGTGGAGGTGACCCGTACGGAATTGGATCTGATGAGCGGCAATGCGGCGCATCAGGGAGTGGCGCTCGAAGTTCCCCCATACGGGTATGCCGATATCGGGGATTTGATCGATGCGGCGCACGGCGGATCCCGTCCGGGACTGATCGTGGCTCTCGACGGGGTAACCGATCCGCACAATCTGGGCGCGGTTGCCCGCAGCGCGGCGGCGTTCGGTGCGGACGGAATTCTTCTTCCCGTGCGGCGTTCGGCTTCGGTGTCCGCCGCGGCATGGAAGGTTTCGGCCGGTGCGCTGGCGCGTATCCCGGTGGCCAGGGAGACGAATTTGGTGCGGGCTTTGCAGACCCTGCAGAAAGAGGGATATTTTGCGGTTGGTCTGGCGGGAGAGGCAGATACTGCGCTTGCGGATCTGCAGTTGGCCGGAATGCCGCTGGTATTGGTGATCGGTTCGGAAGGCAGCGGGCTGTCCCGTCTGGTGCGCGAAACCTGTGACGTGCTGGTTTCGATTCCGATTTCTTCGCGTACGGAGTCGCTGAATGCCGCCGTTGCCGCAGGGATCGCGCTGTATCAGACCGACCTGATGAGGAAGTAGGCGTTTTGCGTTTGGCGGGAAGGAAAGGCAGGGTATGTCCGAAAACTGTGCGCAGGAGGCGGCTGTTCCGCCAAGTGCGGAAAATCTGAATGCTTTTTGGCGCAACGCGGTGCTTGCCGCGCGTTTCAATCCCGCGGAAGCGTATATGGGGCAAAGTGACCTGGTTTCGCTGCGTCCGCCGGCTTTTTCTTTCGGGGACTGTGCGCGCGAGGCGGACCGTCTCTGCTCTCTGGTGCTGCGGGGTGCGAAAACGGCGGTGTCGGGGTATGAACCGGTTTACCGGGCGGAAAATGTCGGTCTGCCGCGTCCGGGGCAGCTCTCGATTCTCTGCGACGGCGGAGGCCTGCCGCGCGCTCTGCTGCAGACCCGGGAAGTGCGCACGGTTTCGTTTGCGCAAGTTACCCCGGAAATTGCCGCCGCCGAGGGGGAGCCTGATTTAAGACAGTGGATCTTAGATCATGAGATACTGTTTCGGAAAGAATGTGAGGGGCTAGGCATTGATTTTTCCCCGTCCGCCGCGGCGGTAATAGAATATTTTGCCGTACTTTATACGGCAAAAGGGAATAAAAATTAACCGGAACCCAGCTCAGAAAGAAAAAATAAAATATGTCCTCGGATCCGGACCCGGATTTTCCGTGCGCTGCCGTGCGCATTTTTCTCCCGCGGGAAAACGTTTTCCCCGAAAAAGAAAACCGGATAAAACAATACTTTGATTTTCCCGAAAAATCATGTTTTTTTGCGGTGAATACAATAACATCCCCAAATCCGGAAATTTTCCTTTCCCGCACATTACGATTACTGGGAATTAACAACCAGGAGGAGATATGGCACAGATAGGATGGAAACTTCACGGAGACGGAACCCATATCGGGGCCAATGAGGTGGTGTCTCCCAACGAGCGGATGAAATGGCCGATTACGGTTGGGATCGGAGCCCAACACGTGGTGGCAATGTTTGGGGCCACGTTTTTGGTTCCGCTGCTCACAGGTTTCGAACCGGCAACAACACTGTTTTTCACCGGATTCGGAACCATTCTTTTTATTCTGGTTACGGCAGGACGGCTTCCAAGTTACTTGGGGTCGTCTTTTGCTTTACTGGCGCCCATCGGTGCGGTCACCGGTTATACGGCCGGCGGAGGCGCGCCTCTGGACCAGCACAAAGCCGCTCTTGCGCAGGGCGGAATCATCGCCGTGGGTCTTACGCTCGCGCTGGTCGGCGTAGTTGTGCATTTTGCCGGAGCGCGTTGGATAGACAAACTGATGCCCCCGGTCGTAACGGGTGCCATCGTGTCGCTGATCGGCTTTAATCTTGCGCCCGCGGCATGGAACAACGTCAAACAGGCTCCCGTGACCGCAGTTGGCACAATTCTGGCGATTTTACTGGTAACGGTACTGTTTAAGGGAATTGTGGGGCGTCTTTCGATCCTCATCGGAGTTATTGTCGGCTACGTGGTGGCGGTTGTGCGCGGCGAAGTCGATTTTGGCGCGATTTCCGCCGCAGGCTGGGTAGGTGTGCCCCATTTCCGCGCCCCGGCATTTGATTTGTCGCTGCTGGGTCTGTTTGTCCCCGTAGTGCTGGTGCTGATTGCCGAAAACGTGGGCCACGTAAAGTCGGTTTCGGCGATGACGGGCAGGGATTTGGACGATATCACCGGCCGGGCACTCTTTGCGGACGGTATCTCCACCGTATTTGCAGGCAGCGGCGGCGGCTCCGGAACCACCACCTATGCCGAAAATATCGGCGTGATGGCCGCGACGCGCGTTTACTCCACGGCGGCATACATCGTTGCCGCGGCAATCGCCCTGGTGCTGTCGATGTTTCCGAAATTCGGGCAGCTGATCGCGACTATCCCTCCGGGGGTGCTCGGCGGCGCGGCAACAGTGCTGTACGGCATGATCGGAATGCTCGGAGTGCGGATCTGGGTGCAGAACAGGGTTGATTTCTCCGATCCGGTTAATCTGAATACGGCAGCGGTGGCAATGATCGTGGCAATCGCGAATTACACGCTCACGGTGGGCGGGGTCAGCTTTGAGGGGATCGCGCTCGGATCATTCAGCGCGATTGTCGTCTACCACGTTATGCGCTCTTTGGCGCGGTGGAGAGGAACATCGGTGGAATCGGCTTCCCCGGCCTCCGCTCCCGCCGGCGCGGAACTCGAACCCGGAATGCTGAAGCGGGAACACTGAGCCTAAGGTGCCGCCGTCTGTGCCGACGAGTTACCTGTGTAAATCGGCGCAGGCGGTGGCAATCAGCTGTCCCAGACCGGTCATCACCGTATCAATCGGGGAGGCGGCCCGCCAGTTCAGAAAGAGAGACCGGTAGGGTTTGGGCGGGGTGAATTCGCGCAGCACCAAACCTGCCGGCTGGGCAATGGGCGGAAGTGTGGACAGGCGCGGCAGGAGCGTGGTGTCCGGGGAGCCCACAACCATATAGCGCAGAGTTTCCAAAGAAGTGGCGTGGAACTGCGCCGGCACGGCACGGAATCTGCGGCACACTTCGAGCATATTCCTGCGCATGCAGTGCCCGTCTTCGAGAAGAAGCACGCGTTTGGAGAGCAGATCCGAAGGATCCACCGCAGCCTCGCTTTGCGCAAAAGAGGAGTCCGCGCTCGCTGCCAGAAGAAAATCTTCGTCAAAAAGATGTTTTGTTTTTATTGCCGGCGACGGCAGAGGTGAACTGAGAATCGCGGCGTCCACCTGTCCGCTGTCGAGCAGTTCCTCCAACCGGGCGGATTTTTCCTCCGTGAAACGCACGGTGAGATTGGGGCGGTAACGCCGGATAACCGGCATTATTCTGGGAAGCAGGTACGGGCACAGCGTGGGAAACACGCCCAGAATAAGCGTGGACGACCACGGATCCGCGCAGCGTTTTCCGACCTGTCTGATCCGTGCCGCATCAGACTGAATCCGTTTTGCGTAATAAACCGTTTCCCGCCCCGCGGGAGTTAAAATCTGTTTTCCGCAGGAGCGTTCTATAAGCTCGGTGCCCAGTGTCTCTTCCAGCTTCCTGATCTGCGTGGAAAGCGTGGGCTGGGAAACGTTCATTTTGGCTGCGGCTTTGGTAAAACTTCCCTCGTGCGCAAAAGCGATCAGATATTCCAAATCCCTGATATTCATACTCTTCTCCGTGCGGTTCCCCTGCGGGCGCCCCTGAGCTTATGCATGGTTTGGGTCGCGGATCAGATAGTCGAAAGCGCTCAGTGCGGCATTTGCCCCGGAGCCGTAGGCGGTTACGATTTGCTTGTACGGTTCGTCGCTGCAGTCGCCGGCGGCAAAAATTCCCGCAACGGAAGTATGCCCGCTTCTGTCGGTTACGATTTCCCCTGCTCCGTTCAGCCGCAGTGTGTCTTTGAGCCACTGCGTGTTTGGCAGCAGACCGATCTGAATGAATACGCCGTCGGTATCCAGGGTGTGTTCCCGCGCGGGCGCATCAGTGTCGGCCCGGTCCAGATAATGCACCGAAGTAACCTTTTTTCCGTTTCCCTCTATCCTGTTCACCTGTGCATTTGTGATAACTGAGGTGTTTGGCAGACTGTGCAGCGTATTAAGAAGAATTCGGTCGGCTTTCAGCGAGTCGGCAAATTCGACCACGGTCACCCGGCGTGCGATACCCGCAAGATCGATGGCGGCTTCGACCCCGGAGTTTCCGCCTCCGACAACGGTCACGTCTTTGTCTTTAAACAGCGGCCCGTCGCAGTGCGGGCAGAACGATACGCCTTTATTGCGGTATTCGTTTTCTCCCGGAACTTTCAGCGTGCGCCAGGTCGCGCCGCAGGCGACAATTACGCAGCGTGCCCGCAGCGTGCCCCCGCCTTCCGTGCGGACGGTGTGCAGACCGTAGGGAGAATCTGCCGGCTGCAGACTCTGCGCGGTTTCGGGAGCGAAAATGTCGATGTCGTACTGTGCCAGATGCGCGCCGAGATCGGCGGCAAGCTGCGGACCGGTGGTTCGGATTTGGGAGATGTGATTTTCGATGCTTTCGGTTTCCGTTATCTGCCCGCCGCGCCGCTGCATTACCATCGCGGTGCGCAGGCCTTTGCGCGCAGTGTAAATCGCGGCTGCCGAGGCGGCCGGTCCCCCGCCGATCAGGAGGACGTCGTAGGGCGGCTGCGCATTCATCTTTTCGGCGTTTATTCCGGTTTTCGGCGCGGCCGTCCCGCCGTTTTCCCCGGCGGCAAGAATCCGGATTATTTCGTCGGTTTCCGCGCGTCCCGACATAAGGAGCGTTCCGTTTTCGAATACCGCCGGCACGCTCATCACGCCGAGTTTTTCCGTCTCTTCACGAAATGCGCTGCCTTCCACGGCAGTGTGCCTGACTTTCGGGTTTAAAATCGCAACGGTGTTCAGTGCCTGTACCACTTCGGGGCAGTTCAGGCAGGAAACGGACATATATGTGGTGATCTCGTGCTCTCCGAGTGCCTCAATCGCCTTCCGTGTTTCGGCGGTGATTTTGGGTGCGTGCCCGCTTACCTGCAAAATTGCCAGAACCAGGGAACTGAACTCGTGCCCCAGAGGCAGACCGGCAAATACCGCTTCCCCCACGCCGCGCTCCGCGCCGGCTTCGGCATCGGTTTGCGCGCGTCTTATTGTGAAGCGCGGCACCCGTCCGCCGTCCGCGCCGGCTTCGGTAACGGTTATTTTGCCGCTTTGTGCCGCTATCTCCGTCAGCAGTTCACGTACCTGCCCCGATGTCCGCGAAGAGTCGGTGTGTGCGGTAATCTGCACGGGAAACACCATCTTTTTCAGCAGTTCGGCGAGCTGCGCGGTAAGGGAATCGTTTAACAGGGACATAATTTCACACTTTCGGATATTGACTGACTGACGGAGACGGCGGCTGCGGCGGCACTGTTTTAGATCTTGCCTACGAGGTCAATCGACGGAGCCATGGTGGCTTCGCCTTCTTCCCACTTCGCGGGGCAGACTTCGCCCGGGTGCGCGGCAATGTACTGCGCGGCCTTTACTTTGCGCAGCAGTTCGTCGGCGTTGCGCCCGATTCCGTCTGCCGTTGTTTCGTGGAACTGAATCACTCCCTGCGGATCGATCAGGAAAGTGGCGCGGTTTGCGAGACCGCTCTGTTCGTCGAGAGCCTCAAAGTTGCGCGACAGTTCGCCCGAGGGATCCCCGATCATGGTGTACTTAACCTTGCCGATGGCTTCGGACTCGTCGTGCCATGCCTTGTGCACGAAGTGCGTGTCGGTTGAGACCGAGTACACTTCCACGCCCAGCTTCTGCAGTTCCTCATAGTGGTTTGCCAGGTCTTCCAGTTCGGTCGGGCAGACGAACGAGAAGTCTGCGGGGTAGAAGAAGAAGATTGTCCATTTGCCCAGCACGTCGGTATCGCCCACCCGGGTGAATTTGCCGTCTTTGTATGCGTTGGCGCCAAACGGAAGAATGTGTGTGTTAATCAGACCCATCGGGTAACTCCTATTCTGTTCCGGTATTTGCCGCGCACCCGTCCGGGCGCGCCGGCTACGTTCTTTCTTACGTTCATATAATAGGAAATATCTATCAAAAATGCAATGGGTATAGTTTATATCTATGACCGACATACGGTATGCCAATAATTATTTCCTCCGTGCGCAGGCGGTGTCCGCCCGGCGCCGCCGGTGCCGGGCGAAATGTTTCCCCGTCTGAGATGGGCCGGATTTCGCGGCAAAAAAGAATTTTCCGGTTTTCCGCCGCCTCCTGCGCCGCGGGCGGTGTGAGAAAAACCTATTGAGTGCGCGAAGACGATAGGGGATAATGGGAACGGAACTTCAGGGAAAGGAATAATTATGCGTGAAACTGCAACCGGAATGTATCCAATGTCCACCGGACGTCCGTCAAAAATTGCCGTGATCGGCGCCGGCGCCGTGGGTACGGCGGTCGCCTATGCCTGTGCGATTAAGGGAGACGCGCGCTCTATTGTGCTCCACGATATCAACAAACCGAAAGTGGAAGCCGAAGCGCTCGATATTGCGCATGGAATTCAGTTCACGCCCACCTCCAGTGTGGAAGGTTCCGACGATGTTGAAATCGTGCGCGGAGCGGATATGGTAATCGTCACCGCAGGGGCAAAGCAGAAACCGGGGCAGACGCGTCTCGACCTCGCCGGCTCAACGGTTGATCTGATGAAAAAAATTCTGCCCAATCTGCAGGAAGTGGCCCCCGACGCAATTTTCATGTTTATTACCAACCCCGTGGACGTAGTCACATATGTTGCCCTGAAGCTGATGGGTTTGCCGCGTGAGCGCGTATTCGGTTCCGGCACGGTGCTCGACACCTCCCGCCTGCGCTATCTTGTTTCCCGCGAAACGGGCGTAGCCACGCAGAATATCCATGCCTATGTGGCAGGCGAACACGGCGATTCCGAAGTTGCCCTGTGGTCCAGCGCGGAAATCGGCAATGTGCCGCTGCGTCACTGGGGTCCCACGCTTGGCGGCAGACTGTTCGACGCCGAAATGCGCGAAAATATCGCGCACGACGTGGTGCAGTCCGCCTACCGGATTATCGAGGGCAAGGGAGCTACGAATTACGCAATCGGTTTAACGGCTTCCCGGATTGTGGGAGCGGTGCTGCGCGACGAAAACCGGGTGCTTACCGTCTCCACGCTGCTGGAAGAATGGGAAGGAATTTCCGATGTGTGCATGGCTGCTCCGACGATCGTCGGACGCGAAGGTGCCGGACGGGTGCTCACCCCGCCCCTGACGCTTGCCGAACGCGACGGACTCACCGCCTCGGCAGTCCGTCTGCGGCAGGTTGCCCGCGATCTGGGCTTCTGAAAAGCCGGTTTCCATCCCGGTTTTACTGCCGGCATTTTCCGTGGAAATATTATAGTGACGTTCTATGATATGAAGGGTAAATGATGGGTGGATCTCTCTCTTTGCTGAAAAAATCGATGGCTGTTTTTGCCGCGGGAGCACTGGCGGTGCTCGGTTTGGCCGCCTGCTCCGATTCGACGGCGCAAAGCACGAAAAAGGCATCCGCAGACAGGCCGGCGGCGCAGGAACAGACCGTGAATGTGGGCACACTGGCCACAGAGGATTTTCTTCCGATGTGGAAAGCCGAAAAGGAAAAGCTGTTTGCAAAGCAGGGCGTGAAAGTCAAAATTTCGGTGTTTTCCTCCGCGCAGGAGCTTTCCGCCGCGCTCGCGGCAAAGGCAATTGACGGGGCAATGACGGACATTCCCGTTGCCGCCTCCTTAACCAAAGGCGGCACACCGATGACTCTTTCCTGGGTGACACTCGGGCAGACGGCAAAAGAGGGCAGATTCGGAATCATGGTCGGGCCGAAATCGAAAGTACGGGATCTGAAAGACCTGGCAGGAACGCCAATCGGTGTGGGTTCGGGCACGATGCTTGAATATGTGATGGACCGGCTCATGCTCAATGCGGGCGTGGAAAAGTCGCAGATCATGAAAGAGGAGCTGAAAAAACTGCCCGTGCGCTTCCAGCTGGTAATGCAGGGAGAGGCGGAAGCCGGCGTATTTCCCGCTTCGCTGCTGGCATTGGGCGAACTGCAGGGGGCAAAGGTGATTGCCGAGGATACAGCCGGTGAAAATCTTTCGCAGTCGGTGATGGCATTCAGAAGTGATTTCGTAAAAGACCGCGCCGGGCAAAAAGCGGTTAAGGCTTTGCGCGCTGCCTGGGACGCGGCGGTGAAGCAGATCAACGCCAATCCCGAAATGCAGCGTGAACTGATGGTGGCCAATACAAAACTGGCCGATCCGCTGAAGGCAACCTATCCGGTTCCCCATTATCCGGCGGCGGCGCGGCCGCAGGCCGAATCTGTGAAGTCCGTGCTGGAATGGATGAAGGAGAAAGGCTATGCCGACTCTCTTTCCTACGATCCGAAGAGCGGAGCGCTGAAAAAGGCATAACGGAAATACGCGAACGGATTAAGGCAGAGTTCTTTTACGATGCGTGTTTTGTCTCTTGAAAAAGTAACACACCGCTACCGGACCCGCAGCGGCGAAGTAACGGCGCTGCGTGAGGTGGATTTGCGGATTGAAGCCCGTGAAAGTGTGGCTGTTTTGGGCCCTTCGGGCTGCGGAAAATCAACCCTGCTGCGGATTATCGACGGCCTTTTGCCGCCGACTTCGGGTACTGTGCGCGTGGACGGCAGAAAACTGACCGCTCCCAGAGAGCGCACGGCTCTGATTCTTCAGGATCTGGGTCTGCTGCCGTGGAAAACCGTACTGGAAAATGCCTGCGTCGGGCAGGAGATAAGAGGAGTGCCGAAAGCCCGGGCCCGCGCCGCCGCGATGGAATTTCTGCATAAGGTGGAGCTGGAGCGCAGCGCGGACTTGTATCCGCAGGAGCTCTCCGGAGGCATGAGACAGCGTCTGGCAATTGCGCGGGCGATGATTTTGGGCTGTGACCTGCTTTTAATGGACGAGCCGCTGTCTGCCCTGGATGCGCTGCTGCGCGAAAGAATGCAGAGGCTTTTGCTCGATATGCAAAAGACATACGGATATGCGCAGGTGGTGGTGACGCATTCGATTGAGGAGGCTGCTCTGCTGGGCAAAAAAATTGTGGTGATGGCCGCCAATCCCGGGCGGATCGTCTCGGTTGTGGACAATCCGGGGCAGGGCGGGCAGGACTACCGCAACTCCGGGGAACTGTTTGAGATGACGAAGCTGTTGCGCGCCCTGCTGCGCCGGGCCCGGGAGGAGAAGCCCGGTGCATAGAACACGGAAAAGAAAAATACGGAAAATATATTCCCTGTGGGGCTACTGCGCCGCTCTGCTCCTGATTCTTTTGGGCTGGGAGGCAACGGCACTCGTTCTGCGTTCCCCGGCCGTGCCCGGTCCCTATACCACTTTCACTGTGTTCTTCCTCCAATTTCCCGCACTTCTGCCGCAGTTTGCGGTTTCCTTTTACCGCGTGCTCTGTGCCCTGTGCCTGGGGACTGCCGCTGCTTTCCCCGTGGCGGTGACGCTTGCGCGCAGTGAAAAAGCGGATAGGGTGTTTGCCCCGTTTCTGTTTCTTACCTACCCGGTTCCGAAAGTCGTTCTGCTGCCCGTATTTCTGGTTCTGCTCGGCCTCGGTGACGCCGCAAAAATCGCGCTGATCGGCGTGACGGTGTTTTTCCAGGTAATGATGGCGATGAGGGACGCGGTGCGGCGCGTTCCGCACTCATATATTGATTCCGTGCGTTCCATGGGTGCCCGGAGGGCGGATATATACCGGCATGTTATTGTGCCGGCGGTATTGCCCGATTTATATGCGGCGCTGCGGATTGCCGGCGGAACGGGTGTGGCACTGCTGTTTATTGCCGAGTCGGTGGCGGGTACTTCCGGTCTGGGATATATGATCATGAACGCCTGGAGCCTTGTGGATTATCCGAATATGTTTGCCGCAATCACGGCAATGGCGGTTTTGGGACTTGCCGTATATGAAATTATTTCTCTTTTGGAATATAAGACCTGCTCCTGGACGCGTGCGGGAAAATAGTGCCGGACCCGGCGCACCCGGAAAACATAAAAGCCTGCTGTGGAAAGAATTTCTGCCGCGGATAATTTTTCGGGATAATGTGTTCCATGGGAAAAACACGGAGAAAAAGGATTATTTTGCTGTGCGCGGCCGTTCTTTTCCTCTGGCTGTCCGTTCCTGGGCTCGGTCCGGATATAGCCGGGTTGGAGGCCGAATACGGGTGGAAAGTCGGGGGAAATCTGCGCGCTCTTCTATCCGGTGCGCCGCCGGCGGAATTGCCCGACACCCCCTCTGCCCGCCGGCTGGAACGGCTGGCTGTCCGCACAGATACCGGCTATCGGCATTACCGGCGGGAAGAATTCGGGCCGGCATGGGCAGACACCGACCGCAACGGGTGCGATACGCGAAACGATATTCTTGGGCGCGATCTGAAAAATCCCGTATTTAAGGCAAAAACACATCACTGCGTGGTACTCTCCGGCACGCTGAACGATCCTTATACGGGAGAAACGATTGAATTTCGGCGGGGGAAAAATACATCGCAGAAAGTTCAGATAGATCATGTGGTTGCGCTCGCCGATGCATGGCGCTCGGGTGCCTATCGGTGGACTGCCCGGGAGCGCGCCGAGTTTGCCAACGATACCGAAAATCTTCTTGCCGTAGACGGTCCGCAAAACGTTGCCAAAGGCGCGTCCGATATCAGTGAGTGGGTTCCCCCGAACAGCTCTTTTCGGTGCGCGTACGCAAAACAGCAGATTCTGGTGAAGAGCAAATGGAAGCTCAGTGTATCGGCCGCGGAAAAACGGGCATTTGGGCAGATACTGCGCCGCTGCCCGTAACGAACCTATCCGCGAACCATCTGCGCCAGTTCGGAACCCAGTTTCTTTCGGTGCGCGGTAATTCTTGCCCTGCGCAGCGCATCGGAATCCGCCGCGTAGTCAAGTGCGTTGCCCGTATTCCGATACCTTTCTTCGGCCCGGAAATGAGCCAGATTCTCCCCATCCAGCAGCTTTTCGACGGATGCGCGGTCGGCTGTGATCCAGTTAAACGGCCTGCGTTTGATTTCGGGCAGATCCGCGCCCGCAAAATCGCGCACCGCCTGTTCAATGAAATTCACGCCGTTGAGGTTTGCGTAGTGGAAACTGCGCCCGAGACGCGTATTTAACTCCAGCATATACGGGCGGTCCGTGTGCGCGTCCACTTTGAAATCAAAATTGAAAAATCCGTAGTAGCCCAGTTTTTCCAGGGCGCGGGTGCACATTCCAAACAGATCGGAACGGTCGGTGTCGGTCAGAAGCAGATGATTGCCCACCCACATCGGGCGTTTGTCGGTAAGCACGCTGCGCGCCTGCACAAAAGTGCACTGTTGCGTGCGTCTGCTGCGATATCCGTTTACCGAATACTCCTGTTCGTTTGTGCCCGCAATATAGGTTTGGACCAGCATTTCCCCGGTGAACCCGCTGCGGAACACACTTCCGAGATATGCGCGTGCCTCATTTGGGTCCGCGGCAAAAAATCCCTTGTGTTTGCCCGGAAAGTCAAAACGGTTAAATTCCCCGTAATTGGCCGCTTTCAGGAACAGGGCACCTTCTTCGGGGACGGCCCGGCAGTAGTTCTCTGCCGTGGCAACACCCGTCTTGGGCACGGCCACGCCGCACTCTTCCATCCGGGAATAGAAATAGTTTTTGTCTGCGAGAGCCGGCCCGAGTTTGGGATCAGGGTAGGGAAGCAGGGGCGTAAAATCCAAATTTTCGAGACAGGAGTAAAGAAGTTCCAGGTATTCTTCGGTGGGGCCGAAAATCATCACTTCGTCAATTTCATCGCGGTATTTTGCGTAGACCGAGTTGAGCAGTGCGCAAAATACATCCGGATCCGAGGAAAACCGGGGATCGGTGTGCAGGTGGGCGATTGAAGTGCGGTAAAACGGGAGCAGCACGCCCGCCCCGCAAACCACGCACTTTTTTCCGAATGCCGCATGGTAGCTGCGTGCAATCGTATAGGAATTCTCGTCCGTGCCCAAAATAACCGGAAGAATTTTTTCCGCATCCGTCATTTTTCCCACCTTTGCGTCTCTAGTGTGCCCGGGCTTTTGAGCGTCTGATAAACAGAGCGTATTTCTCTTCGTCCAACGGAATGTCCAGATTTCCGATCCAGTTCACAACGCCGTCGCCCGTAAATTTACGCTTGAAACGGTACAGACCGTCGTTTTCTTCGTCCGTGGAAAAAATACCGCCCATGTCGTAATAACGGTATCCGTGCTCAAAAGTGTATTTCAGTTCCTCAAAATTGATCTGGTAGCTTTGCCCGAGATTATATTCGTGGGTATCCGCGCCATACATCGAAAATGCCCGGTTGCCGTGCGTCACAAGCATGGATGTGGCGACTGCCTCGCCTTCGTACATCGAAAAACTGAGCCGCACATTTCCCGGGAAGGCGTCGTAAAGACGCTCAAAATAGTCGTAGGGACGGTAAGTGATGCCGTGATACTTATTCATTATTTCCAAAATGCGGTAAAACTCCGGCAGATCGCCGCGCCCGCCCACACGGTTGCTGATTCCCAGGCGGTAGGAGCGCCGGACCGTTTTTCGCGTATTGGTCGACAGCGAAGCCAGGATCTCCTCGGCATTTGCGAAACCGGACTCTGAAAAGTCCATAACCAGGCTTTGCAGCGGCTGGGAAGTGGATCCGTGGTCTTTGCGGAACGTGTATCCGCAGCTGCGGTAAAGCTCTTCAATTTCGGGGTTCTCGGGAATTTCCGGATCCATGCGGAATAAAAATCCGTTCCGTGACCGGGCAAAATCACTGATTTCCCCCAGAAGTGCGCACACCGAAGCGGTATCGGAAAGATCGCATACCGGTCCGCGCGGAGCGTAGAAAAAACGTCCGCCGATATCTTTGTCCGCAATGGAAAGCACGGAAACCGCGGCAGTGACGCGGCCGTTTTCCTCGGTGTAAAAACAGTGGTGCTGCCAGCCCTTTTTCACCTGTGCCCAGCCAAATGTCTGCATAAGTGAACCGTAGGGGGAAGAGTCGGTAAATTCGCGCAGTTCCCGGACTTTTTCTTTATCGTCAAAATTTAAAAGCACGATGTTGATTATATCAGGGAGGAGGGGAAACGGAATCTTTTCCTGTTTTCCGGTAAGCCGTGCGCGCACGGCCGGCGGCGTGTTTTGCCTCTTTGGCCCGCGCGAAAGAAGGCTTTATCTGATTTTCGCGGCTATTTTCTTCAGTCCCAGTTTGGAGGCGATCAGAGCCAGAGCCCGGATAATGGCGTCCAGCTCACGTATTGCGAAAAGTTTCAGAAGCGCCAGGAATGCCGTTCCCATCAGCGGTGTAACCACCAAAATCACAATCACGGATCTGAAAAATCCGCCCTGCGTTATGTGTGCGGCAAACACGTTTACCGCCGCGAAAAACGGAACGGTAATCAGCAGCGTGACGGCGAGCAGCTTCAGGTGTGTGCGCAGAATTTCTCGCCCGTGAATTCTCTGCAGGAGTTTTCGGCAGCGGAGGAACAGAAGCGTTCCGCTGGTTGCCGTGGCAACGCTCATCACCGCGGCGATTGCGCTTACCGTATATACGGGAGGCAGCAGGGAGCACAGCAGATACCCTCCCGCCAGAATAAACTGCGCCGGCAGAGCCATAAAAAAAGCACCGCGCATATCGTTGAACGAATAGCATACGCGGTTAAATACGATCGTCGCCCCGGCTCCGAGAAGAGTAAAGCTCATCGGGACCACCACAAACGCCAGAGAAACAATTTCATTTTGCGAACCGGCGGGCACGAAAATCCGGGAAACGGGCATGGCGAGCACGGCAATTAGGGAAATTGCGAGGAAATTAAAGGCGGAGACGGTGTTTATCGTGGATGCCGCCTGCCGGCGCATCTGCACATAGTCGTGTTTCTGCGCGGCTTTGGCAAGCCGGGTGAACATGGCGGTGGCGATCGAAACGGTAATGAGCGATGTGGGAAGCTGGCAGATGGAAAAAGAAACCGTATAGGCGGCATTTCCCGCAACCAAAGCGGTGTCTGTTCCCGCATCCAGCGCTTTCTGCGTGGCGCCCGAGGCAACATTTGTTTCCAAAGCCGTGGGGATAATGGAAATGAACGTGAGGAAAAGAACCCAGAGGGATGCCCTGCCCGCCGTGCCCAGACCGGAATTGCGCCATGCAAAATCGGGGCGGAAGCGGATTCCCACCAGATGCAGAAACCTGAAGAGAATCAGTGCCTGCGAAGCAACGCCCGCGGTGGAGAAAACTGCCAGAATCAGCCCGCGCGCGCCCTGCCATGCCTGCGGATTTCCGACGGTCTGCGCAGTGGCACGTCCGAAAAGCAGCAGCAGCAGCAAAAGGCCGGCGATTGCCACGACGTTGTTCAGCACGGGAGCCCACATGCCCGGGCCGAATTTTTCCCTTGCGTTCAGGATTTCCCCGAGTATTGCGTACAGGCCGTAAAAAAACAGCTGCGGCAGACACCAGTAAGTGAAAAATACCGTCATGGAGTACCACTGCGCGTCCATCGTGGAAGCAAAAGTTTTTACCACCAAAGGTGTGGCCAGTGTGAGCACGGCGGTGAGAACGCCCAAAACGGTAACGGAGAGCGTAAGAAGCTTGTTGATAAAGGCGCTGCCTCCGTCCGCACAGTTTTCGGATGCCTTCACGATGGAGGGAACCAGAACCGCGTTTATCAGTCCCCCTGCGATGGTTGCAAAAATAATATTGGGGAGTTTGTTTGCAATATCGAAGGAATTTGCAATCGGAGAGTTCAGGCCGAGCACCAGAGTCAGCAAAACCGGGGAGCGGATCATGCCCAGGATTCGTGAGGTGAATGTGCCGAGAAACATTACCAGCGATGAACTTACCACGGAAGAATGGGATGTTTTTTCCGTCTGTGCCTCCGCCGCGCGTGCGGAGTGTGCCGTTGAGTGCATCTTCATAGCAGTAGTCTAAGCCATCGGCATGCTTTGCGTTAATATCTGCGGGCAGGTGTGAATGTGTCAATCGAAAGAAAAGAGCGTTGATGCGTGCCCGCCTTCCCCGCGGAAGGCGGGCACGCAGAAGAGATGCGGGGTTACTTTTCGATCAGAGAGACGAAATTTTCAATATACCGGCGCAGGAACGCAACCGTGTCGGGTGCGCAGATTTTTCCGTTTTCGTCCAGCAGTTTGGGTGAGTGCCCAAGGAAAACTTCCGGCTGGCCGGGCAGGGGCATATCGAAATACGACAGTGCCAGACGCAGATTCTTCTGCGCGCTGTATCCGCCCATGCTGCCTACGGAATGGCTGACGATTCCGGCCGGCTTGTTTTTCCATGCCACATCGCTGTTTGGCTTCGAACCGATGTCAACGGCATTTTTCAGGCAGGCGGGAATGGTCCGGTTGTTTTCTGGGGTCACAAACAGAACTCCGCAGCAGGCTTTGATCGTTTCCCTAAATTCGCGGTATTCCTCCGGCAGGGGCATATCGGTTACTTCCGGATCGTCGTAATCAAAGCTGTAAAGCGGCAGACCGCCGATTTCCACTATTTTTGCCTCGTAGCCCGCAGGGAAATATTCTGCCAGGTTTTCCGCTATTTTACGCGCATAAGATCCGCGTCGCAGGCTTCCTACAAGTATCGAAATTTTTTTCATGTTCTGTAACTCTTCGTTCTCTCGCTTTTGTGCCGTTTTGCGGCGGCACGGTCTGTGTTCCGTCCGCATCTGCGGCCGGTGTGCGTATCGGCAAAGGAGACGCTCCTTTTGCGTCTTTTATTGTAACAGCTCAATTTTTCTTTTTCTTCCCGCGGGCGTTTCCGTTCCCGCGGGGCGCAGGTCTGTTTCCTAAATTGCCCTGACGTGCGGGTTTGGGGGTGTTCTCGCAGGTAAAATTATGTTAGGATACCCTTTGTCCGTATTTTTGTATTTGCAGCCTGTGGGGGTTATCTATGCTTTTTTCACCCGACTGTGTTTTCTTTACGCGCAGAAAAACAATGGTTTTCTTTTTCGCTTTTCTCTTTGCGCTCAGTTCCTGCTGCGCAGGCATGGGCAGGGCGTTTGCCTTTGGCGCGGGCACGGCTGCGGATATGCCGGACAATGGGAAATCCGGGGTAAAAATTTCTTCGGATGTACGTGTGGGGCCGGACGGATTTGCCGACGTGCTCGTTACTTTTGCCGACAGTGCCCCGGACAGACGGATTTCGCAGGCCCGTGCGGAACTTACGCCGAATGCGCCCATGGCGGCGATCGCTCTGCGTGCCGCCTCACTGAGGGCAGACGCGGCGCAAAAGCAGGCTCTGCAGATTCTTGCGGGCAATCCGGGAGTGAAAAGTTTTGAGCAGCTGAAAATTGCCAATACGATTAATCTGAAGGCCCGCCCCGACGTGCTTAACGCGTTGGCCCGGCTGGAGCAGGTGCGTTCTGTCAGCCCCAATCGCAGTGTACATCCGGTTAAGCCCGCAAAAACACGCCGTGCCGCCGTGGGTTCCCCGCGCAGCGCAGAGTTTGACGAATCTGCGGAGGTGGAAGAAAACATAAAGGCGATCCGCGCAGACAAAGTGTGGGATATGCGAAAAATCGACGGAAAAGGCGTGACCATCGGTCTTATTGACCAGGGTGTGGATTTTTCCCATCCTGCCTTAAAAACACATTTTCGCGGATATGACCCGAAAACGGGCAATATCGAATTAAAGGGCAATTATCTGGACCTTGTCGGCAGCGGAAATACAGATACGCACGGCACTCATGTGGCGGGAATTATGGTCGGTTCCGAGCCGAGAATGCGTGGCAATACCGAAGTGCGGGTAAATCGGATCGGAGTTGCCCCGGGTGCAAAATTTATTGCCGTGCGTGCATTCCGCGACGGGGTCGGAGGAAGCAACGCCAATATTATCAAAGCCTGCCGGTGGATGCTCGCTCCGGGAGGCGATCCGGGCAAAGCTCCCAAAATCATTAATCAAAGCTGGTCCGACGGCACGGACAAACCCGATCCGTGGCTGGAAGAAGTGTCCAAGACTATCCGTGAAGCGGGAATTTTAAATGTTTTCAGTGCCGGAAACAGCGGTGCGGTAAAAGCCGTGCCCGGTTCGGTGGACAATCCCGGTTCAATGCCCGGTGTGTTAAGCGTAGGTGCCGTAGACAACGACGGGCGTCTGGCTGATTTTTCCCGCAGGGGACCGGGCAAATGGCCGGGTGCCGAACTTAAACCGGATTTGACGGCTCCCGGCGTGCATATCCGCTCCTCACTGCCGGGCGGACGTTACGCTTCCTGGGACGGCACCAGCGGCGCCGCTCCGCACGTGTCCGGCGTGGCTGCTCTGGCGCTGCAGGCCAATCCGAATCTTTCCGTGGCGCAGCTTGAAGACCTGCTGAAAAAGAATACGCGCGGCGGAACGGATGAAAATTATCCGTCCAAGCCGAATTTTGGCTATGGGTATGGCGTGACGGATGCTTTGGACACGGTAAATGCGGCATTGCGCGCGGCAGGGAAACTGCCGGAGGCAAAAACGGGAACTTTAAGCGGAAAAGTTTCGGTAAAGGCAGCTGCGCCCGCCGAAATCAAAGCCGACGTTGATATCCCGGCGCGCGCCTATGTGCGCCGCTCTCTGCCTGTATCCGTTGAGTTGGGCGATTCTGCGGATATTAAAACACTTACCCTTGTTTTGCTGCAGGGCGGCACTAAGGCAGCCGAACAGAAAGTTTCGGTAGGAAAAAACGGAAGCGCTTTCTATAAGATCGCAATTCCGGGAGATAAAATTACCCGCGCGGGAAATTATCGGCTTTCGGTGCAGGCGCAAACCACCTCCGGCGATACATACACAACGGAAGAAGTGCCCGTAACGGTAAAAGAATCCGTAAAACCCGGAGAATATTTCACCGATTTTGAGCAGCGGGAGGCCGGAATCGACACAGAAGGCGATTTTGGAATCGGTACGGTAAATCTTCAGGCCGACCCGAAACCTGCCTCCGGCAGTGAAATTTTGGGTCTGAATCTGAACCGGCTCGGAATGGGAAATGCTCCGCAGTCCACATTCGAGCTGCCCGCCATAGATCTGACCGGCATAAAAGCCTCGGATAAAGCGGAGCTCGTCTTTGACGAAAATGCTTCCTGGAGCGGAGGCGTGATCGGATTCCAGGCGCTGGGCGTGCCCAAAGCGCCGGAAGAAAAAGCCCTGGAAGTATTTAATTATCCTACGAAACTGCAGCAAAACGGATGGGTGCAGAGGCGGATCGATCTTTCGCGGTTTGCCGGAAAAACCATTGATCTGTTTGGGTTCAGCATAGTCGGCGGAGGCGTATCCGGCGAGGGATGGTCTGTGGATAACCTGCGGTTGGAGTTAAACGGAAAGACGCTGAAAGCAAACACCGAGCCGGCGCCGCGCAGGATCGGAAAAATGACGGCCGTTTCCGCTCTTTCTTCGGGTCTGAAGCCGGTTTTGGCCGGAATTTCGATTCCGTCCCTGGGGCTGAAAGCGAAAACGGACGGGAAAACGGGTGTATTTGCTTTTTCGTCTCTCCCCGTGGGAAAGTATGACGTTTATCTCGGTGCGCAGGGCTTCGTGACGCAGAAACACACGATAGAGGTGAATGCCGATACGGAAGAAAAACTTGACGTTGTGCTGGAGAAAGACGCATCTCTTCCGGCTCCGCCGCCGTCTTCCGGTTCCGAAGACGGCGCGGGCAGTGTGCCTTCGGAGGGTGAATCGGGAATGCGTGAGATAGGCTACGACAACAATAACCCGTTGGCGGGCGGAATTATTCACGCAAAAACTGGCAATGCCGTTGCGGTGGACGTAACGGGCGGTGCGGATTGCGAGCTGGGAGCGGTGCGGATTTTCGGCGCGGGAAACAATCCGTATCTTCGTTCCGGGAAGATGGAATTGCGGATAAAAGCGGTAAATTCTCTCGGACGTATCATAGATGTGGCAAAGCCGCGGATGATCACGGTGAAAACCGGTGTTTGGAATCAGATTGACCTTTCGGGGGAGAAGATTCGCGGCAACCGGAAGCTCTATGTGACGGTGAAGCAGATTTTGCCCGGCGGACGCACCCCTGCCGTGGCTTTGGATGGCTCTGTGCGCCCCTCAACTTCCGCAGTATCCCATGCGTATCTGTTTAACGGCGAATTTGTGCCGTTGAAATCCACGGGGTATTTCGGAATGCCCATGATCAGGGCCGTGTTTAAGACGAATAATCCGCAGGATAAGGCACTTTTCCCCGCTGCGCCGAAATTTGCTCCGCAGATTGGCACCGCTCCCGTGCCCGACCCCCTGATTTCCGACGAGCAGCAGCCGAAAGACCTGACCGATGTGGGCGAATGGCAGATCAGCCCCTCGCGGGGAGTGATCACCAAATGGTATAAACTCGGTGAGTTTTTGGCCAAACCCGCCAATGAGCAGATCTTGGAGGTGCCCGGGGAAATCGGAGGCGTGAAGATAACGGGTATCGGCGCCGGGGTGTTTAAGAATCCGGCGCGCGGGGTAAAGAATGTGGCCGAAGTCCGGATCCCGGAGGGCGTCACTGAGATTAATGCCGAAGCGTTTTTCAATCTCGGCGTAGGAAAAATAAGCTTCCCGCAGAGTCTGGAAAGAATCTATGCCGGCGCTTTCCAAAACGCAAAAGTGAAAGAACTTGTTCTTCCCGGAAATCTGCGCTACATAGGCGAGGATGCATTTGCCTACAGCAGAAAAATCGAAAAGCTCGACATTCCCGACAGTGTGGAATTTATCGGCCGTTCGGCTTTCGACGAAGCCGAGGCGCTGACTTTCCTGAAACTTCCCCGGAATCCGAAATTCACGGAAATCAGCGCGCTGACTTTCCACAGCGCGGGAAAACTTACGGAAGTGGAGATTCCCGCTTCCGTGCGGATGATCAAAGCCGGTGCTTTTGATAAAGGATTTTCCTTCGACGAAAGCGGAATTACCCGTTTGGTCCTGCACGAGGGACTGGGTTCCATTCAGGACAATGCGTTCAAGGGGAATAAGATCAGCGTGCTGCGGATTCCGGATTCGGTGGAGGAAATTGCGGATTCGGCTTTTGAAAACAATAAAATCAATTCTTTGGTGCTCGGCACGTCTTTGCGCACGATCGGAAGCAGTGCCTTTGAAACAAACGAATTGAAAGAAGTTGTGCTGCCGGATCGGACCGAATCGGTGGGCAGAAGGGCTTTTGCCGACAATCCGCTGAACCTGGTGCGTTTTGGGCGCAGTCTCATGCCCTACGACAAATCGAAGAAAAAGGGAATCAGAGAGTATGCCCTTCCCGATACTTTGGGCAAATTGGAGATATACCGCGCGGAGCAGGTGAATGATAAATTCAAAGAATCTTTGGCCTCCGACAGCGGGCTGAAGACGCAAATTACAGTTCTGGACGGCAAAGTGAAAACTTTCACCGATGCCGAAACGGGAATTAAAGCGGAAATCGGATCTTCGAATATTGCAGAAGGCGTAAAGCCGAAAATCTCTGTGCTGGCGCAAGACGGTGAGCAGGTAAAGTCGCTCATCGCAGGGCTCGCCCCGGACGGCCGGCGTATTTCCGTTCTTCGCGCGGTATCGGTGCAAATGGTTGACGCAAATGGGAAAAAGGCGGACTGGCAGGGAACGCTGCGGGTATTCTTACCCGTTTCGCAGGCGGGTGCCCGGATTTATACCCGGCCTTTGGGGAGCGGTGACCGGTGGACGCTGCGTTCTTCCGCGGAGCAAAATGCGGATGCTGTTTCGGACCGTTCCGCAGCAGATCCTTCTGCGCCGGCCGGCGGCGTGAGTGTGGAACTCTCCGCGGCTTCCGAGATTGCTGCCGTGCACGAAGATGCATCCGCGCCGGATTTGCCGGGTGAGATTGATTATGGATACAGGCTGCCGTTTATACCCCCGTTTAGTGTGCCGTTGCCGCCGGATGTGAACCCCGGCGGGGAGAGCGGGCATTCCTCCGATTCGGTTACGCCCGGAGCGGGATCAGTTTCCCCTGCGGGCACTCCCGGCGAAAGCTTCGCGCATACGCCAAAGGGCGGATCGGATAAAGTTTTGCTTTCCGCCGGGAATCGTGCGCGCCGTCTTTCCCGAACGGGAGCCGCACTGCCGCTGACGTGTCTGTATGCGTTTTCTGTTCTTCTCGGTGCCTCTGTCTGCGTGCGCAGAAGGGAGAAAATGCGGCGGCGGCGTATAGTCGGTAGCATATAGATGGGTGCGCGGCGGCGCTGCCGTTTTCGCACGCCGCCGCGCAGCGCGAAGCGTACGGATTTTCCCGTGCGCTGCCGCGCCGTATATGCCGGCGGGACGAATCCGAAGGGGAAATGATGGCGGAGAAAACGAAAGCAGGCTGCCGGCAGGTAACGATGAAAGACGTGGCCCGCGCAGCGGGGGTTTCCGTTTCCTCGGTGTCTTTGGCGCTGCGCAACGATTCGCGTATCTCTCCTTCCGTGCAGGAACGTGTACGCCGCGAAGCGAACCGTCTGGGGTACCGCTTTAATCTTTCGGGGGCGCTTCTTTCGCAGTCTCGCCCAAAGCTGCTCGGAGTAGTGGCGCATTTCGATCAGGAGCTGCACACGGCCTATGTGCGTGAAATAGCGGATCTTGCTTCCGGAAGCGGGTACCGGATCATCGCGGAAAACGCCGCGCTGTACGACGATCCCGCAACGGCGTTGGAGAAGCTGGCGCAGCTGCGGGTGGCGAACGTGATTGCGATCAATCCGCCCGTATACAACACGGACGAGGATATTCTGCCGACTGTGGTGATTGCCCAGGATACGGATTTGCCGCAGGCCGATCTGGTGCGCAGCGACAATATGCAGGGCGTGACCGAGCTTGCTTCCCATCTCAGGCAGCTGGGACACCGCTGTGTGTATTATCTGGCCGGTCCGCAGGGCGTTTCCGGCGATGCGCGGCTGGAAATGCTGGCTTCCGTGCTGAAGCGGGAAGATATTGAAATGTATCCGTGGCAGGCAGGCAATACGCTTTCCGCCGGTTTTGCCGCTATGCAGGATCTGTTGGTGCGGCTGTGGCAGCGCGGGCGGAACGCGGAAGCCGAAAATTTTTTCCCCGCCCGTGTGGGGGCCCTGGGAAAAACAACGGCGATTGTCTGTTACAACGACCAGTGTGCAATGGGTGCGTATCTGGCGCTGCTGAAAGCGGGGATTGACGTGCCTGCGGATGTTTCTTTGGTCGGCTTCGACAATTCCGCGGCAGGTGCGAGCCCTGCGTTTTCTCTGACCACGATTGACCGCTGTCCGCGGAAAGTGGCGGAAGCTGCTTTCTCTTTGGCCTGCGCGCGGCGGGAAGGGCGGGAAACGGAGATCCGGCGGGTGACAGTGCCCACACATCTGGTTGTGCGCTCTTCGACCGCGCAGGCGAACTTTTTACGCCGCGTCGGAAAGTGACGATTCAAACGTTTGAATAAAAAAGTGAATACCGTAAATTCGCGTAAAATAGCCATCAAAAAAACTATTACAAAAATGTAAAAATTAAATTTTAAGATAAAAAAGGAAAAATCTATTGACATCGTTCAAACGATTGAATAGATTTGAGGTAACGGAAGATATCCTGACCGGCAGGGTATCGGTCCGCTTCGGCGAACCGGAAAACGTCCGGCGGCGTCACCGGCGCGCAAAGGAGTGCGCACACGCAGAATAAGAGGACGCCCGGGATTCCGTTTTCTCCGGTGCGGATATGTAACGTGTATAGTAAGGGGGCTATGCGATGCGAAACGCAGTTAAAAATCTTGGCTTTACGGCCACAAGCTTTATTTCCTTAATTTTGATTACCGTAAACGCTCAGCTGATCTACGCATTTTGGGATATCAGAAACACAATCCCGAAAGATTTTCCCGCCGCGATGGGCGTATCGGACGGTCAGGCCGGCTCGCTTTATTCCATGCAGGGTCTGGTGATTATTCTGGGGACCATTGCTTTGGGCTGGATCGGCGACCGGTTCAGGATCAGAACCATCATGCTGATCTCTTCCCTCGGCGCGGGCGGCATTTCCCTGTTTATCACTGTCGGATCGCCGCATCTTTCCTTCGCGACGCTGCTTATCTGCTTCTTCCTGATGCTGCTGTTCACCGAAGTTCTCTTCAAGCCTGCCAACTTCAAGGCGGTCAGCCTGTCCACCGGTCCGGACCATCAGGGAACGGCATTCGGATTCTTTGAATTCGGCAGGGGAATGCTTGCGTTTTTGGTCTCGCTGCTGTGGACGGGAATGCTGGCGGGCGGCGTTGCGCCGAAGACAATCATGTACACTTCCTCGATTATCGTGCTGGTAGCCGGTATTTTGGTGTTTTTCACGGTGCCGAAGGAAGAAAAGGTAGGCGACGAAACCACCGCCTCCAGCACGCTGGAAGCCATCAGGGGTGTGGCGCACGTGGCCAAACTGCCGATTGTGTGGATTGCCGGAATCAACGTGTTCTGCATTTACGGCGCTTTCGTTGCGGCGGGAACGTATTTTGCCCGCTATCTTCAGGCCGGGTACGGCACCTCGGCCGTGGCTGCGGCAACTTTCGCAACGGCGGTGATCGGGCTGCGGATGCTGCCCCTGGTGTCCACGATTCTGGTGGAGAAGGTATTTAAGTCAACGGTGAAATTTATGCGTACGATGGAAGTTCTGCTGGCAGTGCTGCTGATCGCCATCGCCTGCATTTTCTTCACCAATCACCCGGCGGTCAGCGAGTATCCCGCCGGTCAGGTTCCCGAGGATCTGATTTCCCAGGCCACGCTGTGGACGCTGGTAGTGCTGATGCTGTTGGCGTCGGCAACCACATTTATGATCCGCGGAGTTTACTATGCGCCGATCGGAGAATTCGGAATTGCGAAGAAACAGGCCTCCTCGGCAATGTCGTTCGCAATCACAATCGGTTATATTCCGGCGCTGCTGGCTCCGATCGTGCTCGGCAATCTGATCACGCCCTCCGTCAAGGATGCCAACGGGAATGTGGTCACCGAAATTCTTACCTCCACCGAGATTCTGGGCGCGGCTTTCATCGGCCTGGCTGTTCTCAGTCTGGTGGCGGCGGTTATGTCGCATGTGATGGTCGGAATGAAACGGCGTCACAGCGAAGCGAAAGCCGATTTTTAGGAGAGAGTTATGAGTGTCGGTTGGATAAAAAACATTTCGGACGAAACACTGCTCAGGGATCTGCTGATCCCCGGCACGCACGACACAATGACCGGTCCGTGCCAAAAACGCTATTACAAGACGCAGACGCTGTCTTTGTCGGAGCAGCTTGAAGCCGGTGTGCGGTATCTGGATATCCGGCTTACCCGGGATCTGTATGCCGCCCACCGCGAATGGAAAAGCGATATCGGCGGCGAAACGATACTGGAAACGCTGAAAGATTTTCTGAACCGCAATCCGGAAGAATTTGTGTTGGTGCGTTTTCAAAACGCGAACGAGAAAAAGGACGATTTCGACAGATACTGCCCCGCGCTGAAGGGACTGGTAGGCAGGTATTCCGATCTGTTTTTCGAGTTTTCTTCCGCGCAGAAGGAGAAGATCTCGGAGCTCACGGTGGGTCGGCTGCGCGGGAAAGTGCTCGCTTTTGAGTGCTCGCCGCACGAATATGAGGCCACCCGGGCCGGCGCCCTGCACTGGGCATATCCGTGGCACGACTGCCCCGGACTGGCGATTCAGGATCTGTGGGACGGACCGGCCGTGGAAGAAAAAATTGCCGCGGTGACCAACGCCCTCGACTGCCCCGCATGGAAAGACAGACTGGTGCTGAACCACATCAGTGCGACAAACGGAGAGCCCGGATACCCGGATGCGTACGCCGCTGTTTTGAACGAAACAGTATTACGGGGCGTGCGGGATTTGGCCGCGGGAAGTGGTAGATTAGCCGGTGTGCTGATCTTCGATTTCGTTACCGAAGAAATAGCAGAGAAAATTATTAAGAAGGGTTAGTGTTGCTGTAATGAATGTTTCCCAATTGAGTTTGGCGCAGCTGCGGGATTTGGCGCTGCCGTTTTTGGAGCGCGCCCGGGAGATTGCCTTGGGCACCGGAAAGTTGGAAGTCAGCGTAAAATCTGACCGCAATGATTTGGTGACGCAGGTAGATCGGGAGATTGAAAATTTTCTTGCCGGGAAACTGGAGCAGGCGACCGGTTATCCGATGCTGGGCGAGGAAGGGCATACGCGTGATTCCTTTGCCGGCCGGGTATGGATACTGGATCCGATCGACGGAACCATGAACTATGTGGCAACCCACCGGGATTATGCCATTTCGCTGGCATTGGCCGAAGACGGTGTTCCCGTGCTGGGTATCGTGGTTGATGTTGTGCGCGGAATCGTGTATTCCGCCATTCGGGGGCAGGGCGCGTTCTGCGACGGAAAGCCTCTGGGGCGCGTACCTGAGGACGTGGGATACCGGAATGCGGTTTTGATCACGGATCTGAAAGAAATCTGTGCGCTTCCCCGTCTGCGTCAGGCGCTTACGGAATCCAGGGGCCACCGCCGTTACGGGTCGGCCGCGCTCGAACTGACGGAGGTTGCCTGCTCCAGGGCCGGAGCATTTGTCCATCTGTCTGTTTCGCCGTGGGATATTGCGGCAGCTTCGCTGATCTGCGGCGAAGTCGGTGTGCGTGTGACGCGTATGGACGGCACACATCTGAATGTGTGCGAAAAGGGGTCAATTTTGGCAGGCTGGCCGCAGGTGCACGAAGAGCTGTTGGAAAAGCTGATCCGTGCCCCGCGCTGACCGGAGAAAATCTTTCCGGCCGTGACTTTCCGTCACGGCCGTGCGGCGGGTTACAAAGGAGGTGCCCGTTCCCAATTGGGAACGGGCACCTCCCGTCTGTTTTCATTTTGTCAGTGTTTTGCCCTGCGCTTTCTCAGGCACAAACAGCGTGAATTGCCTCCAGTACCGCCCGCGCCGAAGCGAGATGGCGGCGGCGGTAATCTTCGTCATTTGCCCAGAAGTTGTTTTTGCGCGTGACGTGTACCACAAGGCTGTTGGCAACGGGAATGCGGTAGAGCGATCCCAGGATAAACAGGATGGCTGTTTCCATCTCGCAGTTTAGGATGCCCCGGTCCCGGTAATATCCCATTCCGCCGCCGCGCGTAAAGAGTTTCCCGGTTTCGGTCTGCGGATCGCGGAACTGCCCGGCGTAATATCCTTCGGACGTGAGCCCGATTCCGATATGCGTGACCATGTCGTGCTGTTTCATCTGCGTATTGATTTCGCCCAGAAGAATCGGATCCGCTACGGCCGGGAAGGAATCTTCGACGTAGCTCGACATCAGTCCGGCAGAGCGGGCCATGGCGGAATTCAGGATAATGTCTCCGACGTTTATTCCGTCCTGCCACGCGCCGCAGCCGCCGCAGCGCACAATCCGTTTTGCACCGTTTTCGATCAGTTCGGTGACGGCGATTTCGGTGGAACCGGATCCGATTCCCGTGGAGCAGACAGATACGGGGATACCCCTATAGCTGCCGCCGATAACCTGAAATTCACGCGAATCGGTGATTTGGTGCACATTTTCCAGCAGTGTGCCGATTAAGGCCACGCGGCCCGGATCACCGACGATCAGTGTTGCTTCCCCGAGCATTCCGGGAAGCAGATTTTTCAGGTGAATACTCATTTTTCCTCTGCTCCTTCGTTTGTGTGTTTCTTCACGTTCAGAGTGAGAACCGTGAGGAAAGAGATTACATACAGTACCGAGAGGAAGCCCATTGCCACGGTGAGCGAATAGTTGTCGAGGAAGAATCCGATTGCCACGGCGGAGAAACCTCCCACGGCACGTCCGATATTGAAAATAACGTTGTTTGCCGTTGCGCGGATATATGTCGGATAAAGATTTCCGACGATTGCCCCGTATCCGGCGTTCATTCCGTTGGCGAAGAATCCGACGATTGCCCCGCCGATCAGAATCGCGCCTGCAGAGGCGGAGAATGAGTAAAGGAATACGGCCACGGCCGAGGCAAGAAGGAATAAACCGTAGGCAAATTTCGGTCCGATTTTATCCATGAGCTGCCCGAATACGAACATACCCAAAACCATGCCGATGATTGTGGCAATCATCCATGTCGAAGAGCCTTTCACGGAAACGTGCGCCTGCTCCTGGATAATCGAGGGAAGCCAGTTCATCAGTCCGAAATATCCCGCTACCTGCACGGTTGCCATCAGCGTCAGGCGCAGCGTGGTTGGCGTGCGTCCGGCGCGGAAGAGCTCGGCCACGGAAATTTTTTCGTTTTTGTTGCGCCCGGCTTCCGCGCGCGCTTTCTTCCAGTGCTCCGATTCGGGCAGGCAGAACCAGGCCCAGATGGCGAAGAATACGGGCAGTCCGCCGAAGATAAACAGTGCGCGCCATCCTGCCGCGGGTACGATGAGCGCGGCGGCGACGGCGGCAATAATTGCGCCGAACTGTCCGGCAATCGTAACCCACGATGTTACCCGTCCGCGCCGCCCGGCACTGAATGCGTCGGCCGTAAGGCTCATAACCACGCCGTACATACCCCCTCCGCCGACGCCGACGAGAAACCGCAGCACGTACACCGCACCGATAGTGTCCACGAAGCCGACAGCGGCCGTGGCGAGAGAGAAGATGGCCACGGTAAGGGCAAGATTCTTCGCCCTTCCGAATCGGTCGGCAAGCGTGCCGAACACGATCCCTCCCGCCAGCATTCCCAGATTGGTGACTGTGGAAATGAATCCGCCCGCCGTTTTGTTGATCCCAAAATCAACGAGCATCGAGGCAAGCACGAAAGACAGAAGCATTGTGCTTGTGCTCTGCAGTCCCAGGCCGCCCAATGCGGCTCCCAGTACTTTTTTCTGATAACCCGTAAACCCGCGTTCGGTCTGGGTAGTTTTCATTGTTCGCCTTTCCTGCCGTTTAATCCGGTCTCAGCTCCGAAACCGCTTTTAAATTATAATTTCCTGTTGACTATTTCTTTCCGCTGAGCGAAAATAGTTTCCGTACAACGAAGTATAGCGAGCTTGGAGTGGTATGTCTAGAGGGAAATACGGGAGCGAAATTAGGTATTTTTATAGAGTGGCAATTCCGGCGCGCACAGAACGGAGCAGACAGTGGAACTCGTAAAACGCACACTCGCAATTCTTCGCACTATCGCCGAAGGGGAAAAATTCTTAACGCTTTCGGAAATTTCCCTGCGGACAAAAATTCCCGTGTCCAGCATCAGCCGCATTATTTCCACACTCACGGAAGAACAGTTCGTGGTGCGGGGCAGCGACAGACGCTACGGAATCGGTCCGGAAGCCATCGGGCTGTGCCGCGGCGGGCGTTTTTTGGACGACGCTTCCCGCGATATCCTCTCCAACCTCTGCGAAGAATACGAAGAAACCGTATTTTTAAGCCGTTTCGTGGGAAACCAGGTGCGCTGTCTTGCGCTTTGGCACGGCACGCGTCCCGTAACACTGGCCGTGCGCACCGGTGATATGCTGCCGATTCATGCTTCGGCCGCGGCGCGCGTAATCCTCGCTGAATATCCCCTTTCCCGGGCGCAGGAAGTGATTGCCCGCAGCGAACGGATAAAATTCACCCCCAAAACACTGACATCCGAAAAAGACATTCTCCGGCACCTGAAAACGGTGCACGAACGCGGATACGACATCTGCTACAACGAGCTGAACGCCGGTGTTCTGGTGGTTTCCGCGCCGATCATCGGGCCGCACAATACGGTCACAACCTCGGTTTCAATGGCGGGGGCGGTAATGGGGGACGCAGAGGCAAAAGCCGGTGCCGAACACTGGCTGCCTCCCGTGCAGGAGGCGGCAAAACGGATATCCGGACTGTGGACGCACGAATAACAGGCATCCGAAAAAGCGTACGGAGGGAGAAAGTTGAACGATACATCCGAAAACATCACAGTAAAACTGCGGCACGTGAATAAGCGTTACCGTTCCCGACGCGGCGCAGCGGAAACAACCGCGCTTCTCGATGTAAACCTGGAAGTCAGGCGGGGCGAAATCATGTCGGTGATCGGCCCTTCCGGCTGCGGAAAATCGACAATGCTGCGGATCATCGCCGGTCTGGACACGGACTTTACGGGAGAAGTGCAGCGGTTTTGGAAAACGGAAAGAAAGAAAGGCCTGCCCGATACGGGATTTGTGTTTCAGTCCCCGACGCTGCTCCCGTGGCGTTCGGTGCGGAAAAATATCGCCCTGGGACTGGAGAAAGCCGGTCTTTCGCGCGCCGAGACGGATGCCCGGATAGGGGAAATGCTGGAAATGACGGGTCTTGCGGATTTCGCCGATTCCTATCCGAATCAGCTCTCCGGCGGAATGCAGCAGCGGGTGCAGATCGCCCGGGCGCTCGCATACGATCCCCCGGTGCTCCTGATGGACGAGCCTTTCGGCGCGCTCGATTACATTACGCGCGAACAGCTGCAGGAAGATCTGCTGAAAATATGGCAAAGCACGGAAAAGACCATCATACTTGTGACACACGCTACCGATGAGGCGGCGTATCTCTCGAAGCGCGTATGCGTTCTCTCCTCGCGCCCGGGGACGGTAAAAGCGGTTCACACCGTGCCGATATCCTATCCGCGCACGATAGACGTAAAAGCCGGCGCGGACTTTGCGCAGTTTCAGAATCTTTTGCGGGAGGAGCTCAAAGATGAACCGAAATAAGCCGTTTCGGTTTGGCATTTCCGCCCTGAAATGGTTTGCCTACGTGCTCTGCCTGCTTCTGCTGTGGCAGCTGTATGTGTCTGCGGCACGGATTCCGCGTTTTATCCTTCCCCCGCCGACGGAAGTGCTGAAAGAATTGGATGTGCTGCTGAAAACGGGCGAACTGTATGCGCATTTCCTTTACACCGCGCGGAATATGGTCTGCGGTTTCGGTATCGGGCTGATTTTGGGTGCGCTGTTGGGAACGCTGTGCAGCAAAAGCGCCTTTGTGTCGGCAGCTCTTTCCCCTTTTCTTGTGTTTTTGCAGGCGATGCCGAAGATCGCTCTTGCGCCGCTGTTTGTGCTGTGGTTTGGGCTCGGTCTGAAAAGTCAGCTGATTCTGATTGTGTCGCTGGCGTTCTTTCCCGTTCTTTCCGGGACTGTGGCCGGTTTGCGCAGCCGTAATCCTGATTTCGACCATCTGCGCCGAATTTTCGTGATGGGTAAATTGGAGTTCTTTTACAAAGTGGAGATTCCGGCGGCCGTTCCCCTCTTTTTCGCCGGCGTGCGCCTTGCCCTGCTGGATGCGCTTACGGGCGCGGTTTTGGCGGAATTTATCGCTTCCGAAAAGGGTTTGGGATATCTGCTTGTGCTCGGTAATTCGACTTACAAAACTTCGGTCCTGCTGGCGGCGGTGGCCGCGATCCTGTGTTTCGGGGTGCTGGTCTACCTGCTTATTCAGTGCGCCGAAAACTATTTTCTGCGCTGGAGGGATAATGGACGGAATGAAACGGTATTTTAAGCGGGCTTTTGGGTGCTTTGCGCTGTTGGGCGTGCTGTTTTCCCTTTGCGGGTGCGCCTGCGGGGAGATAAGTCTGCGCCGCGCCCACGGGCTGACGAAAGTTACCGTTCAGATTGACGGAGCCGCAGTCCCCTACTATGCGCCGCTGTACGTGGCGAAGGAAAAAGGGTATTTTGCCCGCGAGGGACTGGACGTGAGCTTCATTTACGCAGATGCGTCCACCGTGCTGAAAAATGTGGCGGTCGGAAATGTGGAATTCGGTTTCCCCAACGGCGATTCAGTTGTTTCGGCAATCGCCAACGGCGTGCCGATCGGCGTGGTACACACAACCTATCAGCAGGGAATAGGGGCAATTTTGAGTCTGGAGGGCAACCCGGTGCGAAAACCGGCCGATCTGAAGGGAAAGACGGTGGCCGTAACCGGCCTGGGCAGCCCGAATTTTGTGCAGCTGCAGGCCCTGGCGGCAAAAAACGGGTTCAGCCTGCGCAATGATCTGACACTGAAAACAGTGGGCACTTCGGCAATCACCCAGGCACTGCAGGGCGGGGAGGCAGACGCGATAATTTTTTCCCGCGTGCGGTATTTTGCCATGAAGAACAAAGGCGTTCCCGTGCATGAAATCCCGCTGGAGCGTTATTTCCCCTCCTACGGAAACGTGCTGGTGGCGAACCGGTATCTGATAGACAGATATCCGCAGACCGTGCGGGGTTTTATCCGCGCGCTGGATGCTTCCCTCTCGGATCTTACGCACGGGAAACTTGCCGGGGGCGTCAAAATCGCAATGCGCTATGCGCCCGGGTTCAAAGGTGAGGAAAAGCAGGTTCTGCAAACGATGAATGAGCTGTTTGTGGGCGATCTGTGGCAGTCCGACCTTACCCGGCGCCGCGGATTCGGATTCTCCGATCCGAAAAAATGGCAGAGCATTGCCGATCTGCAGTACCGTTACGGGCTGATCGACACTCCCGTAAAAATGAAGGATTACGTATTTCAGCCGGATTATTTTCAGGCGAAGAAGTGAGGTGCCATGTTTGGGAAGAATAATTTTCGGCGCCGTTGGGGCGGATTCTGCTCGGTAGCGCTGTTTTTGGTGCTGTGGCAGATTTTCTCGCCGCCTGCCGGGGGCCACGGTGCGCTTCCTTCCCCCCTTGCGCTGCTTGTGCGCGCCCGGGAACTGTTTTCCTCGGCGGGACTGGGCTACGACGTGGCCGTCACCGTCTCGGAAATCGTGATCGGCGTGGCTGTGGGCACGTTTGCCGGCCTTTTCACGGCATTCGTCTTTTTCCGGGCGCGCAGGGTGGAGCGGCTGTCGTTTCCGCTGATTCTGATTGTGCAAATTACGCCGAAAATTGCCCTTGCGCCGCTGTTTGTGCTGTGGTTTGGGATCGGTTTGTTCTCCAAAGTGTGGCTGGTTGCGCTGGTGACGTTTTTCCCGGTGCTGGTTAATTCTCTGGCGGGACTGCGTTCCATCGATCCGCAGATGTTTGAGCTGAGTAAAATTTTGGAGCTTGGCGCCTGGCGTCGGCTGCGCGAAATTGAGCTGCCGGGGATCCGGGAAAATATTTTCGTGGGGCTGAAACTCGGAGTTTTGTCTGCCGTAACGGCCGCCGTGATCGGTGAGATGATCGGCGCGCGGCAGGGACTGGGGTATGTGGTCGTGCGGGGGCAGGAATCCGCCGACGTTGCCCAGAGCATGGTGGCAATAATTCTGCTCGGATTTACCGGTCTTCTTTTTTGGAAGGGGATCGAAAGGCAGACAGAGAAAAGCGGAGAAAAATAGGGCCGAAACGAAACCCGGGCGGGACTGTGTCCCGCCCGGGTTTCGTTTCGGCCGGCGAATATCCGTTTTCGGTTATTTTCCGGCTGTTTAGCTATTTTCCCTGCGGCGGGCAAAAATCATTCCCGTACCGAGGGAAAAGAGAGCGAGAATCGGCAAAAGAGCCGCGCACGCACCCGTTTTTTCCAAACCGGCGGCAGTGATCCGGGCAGTTGGGGCCGAATCTGCGTGTGCGGCGCTGCCGGATCCCGGCTGCTGCGCTTCCTTAACCGTGAACGTCTTCGTAAACGTTCCCGATTTTTCCGCAGTTACTTTGAGTGTGTGCGTTCCCGGGGCAAAATCCGCAGGGACGTTCCACGTGGCAGACAGCTTTCCCGTCGCATCCGCTTTCATCTCGGGGAGCGTAACGATCTTTGAGTATATCGCGGCCGTTACTTTTTCATTCGGCTCAAGACCCGTGAGCGTGAAAGCCAGGCGTCCGCCGGGCACTGCCTCGGTGTCCGCAACCGTCAGCAGCGCGTTGCCTGCGTGCGGTGCCGGAGGTGTGGGAGGTGCCGGAGGTGTGGGAGGTGTCGGAGGTGTGGGAGGTGTCGGAGGTGTGGGAGGAGTCGGAGGCTTGGGGCCCGGCTCGGCCTGCGCGGTTCCCTTCACATACTTAATCTGAAGGGAAACAACTTTCTGCGCGCCGGCGGCAGATGCCTTAAATGCCAGCGTATGACGTCCCTCGCGGTCACGCAGTACCTGTGCCAGAGGCTGTGATCCGTCTTCGGAATTCAGGGAAAAGACTTCCGGACGGTAGCCGGGGAACTTCTTTATCAGTTCGTCCGTGAAAGGAATCCGCACTTCTTCGTCTTGGGCAAATTCGCGCGTCTGTTCCACAGGCTGCCCGTTTTCGGCCTTAAACGGTTCGGTGATCAGTTCGGTCGGACCGTTTTCGGTGGGGTGGACGTAGGTGAATTTCACAGTAACTTTCTTTGCCGGATCCAATGCCGTTTCCTGCAAAGCGGCCTGCGCTCCCGTGATTTCGGCCGTCAGCGCGTCCACGTCCTGCTGTGTGTCGTAGGCAAATCCCTGCGGGATTTTGTTTTGCGCTTTGTGCACGGCGGCAATGAAGGCTTTACGGGTGGCGTCCGTCCATGTTTTGCCTTTCGCCGGTGTTTTGACAACGGCCGCGTCGAAAGCCTTCTTCAAAGCATCCGTATTGGGGGCGGTGTAATTCTCCGTCTGCAGTGCGTCGATTGCCGTTTTCAGCTGTGTTTCGGCGGCCGTGAAATCCCCGTGTGTGGTGATTTCGCTGCCCTCATGGGGAACCAGAATCCCCGTCAGATCTTTCTTTGCCACCAGATTGGCCGCCTGGGCCGCTGCCTGCGTCAGTGCCTCATAGCCTGCTTTGGTGAAACGTTTTCCGTTTTTCCCGTTTTCGGCAAGCAGCTTATCCGTTTTTTCGAGCAGCGTATTCAGCGCGCTGCGGTCAAAGGGAAGCGGGGTGATTGCGGAGAACTTTTCGTTCAGCGCGGTGCGCATTTGCGCCAGGTCGTCCTGCGTGATTCCCGAGGGGTCGGACTTTGCCTTTTCCAGCAGGTCTTTGGCTTTTTGCAGCTGTTCTTTGTAGGCTTTGTCGGATTTTTCTTCCAGCTTCAGCCCGCGGCTGACTGCACTGCCGTAATCCCGCTCATGCTCGGATATGGCTTCTTCCAGCTCGTGGGTGTCTAATTTTTTCGGCAGACCGGAAATTTTTACGGTGAACGGGCCGCCTACTTTCAGCTGCAGTTGCACCGAATCTCCGCGTACCGGAATCGGGTTGCCGATTCTGAAAATGGTTTTGTCGTATTGCGAGGCGGTGTCTTCCGGTGCCCATTCCAGGCTGTCTCTGGCGTAGTCGTTGTATTTCAGCCAGTTGTCGGAATCGGGCAGGATAAATTTGGAATCAAATTTCTCCACGCCCACGTCCTGGGCGCTGTAGGGCATTCCCAGTTTGGCGTATATCATTACTTTCTTTGATTTGCTGAGTGAATCCACTTCCAGCGTGGCGGCCCAGACGGTGAGCGTTCCGCCGGAGTCGAGGCTGAACGTCTGCGGAGTCGAATTTGCTTTCACGGTTTCGAAGCCGGGTGTGCTTTCCTCGGCGATGGCGGGGGCATGGGTGAAAAGCACTACGCTTAATGCCGCAAAAAATGCGGCTGCCCGTTTCAGCACGGATCCGGGCGCGGCTGCCTGCTTTGCCGTTTGCGTTTTGCGCGCAAACATTTGCGGATATTGCATAAAAATCCTTTCGGTAATTTATTGTTGGGTAAGTGTAACCTTACCTAATAATAACTGCCGGGGGCAATAGTGGAATATTCACATATTCGCAGGTAGAAAGGGAATATGTAACCCAAATCGGGGGTGGCGGACGCGGATGCGAAAAAAAGAAAACGCAGACGGACCGCCCCTGCCGGCAGAAGAAACGGAGAAAAACAGAGAAAACGGAGAAAAAGCACCGAATAGGCGCATAAAAATAAGAATCGGCTCGACAGGGCGTGGAAGTCAACCATCGAGCCGATAACGCGCGCCAGAAGGGACTCGAACCCCCAACCTCTTGATCCGTAGTCAAGTGCTCTATCCATTGAGCTACTGGCGCAGGATATCTGTTCTTTTGGAACATCGTCCATTCTACAGCCTTATACCGCGCGAATACCAACCGTATTCCGTGGCACTGCACACAAAATAAAATACTGCGCATGGGCGGGCGGAAAGCAAAGTATCCCTAAAACCACACCTCAGGGGAGCGTAAACGGGCATGTTTGGGTGTATCTGCGGCATATCGGTGTGTCGGGGCGCCGGCGGAGAAACGGATAAGGGCACGGGCAAAACCGCAGGCGAACGGATAAAATTCCCGGGCGAAACCCGCAAAACAGCAGGTAAAACGGCTTAAAATAAAGGAAAGCCCGCGCTGGGCGCGGGCAGTCGCGGAGACGGAGGGATTTGAACCCTCGAGCCGCTTAATTCACGACTACTCCCTTAGCAGGGGAGCGCTTTCGACCACTCAGCCACGTCTCCGTACAAGTACAAATGATAGCGGATTATGCCGGGCGAACCAACTTTGGAGTCTGCCGCCGCCCGGCAGCGGGAAGGGGACACCCTTTTATGCTAAAAAACTCAGTGGAAGCGCTGCATTTTTATGATATTATCCACGTGTTATTCTCAAAATAAATTAGGAGAGCCTAAATTGAAATCCGCCAAAATTGCACTCGCGGCGTTCGTCAGTTTAAGTTTTTGCGCGGGCACGGTTTTTGCCAACGCCGATTCCCCCGCCGAAGAAACATCGCCGGGGATCACAGCTCCGCTGAAAAAACGGCTTATCGTCGACGGAAACGGGGCCAAACAGTCCGTTATTATTGAGCTTGCCGCCGATACCAATGTGGAGCTGGCAAAACGCAAAGCCTCAGCCGATCCTGCGCAGCAGAGAAAAGCCGTGATCGGCGCGCTGAAAGAAACGGCGGTAAAATCGCAGGCGCCGCTGCTTGAAACGCTTGAGACGTATAAAAAGCAGGGCCGGGCAAAGAATGTGGAGAGTTTCTATATTCTGAATGCGGTGGCTGCCGATTTGGACGGCAGTGCAATTAAGGAGATCTCACGGCGCGCGGACGTGAAATCGGTGCGTCTGGACCGTTCTCTCCGTTCCGATCCGCCCGTGCGCCAAACCCCGCGCGGCGCTGCCGCTTCCGGTGTGGAATGGGGAGTAAAGAGTATCGGTGCCCGGCGTGTCCGCGACGAGCTGCATTTGGATGGCAGCGGCGTGACTGTGGGAATCATCGATTCGGGCGTGAATTACACGCACCCGGCAATCGCTTCCCAATTTAAGGCTTACGACAAAGACTACGGGCTGATCGGAACAGACAAAAGCTACCGGGATTTTGTTTCCGACGGAAATACTTCCCTGAACGATCCTGCTTACAATCACGGAACGCACGTGACGGGCACGATAGTCGGAAAAGCGGGCGAAAATAATCAGATCGGCGTTGCCCCCGGTGCAAAATACGTGGCTGCCCGGGCGATCGGCGCACGTTCGGGGGACGAAAGCAGTATGCTGCGTGCCGCGGAGTGGATCATGAAACCCGGCGGGCGTGCGGAGAACGCCCCGCGTGTGGTCAATAATTCCTGGGGCGGAGACAGCGACAAAAACGACTGGTTTACCTCGATTGTCGAACGTTGGCGTGCCGCGGGAATCTTCCCCGTCTTTGCCGCGGGCAATACAAACGGCTATCCGGCGGACGGCTCGCTGTCGAATCCCGGCAATCTGCCCGGCGTGTTCTCCGTTGCCGCGTGCGACAGGAACGGAAAACTTGCCGATTTCTCGCGCGTCGGCCCTTCGCCTTTCGGCAAAGACAAAATCAAGCCCGATATCTGCGCGCCCGGAGTGAATGTCCGCTCGGCTCTGGCCACCGGCGGATATGCCGCGTGGTCGGGTACGTCCATGGCGGCTCCGCACGTTACGGGCACGGTTGCGCTGATGCTGCAGGCAAATCCAAAACTTACCGTAGAGCAGATCGAACAGATTCTGAAATCCACGGCCATTCCCGCCACGGATCTGCGCTATCCCAAGTCCCCGAATATGGGATACGGATACGGCAATCTGAATGCCTATGACGCCGTGCGCAAAGCAAAGCAGCTCAAAGACGGCACCGCTTCGGCGGCAGACATCACCGTAAAAGGCCATGTGCTGCAAAAGGGTGAGGATGCGGCCGCTCCCGTGGTGGAGCCGCTGTGGCAGAAACAGGCTTTCGCGGGGCAGTCAGTTGAACTGAAGGCGAAAGTGAGCGACGACGTGGCCGTCACCGCCGTTAAAGCACAGTATCGCAACGGCAGCGCAGGAGACTTTACGGATGTGGAGCTGAAACAGACAGCCGGAGATGCACGCTCGGGCACGTACACGGGCAGGATTCCGGCTTCCGCGGTGACGGGAAACACCGTCCAGGTGAGAATCATTGCCGTTGATTATGCGGGAAATGAAGTGGGCGCGACCGACGTGCACACGATTGCGGTGCGTGCGGGCGTGCGTCCGGGCGAATACTCCAACGATTTTGAAGACAATATCGACGGGTGGAAATTCTCCGGTTCTTCCTCTGCCGGTTCCGTGACCGGCGATTGGAGCTGGGGTTCGCCCATGCAGAAAGACGAACCCGGCGCCTTTGGCAAAAAGCTGCTGGGAACGAAAGTCGGGCAGTACAGTCCGACACGGCAGATAGATTCCTACGCGACGATGCCGCCTTTGGACCTGTCGGCGGCGAAAGGGAAGAAACCCGCTCTCTCTTTCGACGAGTATCTTGGCTTTAACGGTGTTTCCACGGCAAAAATCCAGGTTGCCGAAGGCGAAAACGGCAAGTGGGAAGACCTCGACCAAAAGCTGATCCCCCCGGGGACCGTTCCTGCCTGGAAGCGCGTTTACTACAGTCTGGAAAAGTGGGCGGGCAGCGCGAAACCGGTCTTCGTGCGTTTCTTCTTCCACTATCCCGACCACGGCAGCGGACCCGGCTGGTATATCGACAATATCCGGCTCGACCCCTCGGATAAGCTGGCTCCCGATGCGGTTTCAAATCTGCGCGGTACCGTGCGCGGACCGGGCGTCGAAATTCTGTGGAATGCCTCATCGGCAAACGATGTCACCGGTTATGCCGTATACCGCGGAACCGATCAGGATTCAATGCGGAAAATCGCCACCGTGCCCGCGGATGCGGCGAAGCTGAGCTATCTGGACACCGGTTTGCGCAGCGGGAAAGCGGTGTACGCCGTGCGTGCCGCAGACAGCTTCGGAAACGAATCGAAGATTGTGCAAAAACTTTCCGTTTCCGCAGCAGATCTGCACAATATCGTAAATTACACGGGTGTGCCCGGCGATAATTTCACCAAGGGCACAGTCGAAGGCAGCGTGAACGACTGGGAAGCCGGCGTGCCGCGCAAAGTGGGGAATTCTTCCTCGGTGCTCTCACTGCGTGAAGCGCAGCTTGGCCTGCGGGAGAAAATTTCCGCCGGCGATTCCGTGTGGGGCACAAATCTCGGACGCCCGATAAGCGGCAGCGATCTGTTTGACGCGCGTGTTTCCGGGCAGCAGCATTCTTATGTGCAGACGCCGTTCTTCACGCCCGGAAAAAATTCCGTGCTGGAATTTGAAAGCTACAATGCGCAGCAGTATCTCGGCGAATATCAGGACAATCTCTCTACGGTGCAGGTTGTGGCGAAGGACGGCACGGCAACCACGCTGATCGGCGCGGACGAAATTATGAACAACCGGGAAAAGTTTGTTTTCCGCTGGATCGGGCACTCCCTGAATAAATATGCAGGAAAAGAGATCGCGCTGCGTTTTGTGCAAAAGACCGGCAAAAACGTGATTAATGCCTACGAGCTGGGCTGGTATCTGGACAATATCCGCGTGGGCGATCCCGCCCGGGAGATAAAAGCGGAAAATACCTCGGTGGGTGAAATCGTAACCGCCCGGCAGAGGCTGTCTTTGGCGTCTCTGAGCGGATCCGCTTTGCCGGCCGCGCACGCGCAAAAAACGATTCCGCTGCCGGAGGCGAAAGTGGAGATTGCCGAATTGGGGCGCAATGTGCCGGTCAATGCGAAAGACGGCAGTTTCTCGCTGAATGTTTCCTCCGGCACGTGGACGGTCACCGCGCAGGCATACGGATTTATTCCGCAGCAGAAACAGGTGTCGTCGAACACCGATCTTGAATTCGTGCTGGAGAAAGCTCCGCAGTCGGCATTGGGCGGAACCGTTACGGACGCTGAGGGAAAAGCCGTGAAGAATGCCTATGTGCGTGTGGTCAGCGACGCAAATATCGAGCCGGTGAAAACCGACGCCGCCGGAAACTACACGCTCCCGGCAGTTTACCGTCATCAGCCGGTTACGCTGCGCGCATTTGCTGCGGGATATGCGTCCGCGGATGTCAGCGTTGCCCCGGGAGAAGGAAATACGGGGCACAACTTCCGACTGGCGAAACTGACCGGCGGCGACGGGGAGCTGATTTACGACAACGGCAAAGTGCGCACAAACGTGGTGCATACGAAAGCCGGCCGCGGGGTGGCGGTGCGTTTCTATCCCGGAAAGGTGCCCGCTTCCCTCACGGGCGTGAAGCTGTATGTGGCAGACGCGGACAAGGCGGAGAAGAAAGATGTGAAGCTCCTTGTGCTTGCCGAGGATGCCGATCAGAGAATGCAGACTTTGGCGGAACTGGATTCCGTGACGCTGAAGACGGGATGGAATTACGTGGATCTTGCCGGCTACTCCGTGAAAATCGGCGGCACGTTCTATGTTGCCGTGGTGCAGAAATATCCCGGCCCGGACGCTTTGGGCGTTGCGGTGGACACGCAGGGAACGAACTCGGCGGCTGCCGGGCGTACGTATCTGTATAACGGTGATTTCGTGCCTGCCGCAGAAGCCGGCGTAGTGGGGGCGGCGATGCTGCGTGCGCAGCTGCATTACGGCCCCGATGCTCTTGCGGCCCCTGCCGAACCGCGCCCGGGCGAGCCGTCCGTGCCCGAAGTGCCGAAGAATCCGCAGGATGATTTTCAGTGGGATGTGCACGGCGATCATGTGGTGCTGAAGAAGTACACGGGTCAGGCGAAGAAAGTGAATGTGCCTGCCGTGTGGGTTAATCCCGCAACCGGGGCAAAGCTGCCGGTGACGGGTGTGGCGGCGAACGCTTTCGCCTGGAAGTACCGCGAATCGATCACACTGCCCGAAGGAATTACGGATCTCGAACCGGGTGCCTTTACGTTCGCGGTGAAGAAAGACGGTGTTTTGCATATTCCATCGACGGTCAAAGAGCTGAAGCCGAATGTGTTTTCCCAGATGACCGGGGCGAAAATCACGGGTCTGGCGGGTATTTCCAAAGTGCCGGCAGACGCTTTTAAAGATACGCACGGCGCAACCGTGGAACTGCCGAATGCGGTTTCGGTTGACCCGAATGCTTTCCGCTCCACACGCGAGGTTTACAATGCCGAATACAATAAGGTGATTACAGCCGAGGGCAATCCCGCGGGTCTGACCTCCGTGGACGGGCAGTATCTGGTGAATCCCGCACAGCTGGAAGTAAATGTGGAAATCGTGGGCACGGAAAAGACGGATCAGACGGTTACGTATATCGGCCCGGGAAATTCCGGCAATACGTATCCGACGTCGAAGAAAGCGAACGAATTCTATCGGGTTGGGCAGAGCACGGACGTGGATGCCCCGCGCAATATGCTGGTGTCTTATCTCGAAAACACGAAGAAAGTTACGCTGTCCAAGCCTTTCACAAAGGTGACGTTCTTTGCTTTGAATCTGAAGGGCGAAATCCGCGAACCGCTGTTTGCCGGAGATACGGATATCCTCGGTCTGGCACTTGCGGAGGCGACGGCGGACGTCGAAGTCTGCGGCGACGGCGTAACCGACGCTTCCTGCACCAAGCTGCCTTCGGTCAAAACCGGGCGGGACGGAAGTTTTTCGGTGAAGCTGCCCCGGCCGCTGGCACTCGGACAGAAGATTAAGCTGAAGATTACCGACAAACACGGGAAATCCTATGCGTATTCCCCGATGAAAGCCGGGGATAGGCCCGGGAGCGACTTCCTGATGGAGTCCAACAGCAGGGGAATTCTGCTGCGTTATCTCGGCGCGGGCGGAGCGGTTGATTTTCCCGCTTCGGCACCGGACAAAAACGGTACCGTACGTCCGGTGAATATCGTGGGCAGCTATGCGCTGGCAAACAGAAATCTGACGCAGGCCGCCAATTTGGGCCGGGTCGGAACGCTGACGGAAATCAAAGCGGGCGCTTTTGCGGGCAACGCGCTGAAGACCGTCGCTCTGCCGGTGAACCTGCGCGAAATAGGCCCCGCCGCTTTTGCGGGCAACGTGCTGGAGTCTCTCACGTTGCCGAATCTGATGCACAAGATCGGCGACGGTGCGTTTGCGGGCAACCGCATCGCCAATTTCACTCCCGGAAAATATACCGCCCACTACGGCAATTATGCTTTTGCCCAGAATATGCTCCGCAGCATCCGTTTCGGCTCGCGGATTGAGGATTTGGGCAGAGGAGCATTTGCAAACAACAGGCTTACGTCTGTCGACTTCGACTCCGATACGGGAAGCGGAATTACTCCCCAAGGCGGCGCTCTGCGTGCCGCGGCGCATCAGGGCCTGACGCGGATCGCGGAAGAAACCTTTGCGCACAATGATCTCACGGAGGTGACGCTGCCCGTGCGGTTCGCGTCCGTGGCTGCGGATGCGTTTGCCGCCAACGGCCGGTTTGTGAATCTGCTTTCGGACAACGAGGGAATAAAGGATTCGATTCTCGGGGAGTCTTCCGGGCATATCGTAAACGGTGCGGATATTACGGTCCGCTTCACGGATACCGACGGAAAGCAGATCCATCCGGATTCCGTCTGGGTCGGGCAGAATCTGACGGCGCGTACGGGCAGCGATCTGTCTGCTTTCTACCGTATCGGGAAGCAGGCGGCCGTGTCGGCTCCCGAAATCGGCGGTTATCATGCGCTGCGCGCGCAGGTAACTTTTACGGCGAAGAAAGCGCACGGAACAGTGGTTGAGCTGAAGTACCAAAAGGACCGGCAGGAAGAAACACCCGGCGGCTCCGGTGCGGGTGAGAATCCGGACCGGCCCGGCGGTTCCTCTGCGGGCGTTCTGCCCGATACGCCGGGCACCGGCAGTCTTCCCGGTGTGGGTCTGCCCTCTGCCGGCGCAGAACATTCGGGGCCTGCGGCCGGAGAAAGCCCGTCTTCCCTCCTGTCCGGAGCGACGTTGGTGAAAAACACTTTGGGCACGGCGCACAAAACCCGCCGTCTTTCCCATACGGGTGCGGGGGTATGTGCGGTCTCGGGTGCGCTCGCGGCTCTTCTGCTCTGTGCGGCGGGCGTATTTGCGCGCAGACGCCAATCGGTGCATACAAGGCGATAAATTTCCGGCGGTTCGTCCGAAACATCGGGCGAACCGCCTTTGGGAGGAATAATGAATTCGGCATGGGAAATTTATGACCGGCTGATAGAGGCGATAGATCCGAACGTGAAAGTGACGCGGGCGGAAAATGTGGGACCCTGTTCCGAAGTTACGTCTTCGGAAAACAGTATCGGCCGCGCCCTGATAATGCCCTCCGACTCCCGTCCCCGCATATTTGCCGGCGGAAGCATGGAGGGCAGGAGCCTGAAAGATATTGCCGCTTTGGTCAAATCGTGGAATTTTGACGAGGCGTCTTTCGGCATGGCTGCCGTTAATGCGTGGTGGGGGCAGGAAGAGCGCGCCCTGGGAAACGGTTTTGTCAAAATGAAATCGCTGATGTTCCGTGAACTTTTCGATCCTTACGCACAGGAAACAGCCGGAAAAACGGTGGGGGTCATCGGGCATTTCCCCTTTGTGTTTGATGCTTTGCCGCAGGCAGGGCAGATTTATGTGCTGGAACGCGCTGTGCGCCCCGGTGATTATCCCGATTCTGCCTGCGAATATCTGCTCCCGGAATGTGACTATGTTTTTATCACGGGCTCGGCTTTTGTGAATAAAACCATTCCGCGTCTGCTTAGTCTTTCCCGCCGCGCGCACACGGTTGTGGTCGGTCCGTCCGCCGCGTGTGCGCCCTTCCTTGCCGAATACGGCGTGGATACGGTTCTGGGCTTTACTTCTTCGCTGATGCCCGCAGGGAAAAAGGCGATTATGGGTAACGGGCGTATGTACGGCGCACGGCTTATTTTCACCGCCCATTCCCGGGAGAAACGGCAATGATTTTTCCGCGCACTACCGGTTGCCGCCAACCTGCGATACATTAAACGTGTGGATAAAATTACCGAAACCCGCGCGGAGTATAAAGCCCGTCTGAAGCAGCGCCAGACCGTGATATTCGGTTCGATCGGTGCCGTGATGGCTATTTTGCTGGCACTGAATATGCTGTTTTTCACCGGGATTCTTCCTTTCCCTTTTTACCGCGGTTTTTCTTCGGCGAAGCCGGTGCAGTATACGGTGCCGTGCGCGGCAAAAAAGGCCCGTCCCGTTCCGCTCGGCGAAATCAACGTCCGCGTGTACAACGCAACTGCGCGTACGGGTATTGCCCAGCAGGTGAGCGACGTTCTGAAAGAGCGGGGAGTGAATGTTTCCGCCACCGCAAACTGGGATTCCAAAGAGCGGGTAACGGATTCGGCTTTGATTATCACGGGACGGAAAACCGTTTCCCAGGCATATACCCTGCGTGCGTTTTTTCCCAAGTCGCGGGTTGTGTTTGAAAAGGGAGCGAATACGGGAATTGTGGATGTCGTGATCGGGAAGCAGTGGAAAGAGATGTATGAACTGCCCGCGAAAGCCGATTTCCGCAAAGCAATGAATTCTCTGCCCGGCTGCACATCGGATTTCTGAGTTTCGTCTGCTGCTGTTTCCGCTTTTCAGCCGCGCGGTATGCCTGCCTGTTTCTCGGCTGCAAATCGGTGCCGCCGCCCGTTTCGTCCTTATTTTGTCTCCGCACAGACAGGCGGCGCACATAAATATATGTGATTTTATTCCTTATAATTTTCTGTGCGTGCATATACGCGCAGGGGGGGGTACTGTATTGTACAGTGGTATTTTCATATGCTTATCCGCATATTGATTATATGTAGACGTTTTAGGGAGAAATATGGCAAGCCGGAAAAATAATGGACACGGAAAAGATTCCGGGCGAAATGCAAAACATTCCGCCGCCGCGCACTGCACTCAGATCGGTGCGGCGAGTGTGGCTCTTACGTCCACTCTTGCCCTCGTTCTGCCTGCTTCTGCGGCTCCCATGGGAGACCCGGCACCCGGCACGCGCCATTTGGAGCAGACACGTGTTGTAAAAACGGAAAATAAGTCTTCCGCCGCGCCGGCGCATTCGCCCCGTACTCCGCTGCAAAGTGCCAATACCGAACGTATCGTGCGTGAAGTGCGCAAATATATGGAGAAAGCCGGCGCGGGAAAGCCGGGCGCACCGGCCGCGCACCCGGACACCGATGCTGTAAAACAGCAGCCGGCTCAGCGCACTTCCGCTCCTGCGCCGCTTCCGCCCGCTCCGCGAAGGACGCGCCGCCATGCCTTGGTACGTCCGCTTTCCTCCGGGGCGGAAACGCCTTCGCCGCAGCAGAATAATCCTGCCGGTGCCGCGCCCGCGCCCGGCGCGGGTACGCAGCCGAGCCCGGCCGTTACCGGGGTGCAGGGCACTTCCGCGGCGCCTGCTGCTCCCACTGCTTCGAATACTCCTGCCGCTTCTAATGCTCCTGCCGCGCCCGATTCGCAGTCTTCCAATCCCGGCGGCCAAAAACCGAATACCGCACCGGCGCAGCCGTCTGCGGCTTCCGGCACATCCGCTGCCCAACCTGCACCGGCGCAGCATACTTCGCCCGGCGCAGCGCCCGCGCCCAACGCCGGTACCCGGCCGCAGCCCGCACCGGGATCGCAGACGCCGGCCGAGTCTGCGCCGCCTGCTGCTCCTACTGCTCCCACTGCGCCTACACTTCCCTCTCTGCCCGATTCCGGCAAAAACAGCCAGGTGATTGTGCCGAACACGGAAAATCAGACGGCACAGACCAAGGAAGAGGCAAATGAGCAGGTGCAGACGGACAAAAAGCCGGAAGACACCTACAATCTGAAGATTCTGTATACGATCAGCGGCGAGCCGAACAAGCAGTTGGTTCAGCCTTATGAGCTGACTATTGACCGGCAGAAACTGGAATCGCTGGCAAATCAGAGCGAATATATTGAGCTGCCCAAACCTGCCGGCTTCCACCCCGCAGTCACGCATACGGGGAACTATACCTATTTCGTGCGCAACGAACAGGGCGAATTTGTGCCCGACAACGGCACAAACGGAGATGCCGTCCGCTATCTGCGTCTCGACCGGCAGCTGATCGAAGAATACTGTATCGGCAAAGACGAAAAAACGGGTGTTCATTACGGCGAACTGAACATTAATTATGCTCCCCGGGTGACGAAGTACTACGTGCGCCACCTTCTCCAGGACGAAGACAACCGCAACGGTTTCCACGATTCGGGCCGGGGAACGAAGATCATCGAAATCACCGACACGGACGCTTCCGGGCATCCGGTGAAAAAGAAGATTCACGTCACCGAGCATCTGGGCACGGTGGGGTCGTTTATTTATGCGCAGTCGGTGGAAATCCCGGGTTACGAGCCGGAAAAGAACAATGTGGGTTCCCCGCTTTCCGACAAAGCCGACGACGGCGACCACAAACTGGTGCTGAATATGCGCTATTACCGCAAGTCGCATGACGTAACCTACGACACCGCGGGCGGTACGGACATTACGGCGCAGCGGGTGTATTACGACACCGTAATTCCGCCGGTGAAAGACCCGCAGCGGCGCGGCTACGTGTTCAAGGGCTGGGAGCTGGTGGATTCCGCGGGGAGGAAGATAAAGGATCTTCCCGCTCCGGCGCAGCCCGGCTCGTACGAAAGCCAGTCGACTTTCAAAATGCCGGATGAGGATGTGCATTTCCGTGCGGTATGGGAAGCGAACAAGACTACCTCCTATACGGTGAACGTATGGGTGCAGAAGCCCGATCTGGTTGATCCGGCGCACCCCGATTCCCTGATTAATTATGATTTTGTGGGAATGGTGAAGCGTGAAAACGTCAAAACGGGCAGCGATGTGCAGCTCGATTCGATGTCGGATGCGGGCGTATCCGTGCCCGGCGCGCAGGACGGGCAGCACGTCACGGAAAATCCCCTGCTTGGTCTGACGGAAGATGAACTGACCGGCTCCGGCGGGCTGATTAAGAATTTCAACTGGCTGGGCGACGATCCTGTTTCGGAGCTTCATCCGCAGGCAGGCGCGGATTCCTTTACGCGCTATTTCCTGATCAATAAAAAGCTGACGAAGAAACTGAACAGCGAACTGCGCGCCGGCGCCGCGGAAAAGAAAAACCGGCTGGATCCCAACGATCTGAATAACCGGCTGGATCTGGTATACGACCGGAAAACGTATGAACTGATTTTCTTTGCCGACAAAGCCTCGACGGAGGTTGACTACAACCCGTTTATATATACGAAAGACGAGAACGGTACGCTTACGGCATACTGCTACGCGGCGGCGGGAACCGGCTGCGCCGAATCGCTGGAGGATGGGCAGGATACGCTGGAATGGAAAGGAAAGACCATTCCCCTGAACCGTAACGGATACCGTTTCAAGGCCCGCTACGGGCAGATTCTCTCCCGCTGGCCTTCCACATCTTTTCTGGGAGGAATCCCGGATGGAAAGGGCTTTTTGGGCTGGAGAATATGGGATAAGAACAACAAGAGTTACCATTTCAGCTACCGCGACACGCCTCCCTACAGGCTGCTGGGAAACGGCAGTGTCGGCTTTGTCGGTCTTGGTTTTGCGAATCCGGCCTGGAAGATTAAAGACACTCCGGAGGGGCAGGGGCATGCCCCCGGTCCCGACCAGATCGTGATGTATGCGGATATGGGCCCGGGCGTGCGTCACATACAGACGCTGATCAAGAAGCAGACGCTGTCTTCCGCACGGAATCCGGGCGCCGATGCCGAATATGTGGTATCCGAAGACTCCAACGTCAAAGATGATACCGATAACGCCGAATACGATTTTACCGCTCCGCCTATTGCGGGCTTTGAACCGGCACAAAAAACCGCCCGCCAGGACAGCGTCGACGACGGCGATTTTTCCGAAAAGGTAGACGATCTGTACGAGGAATACAAAGAAGCCTACGAAAAGGAACATCATAGGGAATATCCCGTAAGCAGGGAAGATTTTCCGAAGAAATTTAATCTGAAGTTCGGCAGCAGATTCAATCCGGATAGTGAGGAAGCCGACGATGATGATAATACCGAGAAAATCGGTTGGCTGGAGTTCGATTATAAGCGGCTGAAATATAAAGTCGAGTTCTGGGAGAAGGACGGCACACAGTCCATGATCTCCGAAGAACTGCCTTATGAAACCAATCTGAGCGCGGAAGGCTACACCGGAAAGGTAAAGCCGGTACCGGGCAGCGGGCAGTTCCCCGATACTTACACCTTTATGGGCAAAACCTTTACCCGTCCGGCATACCTGCCGAAAGACTATGTGTTTGTCGGCTGGGCGCGTGACCGCGCCGGAACGCAGCTTATTGAGGGCGGGGACGGCCCCGGAGTCACGCTGCCGCTGAACGGAATCAAACTCTATGCGGCATGGGCCCGGGCAAAAGCGAAACACACCGTCACTTTTGATTACAATATGCCGCAGACCGATGCCCACGGGAAAGAAATACCCGGTACGAGTGTAACGAAAAAGCAGGTTGTGGAGCATCGTACGAAGCTGGATAAAACAAAGCTGACCGTGCCCACCCGCCCGGGTTACGATTTCTACGGTTGGGAGATCACGCGCACCCTTACCGAGCCGGACGGCAGCACTGTTGTGAAGTCTCTGCCTTACGCTTTCGGCAACGGCGTTGTGGAGGATATTACGCTGAAGGCGGTCTGGATTAAAGACACGCGCTACACGGGAACCGTGCGGCACGTCTTCCTGAAGCCCGGTGTCACCATTAAAGACTATGAGAGTGCGCCGGATGACGCAGCACGCAGTAAGCTGGTGGAAATCGTCCGCGACCAGTCTCTTTCCGGTCTGCGCGAGCATCTGACGTATGCGGCCGAAGCCTCGTACCGCGATTCGCGCCATTTCCCGGACGTCAACTATCAGAGTTTTGAGGTTTCTTCGAACCCGTCGAAGAATACTGCCACATTCGTTTATCAGACGTACAACACGCGCTCGTATACCGTGCAGTATCTGGATGCGGCAAATCCTTCGCACCGGCTGCTTGCGGATAAAACAGTGCAGTCTGTGAACCGCAAATACGACGTTGCGTCCTATGCGCAGATAGACGGCTACAAGCCTCGTTCCCTGCAGCAGACGATTATTTATTCCACGGATTCGGAGGGGAAGCAGACCGCCGACGTTGTTATAAAGTTTATGTATGACGACGTGCGTGTGCTCAGGCGCGCGGACCGCACCCAGAAGACGCCCGACGGATACACCCGGTATATATTCAGGGTCGCGGACGGGAATGCCGATTCCGGTTTCATTTCCGACTGGCAGAATCATGCTGTGCCGGACGGCGGAGAATTGGTTTACGACGTCATTCACGGCACGAAAGCATATGAGCTGCCGCTGCCGAAGAAGCCGCAGGCGAAACCCGGATTTGTGTTTTACAAGTGGAAGTCGGCGCTCAGCGTTTCCGACGGCAGAGGGGGAATGCATCACGTCGACGGCCCGGACCGTCTTCCCGTTCTTTCCGAGTCGCAGTCGGTTGCGGAAGTTGTGTATACCGCCCATTTCAACCTGAAGACGCCTCTTCCCGTGTCCGCTACGGTGTTCCGTCCCGGGCAGAAGCTCGGCGCGGGCGAAGAGGGTGCGAAGGCACTGATACAGAATTTCGCGGAGTATCCCGCCGGGGCGCATTTCTCCTATGCGCCGGGAGAAGAATTCGATCCGCGCCCCGGTCTGCATAAAATTACGGTGCAGGTCACCCTGGGCGGAGAAGTAACGCAGACGCAGGTGGAATACACCGTTCTTCCGCAGATGGTATTCAATACCTACTGGGATGCATACAAGGATAAGTACGGCAGCGAATATGTGCCCCTGACCTTCACTTCCAAAACGGATGAGGGCACGATTGTCGGCGGCGACAGGCCCTATAAGAACGGGGCGAGCGATGCGATTACCGCCTGGGTGTATAAGGGCGCGGATCAGCGGATTCGTGTGCCGCTTGCGTTCGGCAAAGACCACAGCGACAAAAACTACAACTATGTGTTTAAAGGCTGGAAGCTTGTTTCCCCGGACGGACAGGTTCCGGGCGGGCAGGGAGATTCTGCCCCGGATATCAGCCCCGAAGCCGGGTATTACGATCTGAAGAACCCGCAGGCGGGTCTGACATATCAGGCGGTCTACAGGAAGATTGACTATGTGTCCGGCCATTCCGACAGCGGCGATATTCCCAAGGACGCCGTGGTTGCGGTGTTTAAGCCCGCGCCCGGACGGCAGTGGGATGACGGAACCACGGGCCCGAAGGTGTACTATGTGCGAAAGGGAACGAACATCCGCGACATTAAAGACGCCGATGGCAGGTCTGTGCTGGATAAACTGGCGGCATCGCTGACGGGCGCAACCGGCTGGTCGCGAAGCAGTATGCTGAACGACGGCATGAAGGTGGATCCGATTGATGATATGTCTTCCGCCTCGTGGGTGGTAAAGGAACCGTTCCAGGAATTTGTGGCGATCCAGACCAAGAATGCCGTTCCGATCACGAAGAGCAGTATGGAGTTTGCGATTCGCAAAGACGATTCCACGCTGCCCGCCCCGGAGAAATTCATCGAAAACTATGATCTTCTGCGCACCGATCCGAACGTGGACAGTGTGCGGGTAGAGTATGTAGGCAGTCTCAAGACGGAGAAAGAGGGCACGTATTCCGTGCCGCTGAAGGTCACCGTCAAATATAAAGACGTGAAGAAACCGGTCGAATACGAATCTATCGGCGTGCTGAAAGTGCTCTACGACCTGCTTTACGGGGAGAAGACGGAGAAAGATCCGCATACCGGCGAACTGAATCTGAACAACCCCGAAATGAAGAAGATTCACGATTTGTATGCCCGGGTGACCTTTGCCGATGCCGCCCCGGATGCCGATTCGCCGCAGGGCAAAGGCAAAATTGACGGGCGCAAAGAATTCTATGCCTACAGGAGCAAGGCCTCGGGAGTGAAAGCACCCAAGGCAACGGGCAGGGATTACGACGCGCTTGGCTACCACTACACATTTAAGGGCTGGCACATCGTAGGATCGCCCGATTCGGAGATACTCAGCGACGCAGATGTGTACAGGAAGACGTATCCGCAGGATACCGTGTATGAAGCAGTTTATACGCGTATGGAGAACATCATCGACCCGAGTAAGGTGGACGAGATTCCGGCCGGCTATACGGCAGTGATCTTCACTCCTGCTTCCGGGCGTCTGTGGGCAGACGGAACGGACAAGCCGAAACTGCGCTATATCCGCCACGGGGCAAATCCCGCCGACAACGTGGCGTTTGCGAAGCTGACGGCGGAGCGGCTTGGGCGCACGCTTTCCGGTTTCACCGGCTGGAAGATGTACGATCCGAAAGACAAAGAGTTTGATCTGGCAGACAGCAAGTCCTGGGATTGGGACAAGCCCCGGATTCTGGTGGCGCGTCAGACTCCGCTGCCGCAGCTCAAAATGCGGGAAGTGGTGATCGGTGTCGGCGACGAAATGCCTGATCTGCAGGACTTGGTGGCAAATCTGCCCGAGCTGGCAAACAATCCGACCGTAACCGTGGAAAAGGCGGAAACGGAAGACGGCGTTCCCGTGAACGGGTCTTCCGCACGTCCCGGAGTCACCATTGTTACGCTCACCCTTTCCTATCAGGGAGACCGCGCCGGGAAACCTGCCGGGGCGCACGCCGATTTGTCCGACACTCCGAACTTCGAGCGGATCCGGGTGCGCGTGCCCGTGCGCGTGCGCGTACTGCCGAATGTGATTGCCGGGCAGGATCTGCCGGCCGCCGGCACGCCCGAAGCGGACTTTGTTGCCCAAAACTATACAAAGGTGACGTACGTGGCAGGGGAGCACGGAAGGATGCTTTCACCGGTATTCACCTATTGGGTGCGGAAGAATACGCAGGTACAGCTGGCGTTGCCGCAGATAGCCGCCGACAAAGGCTATCTGTTTAAGGACTGGACGTCCCGCACGAATCCCGTGCCGCAGGATCCGGGTCTCCGGGGTGTGGCCTCTGCCGAGCAGCGCGAGGCTCTGGCACACCGGGCGGAGATTGCGGGGAAGCCGTTTGTGGCGAAACTGATCCGTTCTTCGAAGCAATCCACGCTTTCTGCCCTGCGCGCTCTGCTCGAAAACGCGGGTGTTCATCAGGAAACGCAGTATGAGACGGTAATCACGGCGAACTTTGAGAAGATGAAACCGGCCAGGTTTGTTTTCTCCGCCACTGCCTGTGAGGGAGCGAATGCCTACTTCACTCTGGCGGACGGCTACGGCAAAGCCGTGTTTGCCCCGGGCGGGCCCGCTTCCGTGTTTGGTTTGCGTACTTCCTGCGAAACCGGGAAGTGTGCGATAGCCGGCGTGCCGCGCATTACCGATTGGGCAAGCGGCGAGCGGTCGCGGATAGTGCCGATGATGTTTATGACTGTCGATGAATACGGCAGGGAAACGGAACTCCGGGTGGATGTGGAGATTCTGCGCCGGCGCGACGCGGCTTCGCCGTACGTGCCTTCGCCCTATAGCCCGCCTGCTGTCCGGCCGCATAATCCGCCTGCTTCCCCTGCGGCAGCCTATACCACGCCGGCAGTCAATCCGGCGGTGCCCGAACGTCTGCCGCGTACGGGCGGCCACGCGGATTTGGGATTCTGGGCGGCGGCTCTCACCGCGCTGGGCCTTGCCGGCCGGCGGCGGAAGAAGGAGGAGGAGTAGTCTTCGCGGTGGGCGGCGCACTTTGCCGGTCTTGGGCCGCGGCCCGGCCGCGGTTTTCCGGTAAACGGTGCTTCGCCGCCTGCTGTCCGGTTCGGTCCGCCTTTCGGGCGGACCGAACCGCCGTATTTTGGGGAATTTTTATTTCGCGGAATTTGTGCTACACTTATGACAATTTGGGTTAAAAACGCAGATAGGAGTATTCATGGGTGGCACAGACCTGCAAACTGTCCGTAAAAAACCGGACAACGATTTCTCTTTTGGAGTTGTTCCCGTTTCAGACCGACGTTCCTTTTGGGGCGTCGGTTTTGTTATGCTCGGCTTTACGTTCTTTTCCGCGTCCATGTCGGTGGGGGCAAAACTGGGCATCGGTCTGGATGCGGGCGGTTTCGCGGCGGCGGTCACGGTCGGCGGGCTGATTCTTGCCTGCTTCACGGGCGTACTGGCATACGTGGGTGCGGCAACCGGCATGGGGGTGGACGAACTTGCGCGTCACTCATTTGGCACCTACGGTTCTTTTCTTCCCTCGTTTCTGATCGCTTTCACGCAGATGGGCTGGTTCGGTGTCGGCGTGGCGATGTTCGCGCTGCCCACGGCGGATGTGCTGGGAATCAGCCCGATTCCGATTGTGCTGGTGGCAGGCGGACTGATGACCGCTTCGGCGTATTACGGAATCAGGGCCATTGAAATCGTGTCTTTCGTCTCCGTGCCGCTGATTTCCGTGCTGGGAACCTATTCGATGGTAACGGCGGCCGCAGCCGGCGGCGGGCTGTCGCATGTTTTCGCCTCCGGCTCGGATATGTCGGTACTTACCGGAGTGGGCCTGGTGGTTGGATCCTTTATCTCGGGAGGCTCTGCCACGCCGAATTTCACGCGCTTCGCCAAGACGCCGAAATCCGCGGTAATTACCACGGTGATTGCCTTCCTTGTGGGCAATACGCTGATGTTTTCTTTCGGCGCGGTGGGCGGGGCGTTCACCGGGAAAGACGATATTTTCTATGTGATGATTGCCCAGGGCCTGGCTCTGCCGGCTCTGATCGTGCTGGGAACCAATATCTGGACAACAAACAACAACGCGCTCTATACAACCGGTCTGGGGTTTGCAAATATCACAAAGTATCCGAAGAAACCGCTGGTGATTGTGGCAGGTGTTGTGGGAACGCTCTGCTCGCTGTGGCTTTACCGCAACTTTGTGGGCTGGCTGAGCTTTCTCAATGCCACGCTTCCGCCGATCGGCACAGTGCTCGCGGCAGATTATTTCGTCTGCCGCCGCACGTATGCGCTGCGGGAAAACACAGCGGTAGTCGGAAGATCGATATTCGCCGTTGTCTGCGGCACAGCTGCGGGATGGATGGTTCCGCTCGGGATTGCCTCTCTGAACGCGGTGGCGGCCACGTTGGCGGGATACGCGGTGTGGACCGTTTTCACGCGCGGCGCGGCAGGCAGCGGCCGGCGCGCGGTGGTGACGTGCTGCGTGCCGCAGTCCTCTCCCGATGTGCCCGAATTTGGGGATGCCGGTTTCGGGCAGAATGCGCAAGACGGCCGGAGAACCGCCCGGGCACAGCGTGAAGCGGAAAAGTGAGGCAGAGGAATGAAAAAACAGATTTTTAAAAATATGCTGATTGACGGTGAGCGTCTTTGTGAAATGACGGTCACCGACGGGGTGATTACCTCCCTGAAGCCGGCGGAAGGCGAAAACCGCCCGTCTTTCGCCCCCGGGGCGGAAAACGAAGCAGCGCACGGGGATTCTTCCGCGGTGCAGGTATATGACTGCGGCGGGCGGGTGGTTCTCCCGGGGATTGTGGAATCACACGTGCACCTGGATACCGCGATGACGGAAGGCGATCCGCACCCGAACCGCTCCGGAACGCTTTTTGAGGGGATCGAAATCTGGTCAAAGCGTAAAGAACGCCTGACTGCCGGGGATGTGAAAGAGCGTGCCATGCGGGCAATCCGACAGCAGGTACGTTTCGGGGTGCAGTATATCCGCTCGCATGTGGATATTACCGATCCGCAGCTTACCGCGCTGCGCGCACTGGCGGAGCTGCGCGAGGAACTGAAAGATACCGTCACTTTGCAGCTGGTGGCGTTTCCGCAGGAGGGAATCGAATCTTTCCCCGACGGGCGCGAACTGCTCAAAAAGGCGGCGGGCAGCGGCGCGGATGTGATCGGTGCGATTCCGCATTATGAATTTACCCGTGAATATGCGGTCAGTTCGCTTAACTATGCGTTTTCGCTGGCGCAGGATTACGGTCTGCTGATGGACGTACACTGCGACGAAATCGACGACGGCGCTTCCAGGGGGCTGGAGACCCTGGCAACGCGTGCCTATGAGGCGGGAGTCGGGGAAAAGGTGACGGCGTCCCACACAACCGCGATGCATTCGTACAATAATGCGTATTTCACCCGGCTGCTGCGTCTGCTGCGGATGAGCGGAATAAATTTTGTGTCCAATCCGATGGTGAATACGCATCTTCAGGGACGCCTGGACACGTATCCGAAACGCCGCGGGGTGACGCGCGTGAAAGAACTCACGGAAGCGGGAATCAATGTTTCTTTCGGGCAGGACGATATCGTTGATCCGTGGAATCCGCTGGGCACGGGTTCGCTGCGTGACGTCACTCTTCTGGGGCTGTATGTGACGCAGATGATGGCGGCGGAACAGATCGACAGCTCATACCGTTTTATCACCTATAACGGCGCGCGGACTTTGAATCTGCAAAATTACGGTTTGGTGCCGGGCAATCCGGCGAATTTCGTGGTGCTGGGCGCTTCCTCCTGGCGCGAAGCGCTTGCGTTCCATGCGCCCGTGCTTGCCTCCTACCGCGGCGGCAGGTGCATATACGAGGCGGACGAGCCGCAGCGCAGGTGGCATTTCTAAATCTGCGCGGTTCCCAAATGCGCGCAGCGGTGCGTTCCGGTTTTTCGCATTCCGGTGCCGATATCCGCGCATTTGGGAATTTCTTTCCCCTTTTGTGTGAGATGTATTAAATAGGTGTGTTCCGGATAAAAGTTGAAAAGAGGTTTTTAATGCGGTAGAAATTTAGGTAAACATTACTTGTGACCGCCGCCCGGTGGCGGTCGTTGGCTTTTACTACCGATGAAAGTGCGGGGGGGGG
>NZ_JRMX01000015.1 GCF_000758825.1 Arcanobacterium sp. S3PF19
AACCCCCCCCCCCCCGGCAAATATGTCTTACAAAACGGCTGGGCGCGGCGGACTTCCGTTTTGGGGTCTGTTTTCGGAGACGGCCGGATCCGTTTTCGGAACACACACAGATTGCACAGATTCATCCGCGGAGTGCAGACGGCACCGAAATTCTCCCAAAACAGAGAAATCCGGAAAAGAAACGTATGTTGACAAACACACTGCCCGGGCTTATGCTGATTCAGGCCTCAAAGTGGGCCTGCACGGCAGTGTGCATCACCGTCAGATTAAGGAGGTGACCGGCCATGAATTATCACAGTAATATCTCAGATATGGATATCTCGGGTGACGGCCCCGGAAGTAAGTTCCGACATACTTTCTCCGCCGCCTCCCCGAACAGCGAAAACGGCAGTCACCCCTTCGGCGTGAAATAGCGTTTTCGGCATACTTTAAAATTATCGGTAATTTTCTTCCGCTGTTTGGCGGTTTCGGTTTCTTTTCCCGCCCGTATCTGCCTTTGGCACGGAAAAACGCCCGCCTGCGGGCATTGCCTGCGGCTGCGGCGTACGCCGGCGCCGGCGGCAATACCGAAACCCCGCGCGGAATATAAATATGACAGCACAGGAACTTCGTCATGACTATATTTACAGTCTCCCGGAAAAACGAAAACACGAAAAAAGTCACTTTTGCCACACGGCTGTATTCCGACGTCATCGTCTGTGTCGGAATACTGGCACTGTTTGGAGTCGCCGCATATGTTCTGCAGGGAATAAATATGCCCGTAAAACAGGGAAATATCCCCTCTGCCGTTTCCGCCGACCCGGCGCGGCTGCCGTATTATGCACTGCGTTCGGTGTTCCGAATGTTTGTCGCTCTGATATTTTCCCTGATCTTTACCGTTGTTTACGCACTGGCGGCGGCACGTGGCCGGCGGCTGGGAAGAGTCCTCATTCCCCTGCTCGACATACTGCAGTCCGTGCCGATCCTCGGTTTCCTTTCCGCAACGGTTACAGTCTGGCTCGTCATTTTTCCCAATTCCATGCTCGGCGTGGAAGCAGCCTCAATTTTTGCCATCTTTACCGGCCAGGCATGGAATATGACCTTCTCATTCCACAGATCGCTGCTCAGCGAACCGAAGGAACTGGACGAAGCGGCACGCAGCCTCGGTCTCAGCCGCTGGCAGCGTTTTTGGACTCTCGATATGCCCAATTCCGCAATTCCCCTGCTGTGGAACTGCATGATGTCGGTTGGCGGAGGATGGTTCTTCCTCACCGCTTCGGAAATGATCTCCGTCAACAACCGCACCTACGCACTGCCGGGTATCGGCAGCTTTGTGGCGCAGGCAGCCGCGGAAGACAAACCCGGCCATATCAGGTGGGCAATCGGGACAATGATAATCGTCGTTGTCGCCATTGATTTCCTGCTGTGGAAGCCGCTCACCGCATGGGCCGAGCGCTTTCGGATCACACACGGCGCCGGCGGGGAAGAACGGCGCAGCGCGGTACTCACGCTGATCCGTCAGTCGCATACCGACGAAATAATCGGCAGGATTTTTTCTCCCCTGCGTGAGCAGATTGACCGCGCAATGCGCATATTCGGCAAAACGGGCGCAAAATGGCACCGCGGCGGCAGAATGGAAAAACCGGCGGACTTCGCTTTTACGGCAGCCGTTTTGGCAGTAACGGCGGCGGCCGCCGCCCGCCTGCTTTTCTTCGTTTCGCAAACCACGGGTCTGGGAGAATTTGCGACTGCCGGTTTCCTCGGCGCACTGACGTTCATCCGCGTTGCCGTGCTCATACTTCTCAGCACGCTGATCTGGGTTCCGATCGGGGCAGTCATCGGAATGCACCCGAAAGTATCGCGGATTATGCAGCCGGTCGTCCAAATCTGCGCCAGCTTCCCCGCGAATTTCATTTTTCCTTTCGCCATGGTGTGGTTTTCGGCATGGCATATCGATTTAAGCCTGGGCAGCATCATCCTGATGGCTTTGGGAACACAGTGGTACATTCTGTTTAACGTCATCGCCGGAGCGAGCGCCATTCCCGGGGATTTGCGGGAAATGGCACGCAGTTTCCGTCTCGGGCCTCTGCTGCGTTGGAAAAGCCTGATTCTGCCGGCCATTTTCGGCCCGTGGTGCACCGGAGGACTCACTGCGGCGGGCGGGGCCTGGAACGCGTCAATCGTTTCCGAAATCGTCGAATACGGAAAACACCGTTTTTCAACTCCCGGTCTGGGCACATATATTGCCGATGCCACAGGCGCCGGCGACACCGCCCGTATTCTGGTCGGAATCACCGTGATGAGTTTAATCGTGGTTCTGAGCAATAAACTGTTTTGGGCCCCTTTGCAGCGCATTGCCGCCGGGCGGTTCACGGTCGGCTAAACCCGGGCGCACAGGCACACAGACATGCCGCCGCGCAGACAAATACGCACACACAGACAATATCCGAACGAAAATCCACAGACTTAAAGGACGGCAGATTATGAACATGAATACGGTATCGGCACCGAACACGGAAGCAATCATCCGCGCCGAACACATCAGCCAGAGTTTCACCGCGGAAAACGGAAGCACGCAGCACGTGCTGAAAGACATCTCCTTTACCCTGCACGAAGGGGAAATAGTGGCAATTCTGGGACGTTCCGGGGCAGGGAAATCCACTTTTCTGCGCACTCTTGCGGGCTTGGTGGAGCCCACCGCCGGCAGTGTCGCCTACCGCGGAAAAACTCTGACCGGCCCAAACCCGGGCGTGGCAATCATTTTCCAGAATTTCGCCCTTATGCCCTGGCTGACCGTGCAAAACAACGTTGAGCTGGGACTGCGCGCCCGGGGCGTAAAACGCAAAGAGCGCGCCGAACGGGCATTGGCGGCAATCGACTCCATCGGTCTCGACGGCTTCGAAAGCGCATACCCGAAAGAACTTTCCGGGGGAATGCGTCAGCGCGTGGGCATTGCGCGCGCACTGGTTCTTCGCCCCGATGCCCTGTTTATGGACGAACCGTTCTCGGCTCTGGACGTGCTGACGGCCGAAAATCTGCGGCAGGAAGTGCTCAAGCTGTGGTCGAAGAAAGAACGCGACATTAAATCCGTGCTGATTGTGACACACAATATCGAAGAGGCCGTGCAGATGGCGGACCGCGTGGTAGTGCTCGGTTCCCACCCGGGGCACTTAATCGCCGATCTGCGTATTGACCTTCCCCGCCCGCGCAACAGGCACAGCGCCGAATTCGGGCAGGCTGTGGATCGTCTTTACGCCATCCTGACCGGGGCGACATCCGCAGATACCACAAACACTTCCGGCACCGGGCACAGAACACAGACGGAACCGGGCGCACACGCCGCCGCGCAAAGCCGAGAAACGGCTGCGATCACCGAAATGCTCATGCGCCGGGCGGGAAATTCCAACCCCGCGCACGGTTCCGGAAACACACCGATACACCTGCTGCCCAATGCCACTCCGGGCGGGCTGGCAGGTCTGCTCGACGTGATGGCAGACACTCCGGCCGGACTGGATCTTGCCGATATCGCAGCCGATCTCTCCTTTGAGGTAGATGATCTGTTTCCGCTTGTCGACGCGGGAATACTGCTTAATGTGCTCACTGCGGAAAACGGGCACGTTACGATCACCGCGGAAGGGAAAAAGTGGCACCGGGCAGATATTCTGACCAGCAAACAGATTTTTGCCCGACTGGCACTTAACCATGCCCCGCTTGTGTGTGCCATCGACAGAGCGCTGGCAAACAACGGCGGAAAACTGCGCGGAGAACTGATTTTGGATCTGCTGCGCAGCAGACACCCCAACGGGCTGGCAAAACAGCAGTTTGAAACGGCTATCAGCTGGGGCCGCTACGGCGAACTTTTCGACTATGATGCAGACGACGACGAACTGACACGCACGGTCGGGCAAAGCGAATAAAAGGCGCGCCCGGCCGGGCGGCCTGTGCGTGCAGATCTGCTGCGCTTTTCTCTGTCTGTGCGCACAGGCAGAGAAAAGCGGCGAAAAGGGATTAAACTCCGAAAAGTGAGAGGGGCGCCGTTCAGCCCGCGTTGCACCGGTAACTCAAAGTGACGGTAACCGTCCGTTCCCCGCCGGCGGGCAGGCCGACGCTCGCCACCGAATCCGCACGGTTAAATGCATCGGGAAGATGGGAACTCGGCTCCAGGGCAATTGATTCGCGCGCGCCGTCCGGCAGACCGTCTGCCGTGAACATATGCAGCACGGGAGCCAGAGCGGGTTCCTGCGAAATGCGCACCTCCGCATTTGAACCCAAATCCCGCACAACAGAGGTAACCACGCCGTCGTCTTCGGGAATCAGACCGCGGAAAGACGTATCTTCCTGCGTGCTTCCCAAATATTCATATACCACCGGGGCCTGCACTCCCGCATAGGCTGCCTCGCCGGCGCGCGGAATTTTCTGCGCATCCACCAAAATTTTCGTGCGCGCGGGAATCTCCACCCGACATTTATTGATCGATTTCATTCCCGGGATTTTAATGTAGGGATGCCAGCCCACAGCGAGGGGAATCTCGCAGCTGTTTGTGTTTTTGGCGGTAATCTGCACGGAAAGATGCTCCACGCCGTCGGCACCGCTTTCCAGGGAGAAAGTGACCGTCACCGTAAAATTCCACGGATAGCCGGGGACGCCGCCGATTTTCGCCGACAGCACCAGCGCAGCCGGGGAAGAAACCCGCGAAAACTCCTGCGCACCGATCAGCCCGTGCATTGCGCCGCCCGGCGTATCACCGGCAAGACAATAGCGTTTGCCCCGAAAACGGTAGCTACCGTCTTTTATCCGCCCACACCAGGGAACCATTATTCTGCTGCGGGAAGCCACGGTGTTTTGCAGATCGGCGGCACTGCGGTATCCGGCGATCACTTCCTTTCCGGGCTCCGGCTGCCAGGAAAGCAGAGTCGCCCCCGCGGCAGCCACCAAAGCGGTGGCACCGGAATCGGCGGTAATACGCCACGCCCCAAGTCCGTCAAAGAGAGTTTCTTCAATTTGCGTAAAATGCGATCCGACCACTTCGTTTCCCCCTCGGCAAAATTGTTTCTGTGTTTATCCTACATAACATCGGCAGAAAAGTAACCGGTGTTCCGCAAAAACAGGCGCTGCGCTGCCGGTACGGTTTGCCGCAGAGAGGCTCCCCTCCCGCGGCAAACCGGTTCAGAGCACGATATTAACCAGTTTCGGCGCGCGCACAATCACTTTCCGCGGCTCGCCGTGCACAAACTGCCCGATTTTTTCCGAAGCCAGCGCGAGACGGCGCAGCTCATCCTCCGCAATATCCGGCTTTACCTGCAGCCTGTCGCGCACTTTGCCCTGCACCTGCACCACGCACGTTACCGTTTCTTCCTCCAGCAGGGATTTGTCCTCCACCACGGGGAACGGCTCGTGCGCAAGCGAATTTTCGTGCCCGAGACGCTGCCACAGCTCCTCGGCAATATGCGGGGCAACAGGCGCAACCATCTTCACCAGATCCTCCGCAACCCGGCGGGTGACCGTCCTGCCCGTAAGATAGTTGTTGAGCATAATCATCTTCGCAATCGCGGTGTTGATCCGCATATGCCGGTATTCTTCCGTCACGTCGGCAATCGTGCGGGCAACGGTTTTCTGCGTTTCGCGGTCGGGCTGCCCGTCGGCAACCTTCACTTCGCCCGTCGTTTCGTCAACGATATTCCGCCACAGACGCTGCAGAAAACGCTGCGAGCCGACCACGGCCCTGGTTTCCCAGGGACGGGAAATATCGAGGGGACCCATCGACATTTCATACACACGGAACGTATCGGCGCCGTAACGTGCGCACATTTCGTCCGGAGTCACGATGTTTTTCAGCGATTTGCCCATCTTGCCGTATTCACGGTTTACTTCCTCGCCGTGCCACATATATTTCGTTTCGCCGTCGGCGTTCGCGGCCGGCACTTCTTCAACCTCATCGGCGGGCACATACTGTCCGCGCGCGTCGGTGTAGGCATAGGCCTGCACATATCCCTGGTTGAAAAGCCTGTGGAAAGGCTCATAGGAGCTCACCCACCCCAGATCAAAAAGCACCTTGTGCCAGAAACGGGCATAAAGCAGATGCAGCACGGCATGTTCCACACCGCCCACATACAGGTCCGTACCGCCGGATTCCTTGCCCGGCCGCGGCCCCATCCAGTAGGCCTCGTTTTTCGGATCAACAAATGCCCGTTCGTTGTGCGGATCGATGTAACGCAGCTCGTACCAGCATGAGCCGGCCCAATTCGGCATGGTGTTTGTGTCGCGCCGGTAGGTTTTTAACCCGTCTCCCAAATCAAGCTTTACGTTTACCCACTCCGGCAGTCTTCCCAGCGGCGGTTCCGGCTGCGAATCGGCATCCTGCGGATCAAAAGACCGCGGGGAATAATCCGGTGTCTGCGGCAGCTCAAGCGGGAGCATGGACTCAGGCAGGGCGTGCACGGATCCCTCTTCGTCGTAAACGACGGGGAACGGCTCTCCCCAATATCTCTGCCGGCTGAAGAGCCAGTCGCGCAAACGGTATGTCACCGCGGCTTTTCCGCAGCCTTTTTCCTCCATCCACGCCGTAATTTTGGCTTTTGCCCCGTCCTTAAACAGCCCGTTGAGCGAAAGCGTATCGTTGGCGGAATTAATCACTTCACCGTCTTCGGTCCATGCGCGGTCCCACGCAAAACCGTCGGGAGCCTTCATTGTGGGCACAATATCAAGAGCGAACTTCACCGCGAAATCAAAGTCGCGCTGATCATGGGCGGGCACGGCCATAATCGCACCCGTGCCGTATCCCATCATCACATAATCGGAAGTAAACACCGGAATGTCTTTTCCGTTTATCGGATTTTCGGCAAAAATTCCCGTAAAAACGCCCGTTTTTTCCTTATCCGCATCCCCGCGTTCCGGTTCGGATTTGCGCGCCGCCGCCCGGCGGTATGCCGCAACCGCCTCACGCGGAGTGTCCGCGCCGTTTTTCCACTCTTCGGGAATGCCCGGTTTCCACTGCGCGGGAATGTTTTTCTCCTCCAGCATCGGATGCTCGGGAGAGACGACCATGAACGTTGCCCCGAACAGCGTGTCCGGACGGGTGGTAAACACTGTCAGCGTCTCGCTGCCGGTCTCGTGGTGCGCAGTAAAATCAACGTTTGCCCCGCGGGACTTACCGATCCAGTTCCGCTGCATGGACTGCACTTTTTCCGGCCAGTCCACATCGTCGAGATCGGCGGCAAGACGGTCGGCGTAAGCGGTAATGCGCATCACCCACTGCCGCAGATGACGCCTGAACACCGGGTAGTTGCCCCGCTCCGATTTGCCTTCGTTCGTCACTTCTTCGTTTGCCAGCACGGTTCCCAGACCGGGACACCAATTCACCGGCGCATAATCAACATAGGCCAGACGGTATGAATTTACCGTATCGTTCTTCTCTTTGGCGCTCAGCGCGCTCCATTTCCTGCCGTCCGGCAAAGGCCTGCTGCCGTCGGCAAAAGAGGCGATAAGTTCGCAAATCGGACGGGCACGGCCCTTGGTGCCGGGACGCCGGCCGGGCGCGTCCGGATCGTACCAGGAATTGAAAATCTGCAGGAAAATCCACTGCGTCCAGCGCATATAGTCGACATCGGTGGTGGCAAAGGAACGCCGTTTTTCATGCGACAGACCCAGTCTGCGCAGCTGGGCCGCCATATTGGCGATATTTTCCTCCGTCGTGACCCGCGGATGCTGACCTGTCTGCACGGCATACTGCTCCGCAGGCAGACCGAAAGCGTCATATCCCATGGTGTATAAAACGTTTTTGTTTTGCATCCGCTGGAAACGGGCAACCGTGTCCGTGGCGATAAAACCCAGCGGGTGCCCCACGTGCAGGCCTTTTCCGGAAGGATAGGGGAACATGTCCAGAAGGAAGAACGGCTCGGCGGATTTCTTTGCCGGCGGCATCGAATCGCCCACGGGATTCGGGGCATTGAACGTGCCCTCCGCGTCCCAGCGGTCCTGCCATTTGGCTTCGATCCGGTTTGCCAATGCGGCACTGTAACGGTACGGAAATACGGAGTCTTCCTCGGTGCTCATAATTCTCCTTCAAGATAACTGGAAACCGGTTTAATGCTATCTCAATTCCCGGGCGATGATTAACGCGTTCTGGATACCGGGCAGAAATTCACTTAAAATGAACGCATGAGCGTATTTTCAATGATTATCGACGGTAAAATTCCGGGACGTTTTGTTTGGGCAGACGATATCTGCGTCGCTTTTGCCACGATTGAACCTGCCGCGCCGGGGCACGTGCTGATTGTGCCGCGGATGGAAGTCGATAAGTATTCCGATCTGCCGGCGAATGTATTTGCGCACATGGCTGAGGTAAGCCAGATTATCGGCCGGGCACAGGAAAAGGCTTTCCACGTTCCCCGGGCAATTATTTCCATTCTCGGATTCGATGTTCCCCACACACACATTCACGTGATTCCCGCCCGGCCCGAGACCGTGAAAGTACTGGGAAACGAAAAACCCGCGCAGCCGGCGGAACTGGACTGCGCGATGCATAAACTGCGCAGCGCGGTGCGCGAAATGGGATATGCCGACTTTGTGCCCGAAAAAATGGACAGCCCGAAAACCAAATCCGCCGGAAAGGGAAACGCGCCAAAGCCGAAGCCCGCGTCAAAACCAAAAGCTAAAACAGAAGCATCCATTTATCCCAAAAATAAAACAATATGAAAGCGCTCAGCGCGGCATATGCGGCCGTCAGAATCACCGGGTAGTTGCGCACCAAAAATTCGCCTCCGCGCACAAACCGCGCACCGCAGTGCCCTGCCTGCAGACACCGCGCCCACAGCAGCAGGATCAGCGGAACCGATATATACCAGGTAAGAACGCAGTACGGGCACAGTGAATGCGCCACAAAAAACGACTGATACATAAACCAGCACACCCAAACTGCCGCCGCACAGGCCCCCGCGGCCAGCAGACGCCAGATATTTCTGTGCAGACAGGCACCTCCGAGCAATGCCACGCCGAAAGCGGCAAGCGCGGCGAAACCGGCCAGGCCGAGCACCGAATTCGAAATGCCGAACACGACTTCGTTTACCCGCGTGCCGATCCATTTTCCGCAGCCGATAAGGGGATTCAGATCGCAGGTAAGGGAGGCACCCGGAGATTTCAGTTTCGTTTTTTCGGCCATAATCAGGGACAGCGCCGCATACATCCCCACCAGCGAGAGAATCACAATCGCCGCCGCGGTTCTTTTCCCGGTTCCCCCGGCCAGGGCATGCCCGTCGGCGCGGCCGGTCAGTTTCGCCAGCCGCGCATCAATTTCCGCCTCGTCGGCAGGCCGTACCGCAAAAGAGGAAGAGGCGGCCTTCTGCCCGCCCGCCGCGGAAAGAAAATCTCCGTCTGTTTCTGTGTTCATCCGTTTCTCCCGTTTTGTGTCGGATACGGTTTTTCCAAAATCATTCCCGGTCCTCCCCCGAAAAGCGGGCAGAATAGGCACGGACAAAAGCGTATGTATCTTCCCAGTTCCGCACCCGGTAGGTATCTATGCCCAATCTGCATACCGGATAATCGTTGCCCCCGGGATCGAGGCGGTCTCCGACAAACAGTATATCTTTTAAGGGGATTCCCGTCTGCTCGGACAGCCTGGTAATCCCAAAGGCCTTGTCCACGCCCTTTGCCGTCACGTCAACGGATGTCGAACCGCCGCCGCGCACTTCCAGCCCCGGCAGCAGCGGTGCCGCCGCACGGCGGAGAGCTTCTTTTTTCTCCCCCGTGGGATCCCATGCCTTTTTTGCTTCCAACGGAGCCTCCTGGCCGAGAGCCGAATAGGTGATCTGCGATCCGCGGTCCTCGATAATCTGCCCCCAGGGATGTTCCTCCCACAATCCCAGTTCCCGGGCTTTTTCCCGCAAAACACGCACACATTCTTCCCGCAGCCGCGTAGGCAGATCGCGTGCGTAAACCGTCTGCCAGGCACCGTTTTCAAAACGCAGATAACGGGTACCGCAGGTCGGCATTAAATGCAGATTCCCCAGCCGTGCGCCGCAGGCGGCAAGAGGCGGAAGAAGCTGTGTTTCAAATTGAGTGAACCGGCCGCCCGAAATAACGCATACCGCAATATGCTCCAGCAGCGCAGCAAGCTCCCGGGCCATCTTCCCGGGAAGCGGCGATTTTGACGGCGCCAGTGTGTCGTCCAAATCAAAGGCAATTATTCGGTACTGTGTCATTTCGCTCTGTTTCTCTCCGATTTGACTCTGCTTCCCGCAGATATCCGCCGTGTCTCTCGGTTCACCGGTTTCGGTGCCGGCATCCGCCGATTTGCGCGCGAAATGTATCCGGCACAACGGAAACCGGTTCGGTCGGCAAAATACCGGCGGTGTAAGGTACACTGTTAAAGTATATTATTTCATCGGCGCAACGGAAAACCATGTGAAAGACAGGTGTAAGGATTGTCCGAAAACAACACGGAAACCCGGGCGGACTTCCCCGTGCTTCCTCCCGTCCTGACCGTGCTCTCCGACTGGGCGTGGAGATTTTTGGCCGTCTGCGGGGCGGTCGCCGTCATTGCCATGTGCACTTTCCGTTTTTCGGTGATCATTATTGCCCTGCTCGTGGCAATGCTGCTGGCAGTGGTACTCGAACCGCTAAACAGTTTTCTGCACCGCAAAGCCCGGCTGCCGAAGTCGCTGAGCGCCTGCCTGACCGTGCTCTTCCTCGCCGCACTGCTGTTTGCCGTTCTTTGGGCATCGGGCACGGGAATATACCAGGGATTTTACAATCTGAGCGACCGTATCACAGGCGGAATGCTGCATATCGTCACCTGGGCGGAGTCGGCTTTCCCGAATCTGCGCGGACAGATCGAACACTCATGGGACTCCGTGCGCGAAGCCCTGCAGAACAACAGCGGCAGAATTGTGGGCGGTCTGATGATGCTCGGTTCTTCGGTGGGCACATTTTCCACGAGTTTTGTTTTCTCTTTGTTTGCGCTGTTCTTTTTTCTCAAAGACGGACGGCAGATCTGGCATTGGTTTGTCCGGCTGTTTCCGTGCCAATACCGCAATGCCGTGAATGAATCGGGAATCCGCGCCTGGGTGATGGTCGGCAGCTATGCGCGCACGCAGACGGTGGTGGCACTGGTCGATGCGGTGGGTATCGGTCTTATTGCCTACTTCCTGGGCACTCCCGTGGGATTCGTTCTGCCTATTTTCGTTTTTGTGTTTTTGGGTGCGTTTATTCCCGTGGTCGGCGCGCTGTTTTCCGGGTCCGTGGCTGTATTGCTGGTCCTGGTCAACAGCGCAAGCTTCGAAACCGCCGGGTTAATGCTTCTGGGCGTGCTGTTGGTGCAGCAGACGGAAGGCAATGTGCTCCAGCCCGTACTGCAGGGAAACGCCCTGAGCCTGCACGCATTGGCGATTTTCATTCTCGTTTCGGGAGGAACGGTTTTCGCCGGAATTTTCGGAGCGGTTTTCGCCGTTCCCATTGCGGCGGCAGTGAACGTGATTTTGCTGTATCTGAACGGACACGATATTTATCCCTATCTGGATACGGATCCGAACCGCCCGGGCGGCCCCAAGCAGGATTTTGCACAAATCACGCAGGCGCATTGGGAAAAGTTCGACAGCGACGTGGCGCAGAAACTTAGCCCCCGCGAAAAACGCAGGCTAAAATGGGAAAAGCGGAAAAAGAAATTTATCGGCCGGTAAATAAGGATTTTTCACAGTCAGTTAACAGTTTCAGACAGTAAAGGAATCAGATATGCCTACCCCCCACATCGGTGCCATGCCGGGAGATTTTGCCCCTGCCGTACTTATGCCCGGAGATCCGAAACGTGCGCAGCGCATGGCCCGGCAGCTGATGCCGGATGCCAAAACGGTCACCGATGTACGCGGAATTCTCGGCTTCACGGGCACGGTGAACGGAAAACCGCTGTCGGTCATGGCTTCCGGAATGGGACAGCCATCACTGTCCATCTACGTCAACGAACTGTTTTCCCAATACGGTGTGGAGCGGATCATCCGCGTGGGAACATGCGGGGGCATTTCGCCGAAAGTAAAGGTGGGCGATGTGGTGATTGCCTCCGGCGCGCACTACGAAGGTGTTTTGAACACATATATGGCACCGAACGTTCATTTTTCCGCGATAGCCGATTTTTCCCTGATGAGGGCGGCCGCCGAAGCTGCCGCCGGCGATCCGCGGGTGACTGTGGGACCGGTTGTGTCGCGCGACCGTTTCTACGGAGTCGATCCGCAGGAAAATAAGGCACTGGGCGAAATCGGGGCGCTCGGAATCGAAATGGAGGCCGGCGCGCTCTACGGTTTGGCGGCAAAATACGGAAAGCAGGCTTTAACCGTGCTCACCGTGTCCGACCATCTTTTTGATTCCGCTTCCGATATGACCGCCGAAGAAAGAGAATCAAACTTCCGCCGCGCACTGCAGCTTGCCCTGGCAGCCGCGCACTGCGAATAATTCAGCACACAGAGAATAATTCAGCACACAGACAACGAAAGCAGCCGGACGTGAAAGCAGCCCCAGATACAGTGCTCAGCACCACACACGAAGATTATTTAAAAAACATCTGGCATATCTGTTCTTCGACAAAGTCTCTTGCCGGAGTGAATGAGCTTGCCTCCAGAATGAATCTGAGTCCTTCCACCGTCTCCGAAGCCGTGAAAAAACTCTCCGCCCAAAACCTGGTGGAACACAGCAGATACAGCGGAATCAGGCTCACTGCGGCGGGAAGGGCAATTGCTTTGAAGATGGTCCGCAGACACCGTCTGCTGGAAACCTATCTTTTTACCGCGCTCGGCTATTCCTGGGAAGAAGTACACGCGGAGGCGGAATCTCTGGAACACGCGGTATCCGACAGATTTATTGCCGGAATCGACGCTCTTTTGAACCATCCGACACACGATCCGCACGGCGACCCTATTCCCGACGCGGACGGGGAAATCAAAATGGAAGAATCCGTTCCCCTTTCACAGGCACCTGCGGAAACAGCACTGAGGGTTGCCAGAGTCTCCGACAGGGAATCGGATGTGCTCGCATACCTGCGCGAACTGCGAATTCTGCCGGGGACCGAACTGCGGATCACGGCGAAGTCAGAAGTTCTCGGACTGATCACCTGTTTCCTGCCCGATTCCCCGGCCCCCGCCCAAAAAATCCAGATAACTCTGCCAATCGCGGAGGCGGTGTGGGTGCGCGCGGAACGTAACGCAGATCGGAAATAAGAAAAAATATCTCGTCCGCATCCCGGGCCGCACCGGATACACATCTAATAAATACGGTTTTTTCTGCATAATAATTCACTTTCGTTCCGTTACTGAATATGATTCCCAATTATCGCGCACTGCCCCACAGAAAAACCGTTCCCCCGGGGCACATGCCCTAAATCACAGCCTGTTTCAAAACTTTTCCGTTCTCGTTGATAACTCGGCATTTCTCTCTTCCCGGAAGATGTCCGGAACGTGAACCGGGCTTCTTCCGACTTGCAATGATGTATTTATTCATGCAAATATACAGTTGTTCATCAAGAGCAGCCGAGAGACTTGGCTCAGTGACGCTGCAGCCACCTACGGAAGCGGAAACCGAAAGGCAGCCGCCCGTAAAGGTGCTAAGGCCAAGACCGATGAGATAAACAGGAGTTCACGTGATTAAATTAGAAGGCGTAACGAAGATTTACCCCAGAAGGGGGCAGGATCCGGTGTACGCGTTGAATAATTTGTCATTGTCCGTTCCCTCCGGCGCAATACACGGAATCGTGGGGGAATCGGGAGCCGGAAAATCAACTCTGATTCGCTGTCTGACAGCTCTCGAGCGTCCGACGGAGGGGAAAATCGAAATTGCCGGCAAAGACCTGACGCAGCTTTCCGAACGGGAACTGCGCAACGAACGCCGCCGGATCGGCATGGTGTTTCAGGGAGCCAATCTGCTTGACTCGCGCACCGTCGGACAGAACGTTGCCTACGCCCTGAAAATTGCGGGCATACCGGCGGAAAAAAGAAAACAGCGCGTGAAAGAGCTGTTTGAACTGATCGGGCTCAGCGGACGCGAAACTTCCTACCCCGCACAGCTTTCCGGAGGCCAGCGTCAGCGTGTGGGCATTGCCCGCGCCCTTGCCGCAAATCCGAATGTTCTCCTGGCCGACGAACCGACCTCGGCGCTGGACACCGGCACAACCGAGCAGATTCTGCGTCTTCTGAAAGACGTACGCGACCGGACGGGCGTTACCGTGGTTGTGATTACGCATGAAATGTCGGTTGTGCGCAAAATATGCGACTCCGTGACGCTGTTGGATGCCGGACGGGCCCTTGAATCGAAAACCATTGAAGATGCGGTATCGGATCCGGAATCGGGTCTGTGCCAAAAACTGATTCCGCTGCCTGAAGTGGATCTGCAAAACCTGCACCACGAAACACTGATCGACGTATTCTTCACGGCGCATCCGGGCGAACCTGCCGGCTCCAAAGTTTTGGGTCTGGCCAGCCATTTGGGAGCGGATATTGCCGCCGGACTGTTTGAAACGGTCGGCAAAGTACAGCTCTCCCGGCTTGCGCTTGCAATTCCGCGGGAAACCACGGAACACGCACTCACGGCCCTGCGCGAAAACGGAATTTATGCAAAGGAGCGCCTGGCATGACGATTAGCGCACTTACACTTTTTGCACACAATACTTTTGCCGGCATTCATTCGGGTGCCGCCGCAGCTTCGCAGACCTGGCTGAACAACCCGGCAATACGGCAGTTTCTGCTGCCGGCAATCTGGGAAACAATTCTGATGGTCGTAATTTCCACGGCCGTAACCGTAATTATCGGCATTCCGCTGGGCGTGTTCCTCTGTGAGACGCGCAAAGGCGGTCTGCTGAATAAACCGATCCTGAATCGCGTTGTGGGACTGATAATCAATCTGGGACGGGCAATTCCGTTTATCATTCTGGCAATTATCGTTCTGTTTGTGATTCGCGCAGTGGATTTGCCCTGGCTGAAAGCAATCGGCTGGCCGGCATTCACCCTTACCCTCATCGCCTCCGCCGTGCCCTATTTTGCACGGATGATCGAGTCAAACGTGCTGGCTGTGGAAAGCGGAAAAGTTGAGGCGGCTCAGATGATGGGCGCCTCCCGGCTGCGGATTATGGCAGGCGTTCTGGTGCGTGAAGCCCTGCCCGCCATCATTCAGTCCACCACCATTTTGACCATTACCATCATCGGATATTCCGCAATGGCTTCCGCAGTCGGAGGCGGCGGACTGGGAGCGCTTGCGATCAACTACGGCTACCAGCGCTACCAATTTGACGTGATTGTGATCGTGGTCGTTGTAATTCTGATCATGGTTCAGCTCGTGCAGATGTTTGGCGACATGCTCAGCCGGTTGGCCGACCACCGCTAAGGCATCGCCAACCGGGAACAGGGCTTTAAAACCGCAAGAGCCTTAGTGTATCTATTGTCCAAAACAAACCATTTTCGACAGTGCGGATACACTTGTCAATAACCTGTAGTTCGCGCTGAAACCATATACTTAAAAGGAAAAACAATGTCTACATTCAAAAAATTCTCTGCCCTGCTGGCTGCCGCCTCTCTTGCCCTCGGAGCCTGCTCTTCTTCCGACGGAAAGGATAAATCCGCAGCGGAGGGCAAAAACGGAGTGACCAAACTGATTGTGGGGGCAAGTCCGGTTCCGCACAGCGATATCCTGCAGTTCGTGAACGACAAACTTGCCAAAGACGCGGGAATCGAGCTGGAGATTAAGCAGTACACCGACTACGTGCAGCCCAATGTGGCCCTCAACGCCGGGGAAATCGACGTAAACTTCTATCAGCACCTCGCCTACTATCAGGAAGAGGCGGCCACCAAAGGCTACAAATTCGAAGTCGGAAAACCGGTCCATATCGAACCGATCGCACTGTATTCAAATAAATACAAAAAGCTTGAGGACATCCCGGATGGGGCAACAATCGTAATCAACAACGATCCGTCGAATCAGGCACGCGGACTGAAACTGCTTCAGGACGCAAAACTGATTAAGCTCTCTTCCAAATCGCAGAGTGCCTCAATTGCCGACATTTCCGAAAATCCGAAACATCTGAAGATCAAGGAATCGGAAGCCGCGGCAATCCCGGTACAGCTTGCGGACGTGGATGCCGCGGTAATCAACGGAAACTTTGCACAGGAAGCAAAGCTTAAGCCCGCCGATTCGCTGTTCATCGAGTCTGTGGAAAACAATCCGTACGCAAACATCCTGGCATGGAGACCGGACAACAAAAAAATTGCCGCAATCAAAAAGCTTGAGAAGCTGATTCATTCTCCCGCTGTGGCAAAGTTCATCACCGAAAAGTACCCGGATAAGAATATCATCCCGGCTTTTAAGTAAACCCCGGCCGCAGGACCGGAAAAAGGGAGGGAACGGATTTTCCGTTCCCTCCCTTTTTCCCCTCGCCGCTCTGCACCCCGGCAGTGCACAGTTTTCGGCCGCTCTCCGCACAATCTGCCGTGCGCTGCTGTCTGCGCGGATCCGCCGCCCGGTGCGCAAATCGGGAAAAGATTCACCCCGCGCCGCACACCGAATCCCGGTCAGTGCCGGCGAATCGGGGAAAACACCCACAGCAGAATGAAAAGCAGTGCGGAAACAAGCACAATGCTCGCACCCGTGGGTAAATTCAAAGCCCACGAAGCCCAAATCCCCAAAAAAGCGGAAACCGCACCGATAACGGAGGCAATCACCATCATCGGAAATATCCGGTCCGTAACCATCCGCGCGCCGGCCGCAGGGGCAGTCAGAAGCGCGAGCACAAGGATATTGCCGATTGTCTGCACCGAAACCACAACCGCCGCCGCAATCGTAAGAAAAAGAAGAAGATCCAACATTCCCACGCGCAGACCAAGCGTGCGGGCATAATCCCGATCCACGCCGAGAAGCACCAGTTTTTCGTGAAATACCGCCAGCACGCTAAGAATACAGATCCCCGCGGCGGCAACAGTCAGAATATCTGCGTTTGTCACGCCCGTAAGCGAACCGAACAAAAAAGATTCCAAAGAACCCGTATAGCCGGGAATCCGACTCATAATTACCAGCCCCAGAGCAAATGCCGCCGCGAAAAAGATCCCGATCACCGAGTCTTCGCCCAGGCGTCTGCTTTGGGAGAAAAGAGCGATTAACAGAGCGACCGCCCCGCCGGCGACCGCTCCGCCCAGCAGAATCGATCCCTGCATCGCAAAGGCAACGGCAATTCCGGGAAATACGGCATGCGAAAGGGCATCTCCCACAAAAGAAAGCCTGCGCAGCACCACATGCACACCCGTAACCGCACAGATCACCGCCGACATCACCGCCACAAGCAGTGCTTTTGGCAGAAATACCAAATTTGGGTTGCACATATCGGCAAGAAAATCAAAAAAGTTCATTTTGTTCCCATCCCCAGGGCACGCAGCAAAGCCGAATCCTCCCGCACCCGATAAGTTTCCGTCCACAGCTTCGGAATCAGCAGCTCCTGCGGTTTGCCCGCCGCACGCACGGTTTCGTTCAGCATAACCAGACGGTCGCAGATATCTATAGCCTGCGTAAGGTCGTGTGTGGACATCAAAATCCCCACACCGTTTTGCGCCAGTTCGCCAAACAAGTCCGAAAGAAGATCCTGATTTGGATGATCCAGGCCCGTAAAAGGCTCGTCAAGCAGCAGCAGCGCAGGATTTGGGGCAAGAGCCCTGGCAATCAGCACACGCTGTTTCTGCCCGCCGGAAAGCTGTGCTATTGTCCGTCTGCGCAGCTTTGCCAACCCAACCCGGTGCAGTGCCCGGTATACGGCAGCCCATTTCTCTTTTCTCCCCGCAAGCGCATCGGCCTTTCCCCCGCGGCGCGCAAGAAAAGAAGTCATCACCAGCTGTTCTGCCGACATCGGATACGACCAGTCGAGATTCTGTATCTGCGGCACGTAACCGATCTGCCGCTCTGCGGCAATCTCACCGCAAGTGCGGCGCACCAGACCCATCACCGTGCGCATCAGAGTCGTCTTTCCCGCTCCGTTCGGCCCGATCAGACCGACCAATTCCCCCCGGCGGACGTGCAGGCTCACATCTTTGAGAACTTCCTGCGTGCCCAGGGAAACACACAGATCTTCTATTCTTAATGCGTCATTCATCGATTCCCGCCATTTTCTCGGCTGCCCGGCGCTCGCGCAGCGTACGTCTGCGCATATACAGTGCCCCGGCGGTAACCGCCGAAGCGGCGGCCGCCAAAAATACCGCCACCGCCAAAGGCAGAAGCGTCATGCGCTCAAGTATGCCGGGCTGCGCCGATTTCACGGCAGTGGCGGGCGGATTTGTCTTCGTCCATGCCATAGCCAGGACGCGCTGCGCATCTGCCGCGTCACCCACCGCAAAACGCAGTATTTTTGTGTCTTCGACGGACGTCCCGTCTTTCAGCCGGGCCTGCGCGCTTAAACGCAGCAAATGTTCTCCCGGTTTTGTAAACACCCAGTTTGCGTGGGTGTGCGTGTTCGGCTCCACGTGAATCGGCTGTGAAACGGACCGGCGTGAGTTCCACAGTTCCTGCGGGCCGGAAAAATTACCCGCCTGCACAAAACCGTGGAAATCCCCGGCTCCCTGATGCCCTGCGTAAATCAGCGACACTCCCCCGTTCACGCTTCGGGCCACTTCCGGAGACTGCGTATTCCAGCCCAGCCAGACAACGCCCGGAATCTCCTGCTGCGGAATCACCCATACCCTGCCGGTGGCATTGATAAAAGAATATTCGTCTTTCTTTGGAATTTCGGCCTGCGCTTTGTCCGAAACCCGGAAAACGACATCTTCCGGATGGCGCCAAACCGGTGTTTTCCCCGAGTCGTCGCGCACCATCAGCTCCCATTTTCCGCCAATGATTTTCGGACCCAGATCCATATGGCCGGCAGAAATCTCCACTGCCGTCCCCTTTGGCGCAATATGCTCATTTTCCTCCACAACCTGCGTCAGCGCCGGGTCGGAAGGATTTGGCTGAGAATCGGCAGCCGCAGGCTGTGCGGCACACAGCAGCACAGGAAGGACGGCAGAGAGTTTTCGCAGGTGTTTCATCATATTATTCCTTTTTCCGCGTTTTCGTTTCACTGTTTTTCCGCTGCCGGGGAGGGACTCTGCGCGATGTTGGGATTCCATGCCGGCAAAGATTCCCGATCCAGACAGGATTTCAGAGATTTGGTATTAAATTCCATCAGCTTTATGTATGTGTTTATCTGCCCGGAGAAAGTGTCCGAATATATTTCACACACAGCGGTATTCGCCCTATGCGCGGCGGAAATAAGCTCGGGCACATGTGCTTTTGACGTCGGCTCGAGAAAAACCGCTTTCCCGGGAAGGGAACGCAGGGTCCGTGTCAGGTTCGCCAGCTGCACCACGGACGGTTCCAGCGACGGATTCGGGGCAACGAATCCCGCAATTTTAAATCCGTAGGCTTTGGCAAGATAGCCGAAAGAATCATGGGCGGTAACCAGGGTACGCCGCTCTTTCGGCACGGACGTAAGAACGTCGCGCATCCAGGCGTCCAGGCGGTTCAGTTTTTCCCTGTATTTGACCGCATTTTCCCTGTATTCGGCGGCGTGTTTCGGGTCTGCGCTTTCCAGGGCGGAAGTTATGCACTCCACATAGGCAGCCGCGTTGCTTACGTCATGCCACAGATGCGGGTCTGTTTCCCCGTGCACGTGTCTGCCCAATACCGCCTGTGCCAAAATCCATGCTTTTTCTCCCGGACGGCCGAGAAAACGCCATCCGTTGTCCGGAATATCCGCCGCCGCCGTGTGCGGCACCGCAATCACGGTGTCCTGCGGGGAAAACGAGGCCGTTCCGCCCTGCGGGGCATCGCCGAAAAGGTCTACTCCCCCGCGCAGCCGGGCGGTTATATCCATGTGCCCGCTATCGATCACGGTCTTTCCCGTTTTCTCCGCATTTGTGCCGACCGCAAACGTAACAGTCGCACTTCCCAGATCACGCTCTCCCGATTTGCCTTTCAGCACCGCTCCGAGCGTAAGTTTATATGTGCCCGGACGGGAAAATCCCCAGGACATATGCGTGTGCGCATTCGTGGGCAGGGAGACTTTACCGCGGGTCTGCGTTCCGCCGCCGCCCGTAATCCAGGGCGTGGGCCGGCCGAAGGTGCCTGTGGTAAATGCGGACAGAAGACCGGGGCCGGTTATTTTCCGGGCAACGATATCGACCGTTTCCTGCGAACTTCCCTGCCCGTCAACGCGAAATCCCAGCCATACCGTAGACAGCGAGATATCTTCCGTCAGATGAATGTGTTTTGCCCCGTAAGGCACCGACTCCTGCGCCAAAGCCACATTTTTTGCCTTTTCCGGCAGGTTTGCCTCAATCGTCGAAATCAGAGACTGCTGTTCAAGCAGAAGTCCGTTGGTGAAGGCGATATCCGCATTTGCCACATCCCGCACGGTAGCCACGGAGGGCTCGAAGGAATGGGGATCGGCACCGGGAGGAATCAATACGGAGATGTCGGCTTTTGGGGCAACATTGCGCACCAGATCGGCAATGATCGGAACGGAGGCAACTACCCTCAGCCGGCCATCCGCTGCGTCCCCCGCGGTGCCGGCAGAGCATCCGGCGAAGGACGCCATCGCACAAAACGCAGCACAGAGCGCTGCGCATTTCCCGCGCCGCGCACGGGAAATACGTCCACGCTTCGGATTTTCGGGGAAATATCCGCGCAGTTTTCCCCCAATCCGCACTTTCAGATTCAGTTTTCACACCGTCCTGCCAATTGGAATTTTTCCGACGGGACAATTCTAATTGATATTGATTCTCATTACCAATTTTAAGGTGTGATCCTGCTCTGCGCTTCCTTCCCGCACGCCAGACGGCCGGCCGAACCACGCAGCCGCTTCAGAACATCTCTTTCCGCAGCGCATCGAGCAAAACGTTGTCTTCTTCCTCATTGCGCACCGCAAGCCTGATATATTTTTTCCCGCCCATTTTCACGCGGAGATCTTTAATCAGTATCCCGTAGCGGGCAAGAAGGACCTGCGTCAGCTCTTCCGTTCCGATTTTGCCGGTAAGCTCGGCCATCACGTAATTGGCCTGGGAAGGTATAACTCTCAGCCCCCCGATACGGCTCAGCTCTTTTTCGAAACGCGCACGTTCGGCCCGGATGCGCACCAGAGCCTTCAAATAATCTTTTTTGTATTTCTCGGCTATCTGCAGATAATATTCGCCAAAAGAATTAATGTTCCAGATCGAAACATCTTTTTTGACCCTGCCTATCGCCCGGGTATCCCCCGAGGCCAGCACACCCAGGCGCAGACCGGGAACACCGTAGGATTTGGAAATGCTTTTCACCACAAACAAATGGGGAAAACGTTCAATGGTTTCCTGCCTGAGGAACGTGGGATCCGCTTCGTCGGAAAAATCAACAAAGGATTCGTCAAGAATAAATACGATTCCTTTTTCTTCGGCCCATTCGGCAATCCCGCGCATATCTTTCTTCGGGATATAATTCCCCGTAGGATTGTCGGGATTTACAAGAACCAGATTTTTAATATCTTTATCCCCGAAGAAATCAATCACATCCCGCGCGGTGTATGTGTAATTTTCGTTATCCGGATAAAAAGATACCGAGTTCTCTTTACCGTAACGGTTTGGATACTCCTCAAAAGTCGGCCGGATAAAACCTACTTTTCCTTCCAGATTATCCATAAGTGCCTTAATCAGTTCGGCGGCACCGTTGCCGACGGCTATATTCTCTGCCCGAATATTAAAATTCTTTCCCGCCAGCATGGAATTAACCGCCATTCCCGACGGATATTGGGTAAGGAGAACATCAAAATTGGATTTCAGTTCGTCGATAAGCTTTCGGGGCGGAAAATACGGATTCACAAGATAGCAGAAATCAAGCATCCCCGGATATCTCCAATAACCGCCGTAACGCGCAAACATCTTTTTCGCCCGCTCACCCGGCGGGCAGAAAATCGAAGAGGCAATATCCAAATCCTGCTCATCGTCAATCTCATACCATTTTTCATCCCTTATCCGCCTGACGCGCATCACCGAAGCGTCCACGGCGACAACGCTTTGCAGCACGCGCTCGTAATACTGATTTCTCCCCGCCGCGCAAAGATACGCCTCCATGAACGGAAAATAGCAATCGCGCAAAAACTCTTTGGAGAACTTATAGATATTTACCGTCTTCCAATAGGCGCCGCACCGGTTAAAATCAAATTCCGCACCCGGAATAAACGCGGTAATCCGGTCTTCGCCGTCAATTTCCACACACGTCCCGTCCATCCAGGATTCATATTTGTCAACCACCGCCAAATTCGGACGTTCATCCTCGGCCAGGCCGCGCAAAACAGCGTCGTCAAAAATCAGATCCGACTCAAGCAAAATGGTATCGTCTTTAACCATCTCCTCTTTCGCCAGATAAAGAGAATAGATATTATTTGTTTTATCGTAAATTTCGTTGTTTACGAATACCGTCTCTATCCCGGGATTCAGCTTCGAGACGTAATCCCGTAATTTTTCCCCCTCGTATCCGACAACGATAATAACCCTTTTCAGACCCAATCCTGCCAGCTGCCTGAGCATCCGTTCCATTAAAGAAACACCGTTTACCCGAACCATGCCTTTTGTTTGGTTTTGCGTGAGCCTCTTCAGCCTGCTTCCCATACCGGCGGCCAATATCAATCCCTGCACACGTCCTCCTACCTGTACTTTTTCATAATCAAAAACGAGGGAAACTTCGGTTCAAAACACGTTGACTTCGGCGGCATCACCTGATCGCGGTCGATAAATCCGACAAACTCGCAGAGCGTGGGCGCACACACCTCCAACAGAACGTCATTTCTGCCCAGAGTGTAGTCTCCCCGTTCAAAATCATTCCCGGAGACGAAAGACAAATCGGAAAAATCGTTTATTCTGAACGCAACGGTCAGGATTTGGGTGTTTAGCCTCAGCACATCGTTGTTCCAGAATTCATCGCCGTCGATATCGGACAGCCTGACGTACAGCGTTTCGTCCCCGTAGGTTATTCTGACGATGCCCTTTTTCAGCGCACGGCCGTCGGCAATCATCCTTCTGCTTTGAAACATTTTTTTTGCGGCATCGAATACGGCTGCGTCTATATTTCGCAAAATACGGTGAATCGGATAAATCACAACATCATCCATATCCGCCAGACACGAGAGCATGGTTTTTTTATGCCGCAGAATCGATGTCGAATACAGACGGTGATGACCGTCCGCCACGTAAAGGCATCCGATCTGCCTGTTATACATTTCCAGCAGACGCAGTGCCCGGTCACCGAGATAAACGTAGATCACCGTGTCTTTCACAGTGTAAATACCGTCGTTTTCCTCCTTTGCGGCATATTCGCCCAAAGGCAGGTGCTCTTTATGAATCAGCAGCACAGGCTGGGTTTCGGTATTGTAGATATTGAAATTTGCCAGCATCCCCTGCACCGTATCGGGAATAACCAGCTCATGCGTTTTCACTCTGCCGTTTTTGTATTCGTCAATGTCGATATCCGCAACCAGGCTGTAAACGTTTTTGCGCCTGACGAGAAAAGCGGCATTTTTATAATTTCGGACAGCGTCGCGGTTCAGTTTTTCCTTCTGCGTCTGCGAAAGAAAAAGCACCCGGCTGTCAAAATTTATTCTGCCGTCGTCTATTCGGGTCAGATTAATGAAATCCGGATCATAGCAGTTTCCGCTTACGTTCAGATACGAATCACTTATGGGGCATAATTTCAATCAGCTCACCCAATCCAAAAACACCATGCCCGCCTGCCGGCTTTTACACACAGACACGGGCCGTTACCACCGGCCGAAATCCAGACGCGCCGGATAATGGTTCTTCCGCTTCTCCTTGGGCGGAAGCTGCATATAATCACCGTAGAAAACAGACAGATGCCGGTGCAGATTCGCGGGGAAATTAATCATCATTCCCTCAAATTCGAGCTGCTGCAGAGGATAGACATCCTCACGGGACCAGACCGAATCATAAGGCTTCGTATCGCACATAAAAGCAATGCGTTTCCACGGCTCGCCAAAATGCATCCGCCGGGCGGCCTTTTCTTTTGCAATGCATTTTTCCAACGAAATCGGAAGCAGCGAAATCAAAGCTCCCGCGGCATACGTCACGGCTTTTACAATCCGGCCTTTCCATCCGTGATACACGATATACGGACGGGGAATCAGCTTCAGCAGACGCAGATGCGACCAGAACCACGCCCGGCGCGCCTGCCTGCGAAATTCCTTCTCGTTCTCGCTCACCGTGTCCAATGCGTACACATCAAGGAAAATTCCCAGATTAAGGGGCAAATTCCTCAAAGACTCCTCGCAAAACTGCGTTCCCTTCAGCATAATGCGGGACGTGGCAAGGGGATATTTCGGATTTTTCTCCGCATTGATAATTTCATAGCGCTGCGGATACTTCTCCTCAAAAATGGCAAGCACCCTGTCGTAATCCGCCGCAGGAAGACACACGTCAATATCGTCGTCCCACGGAATAAAACCTTTATGGCGCACGGCACCGATACCCGTTCCGGCATAGGCAAAATAAGTGAGATTGTTTTGCGCACACACTTCGGTGAAATCCTTTAGGATCATCAGTTCAAGCTGCTGCACGTGATGAAGCGTCTCCTCATCGTACTCGGTCATGCACACTCCTTCATCCGCGGCGTAAACACAAGTATTATGTTAAACATACACACTCCGTTAATCAATGACAACGCGGCGGAACACTTAGCACACAAAAAGCGGCAGAAACGCGGTGCGCGGACACGGTGTTCTTTGGGCAGCAAAAAACCGGGCCGAAGCCCGGCTGAAATCCGGCTCCCGCGGCTGGATTCGAACCAGCGACCATCCGATTAACAGTCGGACGCTCTGCCACTGAGCTACGCGGGATCGCGACTTAATTACTTTAGCAAAAAATAGTCCCGGTTCAAATTTTCCCGCCTCTTTTCCGCACAATGTGTTTTGATACACAGTTTGCCGCAGGCGCCGGCGCAGCAGCACCGCAGGCGAAAACACAGCCGCGCACGCACCCGTTTTACCCAATCTGCAGAGCGCACGGCCCGCCCGGCGCAGCCGCGCATACACCCACATCCGATACCTGCCGGCTCACCGCGCAGGATGCCGCGTCATGTTTTTGACGCATCTGTTTTCCCGCACAGAAACCCAAAACAGCAAGCAGCAGTCCCAAAATCAGGGCAACGGCAATATAGCGTTTTTGCGTGCGCCCGGCGCGTTCCCTTTCGGATTTTTCCGAATCATTCTCTTTGCATCCGTTGCGGTGCCCGTCGGCATCGGAGGAATCCACGGCAGCCTCCCGAAATAATACACCAATAGCCTGCTTCAATATTCTGCAGTGCCCCCGGCAGGACTTGAACCCGCGACCCTGGAATTATGAGTTCCCTGCTCTAACCATCTGAGCTACGGGGGCGATTATTTTATGCACTTCCTACAATAATGAAAAAAATCCGATTTTCCTAATTCAGAAATCAGTTTCGTCGTATTTGGCCCGTCTCACCCGCAGTTTTTCGATTCTGGCCAGAACTTCCTTCCGTTTCGGATCCTCGGCGGGCAAAAGACGCAGCTGGCTCTGCCCCTCGGCAATCTGGCGTGTGAGAGCCTGACGGATCAAAGATCCCATCACACCGTTCACATAAGCGCCTACCGTCCGCATATCGTCCTGGGCGATCGGTTCTGCGGCAAGCTGCCTGACAGCACCCGTCACAGGCTCCCCCGACGCATTCAGCAGCTGCTGCACATACCATGTATTCGCACGCCGTTCGGCCACATCGCTTTCCACACCGGCATCGGTAAGCTCTTTGAGGTAGCGCAGATATGCCTCTCCTGCGCCTACCGACTGCACGGTATCGCACACATTACGGTGTATCGGCACCGTGAATACCGCGCTCGGAATGCTGCCCGCGTTCGCCTGCTGCGCCAGCAGCGGCATCTGCACCATCACCTGCAGCACGGCACGTTCCACACGCTCGGCAGGATCGGAAATTTGGGAAAACGGTTTCAGCACCGGCTTTTTCTCCCCCTCTTCCGGCGCACAATGATCTTCGGAAGCCGTGATCTCTCTCGGTTCCCCCGCACGCATACGCATTCTGCGCTGCACATTTTCACGGACCACATTCCCGTCCAAATTCAGCCAGCCGGCAACCGTCTGCACATACTGCATCCGCAAAATATCGTCCTTGATTTCCGCCAGCACGGGAACGCAGCGGTACAGGGCGGCCGTTCTTCCCTCCGGAGACGAAAGGGAAATCTGCGAAAGCAGGGAACGCAGAACAAACTCAAACAGCGGTTTGCGGTTCTTCACGAATTCACGCACGGCTTCGTCGCCGTAGTTCAGACGCACCTCACACGGATCCATCCCGTGCGGGGCAACGGCCACATAGGTCTGCACGCCGAAAATACCGTCCTGCCCGTAGGCTTTCAGCGCCGCTTTCTGCCCCGCATTGTCGCCGTCAAATGTGTAGATAATCTCGCCGTTGAGGCCCGATCCGTCGTGCAGTACCGTCCCCGAATCGGGAGTGCGGATATCGCCGATCAGCCGGCGGATAATTTTTGCGTGCTCGCTTCCAAATGCCGTGCCGCAGGTGGCCACCGCATTCGTAATGCCCGCCAAATGCGCCGCCATCACGTCCGTGTAGCCTTCCACAATCACAATCTGCCTACGCCCGGCAATCTCGGCCTTTGCCATATTCAGCCCGTAGAGCACCTGCGATTTTTTGTAGATCGGTGTTTCGGCCGTATTCAGATACTTCGGACCTTCTTCGCTATCATCCGTTTTGCGTGCGCCAAATCCAATCGGATCACCCGTAATCGAATGAATCGGCCACATCAGCCTGCCCCGAAAACGGTCGTACATCCCGCGCGCGGACTGCGTTCCCAAACCGGAGACGGCAATCTCTTTCTCAGTGAAACCTTTTTTCCGCAAAACACCCAAAAGACAGTCCCACTGCGGCAGGGAATACCCGATTTCAAAGCGGTCAATTGCCTCGTCGTCAAAACCCCGGTCGTAAAGCAGCTGCAGCGCCTCTTTTGCCTGCGGCATGCGCAGCTGCCGGCGGTAGAGTTCTTTTGCCACTTTATGGGCATCGACCAGACGCGAGCGCTTCACCCCGCCACGATCACGGTCCTCGGCGCGGCCCTGCTCATACTCTATTTCTATTCCCAGCTTTTCCGCCAAAAGCTCCACTGCCTCAAGAAAAGAAATATTCTCGATGCGTTCGATAAACGAAAAAACATCCCCGCCCTCGCCGCACGCGCCAAAGCAGTGCCATCTGCCGTTGTACGGACTGACCGTAAACGAGGGGGTTTTTTCGTCGTGAAACGGGCACAGTCCTTTCAGGCGATTCGTACCGGCAGGTTTAAGCTGCAGATATTCCCCAACGATTTCGTCGATCCGCGACTGTTCGCGGATCCTGTCAATCACCGATTCTTTGATTCTGCCCGCCATACTTTACATCTCACCTCTGCGCCGATCATACCATTTTCCGATACCCCAAAATGCCGCAGATCAGTTCCGCAGCATTCCGCAGTACCGCGCATGCCACTGCCGCGCAGAATAGTCGGTGAGCGAGGCAATCTGATCGATTATTGCCCGCTGCCGCAGATCCTCGTTTCCCGCCGACCGCCAAAACTGCAAAAACAGCGGTTCGAGACGGGCGCACGGATCTTCGCCAATCGCATCGCAGAGGTCAAAAAGCAGCGTACGCTGTTCGTAGTAAAGCGGTTCGGTTTCCCTGGGAGCCATCACGTAATATACCGCCAGACCTTTAAGAAACATGATCTGAGCTTTGGTCCTGCGCGGAAGCACGATATCTGCGCAATACCGTCTCAGCGGTTCGGGACCGAAGCTTTCCCGCGTGGCGGCGGTCACGGCACGGACGAAGAATCCAATCAGATCCGAGGTGAGATCTTTCAGGCGGGCAAGCGAAACCGCATCACCGGAAAAATTCCGCGGCCAAAATTCGGCAGACAGCAGCTCGCGATACGCGTCAATCAGCGCGTCACCCGAGACTCCGTCGCCATACCACTTCAGGGTGGCCTCAACCACCTTCTCCGGCTCTCCGGCGCGCAGAGCGCCCGGAGTGAAGAGAAAGTCGGGGTTCAGAGCCCCGCGCACAATCGCATCTTCCACATCGTGCACGGAATAGGCAATGTCGTCGGCCAAATCCATAATCTGCGCCTCCACGCAACGGGCATTCCCGTGATTCCCGTGCGCCCAGAGAAACACGGCGCGGTCGTCGGGATACACACCGAATTTCCCGCTTTTGCGCCCCCGCGGACCGGCAAAACGCTCCCACGGATACTTCAGCACCGCGTCGGTGCAGGCACGCGTAAGATTTAACCCCACCGGTTCGCCCGTAGGCGCAAAACGCTTCTGTTCCAAACGCGTAAGCACCCGCAGAGTCTGCGCATTGCCTTCAAAACCGCCGATATCTTCACTCAGCTCGTTTAAGGCACGCTCCCCGTTGTGTCCGAAAGGCGGATGCCCGATGTCGTGGCTCAGGCACGCCGTTTCAACCACATCCGGATCCGCCCCCAGATTTTTCGCCAGCGCCCGGCCTATCTGCGCCACTTCCAGGGAATGCGTGAGACGGGTGCGCACAAAATCATCCGATTCCGGACCAAGAACCTGGGTTTTTGCGCCCAGACGCCGCAGCGCCGAAGAATGCAGCACGCGGGCCAGATCCCGCTCAAAATCCGTTCTGACAGGATCTTTTGCGGCTTCGGGAACAAAACGCCGCCTGTCTTCCGCAAGATACATATCCGCCATTTATCCTCCGCTGATCCCGATTTCCGCTTCTTCAATTTTAGCTTTCTGCCCGGGGGTCAGATAATGGCTGTCCAGCCAGTGTTCCGGCAGATGCGGCTTTTTCTCCCCGCCGGCGCGCCCCCGCGGACCGTCGGCCGCATCCGGATAAGGCTGATCCTCCAGCAGGGAAAGCTGCCCCTGCAGATCGGACAGCGAAGAAACAAGGGCAAGGCTGTGCCTGCACTGTCCGCCAACCGCAAAACCGCGCAGATACCAGCCAATATGCTTGCGCAGCTCACGCAGTGCGCGGTATTCGTTGCCGAAATGCCGCACAGACAGACGGGCGTGTTCCAAAATCACCTGCGAAACTTCTTTCAAAGTGGGACGGTAACGTTTTTCGCTGCCGTAATGCGCGGCCACAAGGTCGTAAAAGATCCACGGCCTGCCCTGACAGCCGCGACCCACCATCACGCCGTCACAGCCCGTTTGGCTCAGCAGCGCGGCGGCATCCCCGGCCCCAAACACGTCTCCGTTGCCGAACACGGGAATCGGCACCGCTTCTTTCAGCTCTTTTATTGCCTCCCACCGGGCTTTGCCCGAATAATACCGGGCAGTCGTCCTGGCATGCAGCGTAAGAGCCGAAATTCCCGCATCTGCCGCTATCTGCGCCGCATCGCGAAACGTTTCATGTTCTTCGTCGATTCCGATTCTGATCTTCGCCGTTACGGGTACGGGCCGGCTCCTGCCTGTTTTATCGCAGGCCGTCGCGCACGCGTCTACCGCTGCCCGGAGAATCTGCCCGAAAAGATCGTGCTTCCACGGCAGGGCCGATCCTCCGCCTTTGCGCGTCACTTTCGGCACGGGACAGCCGAAATTCAGATCTATATGATCCGCATACCCGTGTTCGACCAAAAATCCGACGGCTCCTGCCGTGTTTTTCGGCGTCACCCCGTACACCTGCACCGAACGCACCGGGTCGCGGGGATCGGGGGTAATCATCAGCATCGTTTCCCTGTTTCGTTCCACAACCGCGCGGGCCGTGATCATCTCGCACGTATACAGACCCGATCCCGCCTCCAGACCGTCCGTATGCCCGCAAATCGGCTCCATGCCCATATCCCGCAGGGCCAGATCGGCAAATTCCCGGCACAGACGGCGAAACGGCGGATTCGTCACCCCTGCCATCGGCGCCAAAATTATCGGCGTATGCAGCCTAACCGCACCTACTTTAAGCACCGCGGCACACCTGCTTCGCCGGTGAAACGGGAGCCAGTGCAGCGGCAATCACCGTCGTCAGCGGAATTGCAAGCACCAGACCGACAGAGGCCACCAAAGTCCGCACTATTTCTTCCGCCACTTCGCCTGCCAGGAGAAAATCCGTAAAACCGCGGTCAATCAGCGAAGCCGCCAGAAGCAGCGGCAAAGACGTTCCGATATAGGCGAAGGCAAGCGTATAAACCGTGGAGGCAATATGGTCGCGTCCCACGGTCATTGCCTGCCTGATCAGAGCCGAACGGCTCCCCTGCGGAGCGGCGGCATGCAGCTCCCAGACGGTCGAAACCTGCGTCACGGTAACGTCGTTTAACGCACCCAAACCGGAGAGGATCATTCCCGCGAGCAAAATACTCTGCAAAGACAGACGGGGCAGACGGCCCACGAGCGCAAGAGCGGCCTCGCCATGGGTCCCGGTCAGGTTTGCGGTGTCGATCATCACCCATGCCAGCACGCCCGTAAGGAGCAGGCCGGCAAAAGTGCCCAAAATCGCCGTGGTTGTGCGCACGGAAATTCCATGCGCGAAATAGATGGAGACAAACATCATCGCGCTGCCCGCCACCAGCATTGTCAAAACCGCCGGTTTCCCCGCCAGAAGTGCAGGCAGCAGGAAAAACACCACGACCGCAACAGACGCCGCCAATCCGGCAATCGCGGCAAGTCCTTTCTTCCGCGCCACGGCCAGCACGGCAAGCAGGTACACGGCCAAAAGGATCAGGATCGGGCCCGCCCGGCAGAAGTCGGCAAACAGATACGGCACTCCCGTGTCGAGAGCGTTGGGGGAAAACACGGTTTTTATTCTGTCGCCCACGCTTAAACCGTTTTTCACCACCTCAAGCGGAACGGAGACGGGAACCGGCGTGCCCCGGACTTTCATCTGCACGTCGGTCTGTCCGTTTTTGTCCGGCGTACCGATTTTTGTGACCGTTCCGACCGCAATTCTGCTTCCGGGTTCCAGATACGGCATTTTCTCAATGCCCGTATGCGGCCACAGCAGTACCACACCGATCAGCGTGAGCAACGCCAGCGGAATCGCAATTCCCGCCAGGCACAGCCGCACCCTGCGTCTTTGCCCCGGATTCACACCCGGAGCCAAATGGGTCCGTGTGTGCGGATGCGCCGCGGCCCGCACACCGGCTGCGGTTTCCTCCATCAGCAGCCCGCAAGCCGTGCTGCCAGGAAATCACGGACTTCATCCAGCGAAATCCGTACCTGTTTCATCGTGTCTCTGTCGCGGACGGTAACCGCGTGATCTGAGGGAGAATCGAAATCAAACGTAATACAGTACGGCGTGCCGATTTCGTCCTGACGGCGGTAGCGGCGTCCCACGGCTCCCGCCTCGTCATAGTCCACATTCCAATATCCACGCAGTTCTTTGGCAAGCTCCTGCGCGGGCGCGGTAAGCTCCGGCTTGCGCGACAGCGGCAGCACGGCCGCTTTCACCGGCGCGATACGCGGATCGAGACGCAGAACAACACGCCTGTCCACACCGCCCTTGGTATTGGGCGCTTCGTCTTCGCAGTACGCCTCGACCAAAAATGCCATCATCGACCGCGTCAGACCCGCCGAAGGCTCAATAACGTACGGCGTGTAACGCTCCCCCGTGGCCTGGTCAAAGTATTCGAGTTTCTTCCCCGACGCCTTTGAATGGGAACTCAGATCGAAGTCTGTCCGGTTTGCTATTCCTTCCAGTTCTCCCCACTGCGCGCCCGTGAATCCGAATTTATATTCAATATCCACCGTACGCTTTGAATAATGCGACAGTTTCTCTTTCGGATGCTCGTACAGACGCAGATTTTCGCGCGCAATGCCCAAATCCGTGTACCACTCAAGCCGGGCGTCAATCCAATTCTGATGCCACTTCTCGTCGTCTCCGGGACGGACAAAAAATTCGATCTCCATCTGCTCAAATTCGCGCGTACGGAAAATAAAATTACCGGGCGTGATCTCGTTGCGGAACGATTTGCCTACCTGGCCGATGCCGAAGGGCGGCTTTTTGCGTGTACAGGTGAGGACGTTGGCGAAATTGACAAAAATTCCCTGCGCGGTTTCCGGACGCAGATAGTGCAGACCGGCTTCGTCGTCCACGGGACCGAGATAGGTTTTCAGCAGGCCGGAAAACGGCTTCGATTCCGTCCACTGTCCGCGCGTTCCGCAGTTCGGGCAGGGGATATCGGCAGGATCGACATCTTTTTCCGCAATGTGGTGCCGGGCGGCATATTCTTCCGTCAGCTGGTCTTCACGCAGACGCCTGTGGCAGGACTGACATTCCGTGAGGGGATCGGAAAAAGTGGCCACGTGCCCCGAAGCCACCCACACCTCGCGCGGAAGAATAACGGAAGAGTCCAGGCCGACAACATCGCCGCGGGAAGTCACATTCGTTTTCCACCACTGACGTTTTATGTTTTCCTTCAGTTCGACGCCCAGCGGACCGTAATCCCATGCCGAGCGCGTCCCCCCGTAAATTTCTCCCGCAGGGAACACAAATCCCCGCCGCTTTGCCAGTGAAATCACGTTTTCCAACTTAGACGATGCCTGTTTCGCCATATCTCTGCTCCTTGTCCGATTTACGCCCGCAGGACGTAAATTCTCTGTTCTGCTGCCGGCTGCAGCAGTTTCCGGGCGGTCCCGGGGTTTTCGCAAACCGAATGGCCCGTTATTCTCCATTTTACGAAATAAACCGGGAAAACGAACTTTTCCCCTGCAAAAGCGCACCGGAGATTAGTCACATACCGCAAAGCGCGCCGGGTGCGCATGAATTTTTGCCAAAGAGCAGACAGTTTGCCGGTATACTGAAAGGGAATTCTTTGATTTGCGGAGTTGAGAATGCAGCGAATGACCAGACAGCGCATAGCAATTATTGAATTGCTGCGCAACCAGCAGACTTTTCTGTCCGCGCAGGACATACACGACCTGCTGCGCGAAGGCGGAGTGAATATCGGTTTGGCAACGGTGTACCGAAATCTTCAGGCCATGTATGAGGACCACACCGTAGACACCATCCGTCAGGAGGGTACGGATATCCAGCTCTTCCGCTACTGTGCCGAAGATACGCATCATCATCACCTGGTTTGCCGGTGCTGCGGCAAGACCGTCGATATCAAAGGCGGCGGGTTCGAACAGTGGGCAAGAAAAATCGCCGCGGAAAACGACTTTTCCCGTGTTTCCCATTCTTTCGAACTCTACGGGCAATGCTCCGAATGCATCAATCACGAATCCGGACACACACTGAAATAGGTACGGCATGAAAGACATTGCACTGCGTCTGCCCATTCGTCTCAGCGCTTTTGTGAAACTCTGCGGCGCAGCGGAAAACGGCGGACAGGCAAAAGAACTTATCCGCAGCGGAAACGTAAAAGTAAACGGCAGAACCGAAACACACCCCTCCCATCTGCTGCTGGACGGAGATGCCGTCACGGTGGCGGGTTTGCACGGGGAAGATATTTCACTGCGGGCAGTATCGGCCCAAACCGAAATTCCCAGCGCGGATCTCACCTGCCCATAACGCAGTTTCGCCCCAGAAGTACTTTCAGGTCGCTGAAAAGATAGGGGCTTGGCGCAACAAAAAACTCTTTCCCCAGTTCCACCACCGTTATCCGCTCCGCCTGCCGAATATGCAGCCGCACCGGTGTTCCCCCGGGATACTGGCGGAGCAGCTCGGCAAGTTTTTTCATCAGTGGCGGCACGCACATCCGCTCGGCAACCGTAATATCGAGCGGAAGATCGGAATCCACCGCCGTTGAGGGGACGCTCAGCTCCCGTGCGTTCAGCTGCACGGCACCGTCTCGCAGCGAAACACGCGCTTTGAGCACCACAACCGTGTCCGGAACCAGCATCATGGAAACTTTGCTGTATGTGGCGGGGAAGAAATTGACCTCAATCGATCCGGTCAGGTCTTCTACCGTGGCAGTGGCCCATACACGGGCATTCTTTTTCGATATCTTCGTTTCCACGGCGGAGAGCAGACCGGCAACCACCACTTCCTTTCCGTCGCTGAGCGAATCCGTATCCCCCAGAAAATCCACAATCCGGCAGTCCGCGGCGCGGTTCAGGAATGCCTCCAGGCCGGAAAGGGGATGATCGGACACGTAAAGACCGATCATCTCCCGTTCAAAATTAAGTTTCTTCTTTTTTTCCCACTCCTCGGTCTGCGGAATATTCACCGTGAATCCCGCGCCGCCGTCCGTGGCCGTTTCAAACAGATCAAACTGCCCCACGGCCTCGTTTTTCTTCAGCGACACCACCGAATCGAGCGCTTCTTCGAAAATTTCGGTCAGAGCCCTGCGCGAATGCCCGAAACTGTCGAACGCGCCGGCTTTGATCAGCGCCTCCAGCGAGCGTCTGTTGCATACGGAAAGCGGAACCTTCTTCAGAAAATCGGCGAAAGAGGTAAAAGCACCCTGCGATGCGCGCGCCTGCATGATTCCGTCCACAACCGCATCGCCCACACCGCTCACCGCGGAAAGCCCGATCCTGATTTCCTGCCCGACCGCCCAGTATTCGGAGCGCGATTCATTCACATCCGGCACCAGCACCCTAATGCCCATACGCCGGCACTCCGCCAGATAGGTGGCGGTCTTTGGCTTGTTCTTTTGGTTCGACGCCAGCAGCGCGGCCATAAATTCCGCAGGATAATGCGCTTTCAGATACGCTGTCTGATACGAAACCAGCGCATAGGCCTCGGAATGGGATTTGTTGAAAGCATAGGAAGAAAACGGAACCAAAATCTCCCACAGCGTATCGATGGCGTCCTGAGAATATCCGTTTGCCTTCATCCCCGCGGAAAATCCGGTGAACTGCTGCTGAAGCACTTCCGCTTTTTTCTTTCCCATCGCCTTGCGCAGAATATCGGCCTGCCCCAGAGAGAACCCGGCCAGCTTCTGGGCAATACGCATCACCTGTTCCTGGTAGACGATCAGACCGTAGGTACTTCCCAGAATGTCTTCCAGGGCATGGGCCAGTTCGGGGTGAATCGGTGTTTTTTCCTGCAGTCCGTTCTTCCGCAGAGCGTAATTAATATGCGAATTTGCACCCATCGGCCCCGGACGGTAGAGAGCCGAGACCGCCGAGATGTCGGCAAACGTATCCATTTTCATCTGCCGGAGCAGTGTTCTCATTCCCCCGCCGTCGAGCTGGAAAATACCCAGTGTTTCTCCGCGCGCAAGCATTTCGTAAGTGGTTTTGTCGTCCAGCGCAACGTTGTCTATATCGGGGACGTCTTTCCCGTTTTCGGCGATATTGCGCAGAGTGTCGTTAATCATCGTCAGATTGGAAAGACCCAGAAAGTCCATTTTTATCAGACCGAGTTCTTCGCACTGCGGGTATTCAAACTGCGTAAGAATCGCCCCGTCTTTTGCGTTTTTCATAATCGGAATTACGTCGGTCAGCGGAACGGAAGACATAATCACGGCACAGGCGTGCATTCCGGTCTGCCGTACCAGACCTTCCAAACCGAGAGCCAGCCCAAACACTTTCCGCGCGTCCCCGTCGCCGTCCACCATCGCCCTGAATTCCGTGGCTTCTACGTAACGCGGATATTCCTTGTTGTAAATTTGGTTTACGGGAATATCTTTGCCCATTACCGACGGCGGCATTGCCTTCGTCATCCTGTCGCCCAGCTCAAACGGATATCCCTGCACCCGCGCCGAATCTTTCAGTGCCTGCTTCGCCTTCAGCGTACCGAAAGTCACCACCTGGGAGACTTTGTCTTTCCCGTATTTTTCCTCTACATATTTGATTACTTCCCCACGGCGGCGGTCGTCAAAATCGATATCCAAATCGGGCATCGAAACACGCTCGGGGTTGAGGAACCTTTCAAAAAGAAGATCATGTTTGATCGGGTCAAGCTGCGTAATTCCCAGCGAATAGGCGACCATGGAACCGGCACCCGATCCGCGCCCCGGACCGACGCGGATTCCCTGTTCGCGTGCCCAGCGAATATAATCGCTCACCACCAGAAAATAGCCGGGGAAACCCATCTTCACGATCACGTCCATTTCGTAATCCGCACGTTTGCGCACGTTGTCGGGGATCGTCTCCCCGAAACGGCGGTGCAGTCCCCGCTCCACTTCACGGATAAACCATGAAGTCTCGTCCTCTCCTGCCGGAACGGGAAAAGAGGGCATATAATTTATTCCGTCTGCCGTGGTCGGAAAATTAACGTTGCAACGCTCGGCGATGAGCAGTGTATTTGCGCAGGCCCCGGGGATATCGGCAAACAGTTTTTCCATTTCTTCCGTGGAGCGCAGATAATATCCCTCACCGTCGAATTTGAAACGGTCCGCGTCCAGCAGTGTTGACCCGGAATTGATGCACAGCATCGCATCTTGTACCTGCGCGTCCTCGCGGCGCACATAATGCGAGTCGTTGGTGGCGATGATCGGCGCCCCGATCCTGCCCGCCAGGGCGATAAGGTCTTTTTGCACCCGGCGCTCAATCTCGATTCCGTGATCCATCACTTCCACGAAAAAATTATCTTTGCCGAATATATCCTGCAGTTCGCCGGCAGCCCGCAGTGCCTGTTCCCGCTGACCCAGCCGCAGTCTGGTCTGTATCTCCCCAGAGGGGCAGCCCGCAGTGCCGATCAGTCCCTCATGGTATTTTTCCAGCAGATCGCGGTCCATTCGGGGCCATTTTCCCATCTGCCCTTCCAGCGACGCCAGGGAACCCATGCGAAACAGATTATACATTCCCGTATTGTTTTCGCTCAGCAGAGTCATGTGCGTATATGCTCCGCGCGCCGACACATCATCGGAGCGCTGGGATTCGTTTCCCCACAGCACGCGGGAATGGTCAAATCTGGAAGTGCCGGGCGTCATGTACGCCTCAACACCGATAATCGGTTTTACGCCCGCCGCTTTGGCCGCTTTCCAAAACTCAAATGCGCCGAAAAGATAGCCGTGATCGGTGATTGCCGCCGCGGACTGTTTCTGTGCCGCAACCTCGGCCACCAATTTGGATATTTTCGCGGCTCCGTCAAGCAGTGAATAATCCGTGTGTACGTGCAGATGCGCAAAATCCCGATTCGAAGCCATGCAACCATTGTACAAACACACCGGCGCAAATGTGCCCTTATTCCCTGCTTTGAAAAGTGCAAAAGATTACCCCGCGCACCGGTGGGGAACCGAATTGCGCACGCGGGCTAAAACCCGGCGCCGGAGCGCATTTTGTCCAGTGCGGTCTGTAAATCTTTCGGATACGAGGAGGAAAATTCAACATATTTTCCGGTGCGCGGATGCGTAAAACCCAGTTTCACGGCATGCAGCCACTGCCGTTTCAGACCCAATTTTTCCGCCAAAACAGGATCCGCGCCATACATTTCGTCTCCCACACAGGGATGCCTGACGGCAGCCATATGCACGCGAATCTGATGTGTGCGTCCCGTTTCCAAATGCACTTCCAGCAGACTTGCGCCGATCAGCGCCTCACGCACATCGTAATGCGTTACGGCGTGTTTCCCTTCGGGCCTGATCCCCATTTTCCACTGATGGCGGTAGTCGCGCCCGATCGGAGCCTCTATTGTGCCGCTCATCGGATCCGGCAGGCCCTGCACCAGCGCATGGTAAATTTTATTCACCGTGCGTTCCCGAAACGCCCGTTTCAGCGCGCTGTAGGCAGATTCGGACTTTGCGACCGCCATGCATCCGCTTGTGCCCACATCCAGCCTGTGCACTATTCCCCGGCGCTCTGCCGGACCGGAAGAAGTGAGCCTGATACCCATCGCCAGCAACGCCCCCAACACATCCGGGCCTTCAAAATTAAGGGAAGGATGCGCGGCAACACCTGCCGGTTTGTCAACAACGACGATGTCTTCGTCCTGATACAGAATTGTAAAATCATCCACCGGCGTCGCAATCGGTTCGGCAGACTTCGGCGCCGGAAGATCTATCTCCATCACCGAGGCGCCGCTTATCTTCTGGCTGCCCTTAACGGCCGGTCTTCCGTTCAGCACAACGCGCCCGGCGGAAATAAGTTTTACGCACTGCGCACGCGAAATACCGGTGAAGCGCGACATCACCGAATCGATACGTTCCCCCGAGAAATCCTCGGGCACGGGATATAAATTCACGCTTCCACCCACGCCGAATCACCGCTGCAGGCATCTTCGCCCGCAGAAATGTCCGCATCGGGATCATCATCGCCGGCATCGCAGGCGTCGCGGCGCTGCGCGGAAGGATTATCCGGTGTCTCTTTTCCTTCACACACCCCGAAACATTCACTCACGCTAAGCACAACCAGCCCCACAACCAGGAAAATGTCGGCCACATTACCCACAAACAGACCGTTGTAGTTAATGAAATCAACCACGTGCCCGATGCCGAAACCGGGTCTGCGCAAAAGCCGGTCCAGCAGGTTTCCGCAGGCACCGGCCCACACGGCCGCAAGTATCAGTCTGTAGGACAGCAGCGGAATTCTGTAGACGAAAAACGGCAGCGCGAGCACCACCGCAGCCGAGATCAGAGTAAAAATCCACGTCGTCCCGCTGCCGAAAGAAAAAGCCGCACCGGAATTGTATGTAAGTTTAAGGGTCAGAAAATCCCCGATTAATTTTATTTCGCGCCCCTGCAGGAGCACGCTCTGTGCCCACAGTTTGGTCAGTTGATCCAAAATCAGCAGTACGGCGGCAAATACGCCTATTCGCGCAAAACTCTTTCCCATAAGAACAAGACTAGCAGAACGCGCGCCGGCGCGAAATTCCCCAAAAATGCGGCAACGGGAAAAACTTTACTGTGCGGAACATATCCGTTACCCGCATTTTGGGGAAAACGCCATCCGGAAAATGATGTGGGTCTTAAATCTGATTATTCGTGTTTTCCACGTTGTTGAGCAAAGACTCAAGATAGTTCTTCAGCCGGCTGCGGTAGTCGCGCTCAAATTCGCGCAGTTCCGCGATCTTGCGCTCCATTACCGAACGCTCTTCCTCAAGCTTCGTAATGGTCCGGTTATGCACTTCCTCGGCCTCGGCAATAATACGCGAACGCTCCGCTTCGGCTTCGCTGATCATACGCTCCGACTCACTCTTTCCGTCCGCAATATATTCATCGTGCAGACGCTGCGCGAGAGCAAGCATTCCCGTGGCGTTTTCCGCATCGTCGGACCGGGGAGCGGAATCAACAGCCGCAAAATTGGCGGTATGGTCGGCTTCCGTGGCGGTCTGCGCAGTGGTAACCACCTGAGGTGCGGCATTCTCAAGCTCCGTAATTCTGGCCCGGGCTTCCTGCAGCTGAGCAGCCAATTCCGTCTTTTCCTTGGTCAGCCGGGCGATTGTCTCGGCAACTTCGTCCAGGAAAAAGTCCACTTCGTCCTGGTCATATCCGTCCTGTGTGCTCGCCGGTTCCTTGAAGCGCATATTGACGACATCGTGTTCCGTCAGCATTGCCATTTTCATACCTCATATTTCAAGTTTTGCCGTTCGGCAGCGTATGCTTTCCGTCGACGAAAAACACTGCTGCAAACATACAACTGCTTACATGGTCTTTCTTATCATATTTTGCCCCGTACGCGCTAGGCAAATATACAAACTAGAAAAACAGCATCACGAGCAGACGGCGGAGAATATTCACACCGCAAAACAACACCAAAAACCCCAGATCAAAGGCCAGACCGCCGAGGCGCAGAGGGGGAATATACCTGCTCAGCAACCGCAGCGGCGGATCCGTAAGCCGATACACGATATTTGCGAAAATCAGCACGGGACCCCGGGGAACCCATCCGCGCAGAAAGAACGGAACAAAATCCAGTATCACACGTATCGTAAGAATCAGTGTATATAGGTCAAGAATCCAAAACAGAACCGGAAAAAGCAACGCGATACCCATAAACCCGCGTCAGCTATGAAAATCCTGCGTATGCAGATCTCCGTGCGACTCAAGTTTAATCGCATACGGAGTAAGGAGGAATACATCGTCGGAAATACGCGAGAAATCGCCTTCCAGGCCGAAGCACAGACCGACGGCAAAATCCACAATGCGTGCGCGTTCGCTGTCGGATGCCTCCGAAAGGTTTAAAATCACCGGCATTCCCGAGCGGAAATCAACGGCAAAATCCTTGATATCGCGGTATGAGGACACCCATACCGTAACGATACGGGAAATACTCTGTGATACGGAGCGGATAGAGGTCGGAGCCTCCGCCGTTTCTTCTTCCGTTTCCTGCGAAACGAAGTCTTCGTCTTCGTAGGCGTAATCTTCCTCAAAGCCTGCGGCTTTCTGATTGATTTTATCCAAAAAACCCATATCTTACTCCTAATTCCTCTTCCCCAATCTATGGGAAAACCGGTAAAAATGTAAGGAAATCCGACTGTGTGTCGGAAAATTGCCCGGCCGCGGCGATTTTTCCCGACCGGCCGGGCGCGGCGGTTCCTAGATCTCGTCCTCAAACAAAAACGGCGGAATATCCAGATCCGGGCGGCGGTGTTCTTCCGGGCGCGGACGGGATGTCTGCGGCTCGGCATCAATCGCCGCGGGAACGGACTGCGTCTCGGAAACCGGCGCGGACAGGGGATCCGCGCTCTGCTTGGCCTGCGCCGGAATATCAGCCGGCTGCGGGCGGTCCGAATCTCCCCCGTATAGATAGTCATTTGCTTCGTCAAAACCTGCCGCGATCACAGTTACGCGCAGTTCGTCGCCCAGCTGTTCATCAACCATCAGACCGACAATAATGTTTGCGTTGGGATCTACGGCTTCCTTTACCATCTGGGATGCGTCGGAGAACTCCCGCAGACTCAGATCGGTGGAAGCGGTGAAAGCAAGCAAAACGCCGTGCGCGCCGTCGATACGCGCCTCGAGCAGCGGAGAGGAAATGGCATTCTCCGTCGCCAACAGTGCACGGTCCGGACCGGAAGCGGTTCCGATCCCCATCAAAGCCGTGCCTGCATCCTTCATAATTGCCTTTACGTCGGCGAAATCCAGATTCACCTCTCCCGGTTTGGTGATCAGATCGGAAATTCCCTTTACACCGGAATGGAGCACCTCGTCTGCCATCCGGAAAGCTTCGATAATTCCGATCTCCGCCTCCGAAATCTCCAACAGACGGTCGTTGGGGATCACGATCAGGGTATCCACTGCTTCGCGCAGATCGGCAATGCCCGAATTTGCGTTGCGCGTACGCTGCAGGCCTTCAAATCCGAAGGGACGCGTAACAACGCCCACGGTCAGGGCACCGAGTTCACGCGCAACTTTTGCGACCACGGGAGCGGCACCCGTGCCCGTACCGCCGCCCTCGCCGGCAGTCACAAACACCATATCCGCGCCGTCAATCGTTTCCCGCAGAAGTTCAATATTTTCTTCGGCCGCCCGCCGCCCCACGGAAGGGTCGGCTCCGGCGCCCAGACCGTTCGAGACATCCCGGCCGATATCCAGTTTGGTTTCCGCTTCCGATTTTGCCAGAGACTGCGAATCAGTGTTTACGGCAACGAAATCCACTCCGCCCAGGCCGTCCTGAATCATCCGGTCAACCGCATTGACACCGCCGCCGCCGACGCCAATAACTTTGATATTGGCTGCATTATTTAACGCAATCATCATTTCCCCTTCAATTACTTCAAGTTATACTTGAAGTTTTGAAACTTTAACCTCGCGCAAAAGGTAAAGGGGAAAAGGAAAAGAATCAACGATATTATCGGGCGTGTTGAAATAGCTTTTCAGCCGGCCACGGGCGACGTGGGCACGGAGACGTCATAGAAGTTTTTCCGTTCCGCGAGCAGAGCCTTCAGAATCCGGGCTTTTACCGCACCGTCCCCGGACAGACCCCAATTTACTTTTCCGCCCTGAACCAGCGTGAAAGACACCTGCCCGCTGTCCGAAACGCTCAGCTCCTTAACCATCGCACGCAACTCCCCGCCCAGGTCATTCAGCACCCCGGTCAGTACTTTTACCGCTTTTATCCCCGATTTGCGCCCCGGAAGGGAAACGGCCCGCGGCAGTTTCTTCCGCACATCCTCACTGACCCTTATTTTCTGCCCCGATTCCGAAACCGGCACACAGCCGCCCGCGGCATTGAGACAGACCACCGCCCGCGCCGGAAAAATTTCGATCCGCGTCTGCGAAAACGGAGAAATATGCAGTTTAACGGAGGAAATTTCGGGGATCCTGCGCAGATCGCGCACCAAGCCGCTGTTTCTGAGGAAAAATACGGATGTGCCGTCGTAACGCGACACCACCTTTTTCACTTCCGCTTCGGACAGCTGCACCTGCGAAGACAGACCCGTAACCCGAACCCGTTCATGATGCAGGGCAAACACGGGGGAAAAAAAGAAAAACCACACCGCACCTCCTGCTATCGCCGTCGCCAGGAACGCCGTCAGTGCGATCCGCAGCCGGTAGCGAAGTGTTTCCCGGCGGCGTTCCCTCAGCCTGAACTCCAAAGACGTTACGGACTGCCCTGCAGCGGCAGAAGCAGGGGCACAGTCTTTTCCCCCTTCGGCCCGCGGGCGGACCGGGGAACGGAAATGCGGAATTTTTCGCACCAAACGGGAAATCTTCACCTGTTTTTCTCCAACTCCCGCACGATAACCGGGCCCATATCCGTCACATCGCCGGCGCCCATGGTAAACAGGATATCCCCTTCCCGGGCATCGCGGGCCAGCTGACGCGCGGCAGCCAAATGGTCGGGAATAAATCTGCTGCCCGGCAGAAGATCCGCAATCGCGTCTCCGTCCAACCCGTCGGCCGGGACCTCACGGGCAGCATAGGCGGAAGTAATTACCGCCTCATCCGCAAGCTGCAGGGCACGGGCAAAACGGTCGCGGAATTTTGCGGTGCGCGAATACAGATGCGGCTGAAACAGTACCCGCACTTTCCCCGCGCATTGGGAACGGGCCGTGCGCAAAGTTGCCTCGATTTCCGTGGGATGATGGGCATAATCGTCGATTACGCGGATTCCGCGCACGGTTCCGCGCAGCTCATAACGTCTCTGCGCACCGTGAAAAGCGCTCAGCGCCCGGGCCATATCATCCTGTGCGACTCCCAGTTCCACGCCGACCAGCCAGGCACCTGCCGCATTGGCCAGCATATGCGCGCCCGGCACCCGAATATCCAGTCCGGTTTCCTTCCCGCGGAAAGAAACACGGCCGCAGATCCCGAAACCGGAAGCACGCTCGGCACACCGCACAATGCGCGCGTGTTCCGCCCCGGGAACAGCCTGCTGCCCGTATCCGTAAGTCCAAACCCTGATTCCGGCCGCTTCGGCTTTCCGCGCCAAACGCAGCGCCCCCGCATCGTCCGTATCGCAGATCAGCAGACCGGAGGGCACAATACAGCGGGAAAAATCAAAAAATGCCTGTTCGAAGCGCTCTGCGGATCCGTAATGGTCCAAATGGTCGGGTTCGATATTGGTCACCACTGCCACGCGCGGACGGTAATTCAAAAAGGATCCGTCGGATTCATCCGCTTCGGCAATCAGCAGATTTCCCGCCCCCAGGTGCCCGCCGGGCACACCTCCGGCAAGACTTGCGCCAATCGCCGTCGAAGGGTCCATGCCCAATTTTTCAAGTGCGAGAGCCAGCATCCCGGTGGTGGATGTTTTCCCGTGCGCGCCGGCCACGGCAATAAAATCACGGCTGCCTGCGGCGAAAGCCAGGGCCTGTGAACGGTGCCAGACCCGCTGTCCCCGTTTGCGGGCGAGAGCCAGCTCCGGATTCACGTCTTTGATTGCCGAAGAAACAACAACCGTTGCCGTGGGGGAAAGATGTTTTTCGCTGTGCCCCACGTATACCCGGGCCCCGAGAGTTTTCAGAAAATGCATATTTGCCGAATCTTCGCGGTCCGAGCCGGTCACGGAATGTCCCTCCGCCAAAAGCAGCTCCGCCACCACCGACATTCCCGCGCCGCCGATTCCGATTAAGTGAAATTCCATTATCTTCCCAACACCGTCTCTGCCAATTTCCGGCCCGCATCGGGCATTCCCGTTTTCCGCGCCGCAGCCTTCATCCCTTCCGGCGAACCGGAGGCAAACAGCGGCAGCACCCGCGTGCGCACAAAATCTGCGTCAAATTCGCAATCCGGGCACATCAGGGCCGCCCCGGCAGATACCGCGTCGCGGGCATTAAGCGCCTGCTCCCCGTTTCCTACCGGCAGAGGCACAAACACCGCGGGGATTGCCAAAGCCGCCAGCTCGCATACCATTCCCGCACCCGCACGCGTAACCGCCAAATCGGCCACCGCATACGCCTGCTCCATTGAATTTAAGTATTCGACAACCCGATAGTAGCGGCGGGGCGTATCTGCCAAAATCCGTTCCGTCTCCTGCCGCTTGCCTTTTCCCGTAAGATGCAGGACCTGAATTCCCGCCGCAATAATCTCTTGGGCGCACCGGGCAAATACCTCATTTAGGTGGGCAGCTCCCAGAGAACCGCCCGTAACCAGCAAAACCGGACGGTCGGGGGAAAGAGAGAAATGCCGCAGAGCCTCTTCGCGCATTTCCTTCGCTGCGGATTGGCACGTCAGACGAAGAATCTGCGGGCGAAGCGGAAGACCGAGCGTTACGGTACGTCCCTTTTTCGCAGCCAAAGGCGTGGAGGCAAACGTAAGCGCGACGACATCGGCAAAACGCGCCCCCACTTTATTCGCCAGACCGGGCATTGCGTTTCCCTCATGCACCACAATTCTGATTTTTCTCTTTGCCGCGGCCAGATAAATCGGGGTGGAAACATAGCCGCCGAATCCCAAAACCACATCCGCGTCTGCGGCGTCCAGCAGTTTTCCCGCTTCACGCACCGCCTTTGCGAACCTGTAAGGAAAAAGAAACGCTTCTCCGTTCACCCGGCGCGGAAAAGGGACGCGCGAAATGCAGGACAGGTCAAACCCCGCTTTGGGCACGAGTTCCGTTTCCAGACCCGCGTGCGTCCCCACAACCGAAATTTTTACCTCCGGATCAAGATTTCGGATCATCTTTGCCGTAGACAGGAGCGGATTCACGTGTCCTGCCGTCCCGCCTCCCGCAAGCACTGCCGAGCGTACTTTTCTATTCATGGTTTTTCCTCACTATCGCTTTGGCACGATGTACTATTCCGGATCTGATCTTCATGCTCTCCCTCACCCCGGGCACAGACAGGGAAAATGCCGCCACCACCGCAACCATCGCCAGATTTGCGATCACAGCCGAACCTCCCTGCGAGATAAAGGGAAGAGGCACACCGAATACGGGCAGCAGTCCCGTTACGACACACATATTCGCAAAAGCCTGCCCGCAGATCCACAGACCCGCCCCCGCAATTGTCAGCTGCCCGAAACGGCTCGGATGGTTCAGCGCCAGACGCAGAAAAACCCACGCCAGCACAAGAAACAGGAAAAGAACGGTCAGCGTGCCGAACAGCCCCAGCTCCTCGCCGATAACGGCAAAAATAAAATCGGTGTGCGCTTCGCGCAGATCAAGCCATTTTTCTTTGCCCGCGCCCAGACCCACGCCCGTCATTCCGCCCGTGCCGAAAGCAAACTGCGCAAACTCCGACTGTGTGGGCGCAACCGTATCCGGCAGCGTAACCAGATTCGTGAAAAATCCCGTTACGCGCGCCAGACGCGAAGGCTTAAACGCAATAAAAAGCGCGGCAAGCAAAACGGCTGCCACCATGCTCCGCAGGAAGAACTTTCGGCTGATTCCCGCTACCCACAGCATTCCCGCACCGATTGCGACATATATCAGAGCGGTACCCATATCTCCCGGAATGAGTACCGCCGCGGTAGCCGAAATAAAACCGAGCACCGGAACAGTAAGTGTTTCTTTTTTCAGATCGGCGGCATTTATCCGCGAGAGAACCGCTGCCAGCCAAATCACGAGGGCACCCTTTAAAAATTCCGAAGGCTGAATCTGCACCGGCCCGAGCATCAGCCAATTCCTGTTCCCGTATATTTCTTTTCCGAAAAATATCACCATGAGCTGCAAAATCAAAGCCGCGGCAAAAATGGCCCGGAAATGCCTGAAATAAAATTTCGGCGTGAAATGCGCAAGCACAAAACCTGCCGACACACCGGCCAGAATATAAACGGTATGTTTAATGGCTACGGAAAACAGTTTTGTTCCCTCCGCGCTCCGGTCGGCGGCACGGATCGAAGCGACCGTGGTGGCGGAAAAAACCATAAAAATTCCGATCACGGTGAGCACGGTGACCACCGCCAGCATCAGAATCAGGGACTGCTGCACCAGATCCCGGCGCACACGCACTTTTTCCGCATCCGTCAGGCGCTCCTGATGCGTGTTACGTTTCCCTTCGTCTTCCTCCCGGCGGGATTTCGCTCCCGGTCTGTGCGGCAGATTCATTTTTCCGCTGCCTGTCCGTCGTTTTCCCTCCGTTTCCGGTCCGCCCCGGAGAGCGGATTCGGCGCGGAACGGGCAAAATAATTTTCCACTGCCCGCCGGAACTTATCCCCTCTGTGCGCATAGGAACGGAACTGGTCCATGGACGCACATGCCGGAGCGAGCAAAACAGAGGGCAGCGTGCCTTCGGTGCGGATTTTCTCTGCCAGGCGCGCGGCAGATTCCACGGCATCCGGCATCGGATCCAAAACGTCTCCGTCGGTGTATACGGTCGGCACGTCCAGCTGTGCCAGAGCCTTCTTCCACGGTCTTTGATCCGTACCGATGACGACGACGGCCCCCACGCGGTCGGCCGCCTCGGACACGAGATCCGAAAAATCAACGCCTTTCGCCTGCCCGCCCACAATCCACACGGTGCTGTGCCGCTTCTGCATCCGCAAAGAAGCCAGCGCGGCATGCGCATTGGTGGCTTTTGAATCGTCAATCCAGTTGATATTTCCCGCCCGGGAAATCAGTTCTATCCGGTGCGCGCCCGGTTTGTATGCCCGCAGGCCGAGACGGATGTGTTCGGCGGAAATTCCCACGGAACGCGCCAATGCGGCTGCGGTCAGGGCGTCCTTAAGCAAATGCACGGGCAGAGTGCCTTCACCGCTTCCCCCCGGAATCAAATGCGCCAGGTCCGCCGCCGTAAAGAGTTCGGGAACCGCTTTATGCGAGAAAAAACGTTCCTTTCCGAAAGCGCGGTCAACCGCCACGTTGTCGCCCGTATACGGATCGCGGACCATGCCGATCTGTCCGATCTGCGGAATCCCCGGGGTAATTCCGACTGCCCTTGCCCCTTCCCGCACCTGCGCGGCATCCACCATTTTCCGCACCTGCGGATCGTCGGCCGGATATACGCAGGCGCACTGCACGCGGTTGTAGATGTTGGCTTTGGCTTTCCAATAGCTTTCCCTGCCGTAATGCCACTCCAAGTGGTCATCGGCAAAATTCAGCACTGCCGCGGAAGCGGGGGATACCGAATGGACGGCCGCCAGCTGGAATGAAGACAGCTCCAAAACTATCACCCGGGCCGCATCGTCAAGACGAGTTATTTCGGTGATTGCGGGAGAACCGATATTTCCCACGGCGTCGTGGCCCAGCCCGGCGGCTTTTACAATCGAAGCCAGCATGGAAACCGTTGTCGTTTTTCCGTTCGTGCCCGTGACGCACAGCCATTTTGCACTGTTTCCCTGCGGGTCTGTCGGGCGCAGATGCCATGCCAGCTCAATTTCCGACCAAATGGGAATACCCGCCCGGCGCAGTGTCTCCCAGACAGCTCCCCTTTCCCGGAAACCGGGAGCAATCACCGCAATATCCGGTCTGTAGGAAAGCAGGGCGTCGGCCAGATCTTTTTCTTCGGCACAGTGGAAACGCCGGGAATCGGGCACGGACTGTGCCACTTCCTCCAACGCCCGCGCGTTTTGGTCCCACGCCGAAATCAAAGCCCGGGTGTGTTCATTCAGAGCCTTAACGACGGCGCGCCCCGAAACGCCGATTCCCACCACGGCGATCTTTTTGCCGTCAAACTGTGCGCTTCCCAAAATTTTAAGCATTACTGTGCCGCCAGCCATTCCGCATAAAACAGTGCAATTCCGACTGTGACACACAAAATCTGTATCAGCCAGAAACGTACCACGATCGTTACTTCTTTCCAGCCTTTCAGCTCAAAATGATGGTGCAGCGGAGCCATTTTGAATACCCGCTTATGCGTCAGTTTAAAGTATCCGACCTGAATTACATCGGAGAACACGATAATAACAAACAATCCGCCGAGCAGGACCGCCAGGACTTCCGTCTGGGTGAGAATCGACAGGCCCGCAAACGCTCCCCCCAGCGCCAAAGATCCTGTGTCGCCCATAAAAATCCGCGCCGGCGAGGTATTGTGCCACAGGAATCCGAGACACGCACCCACGAGGGCGGCGGCGATCATCGTCAGATCGCGCGGATCGCGCACGTTGTAACAGCCGGGATCCAGCCGCACCAGAGAGCTGCAGCTCTGATAGGACTGCCAGATCGAGATCAGAACATAGGAAGAAAAAGCAATCGCCGAAGCGCCGGCCGCCAAACCGTCCAGGCCGTCGGTCAGATTGACGGCATTGGACCAGGCGGTAATCAGAAAATTCGCCCAGATCACAAACAGAACAAAACCCACTGCGGCACCGGCAAAAGCGAAAGTCAGGGGCGTATCGCGCACTACCGAGATGCTGAGAGTTGCGGGAGTCTGCCCGATCCTGTTTCTGAAGCGCAGAGCACCCAGGGCGAAAACAATCCCCACAAAGCCCTGGCCGGCCATTTTTGCCAGCGGACTCAGTCCCAGAGAGCGTTCGTGGCGGATTTTCGCAAAATCATCCAAAAATCCGACCACGCCCAAACCAACTATCAGGAAAAGAAGCAGCAGACCGGAGGGCGCCGGGCGGCGTTCCGAAACGAGATTTGCCACGGCATATCCCGCAAGCGTGGCGGCAATAATCATAATTCCGCCCATGGTCGGAGTTCCGCGCTTCACCAAATGCGTGGTCGGCCCGTCCTCGCGGATAAACTGACCGTAGGAACGGCGCTGCAAAAATCTGATGAAAAGCGGCGTACCGCATAGGCTGACCACCATTGCAACCAGCCCCGCAACCAAAACTGAAATCATGCAATTTCCCCATTCATCATTTTATCCGCAAGTTTCCATATACCCGAACCGTTCGATCCCTTAAACAGAACCGCCGCCCCGGGTTTTAATTCCTTTTTCAGCCACTGTTCGGCTTCCGCCAAAGATTCGCAGGTAACGCAGTTAATATCCGTGCCTTTCAGCTCCTGCGCCAAATAGGAATAAAGCCCGCCGACCGCCAGCACCGTATTGATTCCCGCTTCGCGCAGATCGCCGGCCAGGCTGCGGTGCGCGGAAACACTGTGCCCGCCCAATTCAAGCATTTCTCCCAAAACAGCGATTTTTTCGCGGCATCCGTTTCCGATTGCGCCCAGGGCGAGAATTCCCGCCCGCATGGAAGCCGGATTCGCGTTGTACGAGTCGTCAATAACGGTTTTCCCCGCCACCCGGCGCACGTCCATCCGGTGGGAGCTGATTTTCCCGGGATGCGTCAGCACCCGCAGGATGTCTTCATCCCCCACTCCCATGTAGGAAGCGACGGCAGCCGCCGCGGCCGCGTTGTGAATCTGATGCACTCCCGCCAAACCCAGTGTGAAATGCACTCTCCTGCTCCCCAGGCGCATATCCGCCACCGCGTATCCGCCCGCGGAGGAAAGATTTTCCACCGCACACGCATATCCGGCAGAACTGTTTTTCGGATCGGCGGCGAAAAAATAAACGGGAGCAGCCGAAGCCGCTTTCATTTTTACGGTATATTCGTTGTCCGCGCTCAAAAATACGGCTCCCGCGGCAGGAACGGCCTCCACTATTTCCTGTTTTGCGCGGGCAACCGTTTCCAAATTCCCGAATGAACCGAGATGGGCTTTTGCCACAGTCAGCACAACCGCGATATCGGGGCGGGCAACCGAAGTCAGATATCTGATATTCCCCACGGCATCCGCCCCCATCTCCAAAACGAGGGAAACGGTGCGCTCATCCGCGCGCAAAACGGTAAGCGCCAAACCGATCTCGTTGTTAAAGGAATTGGGAGGGGCAACAACCGGGCCGAGGGGAAGCAGCATTTCGGCCAGCAGATCTTTCGTGGTTGTTTTGCCTACAGAACCCGTTATCCCCACTGTCCTCAGCCTGCTCCCCGGCAGGGAACGCAGAAAAGAAAGCCAGTAATGCGCAATTTTCCCCAAAGCAGTTACCGTATCGGGCACCGCAATCAAAAACTTTTCTTCCGCTCCGCAGGCTATTGCCGTCTGCGGATCGGAGGTAAGAACGGCGCGCGCGCCTTTCTCCAAAGCATCTTTGGCATAGCGGTTGCCGTTATTGTTTGCACCGATAATTGCCACAAACAGCTCTCCGCCGCGCACATTGCGGTTGTCGGTCGCAACGCCTCTTATTTCCCCTTCCGGCACCGGACCCTGTTTTGCGTAAAATTCCCCCTCACAGGCACGGACCAGTTCCCGAAGGGACATATTCACCATTTTTGCTCCTCATACGATAACGCAGGCTGCCCGATGCAGACATCCGCATATTCCATATTATCTATCTCTGCGCACTTAATTCTAATTTCCCGTCTGCCGTGTTTGGCCCCCGGATTTCCGCATTTATCTCGTCCAGGGAAGATCGGCAGGCGGAACGGAGGAAGGAGGAACTTTCAGCATCCGCATCGCGAATTTTCCGATCTCGGAAAACACCGGGGCGGCGACCATTCCCCCGTAGGCAACCCCGCCGCTTTTACGCACCGAAACGGCAACGGCAATTTTCGGATTTTCCGCGGGAACGGCTCCCACGAACGAACCGACCGTTCCGGCAAGCGTGCCGCCTCTGCCCAAAATCTGCGCCGTGCCGGTCTTGCCCGCCACATTGTAGCCGTCAATTGCCGCGCCGGGCGCGGTGCCGCCTTTTTTCGTCACGCCCTGAAGCAGCTCCATTATCGTTTTTGCCGTTTCTTTCCGCAGCACCTGCTGCGGGCGTCCCGTAACTTTCGGTTCAAAATTTCCCTGCGCGCCATACACGCCGTCGATTAAATGCAGCGGATATTTAACTCCGCCGCCGGCCACGGTGGCAATCATCGAAGCAAGCTGAATCGGCGTAACGGCATACGACTGCCCGAACATCGTGGTATAGCGCGCGCGGCGGTCCCATGATTTTACGGGACGCAAAATACCCGGCTCTTCCCCGCCGATCTCCACACCTGTGCGCGCACCGAAACCGAATCTGCGCAGATATTCATAACGCGTTTCGGCAGGTACCCTGTCTCCTATCTGTACCGTGCCCGTGTTCAGCGATTTTGCCACAATTCCCGCCATCGTCATTCGCTGCGTGGGATGCTGCTCATCGTCATGAAACACTTCTCCGTTCGGCATCGTGATCTGATAGGGAACCGTAAAAGTGTCGAGAGGCTTTGCTTTGTTTTGGTCAACCGCCGTGGAAAAAGTAACCACCTTCCCCACGGAACCGGGTTCGATAATCGAGCCCACCGCCGGAGACGTAAAGGATTTGGGCATATTTTTTGCCACATCCGCGGGATTGTAGGTTCCGCTGTCGGCAAGGGCAAGAATACGTCCCGTTCCCACTTCTGCAACCACTGCCGAGGCCCAGTCCGCCCCGTAGCGCTCCACGGTATCGTGCAGTAAATTTTCCGAAAGTTTTTGCAGGTCGCGGTTGATGGTCAGTTTAATGTCGCGCCCGTTTACCGCCGGCGTCTCGCTCCGTTTTGCCTGCGGAAACACTGTTCCGTCCGGACCGACTTCAACCGTAAGTTTACCGTTTTTGCCCGTCAGCACGCTGTTCATGGACTGCTCTACTCCCGCGCGCCCCGCCACGGTGTCGCCCTGCTCGGTTTTCCCCACAAATCCGAGCACCGATCCGGCAACCGTGCCGTTGGGATAAATTCTTTCCATATACCTTTCGGGGAAAATTCCGCGGATCTTCTTTTTCTCTATTTCTCTCCATTTTTCCGTGCTCAGCCCTTTGGCAAGGAGCAGCCACTGATTCTTCCTTTTCCCGGAGATTAAGATTCCGCCCAGTTCGGCACGGTCCATACCCAGTATCGGAGCCAGTTCCTCGGCCACCGCAACCGCACCGGCGCTTTTGATTTTTCCGTCGCTGCCGTACTTCACATATTCTGAAACGGCTTTCTGATCCGCCCGCACATTGTATTTTGCCCCGGATCCGGCCAGTACTCCCCCTTCGGAATCCAAAATTCTGCCCCGCAGCGCTTCCTGCGTGTAGGAACGGGAACGAAATGCCGAAGCGGTCTGTGCCAGGGAATCGGCCTGAAAAATCTGCAGCATTATCAGCCGCGCAAACAACAGCAGCGCAACCACGGCAATTACAGCAAGAATATGCCCCAGACGACGGCGTGTCGGGGCGTTTGCCTGTCTTTCCCTGCCGGTAACTGTCATGTTCGGTTCACATGCCTTATGCCGTATGCCGGTTTCAGCGCTTTTCCTCCGCGGTTATTTTGCCGCTTTTGTAATCGAGATATTTAACGTCCGCGGCGGGCACCATCCCCAAATCGGAGGCGCTTTTCTGCAGTCTGTCGGGAGTGGAAAGGGACATCACCGCGGTAGAAAGGGCCTCGGCATCGGATTCGACCCGGGAGAGATCCATTTTCATCGTCCGCACCTCGTAGGCGCCTTCCACCATCTTTGTATTCAGGCAGAATGCCGCAATTACCGCTGTTAGGAATATCGCCGTGCAGAGGATAAGCGTGCCGAAAAACCCTCCGGAGGGAGCCGGGGCGGGCACTACGGAAAGTCCGGGAGTATCCGTACTCCGGCGTATTGCGGTATTTACATTCCGATACGCCGCTGCTGACTGTACACTCATGCGTGACCTCCGTTGAATTTAGTGTCTGTATGGTGAAGATGGGCCGGTGTGCGGCGGATACGTTCCACCGCCCGCAGCCGGACGGATGCGCTGCGCGGATTGCGGGCAATTTCCGTTTCCGGGGCACGGAATGCACCGTGAACCAATTCGCGCAGATAGGGACTGTGCTCCTCCAGCCTCACCGGCAGACCTGCCGGAGTGGTGTCTTCCAGTCCGCGGCGAAAGGCGTTCTTTACGATGCGGTCTTCCAAAGAATGATAGGATTCCACAGCCATACGCCCATGTACGGCCAATACGTCCAAAGCGGAGCATAGCGCTCTCTGCAGCACTTCAAGCTCGGAATTTACCGCAATTCTGATTGCCTGAAACGTACGTTTTGCGGGATTTCCGCCGGTGCGCACCGCTCTTGCCGGCAGTGCGCGGCGCACGGCTTCCACCAGTTCCCCCGTTCCCGTGAAAGGCTGCCGCGCACGGCGGGAAACGATTTCTCCGGCAATCCGGGAAGCAAATTTTTCTTCCCCATACACTTTCAGAATCCGGGTAAGTTCCCCGGCCGAAGCGTTATTCACAATATCTGCGGCGCTCACTTCGAGATCCGGATCCATACGCATGTCCAAAGGCGCGTCGTGCGCGTAGGAAAATCCGCGTTCCCGCGCGTCGAGCTGCAGCGAAGACACCCCCAAATCCATCAGAACCGCCTGCGCTTTCCCCTCCGGGGCATATTGCGCGCAAATATCGGCAATTCCGTCATAGGTGGCACGGACGGGAATGAAACGTCCGCCAAAGGGAGCCAGTCTGCGCGATGCCAGTTCGATGGCCTGGGGATCGCGGTCGATACCCACCACCGTGGCTTCCGGGCAGGAACGCAGAATCGCTTCCGTATGCCCGCCCAGCCCCAACGTGCAGTCCACGCAAAGAGAATTTTTTTCGCTCAGGGCGGGCGAAAGCAGTTCCACACACAAATCGCGCAGGACGGGCCGGTGCAGGGCATTGCCGCGTGCATCTAAAACTCCCACCTGAGTGCACCTTTCCGTGTTATATCCGATACCGTTCCGCCGTTCCAGATGCCTGGTTTCCGCTTTGTCCTGCCGCCGGGGAATCGCTTCAAGACCAAGCGGAAATCACACACCTAGAGCACTCCGGGGATGATCTCGTCTTCCAGATCCGCAAACTGCGCTTCATTGTCTGCCAGATAGTCATTCCAGGCTTTCCGGTCCCAGATTTCTACCCGGTCTCCCGAGCCGATCACCACAAGGTCCCGTTCCAGGTCCGCATAACCGCGCAGAATTGCCGGAATGGTGATCCGTCCCTGACGGTCCGGAACCTGATCGTTTGCGCCGGAAAGAAACACACGCGTATAGCTGCGCGCCTGTTTCGACGTCAGCGGGGCCTGCTGCAGTTTTTCCAGCACTTTCGAGAATGCGTCCCGGGAAAACACGTACAGACAGTGTTCCTGGCCCCGGGTAATAACCAATCCGCCGTCCAGCCGGTCGCGGAATTTCGCGGGAAGGATCAGGCGTCCTTTGTCGTCCAACCGGGGTTCGTACGTACCAAGGAACACTTCACACCTCCACTCGAAATCGGCTATGTCTCCACTTTACACCACTTTGCACCATAAACAAAGCAAAACACGGCGCATAAAGTTAATAATTTGGCGTAAAAACAAGGAAAAATAGCGTGGAGGAATTCAATTGCGTTTTCCGTATTCATGCAAAAACAGGGCGGGCAGACGCAAAAAACAGGGCGGACAGAAAAACTGCCCGCCCCGCTGTGAAAAAAAATCAGTGCCTGTCACGATTTTGCAGTCTGCGAATCCATTCCTCCGCCTGCTTCTGCATAAAATCGGCACCCGCCGGAGGATGCATTTTTTTCCGCGGTCTGCCCGGCCCCACGCGCCGCACAAAACCATTGCTTAAATACCAGAAACCGGCAAAAATAACGGCAACTCCCAGCACACCTACAGGAACCAGTTCCGCAGAAACACCGAGCAGCACAATTCCCAGCCCGCACACGACAACAATCAGCCCGATAATCAGATTTCTTGGCACAACCCCCAAATGCAGCGCCTGTCCGGGGCGCGGAATATCACCGTTGATCCCCTCGCGAAATTCGGAATCTCCGGACTTAAGCTGCGACTCCAGCTCTTCGAGCATCTTCCGCTCATACTCAGACAAAGCCATGTCCACTTCTCCTTCGGTTGTCCGCTTCTTTAAGAATATCTAATCCGACCAAAAAGAAACAGTCAGAAAGCAAATCCTGTATTTTTCCCGTCTTCGCCGTACAGTGTGGCAAAACCGGCACTCTTTGCGCCGAATTTCCGCCGTACCTCATCGAGCGCCGATTCGATTCTGCCGCTGCGGTCGTCCGCATCCAGTGCGGGCTGGAATTCCGAGGCGGCACCGGTCAGGCGTTCCGCCTTTACGCCTACCAGGCGGACTTTCTGCTTCAGCGGGAGAAGCCGGTCAAACAGCGAAACGGCACTGCGGTATATATCCGCCCCGGAAAAGCCGGGGACGGCGGCCGCGGCCGAGCGGGTCACGCAGGTAAAATCGGCAAATTTAACTTTTATTCCCACCGCGGAGGCATACATATTCCGGCTGCGCAGCCTATGCCCCAAAAAATGGCTTTCAGCCAGAATAGCGCGCAGAATTTCCGGGACGGAATCCGTATCCCGGGCAAATGTATGTTCTTTGCCGATGGATTTTTCACATTTGCGCGGAACAACTTCCCGGCAGTCTTTATTCTCGGCCAGAGCGAGCACTTTCCCGCCCAAAGCGGTACCCAAAATTTTTTGCAGCTGCCGCGCAGGTGCCGCCAGCACATCCGGCACGGACGTAATGCCGAAACGGGCAAGTTTTTCCGCGCTCCGGCCGCCTATTCCCCACAGATCGCCGACCGACAGTTCGTTCAGGAAGTCATGGGAACGGTGCGCGGGAATAAGCAGCATCCCATCCGGTTTGGCGTACGCGGAAGCCAGTTTTGCCAAATGCTTGGTGTTGGCAATTCCCACGGATGCGGGTACGCCCACTTCCCGTTTTATCCGCCGGCGGAGAGAAACGGCAATGTCCCGGGGAGAACCGAAGAGTTTCCCGGCCGAGCGCACGTCCAAAAACGCCTCATCAACCGAAATCTGCTCAACCGCAGGCGTAAACTGCGAAAAAATATCCATAATCTGCCTTGAAAGTTCCCGGTAAAACCGCATGTCAACAGGTAAAATAATTAAATCGGGACACTGCCGCACAGCCCGAAACAGAGGAAGGGCGGAATTCACTCCGAAACGGCGTGCCTCATAGGAAGCGGCGGCAACCACGCCGCGCTCCCCGCCGCCCACGGCAACCGGTTTCCCGCGCAGCTGCGGATTGCGCAGCAATTCCGCAGATACGAAAAAGGCATCCATATCCACGTGCAAAATCGGGGTCTGCGAATCGTCGCTTCCCCAATCGCGTTTCATATTCACATTCCGCAGCGTACGCGACACTTATTTTTCCTCACCGAACACCGGCCTTCCGTCCCGTGGAATACCCAAAATCAGTAGTGGTGTTTCCCTCTTCGCCGGGGAGAGTTTTTCCCCTGCGGCAAAATCTGTGCATCATTTGAGCCCCGCACATTTTTTCTCTCTGCGGCGCAGGCTTTGGGCGAAGACGAAAGATCGGTTTTCTCCGCGGCGTGTTTTGCCCGGCGTTTCCGCCGCGGCCCGGCATCTGCGGTATTGGTCATCGCGGAAATTCTGTTTTTCCCGAATTTGTTTTTTTCACTTTCGCAAGACGCCAGCTTATCCCGCAGATTCCCCGTCTGGCCGGCAAGAAAACGCTCTGCGGCAATACCGATTTCCTCAAAAGTCGGCACCCTGATTCCGTCCTCGGAAGTACTGGCAAACCTCATTTCTTCCGGATTTGCGTCGTACTCTTCTTCCAGTTTTGCAACCAACTGCGCGATATCCCCGCCGGAATCCATAAGCTGCGCAAAAGCCTGCTCCTGCCTGTCCTCAAACTGTTCCAGGTCGCCCAGGGGCAGACTCGGCCCGCCCAGGTCGGCCGTCATTTTCGCCAAAGCCAGGGCTCCCGAAATAAAAGGCGTGCCGGACTGCGCGATGTAAAAAGGAACCCGAACCCGTAAATTTGTCACCGACAGATCGTCCTTTGCCGCCGCAAATTCAAAATAATCGCTCAGTGCGGCATAATGCTCCGCCTGACCCTGCACATATTTCACCCCGGGATGGAATTTCGTCGAGCGCAGAAGCATATCGGCAGGACGCGTATGGGGCACCGCGGCCGCCATCGCCGCAAAGGAAAACACCTTTTTCACCCGAAAATCCTTCACAATCCGGATTAAATCCCGGCATATTTCCGCCCATCTGAAATCCGGTTCCTGCCCGCACAGATAGAGAAAATTAACGCCTCTGATATCCGTGACAAGCTTCAGATTCAGTGCCGCCGTAACGAAATCGGCAATTTTTCCGTCCCGGTAGGTAACTATCGGACGCTGCGCACGGTAATCAAAAATTTCATCGCTGTCGAAAGAGGCAATCTCAGCCGAATCCAAATCTGATATCGCAGCATCCAGTGCCTGCATCACGTGCCCTGCGTCCACGAGGGGATCAAGGAGGTTGATAAGAAGCGAGTCAATTTCAATTCCCGATTTAATCGGCTCATATCTAAACAGATGCGGCACCGGACTCTCCTCTCAGCCTATTTTTTCGATACTATATTGTAGCGTGACCTACCGTGGGAAAAACGTTTCCGCCGCAGATCCGTCCGTTATTTTCCCAACAGCTTATTTTTCGCCCAACGGAAAAAAGCTGCCGGCACAAAGATGACATCCCGTCCAAAATCGGCGATAATTGAGGAACTGCCACGAAACGCAGGCAATGTAAAAACCGTTTAATTCAACAGAAGAAAGCGAATTTTTCCGTGCGTCCCAATTCCGCATCAGAATCCGATTCCGTGCCCGAAGAATGTTTGCAGACGCAGCGGGAGGCAATCGCCGAAGAACAGCATTTTGCCGATTTTGCCTACGCCAATCTGGACCGGCAGATAGCCGGATACACAAAGCAGCTGGAACGCACGCGCGGCCGGGGAGCGTCCGGCACGCCGGCGGCCCGCAGCGAACGGGATTCTTTTGCCGGGCATTACGAAGACAACATCACCCGGCTGAAAACCGTGGAAAACAGGCTCATTTTGGGCAGCCTGGAATTCGATTCCGGTTCCCGCACGCATATCGGACGCACCACGCTGCGCGACCCGAGGCAAAACATTATTCTCACAGACTGGCGCGCACCCCAATGCGAAGCCTTCTACCGGGCGACACCCGTTGACCGGCAGGGAGTTACGCGCAGGCGTCATATTCAGACCAGATTCAGAACCGTGGTCGGCGTGGAAGACGAACTGCTGGACACTTCGTCAAAAACCGCCGAAGCCCTCCCCCTGACGGGCGAAGGCGCTCTTTTTGCCGCAATGAACAGGGCACGCGACGGCAGAATGGGAGATATCGTCTCCACGATTCAGGCCGAGCAGGACCGGATTATCCGCTCTCCCCTACAGGGAATTTTGGTGGTACAGGGCGGCCCGGGCACGGGAAAAACAGCCGTTGCGCTGCACCGCGCCGCATACCTGCTCTATACTTTCCGCGCACAGCTGGAAAATTCCGGCGTTCTTATCATCGGTCCCTCGCCGCAGTTTTTGCGCTACATCGAACGCGTGCTCCCCTCTCTGGGGGAATCCGGCGTAGTTTCACGCACCGTCTTTGAGCTGCTGCCCGGCATCCGTGCGGACCACACGGACGGCGAAGAGGCAGCCGCGCTGAAGGGAAACGGAATTTGGAAAAAGATATGCGCGCGCGCCGTGCGCCAAATTCTGCAGCGCCCCCTGACTCACGCCGTGGCTTTCCGCGTATCGGGAAAAACCGTTTCGCTGCGCCCCCATGAGGTTGCCCGGGCCGCGGAACGCGCGCGCCGCAGCGGAAAACCGCATAACGAAGCGCGCAATATATACGCAAAAACACTGGTCACTCTGTTGGCGGAAAAACTGGCGGCACGGCTGGAAACCGATTTGAAAAGCCATGAATGGATTTACACCGACATCGCCTCCGATCCGCAGATCCGCCGGGAAATAAACCTGCACTGGCTGCCCGCATCCCCACTGTGGCTTTTGGAACACATTCTGGCCCGCCCGGCACTGTTTGCGCAGATCGCGCCCGAGCTGAGTCCCCGACAGCGCAAATTGCTGTACCGCGCGAAGGGAAGCGGTGTTTCCCGGGCCGACATCGCAATTCTCGACGAACTGGCAATGCATCTCGGGCCTTTGACCGACAACTGTGAACAGCGGCGGCGTGAGCTTGCCGCCTCCGAGGAAAAGAATCTCGACGCCTATATCGGCGATACGATGTCGGCGATGGGTTTGGGCGGGGGAATTGTCAGTGCCCGAACCATTGCGCAGCGTCACCGGCCCGCGGCACGCTACACATCGACGGCGCAGCGTGCCGCGGAAGACCGTTCGTGGACCTACGGACACGTGGTGGTGGACGAAGCCCAGGAGCTGACCGAAATGCAGTGGAGAATGATTTTCCGGCGCAATCCGAAACATTCGATGACGGTTGTCGGAGACCTTGACCAGCGCACCGCAGGCGCGCCAAAAGGCGGCTGGCAGGATCTGCTCGGGGAAAAGGACCACAGCCTCAGCGTGCAGAAACTGTCTGTAAGCTACCGGACTCCCGCAACAATTTTAAATTATGCGGCACAAAAAATGCGCGGGCTGGGAATTGCCGTGGATCCTATCCGCGCCGCGCGCGACATTCCAAACAGTCTGCGCGAGATCACGGCAGATCCCGGAGCGGATCTTTCCGCACTGCGCAAAACAGTGAAAGACACGGTTGCCGGGCAGCTGCGCTATCTCGACGGGGAATACGGAACGGGATTGGGAACGGTGGCCGTGATCGCACCGAAGTCCCTGTCCGGACAGCTGAAATTTCCCTCCTCCGACGCGCGCGTGCGGTTCGTGACGCCGCAGGGCGCAAAAGGCCTGGAATACGACGTCGTCATTCTGCTCGGGGAAAAGGAAATTGCAGAAAATGCCCCCGGCGATTTATATGTGGCTCTCACCCGCGCAACCAGGCATCTTGTGATAATCCGCCGCCGCGCCGGGCACACCCGGGGTCAGTGCGGGTGATTTTGCGTTCGGATAATTACCCGGATTCTTCTCGGGAAGCGGACAGTGTGAAGAACCATACGGACTGCGAATTGACGCCCGACATAAAAAATCGTCATAATTCTAGTTAGTGTCAATATCTTCGGAGGGACAATGAACGATCTTCTTAAAGAGGCCCACAAACACTATCCCAAAACGGTACCGACGCGGATCATTCCGCCCACACACACGGTATCCGACGTGTTTGAAGCGGCCGTACACGATTTTCCGCAAAACATCGCCATTGATTTCCTCGGACGCGAATTCACATACAAAGAACTGTACGAACAGATAAAGCGCGCCGCTTCCGTGCTCAGTATGTGCGGCGTGCGCAGGGGGGATGCCGTTTCCCTGATGCTCCCCAACTGCCCCCAGCATTATGTCGCATTCTACGCCCTGTCCTACCTGGGTGCCGTTGTTTCCGAACACAATCCGCTCGCCCCGCCCGCACAGCTGAAAGAACAGCTGGAGCGAATATCCCCGCGTGTGGTGGTGGCATGGGAGCAGACCGCGGAAAAGCTGGCAAAAGCGGGCGTGCTGCGCCCATACACCTGCCTGGCCGTCGACATCACCAGGGCACTTCCCCGCAAATCGCAGTTTCTGCTTAAACTTCCGATCAAAGCGGCAAAAAAACAGCGTGCGAAAATGCGCGGCAAAGTTCCTCCCGAGGCATATTCCTGGGACGACCGGGTGGCGGCGGCCTATCCGATGCATTTCCATCCCGAAATGCACTCCGGGCAGGACGACATTGCCGTTCTGATCCAAACCGGCGGCACGACGGGCACACCGAAAGCGGTGGCGCTGACACACCGCAACATAGTTTCCAACGCCGCCCAGGTTTTGCTCTGGCTCGATTCGTTTAAACGGGGAAAGGAAACCGTGGGCGCGGTTTTGCCATTCTTCCACGCTTTCGGACTGCAGCTGTCTCTGTCGGTCTGCGTCTCCCTGGCCGCCACCCAGGTTATGCTTCCCGCATTCGATCCGGAACTGCTTTTGGCCGGCAACAGCCGCCACCCGATCACGTTCCTATGCGGCGTCGCCCCCATGTTCAGAAGAATTCTGAAAGTGGCACACGAAAAACAGATTTCTTCGCTGCCCTCAATCAGATTTTCGGTCAGCGGAGCAATGCCGCTGCCCCGGGAACTGGCCGAAGAATGGGAAAAATTTACCGGCGGCTTCCTGATTGAAGGCTACGGGATGAGCGAATGCAGCCCTGTTTTGTGCGCATCTCCGCTAAATGCGAACCGCCGCCCTTCCACGCTGGGAGTCCCGCTGCCCTCCACGGAAATCAGAATTGCGGATCCGGAAAATCCGGATCTGGATGTGGCGCCCGGAGAAGTGGGAGAACTTCTGGTCCGCGGCCCGCAGGTTTTTCCCGGATATTTCAACGATCCGAAGGAAACGAAACTGTGTTTCCACAACGGATGGCTGTGCACGGGCGATTTGGTCACCTGCTCGGACGGATTTATTGTGATGGCAGACCGCCGTAAGGAAATGATTATCAACGGCGGATTTAACGTTTACCCTTCCGAAGTGGAACAGGCGATACGCGATATGGACGGCGTGGAAGACGTGGCCGTGGTGGGAATGCCCAACGGATCTCTGGGGGAAATGGTTGTCGCGGCCCTGGTTCTCAAACCGGGTGCGGCAGTGGACCTGGACGCTGTGCGCAAATGGAGCGAATCCAAACTCTCCCACTACGCAATGCCGAAAGCCATCGCGATTTTGGACGATCTTCCGCGCTCCCAGCTGGGGAAAGTTATGCGCAGAAATGTCCGCGACCAGCTGCAGAATTTCCAGCTGATTTCCGGTGAATTGCGTCAGAAACTCAGCGAGGCTTCATCCAACGCCGCCGAAATTCTGGATTCCTACCTGCAGACTCTGCGGGAAAAAACAAACAGCTCGGCCGAAGACTGGAAAGAGTGGCTGGAAAACAACAATGCCACTTTGGAAGGATTTAAAAATTGGCTGACCGAGCAGGTAAAGAGAAACACGGAAGTGAAAAAAGAAGAAGTGGAGAAGGAAGCGGCACACCACGGATTCAGCACCGATACATTCTTTGAGTGGCTGCGGAACAAAACAGGGAAAGCGGGAGATACAGGCAGCCGGGAAGAACAGAAATAAACACGGAAAACGCCGGGCGAAAATCCCGGACCCCGGCCCGGAGCCACCCACCCGCAAACCGAGCGTATTCCGCAGCAACAGGCAGCGGCAGACATATCGGTATGCGGACCGGTTTTCGATTAGTTTTCGGACTCGTTTCGCAGACTTTGGATCGCCTTTTCAAAATCATCCAGGGAATCAAAGTTTGAATAAACGGAGGCGAAACGCAAAAAGGCAATCTGATCCAGTTTTCGCAGCGGCTTTAGGATCGCGCGCCCAATCTCTTCGGTTCCGACCTGAGAAGCTCCCGTGAGGCGGATCGTCTCTTCCACCTGCTGCGCCAAAACAGTCAGATCGTCATCCGAAACGGGTCTTCCCTGGCAGGACTTGCGCACACCCGCAATGATTTTTTCCCGGCTGAATGGTTCTGTTGCACCGGAACGTTTTACCACACCCAAAGAAGCAGTCTCTGTTGTGGTAAACCGTTTTTTGCATTTCGGACATTCGCGCCTGCGTCTGATTGAAGTTCCGTCCTCACTGCTGCGGGTATCAATCACACGCGAATCTGCATAATGACAAAATGGGCAGTACATACCGTCAAGGTATCCGGTTTATACAGGAAATGCAAATCGAAACCCTGCTGCCAAACCACGGATTGCAAACTCCGATTAGAAAACCTGCCCCGGCAGCGGATACGAAACCCTGTCACCCAATCTAAACCACGTTGCCCGATTTAAACCGAAAGCCGTTTTGCCGCGGAAACAAATCCTTTCCCGTTCAGCGCAGACAAAAATACCTCCTAATTAAAGAAGCAGCGGAGAGGCGGCAGGGCCGGCGCTCCCGGCCGTGGGATAAATAACGGACCCAAACAGCAAATCGATGCAGGAAACCGCCAGACCGAAAAGAAGCAGGAAAAACAGCAGCGTAAAAGCTATCTTTACGGCAGGAGACATACAGAGTGCCACAACGCTCCGGAGAAAGGATACATCATCGGATACACCGCCTGAATTCCGAACCGGAGAAACCGGACGCCGGCGCGGCATGCGGTTTAAATCCGGCATACGGACCGCGCTGACGCCAAACTGTTCGCCTGCGAACCCGTCCGCAACTGCGAGAACAATTCCCCGCCGCGATTTTCTCCTGTCGGGACGGACAATTCTGTTTGGCGCGGCATCTTCCCTTCCGCCGGCCCCCGCAGCGGGGACCTGAGGAAAATACGCCTCGTCGGAATGTACCGCACGCAGCTTCACCCGCGCCGGCTCCGAAGTCGGCTTACCGGCAGGAACGCAGGACCCGACGCTTTTTTTCGCCCGGTTTGCGGACAGCGGCACATAATGCCCGCACAGTGCGGCAGAACCTCTGACAGTACCCATATCTTTCCTCGCTTTCGTACTTCTGTTCGACGTACCTATGTTCGATAGACTACCACCTGCGGAGAGAAAAGTCCAGAACGTCTGTTTGATTATTTGCCGAACAGGCGTTTGATTGTTTTCTTTTTATCCGTTAGGCTTACATATATAAGTTCAGCATCGGACTCCACAGGTTTTTGCTTCCCGGCTCGCGGCAGATATCTGAAAATTCACGACGGCAGACAACAGTGAGGAAATATGACGAAAAAATCAGTCGGCTCGCGGCTCACAAAACGACAGTTGGAAATTTTTTGCGCAGTTGCCGAAAAAACACGCCGGCACGGATTTCCTCCGACCGTACGCGAAATCGGAAGCGCGGTGGGCCTCAATTCCCCCTCTTCGGTCAAATATCAGCTTGACGCCATCGCCCGCGCCGGATATATCGCCCGGGGAAGCAGACAGCCGCGCACAATCGAACTCACCGAAGAAGGGAACGAACTCCTGCGGAGTCTGCACGGGGAATCACCCGCGCCGCAAAATCCGTCTCCGTCTTCCGCACCGGTTGCCGCCGTCCCCGTAAGCCGGCAGGACGAACAGAATTCCGTGGACGTTCCCCTGGTCGGGAAGATAGCGGCAGGTACGCCGATTACCGCCGAACAGATCACCGAAAACGTATTTTCCCTTCCGCGCAAACTAACGGGCCACGGACAGCTTTTCATGCTCAGGGTAAAGGGAGACTCCATGATTGACGCCGCTATCTGCGACGGAGACGTGCTGGTCGTCAGATATCAGCAGACGGCGGAAAACGGGGAAATAGTCGCCGCGATGATTGACGGCGAGGCAACCGTCAAAGTATTCAGCCGCAGAGACGGGCACATTTTGCTTCTGCCGAGAAATCCGCACTACGACCCGATCCCGGCAGACAACTGCACAATTTTAGGGCGTGTGGTTCTGGTAATGCGCAGTATATAAATATGCACCGCACGCGAATCCGTGCATTTTCGTTTTTTCAGCCGATATCGGGAGCATCTTCCGCGCCGCCGATCGGCGCGCGCAGCAGTGAAAACAGTGTCAGTCTTTCTTTTCTTCGGCTTCGCCTTCCTGCAGGGAAATCCGCTTCAGCGCCCCCAGCACCGCATCACGCTGCGTAGTCGGCCAAAAATCAGGCAGAGACCTGCGCAGATAACTTCCGTATCTTCGTTTCGTCAATCTGCTGTCCAAAATAGCCACCACACCTTTATCCGTTGCCGAACGCAGCAGACGCCCGCTCCCCTGTGCCAGGAGCAGAGCGGCCTGTGCGGCGCTGACTTCCATAAATCCGTTTCCGCCGCGTTCGTTCACTGCCTGCATCCGGGCCTGCATTAACGGATCGTCCGGCCTGGCAAAGGGAATTCTGTCGATAACCACAAGCCGATTTGTCATCCCGGGCACATCCACACCCTGCCACAGCGAAAGCGTACCGAATAAACTGGCATGATAATCCGCGCCAAATGCGGCAATCAGATTGGAAATACCGTCTTCCCCCTGGCAGTAAAGAGGATAACTGCTTCTCCCGCGCACGTATTCGGCCGCCGCCCGGGCAGCGGCAAAGGAACTGAACAGCCCCAGACATCCGCCTTTTGACGCCTCGATCAGAGAGGCAAGTTCCTCCAAATTTTCCTCCCCGTACCCTTCACGCCCGGGTTCGGGCAGATGGGCAGCCATATACAGTATCCCCTGCTCCGCCGGGACGAAAGGAGTTCCCACCGACACACCCTCCCAGGGACCCTGGTCGGGAAAATTAAATCCCACATTGGAAGCAATCGTCTGAAAATTCCCGTTGACCTGCAATGTGGCGGAAGTAAGCACCGCGGCGCAGTCCTTAAACAGTTCCCGGGAAATATCGGCCGCCACATCGACGGGAGCCGAATGAAGAACCGACGTTCCGTCTTTATTCAGCGAAACCCAACACACCAGCCGGCCCGTGGCTGTTTTTTCGCCCAGCGCATCCGTGCACAGATTCAGCATTTCCGTCAGGCGCGTACGCAGCAGTTTCTTTTGTATCATTCCCGTTTCGGTTTTTATGTCCAAATCCTTTGTCCTGCCCAGCGCATCCTGGGCCACACCCACGGCACGGATCAAAACGTCGCCGAGAACCGAAGGAATACTGACGAGCCTGCCTTCGCCCACAGATGTGAGGGCATCGCCAAATTCATTTTCCAAAGAGTCGAATTCCAAATCACCGATTCCCGCGGTGCGCAGTGCGCGCGCCAGATTGCGCAGATCATATTTATTCAGCGAAACGGAAAGCTGCGACGTGACCCGATTTACCAGTTCATGCGCTTCGTCAATAATAAAAGCCTCCGCCGGCGGGAGAACCGGAGTCTGCGCCGCCTGCACACCCAACAGCGCATGATTTGTCACAATCACATCCGCTTCTGCGGCCTTTGCGCGCGCCAGCATCGGAAAACAGGAACCCCTCAGCGGGCATTTATCGCCGATACATTCATTTTTCGGCAGAGACACCTGCGCCCATGCCCGATCACTCACGCCGGGAACGAGTTCGTCGCGCTCCCCCGAGTCCGTCTCCATTGCCCACTGCCGTAGGCGCACTACCTCTTCACCGATGGCAGTGGAACCGTATTTTCCTTCCGCGCGGGAAATCAAAGCGTCGTCTTCCGGGTATCCCCCGCCGGCTTTGCGCAGGCAGACATAGTTATTCCACCCCTTTAACAGTGCGATTTTCGGTCTGCTGCCGGTCATTTCATAAATCGCATGCAGCACGGCGGGTGCGTCTTTGCGAATAATCTGCCGCTGCAGCGCAAGTGTGGCAGTGGAAATAACGCTCCGTTTTCCCTCCCCGGCAGCCAGCAGCACTGCGGGCACCAAATAGCCGAGGGATTTGCCCGTGCCCGTGCCCGCTTCCACAATCAGATGTCTCTGTTCGCAAAGCGCTTCATACACCAGGGCAGCCATTTCGTTTTGCCCGGCGCGGTCCTGCCCCGAAAAATTTTCCCGCACCCGTTTTAGCAGATCCCTGGGAGAGAGGCTGTCCAACGAAACCAAATTTTTCATTTATCCGCACATTGCCTGACTGCCGCCGCCAAATCCTTTTCCACCAATGCCGTTATCCGGGTGCCCGAAGCGGAAAACGATTCGCCGAGCACCTCTCCCTCCGCATGAATCCTGGCCACAATATCACCGTGCGCATAGGGGATCACCGCTTCAATCCGTTCACACGGACACGGCAGCAGAAGTGCTATTTTTTGCTTCAGTTCCTCTATCCCCAATCCCGTTACCGCGCTGACTGCCACGGAATCGGGAAATTTTGAACGGAGAACAGTCAGATCAACCGAATCGGCAAGATCCGCTTTCGAAAGCACAATAAGCTCGCGCACCTGCGATACGCCCGGCACGTCACGCAGCACTCTGTGCACGGCTTCCACCTGTCCCACAGGATCATGATGCGAAGCGTCCACAACGTGCAGCAGCAGATCCGCTTCCGCCGCCTCCTCGAGGGTGGAACGGAACGCCTCCACCAGCTGAGTCGGCAAAGAGCGCACAAAACCGACCGTATCGGTGAGCGTGAAGGCCCGGCCGTCGGCAGTTTTGCTGCGGCGCACAGTGGGATCGAGAGTGGCAAACAGGGCATTTTCCACCAGCACCGCCGAATCCGTGAGTACATTCAGCAGCGAAGATTTGCCCGCGTTCGTGTATCCGACCACCACTGCCGAAGGAATTTTCCTTTTTCTCCGCCTGTTTTTCTGAGCCAGCCGGGCAGGATGCATCTTTTCCAAATCCCGGCGCAGCTTCGCCATTCTGGTACGGATTCTGCGCCGGTCCAATTCAATTTTCGTTTCCCCGGGACCGCGCGAGCCAATTCCCGCGCCGGCGGCAACGCGTCCGCCTGCCTGCCGCGACATCGATTCTCCCCAACCGCGCAGCCGGGGCAGAAGGTATTCCAGCTGCGCCAGTTCAACCTGGGCTTTTCCTTCCCTGGATTTGGCGTGTCGGGCAAATATATCCAGAATCAGTGCCGTTCTGTCGATCACTTTTACTTTTACGATATCTTCGAGCGCACGCCGCTGCGAAGGAGCCAGCTCCGAATCGACGATTACGGTGTCCGCTTCCGCCGCGTGCACAATATCGGCCAGTTCACGGGCTTTTCCGCTGCCCAAAAACGTGGTCCGCTCCGGAATCTGCCGCCGCTGAATTACCCCGTCAAGAACCTGCGAACCTGCCGTTTCTGCCAAAGCTGCCAGCTCACGCAGGGAATCTTCCGCCTCGGCGAAAGTTCCCTGCGTCCACAGCCCGGCCAGCACAACACGTTCCAGACGCAGTCTGCGGTATTCAACATCGACCTGTTCCTCACGCATTGAAGACAGATTCGGAATCCGCCTCAGCGAGGAACGTACATCGCGTTCCAGGGAATCTCCGGCCCAGTCTCCCCGGTAATTCGGGTCGGCCTGCAGTGCCGTACCCTGCCTGGAATGGACCTCCACCCGATGTTCGCGAAGCTCCTGCCTCTGTTCACCGAAAGTCATTTCACCCGCCGTATGTTCTGCCGATATTTTCTCTCTGTTTCCATTATCGCACGGAGTTCCCCAAAATATTATTCCTGCCTTCCCGGGCGGTGCCGCCGCGTGCAGACGCTTTCCGGCGCCGGCCGGGAATCATGTATCCTAACGGTATGACTACCCACTATTTTTCCCCGCACGCAGACGCGGAATTTAAACGCGGCACACTGGAGGTCACCCTAAAAGGCGTTCCCTACACCGTTGCCGTCGCCAACGAAGTATTTTCCGCCCGGAAACTGGACCGGGGAACTTCCGTGCTGCTGCACAGGGTTCCGTACGTGCCTCTGGGAAAAGAAACACTGATGCTGGACCTGGGATGCGGCTGGGGGCCGATCTCCCTTGCCCTAAAAACTCTTTATCCGCAGACGGAACTGCTGGCGGTGGACGTCAATCCGCGCGCTTTGGAACTCACCGAAGAAAATCTGAGCGCTAACGGATTTAGCCGCTACTGTGTTCTGCCGCCGCACCGGGCACTGGAAAAACTGGCCGCCGAGAAAAGAAAAATCGATCTTATCTGGGCAAATCCCCCGATCAGAATCGGCAGGGAGAAACTGCACGGAATGCTTCTGCAGTGGTTTTCGCTTTTGGGACGCGAAGCGCACGCCTTTTTTACGGTACAGAAAAATCTCGGTGCCGATTCGCTGCAAAAATGGCTGATCGGAAACGGTTTCACCTGCGAAAAAATAGGATCGGCAAAGGGATATCGCGTTTTCGGCCTCACCCTGGGCACATTTAATCCTCCCGAAGCGCAGGCCGAATGATTCTTTCGGCCAATTCCCGCGGATCCGACATTTCATACCAGGCGATCCGTTTGTCGGCGCCGAACCAAGTCCGCTGTTTTTTCGCCAGTCTGCGGGTATAAAACGCAGTCTGTTCAATGGCTTCGTCCTGCGAAATTTCCCCCTGCAGCAGCGCCAGCGCCTGCGCATATCCCGTGGCTTTGGCGGCTGTGGGACTTTCGCGCAGACCCCGGGCAATCAGCCGTTCCGTTTCCTCCGCCAGTCCCGCGGCAAACATTTTCCGGGCACGCTTTTCAATGCGCCGATTCAGTTCTTCTTTTTCCGCCGAGATCCCGATATATACAACATTCGCGTAATGGGAAGTGTGCCGCGGAAACTTCGGAGTGTAGGATCTGCCCGTAATTTTCACAACCTCCAGAGCCCGAATTACCCGCCGCGGATTGGCCAAATCAATAATCCCGGCCGAAACGGGATCTATTTTCCGCAGCTCTTCAACCAGCGGTTCCAATCCCCGGCAGCGGCAGATTTCCTGCAGACGGGAACGGACTTCAGGATCGGACCCGGGAAAATGCAGTTCGTCGAGCAAAGCGGAAACGTACAGCCCCGAGCCGCCGACGACGATGGGAATCTTTCCGTTTTCCGCAATCTGCCCCAGGTCTTTCCGCGCTGCCCTCTGGTATGCGGCAACGGATGCCTCTTCGGCAATGTCCAGCACATCCAGCTGTCGGTGAACGATCCCCCTGCGCTCTGCGGGCGTTGCCTTTGCGGTGCCGATATCCATTCCGCGGTACAGCTGCATGGCGTCGGCAGAAATAATTTCCGCCTTCTGCGGCCCTCCAAGCAGATGCGCCAGCTCGACGGACAGTGCGGTTTTCCCGCTTGCCGTCGGTCCGACTATACAGTAAATCCGCGGAACGTCTTTCACAGCAGCTCCTCAGCCGCGCACACGCAAAGTCGGCATCCCGATCGAAACGGGCGCCAGACCTGCCGCTTCCGCCGTCAGACGGGCTTTTTTCATCTCCGCAATCTCCCAGGCGTCCCCGGCACGTGTTTTGCGCACTTCAAACAATCCGCCCAAAATTCCGGAATCCGCCACCAAATGCGAGGGCGCTCCGTGCGTAACAGTCGCCCGCACAATATCACCCGGACGGGGCCTGCATTCACAGTCTTTCGGCAGGGCGGCATGAACAAGACGATTATCCCGGGCACGGCCGGTAATCCGTTCCGTTTCGGCATCTTTTCGGCCGCTGCCGGCGGAAACCAAAATCTCTACCGTCCGGCCCTCCAGTTTTTGGTTCTCTTCGGTTGTAATTTTCTTTTGCAGCTCCAGCAGCCGCCCGAAACGCTCATTGGCCACCTGCGGAGGAACCTGTTCTTCGAATCCGGCCGCCGGCGTGCCCGGGCGCGGGGAATAAAGGAACGTAAAGGCAGAGGCGAATCTGGCCCGCTGCACCACTTCAAGCGTCTGCTCAAAGTCTTCTTCCGTTTCCCCGGGGAATCCCACTATTATGTCTGTTGTGATTGCGGCCTCCGGAATTTTTTCCCGCACACGGTCTAAGATTCCCAAAAATTTCTTCGTTCTGTACGAGCGGCGCATCGCTTTCAGCACCCGATCCGAGCCCGACTGCAGCGGCATATGCAGCGACGGCATTACGTTTGGCGTTTCGGCCATTGCCGCAATCACATCATCGGTGAAGGAAGCCGGATGGGGGGAAGTGAAACGCACCCGTTCCAGACCCTCAATTTCTCCCGCCGCACGCAGCAGTTTTGCGAAAGCGGCACGGTCGCGGAAACTCACTCCGTAGGAATTTACATTCTGCCCCAGGAGAGTGACTTCGATTGCCCCCTGCGCAACCACAGCCTGAATTTCCTGCAGAATCTCCCCCGGTCTGCGGTCTTCCTCTTTTCCGCGCAGATGGGGAACAATACAGAATGTACACGTATTGTTGCATCCCACGGCAATCGAAACCCATGCCGCATAAACGGACTCGCGGTGTGTGGGAAGAGTGGACGGAAATACTTTCAGCGACTCTTCGATTTCCACAGCCGCTTTCCGATTGTGTTTCGCCCTCTCCAATAAAACAGGCAGCACGTCCAAATTATGCGTTCCCAAAACAACGTCCACCCAGGGAGCGCGTTTCACTATTCCGTCGCGCAGCTGCTGCGCAAGACATCCGGCCACGGCAATCTGAAATTCCGGGCGTTCTCTTTTTACTTCTGCCAGCTGGCCCAGATTTCCGAACAGTTTATTCGCCGCATTTTCACGCACAGAACAGGTGTTTACCACCAGCACATCGGCCCCGCGGTCGCCGGCTTCCGTTGCTCTGGCCACAGCCTGCGGCACCAACTCCACAGGCAGATATCCGGCCTGATCGAGCAGACCGGCAAGACGCTCGGAATCATGCACATTCATCTGGCACCCGAGAGTTTTAATCGCATAAGTTTTCGGTAATTGTTCCATCATCGAAGCCAGTTTAGTATTTTTTAACGAAATTATCTTTTCCGCGCAATGCGATTTTGGACGCATCACTCAATTTCTTCCATTGAGCGGCGGATAATTTCATAGGAAAAACCGCGCCGCGCCAAGGCTCCGTAAACCCTTCTTTTCACCGTTTCCCGGTCCGCCCCGCGCAGCGAACGCATTTTTTTCTCCGTTATTGCCCGGGCGGCAGACAGTTCATCCTCGGGGGAAAAGTCATCCGTAACCGCTTCGATGTCTTCGCGCGAAATCCCTTTTTTCGCCAAATCGGCCGCCAGTTTTCTGCGCGAAGTCCGCTTTGCCTCTTTGGCCGCCCGCGCGTATGTCTGCGCAAACCTGCGGTCGTCGACCAGACCCGCGGCAACAAATTTTTCCAGCACGGTATGTGCGATTTCGGGCGGAACATCGCGGCGGGAAAGGGAATCACGCAGCTGTTTCACGGACCTTTCGGCCATTCCCAGCTGTCTGTAAACTACATCGCGGGCCAAAGACTCCCAGTCTGATTCACTGCGCCGCTCATTGCGTCTCTTTTTCGCCGCGGCGGCTTCTTCGGGCGTGCGGTAGCGTTTTTTGCGCGCACGCCCGAAGAAGTCGGCGTCCTCTGCGTAATTAACCATTTGCGGAATATGGATTACTTCTCTTCGCCGCCCTCCGCGGCAGGCGCAGATACGATTCCCAGTTTAATTTTTACTTTCCGTTCGATCTCGGCGGCGATTTCAGGATTGTCTTTCAGGAAATTACGCACTTTTTCCCTGCCCTGCCCCAACTGATCGCCTTCATACGTGTACCAGGAACCGGACTTGCCGATTACGTCGGCACCGGTGGCCATATCCAAAATTCCTCCTTCGCGGGAGATCCCCTCACCGTAGAGGATGTCAAATTCTGCCTGCTTAAACGGCGGAGCCATCTTGTTTTTCACTACTTTTACCCTGGTCCGGTTTCCCACCGGAACCGCGCCTTCTTTGATCTGCTCCGCACGGCGCACATCCAACCGGACCGAGGAATAGAATTTGAGGGCCTTGCCGCCCGTCGTCGTCTCCGGAGTGCCGTAGAATACGCCTATTTTTTCCCGCAGCTGATTGATGAAAATCGCCGTCGTTCCCGACTGTGAAAGCGCACCCGTTATTTTCCGCAGTGCCTGCGACATCAGTCTTGCCTGCAGGCCGACGTGGGAATCACCCATATCCCCTTCGATTTCGGCTTTCGGCACAAGCGCGGCAACCGAATCTATCACGATAATATCCAAAGCACCCGAGCGGATCAGCATATCGGCAATCTCCAGTGCCTGCTCTCCCGTGTCCGGCTGGGACACAATCAAAGAATCGGTGTCCACACCCAATTTTTTCGCATATTCGGGATCCAGTGCGTGTTCCGCATCCACGAAAGCGGCGATTCCGCCGGCTGCCTGGGCATTGGCCACTGCATGCAGGGCGACGGTGGTTTTTCCCGAAGATTCCGGACCGTATATTTCAACTATTCTTCCGCGCGGCAGCCCGCCTATTCCCAAAGCGATATCCAACGCCAGCGAACCTGTGGGAATCACCTGCACCTGCTGCGGAGGTTTGTCTCCCAGACGCATCGCCGATCCCTTGCCGAACGCTTTGTCAATCTGCCCCAGCGCAACATCCAACGCCTTAATGCGATTGTCCTCATTCTTTACAGCCATGAAATTCCTTTTCCGGTAATCCGACAGAACAGGTCTGTTCCGCAGATACTCTCTCCGAGTACCCTTACGGATACAACATTAAGGCCGACCTCCACCAAAAAATGATTCCCGCCCTCAGCCAAGCGGAAAAACAGTTCATTTCTGTTGTATGTGGACAATCGTAAACGAACCCGCGTTCGAAATCAGCACGGCACGCCCAAAAAGCCAAAATCAAAATTCACTGCTTCTTTTCTGCCCTGCGCCGGTGCAGAAAAAGAAATTCATCCGCAGGCAGATCCATCTCCTCAACGATGGCTTTCCACACCTCAAAAGGTTCCGTTCCCCCGTTCAGAGCCTGGACCGCGGTTTTCCGGTCCAGCCGGAGCAGCACCAAATCCTGAGCCAGAGCTTCCCCTCTGCCTTCGGGGAAGGCACGGGAAAGCGTCCGCCAAAATTCACTGTGCGTCATCATCTTTCGTCCGGCAAAACGGCTCAGCGGTTCATGGCCGCCAACTCGGCGTTGATAACCGAATCCGGAATCGAATCCGGTATCTGCATCTTCACGGAACGTGCCCGACGCATTGCCGGGGTAAGACGGCCGCCGGCCAAATCCATCCGATCGGCAATCAGACGCAGAACATGGCTCAAAGGCACATTCAGCGCCCTGCAGATCGAATCCAGCAGTTCCGAAGAGGCTTCTTTCTGCCCCCGTTCGACTTCCGAAAGATACCCCAAAGAAACACGCGCGTCGGAAGAAACTTCACGCAGTGTACGTCCCTGACGCTGACGGTACTCGCGCAAAACATCACCCATCTCGCGGCGAAGAAGAACCATTTCGGTGCGGGGCTCGGTGTTTACATTCATTGCGATCTCTTTTCTGTCTGTGAAACGCAAGATTTTCCTGCTCACGTAATACAACGCTTTCAACTGATACTATGTTCCCAAATCATTCCGGAAGTTTCCTGAAAAGTTCGGCCTAATTCCCTCGAATTTTTTCCAGCTCCCGCAAAAACAGCTCCATGGCGGCCTTTACTGTGCCTTTTCTTACATCGTTGCGCGTACCGGAAAAATGGTATTCGCGCGCAATACGCAAACCCGCGCCAACGCATCCGATAAACACCGTTCCCGCCGCTTTCCCCTCATTCGGGCCCGGACCTGCCACGCCCGTTGTGGACAGGGCAAAATCCGATCCGCAGCATTCCGCCGCACCCTGCGCCATCTGTAAAGCTACGGGCGCGTTTACCACGCCTTCGCGTTCGGCCAATTCCGCGTCCACCCCAAGCAGACTGATTTTAAGATCGGTTGCGTAACTCACAACCCCGCCCCGAAATACGGCGGAAACACCCGGCACGCACACAAACTCCGCGGCAAGCAGACCTGCGGTGAGAGACTCGGCCACGGCAACGGTTTTCCCGCTGCCCAGCAGTATTCCGACTGCTTTTTCCGTTACAGACCGCATTGTGCGCCTACCGTTTTTTCGCCGCGCGGATCAGATTCACCGCTTCGTTCACATATTCGTAAGCCGAAGACAGCGCATAGTACAGGCCGATGGCAATGCAGGCATAACTTATATAAACAAGCGCCGCCGCCACGGAAGAGGGAAAAACGGTATGCCACGGAATAAGCAGACCGGCGATTCCCATCGACTGGGCAAACATCTTCACCTTTCCGCCCCGGCCCGCAGCCATCACTTTAATATGCCGCATATTCATGCGCATCGCGGTAATACCCAGCTCACGCACGATAAAAACGACCGTCACCCACCACCAGAGATATCCGTGCACAGACAGCAGCAGCAGCGCCGCAATGATCAGCGCCTTATCCGCAATGGAATCGGCCAGCTTTCCGAAATCCGTAATCAGATTGCGCGACCGGGCCAAATATCCGTCCAATTTATCCGTAAAAGCCGCAACCGCAAACACGGCCCATCCCCACCAGCGGCGGGGATCACTGTCTGTCCACACTACGCAGACAAAAACGGGAACGAGCACCAGTCTGATAACCGTGAGCACATTCGCGATATTAAAAAGCGGAGCCTGTTTGTTTTTACTGCCAGTCACACTTATAGCTTAAGCCATTATTGAAAATAGGCAATCCGAAACACAGGAAAACGGCAATTGGCAAAACATTCGCCGCCGGGCAAAACATTCGCCGCCGGGCAAAACACAGTGCGCAAATATACCGCCCGGGAATTATTCGTCCTCCCCGGCAGGAGACCCGGTTCGGTAAACAGCTGTCGGGGCCGAATCCGGGGCAAAGCCGGCGCCGTCGCAGCCATCTTCCTCCGGCGTATCCGCGCTGCCCGCACTCATCCCCTCCAGATGCACGCTTTGGGATCCCACCGCAAACGGACGCACCTGCAGATCGGGGTTGCGCGCCACATCCACATCCCCGAAATCCGCATCCGCGTAGGGATCAGCCTGCGGATCACCGTTTCTTTCCGCTCCCGCGCCCGCGATATGCAAATCCACATCTTCCCCGCAAATCAGGCTGAGCACATCGTCAAGCCGGTCGGAGGGAACGAGTACGTCACGTGCCTTCGACCCCTCCGACGGGCCGACAATTCCGCGCGACTCGAGAAGATCCATCATCCGCCCGGCCTTCGCAAAACCGATGCGCAGTTTTCGCTGCAGCATTGACGTCGAACCAAACTGATTCGTCACCACCAGCTCCGCCGCCTGCAGCAGCGTATCCAAATCCTCTCCGATTTCGTCGTCTATTTTCCGCCGCGGGGCCTTTGCCGTCACATCATCGCGGTAAACCGGCTGCATCTGCTGTTTTACATGCTTCACCACGGCATCGATTTCCTCTTCGTCCACCCATGCACCCTGCACGCGCATCGGTTTGGAAGCACCCGAGGGCATAAACAGCGCATCACCCATACCGATGAGTTTCTCTGCCCCCGAAGAATCCAAAATCACGCGCGAGTCGGCAAGCGAAGAAGTCATAAACGCCAGCCTGGAAGGAATATTTGCTTTAATCAGCCCGGTTACCACATCCACCGACGGACGCTGCGTCGCCAGCACCAGATGAATTCCCGCGGCCCGCGCCAGCTGCGTAATACGCTGAATCGAAGCTTCCACATCGCGCGGCGCGACCATCATCATATCCGCCAGTTCGTCGACAACCACCAGCAGATACGGATACGGCTGCAGTTTGCGTTCGGAACCCGGATGCGGCTGCAGTTTTCCGCTGCGGATTGCCGCGTTGAAATCGTCAATATGTTTGAAACCGTATGTCGCCAGATCGTCGTAACGCTGATCCATTTCCTTCACCACCCATTCCAGGGCTTCCGCCGCTTTCTTTGGATTGGTGATGATCGGCGTCACCAGGTGGGGAATCCCGGCATAGATGGTCAGCTCCACCCGCTTGGGATCCACCAGAATCAGGCGCACCTGTTCAGGTGTGGCACGCATCATAATTGAAGTAATCATTGAGTTGATAAACGACGATTTGCCCGCGCCGGTCGCCCCTGCCACCAGAAGATGCGGCATTTTCGCCAGATTTGCCACCACGTACTTTCCGTCTACGTTTTTTCCCACGCCGACAGCCAGCGGATGCGTCTGTTTGGCGGCCGCCGCGGAGCGCAGCACATCGCCGATACGCACCATTTCCCGATCCGTATTCGGAATTTCGATTCCGATCGCGGATTTTCCGGGAATCGGCGAAATAATGCGCACATCGGCCGACGCAACGGAATAGGCGATATTCTTTGACAGCTGCGTAATTCTGTCTACCTTCACCCCGGGACCGAGCTCCACTTCATACTGTGTCACCGTCGGTCCGCGGGAAAAGCCGACCACGCGCGCGTCCACTCCGAATTCCGAAAACACGCGCGTAAGAGCGGCAACAACGTTGTCGTTGGCCTGCGAGCGTTCCAAATGCGGGGCACCCTGCCCGAGAAGCGAGAGGGAAGGCAGCGTGTAGGTAATATTCGAAGACAGTTCAAGCTGCCTGCCGGCAATCGGCATTTCGGACGGTTTGGGTGCGCGGAGCACTTTGGTTTCGCCCTGCGAAGCAGCCGTTTTGTTTTCGGGGACGTTTTCGGCAGACGTTTTCCGTATCGGCACGGGAATCCGCACCCGGGGAACGGGTGTCTGCTTTCCCGTTTTTGCCTCTTCCGCGGGTATGGGAACGGTATTCTCTTCCGCCGGCGCATCGGATGCCGCCGATTTCCGGGCCACTTTTTCCCGCAGCCGCCGCAGCAGTCCCGCCGGAGGGGAATCCTGCGGTGTCTGCTCCCCGCAGTACGAAGCATCATGCGGATCGGCATCGCGGTGTCTGCCCATTTTTCCTTTGAACAGAGCGGCAATCTCCCCAATGCGCATATCGGCCGCAAACAGCAGCAGATACAGGATCAGCAGAATCAAAACCGCGACTGCCCCGTACACGCTGAGCAATGCCGAAAGGCCGGCGCCCGCGACCCAGCCGAGAATTCCTCCCGCCTGTTCCACTGAAGAAACGTTGCGCAGCGGATTCGGCGAACCGCAGAATATATGGGCCAACGCGTCGGCTGCGGTAAACAGTACGGGCACTGCGGGCAAAAATCTGTTGGGCACGGGCGCGCGCGCAATGCGAAACAGTTTTACCGCCGCAGCCAAAAGAAAAACCGGGACGGTAAATGCAAGCAGACCGAAGGCGCCGGCGAGCGCATGATGCAAAACGTCAAGCAAAATTGCCTCGAGACTAAACCACTCGGACAGCGAAGTTACAACCGCCAACGCCAGCAGCACAAACGCCAGACCGTCGCGCGAACGGCCGTCCCGCTGCCGCAGATCTGCTTTCCCCTGTGCCTTTTTTCCGTTTTTTCTTTTTTCACCGGACCGTTCCCGAGCCAAAATTTCCCCCGTCTTTCTTCTCTGCGCCGTATCAAAACCGGATGTGTGCATCCGGCCCGAATCCGGCCGTCAGCTTTCGATCACCGTCGGAATAATCATCGGCGCGCGGCGCAGGGTACGCGCAGCCCAACGCCCGAGTACGCGGCGCATTGCCTGCTGCATCTGATATGCATCCGCATTTTCGTTTTCCAACGCACCTTTCAGCGCTTTCTTCACTTCGGGAAGAATCTCGTCAAATACGGAGTCGTCTTCCGCCATAGCCCGCGCCTGAATATGCGGACCGGCAAGAATGGTACGCCGCTGCGCGTCGACCACGGCGAAAACGGCAATAAAGCCTTCCTGTCCCAGTGTCCGCCTGTCCGTGAGCTCGGTTTCTCCGATTTCACCCACCGACGAACCGTCTACAAATACGTAGCCGCAGGGAATTTCCCCCACGATCCGGGCCACGCCGTCATGCAGATCCACCACTGTGCCGTCTTCGCACAGCATCACATTTTCCGCAGGCACACCTGTTTTCACGGCCAACGACCCATTGGCCACCAAATGCCTTGGCTCACCGTGAATCGGCATCACATTCAGCGGCTCAACGATGTTGTATGCGTAAAGCAGCTCTCCCTGCGCGGAATGCCCGGAAACGTGCACTCTTTCGTTTCCCTGATGCACAACTTTGGCACCCAGTTTCGTCAGCCCGTTAATCAGGCGGAATACGGAATTTTCATTCCCCGGAATAAGCGAGGAGGCAAAAATTACGGTGTCGCGCGGACCAACCGAAATCCTTCTGTGCGTACCGGAGGCAATGCGGGCCAGCACCGCCATCGGCTCACCCTGCGAGCCGGTAGACATAAATACCCGTCTGTTTTCCGCAACCGAATCAATGTCTTTCAGATCGACAAGCGTATTTTCCGGAATATCCAGCAGTCCCAAATCGGCGGCAATCCCCATGTTGCGTACCATGGACCGCCCCACGAAACACACCTTTCGCCCAAATTTCCGCGCCGTTTCGAGCACCTGCTGCACACGATGCACGTGGGACGCAAAAGACGCCACCACAATCTGCCCCTGCGCCCGCCCGAAAATGTTTTCCAGCACCGGCCCGATTTCCTCTTCGGAATGCACAAAACCGGGGACTTCCGCATTCGTCGAATCAACCATAAACAGATCCACCCCGATTTCCCCGGCACGGGCAAAAGCGCGCAGATCCGTAATTCTGCCGTCCAAAGGCAGCTGATCCATCTTAAAATCCCCGGTGATCAGAATGTTGCCCGCCTTGGAGCGCATAAACACGGCAAGGGCATCGGGAATCGAATGATTGACGGCGATAAATTCACATTCAAATTCACCCAGCTGCTCCACATCCCCCTCGGCAACCACCAGAGAATAAGGCTTAATGCGATGCTCGGCCAGTTTCGCCTCCGTCAGGGCGATCGTAAATTCGCTGCCGACGAGCGGAATGTCGGGGCGCAGGCGAAGCAGATAGGGAACGGCACCGATATGGTCTTCGTGCCCGTGGGTCAGCACAATCGCGTCTATATCATCGAGACGGTCGCGCAGATATTCAAAATCCGGCAGAATCAGATCCACACCCGGCTGGTGTTCGGAAGGGAAAAGAACTCCGCAGTCAACAATTAAAATTCTTCCGTTGTATTCAAAAACGGTCATGTTCCTGCCGATATCGCCGATTCCGCCGAGCGGAATCACCCGGATCGTATCGGGTGCGGGGGCAGGAGGTAAGTTAGTTTTATTCACATTTTCCATTGTCTCACACTAACGGGGGAAGAAAAGCCCGAACACGGTTTTTCGGTGATTGCCACATCTTTGTGCTCCGGTTAGTATACTTTGCCGCGATAAACAATAATAGAAACGTGAGGAAAGCAAAAAATACGGTTCGCGTGGCGAATGCGGGAGATGCCGGGGATATTGCGGAAATTCAGCAGCGGGCGATGCGCGAAACGCTGGTTCGGGCACTGAATGCCCCGCTTTCGGCACGCACGCTGTCCCGGCTGAGCACCGAAGATTTTACGCGGACATGGACGGCAGCCCTCCGGCGTCCCGCCGATCAGCGCGAGCTGGCCCTGATTGCCACGGAAAACGAAAAAGCGGTCGGTTTTGCCACCGTAGTTCCCTGCGAACCGGCAGACTCGCCGGCGGCACGGAAACACAGGCCGTATTCCCCGCCTGCCTCCAAGTGCGAAGATGATTCCGATGCTGTTGGGCGCCGCGCTTTTGAAATTCTGAATTTTGAAATTTCTTCCGCATCTTTCGGCCGGGGACACGAAGCCCGGCTGCTGTCGGCAATTACCGATCTGATCGGTCCCGCCGCCGAAGAATCAGGCAGCGGCGAAACCGAAATCTATCTGTGGATATTTGAATCCGACACCGAAAAAATCAGAACTTTTTCCGCGGCGGGATTCGCCCCCTGCGGTCTGCGGCGCAGTTTTGCGATTGACGGCAGACAAATCACCCAGCATCTGTGGTGGAGCGTCCTGTCTTAAACCGAAAAAGAGCACATCATTCGGCCGAGCTCCACAGCACGGTCGGTGTGTGGGCGGCAAAATTTTGCGCAATACGCTGAATATCATCCGCCGTCACTTCCCGCGCCAGCCTCAGCGATTCGCCTACGGACATAATTTCCCCGCGCAGAAGCTCGGCATATCCGAGTCTGTTCTTTCGGTAACCGTTTGTTTCCGCAGCGAAAACGAGCTGTGCCCGGTGCTGGTTGACCGCCGAGCGCAATTCATCTTCAGATACGCCGTTTTGCGCAAGTTCTTCCAGGCAGTTTCGCATCAGATCTGCCACCTGCCGTGTATTTTCCGCGCCGCAGCCGGCCTCCATGGCAAATACGCCGCCTTCATTCCAGTTCAGCGACCACGAATACACCGAATAGGCAAGACCGCGTTTTTCCCGAATTTCGCGAAAAAGACGGGAAGAAGTGCCTCCGCCCAGAATAATTTCAAACAGCGCGGCCGCAGTTTCGTCCCGGTCTGCCAGACGCAGACCGGGCATTCCCACAACCACCGCGCTTTGCCGGCCGGGATGGGGAATCACGGAATGTGTTCCGCAGCGGTATTCCACGTCCGCCGCCCTGCGCGGCGCGGCGGGAAGAACGCCTTGGCCAAGATTCCATCCGGCGGCTTCCAGCAGGTCCGTTACCTGCCCGCACAGCAGGTCATGATCCACATCTCCCGCCGCCGTGATTACCAGTTCCCGGGAATTGTAATTGCTGCGGTAGTGACGCAAAAGATGTTCGTGTTTCAGTGCCTCCACTGTCTGCGGCGTGCCCCCGACCGGACGGGAAAGAGGATGATCTCCCAGAACCAGCGGAAGAAGGGCCGTTTCCGTTACTTCTGCGGCATCGTCCTGCGCCGCACGCAGCTCTTCCAAAATAACCCCGCGTTCCACGTCCATCTGCGCACGGTCCAATGTCGCCCCGGTTACCATATCCGTGAGCAGATCCAGCAAAAGCGGCAGATCGGCGGTAAATACGCGTCCGTAATAGCACGTATACAGGCGCGCGGTGGCTGCATTAACCGCTCCCCCGAGATAGTCGGAAAGCTGTGAGATCTGCGCGCAGGAACGCTTTTTAGTGCCCTTAAACAGCAGATGCTCGAGAAAATGTGTAGACCCTTCACTTCCCGCTGCTTCGTCACGCGAGCCGGCGCCGATCCAAAAAGAAACGGAAACGGACTGCTGACCGGGTATTTTTTCGCTGAGAACCCTTATTCCCCCGGGCAGAACGGAACGTCTGCCGAGCACGCCGTTTTCTTCAAATTCGATCGGCGCAAAAGAATCCAACGGCAGCGCAAGACGCGTAAAAGTCATTTCTTCTCCGATATTTCCACAGATAAAGGCGACGTGCCGGACCAAGACAGATATTTTGCCTCAGTCCAACACGTTCGCGAATCGATCCAAATTCAGTTATTTATTCTTCGGACTGTGAATCCGTTTCTTCTTTCTTCGGCTCGGCAGAACGCGTCCGGCGGCGTTCACGGGGACGCCGCCCGCGTTCTCTGCGCTCCGGGCGGGTTTCCTTTTGCCCGGCCTCCGCTTCTTTCTCCGCCGCAAGCTGTTCTTCGGTCAGCACGGCGTGCAGGGAAAGCTTTCCGCGCGGATCTATCTCGGCCAGTTCCACTTCCACTTTGTCGCCGACGTTGAGCACATCCTCCACGTTTTCCACGCGCTTTCCGCCAACCAGACGGCGAATCTGCGAGATATGCAGCAGCCCGTCTTTGCCCGGGCTCAGAGAAATGAAGGCACCGAACGTGGTTGTCTTTACAACCGTTCCCACGAAACGCTCGCCGACCTCCGGCATCTGCGGGTTCGCGATCGCGTTGATCGTCTGCCGGGCAGCCTCGGCGGAAGTGCCGTTGGTTGCGCCGATAAATACGGTGCCGTCTTCTTCGATCGTGATTTCGGCGCCCGTGTCTTCCTGAATCTGGTTAATCATCTTTCCTTTGGGTCCGATGACCTCACCGATCTTGTCTACGGGAATCTGCACCGAAATAACGCGCGGAGCGGTCTCCGCCATTTCTTCGGCCTGCGGAACTGCCTGCTCGATGAGATCCAGGATTGCAAAACGCGCCTCGCGTGCCTGGGCGAGCGCTTTGGCCAAAACCTGCGCCGGAATACCGTCCAGCTTCGTATCCAGCTGCAGGGCGGTAACGAATTCACGCGTACCGGCAACTTTGAAATCCATATCGCCCAGTGCGTCTTCCGCTCCGAGAATATCGGTCAGCGCCACGTAACGCTGTTCACCGTCGATCTGCCCGGAAACCAGACCCATTGCGATACCCGCCACGGGAGCTTTCAGCGGCACACCCGCGTTAAGAAGGGAAATCGTGGAGGCGCACACCGAGCCCATCGAAGTTGAGCCGTTGGATCCCAGAGCTTCGGATACCTGACGGATTGCGTAGGGGAATTCTTCGCGCGGGGGCAGCACGGGCACCAGCGCACGCTCTGCCAGCATACCGTGTCCGATTTCGCGCCGCTTGGGCGAACCCACACGCCCGGTTTCACCCGTGGAGTAGGGCGGGAAATTGTAATGATGAATATAACGCTTGGAAGTGATCGGGGAAAGATTGTCGATCTGCTGTTCCATCTTCAGCATATTCAGTGTTGTCACGCCCAAAATCTGAGTCTCGCCGCGCTGGAACAGGGCCGATCCGTGCACCCGCGGAAGAACCGAGGATTCCGCCGTAATTGTGCGGATTTCCACCGGCGTGCGCCCGTCCATCCGTTCCCCGGTGGTGAGCACGCGTTCGCGCATCGCTTTCTTCCAATGCGCATTTACCGCCATCGCCAGCGCCTGCTCGCGCTCCGGGAATTTATCTGCCACTTCCGAAACAATCTTTTCGGTCAGTTCGTTCAGCGCCTCATCACGTTCATGCTTGTCCGTGATACCCCACAGAGCCCCGAAACGGTCGCCGATTATCTCTCCGACAGCTTCGTATTCATCGTCTTCGTATGCCGGGTAAAGCGGATATTCCTGCACGGGTTTCGCCGCCTCATCGGCCAGTGCGCGCTGCGCCTCGCACAGCACGCGGATAAACTTCTTCGCCGCTTCCAGACCTTCGGCCACAACTTCCTCGGTCGGTGTTACGCCGCCCTTGGCAACGTTTTCCGTCAGGTGTTCTCCGCCTTCGGCCTCAACCATCATAATTGCGACGTCCTCGCCGACGATTCTTCCTGCCACAACCATGGTAAAGGTGGCACGCGGCATCTCGCTGTAACGCGGGAATGCCACCCAGCTGCCGTCGATCAGCGAAATACGGACTCCGCCGATCGGCCCGGAGAAAGGCAGACCGGAAAGCTGCGTAGACATGGACGCGGCATTGATTGCCAGCACGTCATAAGCGTCATCCGGATTCACCGCAAGCACAGTGGCAACGATCTGTACTTCATTGCGCAGACCTTTGACGAATGCCGGGCGCAGCGGACGGTCGATCAGGCGCGCAGCCAGGATTGCGTCCGTGCCGGCACGGCCTTCGCGGCGGAAAAACGATCCGGGAATCCGCCCCGCGGCGTAGGAACGTTCTTCCACGTCCACGGTCAGGGGGAAGAAATCAAAACCTTCCCGCGGTTCGGACGAAACGGCGGTTGCGGAAAGAACGGTGGTTTCCCCGTCCAGATATGCCAGGGCACTTCCTGCCGCCTGCCGGGCAAGCAAACCTGTTTCGAAACGGATTTTACGGGTTCCGAACGAACCGTTGTCGATAACGGCCTCGCTGAATTTTACATCAGGACCCTCCATGGGACCTCCTTTAATTATTTGCCTCCCGGCGATGCGGTCGTCGATTGTCATAACCGGAAAATTCCGCCTACCACAACCGAAGACCGAACCAGTGCGGGGGACTTCCTCTTTTTACTCTTTTTATGTGTGTTGATTTTAGAATTATCGGCCCGAACAGATTATTCGAGCCGATAGTCAGTTCCGTCAGCGGCGCAGGCCGAGACGGGAAATCAGAGAACGGTAACGCTCAATGTCTTCTTCCGCCAGATAACCCAGCAGACGCCTGCGCTTACCGATAAGCAGCATCAGACCGCGGCGGGAATGATGATCGTGGTGGTGCGTGCGGAAATGCTCGGTGAGCTCCTTAATCCGCGCAGAAAGCAGTGCAACCTGTACTTCCGGCGAACCCGTGTCGCCCTCATGAGTTGCATATTCTTTAATAATTGCATCCTTGGTCTCTTTGCTGAGAGCCATATGATTCTCCTTCATAACTAGCTGCACGGAGCCCGGGGCATGTTCTCCCGAGCGATGACACCCCGTGGCCGATCTAACGGCTAGCCCAGTCTATCACCAATACGCCCAAAACAGCGAAAAAATTACCGTGACTTCGCGCTCATCCGCTTTCGCACGCATTTAGGACGCGGTTACGCTCTGCGGAGGCACGCGGCGGGCCGGCGGCACGCCCAGTTTCTGTGCACAGTGTTTCAGGTCGTCGTCCATCTGCGAAAGCAGTGCCGCAACCGAAGAAAATTTACGCATCGGACGCAGGTAGGAAATAAAATCGAGCGCAATTTCCTGCCCGTACAGGTTCAGGTCGCTGCGGCCCAAAACGTGCGCCTCCACCGTTCTGCTTTTCCCCCCGAACTGCGGATTCGTGCCCACCGAGATGGCAGCCGGCAGATAGGCGGCGGCATTTGCCGCGCACCCGGGAAGAATAAGCCGGCCGGCATATACCCCGTCTGCCGGCACTTCCCCCAAATTGTCGCCGGCGAGGTTTGCGGTGGGGAATCCGAGTTTTCTGCCCCGCTTAAAACCGTGCCGCACGATGCCGCGGATCCGGTGCGGCCGGCCAAGCACCTCCATCGCTTCCCCGACTTTTCCCTCGGCCAGCAGCTCCCTGACCCACGTCGAAGACCAGCGTCTGCCCTGCCGGTCGCATAAGTCGTCGAGCAGAACCACGGAAAATCCGAACCTGGCGCCAAAATCTTTCAGCATCTGCCCGTCCCCGGCATTGTTCTTTCCGAAACGGACATCCTGCCCGACCACAACCGTTTTGGCGTGCAGCTGCCCCAAAAGCTGCCCGCGCACAAAATCTAGGGGCGTGGTTTGGGCGTAACGCAAATCGTACTTTTGCACAAAAACCCCGTCGATCCCCGCCTCTTCCAGACGGGCAAGACGCTCGGAGAGTGAAGTTATCAGCTGAAATTTTCGCTCCGGATGATGCACGCGCAAAGGGTGGGGATCGAACGTAAGCGCCAAAGCGGGCATATCCCGCTCCGCCGCAACCTGCGCCGTCTTTGCCAGTATTGCCCGGTGTCCCCTGTGGACTCCGTCAAATATCCCAACCGTGACCGCGCTTTCCGGCAGATCCCGCGGAATCTGCGCCGCGTTATGCCAAATCTGCATTATTTTCCGCGCAGACCCAGCTGTCTGCGCCCTTCGGATAGACCGGCGGAGGAAGCGTGCCGCCGGCCGTGCCCGCCGCAACCGCAGCCGCCGCTGCCCGACCCGGAGTGTTTTTCCTGCCCGGAGCGTCGGCCGTGCCCGCCGCAACCGCAGCCGCAGGAAGATTTTGTCTTATTTTCGGTATTTTTGTCATTCGTCATATTCCTATTCTAAAAAAGAAAAGGATCTAAGGCATAATACAGACAGAAGCAAAAGGAGCCAAAATGAATTATCCGCACGGAGCTTCCGCCTGGCTGGGAATCACCGCGGAAGGCGCGGCCCTGACCGCACTGGGAACCTGCATTATCTATCTCGTTTTTCTGCTGACGACGAAAATCTTCGGCGCACGGCTGCAATCCGGCCTGACGACTTTCGACACACTGATGACCATGCTTTTCGGGGCGGTGATCGGAAGAACAATGATCGGTCCCGTGCCGACGCTGGCTGCGGGAATCGTCGTGTTTGCGACTCTGCTTATTCTGCACATAGCACTGGGCGCGGTCACCAACACCGCCCGCGGCGACCGTCTGCTTAATTCCCGGCCCGTTCTGCTGATGGCAGGCCCCCAAATACTGGAACGCAACCTAAAATCCGTCAACACCACGCATACGGAACTGATGTCTGCCCTGCGCGAACACGGAATTTCCGATAAATCGCAGGTGGCAGCGGTAATTATGGAATCTTCGGGAAAACTCTCCGTCCTATCCGCAGCGCACCCGATCGACCGTGAAATGCTGGAAGGCGTAAAAGACGGGCAGCGGATTCCCGCGCGGTTCATACGCGGATAATTACTGCGCCCGGCGGTATATTTCGGCGAGGATTTTACCCGCAACGGGGTCGTCGTTCGGCGGGCGCAGCCTGATCATTTCTTCCCCTCCCGCACGGATAAACGTCTCCCTGTTCAGCACATCCAGCTCATCCAGTGTTTCGATGCAGTCGGCAAAGAATCCCGCGGAGAGCACAAGCACCCGTTTCACGCCTTCTGCGGGCAGCTCCCCCATCCGCACCACAGTGGCCGGAGAGAGCCATTTGCCCGGGCCGAATTTTGACTGAAACGTAATCTCGTGGGGAAAATCACCCACACGGCCCATAATCAGATCCGTTGTGGCAACGCACTGCCTTAGGTATTCCCCGGGACGGTGCGGCGCACGCAGGGGTACGCCGTGGTATGAAAAAACAATTTTTTCCACGCGGCCGGCGCGCAGTACGTTTTTTATTTTTTCGGCATACCATTGGGCAAGCGTCTCCTGCCGCGCCCAGGACGGCGCAATGCGCACCCGCACATCCGGATGCGTGCGCGCAAACAGCGCAACCTGCTTTTCTATTGCATCCACCGTGGACGGGGCATAGTGCGGAAACAGCGGTATAACCGTAATTTTGCGCGCACGCATCGCCGAAAGCTGCTCTCCGACGGAAGGGCTCATATAAGTGGTGGCATATCTGACTTCCGTATCGGGCAGTTCCCGGCTCAGAGCCGCGCACTGCCTGCGCGAATAGACATCCAGCGGCGATCCCTGCGCAAACCACACCGCTCTGTAGCGCGGGGCAATCCGCGAAGGACGCAGCGGAAGAACAAAAGTGTGCAAAATCGGTTTCCACAGCCAGCGGGGAAAATCCACAACCGCCGGATCGGAAAGAAAACGGCGCAGAAAAAATTTTATTTCTTTCGGCTCCGGCGAGCGCGGCGTACCCAGACAGACTATCAGACATCCGTTATTTCCGTTTTGCATTCAACCACCCGGTGTCGCATAAATTTATCGGAACATATAAAGCATATAGGAAAAAACAAAAAATATCCCGATACACCATGTCGCAAAGTGTGGCGGTTAGGGCGTCAGCAGAAGGCAGGGTTTCAGTTTATCGCCGCGCGCAGAAAGCAGGGCAACCGCCGTGCCGTCTTCCGTGTAGGCGGCAAAGGGAAAACCGGTTTCCCCGGCCGGACATTCACCGGGTTCGCGCATCGCTATGAACTGTCCGAATCTGAGCGCCCGTGCTTCTTCCGCACCGACATACACAACGGGGAAAAGCGTTTTGCACACGGCAGACAGCGGCAAAACAGGCAGGGGCCGGCCCGCCGCAGTCATCTGCGCATACTGTTTCACCCCAAGGGCGCGGGAACTTCGGCGCCCGCCCACACTGCTGCGGTGCAGCATTCGCAGATGTGCGCCGACTCCGAGATATTCTCCCAGATCTCTGGCCAGTGCGCGAATATATGTTCCCGCGGTGCACCGCACCGACACGGGAAATTCCAATGTGGCAAATCCGGGCACGGTTTCCTGCGAAAACACGGCCGGACCCGTGCGCAGAAACGATTCCACCGTGACCGGCCGGGGGGAAAGCCTGACCTCCTCACCCGCCCGGGCCAGATCATAAGCGCGCCGGCCGCCGATTTTCTTTGCCGAAACACGGGAAGGCACCTGCATCTGTCTGCCCGTAAATTTCCGCAGAGCGGCATCGATCTCTTCCCCACCCAGCGTTTTCAGCCGCGCGGCGAGCCGCGCATCGGGCAGGGAAACAATTTCGCCCTCCCTGTCTTCCGTATCCGTGCGCACGCCCAGACAGATACGGGCCTCATATGTTTTGTTTTTGCCGCTGAGATAGGTCAGAAGTTTTGTTCCTCTGCCGATCCCCAGAATAAGCAGACCCGTTGCCATGGGATCCAAAGTTCCCGCATGGCCGACTTTACGCGTTCCCGCCAGCCTGCGCACCGCACCGACAACGTCATGGGAAGTAACTCCCGCGTCTTTGTTTACGGGCAGAATACCGTCCGGAGCAGCGCATGCGGCCCGGGGAACGTCTCCCCAGGGCATCTGCCTGCGCGGCAAAGAAGGCGTACTATTCATCGGCTTCGTACCCGTCGGGCACGCCCTTCGGCTCCCGGTAGGGGTTTGCATCCCCGGCGGGAGAGGCATTTTCGGCGAGTCTGCGAATCTGCTCATCCTTAAATCTTGCTGCCGTCAGCGCATCTTCGATCGATTTCGCGCTTTGCGGCAAAGCGTCGGCAATAAAATCCAGCGACGGCGTAAGGCGCAGTCCCAGCTGAGCACCTACCTGCGAACGAATCATTCCTTTCGCCGATTCCAGCGCCCGGGCCGAATTGCGCAGCTGCGTCTGCGAACCGTAAACGGTATAGAAAATATCGGCATGCTGCAGATCACCCGTTACCCGCACATCCGTAACCGTAACCATTCCCAGACGCGGATCCTTCAGTTTCGTGTCTATCATCTGCGCCACAATCGCGCGGATCCGCTCCGCTACCCGCGCCGCCCGCGGATTAACCATGTTTCCCCCTTAAATCCGGTTCGCCTGCCGATTTTGCGCGGGACGCCGGCAGTAAGCAAACCCACCGCCGGCGTCCCGCCAATAAACCGATAAATCTTACTCACGCGGCTTTTCGCGCATTTCCCAGGTCTCAATTATATCGCCTTCGCGAATATCTTTGTGACCCAGGGTAATACCGCACTCGTAGCCCTCTTTTACCTCGGTTACGTCGTCTTTTTCCCGACGCAGCGAGACAATCTCCAGGTCGGGCACGACCACTGTTCCCTCACGTACCAGGCGTGCCTTCGTGCCGCGTCTGATGACGCCCTTACGCACAATCGAACCGGCGATATTGCCAAACTTTCCGGATTTGAAAATCTGGCGTATCTGCGCCGTCCCCAGCGCAACCTCTTCGTAAATCGGCTTGAGTTTGCCCTTCAGCGCGTCTTCGACATCGTTGATCGCATCGTAAATCACGGAGTAGAACTTCATCTCCACGCCTTCGCGGTCGGCTATCTCGCCGACGCGCTCTGCGGGACGGACGTTGTATCCGATAATAACCGCGTTGTCCACCGTGGCCAGATCAACATCGGACTGCGTGATTGCCCCCACTCCGCGGTGGATCACGTTCAGCTGCACTTCGTCGCCGCCCACTTCAATATCGAGAAGCGAAGACTCCAGCGCTTCCACCGAACCGGAGGAATCGCCCTTCAGAATCAGGTTCAGCGTCTCCACCTTGCCTTCTTCGATTGCGGCGGTGAGGTCTTCGAGCGAAATCCGCTTCCGCCGTCTGGCCAGTGTTGCCGCGCGTTTCGCCGTTTCGCGCCGTTCGGCAATCTGACGTGCCGTGCGGTCGTCTTCGGCCACAATCAGCCGGTCGCCCGCACCGGGCACGGAGGTCAGTCCCAATACCTGCACCGGACGCGAAGGACCGGCTTCCTCCACCCGGCTGCCGTGTTCGTCGATCATCGCCCGCACACGTCCGTAAGCGGTTCCGACCACAATCGGATCGCCTACGTGCAGCGTTCCGTCCTGAATCAGAGCGGTAATCACCGAACCGCGCCCCTGATCCAGCTTGGCTTCAATCGCCACACCCCTGGCAGGCTTGTCCGCATTCGCGGTGGGGTTGACCAAAATATCCGATGTGGCAATAATCGTTTCCAGCAATTTGTCTATATTGATCCGTTTCTTCGCCGAAATATCGACAAACGGCACATCGCCGCCGTATTCTTCGGCAACCAGACCGTATTCGGTCAGCTGGGAACGGACCTTGTCCGGATTTGCCCCTTCGGTATCGATCTTGTTTACCGCAACCACGATCGGAACCTTCGCGGCCTGCACATGGTTGATCGCTTCCACGGTCTGCGGCATTACACCGTCATTTGCGGCCACAACCAAAACCGCCACGTCCGTGATATTCGCTCCGCGGGCACGCATCTGCGTGAAAGCCTCATGGCCCGGAGTATCGATAAACGTGATCGAACGTTCTTCGCCTTCAATACGCAAATGCGTCTGATATGCGCCGATGGTCTGCGTAATACCGCCGGCTTCACCCTCAACCACATCCGCATTGCGGATTGCGTCAAGAAGTTTCGTCTTGCCGTGGTCCACGTGTCCCATGACCGTAACCACAGGCGGGCGGGCAGTAAGATCCGACTCTTTTTCCTGCGCCCGTTCGGCATCAATATCAATGTCAAAGGCTTCCAGAATCTCGCGGTCTTCGTCTTCGGAACTCATGATTTTAATATCGTATCCGAGTTCGGCGCCCAAAAGCCGGAAAGTATCCTCATCCAACGACTGGTTCGCCGTTGCCATTTCACCCATGCGGAACAGAACGGTCACCAAAGCAGCCGGGTCGGCATTGATCCGCTCCGCAAAATCGGCAAGGGAAGCACCCTGGCGCACGCGTACCGGCGTTGAACCGTCTCCGCGCGGCACCTGCACTCCCTGCAGCATCGGAGACTGCTGCTCCTCAATTTCCTGATGGCGTGTGCGGTTGCTGCGTTTCTTTCCCCCGGTCCGTCTGCCGAAAGCACCGGCGGTAGATCCCCCGCGTGCCTTTCCGCCCGAACGGGTAAAGCCACCCCTGAAACCGCCGGGTGCGCTCGCGAACTGCTGTTCTGCCTGCGCGCCGCGTCCGCGGCCTCTTCCGGAGCGTCCGCCCTGGGGCATTGCCTGCATCTGATCCGGCATCGCCTTCGGCGAAGGACGGTATGCAAAACGGTTTGCGCCCTCGTTGCGGCGGTTCGCTCCCGCGTTGGCGCCTCCGCGCTGCGCACGGCGTGCGCCGCCGCCCTGATTCTGCTTTTCCTCGGCGCGTTCGCCGCGGCGCGACATTCCCTGCCGGCTGGCAAAAGGAGAATTGCCCGGACGCGGCATCTTTCCCTGCGGGCGCGGACCGGGCTTTCCCATTCCCTGCCGGCTGGCAAAAGGAGAATTGCCCGGACGCGGCACGGCTGCCCGTTTCCCCTGGGGACGGGGTGCGGGTTCGGCCGGATGCGGATGGGGGGTATGCGAATCCGCTTTTGCGGCTGCCTTCGCCGGGGGACGGGGAGTCGCCGGTTTTCCGTCCTGCTTTCCGGCTTTGTTCCCGCCGCCGGCGGGTTTCTTTTCCGCCGGGCGGGTCTGCGCGGCTTCGGTTTTACCGGAAACAGGCTTCGTTTCGCTCTTTTTCGTCTTCGGCTTTCCCTGCGGAAGCAGTTCCGGATGCTTTTCGTAGTATTCGCGCGCACGGCGCACAACAGGCGCTTCAATGCTCGAAGACGCCGATTTTACGAATTCGCCGTTTTCTTTCAATACCGCAAGTAAAGCTTTGCTTGTTACGCCGAGCTCTTTGGCGAGTTCATGGACGCGGACCTTTGCCACATTTCTCCTTCTACATCGGTCCGCGCTGATGCCCGGACCCTTCTACTGGCAGCTCATCGCTGGGTACTCATCGGGTGCCCATCGGCTTTCTACCCGCTTTCATTTAGATTGCGTTCTGACTTTTACTTTCCCAGTCTACCCGAAAAAGACAGTTTATCCGCACCGGTGCGTCATTTTTGTGAGGTGAATACGCTCACGGTGCATGGCAGATCCTCTATGCCTGCGCGTTCTGTCCGCCCCGGTTTCCGGCCGCCGGATCTTCCGCTTCTTTTCTGATGTCTATCGACCATCCGGTGAGCTTGGCAGCCAGACGCACATTCTGCGCCTCTTTGCCGATCGCCAAAGATGCCTGGTCATTGGGCACAACAGCCAGTGCCTGACGCGCTTCGCGGTTAACAATGTCCACCCGGGTGACCTGCGCCGGGGAAAGTGCGGCGGCAATAAACAGCGCCGGATCGTCGTCATACTCCACAATGTCGATTTTTTCCCCGTTCAGTTCCTGCGTAACTGCCCGGACCCGCTGCGCGTTATGGCCGATAACAGCGCCCTTGGCAGCGACGTTTTCATCCGCGGACCACACCGCAACCTTTGACCTGTGCCCCGCTTCCCGGGCCAGAGACACAATCTCCACGGTACCGTCGGCAATTTCCGGAACCTCGGTTTCAAAGAGCCGGCGCACAAAATCCGGATGCGAACGCGACAGTCTGATGGAAGCTCCCCGGGGCCCGACGGAAATATCCAAAATCAAAGCGCGGATCAGATCCCCGTGGCGGTAATGCTCACTGGGCACCTGTTCTTCCGCGCGCAGAATTCCCCTGTTTTCGCCCAGCTCAACAAACAGATCCCTGGACTGTGGGTCGCGTCCGGCCCTTCCCTCCACGGTACCGGAGACAATCTGCCCCTGCTTGCCCTGAAAACTGCCCAAAATCCGGGCACTTTCCGCATCCCGCAGACGCTGGGCAATAATGGAACGGGCGGTGGCGGTGGCAATGCGTCCGAAATCGTTGGGTGTATCGTCAAATTCTCCGATCACCCGGTCATTTTCGTCAAGCTCGGGCGCCCATACGGTAACTTTCCCCGTAGACCTGTCGAAGTCCACGCGGGCGCCTTTTACCGAACCCGGGACGCGATTATAGGCATGCAGCAAAGCAGCTTCAATCGTTTCGATCAGCACATTTAAGTCAAGCCCCAACTCCGCTTCCAAAGTACGCAGCTCACCCATTGAGATATCCATCTTTATCCCTCCGCTTCCGCTTCGCTTTTATCCGACTTACGCAATTCAACTTCCACGCGAGCTTTTTCTATCTCTTGGAATGTTATAACACGCGGGTCAAAGAAGATAGTTTTATTACTTTTCTTCACTTTTTCTTCCGGACGCACAAGCACGCCCCCGTCATTTGCCTGCAGGATCCGGCCCGTAAACGACTCCCCGCCGCGCAGGGAAAAGCGCACAGAGCGGCCCACGGCCCGCGTATAATGACGCGGCTCGGTCAGCACTCTTGCGGCGCCCGGCGTAGTCACCTCAAGGCTGTATGCATCCGCAAAAGGATCGGCATCGTCCAGGATCGCGGAAATCGCGCGCGTCAGCTCTTCCAGCTGCCGGGAATCCGGACCTCCCGGACCGGATTCCAGATCCACCGTAATACGCGCGGTCAGATATCTGCCCGAACGCACAATCCGTGCCTGCTCCAAAAACAGACCCGCAGCGCGGACAGCCGGCGAAACCAATTCCGCCAGCTCTCTGCTTCCAAACTTATTTTGCCGTGTCATATATGTAAGAATACTAGCCGCTTTCCCCGGGACGCCAATTTTCGGATTATACTTACAAAAGTGTCGGCAGATACGGACAAATCCAAAGCAGGTCGGATGAATAAATACGAAACGGGAAACTCGGCCCTGAAATCATGGGTATCTTTCCTCACGGTACTCTTTTTGGGAATCGGTTCCTTCTCCGTTTTCCTCTGCGCGATGGACGTGCGCAGGGGAACTGCGGGGCTGTCCGCGGCAGAGGCTGAACAGACGCAGAAACTGCGCGAAGAACTGGCAAAACAGAGCGGGAGAATCGAACGCATGGCAGAGGCGCTCCGGCCCGCGCAGGGTCCCGGCCTGGCGGCAGACGCAAAAATTTGGATTTCCGATCTGGGTGGAATACATCCCCGCACGGAACGCCGCGCCCGCATACCCGGGGAAAAACGGGATACATCCCCCGCCCGGGGAAAATCCGCCCGGGATACATCTTCTCCGGCACCGGATCTTCAGACGCTGGTTGGCGAACTGGACAATTTTTCCGCCGGAGTGCTGAAACTTGCCCGCACACCCGCAGACCGGCAGCTCACGGTATCCATCAGCGCAAAATCGGAATTTTATGCAGCGCAGATCGCCTCGGCCGCCTCCCTTAAACGCACTGCGCCCGATGTATCCCCGGAAGGTCTGGGGAAACGCATAACCGATCCGCGCACCGTGACCGAGCTGGATGCCGAAAAACAGGAAATTGAGCAGATTGCGGCGGCCCTTCCCCCCGCAGAAAGGGGGAATCTGCCAAAGATCGTTTCCGCATTGGAGATCATGGCAGACGACGCACTGAAAACAGGGCTGGAAGACCGGAGAATCGCACAGATCCCCCCGGTTCGCGCCGATACCGACCCTTTTTCCGAAGCAGCCGGCACACTGCTCCGCGCTGCCTCGCGTCTTGCCGATATCGGCGGCCGGCGGCGTTTCGGGGTATTCATCGCCACATATCTTATACCCGCGCAAAAAACCGCGGGCGCAACTCCCGGTTGGGAGCCACGCCCGCAGAAAAAGCCGAAACTAAAATAGCCTCTCAGTCACACTGCTTTAAAGCCTCACGGACCGCCGCCGTGATCCCGGCGAGAGGAACATTTACGGATTCGCCGCGGCGCCGGCGCACTTCCGCCATTCCGTCTTTCAGACCTCTGCCGACTACCACGGCAACCGGCATTCCCAGCAGCTCGTAATCGGCAAACTTAACGCCCACGGAAACCTTCGCCCGGTCGTCAAGAAGCACCTCCAAACCGCTTTCCTCCAGCTCCGAGGCAATTTTTTCGGCTGCCTCACGCAGTTCTTCGCCTTTGCCGGCAATCAGAACCTGCACATGCGCCGGAGCCGTCCGGGCGGACCAGGCCAGCCCTTTCCCGTCGTGGTATTTCTCGGCCAGCGCGGAAACAATCCGCGATACCCCAATGCCGTAGGATCCCATCGTGACCACAGTGGATTTTCCGTCCCGGTCCAGCACCGTCAGCCCCAGAGACTTCGAATACTTCCTGCCGAGAGCAAAGATATGCCCGATTTCGATGCCGCGCTCAATCGACAGCCTGCCGGAACCGTCCGGGGCCTCGTCTCCCGCGCGCACTTCCGCCGCCTCCAAAAATCCGTCGGCCTCGAAGTCACGCCCGTACACATAATTCACAACGTGCTTTTCGTTCCTGTTGGCCCCGGTGATCCACGCCGAACCCCGCGCCACGTGCGGATCAAGGAAATACCGCACCGAACCTACGGGTCTGCCGTTTTCGTCCCGGCGGCGCAGAGGCGAATTCGGCCCCAGCACCTGCGGGCCGATATAACCCGGCACCAATTCGGGATGTGCGGCCAAATCCTCGGGCGTGGCCATCTCGATCTCGGCGGGAGACATATTTGCCTCCACCCGCTTTTCGTCCACGTTTCTGTCTCCCGGCAGACCGACCACGAATACTTCCCTGGTCCCATCCGGGTGCACGGCCGTCAGTGCCACGTTCTTCAGCGTATCTGCTCCCGTCCAGGGGCGGTCTTTGCGCGGGGACAGCCTGTTTATCACTTCCACAAGGGAATCAATCGTGGTTGCCTGCGGCGTATCGATCACTTCGGGCTGCGGCACATCCGCACAGTCCTGCTCCGGCTGCGGCGGCGTGGTTACGGCTTCCGTATTTGCCGCATACCCGCCGGGTGAGGAAACAAAAGTATCTTCGCCGATTTCACACGGGAAGAGGAACTCCTCCGAACGCGATCCCCCCATTGCGCCCGAAGTAGCCGAACAGATCACATACGGCACCCCCAGGCGGCGGAAAATACGCATATACGCCTCACGCATATTAAGATAGGATTTCTCCAGGCCCCCGTCCGTGGTGTCGAACGAATAGGCATCCTTCATCAAAAATTCGCGGGTGCGGATCATGCCCGCCCTGGGACGGGCCTCATCGCGGTATTTTGTCTGAATCTGATAAAGAGTAACCGGCAGATCTTTGTACGAGGAGTACATATCCTTCACCGCCAGAGTAAACATTTCCTCGTGCGTGGGTGCCAGCAGATAATCGTTGCCGCGCCTGTCTTTCAGACGGAAAAGACCGGGCCCGTATTCTTCCCACCGGTTGGTTGCCTCATAAGGTTCGCGCGGCAGCAGGGCCGGAAGAAGAACCTCCTGCGCCCCGGCACGTTCCATTTCCTCACGGATTACGGCTTCCACCCGGCGCAGCACTTTCAGCCCCAGGGGCAGCCAGGTATAGATGCCGGGAGACACCCGGCGGATATAACCCGCCCGAACAAGAAGCTTATGGGACTCAACTTCCGCATCCGCCGGATTTTCACGCAGCGTGCGGACAAACAATTCAGACATTCTTAACACACGAACAGTCTAGCGTGTTTGCGCCGCGTTTTACAGCCGGCTGCGCATCTGCGCGCAAAGCGGAAGCAGAGCCGAAAACCGCCTCGCTATACCAGCACTTCGGGATGCGTAGCGCTGTCTTCGGCCAGCCCCAGATCCTCCGCCACCACACGGGCCCGGCGGATCAGCGTCTCCACAATTTCGGATTCGGGCACCGTCTCCACCACTTTTCCCTGCACAAAAATCTGCCCCTTGCCGTTGCCGGAAGCCACGCCCAAATCGGCTTCGCGCGCCTCCCCGGGACCGTTCACCACGCACCCCATTACCGCCACACGCAGCGGGAAAGTGACGTCTTTCAGACCCTCCGTGACCCGATTGGCAAGCTCATACACATTCACCTGGCACCTTCCGCATGAGGGACAGGAAACAATTTCAAGCTGTTTCGGACGCAGATTCAAAGAACGCAGAATCTGCTCCCCCACCTTTACTTCCTGCACGGGCGGCGCAGAAAGGGACACGCGGATTGTATCTCCTATCCCCCGGGAAAGCAGCGCCCCGAAAGCAACGGCGGATTTAACCGTGCCCTGAAACTCCGGCCCGGCTTCGGTTACCCCCAAATGCAGCGGCCAATCCCCCGCCCGGGAAAGAAGCTCGTAGGCGCGGACCATCACCACCGGATCATGATGCTTTACCGAAATCGCAAAGTCATGGAAATCCGCGTCCTCAAACAGACGCGCCTCCGTCACTGCCGATTCCACCAAGGCTTCGGGCGTGGCTTTTCCGTATTTTTTCAGCAGCCGCGGGTCCAGCGAGCCGGCATTGATTCCGATACGCATTGCCGTTCCGTTGGCTTTTGCGGCGGCGGCAATTTCGGGAATCCGGTCGTCGAATTTTTTGATGTTCCCCGGGTTCACCCGCACACCGCACCCGGCCTCAATGGCGGCAAACACATACCGGGGCTGAAAATGAATATCGGCCACAACAGGGATATTCGACTGCTGCGTGATCGCCGAAAGCGCTTCGGCGTCCTTGTCGGTCGGGCAGGCCACGCGCACAATATCGCAGCCGGCCGAGGTAAGTTCGGCAATCTGCTGCAGTGTGGCACCGATATCGTGCGTCTTGGTTGTGGTCATGGACTGCACACTGATCGGGGCGCCCCCACCCACCGCCACGTTTCCCACGTGAATCTGACGCGTTTTCTTTCGCGGCGCAAGAACTTCGGGTTCTTCTCGCACACCGGGCATACCTAAAGCAATTGGATTGTTCACGTCTCCATTATTCCACGTTGGAAAAATTTATCCAGTTCACGCGTTTTTCTTTATGCGCAACATTCGCCGGATATTGCGCCGCGCACCGGATTTTCCGTTTTACATCACGGGATTAATCAGATCCGCGGCAGCCAAAATGAGTGTCATCACAATGAAAAAACAGATCACAGCCCTGCTGAGGGGAATCATGCGCGCGGTATCGAAGGGCGGGGGCGGCGGTCGCCTGCGTATTTTCGCCATCCTGCCTCTGACCATATCCGCTGCCGCGCCCAAAGCGTGCCCTCCGTCCAGAGGAAGAAGCGGAAGCAGATTAAACACAAACAGAGACATATTCAGCGATCCCAGCAGCATTATCAGATCCGCGGCACGCCCGGACGCCGTGTAACCGGGATTTGCGCCGGCGGTAATCGATCCTGCCATATCGGCTACGCCCACGAGCCCGACCACACCTTCGGGATCGCGTTTGGCACCGGTAAACAGTCCCCAGGTCACCTTCCACAGCTGCCCGGGCAGCGAAAACACAATTTTCCCCGTGGATAGTGCAATCTCCGATATTTTTCCGGCCACGCCCGCAGGCCCTTCGGGGATTCTTTCCACCGCCGGGGACACTCCCACAAAAGGTACCCGGCGCAGCTTCTGCTTTTCCCGCACCTGCGGTTTCTCTTTTCCCTTTTCCGTAACGGGACGCAGCACCCGGCGCGGCGTTATGCCCAACGTCATTTTGCGTCCGTCGCGTATTATGTCCAGCGAAGCCGGGCGTTCCCCGTTTGCCGCTATCGCCCGGCGCAGCTTCTGCCAGTTTTCCGTGTTCTGCGTGTTCCACCGCACAATGACGTCCCCGGGTTTCAGACCCGCTTTCGCCGCGGGAGTCATCTGCGGAGCAGAACAGACTTTGGCCTGCGAATTCAGACACGGAGCCACCGCTCCTATCTTATTTGTGAAAACAGGGACGCCGAAACCGGCAAACACAGCCGTAAAACAGATCAGCGACAGCAGCAGGTTCATCAGCGTTCCCCCGCACATCACCACCAGTTTTTTCCCGGGAGAAAGCCTCCAAAACGCTTTTTCTTCCTCTCCGGGCAGAAGATCTTTTGCCGATTCCCTCCGGGCCTCCTCGGCGGCGGTAAGTTCGCCGTTTGCGCGCACGGTCTTCGTGTGTTTTCCCGCCGGCGGAAGCATTCCCGCAATCGAAACATAACCGCCCAGAGGAATCCATTTCAGACCGTATTGCGTGCCCCGATAGGTTTTTGAAAAAACGGTGGGGCCGAAACCGATAAAATACTGCGGGACTTTCACCCCAAATTTTTTCGCCGGCAGAAGATGGCCGAATTCATGCAGGGCAACGGAAAAAACCAGCCCGAGAATAAAAAGAATTATCCCGCAGAGCAAACTTCAGCCTTTCGCAATTTTCGCCGCCTCCCGGCGTGCCCATGCCTCGCTGCCGAGCACCGTCTGCAGATCCGTTACGGTATCGCCACGGAATTTCTCCAGCACCCGTTCCACTGTTTCCATGATCTGCAGGTAACCGATGCGCCCGCGCAAAAACAGATCCACGCATACTTCGTTTGCCGCGTTCATCACGGCAGGATGCAGAGGCGAATGACGCAAAGCACTGCGCGCCAGGGCAACGGCGGGGAACGTTTCGGTGTCGAGAGGTTCAAAAGTCCATTCCCCTGCACGGCTCCAGTCGCATCCGCGTGCGGCCTGTGCAAGGCGGTTTGGCCAGGACAGACCCAAAGCAATCGGCAGACGCATATCGGGGGGAGACGCCTGGGCAAGTGTTGAACCGTCGGTAAATTCAACCATCGAGTGCACCACGGACTGCGGATGTACCACAGGCAGAATCCTGTCCGCGGGAACATCAAACAGATACGCCGCTTCGATCAGCTCCAAAGCCTTGTTCATCAGGGTGGAGGAATTTACGGTAACCGTCGGCCCCATCTTCCATGTCGGATGGTTCAGCGCCTCGGCAGGGGTGACGTGCACCAGATCGGCACGTTTCCTTCCCCGGAAAGGACCGCCGGAAGCAGTCAGAATAATTCTCTTTACTTCGCTGGTTCCGTCCGTGCAAAGCGCGGTAAGCCCCCTGTTGTGCCGTCCGGAACGCAGTGCCTGGGCGATTGCGGAATGTTCCGAATCAACGGGAACTATCTGTCCGGGCCGGCGCATGGCCGCACCGACCAGCCCGCCGCCTGCCACAAGCGATTCCTTGTTGGCCAGGGCAAGCGTCGCTCCCGAACGCAGCGCGGCGAGTGTGGAAGCCAGACCCACGGACCCCGTGATCCCGTTCAGCACCACGTCTTCGGGGCGGGCACAGGAACACAGCCTCTCCGGCGCCTCCGCACCGAGAAAAAGCTGCGGGCAGGGTTTCGGCGCCGCTATCCGGTCCCACATACTGCGGAAATCGGTCTCTTTTGCCGCATCCGCAATTGCCACGGCAGGCACCGCAAAAGTGTCTGCCTGACGCACCAGACGCGCGATATTTGCGCCGCCGCCGCCGATTCCCTCCACCGTAAACCGGTCGGGATTGCGTGAGATCACATCCAGTGCCTGCGTGCCGATGGATCCGGTTGAGCCCAATAAAAATACTCTGCGCATTTTATTCCACTGCCGTCAGCACTTCCACGACGCGGTCAAGATACACGTCCACGATCTGCTCGTCGTAAGCGGCGTCGCCTCTGGCGGAGGAAAAGAGCGTCCTGCGCACCTCGTCCACGCTCAGCGGGGTTTTCCCGTCGAAATAGCCGGCAATTTTCTCCACCAGCAGATCAACTTCGCTTTTTTTGTATCCGCGCCCGGAAGCGGAGGCAAAACGTTTTCCGCGGGGCAGTCTCATCCGCGGGTAGAGGGTGGTCGCCTCCCGATACACTTTTTCCAGCCAGCCTTCTTCGCCTCTGACCGTAATCACCTCGCTGCGCTTATGCTTCATATATGCGCTCTCCAGACGCTCCAGCGCGGCATCGACCTGGGCGGCGTCATAGCCGTTGCGTTTCCAGGCAAAGGAAACATTGCGGATTTCGGCCGCATCGTTGTTTTCCGTAAAAGCCGCGGCGGCTTTTTGCTTCTCGCTGTACACCCGTTTTGCGCGCGCCATAAACGCATCAACATCTTTTACGCTGTATCCGTGGCGAAAGAACCCAACCCGCTTAAATGTCTGTGTCATTCTTTGCTTCCTTTGTTTTTGCTATGCTCTTCCAACATCATATCTAAATTCTGCGGGCGTGCCCGATGCCCCGCTATCCGCGCGTCCACATCCGCCTGCGCCTTTGCCGCACGCCTGGCCACATGCTCCCGGTCTATTGTCTCGGCGGCAAGCTGCCCGCAGGCACCGTCAATATCCGATCCGCGCGTATCGCGCACGGTGGTTGGGATACCCGCCTCCAGCAGTGTTTTCACAAACAGTTTCTCGCTTTTTTTGCTCGCCGCCGTCCAGATACTGCCCGGCGTGGGATTTAACGGAATCGGATTTACGTGTGCCCATCCGTGCCCCCTGATATTCAGTTCGTGTGCCAGCAGCTGCGCCCGCCATTCGTGGTCGTTCATGTCTTTGATCAGGGCATATTCCACAGATACGCGCCGGCCCGTTTTTACGAAATACCGCCGGGCGGCATCCAGCAGATCTTTCACCTTGAAACGCGAATTGATCGGGATCAGATCATCGCGCAGCCCGTCATCCGGGGCATGGAGGGAAATCGCCAGCGTCACCGGCAGCCCTTCCTCGGCCAGCGCATCTATTTTCGGCACCATGCCGACGGTGGAAACGGTGATATTGCGTGCCGATATGCCAAAGCCTTCGGGCGCGGGGCAGATCATGCGGCGCAGAGCCTGCCTGACCGCATTGTAATTGGCCATCGGCTCGCCCATTCCCATAAATACGACGTTCGTGATATTGGACGGCTCACCGGCAATTCCCGATTTGGCGATAATCATATTTTCCCGCAGCTGTTCAATAATTTCGGCGGTGCTCAGATTACGCTTTAAACCTCCCTGCCCGGTGGCACAGAAAGGACACGCCATCCCGCACCCCGCCTGGGAGGATATACACAGTGTGGTCCGTTTCGGATACTTCATCAGCACCGACTCAACCACAACGCCGTCAAAAAGTCTCCACAGTATTTTGAGCGTTTTTCCGCCGTCTGCAGCCTGCGTGCGTACCTTGGTGAGCAGCCGGGGGAAAAATACCGGGCACACACTGTCGCGGATCTGCGCCGGCAGATCGGTCATCTGCTGCGGATCCACACAAAGATGCCCGAAGTAATGACGCGAAAGCTGATCGGCGCGAAACGGGGGAAAACCGAAATCTCCCATCAGTTCCCTGCGCGTTTTCAGATCGTAATCCACCAGGTGTTTAGGCGCTTTCCCCTTACGCTGTTCGGTAAAACTGAGCAGCGGCCGCGGACCGTTTTCAACTCTGGGACGAACCTGTTTTTTCATTTTATCCTTATACCCGGCGATTACCCGACTCTGGAATTTTAAGAGAAATTCAGCGCAAAAAGAAACAGGAAATAGAAAGTGGGACCGCAAAACAAAATGGAGTCCAAACGGTCGAGCATTCCCCCGTGCCCCGGAAAAATGCTTCCCATATCTTTAATTCCCAAATCACGTTTGAGCATCGACTCGGCAAAATCCCCCGCCGTGGCCAAAACCGGGGTAGCGGCACCAAAAATCAGCACCCACTTCCACGACAGCCCGATAAGCAGACCGACCGTCAGAGCGGAAGCTGCCAATGCCAGAAGAAAAGAACCGAAGAATCCTTCCCAGGATTTTTTGGGGGAAATTGACGCCGCAATCGGATGCCTGCCAAAAAGAACACCCAGCAGCCAGCCGCCCGTGTCGTTCGCCACGGGAAGCAAAATAAGTGCCGCAATCAGCTTGGGGCCCGCACTGCCCTCCGCCGCCATAGCCACCGCAAAACAGCCCGAAAACCCAATCCACGCCAAGGCAAAAGTGCCGGCAACCGACCGGCTCAGATTCTCGCGCGAATCCGTTTTCCGCAGTGCCGGATAGAGTGCGCACCAAATCAGAAGCACGGTCAGCGCATGGGTCAGACCGTATGCCCACGTACACAGAAGCATCAGGGTCTGCCCCGCCAGCAGCGGCAAAAACGCGATCCGGATTTCCCGGGCCATCACCGCACCCGCGTATTCCCACAGTCCGATACCGAGAAACACTACGGCAAGGGCAACAAAAATCTCAATCCGGACAACCAAAGAGAGCGCAAAAACCGTCAGCAGAACGACGGCAGTCCCCACGGCTGCGGGCAGGTTTCTTCCCGCTTTCGACGTCGTGCGCGCGGGCGGCTTGGGCGGGTGCGGTCTAAGGGTCCGCACCAGTTTGCGCACGGCCGCTTTTGGCGAAAATTCTGTTTCAGCTTCGGTCTCAGCCATTTTTGGTTACCTTATGCAAAAATCCGAACCGGGATTCAGATTTCCATGAGTTCCGTTTCTTTCCCGGCCAGCAGCGAATCCACCGCTTCCACATATTTCTTCGTCAGCGCATCGAGTTCTTTTTCGGCGCGGTCCACTTCGTCTTCGCCGGCTTCGCCGTCTTTCTTGATTCTGTCCAGCATTTCCTTCGCTTTGCGGCGGATACCGCGTACGGAAATCCGCGCTTCTTCGGCTTTGGTCTTTGCCAGCTTTACATAGTCCCGGCGGCGTTCCTCGGTCAGTACGGGCATGTTGATCCGCAGCACCTGGCCGTCATCCGTCGGATTAACACCCAAATCCGATTCGGCGATGGCGCGCGAAATATCTTTCATCGCGGAACGGTCGTAGGGGCTGATCAAAACGGTACGCGCCTCGGGAATTGATACCGTCGCCAGCTGCTGCAGCGGTGTCGGAGCGCCGTAGTAATCCACGTACAGGGATGTAAACAGCTCCGGATTTGCCCTTCCCGAACGGATCTTTCCGAATTCTCCGCGGGCCACGGCAACCGCCTTTTCCATTTTTTCTTCCGCTTCCAGCATTACTTCGTCGATCATGTCTGTTCCCATCCTAAAAATTGTTTGCTACCAATGTTCCGATCTGTTCGCCGCACAGGGCACGCGTGACGTTTCCGGGCTCGGTCATCCCGAAAATACGCATTGTCAGCCCGTTGTCCCGGCAAAGCGAAAATGCCGCCGCGTCAACTACTTTCAGCCCTTTGCGCAGCGCGTCGTCATAACTGACGGAGTCGAGTTTCACCGCGTTTTCATCCTTGCGCGGATCGGCACTGTATACGCCGTCTACGCCGTTTTTCCCGACCAAAATCGCATCGCAGCGCAGTTCCAGTGCCCGCTGCGCGGAAACGGTGTCGGTGGAGAAGAAAGGCATTCCTGCCCCCGCCCCGAAAATCACCACACGCCCTTTTTCCAGATGGCGGATCGCGCGCAGCGGAATATACGCTTCGGCGATCTGCGCCATCGTAATCGCCGTCTGCACCCTGGAGGGAACTCCCGCCTTTTCCAGGAAATCCTGCAGGGCAACGGCATTAATCACGGTTCCCAGCATTCCCATATAGTCCGCTCTCGCCCGATCCATTCCGTTTTCCTGCAGCTGTGCCCCGCGGAAGAAATTACCGCCGCCCACTACGATTCCCACCTGAACGCCGGCTTTTACGGCGGTTGCGATCTCGTTACTCACTCTGGTCAGCACCCGGGTATCCAAGCCCACCGCGCCGCCGCCGAACACTTCTCCGGAAAGTTTAAGCAGTACACGGCGTCGTGAAACCTGTTTCTGCTTCCATTGTGGCGTTGTCTGCGACATTCTCTTCCTTTCGTCTCGCTACTGTGATTGTATCTTAGGAATGGGAAACTCAGATATTAACGTGCCTACATTTTCGGGTTTTTCACTCTGTTTTATTCCGGTGTTATTCTGTTTTAGACTTATGCCATGGAGAAACGGATTCAGACGCACACCAAAAACACCCCGTGGCGGCGGCCCCGGGGCGCAGCCGGACGCAGGGGTTGGGTGCCGGCATGGCACGGGGCATGGGCGATGCTGATTATGCCTCCCGCAGCGGGAATAATACTGTCCGGATTTAAAATTCCGCAGCTGGCACTGCTCGGCTTTTGGTGGTTTGGCTATTTTGCCTTTTATCCTTTCACCCTCTTTTTGAAAACACGGTTTCGCCGCTGTTTTCTGCGTCCTTTTGCCGTCTATGCCGCTGTGTGCATTTTGTGCGGCGCACCCCTCGTGTTCTGTTTTCCCCGTGTTCTGTGCGCGGCGGCGGTCTTTCTGCCCCTGATTCTGATTTCGTGTTTCTGCTCGTGGAAACGCATGGAACGTTCTTTGCTCAATGACTCCGTCACCGTCCTTGCCGCCTGTCTGATTTTATTTGTTTTCTACGCTTTGGGCGCACACAGATCCCCCCTGATGTGGGCGGTTTTGGCTTTCTGCTCTTTTGCCTGCTACTTTCTGGGCACAGTCGGATACGTGAAAACGAATATCCGCAACCGCAACTCGCTTCCCTGGCTCGCCGCTTCGGTTTCCTTCCACCTCTTTTCCCTGATCCTTATTGTCTCTCTGTGCTCCGCCGCCCGTATTTCCCCGGCCGTCACGGCAGCGCATTTTCTCTTCTGGGCGGTTCTTCTTCTGCGCTCGGCGGCCGTTCCTCTGTACGGGCGACGGCACGGATGGCTGCGACCGCGCGTCATCGGACTGACGGAGCTTGCCTTCTGCATCGTGCTGTTTGTGCTGGTTCTTTGCGGCTTTTGCGTGTGATGTGCGGCTCTCTGCCTGTCTGTATTTGTCCGGCGGAACAAACAGGCATAATATGGGATTAATTTTGAAATTTTACAGATTACAAAGGACTTGATTCACATTACAGAAAATTCCCGTTATATTGTCCTGCCCGGAACCGCGAAATTATATGACCGCAACCGAATTCTGCTTGTGGTTCTGATTCCGCTCACCATCACTCTGATGCAGATTTCGGCGGTAAACAATGCTCTCTTTGCAATACGGCAGACGCTCTGCGCTTCCGAAACACAGCTGCAGTGGATACTTTCCGGGTATGCTCTTGCAATCGGTCTGATACTGGTCCCCGCAGGACGGCTCGGCGATATTTTCGGACGCAGCGGCGCTTTCGCCACCGGCCTGACTATTTTCAGCATTGCTTCTTTCCTTATCGGCCTGTCCGAGTCTCCCGCCGGGCTCAATACGCTGCGCTTCATACAGGGGCTGGGTTCCGGAATCCTGGCTCCGCAGAGCACGGGCCTGATTCAGCAGTATTTCCGGGAAGAGGCACGGGCCAAGGCATTCGCTTTCTTCGGCGTGGCGGTCTCCGTTTCGGTGGCGGTCGGCCCCCTGCTCTCCGGCGCGTTAATCGGTTTATTCGGCAACGAAACGGGATGGCGTGCCTCGTTCATGATCAATGCCCCGCTCGGAATGGCCGGCGTGGTTCTTTCCCTGTTTTGGCTCCCTTTCGGCACCGAGCGAAAGAAATTCGGACAGCGCGGGGGAAAGATAAAATATGTTGTTTCGCAGCTGAAGACCGCTTTGGATCTGCCGGGGATATTTTTTCTGGCTCTGGCAGTGCTTTCGGTTATGCTTCCGTTCATGACTCCCGGCTCCGCGCTGAAATGGATTGGGCTGCCGGCCGGAGCGGCGGCGCTTGGTATCTGGGTGTGGTGGGAAAACAGATACAGAAAACGCGGGCATCTTCCGCTGGTGGATCTGCGGCTGTTCGGAATCAAAACTTTCAGCTATTCCATGCTGATCAGCACTATCCAGTTTCTCGGCAGCACGTCGATTTTTGCCGTGTTTGCCATTTTCCTGCAAAACGGTCTGCACGTTTCCGCATGGCATGTCGGGCTCATTACACTCCCCAGCGCGATAGCCTCTGCCTTTGGCGCTGTGATAGCGGGAAAATACGCCTACAGGCACGGGCGCGGGATTCAGGTTCTCGCTCTGGCGTGCCTGATACTCGGTCTGCTGGGCACGATATTCACCACCCGGCTGAATTATTACGGATATCCGTTTGGATGGTTTGCCGTTCCTCTGTGCGTGATCGGTATCGGTGCGGGTATGATGGGCTCGTCAAACCAGACCCAGGCAATGATGGACGTTCCTCCCGAAGACGGCGGAACCGCCGGCGGCGTGCTTCAGACCGGTCAGCGCATGGCCACAGCCATCGGCAACGCTTTGGTTACAGCCGTATTTTTCACTTTTTCCCGTCCCGTGCCTGCCGGTCACGAAAAATGGTATCTCGGAATTGTTATGGCTTATGCGGCGATCTGCGTGCTGATCTTTATTGCGCTGATAATTGCCGTCCGCTTCCGCCATGAGGGTCGCCGGCGGGAGAAAAAGACGGCATAGCCGCGCCCGCCGGCGCGGAAACAGTTCCGGGCGGTGAAAACTTTCACCGCCCGGAAATCTTGGTTTTGGTTCGGACAAATGCCTACTGTGCGGCAGACTCGCCCACGCGTACGCGCTCAAAGCCTGTTACCGTACCGCCCGCGGCCTTTACCACCTGGCCCACAGACATCTTCGGATCACGGGCATAGGCCTGATCAAGCAGCACATTCTGTTTGTAGAAACCCTTCAGACGGCCTTCTACAATCTTGGGTACAATCTTTTCCGGCTTGCCTTCTGCCAGCGTCAGTTCCGTTGCGATACGCCGCTCGGTTTCCAAAACTTCTTCCGGAATATCGGATTCCGTCAGGTAATCCGGGCTCATCGCCGCAATATGCACGGCCACGTCGTGCGCCACTTTCGCACCTGCCGCGTCCGTTGCGATCAGCACTGCAACCTGGGGAGGCAGATCGGGAGACGTGCGGTGCATATAGGCTTCCACATGTTCGCCCGAAAGCACCCGAATGCTTCCCACGGCGAGCTTTTCGCCGATAATCCCGGTGAAGTTCTTTACGAGATCGTCCACCGTGCCGCCTTCTGCGGGCGCAGCCAGCACTTCGGCCACGGTCGTTGCCTTCGCGGCGATGGCAGCTTCCAGAATCTGCCGGGCAAAGGAAAGGAACTTTTCGTTCTTTGCCACGAAATCGGTTTCGGAATTTACTTCCACCACATAGCCGACTTTGCCGCTGTCGCCGTCAACAATCTCCGAGAGCACCAGACCCGCGGTTGCGCTGCGTCCTTCGCGCTTCGCCGCCGTCTTCAGGCCCTTCAGGCGCAGAATCTCTTCCGCTTTTGCGGTATCGCCGTCGGCTTCGGCAAGGGCATTTTTTACATCCATCATGCCTGCGCCGGTCTTTTCACGTAATGCCTTGATATCGGCAATAGAGAAGTTTGCCATTGTCTATCCTTAAAATTCGGTAAAAGTTGGACTTAAAAATTACTTTTCTTCCGCTGCTGCGGGCGCGGATTCTTCCGCAGGTGCGGCTTCATCGGCCGCGGGGGCAGACTCGCCGGTCTCTTTCCCGGCCTCTCCGGCCAGAAGATCCCGTTCCCACTGCGGCATCGGCTCGGCAGACGCTTCCTCCGTATTCTTTCCCGCACCCCGGGCCAGCAGGCCTTCCGCAACCGCGTCGGCTACGATGCGCGTAAGAATTTCGATGGACCGGATAGCGTCGTCGTTTCCGGGAATTGCATAATCCACTTCGTCCGGATCACAGTTTGTATCCAAGACCGCAACCACCGGAATGTTCAGCTTCTTCGCCTCAAACACGGCCAGATGCTCTTTGTTTGTATCCACAACCCAAACCGCGGAAGGCGTCTTGACCATGTCGCGGATGCCGCCGAGCACGCGCTCCAGCTTTTCTTTCTCACGGCGCATCATCAGAAGCTCTTTTTTGGTGCGTCCCGAGCCGGCAACGTCATCGAAATCGATGAGCTCAAGTTCCTTCAGCCGCTGAATGCGCGCATGCACGGTCTGGAAATTGGTGAGCATACCGCCCAGCCAGCGTTCGTTGACGTAGGGCATGCCGACACGTTCGGCCTGTTCGCGGATGGACTGCTGCGCCTGGCGCTTTGTGCCCACAAAAAGAATATTTCCGCCGTGGGCCACGGTTTCTTTCACAAAATCATAGGTCCGGTTAATATCCCCGATCGTTTTCTGCAGATCGATAATATAAATTCCGTTACGGTCGTTAAGGATATAACGCTTCATCTTCGGGTTCCAGCGACGTGTCTGGTGACCAAAGTGCACACCGGCTTCAAGCAGCTGGCGCATGGTAACGACGGCCATAGTCGTCCTTTCATTCATGCAGGATTTGCCTGCGTTTCGGTTTTCGTTCGGATGCGGAATTGCCCCCGAACCCTGGCATGCGGCTGTTTTGCGTACGGAAATTTCTTCCCGACCGACGCAAAAAGGGCGACCGTGCGCCTTTCCGCATGCGCGAAGTCTGCAATTTCGGATAAAATCACAGCTTTTTTATTGTACCCGTTTATTCACTTTTCCGCCAATGCGGGCGGTTTTCGGAAAGTGGAATTGCCTACACCGCGAAACTTCCGTGCACACGTCCCCTCCGTGTGCACGTTATCCACAGGTCCGCCTTCGAAAAAAACGCGCCCGGCCGGAGAAGCACAATAACAGTATGTTTATTAAAAAAGTCTTTTTGTTTTTTATGCTTTCGGTTTCGGCATTTTCTCTGTCTCCCGCCCGCTTTCCCTCCGCAGGCGGCACTTCGGCGCAGCTCTCCGCTTTTTCCGGGAACACCGGGCGCGCCGCAGGCCGGTCCGCGGCCCGGCCTGCCGGCAAAGATCCCCGCTCCGCATACCTGTGTCCGCTGCGCAGATGCCGCGTTGTAAACAGATTCCATGTGGGAGCGCACAACTGGAATCCGGGAAACCGGGGTGTTGATCTGGCGGCAAAAATCGGTGAGGAAATTTTTGCCCCCGCTGCGGGAAAAGTAGTTTATGCGGGGGATGTCGCCGGGCGGACGGTTATCTCAATCCTGCACGGCTTCGGGATCCGCACTACCTACGAATCCGTTGTCCCTTCCGTATCCCGGGGAGAAAACATTGCCCGGGGGCAGAAAATAGGGACCGTGGCACAGGGACGCTGCCGGGTCGGCACGTGCCTGCATTGGGGTGCGAAAACGGGGCCCGACTCTTATATCGATCCCATGCTGCTGCTGTCGGAACACAGAAAAATACGTCTGTACGAATAGCACTTCGGACAGCACTTCTCCTCCGCCGGGCTCTGTTTCCGTTCCCGGAACGGGTTTTCGCCCGAAGCGCATCTTCGCAAAACCGCCGTGTTTCCCGCCGGGGAGGGAAAAAAGACATTCGCCTCTCAGGCACGCGGATGGGCCTGCCCGAATACTTCTCTGAGCCGCTGCGGCGTCAAATGCGTGTATCTTTGGGTGGTTGTCAGAGACGAATGGCCCATGAGCTCCTGTACCGTACGCAGATCCGAACCGCCTTCAAGCATATGCGTGGCCATGCTGTGGCGTATCCCGTGCGGAGATATTTCCCGCACTCCGGCCTGCGCGGTCAAACGGGTCAGAATTGCGCGCACCACGCGCACATTGATCCTTTTTCCGTGTTCCCCCACAAAAAGTGCCTCTTTGTCGCGCACGCTTTGCGGGCGCAGACGCAGCCACTCCCGCAGTGCGGCCTGCGCCGGCTTTCCGATCGGCACAATTCTTTCCTTACCTCCCTTGCCGAAAACTTTCACCGTGTCTTCTCCCAAATCGGCAAGGTTCAGCGCCGCGCATTCGGCAATTCGTATTCCCGAAGCATACAGCAGTTCAAAAAGAGCCCGGTCACGCACATGTATCGGGTTGCCCGATTCGGCACGTGCCGCACAGTAATTCAGAAACTGTGCCATCTGCTTCCGGGAAAGAATATGCGGAAGCCTGCTGTTTACTTTCGGGGATTTTAGCCTTGCCCCCGCATCGGCTTTTGCGTACCCGCTGCGGAAGAGCCACTTTGCAAACGAACGTCCGCCGGCGCAGTGCCTGGCAAGCGAGGCCCGCTGTCCGCTTTGCGCGCGTTGGGACAGCCACGCCCGCAGATCATCCGGTTTCAGAGCGGACAGACGCTGCGCGAGATCTTCTTTTTCTTCCGTCTGCGCCGGGGAATCGGCGGAAACCGCCCCGTTTGCAAGAAACCGCAGCAGATTTTTTGCCTCACCCAGATAGGCTCTCACGGTGTGCGCGGAAAATCCGCGTCTCAGTGTAAGTTCATTTTCATATTCGGCCAGCAGCTGCGTCACGAAATTATCTTCCACATATACCTTCTACGTCTGTTTTTTCCACAATCCGTCACATTCACGCACACGCCCGCGAATCTGCAGTTTACTTAATTTTATCAGAGTATCGGCAATGTCCGTTCCCGCAGTCGCCGCTATCGTCTGCACATCACAGGCTTTGCGCAGCGGCACCGCGTCAAATACCCGCTGAGCAAGAGCATCGAAATCCCGGCGCGTATCTTCCGGGCGCGTAGCGCAGGATTGGAAAAACAAATCCCCTTCCCCGCCGCAGCGAACCGTTTTGCACAGCGGTTCAACCATTTCGTAAATGTCGCGCACAGAAGTAATCAGCGTGGCACCTTCGCGGATCAGACTGTTGCACCCCGCAAACTGAACGGTATCCACACCTCCCGGCACCGCGCCTACCTCCCGTCCGATACTCATGGCATGATGTGCCGTATTCAGCGCCCCGGAACGGATACCCGCCTGAAACACGACCGTTCCTTTCCCCAGCGCGGCAATAATTCTGTTTCGGGAAAGAAAACGGTGCCGCTGCGGAGCCGATCCCCAGGGAGATTCGCTCACAACGGCTCCCCCGCACTGCTCTATTTCCCGGAAAAGAGAAGCGTGCGTCCGCGGATAGGCACGGTCCACCCCGCCGGCCGAAACAACAACGGTAGGTCTTTTATGCAGCAGTGCGGCGCGGTGAACGCAGGCATCTATCCCCATCGCGCCTCCCGAGCAAAGTACATACCCGGGAGCAAGCGCATAAGAAAAATCAAGTGCCGTGCGCCGTCCCGATTCCGTGGTATCGCGGGAGCCCACAGCGGAAATTACCGGATTTTTCAGCACATCCGCATTCCCCTTTACCCACAGGGACAGCGGCGCCGTGTCCCCCAGATACAGCAGCCCCTGCGGCCAGCATGGATCTGAGGGAAGCAAAAACCGGGTGCCGGTTTTCCGCAGTGCGCTTAAATCAAATCCTTTCCACCGCAGCAGACGGGCACACCAGCTGTGTCTGATTTCGCTGCCGATGCTTCCCCTGTGCGCCGGATTCGGCCGGCCGGCCTCCGAAGCACTCTGTTTTGCCGCCGCATCCACCGCTTTCAGAGCCGCAAAAAATCCCTTTTCTTCCGTTATCCGGCGCGCCAGGCGATCCTGCGGCTCACACAGACAGGACCACACCAGCGCCGCTTTTCTTTCCCGGTCGAAATCCGGTGCGCTCTGCGCGAAATACCGCTTTAAAACTTCGTTAGCCAATTCCCGCTCCCCGCATTTGCAGCGCCAGATATATTTCATCGTCTCCCGGCGTGTCTTTCTCCCTTAAATCCGCAAGGGAAAAAGCGATCCGCAGCGTACGGTCGACTCCGCGCAGAGAAATTTCCCCCGCCTGCAGGAGACGGCTGAACGTCCCGTACATAACTGCCGACAGCCGACAGTTCCCGCGCAGCCATTTTCCCGGCAGACACGCATTTACCGGCTGCGCGATACCTTCTATCCGCCTATTCCGAAACAGCGAGCGCTGTCTGGCCCGTATTACCCGCGCCGCAGCCTCGGCTGTGGACACGGTTCCGCCAAGGCGCAGTCCGGCTTCGGTCGGCCGGCGGACCGTCAGATGCAGGTCGATTCGGTCCGCAATCGGACCGCCGATTTTATTGCGGTATGCCACCCTCTCTTTTGCCGTGCAGCTGCATTTTCCCCCGGAATCCGACAGATACCCGCATTTACAGGGATTTGCGGCCGTTATCAGCTGAAAGGAAGCGGGATAGCGCACATGCGCCCGGGCACGCAGCAGATCCACCGTTCCGCTTTCCAGCGGCTGACGCAGAGCCTGAATACTCTCTGCCCGAAATTCGGGAAATTCATCGCAGTACAGCACACCGCGATGCGCTCTCGTGATTGCCCCCATCTTCGGCACTCCGCTTCCCCCTCCGATAAGAGCCGCTGCCGAAGTGCTGTGGTGCGGGGCAACAAAGGGACGCCTGTCGGGCAGGGCGGTGATCTGTTCTCCGTCCAGTGATCTGACGGCGGCAACTTCCATCGCCTCCTGTGCCGTAAGGGGTGGCAGAATACCGACAAACCTCCGCGCAAGCATGGTCTTGCCCACCCCGGGGGCACCGACCATCTGCAGATGATGTCTGCCCACCGCACCCACCTGCAAAGCAAAAATTGCCTCCTCCTGCCCGCATACTTCGTTCAGATCTTCTTGCGCGCACGTCTCCCAATCCGGGCGGGCCGGAGTCTCCGCGTCGGTCTTCCGTTTCTGTGGTTCTGCCGCCGCGCGCGGCAGATTCGGAACTCCCAAAAGTGCGGCCACTTCTCCGAGATGGGCCACAGCCAGAATCTCGATTCCGGAGACGAGGGCGGCTTCCGTTTTATTCGCAGAGGGGACGACCGCTTTGTCAAACCCCATCTTTTTTGCGTTCAGCACCGCGGGAAGTATTCCCCTTACCCCGCGTACGCTCCCGTCCAAGCCGATTTCCCCAAAAAGTGCAGTATGCGGAGGGAAATTTCCGTATCCCAAAGCATTAATCACCGCCACGGCAATCCCCAGATCAAAACCGCTGCCGGATTTGGCTGTATCGGCAGGGGAAAGATTGATTATCAGACGCCTGTTGGGCCAGGTAAGTCCCAGTGCCTGGAAACCTGCGCGCAGGCGCTCGCGTGCCTCGTTTACGGAAGTATCGGGCAAGCCGACAATCGTAAAATTCGGCAGTCCGTTGAGGAGCGCCGCCTCGATTAAAATTTTCTTCCCCGCAAGGCCCTGTAATTTTATCGTTTCCGCAAGACCCAGATCAGCCATTATAAGCCTTTCAGATGATTGACGGCACAGTACCCGTCTTTTACCGCGAGCGCCAGCACATCGACTTCGATTTGCGCGCCGCGGCATCCGTGACTGGCGCTCCAGGCCGTCAGCAGGACGCGGATCCGTTTTAATTTTTGTGCGGTTACCGCTTCTTCGGGTGTGCCCGAGCGACATCCGCGCCGGGTTTTTACTTCCACGGCCACCGTAGCGCCGCGCGCCGGATCATACACGATTAAATCCAGTTCTCCCAGCGCGTGGCGCCAATTACGCTCCAGAATTCCGTATCCCAGACCGGTTAAATACCGTTCCGCAAAGGCTTCGCCCCACCGGCCCAGTTCTTTGGCGCTGCAGTGCGCCGGATCCGTACCGATTTTATATTTCAGATGCATAACTCCTCCTTGGGAGTTATTTCATCATTTGAAACCTGATCTTTCCGCAGGGAAAAGAAAACCGTGGATAATCGGGTATATGCCGAACCGATGTGGACAGCCGGGCAATACACGCAACAGCCTGCCGCGCCCGCAGAAGGCGGAACACAGCAGTCTTCGGTTTACGGCTGCGGTTTCCCGAACCGTTTTTAACGCGCCTGCGCGGATACCGGGCGCGTAGCGGTTCGAAATACTTCGGGCTTTTCGCAGTCTTGCACACAACAGATGGGCACCGATGCTTATTTCGGCAAAAACTACCCTCTGCGCAGCCTGTCTGCAGGTTCGCCGCTTCCGGGCGTATCTTCCTCCGCGGGCACGGCAGAATCTGCCCCGCGGCTTTCAATTTCCTCCACATTCACGTCTCTGAAGGTCACAATGCGCGCCGAACGGACAAATCTGTTGCGGCGGTAGGCATCCCACACCCATGCGTCGGTCAGCAGAACTTCAAAAAACACGTCCCCGTTTTCTGCGGCGCGCACCTTAACTTCCGCATCGTTTGCAAGATAGGAACGTCTTTCCGTTTCCACGGAAAAACGAAAACGCTCCGCAGCTTCGCGGTATTCGCGGTATAGGGCAAGTTCCGCCTCACAGGTGTATGTTTCGGATTCGTGCATGATTTCAGACTACCCGATTATTGTCCGAACCGCCCTGTTTTACACCCGGTATTTTCCATGACTTACGGTGCTGCGCGGACAGACCCGCCCGGCCGATTCCCGCAATATGCGCCTTCGTCGCATATCCCTTGTTTTTTTCCCAGCCGTATGCGGGGTAGCTCTGCGAAAGATCTTCCATAATCTTATCGCGTCCCACTTTGGCCAGTACCGAAGCAGCCGCAACCACGGCACACCGGGCGTCGCCTTTTACCTCCGTCTGCACCGGCAGAGCAGGGGGCAGCGGCATATCGGCAAACAGTGTGGGCGCGCTCCACCAGTCATGCGACCCGTCCAGGAGCACCAAATCGAGAGTGATTCCGCGGGCCCGCAAATCTTCCGCGCCGCGCGCGGCGGCTATCTGCATCGCCCCGACAATACCGTATCTGTCAATCTCCGGCGCCTCGGCGTATCCCACGGCCGCGGCCTTTACCCACTGTATGCAAGGCTCCGCCAGATTTTGGCGCATCCGCGGGGAAAGAAGCTTTGAATCGCGCAGACGGCAGGGAAAGCCGTCATCCGTGTTTGCGTCAACAACGCATATTCCCACTCCGACGGGACCGGCAATCGCACCTCTGCCGACTTCGTCCACACCTGCCAGGTTCACACTGCGCCCCGCCCGGCGGGAATACCGTGCCAGCAGTTCCTTCTCCGTCGCCCGGGAAGGGAGGGTCTGTGCCATTATCTGTCTTTCGCCGCCGGCACCCGGCTGAAAACGGAAGATTCGTCTTTCAGCCGCGCAAACCGGTCGAAGGGATACATTCTCAGCCAGGCTCTTCCTTCCACATTTTTAATCGGCACGAAACCGAATCCGGAATACTTCTGATGAAAACGCGAATCTTTTGAATTGGAGCGGTTATCTCCCATTACCCACAGATGGCCCGCGGGAACGGTTACATTAAATTCCGTATCCGAGGGAGCCGCACCGGGATACAGGTAGGGCTCGGTAATTTCCCTGCCGTTGATTTTCAGTTTTCCGTTTGCCGAACAGCATTCAACATGATCTCCCGGCATTCCGATTATCCTTTTTACAAGATGGTTGCCCGCATTGCGCGGAAGAATACCGATCGCCTGCCCAAAACGGTTAATATATTTCCCCGGGCCCGTGGGCTCCTGCAGCTGCACTCCCGCCAGCCAGTTATTGGGGTCGATAAAAACAACGACGTCCCCGCGGTGCAGCCTGCTCTCCGAATTGGCAAGTTTATTGACCAAAATCCGATCGTCCGTGATTAAGGTCCGGGCCATTGATTCGGAAGGAATTTCAAAGGGCTGAATCAGGTATGTTTTCAGCAAAACCGCCACAAACAGCGAAATAACGGCCACCACAAAAAATTCGAAAATACTGCCGAAAATCCGTGCCGGCAGACTTTTCCGCGGCTTTTCCCGTTTTGTTTCCAATTCTTCCAATCGGTCTTCGGCATCCTGCGCATCTTCGTCATGGTGTGCGGGGCGCACGGCGGGAAGAAACGACGGCGGCATTTCGCCGTTCTCTTCCGTATCCGTATCCGGAAACGAATCCTGCATATTCATAGAAAACCAATCAGCCAAAAGTTTTTTTTCGCTATTCATATTACCCTGTGCAGCCACAGAGTTTGGCGAACACCCCCGCCGAATGTGCAGCGTTGCATAAAATTTCCCCCACGGGTGTGCCCGCGGGGGAAATACGCTGTGTGTGGCGGATGTTTATGCGTCAACACGCTTTTCTTTAATCTTTGCCGCCTTGCCGTGACGTTCACGCAGATAGTACAGCTTCGCCCGGCGCACCTTTCCGCGGGTCACAACCTCAATTGCATCCACGTTCGGAGAATGCAGCGGGAACGTACGCTCCACTCCCACACCGAAAGACGACTTGCGCACGGTAAAGGTTGCACTCACGCCGTCCCCGCCTTTGCGGGAAATAACCACGCCCTGAAAAACCTGAATACGGTGCCGGTTGCCTTCCACAACCTTCACGCTTACCTTTACGGTATCGCCCGCCCTGAACTGCGGACGCTCAACGGTATGTGACTGTGTAACTTTGCGAAGAAGTTCCATGATTCATCTTTTCTCACCCTGCACGCAGGTCAGAGTGGGGTTGGGGATTTTTCAATCCGGTTTGCAAACTCATCGGAATGCTCCTCCCCTGCGGCAGATTTCGCATTCACAAAGATGAGACAACTTAATTATTATTCCACACTTAACGGAAAAACCATAGTTATATCTGTTTTTCCCCGCCCGCCGGCAATGTGATTCCCCTCATTGCCGCTCACGGCTGCGGGAAATATCCCCCGCACCTGCCTAAACCCCAGACTCCGGTAATAACGCTGCAGATCCCTGTTTCCTTTTTCCACGCGAAGATACAGACAGGAGTATGCCAAATTCTCCGCTTCGCTGCGCAGGGCATGCACGCTCCGGGCGGTGAATCCGACACGGAAACGGTCGGTATCCCAGGCGGGATCAAACACCGGCTGCAAAACACAGGCCGGAGAATGCCCGTCTTCCCCGTTCTTTGGCGAAACACATTCCCCGGCGGCGGACACAAAAGCGCAGGCAACCGTTTTTCCTTCGTACACAGCCGTATAAACATACTGTGCCCCAAGATCCGCCGCAGATGCGCACATCTGCGAAAACGCAGGCAAAGAACCCGGCCGCGCCTCCCCCGGCCCGGCAAAATCGGCTTTCCCGAATTCCGTTTTGCACAGCCGCGCCTCCCCCGGCCCGGCAAACCACCCGTATTCCGCCAGCACTTCCAGGTCACGGGCACCGAGGCGCGCACAGGAAAGATTTTGGATCAAATCGGGACGGCGCCGACAGGTTTTGCGCAGTGCCTCGTCTCTGCGCCAACGCTCCACGGCACCGTGATTTCCCGAAGTCAGCACTTCCGGTACGCGAATCCCGCGAAACACGGCAGGACGCGTATAAATCGGATATTCCAAAATTCCTTCTGCGCCGTGCGACTCTTCCGTCAGGGAATCCGGGTTGCCCACCATCTTCGGCAGCAGCCTGGAAACTCCTTCCACAAGCGCCACTGCCGCGACTTCCCCGCCGTTAAGCACATAATCACCCAGGGAATACTCAAATACCTCAAGATCTCTCTGCTGCGCGTAATACTGCGTCACACGCGAATCTATTCCCTCATAGCGTCCGCAGGCAATAATGATCTGCCGGGCCCGGGAAAGACGCAGCAAATCGTTTTGCCGCAGCGGTTTTCCCGCCGGCGAAGGCACGGCCAGCACGGCTTTCCCGGCTCCGCGCACACTGTCGACAGCTGCGGCCCAAACCTGCGGGCGCATTACCATTCCCGCGCCGCCGCCATAGGGAACATCGTCCACGCTGTGATGCACGTCGGAAGTCCAGTCACGCAGATTGTGCACGTCAACGCGGATAATGCCGCGCTCCTGCGCCTTACCCACCAAAGAACAGTCCAATGCCGAAAAAAACTGCGGAAAAATAGTAAGAATACTGAAATGCATTATGCCTTCTCCGCAGCATCCCCGCCGATTTGCGGACCGTCTTGGGAAAACAGCCCGCAGGGCGCGTCGATCACCGCACGGCGGCCCTCCGGATCAACTTCCGTAACAATTTCTTTTACGAAAGGAACCTGCACCACCCGTCCGCCGGGCTCGGTAACAAGCAGCAAATCCTGCGCGGGCATGGGCTGCAGACCGGATACCGTGCCCAGTTTGCGGCCCTGCGGATCCAGTGCCTCCAAACCGAGAAGCTCATGCTCGTACCACGCATCTTCTTCCTGCGCAGTTTCATCCGATTCAATCACCAGCTGCACGCCGCGCAGCGATTCGGCCGCCGTGCGGTCCGATATCTGTTCAAATTTCGCATACGTGCCGCCCCTGTGGGAACGTACCGAAAGTATCCGCAGGGGGCCTGCCGCCGCGGGCTCGGTTTCAATCTCCGTGCCGGGAACGAATCTTTCCTCCGGCACATCGGTACGCACGTCAAGTTTAACTTCTCCCTTTAAACCGTGCGCCGCGCCGATCACAGCCACCAATAACCGCATTTACACTCCTCGCAACAGCTCGCATTTACTTAATAATATACGAAAGACATCCCGCACGGCTTATACCGCGGCCCACAGATCCGCCATTTGCCGGAAACATTCGCCGAAAAACACGAATGACCCGCGCATAAACGCAGGTCATTCGCAAAAAATCAGTTCAGCGGTCGGTTTCGATAACGTCTACCCGCACCGAACCGTTCGTAGACAGCGCATTGATCACCGTACGCAGGGCTTTTGCGGTGCGCCCGTTGCGCCCGATAACCCGCCCCAAATCCTGCGGGTTCACTCTTATTTCAAGCAGTTCGCCGCGCCGGTTGGTGTGTCCGGTTACCTCGACATCGTCGGGATGGTCAACAATCCCGCGGACCAAATGTTCAAGAGCTTCGGCCAGCATTAGGCTTCCTCGGATTCGGATGCCTGTTCTGCACTCTCAGCCGCTTCGGCCTGTGCGGCCGCTTTTGCTTCGGCTTCGGCCTTCTCGCGGGCCGCGGCCTTCTGTGCGCGGCGCTTTTCGGCATCGTCCTGAACAGCCTGCACTGCTTCCTCACGCGCCTTCTGCAGATCAACCTTTTCCACGGTCTTCAGCGTCGAACCGCCTTCCAGGCCTTTTGCCGCCTGCCAGTCGCCGGTGATCTTCAGCTGCGCCAGCACCGGCTCGGTCGGCTGTGCGCCGACGGAAATCCAATACCGGGCACGTTCGGAATTGATATCGATGGTAGAAGGCTCCGTATTGGGGTTGTAGAAACCAATCTCCTCAATTACGCGCCCGTCGCGCTTCTTCCGCGAATCCACCACAACCACGCGGTAAATGGCTTCACGGATCTTACCCATACGCTTTAAACGAATTTTGACTGCCACCTGTGCGGTCACTCCTAGTTCTTTTGCTTGCGGAAAACACCTTGCCCGGTGGGAACACGGACTCCGAATCTTCCTAACTTCGGGACCGGCCGGACAAGAGAGGGCGTCCGACCCGCACCCAAGGTACCCAATAATTGTGCCGGATTCCGGCGGAAAATTACAGCTATCCGCCAAACTGCACGGTGGTACCGCTCACGGAAAGTTTCTGTGACCCGACACATAAAATCTGCCGCACTGCCGTTCGCCCGCAAAAACTTTTCCGAAGGTCGGAGTAAAACCAAATTATTCGGTCCTCCGCACTGTGCGCAAACACTCACCGCAGCGCGGACGGCGGGCGTGCAAAACCCACATAAAATCAGCACAATGAAACTATGTACGGTACAAAAACGGAAAACGGAAAACCTGCCGATCTCACGCATTTCGCCTGGGTCTCCATCCTCGCCGCCCTTGCCACGATTGCATTAAAAACGGGCGCATATCTCATCGTAAACTCCGTCTCCCTGCTTTCGGACGCAATGGAATCCACAGTAAACCTCGTTGCCGCGGTCATTGCCCTGATCACACTGAAACTGGCGGCAAAACCGGCAGATGAGCGCTACACTTTCGGCAGAAGCAAGGCGGAATATTTTTCTGCGGCGACGGAAGGCGCAATGATCTTCGGCGCGGCGGCACTGATCATTTTTTCCGCCGCCTGCCGCCTGATCTACCCCTCCGAGCTGTCACACATCGGATGGGGTCTTGCCGTGTCCCTCGTCCCCACGCTGATCAATGCGGTTACCGGCGTATATCTCCTCCGTGCGGGGAAAAAATACGATTCTCCGGCATTGCAGGCAGACGGAAAACATTTGTTCACCGACGTTGTCACCACCTGCGGCGTGCTTGCGGGCGTCGCCGTGATCTGGGCCACGGGAGTGGAAATTCTTGACCCGCTGATCGCAATTCTTGTTGCTCTGAACATCGTCCACATCGGAATCGGTCTCATCCGTTCCGCGCTTGCCGGTTTAATGGACGTAACCCTCCCGACGGAGGAGAATGCCAAAATTGTGGAGGTTTTGCAGTCCCTGCGCACAAAGGAAATCGATTTTCACGGCCTGCGCACCAGGCGCTCGGGCAGACAGCGTTACATCTGCCTTGACGCACAGGTGCCGGATGACTGGACGGTACGCCGGGGGCACGACTTCGCAATGAAAGTGGAAAAACTGATTGCCGGCAAAATAAAACACGCGGAAGTCACGATTCACATCGAACCGATTTCCGATCCCGCTTCCTATGAAGACATCCCCGAGGGATTCGTACCTTTAGATTCCTGAAACCCGGTTTCTTCCCCATCTCGCACACCAGCGCCGAGCCGAGCACGAGAACGGCCCCCACAAGACCCAGCAGCGTCAGCCGCTGATTCAGAACCGCCGCGGAAAGGATCAGTGCCGTTACGGGGTCCAGATAGCTGACGAACGCCACAGTCTGCGCCTTCAGATAAGTCAGCGACCCGAAATGAAACAGGTAGGCAACCGCGGTGTGCACGACACCCATCGTCAGCAGCAGGCAGAGCGTAGACCCGGTCAGCGCCGAAAGCGGAAAACCGCCGATCACGCAAAGATACGGCACCATGGTTGCCGTGGCCGCCGCCAGCTGCACCAGCGTCTTTTCCGCCGCGCCCACGTTCCGCAGAATCTTGTTTACGATCACCACAACCGCATAGGCAAAACCGGCGAACAGCGCCAAAAATATCCCCGTCAGACTTTCCCCTCCCGGAATACCGGTTTCAAATACGCCGGAAACCAGCACCATTCCGAAGAGCGAAACGGGCACGCACACGGCTTTTCTGAGCGTAAAGCGTTCATGGAGAACAAACGTGGCCAAAATAATCACAATCGTCGGTTCCAGGTAGCAGCACAGAGTGGCAACCGGGACGCCCGTATAAATATACGCCTCAAAGATACAGACCCAGTTTGCGCCGATCAGAATTCCGGAGCAGCACAGAAGCAGCAGGGTTTTGCGGCTGCAGGAAAATCTGATTCTTTTCCCCGACATGCGCATATACGCCAGCAGAAACAGACACCCGACCGCTCCCCTGAAAAACACGATCCAGGCCGAGGGAAGCGGTATAAACTCCCGGAAAATTCCAATCGACCCGAAAATCAGCGCACTTGCCACAAGCATCGACAAAGATTTCGCATATTCTTCTTTGCTCCGCCGCTTTTCCATATTAATTTTCTTCTCCCCCGCCTTCATGCCGTATGCGAATAAACGGCAAATTTTTGTATGAAGCCACCATTTTAAAATACGGCATGCCTCACTTGCCGGCTTATCCGGGCCGATGAGACGTAAACAACGCACTAAGGTGCGGAAACACACTCCCTAACGGAGATATTTTGCAAGCGCCGCGAGGTCTGCCTCCGGAGTTTCCTCTTTCGGCACTACCCCAAATGCGTTGCCCGCTTTCTCTTTGCCCTTCAGGGCCGCCAGTTCCTGCTGCCGGCGTTTTGCCGGATTGCCCGAACGCCCTTTCTTTGAACCGGAAGTGCGTCTGCCATTCTTTTTCTTCTGCTTTTTCGTATATCCTCCGCCGACACCCGGCATTTTCGGCATTCCCGGGACCGCCGGCATTTGGCCGCCGCGCGACATATTCCGCATCATTTTCCTGGCGGCGTCGAACCTGTCCATCAAAGAGTTTACTTCCTGCACCGTTGTGCCCGAACCGCGGGCAATGCGCTGCCGGCGCGAAGCATTTAGAATCTTCGGATCCGTGCGTTCGGCTTTCGTCATTGACCGGACGATGGCTATCTGCCTGTCAATTTCCCGCTCGTCAAAATTGTCCAGGGCCTCCCGGTATTGGTTCATGCCCGGAAGCATCCCCATAATTTTTTTCATCGATCCCATTTTGCGCATCTGTGCAAGCTGATCAAGGAAATCATCGAGAGTGAAACTGCCGTCCGCCATTTTTCGGGTCAGATCCCGGGCCTGTTCTTCATCCCAGGTTTTTTCCGCTTTTTCAATCAGCGTCAGCAGATCGCCCATATCGAGAATGCGCGAAGCCATCCTGTCGGCATGAAAACGTTCGAAGGCGTCGGGTTTCTCGCCCGTGGAGGCAAACAGAACCGGCTTGCCCGTCACTCCCCTCACCGAGAGGGCGGCACCTCCGCGGGCATCGCCGTCAAGTTTGGAGAGCACGACGCCGGTGAATCCCACGCCGTCGCGGAAAGCCAGCGATGTGTTTACCGCATCCTGCCCCACCATGGCGTCGAGCACGAAAAGAATTTCGTGCGGATGCACCGCGTCGCGGATACGGCATGCCTGGTCCATCATTTCGGCATCGATTCCCAAACGGCCCGCGGTATCCACGATCACCGCCGAAAAACCGTTCTGCCGGGCATACTCCACACCGCTGCGCGCTACTTCAACGGGGTCGCCGACGCCGTTGCCCGGCTGCGGTGCCCATACTTCCACGCCTGCCTGCTGTCCGACGATCTGCAGCTGATTAACCGCATTCGGACGCTGCAGATCGGAGGCAACCAGCAGCGGGCGCTTTCCGTTTTCGCGCATCCATCTTCCGAGTTTTCCCGCGAGAGTGGTTTTTCCCACGCCCTGCAGACCGGCAAGCATAATTACCGTCGGTTCCCCGTGCGCCCAATTAAGTTCGCGGGTATCGCCGCCCAGCGCTTCGATCAGTTCTTCGTTGACGATTTTGATTACCTGCTGTGCGGGGTTCAGCGCCCGGGAAACAAGTGCGCCGGTTGCTTTTTCCCGTACGCCGGCCGTAAATGAACGGACTACGGGCAAAGCCACGTCGGCCTCCAGCAGCGCCCGGCGGATATCGCCGATTACCGCTTCCACATCCGATTCGCGCAGACGCCCCTGCTTACGCAGATTGCGCAAAGAATTGGTGATACGGTCCGAAAGAGAATTAAACATTGTTTGCCCCGGTTCTGTCTGCGGTATGTATGTCGGAAAGTGTTATTTGCTCAGTAAGGAATCCACAAATTCCTCCGGTTCGAAGGGTACCAGATCATCCGGCCCTTCTCCGAGACCCACGAATTTTACGGGTACGCCCAGTTCACGCTGAACCGCGATCACGATTCCGCCTTTTGCCGTACCGTCGAGTTTGGTCAGCACGATTCCGCTCAGTCCCGTCACCTCGCCGAAAACGCGCGCCTGCTGCAGTCCGTTTTGCCCTGTGGTGGCGTCCAGGACCAGCAGCACCTCCGTGACGGGAGCCTGTTTTTCCATAACCCGTTTTATTTTTCCCAGCTCATCCATCAGCCCTGCCTTATTTTGCAGCCGGCCCGCCGTATCCACCAGCACCGCATCCGCCTGCGCGGCACATCCCGTTTTTACGGCGTCAAACGCAACGGAAGCCGGATCCGCGCCTTCCTTTTCGGAGCTTACAACCTGTGCGCCCACACGCTGCCCCCACGTCCGCAGCTGCTGTGCGGCGGCGGCACGGAATGTGTCTGCCGCGCCCAAAACAACCGTTTTTCCCTCCGAAATAAGGAAACGGGCAAGTTTGCCTGCCGTGGTGGTTTTCCCCGTTCCGTTTACTCCGACCAGAAGCACACAGTCCGGCACTTTTGCGCCCTCTTCTTTCCGTCCGGAAGCTAGGTTAAGTTCGCGCGATTTGTCCGTATGTACCAGCTTCAGCAGCTCCGAGCGCAGAAGAGTGCGCGCATCCGCGGCGTCTTTGCCCTGTATCTGCATTTCGCGGCGCAGGCTGTTCAGCAGTTCGTCTGTCGCGTCCACACCCAGATCCGCCATGAGCAGAGTCTCTTCAAGTTCTTCCCAGTCCTGTGCGCAAAGCTTATCTTTCGCCAAAATTCCCAGCAGAGCCCGGCCAAAAGCGCCGGAAACCGCCAGCCGGGCGCGCAGACGCCGCATTCCGGAAAGCGGGGGCTGCGTACCCTGCGCAGCGGCAGACGTCTCCGCAGTTTCCCGCAAAGAAGATACCTGCGCCGAAGAAAGATCTTCCGCAGTCTTTTCTTCCCCCGCGCACTGCGCGCCGCGGCGGGAATGCTTCTTTATTGCCAAAACTGCGGCGGCGGCAATGCACAAAACCAACACTGCCCCCAGAACGAGACAAAGAATCAAGGCGGTATTCATGTTTTCATTTTCTCCTACGGGAAACACAATTGCCAAAGATTTTGCAAAATCTTTGGCAATTTCACTTCATTGCTGTTTCTCCTGCCCGCGCGGGGCACCCGCACGGAAAGGATTCACAGGGCGGTTTCGGAAAACTTTTTCCGCAGATAGGTCGGAGTCAGATCCGATACGGTCTCGTTGATTTCCTCAAGGGTAAGATAACCCTGCGTGGCGCTCGGAAAAGTCTCAAACATTTTCGTAACCGAAGTCTTGTCGTGTTCGACTTCAAAGCGCGTCTCTTTGAATTCGTTGTTCTTCCATGCGGCAAACGAATCTTCTATCAGCCGGCCCGTTTCGGCCGCTTTCTGCTCACCGAGCAGAACATAAATCACATACCCGGCGAGGGCAATAATCAGGAACGAAAAAATTATAATCCACACATTTCATTTCTAAACTATTTCTCCTCTCCAGTCACTGCACACGCCGATACTTTTACGTATTTCACATGCTTTATAACGGCTTGATAACAACGAAAGATCGTTTTATAACATTGCCGCTATTTCTTTCAGCCGCTGCGAAACCACACCCGTTACCCCCTGCTCTTTCATCGCCACTCCGTAAAGAGCGTCGGCGATCTCCATCGTCCGCTTCTGATGCGTAATCACCAGCAGCTGGGAACGGTTTTGCAGTTCGCGGAAAATATCAAGCAGACGCGACAGATTGACGTCGTCCAAAGCCGCTTCCACCTCGTCCATCACATAGAAAGGCGAAGGGCGGGCCTTAAAAATAGCCACCAGAAACGCAATCGCGGTCAGGGAACGCTCCCCGCCGGAAAGCAGAGACAGACGCCTGACGCGTTTCCCGGGAGGCCGGGCCTCAATTTCCACCCCCGTAGTCAGCGCGGACTGCGGTTCGGTAAATACCAGCTGCCCTTTTCCGCCGGGGAAAAGACGGGAAAAAATATCTTTGAATTCCCTTGCCACATCCGCCAGTGCGGTGCGCATTATTTCCTCTACACGGGCATCGACGTCTTTCACGATTTTTTGCAGATCGGCCCGTGAAGCGTGCAGATCCTGCAGCTGCCCGGTGAGATACTTCAGGCGTTCCTCCAAAGCAGCGTGCTCTTCCAAAGCCAGAGGATTTATCTTTCCCAGACGGGCCAGGGCGCGCGTCGCCTGTTCCAGACGTTTTTCCTGCTGTTCGCGCACAAAAGGCATTTCTCCGCCTTCCGGGGTGGGGACCGGCAGATGGGGTCCGAATTCCTCGATCAGCACCCCGGCGTCCATTCCCGTATCTTCTGCGGCTTTGGACGCAAGCTGCCCGCACTGCTCCCGAAGCCGGGCCAAAACCAATTCGCGCGCGTGGGCCTTTTCTTCCAGCTCACGGATCTGCTGCAAGAGCCCGTCCACGAGTCTGCGGGCACAGGCCAGTTCCTTCTCCCGCCGGGCACGCTGTTCTTCGGCCTCCTTTTGCCGCAGTTCCGTCTGCAGCAAAATCTCTTTTGCCCGGGCCAGCGCCCGATCGGCGTCTTTCCCGATCCGCTGCGCGGTCAAAGACGCCTGCGCCCGGCGCTGCGCGGCGCGCTGCTCGGCGGCAATACGTTCCTGCACGGACTGTGCCGTGCGCTCAAGGGCATCGGCTTTTCCTGCCTGTGCACGCAGACGTTCTTCGCGTGTGCGCAGGGCCAGGCGCGCCTGCGTTTCCGCGCCGCGCGCAGCCACGGCAGTTTTGTGCGCTTCGGCGCGGCTGTGCTCAAACTCCGCTATCCGATTCGGAATATCTGCGCAAGTGCCCTCCGAAAGTTCTTTTTCCCGGAGAAGTTCGTCCCGCTGTGCGCGCAGAGACTCCAGATCGTCCCTTATTTTCTGCCCGCGGGCGGCGCTGCGCGCAAGTTCTTCCTCCACTGCGCGCAGAGACTGACGCAGCACTCCCAACTGCGCACCCGCCGCGCCGAGCTGTGCGTCGCGGGCATTGAGACGTGCCGCCAGAGCCGCGGATTTTTCTTCCGCGCGGGAAAGACGCTCCGCGGCGGCGGACAGTTCCCCGCGCAGACGCTGCGCCTGCCTCTGCGCGTCCTCCGTATGCCCAAATGCTTCCGCACAGAGCGCCGCCCGGGCAAGAACGGCCGTGTAATCGGTCTGCCCGCCGCGCACATGATACGGGGTGAGTACGTCGCCCGCGGGAGTGGCAACACGCTGCGCACCCTGTTTGAGCAGGGCTTCGGCAACTGCCAGATCGGCGGCCAGAATCGTGCCGTCCAGGATCATTCTTACCGTCCGGGCCGCACTTCCCTCTCCCTGCACGGCTTCGGCCGCCAATATCGCCTGCGTTTTGCCGAAACCCGAGTGTTTCAGCACTGCCGCGCCCGCGCGCCGGCCGGCAGACTCTTCCGGCTGACCTTCCGCCGGGTTTTTGGGTTTGCCGACCAGAATTTCCACACGTCCGGCACCTCCGCTGCGCGCGGCCCGCAGCACGTCAACGGCATCTTCCGCCGATCCGCCCACAATTGCGCAGGCGGCTGCCGGAAGTGCGGCCTCGATACCGGCTTCCCAGCCGGGCATAATTTTGATCGCGTCGCGGACCAGACCTTTAATCCCCTGTTTGTATTCGGCAAGGACCCACGCCGAAGCGTCCTGCGGCTCAAGCGACATTTTCAGCGTTTCGGCTTTTGTTTCCCACTGCACCGCCGCAGTCTGTGCGGCGGAAAAATCCCGGCGCAGCTTTTCCGCGGCGTCTTTTGCATCCTGCAGCTCCCGTGCGGCCTGTTCGTGTGCGGAGGAAAGAGTGTCGTCCCCGTCCGTATGCGCAACAATTTCCTGTTCCAGCCGCGCCGCCCGGCCGGCGGCCTCTTTTTTCCGCTCCTGCGCTGCCTGCGCGGCATTTTTTACGCGTTCAAGCTCCTCGCTCAGGGCCTCGATACGCGACTTTACCGCTTCCGTTCTGCCCGCTATCGCGGCTTCCGTTTCTTTTTTGTCCGACAGTGCCCGGTTCAGCGAAGAGAGCCGCGTCTGTATCCCGCGTTCGTCCTCTTCGGCACGTTCGCGGCGGGCAACTGCCGCCTGCAGCGCGTCGCGGGCGGCATCCACTTCCCGTGTCAGTTCTTCTTCCCGTTCCCGCGCCCGGGCGGCACGCTCGCGGATCTGCGCCGGAGATTCGCCCCGCTGCCCATTTGGACCGGGAACTGAAAGCGAGCGCCCGCGCTCCCCGGCAAGCTCGCCCAAAGCACGGAATCTTTCCGTCAGTGAGACGAGACGCTGCCGGGACTCCGTGAGGAGAAAAAGATTCGGGCCGGCGTGATCCGCTTCTGCCTGCAGTTCTTCCACAGACGCACGTGCCCGGGCGATCTGCGTATCCAATTCTTCCTGCCGCGCCCGCAGATCCTGCCCGTCGGATTCCTGCCCGGCAAGACGAGCCTGCGCACGGGCAAGATCGTCGGCAAGCAGCCGCGCCCGGGCGTCAAATACCGTGCGCTGAATCGTCTCCGCCCTGCGTGCGGTTTGAGCCTGCCGCGCCAAAGGACCCAGCTGCCGGCGCAGTTCGGCGGTAAGGTCTTCGATCCGCGTCAGGTTCGACTGCATTGATTCGAGCTTGCGCAGGGCCTTGTCTTTCCGCTGCCGGTGTTTTATCACCCCTGCCGCTTCTTCAATGAATCCGCGCCGCTCCTGCGCCGAAGCCGTAAGAACCCCGTCCAGTTTTCCCTGCCCGACAATCACGTGCATTTCCCTGCCCATTCCGGTGTCGGAGAGCAGCTCCTGGATATCGAGCAGACGGCACGCCGTACCGTTGATGGCGTATTCGGAGCCGCCCGAACGGAAAAGCGTTCGCGTAACGGTTACTTCCGAATACTCGATGGGAAGGACGCCGTCGGTATTGTCGATCGTCAGGGAAACCTCGGCGCGCCCCAAAGCAGGGCGTTTTGCCGTGCCGGCGAAAATCACATCAGCCATCTGCCCGCCGCGAAGGTTCTTTGCCCCCTGTTCGCCCATCACCCACGCCAGAGCGTCGACCACATTCGATTTTCCGGACCCGTTCGGCCCGACCACGCAGTTGATCCCCGGTTCAAATTTCAGCACGGTGGACGCCGCAAACGACTTAAACCCGCGTAAAACCAATGTTTTCAGATGCACTGACGATTCGTTTCCTGTCTGTGTTTTTTAAAATGCCGGCCGGCGGCGTTTTACTCGTCTCCGAACCAGATTGAGATTTCCCGCCGCGCAGCCTGCGGGGAATCGGAAGAATGAACGAGATTAAACACGCCGTTTTCCCATGACCTGCCCAAATCTCCCCGGATTGTGCCCGGTGCGGCCTCGGTCGGATCCGTCGCCCCGCAAAGTGTGCGCACTGCCTGTACCACGCGGTCGCCCGCAATAATCGCCGCAACAATAATTCCCGACTTCATATACTCCGCCATTCCGGGATAGAACGGCTTTTCCACGTGTTCGGCATAATGCCGCGCGAGCAGTTCGTCCGTTGCCCGCACTGTTTTCAGTGCCTGAACCGTGTATCCCTTCGCCTCGAACCGGCGCAGGATCTCACCGATGAGACCGCGCTGCACACCGTCGGGTTTTACCAAAATCAACGTCTGTTCACCCATGTGTCCATCATAGCGAAAACAGCTGCCGAAGGGCGAGCGGTTAGGCGTTTCGTCCCTGCGGCGGGACGGAAAGCACGATCCGTCCCGCATTTTCTCCCGCACGGGAAAGCGGCATTTCGGGCAGCGGATCTGCCGCTGCCCCTGCCGCACCCGCCGGCGGGCGAACGCAAGACTACTGCGAATCGGGACGGTAGGCACCCAACAGATCGCGGGCCGCGCCGGCAAGCTGAATAGAGCCGATCACCACCACACTCGCGGGCGAAACCGCCTGCGGATCCGCCGTTTCCGCCAAATCCGCGGCACGGGAAATCGCATTGCCCAAATCCGGCTCCGTAAATACGCGCTCCGCTCCGAAAATCCCCGCTGCGGTTTGCGCCAGATCATCCGCATCCGCGGCCCGCTCCCCGTCCATCTGCGTCACCACAACAGCCGCAAACGCCGGTTCAAGAACCGTGAGCACACCCTCAATATCCTTATCCGCCATCGCGGAAAACACCGCCACACGCGGACCGGGAAAACTTTCTTCCAGCACGTCCACGCTGACTTTCGCTCCCGCCGGATTGTGTGCGGCATCCACCAGTATCAAAGGCGAACTTTTAACAATCTCCATTCTTCCCGGGGAAGAAGTCGCCATCCAGGCATGCTCTGCCACATCGCCGGAAAGCGCGCCGCCGCCGAAAAAGGCTTCCGTGGCCATCAGCGCCGCCGCTGCGTTCTCCGCCTGATATGCGCCGAACATCGCCAGCGGAATATCACGGTAGACAGCCGCCGGCGTACGCACGGTCAGCAGCTGCCCTCCCACCGCCGGTTCCCGGTGCTCCACGGAAAAATCACGTCCGGCAAGATAAAGCATCGCTTTTTGCTCTTTTGCCCAGGCAACGGCCATCTCCGTCACCTCCGGTACCTGCCGGGCGCAGACCAGCGTCTTGCCCGGATGCAAAATTCCCAGCTTTTCCGCGGCAATTTCCTCCACGGTCGATCCCAGCCACTGCTGATGGTCCAGAGCTACCGGCATCAGCATCGCCACATCGGCCTGCAGCACATTCGTTGCGTCCCATCTGCCGCCCATGCCGACTTCCACAACGGCAACATCAATCGGCCGCATGGCAAATGCCGAATAGGCCATCACCGTAAATACCTCAAAAAACGAAAGACGGGAACCCCCTTCCGCCACGGAACGCTCATCAACCAGTTCTATCGCCCGGCGCACGTCTTCCCAGGTATCAACGAACTCAGCCGGGGAAATTGCCTGCCCGTCAAGCACAATCCGTTCGCGCACGCTGTGCAGATGCGGCGAAGTAAACCGACCCGTGCGCAGACCGCGCTCGCGCAGCAGAGCTTCCGTCATCCGCGCGGTGGACGTTTTTCCGTTTGTGCCCGTAATGTGAATTGTGCGGAAGGTATCCTGCGGACGCCCCAGCAGATCCAGGCATGCCTCCACCCTTTCGGTTGAAGGCTGCACTTTATGCTCGGGCGCACGCCGGATAATTTCACGGTATATCTCTTCTACCTGTGATTCCAAAGCCAGATCGTTAATCGGTGCCGCGGAGGGATCCGCGGCGTGCATGACGTCCTCAAGCACGCTCGGATCCGGCCCGACAATCAGACCCGAACCGAGCAGCGCCCTGAGCGCCGCCAGGTCCGCATCCGGCTCGGAGTCATGCGATTTATTCACGCAAGAGCCTCCACTTTCACAGTGATCTGCGCGGCGCCGCCGCTCACATCGGCCTGCAGAGCCAGCGTTTCTGCTTTGATCATCTCCAGATTTGCCCGTACCGCCTCCACTTTGTCGTCCGGCACCTGCAGCTGCAGACGGATTCTGTCGGCAACATGCAAACCGTCGGCTTTACGCCGGTCCTGCACCGCACGGATCACGTCACGCGCGTAGCCTTCCGCCTCCAGCTGCGGAGTCAGAACCGTATCGAGAACCACGAAACTTCCCGAGTTCAGCACGGCAGCCACGGAACCCGCCTCTGCCCTGACCACAGTGGCCAGTTCGTACTGATGCGGAAGAAGCACGGTCGGCGGATCGATCAGCATCTTCACGCCGCCTTCAACCGGTTCCCACTGTCCGGCTTTTGCCGCCTTAAACAGCGCAGAGGTAAGTTTGCGCACCGAGGGATCCAGCTCGCGCGGAAGCACTGTGAGCTCCCGGCTGATTTCCAGACCGGACTGCCGGGCAGAGAGAATCTTCACCTCTTTCACGTTCACTTCCGTGGCAATGAGCTGTGCAAACGGACGCAAATCCTGTTCGGTGACGATTGAAAGGCTCCGCAGCGGCTGACGCACGCGCAGTCTATTGGCTTTCCGCAAAGCATGCGCGTTGGACACCACGTCACGTACCTCATCCATCACCGTTACCAGATCCTGCGCTCCGGGAAGCTGCGGCAATTCCGGCCAGTCGGTAAGGTGCACGGAGCGTCCGCCCGTCAGGCCGCGCCAGATTTCCTCGGAAATCATCGGCAGCAGCGGCGCAACAACCCGGCACAGCGTCTCCAGTGCGGTATAGAGAGTATCGAACGCGGCACGGTCCTCGTTCCAGAAACGGTCTCTGGAGGTACGCACATACCAGTTGGTAAGCAGATCCAGATAATCCCGCACAGCCTGCGCCGCCGAGGGGATGTCCAGACCGACAAAATAATCCCGCACGGTATCCGCCAGTTTCCCGGTGCGGGCAAGCAGATATCTGTCCATCACATCAAGACGCCCGGAGGCGGCCGGATCCGTCAGATCAAGCTTTTGCGCCAGATAGCCTTTTCCGCCGTCCACGGTTGCGGCATACAGGGCGAAGAAGTAATAGGAATTCCAGATCGGCAGAATCACGTGCCGGACCGCTTCGCGGATTCCCTCTTCGTTCACCACCAGATTTCCCCCGCGCAGCACAGGCGAGCTCATCAGCATCCAGCGCACGGCATCGGATCCGTACAGGTTGTACATATCCATCGGATCGGGATAGTTGCGCAGCGACTTCGACGCCTTGCGCCCGTCGTTGCCCAGCACGATTCCGTGGGAAATGCAGGAAGTAAAGGCAGGCTTGTCGAACAGGGCCGTGGCAAGCACGTGCATCACATAAAACCATCCGCGCGTCTGGCCGATGTATTCAACGATGAAATCGCCCGGGAAATGATTTTCAAACCAATCCTCGTTTTCAAACGGGTAATGTTTCTGTGCCCAGCTCATCGAACCGGAATCGAACCAGACGTCGAGAATGTCGTCGATCCGGCGCATGGTCGATTTGCCTGTCGGATCGTCCGGGTTCGGCCGGGTCAGTTCGTCAATAAAGGGACGGTGCAGATTCGGCTTTCCCTCGCGGTCCAGCGGCAGACGTCCAAAATCGCGTTCCAGCTCGGCAAACGAACCGTATACGTCAATTCGCGGATACTCGGGATTATCCGACTTCCACACCGGAATCGGCGTTCCCCAGTAGCGGTTGCGCGAAATCGACCAGTCGCGTGCGCCTTCCAGCCAGTTGCCGAAAATTCCGTCCTTGATGTGTTCCGGCATCCAGGTGATCTGCCGGTTGAGTTCGACCATTCGGTCACGGAACTGCGTAACCGCCACGAACCACGAGGTAACGGGCTTGTAAATCAGCGGTTTGCGGCAGCGCCAGCAATGCGGATAGGAGTGCACGTGCGACTGCTCGCGGACCAGAACGGATCTGTGCGCGGGTTCGATGCGCGCCAGAGGGCCCGTGCCGTCGCGCAGATCGTTTATAATCGGACGGTTCGCGTCAAAGACCTGCATCCCGGCATAATCCGAAATCCGGCTGAAGAACTTCGCCCCGTCGTCCACCGTTTCGATCACTTTAATGTCGGCTTTTGCCAGCACATCCATATCTTCTTCGCCGTAGGGTGCGATATGCACCAAACCGGTGCCGTCTTCCGTGGAAACGTATTCGGCGGCAACAATCTGCCAGGCGTTCTTCCCGGGGGCATCTTCTTCCCGGCTGTAGTAGTCATAAATCGGATAATAGAACTTCCCCGCAAGGTCACGGCCTTTGCAGCGCGCCACCACATTCGGCGTTTCGCCCAGTTCTTTGGCGTAGGCCGCCACGCGGGATTCGGCAATCAGCACTTTCTCCCCCGCCAGCGGACCGTCTTCGGGCATTACCGTCAGATAATCGATATCCGGGCCCACGGCAATAGCCAGGTTGGACGGGAGCGTCCACGGCGTGGTTGTCCAGATCAGCGCCAGCTCCCCGGTTTCCGTGCGCAGCCCGACGGTAACGGTCTGATCCTGGCGGTCCTGGTAGACGTCGTCATCCATTTTCAGTTCGTGGTTGGACAGCGGAGTTTCGTCATTCCAGCAGTAGGGCAGCACCCGGTAGCCTTCGTACACGAGACCCTTGTCGTACAGACGCTTAAACCCCCAGATCACCGATTCCATGAATGTGGGATCGAGAGTTTTGTATCCGCCGTCGAAATTAACCCATCTTGCCTGTCTGGTAACGTATTCTTTCCATTCCCCCGCATAGGTCATCACCGAGGAACGGCAGGCGTCGTTGAATGCCTCGATTCCGTATTTGCTCTCGATTTCGGATTTGTCCTCGATGCCGAGAATCCTCTCTGCTTCGAGTTCCGCGGGCAGGCCGTGCGTATCCCAGCCGAAATCGCGTTCCACCTTATGCCCCAGCTGTGTCTGGAACCTGGCCACAAGATCCTTCACATACCCGGTGAGCAGGTGTCCGTAGTGGGGAAGACCGTTTGCGAACGGCGGACCGTCGTAAAAGACAAATTCATTGGAGCCTTTTTCGCCCGTTTCGCGGTTGTCTACCGAAGCCTGAAAAGTTCCGTCTTTTTCCCAGTAGGCGAGCACTTCCTCTTCCAGATGGGGAAGATCTACGGACGCAGCCACATCCTCTGCCCGATGTAGGGGATATTTCTTCTGTTCGCTCAATTTAACTCCTCGATATTGTCCAATCGAGGACGATCAGCGCGTTTGCGCTCACCGCGGTACCACCCCGCTTGCCCCGGCAGCGCCCGCCACGGCGGACCTGCCGAAACCGCTCATTAACGGATGTTCACGGATCCGACCCGTCGGTTCTACTGACGGCGGATTCCCGCCGCGTTCTTCCGAAGGCTCCCCGGTGATAGCCGGATCAATGCCGCGTTGGTTTTCAACTGTTTTCCAATATAGCGAATTAGGATACGTCCGACAAAAGAAAACGGTGTGGTCTTAACCATTGAGACATCCTGCCGCCGGCAGCCGGACAGAGCCGCGCGGACGGAAAAATGCGGCGGCATGCCGGGCATGCCGCCGCACAGACAGGGTTTTTCCGCCTCACATCACCGGCTGGCGTTTCACCCATTCTTCCAGTTCAACGCGCGGACCGGTAAAGAAAGGCGTATCCTCGCGCACAAACAGACGCGCTTCGGCGTCACGCTGTTTGCGCAGCACGCTCATAATCCGGTCCAGGGAATCGGCCTCCAGGGCAATCGTCCATTCGTAATCCCCCAGGGCAAATGCCGCCAGCGTGGATACCTGCACATCCATGTGGTCGCGTCCGTTCAGCCCGTGTTCTTTCAGAATCGCGCTGCGCCGCGCCTTGGGCAGATAATACCAGTCCCAGCTGCGCACAAACGGATATACCGCGCAGTAGGGGCGCGGGGCAATTCCCCCGAAACAGGCAGGCAGATGCCGGGGATTAAATTCCGCGGGTTTGTGTGCCGCCATTGCCGACCAGACCGGTTCGAGGCACTGACCCAGATCCGATTTTACCAACGCATGGTAGGCAGCCTGCAGCTTATCCGCGCTGTCGCTCAGCGCCCACAGCATCAGATCCGCGTCCGCGCGGAAACCGCCCACATCATACCAGCCGCGGATCTCCACTCCTGCCGATTCCACGGCTTTCTGTGCCGCCTGCGCCAATTGTGCGAGACCGTCGGGCTTCGGCGGCATTGCCAGACGGAACACCGTCTGAAGCGAAAAATTATCCCGTGCGTTTACCTCATCCGGGTCAATTCCCGTTTTGTCGCGCGGATCGGGAATGTATCTGCCGTGTCCGTGCTGCTGTACGTCGTCCATGATGTATCGCCTTTCTAACCGTTAATTTTTTTTCCTGTGAAAACCGTGGGCAAAAACGTGTAATTTTTCTGCGGCACGCAGCACTGCGCGCCGCATTCGGCATCCCACACCTGCGCAAGGCAGTGTTTCGCATTTCCCCGCACCAAATCCGCCAAACCGCGGACAAATGCCGGATGCGTGCCCAGTGTGGGAATTCTCAGATAATCGAGTTTCAGTTCCCGGGCCGTCTGCGCCGCTTCCGTGTCCAGATCGTAAACCACTTCCATATGATCGGTGATGAAACCGATCGGAAACACCGCCACGGATTTTACCCCGTCTGCGGCAAGGGCACGCAGACGGTCGTTAATATCGGGTTCCAGCCAGCGCTGGCGCGGACTGCCGGAGCGCGAGCAGTACGCCAGATCAAGACGGATTTCCCGCCCCAGATTCCGGCTTACTTCCCTGCACAGCAGAGAACCGAAAAGTTCGTGCTGACGGCGGTAGGAAGGTTTCGTTTCGCAGGCCGAATTTTCCTCCATCGTCAGCGGAATGGAATGCGTGACGCACACCAGATGCGTTTCCCCGCGCCCGCGCAGCGCACGGGTTACGGTGTCCGCGGCCGCGTCCAGCATTCCCTGAAGCGTATAATACGTCTCTATTTTTCGCAGCCTGAATTTGGATGCCGTTTCAACCTGCGACAATGCCGCCGCGATATCCTCTCTGTACTGTCTGCATCCCGAATAGGAAGCATATGCGGAGGTAAACAGACACGCCACCCGGTACAGTCCGCGGCGGGCCAGGTCTTCGAGCGCGTCGGTAAAATACGGCGTCCAGTTCCGGTTGCCCACGGTAACCGGAATTCCCAACTCCGCCTCCAGGGCGGCCCGCAGTTCCTCATTGCGTTCGTTGATCGGGCTTGCTCCCCCAAACAGGGCATAATGTTTGCTCACGGCAATCAGCCGCTCGTCCGGAATACCCCTGCCGCGCGTGGCATTGCGCATGAAGGGCAGCACTTCGTCCATCGCGCGCGGCCCGCCGTAACTGCACAGCAGGACCGCATCCGTCTTTTCCCGGAAATCCATCAGCTCTCCCGTATCCGCCGGTCGGGCACGCATCCGTTTTCAGCTGCCGCGGAAGACAGCTCCACTCCGAATACGGCGTGCAGGGCCTGCAGATACTCCCACTGCTCACCGGCTACCGCCGCTTTTCGCACACCCACGGAGGGAATATGCGCAACCCTGTTGGCAAAATGGCGCAAAGCATACTCCAGGTCGGCTTTCGTATAGGTGTCTTTGCACGGGATCCGCTCTATTTCTTCGGCGCACATTCCGCCGATAAAGGAACGCAGCGCCACAACTGCGGAGTCGGCCCTGCATGCGGTGAGTTTCCGTTCCAGATCCGCCACACCGCGGGAGATAATCTCCTTTGCCGCCTCAAGGTGTTTCACGGCCACTTCCGGAACGGATTCTTTTACCGTTTCCAAATCTATCAGCTTTATAAAAGGCAGGCTGCGCGCCGTTTTCTCCACGTCTCTCTGCAATGCCAGGTCCAGAATGGGAAGAACCGAGGTGCGGCGGTCTCCGATATCCGCAAGCTGCCCATAGGTGAGAACCGGCGCATTCAGTCCGCGGCAGGAAATCACCAAATCACAGCTTTGCAGCATTTGGGGCAGATCGGCATCCGAAACCGCCTGCACGTTATGGGAGCGCGCAAAGAGCTGCGCCCGGCCCGATTTGGAATACACCGCAATCCGCTCTATCTGCCGCGCCCGCAGTGCTGCCACGCCGGCTCCCGCATATGCGCCTGTGCCCAGCAGAAGCACCGATACCCGGGCGGGATCGTTTTCCCAGACGTCACGGCACAGATGCAGTGCCTGGGCAACCACCGACCTTCCGGCACTGGCCAGGCCCGTATTGCGCGCCACCTGCCTTGAAGTATGGAGCGCCGCCTCCGTTATCCGGTTCAGGGCGGCACTCGAGGTATGGGCATTGATCGCGCGCAGATGCGCCCTGCGCAGCTGACCGGTGATTTCCCTTTCCCCGACCACCATCGAGTCCAGTCCGCACGCCACCCGGAAAATGTGGGTAATTGCCTCTGTTCCGGAAGCGAACAGCGGCTGCGGCGCGCCCGGGGACGTGCCCTGCGCCGCGGAGGGCGGAAAGAATGTGCCGCACAGCAGCTCCCGAATCTGTTTTTCCGCGCCGGCGCCCACTTCAAGATACACATCCACCCGGTTGCACGTAGACAGAGTGAGAAATCCGCGCACCTCCGGCTGGATTTCCAGCATCTCTTCCACCCGGGGCAGACGCGCCGCGGCACAGGCCACATCTTCGAGACAGTGGGTTGTGTGATGAACGGAAGCACTGAGAATAGTCACGCTAACTATTCAAGCAGATTCCCGGGCGGATTCCCAATTTTGGGCAACACCCGAAAAGTATCCGTCGGCGGAAAAAGTATGCAACAATGAATCCGATGTCTTGTTTTATTTCTGCCCTAAAAGGTTCGCGTTCTGCGGTTACGCCGGTCTGGTTTATGCGCCAGGCGGGCCGTTCCCTGCCGGAATACCGAAAAATACGCGGTAATATGCCCATGCTGGAAGCCTGCCTTACCCCGGAGCTGGCGGGGGAAATCACGGCTCAGCCGGTACGCCGCCACGGGGTGGACGCCGCCGTGTTTTTTAGCGACATCGTAGTCCCGATACGTCTGGCTGACGTGGATATCACAATCACTCCCGGAGTCGGTCCGACCCTTCCGCACGGATACGACACCCCGCAGGCGGTGGAGGAACTCATTTCCCGGCAAATCACGGACACCGACCCCGTCACGCAGGGAGTGCGCTGCGCGGCCGAAAAGGTTTCCGTCCCGGTTCTGGCTTTCGCGGGAGCGCCTTTCACGCTTGCCGCCTATCTGATCGAGGGACGTCCCACGAGAGACCATCTCGGAGCGCGTATTCTCATGCACGCCGACCCCAAACTTTTTTCCCGGCTGCTGAACTGGTGTGCCGAAATGTCAATCGCTTTTATCCGCGCACAGGTAAAGGGCGGCGCAAAGGCATACCAGCTCTTCGATTCCTGGGCCGGAGTGCTCAGCGCGGAAGACTACCGCAGACACTGCCTGCCCGCCACGCAAAAAATTCTGTGCACAGACTTCTCCGTGCCTTCCATTCATTTCGGCGTGGGAACGCAGCATCTTCTCCCGGCGATGGCACAAAACGCCGACTGCCTCGGCATCGATTTCAAAACGCCCCTTTCGCAGGCGGTCGCCCTCCTGCGCGAAAAATATGCTTCCCCGGGCGCACAGGAACGGAAAAAACCTGTCGTTGTACAGGGCAACATTGACCCGGCCATGCTCATGTGTCCGCCCGAAATTCTGCGCCCGCACCTGGATTCCGTTCTCGCCGCGGGCAGAAAAGCAGACGCGCACATTGTAAATCTGGGGCACGGAGTACCAAAAAACACCGACCCCGACGTACTGACAAAAATAGTCGAATACGTACATTCCCAAAAAACAGGTGAAAATGACTGACGCAATTATCATAGGCGGCGGAATCGCAGGTCTTTCGGCCGCATACCGCCTTTCCCTGCGCGGTATACGCTGCCGCGTTCTCGAAGCGCGCTCCCGGCTCGGCGGTCTCGTCGGCGCAGGCAGCGTAGGCGGAATAAAAATTGATCTGGGAGCCGAATCATACGCTCTGCGCAACGGGGAAATTTCGCGGCTGTGTTCCGAACTCGGCCTGACCATGAACTGCCCGCAGGGCAAATCCTGGATTTACCACAGCGGCGGCGCAACACCGATCGCCTACGGAATATGGGGAATCCCTGCCTCCTGGGACGACGGGGCATGGAGCGCGCTGACCGGCGAAGAATACGCCCGCGCCCGCATGGACGAAAATATGGCCACAGACAGAATCGGACGGATTTCCACACTTGCCGAACTGGTCCGGTGGCGCTGCGGACAGGCCATGCTGGAAAAAATGGTGGCGCCGATGGTCGGCTCAATCCATTCGGCTTCGCCGGAGAAAATCGGCATCGACGCAATAGCACCCGGTCTGCGGCAGGCCATAGAGGAAACAGGAAGTCTGATCCGCGGAGTGAAAAAACTGCGGGGCACAGACAAACCGAATCTGGCCCAGCCGGTGGGGGGAATGCATGTGCTGCACGAAACACTGGCGGAAAAACTGCGCGGGGCGGGAGAAACGCTCACAACCCGGATGAGCTGCGAAAAAATAATCGCGGAACCGGAAGGGGGATTCACCGTCACCGCACGGGAGACGGACGGGAGAAGCGAAGACGCCGACAGGCACACGCCGGGGCACACATTCGGCGCGGAAAAACTTATTCTGGCAACGGGATGGAAGAGCGCATGCAGACTTCTGCGCGGAGCATTCCCCGAGGCACCTTTGGATATTTCTTTCCCCGCAGACGCATCCCCGGTGGGAGTCACGGTTGTGCTGCGCAGCCGGGAACTGGACTGTGCACCGCGCGGATCCGGTCTGCTGGTCTCGGCAGATTCGCCGCTGCGTGCCAAAGCACTGACCCACTATTCGGAAAAATGGAAGTGGTGCGGAAACAGACTGCGTGCCCTGCACGGTCCGCATACACACGCCCTGCGCATATCATACGGCCGCGCCGGCGAGGAAGAGATTCTGCCCGATCTGCCCTCCGTTTTGCATGATGCATCCGCGCTGCTGCAGTGCACTCTGCGCGAAGATGACGTGATTGATTTCCGCACGGTCCGCTGGGGCAGGTCGCTGCTCTCCCATACGCCGCAGTATACCGCGGATATCGCACGGCTGATAGAATGGCAGTCCCGGATACCCAATTTTGCGGTTACGGGTGCGTGGATTGCCGGGACCGGCCTGGGAGCGGTGATTCCGCACGCACTGACGGTGGGAAGTGAACTGTAATGACACAGACTGTAAGAATCGGAACACGGCGCTCGGAGCTTGCCCTGGCGCAGGCGCGGCAGGTGGCCGCGGCTCTGGCCCGGCTGGGCGTGCGCAGCACAACGGTTGCGGTTACGTCTGCCGGGGATACTGCCCGCGAACCGCTTTCCAAACTGGGCACAGTGGGAGTATTTGCCGCCCGTCTGCGCACGGCGCTGCTGGAAAACGAATGCGACATTGCCGTGCACAGTTTCAAAGATCTCCCCACGCAAAAAATCCCGGGGTTGGAAACCGCCGCCGTGCCAAAACGGGAAACGGCCGCAGACGTGCTGGTCACAGCTTCGGGAGCGGAACTTGGCGATCTGAGGCAGGGAGCGAAAATCGGCACCGGTTCCCCGCGGCGCGCAGCGCAGCTCAAACGTCTGCGTCCGGATCTGCGGATTATGGATATCCGCGGCAATATCGGAACGCGCATTTCCCGTGTGCGCGGTCTGCATCCGCAGGCGGAAGGGGATCTGGACGCGGTTGTGCTGGCCCACGCGGGACTGATCCGTCTGGGAAGAACCGACATCCCCTCCCGCATTCTTCCGATCCTTCCCGCACCCGCCCAGGGCGCACTGGCCGTGGAGTGCCGTTCGCAGGACTGCCCCGCGCCGGAAAAAACGCATCCCCTTTCCCCCCTTGCCCGCGCACTGGAAAATCTCAACGATCCGGAATCAAATTTCAGCGCGTCCGCCGAACGGGCGGTCCTGGCCGGGCTGCAGGCGGGATGCGCCGCGCCCGTGGGTGCCGTATACGAAAACGGTATTTTGCGGGCAGGCGTGTTCTCCCCGGACGGTTCGTCCGCCCTGGAAGCCGAACTGCCGGCCGCCCAATACCCGCACGCCGGGGAACTCGGACTGGCTTTGGCCTCACTGCTGCTGGAACGGGGAGCGGAATCCGTCGCACCCCTGCACCTGAACAAAACGCGGCGCAGCGGCGGCAGCGGCGGCGATATTTCGCCTTTCGCCGGCAGCGCACTGTGGAGAGAGGAAAAACAGGATCCCACGGCCGCCGCAAACGATATTTCGGCAAAGTGGTGAAAAAATGCAGACCGTAGTCACCCAGCAGGAGGGCAGCCTCAGCCGCGGGCTGGAAAAACTGGGCATAAAAGTCACTGCCGCCCCTCTCCTGACTTTTCAGGGGCTTGCGTACAGTTTTCCGCCGCGGGCACCGGAAGCGCTGGCCGTCACTTCCCGCCGCACGCTCACTTTTCTCGGCTGTAACGGAAGGCAGCAGCTCATACGCTACAGCCAAAACGGCACGCTCTTTTTTGCCGTCGGCAGAAAAACAGAAAACGGGCTGGGTGAAATCGGGATCGGAACCCACATTCCCGCCGCACCCAACGCACAGTCCCTCAGCGAATCGGTTGCGCATCTGTTTCCGCGCCCCGCTGACCGGCGCGGAATTTTCTGGTGGCTTCCGGGATCGGAAAAAGCGCACAAAACACTGCTTTACGCATTAACCGAACTGGAATTTCCCGCCCGGGCCACGCCGGTCTACACTCCCCGGCCCGTAGCCGCGCTCCCCTGCGCCTACCGCAATGCCGAGTGCGTAATTGTTACTTCGGGCTCCGCCGGACGTGCCCTTGCCGGGTTCCTAAATTCGGAGTTTCGCGCACCGGGCGTTATTGCCCTCGGTGCCCAGACCGCCCGGGACTGCACGGACGCCGGACTGCACGTTGCCGCCCTGGCAGACACACCCGATGCCGCGGGAATAGCCCGCGCCCTGCGCTCTTTAAGCCAAAACTGAAAGGAAGCCAAAGATTATTATGAATACGGAAAACACACATGAATCCCGGCCGGCGCGGCGCCTTCCGATACGCCCCCGGCGTCTTCGGACCACCGCCGCAATGCGCTCGCTGGTTGCGGAAACCACCGTCAGCGCAAAACATCTTATTCTGCCCGCGTTTGTCCGCAGCGGTCAGAACGGACCGCAGGAAATAGGCACACTTCCCGGACAGTACCGGCACAGCCTGGATTCCGTGCGCCGCCTGGCCGCCCAATGCGCGGAAGCAGGAATCGGGGGAATCGATCTGTTTGGCATTCCGCTGCCCGAAGAGAAAGATGCCTGCGGCTCGCCTGCCCGCGACCCGCAGGGAATCCTGAACCGGGCGATTGCGGCGGTACGCGAAGAAGTCGGCGACGCTCTCGTGGTCTGCGCCGATACATGTCTGGATGAGTTTACCGACCACGGCCACTGCGGGGTAACGGACGAAAACGGTGTAGTCGACAACGACAAAACGGTCGCGCTTTACGCCGAAATGGCGGTATCGCAGGCACAGGCGGGAGCGCATATGGTCAGTCCCTCGGGAATGATGGACGGACAGGTGGCGGCAATCCGCGAAGCGCTGGACGAAAACGGGTTTACCGATGTATCCGTCATGGCATACTCGGCGAAATATGCCTCCGCTTTTTTCGGCCCTTTCCGCGAGGCGGTGGACTGCTGCCTGAAAGGCGACCGGAAAACGTATCAGCAGGATCCGGCAAACAGGCGGGAGGGAATCCGCGAAGCACTTCTCGACATCGCCGAGGGCGCGGATATCGTGATGGTCAAGCCCGCCTCGCATTATCTGGATGTAGTTTGCGAACTTGCCGGGCAAAGCCCGATTTCCGTAGCCGCGTATCAGGTGAGCGGAGAATACTCGATGGTTGAGGCAGCCGCGCAGCGGGGCTGGATCGACCGCGAACGGGCAGTCAGAGAATCGCTGACTGCCATTACCCGCGCCGGAGCGGATATTATTTTAACGTACTGGGCTTTGGAGTACGCGCAGACGATGCAGGCGTAACTGCCTCTGCGCACAATACAGCAACCGAAACAAAAGGAGCAGTTATGAAAACCTCTGCGCAGGCATTCGTGCAGGCACGGGCAGCAATCCCGGGAGGAGTCAATTCCCCGGTGCGCGCCTGGGCCGCAGTCGGCGGGGCACCGCTGTTTATCAGCCGGGCCCGGGGTGCATATATCACGGATATCGAGGGACGCGAATACGTGGATTTGGTCTGTACGTGGGGTCCTTCTCTTCTCGGGCATGCCCATCCGCAGGTTACCGCGGCCGTGCGGGAAGCGGCGGAACGCGGCCTGAGCTTTGGCGCGCCGCACGAAAACGAAACCGTTTTGGCAAACATGATTACCGCCCGTATGCCCCCGGCTTTCCGGATACGCATGGTTTCCACGGGAACCGAAGCAACAATGACCGCGATCCGTCTGGCACGCGCCGTCACCGGCCGGCCGTTTATCGTGAAATTTGCGGGATGCTACCACGGCCATTCCGATTCGCTGCTGGTTGCCGCGGGCAGCGGCGTCGCCACACAGGGACTGCCGGGCAGCGCGGGAGTAACCGCGGGCACAGCCGCAGATACGCTGGTTGTCCCCTACAACGACGAAGCCGCGCTGGAGCGCGTATTTGAAGAGTCCGGCGCGAAAATTGCGGCCGTAATCACTGAGTCCGCTCCGGCAAACATGGGCGTGATTACCCCGAAACCCGGATTTAACCGGTGTATCCGCCGGCTCACCCGGGAACACGGCGCACTGATGATCACCGACGAGGTTCTTACCGGTTTCCGCTGTTCGCCCGCGGGATACTGGGGACTGGAAGCAGGGTACGGGCCCGCTTCCCTTCCCGCTTATCTGCCCGCGGCGGCGATGCAGGGGGAAGAGGAACGCCGGCAGTGGCAGAAAACACAGCTGGCACAGGCCCAATACGTGCCCGATATTATCACTTTCGGAAAAATCGTGGGCGGAGGAATGCCTTTGGCCGCTCTGGGCGGAGCGCCGGAAATCATGGACCGTCTTGCCCCCGTCGGTGACGTGTATCAGGCAGGTACGCTTTCCGGAAATCCGCTTGCCGCGGCGGCGGGCATCGCCACGCTGAAATATGCGGACGAAGCGGTGTACAGAGCGGTCGACAGCGCAGCCGAACAGCTGACCGAAGGGCTGGGCGCCGAATTTGACCGCGCCTCGGTTCCCTTCCGCATTAATCGTGCGGGAAGTCTGTTCAGCGTGTTTTTCGGCAGGGAACCGGCGGAAAACGGCGTGGAAAATTATGCACAGGCCCGGGCGCAGAATACTGCGGCATATACGGCTTTCTTCCACGCCATGCTCGACGGCGGTGTGTATCTGCCGCCGTCGTGCTTTGAAGCGTGGTTTGTTTCCGCCCGGCATACGCCGCAGGTTCTCGACCGAATTTTCGCCGCTCTTCCCAATGCGGTAAACGCCGTAAAAAAGGCACTCGGCTGACCTCAAATACGGCAGGCACGCTTTCGCGCACAAAATAACACAGCCGAAGAAGCAGTCCGGGGCCGCAGACACGCTGCGGCCCCGGACGCACCTTTTTGGTTACAGGTAGATGGATCCGCCGATAATGGCGGTTCTGCTGCGCGGCAGACGCATCACGTCCACACGCTGGGTGGCGTTGCGGATCAGAAACATAAACAGCGAACGGCGCCACATCAGATACCAGGGCACCTGATCGGATTTTTGCAGTTCCAGCACCGAGACAAAATAACGTGCCTGATCTTCGCGAAACACAAATTCGGCGTCCGGGTTGCTGCACAGGCGCAGATTATAGGGAATATCAATTGTGTCGTTAAACCCGAGACTGATTGTGATATCAAAAAGTTTCTGCTCGTGGCGGCCGAAGCGTTCCACACTCACCCGCTGCGCGTGGCGCACGTGCGGGATATTGAGCACTTTTACGTGCACAAGCACGATCTGTTCGTGCGTGCATTGGTTGAAACGCAGATTTTCCTTCAGACCGATCGGCACCGTGCCTCTGTTTTCGTGCAGGTAAATTGCCTGGCCGGGAAGCCTGCGCACTTCCTTTTCGCGCAGTGTTTTCAGCAGCGTGCGCATATTGATTTCAATTTCGCTGCGTCTGTCGCGCACGGCGCGCACACCCCAAATCCATGTCGCCATGACCAGGAGAAATACCGAGGCGATCAGAATCGGAAGCCAGCCGCCCGTCGGAATTTTCTGCACATTTGCCGAAAAATAGGAAATTTCCAGACTCAGAATTATGCACAGCATCGGAATAATCCGCACCCAACTCCACCTCAGAACATGCCGCGCAAAGAGGAAGAAGAGCGTGGTGGTCAGAAGTTCCGTACCCGTAACCGCCAAACCGTAGGCATGGGAGAGTGCATCGGAAGACTTAAAACCGATAATCAGCACGCCCACCCCGATGGCCAGCAGCACGTTAATCGCGGGCACATAAATCTGCCCGCCTTCGGATTTGGAAGTGTGCAAAATCCTCATTCTGGGCAGAAAACCGAGGTTAAGAGCCTGGGCCGTGACCGAAAACGCTCCGGAGATTACGGCCTGGGAGGCGATTACCGTAGCCAGTGTGGCCAGCACGATCACGGGCAGACGCAGACCTTCCGGCACAAGATAGAAGAACGGTGCGTCAACGGCTGTGGGATGTTCCAAAATCAGTGCCGCCTGCCCCAGATAATTCAGCGCCAGACAGGGCAGAACCATCATAAACCACGCACGGGCAATCGGAGTGCGCCCGAAATGCCCCATATCGGCATACAGCGCCTCCGCGCCGGTGATTGCCAGCACCGCCGCACCGAGCACACCGAATGTAAGGAGCGGGTGCTGCCACACAAAACCGAGCGCATACGTGGGCAGCAGCGCGCTCAGAATCCCGGGGTTGGCATATATATGCGGAACACCGAGCGCGGCAAGCGTCAGGAACCACAGTGCCATAATCGGCCCGAACGCCCGCCCCACAAGTGACGTGCCAAATCTTTGGATTCCAAACAGAAATGCCAAAATTACCAGCGAAACCGGCACTATCAGCCGCTGTGCGTCCGGATAAACGGTTTCCAGCCCCTCCACCGCGCTCATCACCGACATCGCTGGGGTAATCATGGAATCGCCGAAAAACAGAGCCGCTCCCACGAGTCCCAAAACTGTCACAATTTTAAAGCCCGTTTTCACCAGTGTCTTGCGCAGCAGTGCGGTCAGCGCCAAAATTCCGCCTTCGCCGTCGTTGTCGGCGCGCATTACAAGGAGCACATATTTAAATGACACGATAATCATTACCGACCACAGCAGCAGGGACAGTATTCCGTATACGCCTTCCTGCGTGGGGACTACGGAATGATTGTCGAAAGTGAAAATCGAACGCATCGCATACAGAGGAGAAGTTCCGATATCCCCGTATACCACACCGAGCGCAGCCAGAGAAAGACCCGCCCGGGCTTTCCGGGAAACCGGTTCATGCCGTTCAAATACCTTTTTCCCATGCGTTTTAGCGCTGTTTGCGCGCATCTGAAACTTTAGCACGAGGAATACAATATCCCCCCACCCCATGGGTAATACCAGTCTTTTTGCTATCTTTTCGGTCACATTCGGTAAAAAATGAGTATTTTTGTCTCAAAATAGGCGTGATACACGCCACTACATACATGATTATTACGCTAATCACCGCAAACGTGAAACAATAAATTCATGACTGAAAATATAAAATCCGCATTGCTCGATCACACCGAGGTTCCGGAAAGAGCCGCCCTGGAAGGATTGGAAAACCGCTGGGGGCAGGCATGGGCCGACGGTGGCACATACACATTCAACCGCAACAGCGACCGTAAATCCGTATATTCGATTGACACACCGCCCCCGACCGTTTCGGGTTCACTGCACGTCGGTCACGTTTTCAGCTATACGCACACGGATATTGTCGCCCGCTACAGGCGTATGTGCGGATACAACGTATTTTATCCGATGGGATGGGACGACAACGGTCTGCCCACCGAACGCCGTGTACAAAATTATTACGGGGTGCGCTGCGATCCCTCCCTGCCCTACGAGCCCAATTTCGTTCCCCCGCACAGCGGCGACGGAAAATCAATCAAATACGCAGATCAGATGCCTATTTCACGGCGCAATTTCATCGAACTGTGCCAACAGCTCACCAAAGAAGACGAAAAACAGTTTGAGAATCTGTGGCGCCGTCTCGGTCTTTCCGTTGACTGGTCGGAGCATTATCAGACAATCGGCACAAAAGCACAGAAGGTGGCACAGGCGGCATTTCTGCGCAATCTCAGCCGCGGCGAGGCCTACCAGGCCGAGGCTCCCGGGCTGTGGGACGTAACATTTCAAACGGCAGTGGCACAGGCGGAACTGGAATCGCGCGACTACCCCGGCCACTATCACGCGCTTGCTTTCCATGCCGAAGACGGATCGGACGTAATTATCGAGACCACACGCCCGGAGCTCCTTCCCGCATGCGTTGCCCTGATCGCACATCCGGAGGACGAACGCTACCGCCACCTTTTCGGAACAACCGTCACCTCTCCGATTTTCGGCGTGAAACTTCCGGTTCTTGCCCACCGCGCCGCGGAAATCGACAAGGGCGCGGGAATCGCCATGTGCTGTACTTTCGGCGACGTAACCGACGTGCAGTGGTGGCGGGAACTGAATCTTCCGATGCGCTGCGTACTGGGCAAAGACGGACGTCTGCTGCGCGAGACACCGTCGTGGATCACATCCGAATCCGGACTCGAAATGTATGCCCTGATGGCAGGAAAAACCACCTTCTCCGCGCGCAAAGCGCTGGTGGAAAAACTGCGCGAAACAGGGGAACTGCACGGCGAGCCGACACCCACAATGCGTAAAACAAACTTCTTTGAAAAAGGCGACAAGCCTCTGGAAATCGTCACTTCCCGTCAGTGGTACATCCGCAACGGAGGCAACCCCTATCCCGAGAAAAACGGAAAAGAGCTGCGCGAAAATCTGCTTGCCCGCGGGCAGGAACTGCGCTTCCATCCCGATTTCATGAAAGTACGCTACAACAATTGGGTGGAGGGGCTGAATTCCGACTGGCTCATTTCCCGCCAGCGTTTCTTCGGCGTGCCTCTTCCGCTGTGGTACAGAATCAAAGAAAACGGGGACGTGGATTACGACGATGTACTTACCCCATCCGAAGACCGGCTGCCGGTGGATCCGTCTTCCGACTGCCCGCCGGGATTCTCCGAGTCCGCGCGGGACTGCCCGGGCGGATTTACCGCGGAAATAGATATTATGGACACCTGGGCCACTTCTTCGCTCACGCCGCAGATTGCGGGCGGATGGCTGCACGACGAAGATCTGTTTTCCAAAGTCTATCCGATGGATCTGCGCCCCCAGGGACAGGACATCATCCGTACCTGGCTGTTTTCCACGATGGTTCGCGCCCATCTTGAATTCGGCGCAATTCCGTGGAAACACGCGGCAATCTCGGGATGGATTCTCGACCCGGACCACAAGAAAATGTCGAAGTCCAAAGGCAATGTGGTTACGCCCATGGGACTGCTGGAAAAGCACGGTTCCGATGCCGTGCGCTACTGGGCCGCTTCCGCGCGCCTGGGCACCGATGCGGCATTCGACGAACAGCAGATGAAAATCGGACGCCGTCTGGCGCTGAAGGTTCTCAACGGCTCAAAGTTTGCATTCCGCGCGGGCGGGGAAAACGCTCCCGTGGTTTTGGATCCCCGGCTCGTCACCTGCGAGACGGACCGGTCCATGCTGGCAGAGCTGGCGAAGGTGATTACCCGCGCAACGCAGGCACTGGAAGATTACGACCACACGCGGGCACTGGAAGTTACGGAAACCTGTTTCTGGACGTTCTGCGACGATTATCTGGAACTGGTGAAGGCGCGTGCCACAGACAGGGACGGCGCACTTGCGGCTGCGGGAAAGAACGGGCAGATTGTTTCGGCACGCGTGGCCCTGAATCTGGCGGTCGACGTTTTCGTCCGCCTGCTTGCCCCCGTACTTCCCTACGCCACCGAGGAGGTGTGGTCCTGGTACCGCACCGGTTCGGTACACCGCGCACCCTGGCCCAAAGCCTCCGAGCTCGCCGACGCCGTGGGGAACACCTCCGAAGATGTGCTGCACGCGGCATCGGAGGCATTGCGCGCGCTGCGGAAGATAAAAACGGAGGCAAAGGTCAGCCAGCGTACCCCTTACTCCAATGTGACGGTGCAGGCCCCGAAGGAGCTTCTCGGACTGCTTGAATCGGCACGCGGGGATCTGACCGCCGCCGCTTCCGTGACCGGCCAACTGCGGTTTGTCGGCGCAGAAGATGCCGACTCGCCTGTGCAGGTAACGGATTTTACGCTTATTGAAACACCGAAACGGTGAATCGGGCGGGGCTGAAAATGAGTTTCGGCCCCGCTTTTTCATTCACAGTCGGTTTTTTCGTCTATACTTAGATAATCGGTCCGGAAGAAACGAAGGGAGCTCAATGAGCGACTATATTGAAGAACCGGGAATATCCTATACACCGGGAAAGATCGAGATTCCCGACACCCTAAGCGTACCCGGGCTGCTGCTGCAGATGGCCGAACGCACGCCGAAAAAAGTAGCCGTGGAGCGCAAAGCCGAAGTTTCCGGGCAGTGGGTGAAGGTCACTTTCAAACAGTTTCTGTTTGAAATTCGCCAGGTGGCACGGGGCCTGATCGCATCCGGGATTAAACCGGGCGACAATGTGGCAATTATGGCACACACTTCCTATGAGTGGACGCTGTTTGATTTCGCCATTCAGTTTGCCGGCGCCCGGGCAATTCCCATCTACGAAACATCGTCCACGGAGCAGGCGGAATGGATTATCACCAACTCCGAAATTGTGGCTGCGGTGGTAGAGGATCCGATGATGCGCGCGATTCTCGATCCGGTGTTTAAGAAGGAACGCAGATTTAAGCAGACATGGGTTATTTCCGACGACGCTCAGGGCAAGTTAAGCAGACTCGGGGAGACTGTGGACGATTCCCTCCCGGATAAACTGGTTGCGGCACAGAAAGCCGACGATCTGTGGACGATTATTTACACTTCCGGCACTACCGGTAAACCAAAAGGCGTGGAGCTTACGCACCGCAACGTCCTGCATGTGGCGATGAACGGTGTAACGAATGAGGAGCTGATGAAGATTTTGGGCGGAAAGGAAGCCCGTACGCTTCTCTTTCTGCCGATGGCGCACGTGTTTGCCAGATTCATCAACATCACCGTAATGTACGGCGGAAACGTGGTGGGATACAGCCCGAACATCAAAAACCTGGTGGCAGATTTCCGCTCTTTCCGGCCCACTCTGGTTTTGGCCGTACCGCGGGTGTTTGAAAAACTGTACAACGCTGCCGACGCCAAAGCGGGCAGGGGTTTAAAGCTCAAGGTGTTCAGGCATTTTGCAAAAGTGGCGATTAACTATTCCCGCGCTCTGGACACCAAGGAAGGCCCCTCGGCGAAGCTGAAGGCACAGCACCGATTGGGAGACCGTGCCCTGTACGGGCGTTTGCGCGAAATCACGGGCGGCAGAATGCACTACGCCATTTCGGGCGGCGCGCCTTTGGGAGAACGGCTGGGGCATTTTTTCCGCGGCGCGGGGATAACTGTGTTTGAGGGCTACGGTCTGACCGAAACTTCTGCACCCACGACCGTGAACCGCCCGGGCAATATCGCGATCGGATCGGTCGGCCAGGCATATCCCGGCTGCTATCTGAAAATTGACGACGACGGGGAACTTCTCGTCAAAGGAGATCACGTTTTCCGGGCATACCACAACAGCCCCAAAGAGACAAAGGAAGCATTCACGGAAGACGGATGGTTCCGCACGGGCGATATCGGCAGAATTGACGAAAATGATTTCGTGTGGATTACCGGGCGCAAGAAAGAACTGATCGTAACCGCCGGCGGAAAGAATGTTGCTCCCGCCATTTTGGAAGACAACCTGCGCGGGCATCCCCTGATTTCCCAGGTAGTTGTGGTCGGCGACAAGAAACCGTTTATTGCCGCCCTGATAACGCTGGACGCGGAGGCACTTCCGCAGTGGCTGGAAAACCACGAGTTGGAGCCAATGACGCTTTCCCAGGCGATCACCGATCCGCAGATCGTCGCCGCCGTGGACCGCGCGGTGAAGTATGCGAACCGCACGGTCTCGCGGGCGGAATCGATTCGTAAGTTTGTGATTCTTCCGGGTGATTTTACGGTGACTAACGGTTACCTGACACCGTCGATGAAGGTCCGCCGCGCGAATGTGATCGCCGATTTTGCCGATGAGATTGCCGGGATCTACGGTGAAAAGTAATTAGAACACAATAATTCGGGTGCCTCTGCCAAAACAGCGCAGAGGCACCCTTTTCTTATAAGCTCCCGTCCGTTTCGGGCAACCAAACGGACAGATGTGGGTTCCTGAGGGCACATCTGTCCGCCCGGTTGCCCGAAATGAACACCCCAATTCGGCACACACCCAAAATCCCCGCGGAACGGAACAAAACGGAACAAAAAGTTTCCCCGGCGCAACGCGCCGGGGAAACCCCACCCAAAATCAAATTACAGAATCAAGTCAGTGTGCACGACGACGCAGGAACGTACCCGCACCGGCAGCAGCACCTCCGAGACCGAGAACCAAGGCCACACCAATACCGGTCTTGGGGAGCTTGCCCTTCTTATTTTTGGCAGCCTTCTCCGCAACAGTCTTCTTATCCTTAGCAGACTTCTTGTCTGCATCGGACTTCTTATCCGCAGGCGTATTGGCTGCGTCCGGCTTCTTATTGGGATCGACAGTCGGCGTCGTGGGATTGGCAGTGGTGCCGGCAGGCTTTACTCTTGCATCGACATCCGAAAGCTGTACCCGCTCACCCGGCTTAAGAGCACTGTTCAGCATCGCAAGCAAATTTGCCACGGAAGACTTCTTGGAAGCACGAATCTGCTTCGCAAGGAAATTCTTCCCCAAAGCTTCTGCCTTCAATGCCAGCGCTTCCTTCACCTCAGCATCATTCGTGCCTTTGGCGACAGCAACCTTTCCGCGTGTAAGATACGAATTCAGCTGCTTCTGAGCGTCAAAAATGGTGATCTGACCGGCCAGAACTTTATCGGCAAGCGCCTTGTCGGCGATCTTGTCCATAATCAGCTTTGCCATCTTTTCCCGCTCGGCCTTCACCAAAGCTTCTTCTGTCTTCTTCTTCTTCAGCTCGCACGAGTTGTAACCGGTATCGCCGGACTTAATGCCCTCGCAGACATCCTTTTTCTCCTCAGCGGGCTTTACAGGCTTCTTGGCAGGTGCCTTAAGTTTGGCAATTTCCGCTTCCAGAGCTTTGCACTGTGCAGGTCCGATGATATTATCATCAACACAGTTGACCTGGTACCTGTGTTCCAGCACAGACAAATCCTGCTTACCCGCATCCGCACCAAATGCGGTTGCGGGAACTACAACGGCGGAAAGCGCGAGTGCCCCAACCGACACTCCGGAAAATAATTTCTTCATTTTCTCTCCCGTTAATTATGTGTTTGTTAACGACACTAAGGAATCTACCCCCCCCCCCCGCAACGTTTGTCAAGAGAAAAAAGAAAAGATTGTGAAAATTGATAAAAATGTTACTTAAGAAAATATAACTTCGCCACACCGGGCACATTTATGAATAATTACGCCTGCTTCTGCCGCTCCGCAAACACAAACTGCGGCTCGGCTTCCTTTCTGACCACGTCGCCGGAAATCAAAACGGCACTGATATCGCTGCGCGAAGGAATATCAAACATCAGCTCACGCAGCAAATCTTCCAAAATGGAGCGCAGCCCGCGCGCACCCGTGCCGCGGGCAATCGCCTCCCGCGCGATTTCGCGCAGCGCATCGTCGCTCAGCTTCAGATCCACACCGTCCAACGCAAACATTTTCCGGTACTGTTTCAGCAACGCATTGCGCGGCTTTGTGAGAATAGCCACCAAATCGTCTTCGGTCAGCGCCTCCACATTGGCGATAATCGGAAGCCTCCCCACAAGTTCCGGAATTAAACCGAATTTATGCAGATCTTCGGGAGTTACGTCTTTGAAAATATCGTCGGAATCCAAAGCATGATGCAGCTGCGCCCCAAATCCGATCCCGCGTTTGCCCACACGGCTTGAAACAATATCTTCCATTCCCGCGAAAGCACCCGCCAGGATGAAAAGCACATTGGACGTGTCAATCTGCAAAAACTCCTGCTGCGGATGCTTACGCCCGCCGGCAGGCGGCACAGAAGCCACCGTCCCTTCAATAATTTTCAGCAGAGCCTGCTGTACGCCTTCCCCGGATACGTCCCTGGTAATCGACGGATTCTCGGACTTACGCGAAATCTTGTCTATCTCGTCGATGTAAATAATCCCTTTTTGGGCGCGCGCGATATCATCTCCCGCCGCCTGAATCAGCTTCAGCAGGATATTCTCCACGTCTTCACCCACATATCCGGCTTCCGTGAGCGCCGTGGCGTCCGCAATCGCAAAAGGCACGTCGAGCATTTTCGCCAGAGACTGGGCAAGGTAGGTTTTTCCCGTGCCCGTGGGACCCATCAGCAGGATATTCGATTTACCAATCTCAACATCGTCGCCGTGATCCTTTTTCCCCTTTGCCGCCGACGCATTTTCGAGCGCACGCACCCGCTTGTAATGGTTATACACGGCAACGGCCAAAGTGCGTTTTGCCGTTTCCTGGCCCACAACGTATTCGTCAAGAAATTTGCAGATCTCCCTGGGAGTCGGCAGCTTCTCCTCTTTCGCTTTTTTCTCCGCTTCGCCGCCCAGCTCTTCCTCAATGATTTCATTGCACAGTTCAACGCATTCGTCGCAGATATACACCCCGGAGCCGGTAATCAGCTTCCGCACCTGACGCTGGCTCTTATTGCAGAAAGAACACTTCAGAATATCTGCGGCATCGGCAGTGGGAACCATTTAGCAATCCGCCTTTCCGCAATATCCTGCCCGGATAATGCATCGTCCGTAAAAATCTATAAGATATGTTACCCCGAAGCGCGAGGCATGCGGGCATGAAACACCGCGATATCCCGCGCGTACAAACGCTGCCCACAGTGCGCAGGCTCAGCCGTAAACACCGCCAAAGAGCAGACGGCCCGTAAACGGCAAACACAGCACCACACGCCAAAAAACGCCGGGCGAAGAAACGGAACGGGAAGGAGAACGCACCCGGTGCCCCCTCCCGCACACAGACTCAGCGGTTATTTCTGTTCGGGCACGGATTTCCTGGAAACCAGCACCTGATCCACAAGCCCGTATTCTTTTGCCTGCTGCGCAGTAAGAATTTTATCCCGGGAAATATCCTTTTCCACCTGCTGCGCACTCATCTTGGAATGCAGGGCGATCGTGTCGATAAGCCACCGGTTCATCCGGTCGATCTCATCGGCCACAATCGCAATATCGGACGCCTGACCCTGCACGCCCTCCATGGCGGGCTGATGGATCAGCACCCGGGCATTGGGCAGCGCAAGACGCCTGCCGGGGGCACCTGCGGCAAGCAGAACCGCTGCCGCCGACGCCGCCTGACCCAGACACACCGTCTGAATCTGCGGCTTAATGTACTGCATGGTGTCGTAAATAGCCGTCAGCGCCGTAAACGAGCCTCCCGGAGAATTGATATACATCGTAATCGGAGATTCCGGATCTATGGATTCCAACACCAACAGCTGCGCCATAATATCATCGGCAGACGCGTCGTCCACCTGCACACCCAGAAAAACGATCCGGTCTTCGAAGAGTTTTGCGTAAGGATCCTGACGCTTGTACCCGTAGGGCGTCCGCTCTTCGAAATTCGGAAGAATATAACGGCTTTCCGGGATTCGGGGAGCTGTTCCCCCGGGAAGTGAAAAACCGGAATTATGCAGATTCAAATTCATTGTTTACCCTCTCAGTTCCGTTCTTCCGACGCGTCGGCAACTCCCATACCGCCGCCGCCGATCACCGAAGATGCGGTGGTGATAATATGATCGGCAAAACCGTACTCCACTGCCTCTTTCGCCGTAAACCAGTGGTCACGGTCGGAATCGGCAATAATCTGCTCCACCGTCTTTCCCGTGTGCAAAGCGTTCAATTCCGAAAGTTCCTGTTTCATCTGCAGAATCAAATCCGCGTTAATCCTAATTTCCGTTGCCGTACCGCCGGCACCCCCGAGAGGCTGATGCATAAGCACCCGTGTATGCGGAGTAATATAACGCTTCCCCTTCGCGCCTGCGGAGAGCAAAAACTGACCCATAGACGCGGCAAGGCCCATTCCCACGGTAGCCACATCCGGCTTAATGTATTCCATGGTGTCAAAAATTGCCATGCCGGCCGTGACGGATCCGCCGGGAGAATTGATATACAGGTATATGTCTTTTTGCGGATCTTCTGCCGCAAGCAGCAGAAGCTGCGCACAGATCATATTTGCGTTTTCGTCTTTTACCTGATCTCCGAGCCAGATAATCCGTTCTTTAAGCAAACGGTTGTAGATAGAATCCCCCAAGCCCAAACCGCCTGCGGTTTCGGCTGCCAGCTGTGGCCGTGTCGTCACAAGTGCTCCTTAATATCTCGGTTGTTTCCCGTAAATCCGTCTTTGGCGCAGTCTCGGTGCGTGGCCTGCGCCCACTTCTATCAGAATATCGCGAAGTTCCCCATTTTTCCGCTTCCGTCTTCGTCTTTCGCTCACGGCAGAGATCGGCGGAACCGGAAAAACAGGGAAAGAGAACGCAAAACGGGTGGGGCAGGCAAGAAAATACGCCCACCCCACCCGGGAAGAAGAATTTCGGTCAGCCCTGATAGTTAATCAAAGCATCCTTCGTCATTTTCTTTGCTTCTGCCTCCGTAAGCTCTCCGGTGGCAACACGGTACGCCACCCATTCGCCCTTCAGGGCAGACTTGGCGGGCGCTGCCGGAGTGTCTGCGCTCTGCGCTGCGGCGGCCTTCTTGCCCTTTGCCGCTTTGACCGGTTTTTCCGCCTTTTGCGGCTCTCCGGCTCGGGCAGTCTTGCCCGCTTTGGCGGCCGGCTTGGCCTTCTTTGCCGCAGGATTGATCTTGCGCGTCTTCGGCAGATTAAACTCGGGCACTTTTTCGTTCTCGGGAGCTTCACCCAAAGCCGATACCACATCCACTTCATTGCCCTTGTCGTCCACTACCTTAGCCAGACGCATTGCGGCAATCACGGCCTTGTTCCGCGCAAGCTCACCGGCGAATGCAGGCAGCTGGTTCGACTGTGCGGCAGCCTGAATGAACTGATTCGGGTCCATTCCGTACATCTTCGCCTGCTGCATCAAGAAGTTGAGCAGATCTTCCCGGCCCACTTCCACGCCGAAACCCTCGGCATAGGCGTCCAGAAGAAGCTGCAGTCTCAGCTGCTTTTCCACATCCTTACGGGCTTCTTCCGCGTGGTCTTTATCCTCGCTCTTGCCTTCCTGCTCCAGATGCGCGGCCACTTCTTCGTCGACGACGCTTTGCGGCAGCGGGAACTCCGCCAGTCCCAGCAGTTCTTCGATCAGTTTCTGCTCCGCTTCAAAAATCTGCCCGTCAACCTTGGATTTTGCGGCGTTTTTCCGCAAATCGTCACGCAGAAGATCAATCGTGTCAAATTCCGAAGCCAGCTGGGCAAATTCGTCATCCGCATCCGGAAGAACGGATTCTTTTACCGAGTGGACGGTAACGGTTACGGCCGCTTCCTCTCCCTTGTGCTCTCCGCCGGCAAGCTTGGAGGTAAATTCGACAACGTCGCCGCTCTTTGCCCCGGTAAGCGCGGCGTCCTGCCCTTCCAGCATATTTCCGTCGCCGATACGGTAAGACACGCCCGACATATCGTCAACCTGCTTGCCGTCGATCGTGGCCACAAGATCGATATTCACATAATCGCCCTTTTTCGCTTTCCTGTTTACGTCGGTCAGCGTGGCAAAACGCTCCCGCAAATCTGTCAGTGCCGTTTCAACTTCGTCATCGGTCACTTCGCCCGCAGGGACTTCAATTTTCACCGCACCCGGATCGGGAAGCGAAATCTCCGGACGGATATCCACCTCCACCGTGAACTTCAGAGCCGTGCTGTCTTCGGCGCCTTTCATTTCCGGCACTTCGTCAATTGCCACTTCGGGACGGGACATCGGAGAAATCCCGAACTCCGCGGCAGCATCTCTGTAATAGGAATCGAGGCTGTCGTTAATCGCCTGTTCGATAATGTAGCCCTTGCCGATACGCGATTCGAGCACGCGGCGCGGAGCCTTACCGGGGCGGAAACCCGGGATATTCACCTGTTTCGCAACTTTTTTCGCGGCTTTCTCGTATGCCGGGCGGAAATCTGCCGCCGATACTGCCACTTCCAGCTTGGCACGGGTCTCACTTAAGTAGTCAACGGAATTCTTCACTGAGATTTCTCCACTCATGAGGTCTGAAAGGCGGTCGCCCGCCGTTGTTGTCTTCTGAACGTCGATGACGCACGCATATGTGCGCATTCGTTATGCCCAGAACTGGTCTATGCACTCATAGGTACACATATACTGTTTAATCGTAGAACAAAAACACACATTTTTATGCATTATTCAAAATGAAAGTGGACACAGTCGGGATCTATGCCCGCTTCGCCCCGCCGGGCAGGGGTTTCCGCCCATCTTCCGGGCCCGCGCCCCGCCGGGCGCCCGCGGGCGGGCAGCTGTGCCCGCCCTGCCGGCGGCGGCACAGATTACACCGGACGGGCAATACAGATTACGCCGGCTGTTTCGCGCAAATGTGCGAAACGGAAAACAAAACACTGCGGAAGTACCCGCCATGCACTACCATAAATAATTGTTCCGGCCGGAGCGGCGGGCACCGAATACGGCGAAATGCGAAGACGTATCGGGCCGCACCGGACACAGAGAGGAAAGAACAATGGCGGACTGCACTTTAATGGCTCACCGCGGACTGAACACGCTTGCGCCGGAAAATACTTTCAGCGCTTTTCGAGCTGCTTTGGACAACGGAATCAACTGGATTGAAACCGATGTGGACGCATTGGGAGACGGCACTCCCATCATTATCCACGACACCGCACTGGACCGCACAACAAACCGTTTTGGAAGTTATTACGATTTGAATGCCTCGGATTTACCGCAGCTGGACGCCGGGTCCTGGTTCAGTCCGAAATTTGCCGGCGAGCCCGTGCCGACACTGCGCGGACTTATCCGATTCATGAACGAAAAAGAGCTGAATGCCAATATCGAGATTAAATCGAACGAACAGGGCAAAAAAGAAACGCTGCGTTTGATCGACAACATCATTTCGGAACTGGAAGAGCTCAGCCCGTCCCGAAAAGTTATTGTTTCTTCTTTCAACCATGTGCTGCTGCATATTTTTAAACAGCGGGCCCCGAAGCTTCCCGTCGGCTGCCTCTACGAAACGGCGGCTCTTTACGACGACTGGAAATCCGTTCTGGAACTGGTGGGCGCCGACTATATTCACCCGGAAGACGATTTTCTGACGGCGTGGCGTGTGGAAAAAATCCATCGGGCGGGATTCGGAATCAACGCCTGGACAGTCGACAGCCCGGGGCGCGCGAATCAGCTTGCCAATTGGGGCGTAGACGGGATTATTTCCAACGTACCGCATATTATGAAGGGTATTTCCGGGGCAAAAAGCGCGAAATAGCCGGCAGGCGGAGTACAAGGGACTGTCCGCCCAAAAACGGTCCGGTCGGGGTAGCGGGATTTGAACCCACGGCCTTCCGCTCCCAAAGCGGACGCGCTACCAAGCTGCGCCATACCCCGTGCTCAATAAATAGTAAACTAAGCCATTATGCTTTCCAAACCGATTTTTTCCGATGAGTGCCAAATCACGCCTGTTTGCACTCAAACACATTTTATTTTGAAGCCGATTCCTGCTAAACTCGTTTAGCGGTGAAAGCACTGCGAGTGTAGCTTAATGGTAAAGCCTCTGCCTTCCAAGCAGATGACGCGGGTTCGATTCCCGTCACTCGCTCCACTTAGACGTCGGATTTGATAAGTACCCATTTGCGTTCGCGATTTTGCGTTGCGGCTGTGCCGGCTTAGCGAATGTGGATATTCACTGCGGGCGGAAAATCTAGTCGCTATTAAATTTTGAAGCGCACCGGGTTTCCCATTCCCCGATTTTTGGAGGAGTGACGTTACATACATAATCGGAATAAAAGAGAGGAAGCTCGTCACTTCAGGGTTCGGTTCATCATGAAGAAGCCTGTGCAAACCATGATCGGTGGCCTTCTTTCAATAACAGCTATGGGTGCCTCCACAGTGGAAACACCCATAGCTTTAGCACGAACAACAGACTCTCACCTTGATATACTGGTGGTGTAGCCTGTATCGTATTTCATCGCGAAAACAACGATCTGATCATGATTTCCTGTTTTGATCAGGTGGTTGAATATCGGTTTCACTTTCCTGGGTTACCAGATGTCCAATCAGAGCCACCGCACACAAAACGCCTCCGATCTTTCTGGTATCAACCCAAAAATTAAGAATTATCAATGCTAATCCGAGGATTCCTATTACGAAACTAATTTTTCGTACCTTTTTTTTCATTCGCACTCTATTCTTACTCGAAGCAAGCATCATAAACAATCCCTAGGTTAAAGAGTTCGATCAAAGTACGTTGAGCTTTTGGTCCAGCCTTTTTTGCAGCCCGCCTAACGGCCCGCGAAACTGCAGTCTTAAATGGTACTTTTGCTCTCCGCTGTGCATCGTAAACACGCTTGAAGGTCTTTACAAACTTAGTTACACCACCGGCAGCTTTCAGAGCCGTACGGATTTTCGTAATCTTAAAGATTGGAAGGTTTGTCACGATAGCAAGACCGATAGCACTAACACAACCGACTACTCCAAAAGTGGAAATGCCACCTGACTCTGAGTGAAATCCATCTCCCAGTCGCGTTTTGAGCCAAGATTGTGCTGCAGCATCTCCGGCTTGAAGGACACTATCAGGAATCTCTTCAATTGCTTTAAAAACAGCTAATAGCTGATCCTCCGATATTACAGGGGCCGGTGTGGTGTGTTGTGTGCCGTGAGAAATTTGCTGAGACAATGGCGTGGACTCGCTAAGCGGCGTGGCATTAGCTACTCCGCCAAACACTAATGACAACGCAATTGCGCAGACACTTGCAGTTGTCAGTTTCGCAAATTTTCGAAGATTCACGGACTTCGTTCCTTTCATCGTGCCGTGTTGCCTGACGGCGGGTAGTGCAGCCGGGGAATCTGGGCTGCAGCCCCCTCTTAGAGATAAGAAAAATGTTAAGTTATGAAAACTCTTGCCGTCAATAGTTTTCATAAAAATTTCACAACACCAATAGGCCGCGTGACTCGTACACCGACCGGCCCGTATCCGCGCCGCCGCCTCGGCGTGTTCTGTCTTTAGCCATCAAGTCCTCACAATGTTGCAGCATTTGCGCCGGTCAAGCAGGTGGCAACCGTCGGTAGCCGGTAGGAAATCTCGCGTAGCCATGTGATCGCCTGCGTCTGCCTCCGACGCGGTAGACGCTTATAGTAAAACCGATTGAAGAGAAAGTATGATCATGGCACTTGCAGAACGAATTAAAGAATGCCGCACTAACCTCGGCTTCTCGCAGGCAGAACTCGCTGAGAGAATTCATGTCTCAAGGCAAGCAGTCACGAAATGGGAATCCGGCAAAGGCTATCCAGATATCGATAACCTCAAAGCCATGTCGTGTTGTTCGATGTTAGCGTTGACTACCTACTTGACGAAAAGCCTGGCCCTACTACAGACGCGAAGATGCGTGTACCGATTGATCCGGAAAATGTGACTGCCGGACATGCATCTACCCGGAGCCAAACAGGCTAAGTACGACGCAGCAGTTCGTCATGTATTTCCGAATGCGACCATCCGGCCACTACGGCACAGGCACAAGCACACAAAAACTGAGTCAGTGATTGAATGGATCATTTCTATATTGAACTATTTCATCATCGATATTTTGGGCATTTTCAATCTTAAGGATGGTCTTGAGAAGCTCAATGAGCGCTATTACCTAGTTGAGGATAAGAACCGCCAACTCCTTGCAACCGTTACCCCAGTGGCCGTCATTGCTGAAGAACTTAGTCACTGTGTGGACAAGAAGTTCCGGATTGGCCAAGACACATACCGCGTCATTAAACCGCACAATTTGACCATGATGACCGGCGACAAGCCCCTCCTCGCACAGCGTTCAGCGATAAATCGAGTTAATGCCCTGTTTGATTCGGTGATTTTGCGTGCGGTTGACCGAGCCTGCTGTCCCGGCATCCACCTTGTAAAGATTTCACTGCCCCTACCCTCATTTGAAAATCCGTGTTCCTAGTCGGTTCGGATTAGGCACCATACATGGGAGAAATCAAGTTTTTTCAAGTCGCTTTGTCTGATCCATACTTCTAGATTTCCTGCGTCTGAAAAACAGCTGTTAAGCGTAGTCCATTATTCTACTGTTACCGGTAAAACGTGGGTGTCATAATCAGAGATAGGAAGAACGGCATTTAGCAGTTCTTCAAATCCTGTTTTTCCGTTCCATGAGTGTCCGCCTAGATGGGTAAACGAAACAACATAGTCAGTTTTTCGCTGAAGCGTTGCTCGTGCCAGGTAGCTTTAAGGTCTTCAATGCAGCGTTCCCACACCTCAAATACAACTCCACTGGCAGACGTCCAATCCCAACCATTATCATAACCAAGTAGCCGCCCCACTGATGTGCCTCAAACAGAGGCCGAACACAAGAACTCTCCTGGTAAACAGGGGTTAGGTGATGGTCTGGGCTCTTATCAAATCCAACGTTTAAGTCTCCAAAATGAACGCCCACTCATATGAGGTGGGCGTTTTTATTTGCCGTATTGCTGCATATCGGCAGACAGCGTACGGGTAGGGCAGCCGTTGCCGCCCTACCCGTTTTCCGCTGAGTCTACTTCTCTTTTCTCTCCCCTGCTCTGCGCACGGCGGCAGGCACAGACAGTCCCGCACCGAATACCAGCGCAAACACCGTCAGCACGGACAGTGCGGCACTGCGGGTGCCGGTTCTCGCCAAATACCCGTGCAGACGGTATTTATCCGGCGCATGGTGCGCAGCGGCACCGACATTGCTTCCCCGGTGTTCTGCCGGATGCACGGCACGGCCCGGATTCTGCTCCGTTCGGTGCTCCGGTGCAGGACGCTCTCCTCCGGGCGCATCGGGCACCAGCGAGGGCGCAGGCGCGGGAGGCGCAGGTACCGGCGGAACCGGTGTCGGACGAGGCGCAGGCGGAGTGGGCACCGGAGCCGGAGGCTCCGGCAGAGGGGCCGGCTCCTTCGTGAAAGTGAATTTCCAGCTCTTCGCTGCGTCTGCGGAAATTTCCGCTCCGAATTCCTGCACTGCCTCAACTTCCACCTGACCGGCTTCGGTTACCCGATACGTCCCGGGAGACGTAAACACGCCGTTCACTCTGTACTGCACGCCTTTCACGGCCGGAATCGTATATGTGCCCAATGCCTTATCCGTATCCTTATCGTCAAATACGGGCGCGGCCGGACGCACGGATACCGGCTTGGGCGCCGGGTCGGGAGCGGGAATCTTTATCTGCGACGGCATGGTTCCCGCAGAGTATTTTATATTCACTTTCGCGCGCGGGGAATCCACCCGGATCAGCGTGCACGGCTCGGCCCTATATCCTGCCGGCATCTGCGGCAAAACAGCATAGCGCCCGTAGGGAACCTTAAATTCCATTCTCTGCCCCCACTGCGCGGCAGGAGAATCAAACACAAGGTCAGCGGCGGCTTTATCGAGACGGCGGAAAATGAATTTATACGGTTTGGCACTCAGATTACCGAAATTCATCATATCCCGGAAACCGAATCCCCAGTCGGCAAATACGCCCACCGCAGCCGTGTCCGCATCGGCGGCAAAAGGCTTCCACGCAAACGTTACCTGAACGGACTTCCGGTTTGGTCCCGTCACGGCCTTCTGCTCCGTATTGTCGGTGTAGTAATTCTTCGGCAGCGCAGGAGCACCGTCCCTGCCTTCTTTTATCCGCACTGTCCACGTTCCGTAATCCAAATGCTTCATGTCCGCGGCAGGTTTGCCCTGTTCGTCTACGATTTCATAGGGCACGCCCAAATTCACCGTTTCTTTTCCGTTTACCAGATCACGGACGGAAATACCTGCGAAATCATCTTTTGTTTTCTTCCGCACCGTAATTTTGGGCGCGGCGTTTCCTTTGCGCAAATCGGCTTCCCGGATATCGGCAACCGCATAGTATCCCTGCGGCACGCGTACTTTCAGTTCGTAGACACCGGCGGGAAGCAGATCCAAACGCGGCATTTGCATCCCCTGCAGGGCATTTTTCCCCGTACTGTCCTGTATCTTACGCACTGCTTCCACGTGCACGTCGGAAATTTTTATTTCTCCGCCAGGCGGCAGACCGATAACGGGATCAATGCGATGCAGATCCGGCCCGACAAACCAGATTTTTTCCCCGCCCAAATCGGTATCTCCGAACTGCTTCACCGTGATTTCGCCGCTCTTGGGCAGAATTACCGCCCATTTCGGATCGGTTTTCACCACTTCCGCTTTCCACTTCCCCGGTGTCAGCCGCGGTTTAAACATCGGTTCCGCGCCGTGGGAACCCAATTCCTGGGATCCCTGCACATCCACCGTAATTCCGTCTTCGTTTGTGAAACGCAAAGTCGGGCGCTCCACGGAGGGCCATCCTCCGTTGGACGTAGTCACGGTGACGGGAATCCGCGCGGGGGAAACGGAAACATTGCGCAGTTTAAACGTAAGGGAAACATTGGGATTTTCCCGGCTTACCGTAAATTCCGTTTCTTTCTTTTCCGCCGCATAGTTTAATACTTTCAGCTTCAGCTCCGCCTTATATTTACCCAATGGCAGATGCGCACAGTCCAGCTGTTTCACACCCTGCTCATTGCGGACTGTCAGTTCATACTGCTGCGGCGTAATATCCGCCGGGTCTCCGTAGCTGTCGGTGAAAACCGCTTTCACCGATCCGCCCGCATCGGGGTGCGTAATCGCCTCCAGGCTGCGGTACATTGTATTTCCCGCGTAATCGGTCAGACGCAGATACGTCTGCGGATAATCTTTCGCCGCGATACGCAGTTTCAGCGCTCCGTCCCGGTCCGGATTCTGCGGCGTATAATGCACGTTTCCGTCCGAACCCACCGTTTCCAGTACTGCCCGCGCCACTCCCGCACCGGTATCTGCCGTCAGCAGCGTAAGCAGACCGTCTTTTTCCGTGAAGGATTTAACCGCGGGAGGCGTGGAATCAACGGTAACCGGGAAAGAAAACTCCTGTTCTTTTGCCGATTCCGCAACCGGGCGCACCTTAAACCGGAAGGTGTATTTTCCCTCGGGCACAATCCGGCCCGAGCTGTCTTTTCCGTCCCACCGATAATTGGACAGTTCGGAAAACAGCGTGCCCGCAGAGCCGTCCGCAGCGGCCGCCAGGCTCTTTCTCCCCGTTCTTACGGTACCGTCTGCCTGTTTTGCCCCGTCATACCCGGGAGCGGATTTATAAACAACCCTGCCGGATTGGTCGGCTACCTCAATATAGTCGTGATAGTACATGCTCAGAAACACCCCGCGGAACTGAGCATAATCCAGCACATTATCCCCGTTGGGAGAAATAGCAATCCGCGTTTTCGCAAACCGTCTTTCCCCCTCTGCGCCGGGAAGCATTTCACCCAGCACACGTTCGCCCTGCGGGTCGCGGCTCATCAAAGCCGTAAACGCATTCTTCCCCGCCGCTTCTTTTAATCTCATATACTTCGGCACATCCGCGCTTTTCGCCGACAGATCGGCAAAATCGTAGATGCTGCGTTCCACGGCGGGCAGGTCTGTAAATGCGCCGGGCGTACCGTCGGGATTGGTATGACGGAAACCTATATACGGCAGACCGATATCGCTTTGCCCCGCGGAAAGGGAGTGCAGGCGGATAAATCCCTCCACAAAATACCCGTTGCGGAACTTCTTTTGCAGCTCCGGATCCTCTTTGGAAATATCGACGGAAACCGTCTTTTCCACGCTCTTCCCCGCCGGTACCGTAATTGTGTCGTTTTCCGACAAATCCGGAATAATTCTGCTGCTCCCCAGGGGAACAATCAGATTGGGATTTTTCGGATCTGTGCGATCGGTCTGCACCGTGACCTGCGAAACCGTAAATTTAAGATCTTTCGTACGGCTTATGTTTTCCACGGTGAATTTCAGATCGAATTTACTTCCGACCGCTCCCAGATTGATTTTCGCAGCTCCCCCGGCGGATCCTGTGTTTCCCTGTGTTGCACCGGCTTTTGCCAACGCAAATCCGGAAAGCGCATTTTGCCTGTTCAGTACGCCGGCACCCTGTTTTCGGGGAGAGACGTACGGATCTGCGGGAGTGTCCGAGACGGGCACTGCCGTGCTCATGAGCATATTCTTCAAAAATGCCATTCTGCTTCCGGCGCTCAGTTCAACGCTGCCGTGCGGGCTGAATTTCAGATCGGGGTCATTGCGCAGACGCTCACTGAGAAGTGCCGCGACTCCGGCTACCTGCGGCGAAGCCATGCTCGTACCGGATTTGTCGCCGTGTCTGTTGCCGGGCTGTGCGGCCTGCACGTGCCCGCCCACGGCAGTTATCTCCGGCTTAAGATCAAATTCCGGCGTAGGCCCCCAGGAAGAGAAATGAGAGAGTTTTCCTCCGTTTTTCAAAACAAAATCCGCCTGCCCGGAAACAAACGCCACTTTTCCCAAACGCTTCAGTTTCAGTCCCTCGCTGCGGCGGAGAAACACTGCGGGAATGGCCGGATCGTGAATTCCCATATTAACCCACTCTTGGGAATCCTCATTGTCGAAGATCAGTGCCACAGCGGCTTTTTTCGCCGCCACCGCCGCAACCTTTTGGTCGAAACGGGTCTGACCGCGGCGAATCAGAACGGCTTTGCCCCGCAGGTCCTGCTGCGTAAACTTCTCCATTTCTTTTTCCGTTGCCGCTCCTACATCCGCCAGCTCCAGCGTCTTTCCGTAAAGAGAGGAGTAGTCCTGTCCCGCTCCCATGTAGTAGGGAATTTTTTCTCCGCCATAAGTCAGATACGGCAGCCGGATAACGTTGTTGTCGAGAGAAGCTACCGCCAGTACGTCCGGCGTGAGGGCAGGTGCGGATATCGTGCCGTAATTCGGCTGTTCGGTTTTGGGCGGAATCAGATCCGCATCGGTATAGTTTTCGTTTCCTGCCGAGGCCGTCACCAGCACTCCATGCTGTTTGGCTATTTCAATCGCGTGCAGAATTTCTTCTCCCACATTTTTCATGGAAGCAGCCGGAATGCCGAACGAGAGATTGATCGAGGTTGCGCCGAGCAGCACGCTTTCCTCTATTGCTGCCAGATACCTCTCGGGAGACGGTTTGTCGTATTCTCCGGCCAACACCCGCATGGCAAGCAGCTGCGCCGCCGGAGCTTTTCCGGGCCTGTTTTTTCCTGCCGCGGCAATTGCCGCCACATGCGTTCCGTGCGAATCGCCTGTTTCTTTCACGTCTGTATTGTTCCCGGCAAAATTAAATCCGTACGGGAACTTTGCGTTCAGCCATTTTCCTTTCAGCCGGTTCGGGTATGCGGCCCTGATCTGCTTAATTTTTTCTTCAAGGCTTTCCTTGGTCGGATATTTCGCTCCGAGTGTATCGTTCATCGCAAAATCCCCGTGATCGATATCGAAACCCGTGTCGATCACGGAAATCAGCTCTCCTCTGCCTGCGGAATCTGCGGGACTGTATCCCGCCCCTCCGGCACTTCGCACGCTTCCGATTTCGTTTTGTGCCTTCTGTGCCGCACGGGACACGATTTGCGGCTGCGTGTTCAGTTTCAGATTCGGAGAGATTCTGGCTACCTGCGGAAGTGAGGCAATTTTCTTCAGATCCCCGTAGCGTGCCTCTACCGCCAGTACGCTGCCGACTGCCGCGCTGACTTCCCTGAAATGCAGTTTTCCGCCTGTCTTTTCTTTCGCTGCGGCAATAAACGCACTTTGCGTCTTCTGTGCCTCACCCAATTTTTCCAGCGGATCGGAAAATTTATTTAAACCGGCAGCGGATTCACGCAGAGCCACCAAAACCGGTATCTTCCCCCGCTTATACTCCGGATCCTGTGTTTCCCCCGATGCTTTTGCTTTCGCAAGGCGGTTTTCCAACGTTTTCAGCACCGGTTGCGCCCGCAGATCAGCCTTCTGTATTTCGGACGCAGACGCTGCAGCCATGTCGCCGGAGAGCAGTGCGTCACGTGACAGCCCCACTGTAGGCAACACCAATCCCAAAAGCGCAAACACTGCCGGAATGCGCAGCTTATTTTTCATCGAGACTCCTTTGTTTCGCCACATAGCCAAATAACCTGCATAAATGCATATGTATAAAACTATAGACTTAGTTAGGGTCTCCTAAGAAATAAAATGCGGTTTAATGGGAAAGGTCTCAAAGCGCACCCGCACCCGCACCCGCAGGGATTATACAGACAATCCTGCGGGAATCTGTCCGACACGGCATTACGCCGTATTCGTCCGTCAGGCAGAGTCCCGCAGGAAAACGGTTATTTAATTATCTGTTTACTTCTTAATGTTTTTCCTCCTGCCAAGAAGCAAAATTCCGGTCACCGCAAACAGCATGGCAGCAACGGCCTTCGTTTCCGGGGATGCGCCCGTATTAGGCATATATTTCGCCTCAGGAGCCGAAGCCTTGGGAGCAGGAGAATCCGACGAGGGGGAAACCTCCGCCTGCGGCTGCGCACCGGCACACTTCTTCAGCTCACCGTCATTCATATCCCGGGTCCGCTTCTCAACGGCAACACTCTTACCGGCCTCATCCTTAACCCACTTATGCGAAACACTGTCCCACTTAAACGGAACCGTAGTCACACTGCGGGTCTGATTCACCTTCCCCGCCGCACAGTCCGCACCGCCGGCACCGGCAACATCAGCCCAAACCGAAGAAGAAACCTCCGCCTGCGGCTGCTCAGGACGGGAAAGAACAGTGAGGTTGGCTCCCTTAAACGTGATATTGTATGCACCGGCCTCCGAGTCTTTAATTTTCACCGTTCCCACTGTAATGGGCACATCTCCGGCAGTGGTATCTGCCGTATATGCAGCGGCAACCTCTCCCTGCACCAGAGACTTGAATTTAGCCGGTTCCACCTCGTACTTAAGTGCCGGCAGCGCTTCGCCTTCCCACACCTGTGCGGGTTTCGCGGTGACCGTCACCGACTCGTTCATCTGAATCATATACTTGTGGTCATCCCGGATCGCGTCTTTAACCGAGGACGGCATATTATTCACCTCGTTGCCCAAGAAAGGCGCCTTATTTAAAAGTTCGCCTGTGGTCAGATCGCGGATATGATAATAAGTATCTCCCTTGAAACGAATATCCCCCAAAACGGATTTGAGTATATCGCCCCGCAGTTTAAGGATCGTCTGATTGTACGTATTAAAAATACTGCTGTAGTCGTCATTTTTGAGCACCCAGCCTGATATGTCCAGATTTTTCACCTCAGCACCGTTGAACATATTGACCATATTCTCAACCGCTGCGGTATTCCACTTGGAAATATCAAGATTGTTGACGCACGCCTCGGAAAACATCTCGGTCATCGTCTTAACTTTGCCCGTATTCCATTTCGATATATCCAAGTCCGTACATGCTCCACGGTTGAAATAGATAAACATGGAACTCATGTCGGTCACGTTGCCCGTATTCCATTTCGACATATCGACATGCTTTATACTTGAGCCCCAAAACATACCGCCCATATTGGTAACATTGCGCACATCCCAGTTGGACACTTCCAAGGTGTCCTGGTGCAAATTGGAAAATATACTCTCCATGTTGGTCACGTTGGATGTATTTATTCCTTCGCGGGGAAATTCTATTTCCGTGCTGTTGCAGTTTTTAAACAGAGAGCTGGAATCTTGCGGAAAATCGATTGTCTGCCCGGCATCGGGAACAAATTTTATCCGCTTTGTTTCCTTAAATTTGTCGTCGTTGGGCCAGCTCCCGCAAAAATTGGGCTCATAGGATACCGGCCACGGCCGTCCCCACTTGTCGCGGTCAAGAGTGCCGTGGCCGGCAACGGTGAGGGTTTTATCCGCCGGATCCCACGTTGCGGTGAGGCTGTCCCCCACGCTGAACGTTTCTTTCCCGTCGGCAACAGCACTCTGGGAAACACCGAAAGACAGCAGCAGGACACATGTAAAAACCGCAGTCCACGCTTTACGGAACCAAAAGCGCGAAGTTTTTGTGTGCAAAGATACAGGCTTCATTATCACACCCCATTACAGTTCATACTAAACACGCCAATTTTACGCCTTTACCCCCCCCGTGCAATTTAGTTCATCACAGCCCGCACGGTTCAAGATTCCGTGCCCCCCGAGTCGGCCGTGCCGTTTGCACACTCGCATACACCTTGTTTTTAGGGCACCCTTATCGTATTAAGAAAAATTTCACTTGCGTTAATCCGCTAATGCACATCTGTTCAAAGATCTTGAATGCGCGTGCGGATAACGTAATCTGAAACTGTATCGCCGGAAGCGAATCCGACCGAAAACAGACAACCGAGGAGTCACCGATGACACCAGTAAAAATTCACGACACTGCTCTTAATTCCGCTCAGAGAACGGCCGCATTGGAGGCAATGGAAGAACCCGAAGGTCTCGACATTCTGGTTGTGGGAGGAGGCGTAACAGGTGCCGGAATTGCGGTTGACGCCGCGAGCCGCGGACTGCGCACGGGAATTGTGGAAATGGGAGACTGGGCTTCCGGCACGTCCTCATGGTCTTCCAAGCTGGTCCACGGAGGTCTGCGCTATCTGTATCAGCTCGATTTCGCCCTTGTTCACGAAGCCCTTACCGAGCGCGGCAGACTGCTCAACACGACCGCGCCCCACCTGGTAAAGGCCCAGCCGTTCCTCTGGCCGCTGAAGCATCAGTTCGAACGCACATATTCGGCGGTCGGCGTGGGAATGTACGATGCATTGGCATTCGCCGGCGCGCACGGAAAGAAAACCGTTCCTTTCCAAAAGCATCTGGGAAAGAAAGGCACAAAAACCCTCGCGCCCGCGTTGGACTCCTCCAAGCTCGCCGGATCGATTAAATTCTACGATGCGCGTGTGGATGATTCCCGCCTTGTAATAGATCTTATCCGAACCGCCGTAGGTCTGGGAGCCTTTGCCGCCAACCGCACCAAAGTAGAGTCTTTCATTAAAGACGAAAAGGGCGGCGTAACGGGCGCCGTCGTAAAAGATGCCGAAACCGGGCAGACACGCAAAATCAAAGCCGCGCAGATAATCAGCGCAACGGGGGTATGGACGGAACAGACCCAGGATCTGGCCACGGATGCGGGCGGGCTGAAAGTACTGGCCTCGAAGGGTATTCATCTCGTTGTTCCCAAAGAGACAATCGACGCCGAAACAGGTATTTTCCTGCGTACGGAAAAGTCCGTGCTTTTCATTATCCCCTGGCCACGCTACTGGGTGATCGGCACCACCGACACACCGTGGGAATACGACGTTTCCAAAGCCGTCGCCACCTCGGCCGACATTGACTATATTCTCGACCACGCCAATAAGGTTCTCTCGCGTCCCGTTACGCGCGAGGACATCATCGGCGTATACGCAGGCCTGCGCCCCCTGCTCCAGCCGCAGCTGCGCCCGGGTGCCGAGTCGGCTTCCACCAAAGTTTCCAGAGAGCACACAGTAACCCGGATCTGCCCCGGACTGACGGCAATTGCCGGCGGAAAACTCACCACATACCGCGTAATGGCGGAAGACGCCGTCGATCTGGCAATCGGAGATGCGCGCGCGAAAGAATACCCGACGCAGACCAAGACCCTGCCTCTGGTCGGCGCGGCCAACTACGCGCAGACGCAGCAGGAAGCGGGCAGTATTGCCCGCGAACGGGATTGGACGTTGGAGCGCGTGCAGCATCTGCTGGACCGTTACGGCGACGAAGTGCCTCAGATTCTTGAGATGATCGACCGGGATCCGGAGAAAAACTACGGCGCTCCGCTGGAAACCGCCCCCGATTTCCTGCGTGCCGAAGTCGTATGGGCCGTTACCCACGAAGGAGCGGCACATCTGTCGGATGTGCTTTTACACCGGGTGCGTCTCGATCTGGAACGCCGCGACCACGGTCTGAGTTCCGCCGACGAAATACTGGGAATCATTGCCCCGCTTCTCGGATGGGATAAAAAGAAGACCGCCGAAGAAAAAGAGGCATACACCGTGCGTGTGCAGGAAATCCGCGCTGCCGAAGCGGAATTCACCGACGACGCCGCCGTCGCACACATCACCGAAAGAATCTAATACTTTTTGGCACCGCTCTGAAGTGGGGGCTCTTGGAGCCTCCACTTCTTTTTATCCCCTTATTCCGCATCCTGCGCCGCATCCGCCGTATCCGCCGCACCGCGGTTCTGCGGGCACGGCCCGCCTCACTCCCGCACCTGCGGGCGCCGACCACTCCGCACCCGCATGCGCAAAAACTTCTCCCCTCACCGCACAGCCGCACAATTCCCGTTTACGCGCAATTTCCCGTTCAAACAGTGTATTTACGGCACGGTTACGTGCCGCAAAACATTTATCGCAAATAAAATGTTCGCTATTCGCTTTTTCGGCTTAAACAAAACGTTTTCCGCCTCTAGGCGAGCCTTACCTGTCTTTTTCAGACTTTTTCCGGAAAGTAGAGTTATCGGTGTAAACAACTTGATCGATGTAATCCGTTTCGAATATATCGGGAGGAAAAATGAAAACCACAACTATTGATTCCTGCGCCATCTCAGAATGCGCTTTCAACAACAACGGCTGCTCGGCTGTTGCCGTCACCATCGCCGGCAAAGCAAACGACGCCTCCTGCGGCACGTTCATCGCACTGAACGAACACGGCGGCCTGCCTGTCGCACACGCCACGATCGGCGCCTGCCAGCGCGTGGAATGCGTACACAACCATCAGCTTCTGTGCGACGCGGCCGCAATCGACGTAAACGCCAAGGCCGACTGCTCTCTGTACCGGGTTGCATAATCCCAAATAATTACGGCCCGGGAAAACCGGATGTAACCGACTGCGGTTACATCCGGTTTCGCTATCTCACCATAAGGGCAAATCTCCCAATCTTTTGCAAAACATCTAAAATTTAGATATTTAACGACACACAGTTACCGTACCGCTTTCGGCCAACGAAAGTTCAAAGGTTATAATGGTACTTTCCGCACAGAAAAAGGAATAGCCATGTCTGACAGAAATACCAGAGATCCCAAATCTCTCACCGACTCAATGGGCGACCGGCAGCTGCAGCGCGGTTTGGAAAATCGCCATCTTCAGCTGATTGCCATCGGCGGAGCCATCGGAACCGGACTTTTTCTCGGATCAGGACGCACAATTGCGGTGGCCGGGCCGTCCATTCTCCTTGTTTACTGTATTATCGGCTTTTTTCTGTATTTCGTGATGCGGGCAATGGGCGAAATACTTCTGTCCAACTTTGCCTATAAATCTTTTGCCGACTTCGCAACCGATCTGATCGGTCCCGGAGCCGGTTTTTATATCGGATGGACGTATTGGATGTGCTGGGTGGTAATCGGAGTTGCCGATACCGTGGCGATCTGCGGATATCTGGAGGCCTGGATTCCGCAGGTTCCGAAATGGATTCCCGCAGCCTGCGTTGTTCTGCTTCTGACGGGCCTGAATATGGTGGCGGTAAAGCTGTTCGGGGAATTGGAGTTTTGGTTTGCGATGATTAAAATCGCAACTATCATCACCCTGATCGTGATCGGCACGGGACTGATTCTGGTCCATTTCCGCCCCGAAATGGCAAATGCCCCCGCTGCCTCGCTCACACATCTTTGGGACCGGGGAGGATTCTTCCCCAACGGAATACTCGGGTTTATCGGCGGATTCCAAATCGCCGTTTACTCTTTCCAGGGCGTGGAGATGATTGGCACAGCGGCTGCGGAAACCGCAGATCCGCAGCGCAATCTGCCGCGGGCAATCAATTCCATTCCCGTCAGGATTATCATTTTTTACGTTTTCGCACTTGCCGTAATTATGTCTGTGCAGCCCTGGGATCTAATTGACCCGGAAAAAAGTCCGTTCGTGGAAATGTTCGGATTTGTCGGCATCGGCATTGCTTTCCATATCATCAACTTCGTTGTTCTCACTTCCGCCGCAAGCTCGGCAAATTCCGGTATTTTTTCCACATCGCGCATTATGTATGGAATGGCAAGGAGCCACAATGCCCCGCTTTGGCTGGGGAAACTGAATCACCGGCATATCCCCTACCGCGCCCTGATTTTCACGGCGATCTGCATTTCTCCCGCCATTGCGCTGGTTATGCTCACTGGCTCGGTAATGAACGCATTTAATCTTGTGGCCGGTATTTCGGCAGTACTGTATCTGTCCGTCTGGCTCCTAATTGTGGTCTGCTATCTGCGCTACCGAACCATATACCCCGAGCGGCACGGCGAATCCGTGTATAAGATGCCCTGCGGAAAAACAATGTCGTGGGTCGTTATCCTGTTCCTCGCCACAGTCCTCGTATTCCTGGCCCTGGATTCGGAATCGCGCAAGGCCATAGCAGCCGCGCCGGTCTGGATCATAATCATGCTGGTTATCTACCGGGCATTGGCCCGCACACGGGCCGCTGCGGAACATATTGATTTTAATGCTCTGCGCGAGCCGGCACGCCAAGCCATAGCCGCCCAATCGGAAGCAAAATCCGTCTCCGATTCACGCGAATAAAACGAAATCGCCGGCGCACGTGCGCCGGCGCCGAGATACCCTCTCGCCGACTTATCCGGCAGGATCTTGTTTGTGCCTGCATGCACGGCCGCGTTGGCAGACGCAGGGCAGCCGCTATTGGCAGGATCTGCGTACGTGCCCGAACCATCCGCCGCCGCGGCAGCGGATCAGCCAAGGTCCGCGCGGCGGATCTCCTCGGCACCCGCACGGGAAAGACGCACAGCCCGCGTAAATTCCCCGTCAATTTCCGCATTCTCACGATAGGTGCACAGCGACACCAGAACCGCCGCCGCCGTTCCTGCCAAAAATGCGGGCAGCAGCTCATAAAGACCCCAGATCTTGAAAGTCCCCCATACGCCTACCGTAACGGCGCCGACAATCATTCCCGTCAGCGTCCCCTGCCAGGTAAGTCTGCGCCAATACAGGGAAAGAAGCACCACCGGGCCGAAAGAGGCCCCGAAACCGGCCCAGGCAAAAGCCACAAGGTTTAGAATCGATTCCGTTCTGAACCAGGCGAAACATGCCGCCAAAACGGAAACCATCAATACCGCCATTCTCCCGGCAGTCACCGATTCCAGACCGGTCCGCTGCTTTTTCGTCACCGCATTCAGGATATCTTCAACCACCGCCGAAGACGTCACCAACAGCTGCGAGGAAATGGTAGACATAATTGCGGCCAAAATTGCCGCCAGCATGAACCCCGCCACCAGCGCGGGAAACAGCTCCTGCCCCGCAATAATAAACACGGATTCGTGCCTGCCCTCAGGCACATTGATAATGCCGAAACGGTTTGCGGCAATGCCGACTATCGCGGTTCCCCCGGCGCCCAATACGGAAAGGACCATCCAGCCGATACCGATTCTGCGTGCCGTTTTTGCCTCTTTCGGCGAGCGCAGAGCCATATAGCGCACCACAATATGCGGCTGCCCAAAATACCCCAGACCCCAGGCGAGAGAGGAAATAATTCCCACGGCCGTCGCTCCGCCGAACGGATGTAAGAAGTTCGGATTAACCGCGCTTACGCCTTCGGCTATCGCACCAAAACCGCCGATCGCAAATACTCCCACAACGGGCACTGCCACCAGCGCAAGAAGCATCATCACTCCCTGCACCATATCCGTCCACGACACGGCAAGAAATCCGCCTACCAGCGTATAAATGATCACGACACCTGCCACAAGAACCATTCCCAGGTGGTAGTCCATACCGAAAGCCGTTTCAAAAAACGTCCCTCCCGCGACCATTCCGGAAGAGACGTAAAGCGTGAAAAACACGAAAATGATAACACCCGAGACAATCCTGACGGAATTGCTCCTGTCGTGCAGACGGTTTCCCAGAAAAGAGGGCACGGTGATGGAGTTCCCCGCGAGCTGGGTATACGATCTGAGACGCGGAGCAACCACTTTCCAGCTTGTCCAGGAACCGACGGTCAGGCCTACGGCAATCCAGCCTTCAACCACGCCGTTTAGATATAACGCGCCGGGCAGCCCCATAAGAAGCCACCCCGACATATCCGCCGCGCCGGCAGACAATGCCGCCACAAGCGGATTCAGTCCCCTGCCCCCCAACATATAATCGTCCATATTTTTTGTGCGCGTGTAAGCAAGCACACCGATAAAAATCATTGCCACAAAATAGATAATCATGGCCATTGCCTGGCCGCTCAGATGATCCATCGGCAAGCTCCTTTCGGGCCGGGTATCGGGAAAAATTCCCGTTACGGAAATTCCGGCGCTGTGTGTTGAAAGCCGGATTGTCAAATAAAAAATCCCAAGCTCGGCGCTTGGGATTTTAAGTCTCGGAAATACTCAGTCGAGCATACCTTTCTGCGCCGCTTTTGCCAAGCGACGAGGGAGACGCAACTCGCGCCCACCAACGCGAACGGTCTGAAGCTCTGTAAGTTCAGCCTTCCACTGGGAGCGGCGAGAGCGGGTGTTGCTGCGAGACATCTTGCGCTTTGGAACTGCCATTCCTACCGCTCCTTTCTACCGCGGATACCAAACCCGCGTATGCCGTAAATTCGTTCTGTTAATTCCTACAGAACACACAATGAGTAAGTTTAGCGCAATGTGCCGTATTTTTTCCATTCCCGGAGAGAACTTTGTGCTGAGAAACACCATGTGTTCTATTCTTCGCTGTTTTCATGCTGTATTTTTGCGCAGATACGCGCTGTTCTTCCGCCATGTCTGCCTCCCGGCCCCGACATTCTCCGCAGTGCCCGGCCTGCCCCCCCCGAACAGTGTTCGTCTCCCCCGGTTTTTCTTCCCCTGCCCGGTTTTTCTTCGCCGTCCCTGAAGAGCGGAGAAAACGTTAGAATGACTTTATGGATTTCTGTCTGCTGCCGCCCGATACGGAATGCCGCGCCGAAGTGGAAGTGAAACGCTCCCGGTTTATCTGCCTTGCGGCACGCACAGCGGATCCCCCACAGGCGCGGGCATATCTTGCGGATGTCAGACACAGATTTCCCAATGCGCGCCATTACTGCAGTGCATACGTAATTTCTGCGGATACGGCACAGGGAATGTCGCATTCTTCGGACGACGGCGAACCCGCAGGTACCGCAGGACGTCCGATTCTGGAAGTACTGCAGTCTCTGCACCTGACGGACACGCAGGCTGTTGTTGTGCGCTATTTCGGAGGGACACTTTTGGGGACCGGCGGACTGGTCCGGGCATATACCGCAGCGGCACAAAAGTGTTTTTCACACGCTCCGCTGCTGCGGCGGATCCGTCTGCGCCATGCGCGGATACGCGTCAGTCTCGCTTTGGCGGGAAAAACCGAGGCAGGTCTGCGGGCGGGCGGATATCTGCCGATACACACCGAATACACCCGTTCATATGCCGAGTTCGGTTTCGCCGTAACCGATTTTCATGCTTTTTCCCAACTTGCCGCCGCTTTAAGTGCCGGCGGCGGGCAGATTTCGGATTTGGGAACCGTGCTGCGGGAAGTCCCTCTGCGCGGAGAGTAGGTTAGGGAGCCCGCCGAGCCCACTCACGCAATATGCCGTCTATTTCGGGCAACGAAGCGGACAGATGTTCTCCGCAGAGGGCACATATGCCCGTTTCGTTGCCCGAAATGGACAAAACCATCCGCACAGACCGCAAAAAATACCAAAATCCGGCAAAACTTGAACGATTTTTTTGAATTTGTTACCGTGGGGGCAGGTTTCAGCCGGAAAACACACTCCGGCGGCCGAAGATACGGACTGCAGGACAGAGAAAGGAGCACGCAGATGTCTGTTTTTTCCTGCGTGTGCACTTTTGGAACGAACTGTACCTGCGTATGTATGCAGGGCGTCCGGCTCTGATTTTGTGCGCGTGCCGCGCATGCCCGGCGCCCTTATGCTTTAAGCACCTTCGGCTTCCTTATCCATTCTGCCTGATCCTTTTGCCTGCGCGTTACCCTGTCTGCGGTTTTGCCGCACGGGCAGTCCGCCGGCGCAGAGGAACGGTATTCGGATAAGCGGCAAAACAGATTAAAGACCAAAAGCCAAACAAACCGGACGGATCCGGACGATCCGGACAGACCCGGATTAATTTAGGAAACTACCATGACTCTTTACACCTCAATCACGGACATTATCGGCAACACGCCCCTGCTGCGCCTGCAACGCACCGCGCCGGAGAGCACGGCGGAAATCTACGTAAAACTGGAATTTTACAGCCCTGCCGGCTCCGCAAAAGACAGAATCGGCGTGGCAATTGTGGATGCCGCGGAAAAATCCGGCCTGCTGCCGCCGGGAGGCACAATCGTCGAAGCCACATCGGGCAACACGGGAATTGCCCTGGCGTGGGTCGGGGCGGCGCGCGGGCATAAAGTAATACTGACCATGCCGGCCTCCATGTCCAGGGAACGCAGGGCGCTCCTGCGCGGATTCGGAGCGGAACTTGTGCTCACCGACCCCGCGAAAGGAATGCAGGGAGCGGTAGACAAAGCCCGGGAAATTGCAGACGCCGACGAAAATGCCATTCTCGCCTCCCAGTTTACGAACACGGCAAATCCGCAGATACACGAGCGCACAACAGGTCCGGAGATCTGGAAAGATCTGGACGGGAAAGTAGATATTTTCGTGGCGGGCGTGGGCACGGGAGGTACGCTGACGGGAACCGGGCGTTACCTGCGCAGAAAAAATCCCCGGATTCGGATAGTGGCCGTGGAACCGGCCGATTCCCCGCTGCTTTCGCAGGGAAAGGCGGGAAGCCATAAAATCCAGGGCATAGGCGCCAACTTCATTCCCGAAATTCTTGATCCGGATCTTTACGACGAAGTGATCCCCGTTGAATTTTCCGATGCTCTGCACACCGCACAGACACTGGCCCGCCGCGACGGTGTTCTCGCCGGCATTTCCGGGGGCGCCGCTCTTTGGGCCGGACTGGAACTTGCCCGCCGGGAAGAAAATGCCGGCAGGCGGATCGTCGTCATTCTTCCCGATTTCGGGGAACGCTATATTTCCACACCGCTGTTTGCGGGACTGACCGACTAAAACGAACGCAAACGGGTGAGGTCCGTATCATGAACAAAAAAATCACTTTTTCAAAACAGTTAAAAGAAGATCTGCAGGCGGCGGTGAATCACGACCCGGCGGCACACAACCGGCTCGAAGTGGCACTTGCGTATCCGGGCGTGCACGCGGTATGGGGATACCGTCTGGCACATCTGCTCTGGACGAAACATCGGGCGCTTCGTCTGCCGGCGCGGATTATTTCCCAAACGGTCCGCGCGCTGACAGGCGTCGAAATCCATCCGGGAGCCGTAATCGGACGCCGCCTGTTCATAGATCACGGAATGGGCGTAGTTATCGGCGAAACCGCGGAAGTGGGAGAAGACGTAACAATCTTTCACGGCACAACATTGGGCGGAACTTCCATGCGGCCGGGGAAACGCCATCCCACTGTGGGAAATAACGTCATAATCGGAACGGGGGCAAAAGTTTTGGGCCCGATACATATCGGCGACGGCGCAAAAATCGGGGCGAACGCGGTAGTCGTCCGGGATGTGCCGGCCAATAATATTGCTGTCGGCATTCCCGCGTGCAATCGGGAAAACAAAACCTGCGCCGCGCACACCGATCCGGCAGTTCTGATCTGAAACCGGGCGGAAACGGCGGAAAGGGCAGACGCCGCCGGCAGCGGAGAAAGCTTTGCGGGTCTGCGCGCAATCGGCACAGACCCGCAAAATCACAGATATCGCTGCTCTGCCTGCAGAATATCCGCAGGCAGAAGCACAGTCTACTTCGTTTCGTAGTCGGTGAGCATTTCCACGCGGGACTGGTGACGGGAACGCGGGTCGTACGGCGTACTCAGGAACACATCCACCAGATGTTTTACTTCCTCTTCCGTATGCTGCCGCGCACCGACCGACATCACGTTTGCATTATTGTGCTCACGGGCCAAACGCGCAATTTCCTCATTCCAAACCAAAGCGGCGCGCACGCCTTTTACCTTGTTTGCCGCCATCTGCTCGCCGTTTCCGGAGCCGCCGATCACAATCCCCAGCGAACCGGGATCCGCTGCCGTGGCTTCCGCACAGGCGAAGCAGACAGGCGGGTAGGCGTCGAGCTTGTCATAATCATGGTATCCGTGGTCTTCTACTTCGAAGCCCTTTTCGGTCAGATATTTCACGAGGTTGTTCTTCAGTGTGAAACCTGCGTGATCCGTTGCTATATGTACTCGCATGCTCTTAGCATAACTCAATTTTTCACCCGTGGATAATCCGGGCGGAACGGGTAGAATAAATTTATGACCGAAACAGAGCAGAACACAGCAGATATCCTTTGCGGATCCGATCCCCAAATCCGCCCGCAGGACGACCTATTCAGACACGTCAACGGAAAATGGCTGGAGGAAACGCCAATTCCCGCCGACCGGCCGCTTACGGGTTCTTTTGTCGAACTGCGCAGCCGCAGCGAAGAAAATATCCGGGAAATCATCACCGAATTGGCCGATTCCCCGGATCTGTGCGGGGAACGGGCGCAGATAGCCGCCCTGTACACCTCTTTTATGGACGAAGAGCGCGTGAACAGCCTCGGAACGGATCCCCTGCGCGGGGATCTGGCTCTGACCGCCGCCGCAAAAGACAAAACAGAATTAACGGCTGCCCTGGGAAAACTGGCTCTGGGCGGAATCTCCCTCCCGTTTGACATGGAAATCGATGCCGACCGCAACAACCCGGAGGAAAACATCGTCTGGATTTCCCAGGGCGGTCTGGGTCTGCCCGACGAAGCTTTCTACCGCAGTGCCGAATATGCGCAGATTCTTTCCGCATACAAAGCATTTGTGCCCAAACTTTATTCCCGGGCGACGGGAACCGACCAAAAAACCGCGGAGGATGCCGCGGCGCGGATCACGGAGTTTGAAACAAAACTGGCATCCGCACATTTTGATATCGTAAAACTGCGCGATGCCCGGGCAACAAACAACGTGATGACTTTTCGGGAATTCCTTGACTGTGCCCCCGGTTTCGACTGGGAGTCGGTTTTTGGCACGCTCGGCATTACGAAAGACAATGCGCCCCGGCTGCTGATCTGCACTCCCCCCGCTCTGAGTGCTTTTGCCCGGCTGTGGGACGAGTCTTCCCTCACCGATCTGCGTTTCTACCTGAACTGGCAGATCATTCTTTCACGGGCTCCTTTTCTGAGTTCCGAAATAACGCAGATCAACTTCGATTTTTACGGCAGGACGCTCTCCGGACAGGAGGAGCAGCGCGAGCGTTGGAAACGCGGAGTGTCTCTGGTCAGTTCCGTTCTGGGCGAGGCTCTGGGGAAAATTTACGTACAGCGCCATTTTCCCGCTTCGCACAAAGCTCTGATGGAACAGCTGGTTGCCGATCTGCTCAGTGCCTGCCGAATGTCGGTCACGGATTTGGATTGGATGGGCGCGGATACCAAGCGGAAAGCTTTGGAAAAACTGGATATGTTCAGAACGAAGATCGGCTATCCGGACAAATGGAAAGATTATTCGGGTTTGGAGATGTCCGCACACGATCTGATGGGGAATGTCCGGCGGGCGGCGGCTTTTGCGTGGCAGCGCGACACAGAAAAACTTGGCCGGCCCGTGGACCGCGACGAGTGGCATATGCTGCCGCAGACCGTAAACGCCTACTATAACCCGGTGGGAAATGAAATCGTGTTCCCCGCGGCTATTTTGCAGCCTCCGTTCTTTTCCCCGGATGCCGATTTGGCATTTAACTACGGCGGTATCGGGGCCGTAATCGGCCACGAAATCTGCCACGGTTTCGACGATCAGGGTGCGAAATACGACGGCAGCGGCAGACTGTGCAACTGGTGGACGGAAGAAGACCTGCGCGAATTTGAGAAACGCACTGCGTCTTTGGTCAGTCAGTACGACGCATACGTGCCGCGGCAGCTTCCCCGGAATTCTCCGCATCATGTGCGGGGAGCCCTGACTCTGGGCGAAAACATCGGCGATTTGGGCGGTCTGTCAATTGCGCTCAGAGCATACCGGATAGCTTTGCACAGGGCAGGCGCCGACGCCGGGGATCTGCCCGACCGATTCGGATACACCGCCCTGCAGCGTGTGTTTATCGGGTTTGCCCGGATTTGGAGAGAAAAACGCCGTGACGAATATATGATTCAGGCATTGGCCACCGACCCCCATTCACCGGGCGAGTTTCGCTGCAATGCGGTGGTGAAAAATATGGATGAATTTGCCCGCGCGTTTGGGATCACGCAGGCAGACGCCCTGTATCTGCCGCAGGAGGAGCGCGTGCGGATCTGGTAGGCGGCCTCGGCAACGGCGGACACCGCCGAACGCCACACCCGGGCGGCATCCCGCTGCCGACAGCCGACAGCCAACATACCGCCCACGCGGCAGATTCGGGAGAAGAAAGGCTGTTTTCCGGTCCGGAATTTCATTTGCCCTCTTTTTCTCGTAGGCTGGAAGAAAAGAACCAAAAAATAATATCTGAAAGGAAAGTAAGTGCCCGGTCAGAACCTTAGCCGCAGCGAGGCTGCGGCCCGTGCCGAAATTGTTTGCCCCCACTCATATTTTGTTGATTTGGACCTCACGGGAGAAGAAACGTTCAAATCCGTAACCACTGTCAAATTCAGTGCCGTGGCAGGGAAAAATACTTTTATTGATCTGATTGCCCGCAGCGTCAGCCGAATCACCCTAAACGGCAGGGAACTCGATCCGAACTCGTTTTGCGACAGCCGGATTCCGCTGCCGATCACGGAAACCGAAAACGAACTGACTGTTGCCGCTCTCTGCGAGTATTCGCATACGGGCGAGGGTCTGCACCGGGCGGTCGATCCCGCCGACGGCGAGGCATATTTGTATTCGCAGTTCGAAGTTGCCGACTGCCGGCGGATGTTTGCCGTATTTGAGCAGCCCGATCTGAAGTCCGTGTTTACATTCTCGGTACGCACGCCCGGGCATTGGAAAGCGTTTTCCGTTTCTCCCACACCCGAACCCGTCTACGGCGCAGACGGCACCGCACGGTGGAATTTTTCGCCTACGGAAAAAATTTCTTCCTACCTCACCTGCCTTGTCGCCGGACCGTACGAAGGCGTTACGGACACGTACACATCGGTTGACGGACGCACTGTTGCGATGGGCGCATACTGCCGCAAATCCCTGTTTGAATATTTTGACGGCGAAGAGATTATCGCAATTACGAAACAGGGAATGCCGTTTTACGAAACGCAGTTCCGTCTGCCCTACCCGTTTCGCAAATACGACCAGATTTTTGTGCCGGAATACAACGCCGGCGCCATGGAACATCCCGGCTGCGTAACGATTATCGATGATTACGTATTCCGTTCGCGCAGCACGGAGGCAAAAATCGAACGCCGCGCGGTAACGGTTCTGCACGAATTGGCGCATATGTGGTTCGGAGATCTGGTAACCATGAAATGGTGGGACGATCTGTGGCTGAATGAGTCTTTCGCCGAGTATATGAGCCATGTGGCAACCGCCCGGACCACCCGCTGGAAGGATGCCTGGATTACGTTCAACGCCTCGGAAAAAACCTGGGCACAGGCACAGGATCAGCTTCCTTCCACACATCCGATTGCCGCCGACATCCGCGACCTGGAAGATGTGGCAGTCAATTTCGACGGGATCACATACGGAAAGGGAGCTTCGGTATTCCAGCAGCTTGTAGCATACATCGGATGGGATTCCTTCATCCGCGGCGTGCAGAAATACCTGGCGAAAAAAGCCTGGGGAAATGCGACGCTGTCCGATCTGCTGGTGGAGCTGGAAACCGCTTCCGGGCGTGATTTGCACCGGTGGTCGAAGCTGTGGCTGGAAGAATCCGGAATCAATATTCTTCGGCCGGAAATCACCGAAGCCGACGGCACGCTCAGCGAATTTGCGATTTTGCAGGAATCGGACGGACGGGCGTCACTGCGCCCGCAGCGAATCGGCGTAGGCGGATATGACCTGCAAAACGGCAGATTCGTGCGCACGGTGTACTGCGAAACGGAAATCGCCGGGGAACGCACGCCGGTAAAGGAGTTCAGCGGGATCAAACGTCCCGATCTGATTCTGATTAACGACGGCGATTTGGCTTACGCAAAGGTACGTTTGGACGGAGAGTCCCTCGCCTGCGCCATGCGGAACATCAATGCCTTCGACGAACGTCTTCCGCGCACGCTGGTTCTTTTCAGCGCCTGGGATATGTGCCGCGACGGGCAGATGCCGGCATCGGATTTCGTTCCCCCGGTGCTCAGCGCGCTGGAAACGGAAGACCACGGAACGGTTCTGCGTTACCTGCTCAGCGAGCTGGCCACAGCCGTAAAGCTTTACAGCGACCCCGCCAAACGCGATGCTCTGCAGAAAACGGTCGGCGAAAAACTGGCGGAAATTCTTTCACGTGCGCAAAGCGGATCCGACCGGCAGCTGCAAATCGCAATGGCCGCAGTTTCAATGGCTTCGGGTTCACAGCTTGATGTGTATGGGAAATGGCTGACGGACGGGCAGAGCGTTCCTGCCGGCCTGGTCATGGACAATGCGATGCGCTGGGAAGTCCTTACGCGTCTGGCGGCAGAGGGCAGAATTTCGGATGCCGAAATCGAAGCGGAACTTACGCAGCGCGACAACACTGCCTCCGGAAAAGCCTGTGCCGCCAAGGCACGCGCCGCACTTTCCTGCGCGGATGCAAAAGCGAAGGCCTGGAAAGTCATTACCGAAGACGATGTGCCCAACGCCGAACAGCGTGCGGCGGCTCTCGGTTTCGGTGCCGGTGATCCCGCACTTCTCTGCCCATACGTGGAAAAGTATTTTTCTCTGGTGGAAGAACAGTGGAACAGACGCACAAAAGAATCCGCTTCCAATATGATTGACTATTCATTCCCCATTGAGCTTGCCGGGCGCACCGATTTGGGCGTTGATTTAACGGCAGCCGGGGACGAATGGCTGGCTGCCCACCGAAACTCGGCTCCCGCGCTCGTCCGTCTGGTGAGCGAAGCCGTGGACCGCGCAAAACGTGCGCTGCGGGCACAGTCCTGTGACCGCGCGGCACACTGACCGTTTCCCGGTTTAACGCTGTTTTCCGGCTGACGGTTGGGGGCGCTCCTTTAGGAGCGCCCCCAACCGTCAGCCGACCGATATATTTATCTGTTCAGTGCGGCGGAAAAACTGTGCATCAGCGATACCACCCGCGGATGTTTTGGCAGATCCTCCACCAATACAATCTTTTCCGTGCCGTCGGCCAGAGGAACTTTCCAATTCGGATATTCCGTATCCGTGCCCGGCTGATTCTGAGCTCTGCGCTCCCCAACGGCGTCAACCAGCGATACGCCCAGCAGACGGGCGGGAGTTTGGGCGATATAGGCATGCAGCGCTTCGATAATCTCGCGTTCCGAGGCATCTTCGCCCAGCAGACCGTATTCTTTCAGCCTGGCCAGCACCTGCTCGCGTTCCGTTTCCGCTTCCCGGCGGACTTTTGCCTCGTCTTCCACGAGCAGTCCCAGTCTTGCCCGCAGATCCACGTGTTCTCCCGCCAGGTATCCCGCGGCGGGCGGAAGATCATGGGTATCGACGGTGGCAAGCACATTGTCCCGGTATTTGTCTGCGTATTTCGGCGTGCCGTCTTCGTTTTTCTCAAACCAGAAAATGGACGTGCCCAAAATTCCGCGCTCTTTCAGATATTCACCGACCCACGGTTCGATTGTGCCCAAATCTTCCCCGATCAGGATCGCTCCCACGCGGGCCGCCTCGAGCAGCAGGATTCCGACCATTGCCTCATGGTCGAACTTCACGTATGTTCCCCGATCGGGAGTATTGCCCGTGGGAATCCACCACAGCCGGAACAGACCCATCACATGATCCACGCGCAGCATGCCCGCATGGCGCAGCACGGTACGTGCCATATCCCGCAAAGGAGCATAGCCCAGAGCCGGCAGCATGACGGGCTGCATTGGCGGCTGCGACCAGTCCTGTCCCTGCTGGTTATACATATCCGGGGGCGCACCCACGCCGATCCCTTTGGCAAACGCATCGGGGTTCGACCATGTATCCGACCCGTTTGGATGTACGCCCACCGCCAGATCATGACAGATGCCGTATCTCATCCCCGACGCCAAAGCCGTCTTTTGCGCCTCGGCCAGCTGCTCGTCGAGAATCCACTGCAGCCATGCCCAAAAATCAATTCTGCCCGCCAATTTGCTGCGCTCGCGGTTCACCGCAGGGGAATGCAGATCGCGCAGACGCGCCGGCACCTTTCCCCCGTGCGCTTCGTTGATTGCACACCAGAGGGCAAAATTCTCCAGTCCCTCGCCTTCGGTTTCCCTGAAACGCTCAAAGGCACGCTGTCTGGCCTCGCTGCGGCCCGCCTGATAGATAACGTCCAAAGCCTCCCGCTTTGCGTCCCAGACCGCATCGCGGTCAATCAGTGTATTTTGCGTTGAGAGCTCTTTGACTTTTTCTCCCGCCCAAACCACAAGGGAACGCTGCGGCCCGCTGAGATAGGCGGTTTCGCGGATATTTTCGGGACGGATATAAATCGGATTGAAGAATCTGCGCGTTACGGGCAGATACGGGGAAGGAGTCATTTTTCCCACCGGTTCGGCGGCATGCAGCGGATTGATCAGCAGAAAATCTGCTCCGAAATCGCCGAACACCGATCCCATCTCGGACAGATCGTTCAGATCTCCGATTCCCCACGAATCGCGCGAACGCACCGAATACAGCTGTGCCATCATTCCCCATGCCCGCGGCCCGCGGTACGCGGCGTCAATCCGGTTCGGCACCAATGCCAGGCAGGTATAAAATTCCTCCGTGCGGCCGTCGAAATCGGTTACCGCGGCGAACAGCCGGTGATACCCCAAAGGCATCCCGGCAGGAATCAGAAAGGCCGCCTGGCCGATAAGTCTGCCTTCGATTTCACGGGCGGGTGTGTTGTCTTCAATCTGCTGCAGTGCTGTCTGCCCGCCCTTTTCAAACAGAATTTTTACTTCCACACCGTATCCGTCGGGCACGTGCACGCGCAGCGGAGTGGAGCGGTCGTCCCGCGCCACCGTGAATTCGGGCAGCACCGAATACCAGTCGCGGTTGTTGCGCTTCCAAATCTCGTATTCCGCATTTTCGTCTGTTACGTCTCCCACACCCATTGCTTCGAGCACTTTGACGACGGTACTGTCTTCAACAGTCCGTTTTTCCCCGTCGTAACCCCAATATTCGCTCGCCACACCATAGGCATCCGCCAGCCGGACCAACGTCTCCCGGTCGGTAAGTTTGATTGTCACTGCCGCTCCCCCTGTTCACAGATTCAATGCCGTTTGCTTATACTTTAACTGTACTGAAAATGTTACCTAAAACATAGTCATATAACATATTTTTTCCAAAAAACGGCATACGCGTCGCAGATGAGAAGGCTTAAAATGCAGACATTGGATTTGCCCGTTGTTTCCTCCGAGCCTCTGGCTTCGGTATTAAATATTTTACGGCTTGGGATTATTGGACCCGGCTCCTTCGTAGGCAGTAATTCACGGCAGTTTCCGCTGCGCGTTTACGGAGGGCAGATTTTGGCACAGGCCGTTGTTGCCGCCTACGCCACCTTCGCAAACGAATATAAAGGACGGCAGATACATTCGCTGACCTCCGCATTTGTCCGACCGGGGGACGTCGGCACACCCACTTATTTTTCGGTGGACGATATTCTGGACGGCAATTCTTTTTCCACCCGGTCGGTTAAGGCTTCCCAAAACGGGAAAACGATCTTTTCCGCCCGGGCGTCTTTCCAGGAAGTCCAATCCGGTCCCGAACACTGCCGGGCCATGCCGGAAACCGTAGATCCGGGTCAGCTCGAATCCTCCGCCGCTTTTTTCTCCTCCCTAAACACCGCTCCCGCGCAGAACATGGCAATGTTTAACCCCGTGGATTTAAGGCACGTGGACGGACCGATCTGGCTCAGACCGCAGAAGCATCCCCAAACCCGCACACAGATCTGGTTTCGGCTGCGCTCCCCGCTGCCGCAGCAGTCCTCACAGCTGCTGCACAGGGCAATGCTGGTTTATGCGGCGGATCAGTTCATGCTTGAACCGATTCTGCGCGCACACGGTCTGTTTTGGCTCAATCCGCGTCTTTCGCCCGCAACTTTGAACCACAGCACGTGGTGGCACCGCGATGTCAATATGTCGGACTGGATTCTGGCGGATCTCAGCACGCCTTCGGCACAGGGCGGGCGCGGGCTGAGCATTGCCGAATTTTTCCAAAACGGCACGCATATTGCGACAATGGCCCAGGAAGGCATGGTACGGGTAAAAGACGGTCCGCGGCAGGGCGCTTCGGATACCCGCCATGCGGGAGAAAACAGGAAGTAAAGGCCGCGCCGGGGCGCCCGCTGCACCCGGGCGCCCGCGGATCAGCCGCGCGTCAGCTTTCTGTATACGGAAGCCGAGGAACGCACTGCCTCAGGTCCCAGCCGCTGCGCTTTGTTCTTTTCGTACATCTCGAAATTGCCTTCAAACCAATACCAGTTATCGGGCTTTTCGGCAGTTCCCTCCCATGCCAGAATATGCGTGGCAATTCGGTCAAGGAACCAGCGGTCGTGGGTAATAACTACCGCACACCCGGGGAAATTAAGCAGCGCATTTTCCAAAGATCCGAGGGTTTCCACATCCAGATCATTCGTCGGCTCGTCAAGCAGAATCAGATTTCCGCCCTTTTTCAGAGTAAGCGCCAGATTTAACCGATTCCGCTCACCGCCGGAAAGCACCCCGGCCGGCTTCTGCTGGTCCGCGCCCTTAAAGCCGAAAGCAGAGACATACGCACGGGAAGGCATTTCCGTATTGCCGACCTTTATGTAATCCAAACCGTCGGAGACAACCTCCCACAGTGTTTTTTGCGGATCGATTCCCGCGCGCGTCTGATCCACATAGGAGATTTTTACGGTTTCGCCGATTTTCAGTTCCCCTCCGTCGAGCGGCTCCAAACCGACGATAGTTTTGAACAGCGTGGTTTTTCCCACGCCGTTCGGCCCGATAATCCCCACTATTCCGTTTCTCGGCAGCGAAAACGACAGACCGCCGATCAGCGAACGGCCGTCGAATCCTTTTTGCAGATTATGCGCCTCAATCACCGTGCTGCCCAGACGCGGGCCCGGCGGAATCTGAATTTCCTCGAAATCAAGCTTTTGCGCACGTTCGGCCTCTGCCGCCATTTCCTCGTAACGCTGCAGACGCGCTTTTGATTTCGCCTGCCTGCCCTTTGCGGAGGAACGCACCCACTCCAGCTCTTCTTTCAGGCGTTTCTTCAGCTTGGCGTCTTTTCTGCCCTGCACTTCCAAACGTTCCTGTTTTTTCTCAAGATAGGTGGAATAGTTGCCCTCGTAGGGATAAAGCCGACCCCGATCCACTTCGGCAATCCACTGCGCCACATGGTCAAGGAAGTAACGGTCGTGGGTAACGGCAATAACCGCGCCGGGGTACTTTGCCAAATGCTGTTCCAGCCATTCCACGGATTCTGCATCCAAATGGTTGGTCGGCTCGTCGAGAAGAAGCAGATCGGGAGCTTCCAGCAGCAGTTTGCACAACGCAACGCGCCGCCGCTCACCGCCGGAAAGAACGTTAACGGGAGTCTCCGGCGGCGGACAGCGCAGCGCATCCATCGCCTGGTTCAGCTGCGAATCCAAATCCCACGCATTGGCCGCATCAATCTCTGTCTGCAGCCTGCCCATTTCATCCATCAGCGCGTCAAAATCCGCATTCGGATCTGCCATTTCGGCACCGATTTCGTTAAACCGTTCCACTTTCGCAAACATATCGCCCGCGGCTTCACGCACGTTTTCCAAAACGGTCTTTTCTTCGTCCAACGGCGGTTCCTGCATCAAAATCCCCACCGTATATCCCGGAGACAGCTTCGCTTCCCCGTTCGACGGCTCGTCCAAACCCGCCATTATTTTCAAAATGGTGGACTTACCGGCACCGTTCGGACCTACCATGCCGATCTTGGCCCCCGGAAGAAATGCCATCGTCACGTCGTCTAAAATCAGTTTGTCCCCCACGCTTTTGCGGGCACGCACCATTGAATAAATATACTCAGCCACGTTTCTCCGTACTTTGCATTGCCGTTTGTATTTCATGTACAGATTATCGGGATTTGGTAAAGATGTAAAAGCAAAAACGAAAAACTAGCTGTCTGCCCCCACCGGTTCTCCCGGTTTGTCCGCTGTGCAGCCGGTTTCCCACTGCGCATCGGAAACACCGGACTCGGAAACACCCCGGTCTTTGACCGCAATCCCCGCCGGCGCGGAAACGGTTTTCACGTATTCCGCTTTTCCGTGGCTGAGCTCAACTCCCACCGAATCGGCAAAAATCACCTGAGAGGTACGCATATTTCCGCTTTTGTCCCGATAGGTGTGCCGGGCCAGCCTTCCGCGCACCAACAGCGGATGTCCGCGTTTTACACAAAGAGAGACGTTGGCCGCCAAAGATCCGTAACAGCGCACGGAATACCACATCGTTTCACCGTCCCGAAAAGACTGCGTTTTTCTGTCGAAAATGCGCGGAGTCACGCCTACGTTTACCAAAGCCGCCGACACTTTGGCCGTGGCGGGCGCGGAATTTTCCCCGATAAACAGTTTTGCGTCCGAGCCCGCCCAGCCGCGCACGGTAACAGTTGTTTCATTAGACATTTCTTTCCCCCGTTTCCGGTGTTATCCAAAACTTACATGTTTAACTAAAACACCGGCGGAGAAAAAAGAAACGGCGGATATTTTTTCTGTGGATAAAGTGCCCGCCGCTAAAACGTGCGGAAAACAGATGTTTCGCCCCGCAGCCGTTTTGCGCGGCGGCGTGCGATTCGGCCGAAACAGCGGGAAACAGAGCCGGCTAGGCGGGATTTTTTCTCAGCAGCAAAGCGCGCACCCGCCCGTAGCGTTCCAGCACTTCATCCGCTTTTACAAGCAGACATTCATCCACTGTCTTTTCCAGCTCCGCCAATACCCGCCGCTCGTAGCGCACGGCACGGCGGCGCGCACGCACCCTGCCCACGGCTGCCGCCGCGGCCCACAGACACAGCAGAAACACGGCCGTGCCCGCGAAAAGGGCTGCCTTTTGCCACGTCCGCATCAGATCCCGGCACAGAAACTCGGCGGCGGCGCAGGCAACAACGGCAGCACAGGCCAAAAAGAGAACGGCAAAAACCGCTTTTACGTTTTTATGCGGCACGGGGACCGCTTCCAGCGCAGCACCGATCCTGCGGCGCAGTCTGTCCGCCGGCACGGTGTTTTTCCGCACGGCACGGGCCCACAGAGGCGGCAGATCCCGAACCTCATCCGTTATCCACGCTTCCCGCAGCGCCCTCACGACCGCGGAAGCCGGCTGCTGCGGGGGCGCGGGCGCAACCGCGGACAGGTGTCTGCCGCTCCCGCGAATCGCATCGGCTACTGCCGGTACGCCGCACGCGGCGGAAATCTCCGCCGTCAGCTTCTCTTTGCTCTCTTTGGGCGTCCGCACTTCACGGCTTCCGAGCCCGGAAGCAAGCAGCCGGGTAACTCCGTCAATCTGCGACGCGGCTCCGGCCAGCACCGTTTCCGTCCTGCCCACTGCCGTTTTCAGCAGCTCCCGCACGGGTTCCAGTCCCTTTCCGCAAAGAGCGGAGACGGGAAAGACCGGCACATCTTCCAAACCGTCTTCGGCCAAAAGGCGCCGCAGATCGGAAACCAGCAGATCAACGCTTTCCGGGGCAACGGTATCAGTCTGGTTCAAAATCACGGCCATTGACCGTCCCCGCTCCCGCAGGGCACCCAGAAAATCCCGGTGGAGTATCTGGTCGGCATATTTCTGCGGATCGACAACCCAAATCAACAGATCCGTCAGCGGCATCAGCCGCGACACAAAAGCGCAGTTGGTGCGGCGGACCGAATCATGGTCCGGCAGATCGAGCAGAACCAAACCCCTCAGCTCCTCGGATACGGGAGTAAGTGCCGAACCGCGTTCAATTCTGCGTTCTTTTTTTACCTCCAGATAATCCAGAAGGTCTTCCGCCTGTGCCTGCCAGGTGCAGGCAGTAGGCTGCTGCGTAGTGGGACGCAGCCTGCCCGCGTCGGCAAAATCAAAACCCGTCAGCGCATTGAACAGCGTGGATTTTCCTGAACCGGTACCTCCCGCCAACGCGGCAAGCGTACATCCGCCGCCCAGCGCCATCCGTTTCTTTACCTGATTCAGCCCGTCTTTCGCCCGATCTGCGATATGCGGATCACATTCCGTGCCTATCTGTGCAAAAACCCCCTCCAACTCGCCGATACGCGCCGAAAGCATTTGAGAAGTAAGTTTTTCCCGCGAATCCGACAGTGCCACAGGTACACAGCGTTCACTGAGATGCTCCGCCATTTTTCGATTCCCAACCTCCGAAGATCCGTTTTCGATATTCTACCGCAATTCACTGCGCAACAACGCGGTCCGTGAATTCGGCCGCGCGCAGACGCAGCGCCGCCACGTCGGCAGGATCCGCCTCCGGAAGTGTCTGCGCATATATCTGTGCAATCCCTGAAACGGCTTTTTCCACCGCATCGCACAGAACCGTTCTCGCACGGCGCACGCTCTGTTCCGATTCCAGACGCTGTGCGGCTTTCACCGCACCCGCGATCCCTCCTGCCGCCGCACCGATCAGATACGCTTTGCCCGCATTCCCCAGCCAGGCATTCGTTTTTCCTTCACTGCCCATACTTTTCACCGCCGAGACCCACTGTGCCAATGCTTCGTCCGCTATCTGCCGCACATCCGCATTCCTCCGCGCCCGGCGGATAAACACACCCGTATCCGCCGCGTCCTCTTTCCATGCCGATTCAATCCCGTTCTGCGCATTAATCAGAGTCTGGCGAAAAGCGGTTTTTATGCCCCCGCAGACCGCGTCGAACACCGCAGCCGCCGCTTCGTCACGCCGCTGTCTGCCCCGGCCGAAGAAAGGGGGTTTCTTTCCCGCCGCCAAGCCTGCCAGCGGTGCACCGGCAGAAACGGAAGAAAGCCACACTGCCGCCGCGCCGCCGCGGCCCAGTCCTCCCGCCGTAATACCCGCATTCAGTTTTTCCGCGGGCCCGTCTGCGGCCGCAAACGCTTTGTCCCGCAGGTCTGTGAGAGCATTGGCCTGCATTTCCAAACCGTCCGCCAGCAGATTCAAATCCCCGCGCAGCGCGGGAAGCGTTCCTACGCGTGTTTTCTCCGCCAAACGTTTTACCATCCGCGACCGGGTCACCGTCCGCAGCCATTCACACAGTTCTTTTGTGCAGGACCCGGGCAGCAGTCCTTCGTGCGGTCCCAGATCCCGAATCACAAACAGCGGGCAGTCCTGTATCCCGGAGGCATACAGACGCCGGGTCAGATCGCGCGAAATATCCTGCAGAGCATCGGCGGGCACACGATTCAGCACCACTGCGCAGGTTGTTCCTCTTTGGGCGGCATATTCCAGAGTTTCCCATGCGCGGGCATCCCCGTAACGCGCGGCGGTGGTAACAAAAATCCACAGATCCGCGGAATCCAAAAGCCGCTGCGAAAGTACGTGATTTTCCTCCTCCACCGTGTCCAGATCGGGCGCGTCCACCGCCGCAATTCCCTGCAGTGCGGCGTCGTCACACACACATTGGGCATAAGCGCACAGATCGTGCCCGTTCATCTTTGCGGCGTCAAGCGGATGCATAACCGCCACGGGAGTGCGCGTGGTCGGACGCAGCACCGAAGCACGGGTTACCTCTTTCCCCACCAGAGAATTCACCAACGTGGATTTTCCCGCTCCCGAAGAACCGCCGAACACAACCGTCAGGGGCAGCATACGCTTCTCCAAATGCGGCAGAATACGCGCTTCCAAATGGGTAATCAGTTCCCTGCGTTTACGCTCCAGCTCTTCGGTACCCGGCATTTCCAGGGGAAATTCCGTATCACGCAGGCAGGACAGTGTTTCGCGCACCAAAGCCGCCAGATCCGAATGTGTAAACGAATTTGTTTCCATACTTTCTATTGTGACCCAAAACGGAGGGAAAAGTGGATTTTTGTGATTCATGTGCACAGTTTCGCAATCCACCGCACCGGCCGCGCGGGAGCCCGGCAGGCAGGCGCGGAAAATATGCGGGACATATAACAATCTGCCGGCAAAATTCACAAAAACCGGCGGAAAGATGTAAATTGGTGATTAATGCCCCCATAGCTCAATGGATAGAGCATCAGACTTCTAATCTGCAGGTTGCTGGTTCGAGTCCAGTTGGGGGCGCTTGTGTTTGCAATCGGAACGCAAAGGAACACGCACCGAAGGAGACCGCTACGGCCGGGCAAAATTTTAACGGCGAATATCAAAAAATTGCGCAGTGGCAGACCCGTCTCTACCGGGATCTGCACAGAAATCCCGAACTTTCGCTGAAAGAATTTCGCACCGCCGAACGGATCGAAGCGGAATTGAGCCGGCTCGGCACACGGCCGATGCGAATCGGAGAAACGGGTGTGGCTGCGGTAATCAGAAACGGGACCGGGAAAACGGTTCTTGCCCGCGCCGACATCGACGCTCTTCCCGTGACGGAGAACACCGCACTGCCCTATGCCTCGCAGATTCCCGGCATAATGCACGCGTGCGGGCACGATATGCATATCTGTGCTCTTCTCGGAGCGGTGAAACTGCTTCTTTCCTGCCGCTCCGACTGGTCGGGAACCTACATTGCCCTTTTCCAGCCCGCGGAGGAACTGGCGGCAGGCGCGGAAAAAATGCTTGCCGACGGACTGCGGGAGAAAATCCCGGCGCCGCAGATCGCTTTTGCGCAGCACGTAATAGTCGGTCCCGCCGGACAGATAACCACGGTGTCCGGACCGGCACTGTCGGCCGGGGATTCGATCCGGATCGTAATTTACGGACGCGGCGCGCACGGATCGATGCCCCACACATCCGTAGACACCGTGCTCCTCGCCTCCGGGATCGTGACGCGGCTGCACTCCGTCGTATCGCGCGAAATTCAGCCGGGAGTATTTGCGGTACTCACCGTCGGGGCAATAAACGCGGGCACGAAATCAAATATTATTCCCGACAGCGCCGAACTGCTTGTCAATATCCGCACCTACAGCACAAAAGTGCGTGACCGGATCATTTCCGCAGTCGAACGGATCGTCCGGGGAGAATGCGCCGCCGCGGGAGCCGAACGCGAACCCGAGTTTACCTATTACGACCACTACCCCCTGACCTGCAACGACAAATCCGCCAACGAAATTATCACCGAAAAATTTAAAGCCTACTTCGGTCCGCAGTCAGTAACCGCAAACGGAAAAGGAGCAACGGCTTCCGAAGACTTCAGTGTTATTCCCGACGCTTACCGCATTCCCTACGTATATTGGTTTGTCGGATGCACCGGGGAGGCACAGTGGAATGACGCTCTCGCCCGCGGGAGCGTGGAAACGGATATTCCGGCAAACCACAATCCGGGCTTTGCCCCGCAAATCACTCCGACTCTGCAGAGGGCAACCGAGGCGCAGGCCGTGGCCGCCCTGGCATTTCTGGAACGTTAAACACCGCCGGCGCAGGCACGGCCGAACACCGCCGCGAAACAGGGCGGCAGGAAAACACATTCGGATCCGCCGGGATAAAATCTGTGCCCGCACAAAATCTGCTAGTCTTGAAACGTGAATAATTTTTCTGCACAAAACACACCGATTGTCTGGATAGACTGCGAAATGACCGGTCTTGACCTTGCAACCGACGCATTGGTGGAAGTATCTATAGTTGTCACCGATGCAAATCTCCGCCCCTACGATACGGGATTGGATTTGGTTATTAAGCCCGATCCCGCAGCAGTTGCCGCAATGAACAGTTTCGTTCGGCAGATGCACACAGCCACAGGCCTGATAAACGACTGGGAAAACGGTTTAACAATGGAGGAAGCCACAAAACAGGCTCTCGCCTATATCCGGCGGTTCGTGCCGGAAGCGGGCAAAGCACATCTGGGCGGAAATTCCGTGGGAACCGACCGCAATTTCCTTGCCCGCGACATGCCGCAGCTGATTGACTATCTCCACTATCGGATTATCGACGTTTCTTCGCTTAAGGAACTGGCCAAACGCTGGTTCCCGCGCGTTTATTTCGCCGCTCCCGAAAAAACGGGAAATCACCGCGCAATCGGCGACATCTACGATTCCATTGACGAGCTGCGTTACTACCGTGCCGCTCTCTTCCCTGCGGGCGAAGGTCCGGATACGGCACGGGCACGCGAAATCGCCGCGGGGATCAAAGCCGATTTAACTCAGAAACGCGCCGAGGAAGCCCACGCAAAACAGTGCCGCTGACCGCGCCGCAAACGCCCTGACAAGCGGCTCCGCTGACCGACGGGTCTGTGCCTTCCGGGCAGCGGAGCCGGGACCGCCCTAAAGCGGAAACGAAGCGCACAGGAATAAGCGTGCGCAGAGATACAAAAACCCTCCGAAATTCAATTTCGGAGGGAAAAGGGTGGCCGACGGGGCTCGAACCCGCGACCCCCTGGACCACAACCAGGTGCTCTACCACTGAGCTACGGCCACCATACGTTACCTGAGGCAACGAATTAAAACTATAGCAAAAACCGTTCTTCGGGGCAAATAATATGCCGTGAAAGACGTCACCGCCTCCTGCGGGGAACGTTTCGGATCTTCACTGCATAACGCGGGCTTCACCACATAACGCGGGTCTGGATTGCGTCCGCGAAACGGTTTAAATTCTCCTCTTTTGCGCTCAGATACAGCGAACCGTCGATCAGCGAAATTTCCATTACATAAAACTCTTCTTCCGAGTCTTCGTCTCCGCGCACAATATCGACCCTGTTAAACAAAAGCAGCTCGTCGTGCCCCGATTTTTCTTTCACGTATCCGTGCAGGGCCTTGCGGATTCTCTCTCCCCAGCGCCAGGTTTCCTCGGAAGCGTCAGCCAGGTTTACCACCTCGTCGACCACTGCCGAATCGGCCGTGCTGCGGAAGCACGGATGAAGCATCGGAGCCTTTTCCACCTGGTAGGCAGACAGGCCGTTGAGATAGATAAGGGAGGTTTCGCCCTGTCTGTCGATCACATCAAGATACCGCTGCACCATCACCGTGCGCCCGTGGCGCAGTTCACGCATTGCGTGCTCTATCGCCTCCGCCCGCGACTTCGGATCCGTTGCCGTATACCGTCCCGTTCCGCGCCCACCGGAGGAAACGGCGGGTTTCACCACAAAATCCCCCGTGGCAGGAAAACGGGAGTGAATCTGCTGTTTTGTGTAGTGGCGGTCCGCTTCCAGCCAGATTGTGGGGATGGTGGGCAGGCCCCTGGCAGCCAGTTCCCGCAGATAATGTTTGTCCGTATTCCAGGCAATCGTTTCGGCGGAGTTTAAAATCCGCGGTACGGAACGTGCCCAGTTCACAAATTTCTTTCTGTCGCGGGCGTAGTCGCGCACGGAGCGCACAACCACAACACCTGCGTCATCCCAGTTCACCGAGGGGTCATCCCAAACCGCAATCCGCGGCTCTATTCCGCGCGCCCGCAGAGCATCGGGCAGACCCTGCTCATCACGGTCCAGATTCGGAAACTGCGCGCCGGTAGCAATGGTAACAACGGGAGCAGACACTCTTTAACACCTGTTTCTTTTGCCGAACTACATACTTCCTCTCGTATTCTAAGCTATTTTTCCCCGCCCCGCCCAGCTGCGGAAAAACCGCCGGAGAAAAACGGAAAATCACGGCAAAAGGCGGCTTTGTGCATGAACTCACACCGAAACCGAAAAACAGGACTTGCAAAATGATTCTCCCGGAAGATATTATTATGGAGTTGCGCACCGCTAGCTCAACTGGCAGAGCATCTGACTCTTAATCAGAGGGTTCTGGGTTCGAGTCCCAGGCGGTGTACGAATCGGAGACACCCGCCGGACGGCGGGTGTCTCTCTTTGTTTTCACACATCCCACTGCGGATCGCTTACTATGCCTTTTTCGGCCAGCTTCCGGTCGGCGGACAGCGGCACCCGCGCCTTGGGCCACCGTCTGTCTTTTTTCCACCACGGCATCCACCCTACGTATCCGTCACGCGGAGGAACCGGGGAATCCGGCTCAAAGCCCAGCTCGGCCGGCGTCGGGGCAACCATATCCGTCAGGAAATACTTATCCCGGTCGTCCGCGTGCTGTCTCACTATTGTGCGCACGGCACCCAGGTCAAGGAAAAGGCAGTTGGTGAGGGGATTGCGCCTGAATCTGACGATTCTGCGCAGCCAGTATCCGAAAAGCCACAGATTAAACAGGAACGCAATCCATGAACAGACAATGTTTGCCGTCGGATTCATCGTAGCGTAGTTCGTCATAATACTTGGACGCACAAGCAGCCCGGGAAGGATGTTGTTGGCCGCTATCCAGAACATCAGCGTAAAACACCTGAACCAAATCCACTGCCCCTTTGCCCATGTAAAAGCGGGAACCGTGCAGGCCAGCAGGAGGGCGAGCGTGCAGTACCACGTGTAATCGGCCAGAGAATTGTAGAGAAAAGCATGATTCCACAGATCGTAGGCAATAACCCAGGGCCAAACCATATCCGCCCAGATCAGTCCCCGCACTTTGGCTTTATTCGGCGAGGAAACAAAGATTTTTCCCAAACCCGTGATGGTAATGATGTTCAGCAGACCGGCCGCCGCCGACAGCAGATTCCAGTATCCGCCGATCGTGCGGAAGCCCGTTGCCGGATCAATACCGATTCCCTTCTGCGCAAATGCCGCCGCAACGGCACGGTACCATGCATCGGAAAACTGCGGGGCTGCAATACCGCGCGTTTCCGGCAGGCCGGCAATCATTGACACCGGGCGGCCCGCGTCGATGCCCTGCAGACACCGGGGATCCGCGGCACAGGAAAGATAGCTGTCCGCCTGGAAAAAGATCGTAATATCGCGGATATTGGCTTCCATGATATTCACGGCAAGGCCGATCCACAGCGCAATTCCCAGCCAAATTGCATACCGATGCGCCCGCACGGGATTGCGCTTCCCCCAGGCCAGGAGAAATGCCGTCATCGTGGCGGTGGCAATCATGATTACAAATTTTCCGAAGGGGAACCACCCCACCATCGGAACTCCGTGGACAATCACGTACGGCGTAACCAAAACACCGCCTACCGTCCACATCGCAAAAGCAGTCCACACCCAGCGGCGGTTTATTTCCGCCACGAGCATCTGCAGTGCAAAAACAACAAACCAGAAAAAATAGACCCACCCGGAGCCTACCTCCCATAAGAACCCCATTGTTCTTCCTCCATGCCGGTTTTGAGCGACAAAAATCTGCAGTTACACATTACCACAGAGATTTGGCCAAAACTTCCGATACGGAAAGCCTGTTTCGGGTATAATTGCGTTAATCGCAGTTCAATGACGAATATGCGGATGGGACTGCCGGCGGCATCCGTCCGGCACAGACGGGAGAAACAAATGGTTCGCAGAGTATTTACGGCAGCGGCAGGCGCGGCCGCCGCGGGACTGGCAGGAATGTTTTCTTTCAGCCAGCTCTCGGGAAAAGCCACAAAGGAAGAAAACGACTGGAAATATCCTTCCGACGATCTGATCGACAGATGCTACGGGAACGGACGGTCCTCCACCTACGCAATCGACATAAATGCCCCCGCATACGCCGTTTACCGGCATCTGAAGCAGATTGGGTGCGACAAGGCGGGCTCGTATTCGTCGGAATTTCTGGAACGCACTTTCGCCCGGCTGCCATTTTACAATTCCTATGAAATTCAGGAACAGTGGCAGGGGGAAGACGCCCTGAAACCGGGAGACACCGCGGGTTTTGACTTCACGGGAATGTCGATGGAATGGACGGATATCGTTCCCGGAAAATACATCTCCCAATGGGTAGACACAAAGCATCCCCCAAAAGCCCCGGGATCTTTTGCGTTCCGCTACCCCGGAATGAAACATTACGCCGCGGCGTGGTGCTTCTACCTCGTGCCGCTGAAAGGGGAACGCTGCCGGCTGATCAACCACTGGCGGATCGGATTTGAGCCGGAAACGAAAACGGCCGCCGTCATCAATTGGATCAACATCGAATTAATCGGCGGGTGCATGGCGCATCTGCAAAATCTGTATCTCAAACGCGTGGCGGAATTCCGAAAGAAACCGCAGTGGCAGGCACGGATTAAACGTGCCGTGCTGGGAGGAAAAGTGTTTGGCTACGGCACCCCCGCAGGCAGATACGACGGCACCGAGCTGTACGAAGAAACGCACAACACATGGCTCCGTTACGGCAGACAGGACCCCGCCTGCAACGAAGTGCGTCCGCCGGTCACCGACAATCCGAACTGGCCTCCGACGGGCGAGGGCACGCCGTGGGCAGACACCGTGGACGAAACGTATTTCGAGGGATGGAGCGAACCGGAATTCTCCTGGGAAGAACAGATCCGGCAAAAGAGAGAAAAAACCTACCCGAAAAATTGGGGGAAGAAACAATGACACCCGACTACCCCACACTGTTCTTCTTTGAAACCGGTCAGTGGTGGGATTACGCAATGCTGCCCGTGGTGGTCATCGCCCTGGCCGTGACCGCCCGGCTGGCGATTTCCTTTAAGTGGGTAGCGGTTGCCGTTTTTATCGTGATTCCGCTGGGACTGACGGTGTTTTGGTGGCCCTATTCCACACAGGGAACGAGTTCGGCGGGCTGGTTTCCGATTGTCAAACAGTATTCCGCGCTGTTCGGTTCCCTTTCCCTGGTGGCATTGCAGTATTTTCCCCGGCTGCGCGGAAAAAAGTGGTATCTGTGCATTCCGCCGGTCATTCTCGCGGTCAATATCGCCGAAGCCGTAATCCGCGATTTTCAGTGCTACCGGATTCACGGCGTGGATCCGCAGAACAATATGTTTACCCTGGGCGGACCGTGGAATATCATGAACGGCATTGCCGGGATTCTCAATCTGGCGATGATTTCCGGATGGCTGGGAATTTATGTCTCAAAAACGAAAGACAGGCAGATCATCTGGGGCGACCTGACGGTGCAGTGGATTATTGCCTACGACCTGTGGAACGTTGCGTACGTATACAACTGTTTGGCAGACCGGGCATGGTACTCCGGCGTGGCACTGCTTGCCGCATGCACTATTCCTGCCTTTATGCCTTTCGGCCGGGGTGCCTGGATTCAGTACCGCGCCTACACCCTCACGTTCTGGTCCGCCGTCGTACTCACATTTCCGCACTTTATGCAGGATTCGATATTCGCCCACCGTTCGGCGCACAATCCGCGGGCGCTGTTTATTCTTTCGCTGGCGGCACTGCTCGTCAACGCGGCCGTTTTCCTCAGGCACATATACAGAATTGCAAAACTGAAGCGGAATCCCTTCCGGCAGGAACTGTATTACGATACGGCAGAGAATATCCGCATCTCCCGGATTCATGCCCCGGCTGCCCGCACCCGGCCGGCCGCGGCGCAAACACGCAGCGCGGAAAAGAAGACCCGCGCAAAAAACGGGGAACCGCTAAATCGGATACAATAAACTGTGATGACACCGCAGGAAGAACGATTGCCCCAACCGGAGCTGAATGTTGCCCTTGACGCACTGGAAGACGGCTACGGCCTCAACCCTCCCCCGGAAGCGGTCGCGGATGCTTTTTCCTCATGGGTATCGTCTCACGGGAAACAGATGTATCCCCATCAGGAAGATGCGCTGCTGGGAATCGTCACGGGCGACCATCTGATCGTATCTACGCCCACCGGTTCGGGAAAGTCGATGATTGCCGTGCAGGCTCTGTTTAACGCGCTTGCCACGGGAAAAACAGCCTACTATACCGCGCCCCTGAAAGCGCTTGTTTCGGAAAAATTTTTCGACCTGATCACTCTCTTCGGAGCGCACAACGTAGGTATGGTAACCGGCGACTGCACAATCAACGCCACCGCCCCGATAATCTGTGCCACAGCGGAAATTTTGGCAAATCTTTCCCTGCGTAAAGGAGACGAAGCGGACAGCGACGTGATTGTAATGGATGAATTTCATTACTACTCCGACCCGCAGCGTGGATGGGCATGGCAGGTACCGCTGCTGGAAATCCCCCACGCGCAGCAGATTTTGCTTTCCGCAACACTGGGGGACGTGTCGTTTTTTGTCAAAGATCTGGAACGCCGCACAAACCGCCGGGTAAGCGTAATCGACAATGCCGTGCGTCCGGTTCCGCTGCATTTTCGCTACTGCACCGACCCCACAGCACAGCTGATTCAGGAACTCGTCACCACCCATCTTGCACCGGTTTATGTGGTTCATTTTTCCCGGCGCGAAGCCGTGGAACAGGCAAAAAGACTTCTTTCGGCAAATCTGATCTCCAAAGAACAGAAGGCCGCCGTTTCCCGGGTTTTGGAAGACTTCAGATTCTCGGCCGGTTTTGGACGGGAACTGTCGAAACTGCTGCGAAAAGGAATCGGCGTACACCACGCGGGACTGCTGCCGCGTTACCGCCGTCTTGTGGAACGCATGGCCGCGGAGGGACTGCTCAGCGTGATCTGCGGCACCGATACACTCGGCGTGGGTATCAACGTGCCGATCCGAACCGTTCTGATCACGTCTTTGGCAAAATTTGACGGCGCAAAAATGCGCCACCTCACCGCGCGCGAATTTCACCAAATCGCCGGCCGGGCGGGACGGGCCGGATTTGACAGCGTCGGTTACGTGATAGTGCAGGCTCCCGAATATGAAATAGAAAACGCGCGGAGGATCCGAAAAGCGGACGGCGACCCCGAAAAACTCCGGCGCGTGCAGAAGGTAAAACCCGAAGAAGGAAAGCTGCAATGGTCGGAAAAAACTTTTGCCGCCCTGCGCGACCGGGCGCCGGAAACCATGAAATCGCAGATGCGGATCACCCATTCCATGATCCTAAATCTGCTTCAGCGGCGAAACCCGGTACAGGCCGCTATCCGTCTGCTCACAGACAGCCATGAGCCTGCGAAACCCCGAAATCCGCTGATCCGCAGTGCTCTGGAAATATACGCCTCACTTCGGCGGGCGGAAGTGATCGTGCATGACAGCCGTGACGAACGCGCGGCCCGGCCGCAGCGGTGTCCGATCCGTTTCGCAAAGGAAGTTCCCCCCGATTTCGCCCTGAACACGCCCCTTTCCCCGTTTGCCTTATCCGCGCTGGATTTGCTTGACCCTGATTCCCCCACTTACTGCCTGGATATTCTCAGCGTAATTGAGGCCGTGCAGGAAGATCCCGTTCCCGTGCTGACGGCACAGAGAAAAGCCCTGCGCGCAGAGTTAATCGGCAGACTGAAAGCCGAGGGGGCAGATTATGAGGAACGGATGCGCCTCGCCGACGAAGTTACCTGGCCAATGCCTCTGGAACAGCTTCTCACTCCTGCCCTGGAAATTTACGCACAGTCGAATCCCTGGGTTCGCTTCCACCGTCTGAGCCCGAAATCCGTTGTGCGGCAGATGGTGGAAGAAGCGCTTACTTTCAGTGAATTTATTTCCCGCTACGATCTGACGGGCAGCGAAGGAATCGTGCTGCGGTATCTGACCGACACGTATCGTGCCCTGCGCCAGATTGTGCCTCTGAATCTGCGCACGAAAGAACTTACGGAGATCATTTCATGGCTCGGCGAACTGATCCGTTCGGTTGATTCTTCGCTGCTGGACGAGTGGGAAGCCCTCGCCGCGGGAAGAACAGACTATGCCGGCGCCGATTCGTTCTCCGACGACTCCTCCGTCCACGGAACGGAAAAGCCGTTCGGAGCCGACGAAAACGGACACGTGCCTTTCAGCCGTAATCCGTACCGGATGCGAAAAGCGGTCAGAAACGCAATGTTTGCGTGCATGGAAGCCATTTCCCGCGACGATAACGAATATCTCGGCGGCCTGGACGCACTGGGCAGGACGGCAGATGAATGGGAAGAAATAACCGACGCCTATTTTGACGAATACGACTATCTGGGAACCGACACGGCCGCCCGCTCCGAAAAGTATTTTCAGATTCTGCAAAATCCCGACGCCGCAGATCTTATCCGTGCCGGTCTGCCGCAGGAGCGGGCTTTCCGGCTGACGGAGACACACGCGGAAGGCAGAATTTGGCTCGCGGTCCAGACTCCGGACGACGGAGAAGACGACCGGGCCTGGGCACTGTGGGCGCTGGTCGATTTGGACGCGAGCGACGCAGCCGGAGAGCTTTATCTGCGTCTGCTTGATTTTGCGCAGCGGTGAACCTGTGCCAAACTGGGAGTGTTGGGATACTTGAACGGGTGACGGCCATGAAAAAGGAAGAGATCAGAAATAATATCGTCCGTGTACGGGAAAGAATCCGGCAGGCGGCGCTGGCTGCCGGGCGGGATCCGGGTGAAATAAAACTGATGCTGGCCGCAAAATATCAGCCGCTGGAAAATCTGCTGGCAGCCGTAGAGGCCGGCGAAACACTTTTTGGCCACAACCTGATTCCCCAGCTGGAAACGGCCGAAATCGGACTGCGCGAAGCTGCGGAATCTCTTTCCGATCCGACGGCACTGCGGCACCGCACCGCCGTAATCGGCCATGTGCAGAGCAATAAACTTTCGGCGGCGATGGAATATGCCGACCGGATTGACACCGTGGATAATTTCAAAACCGCGCGGCGGATAAACCACCGCCGCGCACTGCTGAACGAAAAGGACGCCGCCGACGCCGTCTATCCTATTTTGCTGCAGGTTAATTCGGCCCATGCGGACACACAGTTTGGATGCGCACCAAAAGATCTGCCCGAAATGGCAAAACGGATCAGCGAAGAACTGCCGTTTGTAAAAATAGAGGGACTGATGACGATTGGCGCCAACACCGCAGACCGCGAAGCGGTAATCCGCAGTTTTGAAATTACCCGCGCCCTGGGTGCGCAGCTGCGCGAACTGCCGGGTTTAAGCGAGGCAAAAGAACTCTCCATGGGTATGACGGGCGATTTGGAATTGGCCGTGGAACACGGATCAACAATGGTCAGAATCGGGACCGCCGTCTTTGGCCCGCGCCCCGGCGCACCAAAGTAAAAAGTCAAAGCAACAGGCCAAAAGCGCTAAAAGCAGTGTATTAAAGGCAGCGCGCCAAGGGGACGAAACCGGATTCAGAAAACCTTCAGTCCGTATTTACGGAACACGTTACGGACTTCCTCCACATGCTCCTTGCTCGGCGGCTCTACGTCTTCCAGTTCGTATTTCAGGCCCAGCGATTCCCATTTATCGCGCGCCATCTGATGGAACGGAAGCACTTCCAAGCGCTCCACGGATGACCAGCGGGATATAATGCGGGCCACGGCCTCTACGTTTTCGGGGCTGTCGGTCAGTCCGGGCACGCACACGAAACGTACCCAAATCCTCTTCCCCGCGGCATTCAGTCTGTCGCCGAATGCGACGGTGGGAGCCAGCTCGCGCCCGGTCGTTCGTTTGTATATCTGCGGAATCCCGCTTTTCACGTCAAGCAGAACAAGATCCACATTCCCCATCATTTCATCGGTAAGGGAACGGCCCAAAAATCCCGAGGTGTCAATTGCGGTATGAATCCCCATTTCTTTGCATCCGCGCAGGAGATTGGCCAGGAATTTGGGCTGGAACAGCGGCTCGCCGCCGGAAAAGGTAACACCGCCGTCGGTGGCTTTAAACACGCCCCGATAGCGTCTGATCTTCTTCAGCAGCGCCTCGGCCGTTACCGCAGTTCCTTCGCGCATTTGAAATGTATCGGGGTTGTGGCAGTACAGGCAGCGCAGGGGGCACCCTGCGAAAAAAACAGTCATTCTGGTTCCCGGGCCGTCCACGGCCGTCACCAGCTCCCAGGAATGAACGGACCCCAGCCTGCCCTCGCGGACGGCGGCAAGGTGTTCGGCGCGCGTCATCTCCTGCGCCTGCTCGATGCCGTCCAACCCGGCCCCGCCCAGGCGGGGTACTTCAATTTCGGACGGTTCGGGGCGATATTCGCCGGTTATTCCCTCTGTTGTGCGGGTTTGTAACTGAACCATATCGCCCCTCTCCGAATTTACGCCGATTTTACCGACAGTGTCTTACATTCCCCGGTGGAAAGTACGGGAAATCACGTCGAGCTGCTGCTCGCGGGTAAGACGCACGAAGTTTACCGCATAGCCGGAAACACGCACGGTAAGCTGCGGGTACTTCTCGGGGTGCTCCATTGCGTCTTCCAGCGTTTCACGGTTCAAAACGTTGATGTTGGCATGGTAAAGACCCTTGCCGCTTTCCTTGTCGCCGCGCGTGGCAAGCATCGACGCTTCGCGTTCTGCATAGGTCATCGTAGACATATCAATCAACTCCTGTTTATTTCTTGATTAATTAAATTTTAGTCTTTTTCTTTGGTTGTGCAAAATATCAGTCTTCGGGAATGAAGCCTGCATCCATGATTCCCACCAGGTTTGTGACCTGCTCGTCAAGCGTGCGGCCAAGGGAGGCGGGAACGATCGTGTTGGTCAGCGAAATGCCGTCCAGAGCATCGTCATAGTCGAGCTTTCCTACCGACAGCATGGAAGCGAGCATTCCGTGGGTATCCATACCGTTTTCCGGATTTGCGCCGGGCGCAAACGGAGTTCCGGCCGCGTGCCCTGAGGGGAATGCCCCGGTTGCCTTGCCGTAAACCACATTCGAGGTGATTGTCAGCACCGACTGGGTCGGAATTGCGTTGCGGTACATCGGGATCTCTTTAATCTTCGACATCACCGTATGCACGATTGTGGCCGCGATGTTGTCTGCGCGGTCGTCGTCGTTTCCGTAACGCGGGAACTCGCCTTCGGTCTTGTAGTCAACAACCAGACCGGTTTCGTCGCGGATCGGAGTGACCTTGGCATACTTAATCGCGGACAGAGAATCGGCCACGATCGACAGCCCGGCAATGCCGCAGCCCATCGTGCGCACGATATCCGAATCGTGCAGTGCCATTTCCATTGCCTCATAGGCGTAACGGTCGTGGCAGTAGTGAATAATGTTCAGCGCCTCGACATAGGTGTGAATTACCCAATCCAGCATTTCTTCGTATTTTGCCCAGATCTCGTCGAAGTCCAGCGGGCCGTCACCCTTAATCGGCTCATATCCCGGCACAACCTGCTTTCCGGTCATTTCGTCGCGGCCGCCGTTGATGGCGTACAGCAGAGCCTTGGCCGTATTCACGCGGGCGCCGAAGAACTGCATCTGCTTTCCTACACGCATCGGGGAAACGCAGCAGGCAATCGCGGCGTCGTCGCCCCAGTGGCAGCGGATCTGATCGTCGGCCTCATACTGAATGGAGGAGGTCTGAATCGAAATCTGTGCACAGAAACGCTTGTACCCTTCAGGCAGCCGGTCGGACCAGAAAATGGTGATGTTCGGCTCCGGAGCGGGTCCGAGGTTTACCAGCGTCTGCAGCAGACGGAAGGAAGTCTTGGTGACCAGCGTTCTGCCGTCGTCGCCGAAACCGCCGTCGGACCAGGTGGCCCAGTAAGGATCGCCGGAGAAAATCTGATCGTAGGCTTCGGTGCGCAGGAAACGCACGATACGCAGCTTCATTACGAGCGCGTCGATGATTTCCTGTGCGCCCTGCTCGGTCAGAATGCCGCGGGCGAAATCACGTTCAAAATAGCAGTCAAAGAACGCCGACAGACGGCCGATGCTCATGGCCGCCCCGTCCTGGCTCTTTACGGAACCGAGGTAACCGAAGTAGGTCCACTGCACGGCTTCTTTTGCCGTCTTCGCCGGTTCGGAGATATCAAATCCGTAGCTTTCCGCCATCCGCTTCAGCTTCTGCAGCGCCTTGATCTGCTCTGCGTGCTCTTCGCGGTAGCGTGCCCAGTGCTCGGAGAACGGCTGGTCGGACACGGCATCCTTGGCCGCCTGCTTTTCCCGGATCAGATAGTCCACGCCGTAAAGCGCCACGCGGCGGTAGTCGCCGATAATCCGGCCGCGCCCGTAGGCATCCGGCAGACCGGTGATGATGTGCGAGGAACGCGCCGCACGGATACGCGGAGTGTAGATGTCGAATACGGCATCGTTGTGCGTCTTGCGGTACTTGGTGAAAATTTTCTTAATCTCCGGATTCGGCACCTTACCCGCTTCTTTGATTGCGGTTTCCACCATTCTCCACCCGCCGTTGGGCATCATTGCGCGCTTCAGCGGAACATCCGTCTGCAGACCGACGATGACGTTGTCATCCTCGCTGATGTATCCGGCGCCGAATGCGTCTACGTCCGCCGGCGTATCCAGATCCACATCGTATACGCGCTTTACGCGTTCCACCGACAGATATTTCTCGTCAAGAGTTTTCCATAAATTCAAGATCTTCTGTGTGGGCCCCTCGAGGAATGACGCATCCCCCTCGTAGGGAGTGTAATTTTGCTGAATAAAATCACGGACGTCGATTGCCTTCTTCCAATCGTCTCCCCTGAAATCCTTCCAACCGACATATTCGGTACCGGCGTCGGTATCGGTAACTTGATTCACGACTTTACCCCTTTGAAAATATCGAAGAATTAACGTTTGTTAATTAACAGTTCCATTCTAGGAGAGCGCCGGGGAAATAAAATATCGGGAACGGAAAAAATGGTGTGAACTACGTCCGCTTTGTTACTTTCGATACTCTTATGCGTGCCCAAATAGGACTTTGGTCCCTATATGGATCAGAGAAGACGAAGGACACGCAAAGCAGGAAAACCCCTTAAAAACAGACATTCCCCCTTAATCATGTATAAAACGAAAAAGAGGGAAATAGTACTTAGCTCCCGGGGAAAACGGCAGGCATTTCACCCCAGCGGATAAAGCCAGCCGAACCGGTCCGGCCGCCGACCTTCCTGAATTGCCGTCAGCTCCCCGTAAATATGCCGCGTCACCTGCGTATCCGCAAGATCCACCGAGAATCCCCGGCCGGCCAGGCTGCCCACGGAAGTAACGACGGCGGCCGTGCCGCAGGCAAACATTTCTCTCACCGTTCCGGCTTCGATCGCCCCAATAAGCCACTGCAGCCCAATCCGCTCCTCCCGAACCGGCGTACCCGACCGGCGCAGAAATTCCATAATCGAAGAACGCGTGCATCCCGGCAGTATATTTCCGTTTAGCCGCGGCGTAATCACACTTCCGTCCGACAATACGGCAAACACGTTCATTCCGCCCAGCTCATCCAGATCCGAATTGCCGAGCGCATCCAAAAACAGAACTTCGTCATAGCCCGCTTCGTGGGCCTGCTGTTTGGGAAGCAGCGACGCGGCATAATTTCCGCCCGTTTTTGCATCTCCCATGCCCCCCGGACCCGCGCGGTGATATTCCTGCTCCACCCAGACCCGAATCGGGCGGTAACCGTGTTTGAAATAAGGGCCCGCGGGCGAAGCCAGAACCACAAATTCATAGCGGCGCGCGCTGCGCACGCCCAAAAACGACTCCGAAGCGAAAACCACCGGGCGCAGATAAAGCGAACTGCCGTGCGCATCCGCAACCCACCGCTTTTCGACCCGGGCAAGAGCTGCCACGGCGCCCAAAAAATCAGGAATCGGAAGCGGGGGAATCGCCAGTCTGCGGCAGGATGCATTCAGTCTGGCCGCGTTGTATGCGGGCCGGAAAGAGTGCAGCGACCCGTCTTCGTGCCGGTACACTTTCAGCCCTTCAAACACTTCCTGACCGTAATGCAGCACCGCCGCGGCAGGATCAAGACGGAGAGGGCCGAACGGCTCGATTTTCTTCGCGTGCCACCCCTCTTCCGGCGTCCAGGTTGCGTGCGCCATGTAATCGGTAAAATAATTTCCGAATCCGGGTTTCTCCATTATCCGCAGGTATTCTTCTTCCCCGCGCGGATTCGGATGCGGCTGCACCGCAAAACGCCGCGCCAGCTCATCCGCATTCGGGTAGTCGGCATCGGCCAATATCTCAAGTTCGGTTTTTTCGCTCACTGCTCCCCCATCAGTCTTTTGCCGCGCACGTGCGGCCCGCATAACTAGTTCAGCGCCAGCGCCACGGCACTGACAACCGCAGAGCCCGCCAACGCCACGATGAGCACAAACGCCACTGCTTTCTGCCCCCGCGGACGGCGGAAAGTTTCCCTGTCTTTTTCAGTCTTCATCGGATACCCGCTTCCCCAATATCCGGCATTCCGTTCCCGATACGCGCACACCGTCCTCCTTCAATGCGAAACACACGGTCGTAGTGCGCGGGATTTTCCACCCGGTGCGTAATCTCCAAAAGGGTAACGCCCCGGGACCAATGCCGCAGATTCTCCCTGATCTTCCGTTCCAATTCTACATTCAGATTTGCGCTGAATTCGTCAAGCACTATTACACGGGGTTTGGTAAGCAAAGCCCGGGCAAGGCATAAACGCTGCACCTGACCGCCGGAAAGAGCCGAACCCTCCACGCCCGTCGGCGTGTTCAGACCCAAAGGCATTTCCCTTATTTCCCCGGCCAGCTGTGCAACTTCCAGAGCTTCCCACATTTCTTCTTCGCCCGCCCCGGGAGCTCCCAGACGCATATTCCCCGCAATGGTGGAATTAAGCAGCTCCGGGCGCTGCGGCACGAATGCCACAGCCCGGCGCAGCGTATCCAGCTCATATTCCCCCACCGGTCTGCCGGCGAGCAGAACCTCTCCCGCACGGGGATCGTCGTAACGCAGAAGAAGCTGCATAAGCGTTGATTTCCCCGAGCCGGAATGCCCGACAAACAACGCATTCTCCCCCGGTTCAATTTGAATATTCACCCGGTCGAGCACAGGCCTGTCCGGCGCGCCGGGATACGCATAACTGACATCGCGCCACTGCACCGCCGCCGCACCGGCGGGCAGAAAAGTCTGCGGACCGTCGCGGATCACCTGCGGTTCATGACAGATCAGATACAGTCTGCGCGCGGCGGCAAAGGCGGAGTCCACGCCGCCGAGTGCGTCTTCAATCCCACGCGGTCCCTCAAAAATCCGCATACACACCGCGGCCAAAGCCGCGATCAGCGCAGGATCGCGGTGCCCGCCCACCCCGACTGCGATTACCGCCGTCATTGCGGCCGGGGGAAGAACTCCCCCTATCCCGCGCCGCGCAGCACGGACCGCCACGGCCGCACAGGCAGTATCTTTCACGCGCAGATCCAATTTACGCAGACCGGCAAAACGCACCTTTTCCCGTCCGTATCCGACAACTTCCTCAGCGCCGAAAACCGAATCCGTGAGCCACTGCGCCAACTCCCGGCGGGCCTGCAAAGAACGCCCGGTAGCCCGCAGCGCCCTGCCGAATCCGGCCGGCGGCAAAATAAATACGGCAAAGAACAGCAGCAGCACCGGAATGGCGGTAATCTCAATCCCCGCCAGGCAGATACCCGCCGCAGCCAGCACTCCCGTCACCGCCACGCCCGTAATTACCGGGGCAATTGTGTGTGCGTAAAACACCTCAATGCGGTCAATATCGCGCGTGAGTGCCGTCAGCATTACGCCCGTTCTCATTTTCCCCGTCACATACGGCGCCTTCGGCCACAGCGCGGCAAACGCCGTCGTCCGCAGCAGCTCCAGCGATTTAAACGCCACATAGTGCCCCGAAAACTGCTCGAGATACGCGGCGGCCGCTTTTACCGCCGCCAAGACCGTGAGAACGGCGAGCGCATAGACCAAGGACCACCGGCCGCGTACCGTCTGCACCACCGCCGCACCGGCAAAGGCAAACAGGGCCGCCGCCGCTATCTGTTCGGTTGCCCGCATAAGCACGGAGAAATACAGCGGCTTCAGCACCGGGCGTGTAACAGACAGCAGCCAGCGCACGGTCTCTGCCCGGCGGGCGGAACGGTTTTCATTCTTCTCCATGTGCGTTCTCCCTGCGTATCAGGCGTCCGTCCGTCAATTCGTACACCACATCCGCAATATGCAGCAGCGAGTGTCTGTGCGTTACGGCAACCACCGTTATATCCCGTCCGGCGCGTGCGAGAGCCGCGGTAATTTTCCGCTCCGAATCCGGATCTACCTGCGCCGTCGGTTCGTCCAAAAACCAAATTTTCCGCTGCGCCAAAAAAGCCCGCGCAAGCGAAATTCTCTGTGCCTGGCCGCCGGAGAGAAACGAACCGCGCTCGCCCACATCAGTGTTCAGCCGCAGGGGCATCGCCCGCACTTCCTCGGCTATATTGGCGCGTTCAAGCGCATCCCACATCCGCTCTTCGTCGGCATCCGGACACACAAAACGCAGATTGTCGGCAACCGTGCCGCCAAACAGCCATGTTTTCTGGTTCACGCAGGCGCACAGACTGCGTTTTTCGGCTGCCGGCGCGGAGGAAAAATCCACGCCGCCCACACGTACCATTCCCTCGGTAAACGGAAGCTGCGCGCGCAAAACGGAAAGAAGCGTGCTTTTCCCCGCTCCCGAAACCCCGATCACGGCCACTTTCTGCCCCCGGGGCACGGACAGGTCAAGACCGTTCAGCACGTTTTTGCCGCGGTATGCAAAACTGAGACCGCGCACTTCAACCGCAAGATCTGCGCCGGCGGCCGGCGGCAGCGGATCTGCGGCACTCTGCACGGCATATTTTTCCGCCGCCGCGTTTCCCTCCCCGTGCGCGTCCAAATATCTTTTAATCGCCTTCTGCGCGGCAATTCCGCCCATTCCCACATAAAAAAATCCCGCAACCTGCGACAGCGGAGAAAGCACAAGCACAATAAGAAAAATCACCGTAAACGCGGCGCCGAAATCCATTATTCCCGCTCTGACCCGCAGTGCGGCAAGCATGGAGGCAAGAATGATAACCAAAAAAGAAACCGCGCCGTCGAGCACGGCAATAATAATCTGGTTTCCCGCCAGAAGACGCATTACCGTTCCCCGGTTGCGCTCCCCTTCCTCACGCAGATCACGTTCCACGGTTTTCCCCGCGCCGAGCAGACGGACGGAAACCAGATTCCGTATCGCGTCCAGGTACTTCGCGGACAGCCGCGCCCTCTGCCCGCGCGAAGCCTTCGACCTTCCGCCAAAAAGACGCAGAAATCCGCCCACCGTCAGCGGCACGGACACAAATGCCGCCATCAGCACGGTTCCGGAAACGGGATCAACGGCAAGTGCCACATACCCCAAAACGAAAAACGGTATCAGAAAAGAGGCAAGCGTGGATCCCAGATATGCCTGACGGTATTCGGTTACGCGTTCGGCGTTGTCGGTCATCAGCGTAACGAGACGGGCGGGAGAGAATTCCGCGCTGTCGCGCAGAGCCATTTTATCCGAAGCGTAAAGGGAAGCCAGCAGGCGGTGTCTGATCCGAATCTCCTCGCTGCGGGCCGCACGGCCGCCCAAAAAAATTTCCCCGCAGGAAGAAAGCACAGCCAGCAGCAGGCCGCCGGCCACAGCCGCAATCCGCGCACCTGTGAACGCCGCGGGAGAGGAGAGGCATTTTCCAAAGACGGCGCAGTCTGCGTATTCGCCCAGCACGCCGCCCAATACCACAAGAACCGCACCCATTCCCGCGGAAGCCAGAATCCGCATCAGGGCAACTGTGGCCGCAGCCCGGTTCCCCCGGGCGGAAATTACCTGGGACGACACATCCGCTCCTTCCTTCCCGCTGCCGGCTGCCGGCAGACCCAAGACGCTTTCGGGCGCAGAGCGTGTTCGCCTTCCGCCGGCCGTTTCGCAAATCCGGTTATGCTCCTAAACTAACGAATTCATGTCTTTCTGCGCAACTCTTTTTACCCGCGCACAGCAAAACAGCCTACTTCCCGCGCGGAACACATCTGCATGCAAATCCTTTCCGCCCACGCACATAAAACAGAGCATGAACTGCCGATATACCGATTTTCCCGGATCCGCGGTATCTGTTTTCGAAAAATAGGACGAACAGACCCTTCCGAGGCTGTAGAATGAAAGCTCAGGGATTCACTTTTTTGCAAAGGGGCACCATGACTTCCATTTTCCATGTACTGCAGGATAACCAGGTACTGCTACTCTTCGTCCTTATCGGTTTCGGCGCTTTGTTTTCCAAGCTGCGTATCAGAGGTATTTCTTTGGGCGCGGCGGCCGTGCTCTTTTTCTCCATCGCGCTCACTGCCTGGGGTGCGGCTCAGGGATACGAGCTGCGTGTCGAACACGATCTGGGCGTACTGGGTCTGGCTCTTTTCGCTTTCGCTATCGGAATTTCTTCCGGGGCGTCCTTTTTTCAGACTATCCGTTCTTCGGTAAAACCCGTTCTGCTGATGCTCTCCGTAGTGGCTGTGGCGGCCTGCGCGGCGGGCTTAATCGGGCGGATGATGGGGATGAAGTGGGCAATGATTGCCGGTACTTTTGCCGGTGCCGTCACCAACACTCCCGCACTGTCCGCGGCGGGACAGGCTTCCGGGGATCCGGCCACCGCCACGATCGGATACGCAATCGCCTATCTGTTTGGCGTAATCGGTATGCTGGGCTGGGCGATGCTCGCGCTGTCAAAACGCGGCGAAGACACGGACGCTCCCTCGCCGATTGTAAACCGCACTGTCCGCGTGGAATTGGAAGAAGCGATGACGGTTGCGGCGGCACGGAAAAAAATCGGCGAAGACGCACACTTTTCCCGGCTGCGCAGAGGGGAAGACGGACGCACCTGGGTTCCGACAGACGCCGATATTCTGCAGAAAGACGACATGGTTACGGTTGTCGGCACATCGCAGGCAGTTGACTGCGCGGTGGAGCTGCTCGGGCACGTTTCCTCCCATTCGCTGATGAGTGACCGCAATTATCTGGATTTCCGGCGGATCACGCTTTCCAATACCAAACTGGCGAATCTCACCGTGCAGGAAATTGCCCTGGAAGATAAATTCGGCGCCACAATCACCAGAATCCGCCGCGGAGATACGGATATCGTGGCGCATGCCAACGAGCCTCTGCGTCTGGGAGACAGAATCCGCGTTATCGCACCGGCCGAAAAAATGCGGAAAATCTCGAAATACCTGGGCGACTCCGCTTTCGGAATCACAAATATCAACCCGTTTGCCCTCGGTATCGGAATGACTTTGGGAATTTTAATCGGAGAACTGGAATTCCTCACTCCTTCCGGTCTGAAGTTTTCCATCGGGTCTGCGGCAGGCACGCTGATCGTCGGTCTGATTATGGGAAAGGTGGGAAAGGTGGGAAGAATTATCACCACTATCCCCTACGATACGTGTCAGGTGCTCTCGGAATTCGGTCTGCTTGTGTTTCTTGCCTACGCGGGTACCACCGCAGGTTCGCGGATTCTGCACGCGTTTGTCGGAGGTGCGTGGCTGCAGATTCTTGTTTTGGGTGCAATCGTGACCACAATTATGGGTGCGGGTCTGTATTTCTCCATGCGCTGTTTTGCCAAAATGGGCGGCACGCGCCTTTCGGGTGTACTCGCAGGCACTCAGACGCAGCCGGCCGTACTCGCATTTTCCAACGACCGGACAACATTCGATCCGCGCGTTGCCCTGGGATACGCAATGGTGTATCCGATCGCCATGGTGGCAAAAATCTTCTGTGGACAGATATTGGGGTCTTTCGCCGGATTCTGATCCAAATCCGGATGCCCGAAACGGAAAATGCCGATTCGGCTTGCGCGCCTTATACTTTTTCCGACGGTTTGCGCTGCAGCGTCCGGGGCAGGTTTGAAGTATCGGTATCCACACGCCACGCGGGGTCAAGTAAAATCCGCGCAATCGCCAGCCCGAAACCGATCGAAATCACTACCAGGAACACATCGGCCAGCGGCTCCAGGGCATTGCCTATCTTTCCCTCGTTTACCGCCACCAGAGCACGGTAGAAAGGCACACCGGGAATCATAATCACCACTGCAGGCACGGAAAGGGAAACACGCGAATACTCCGTTTTCCAGGCCAGAAGATTGGCCAAAATGCCGATCAGAAGCGCGGCCAGCCCGACTGCCGCCTGCCACGGGATGTTGGCGTATTCCTGCCCCAGCAGTCTTCCCGTATTGGCCGAAGCACCGATTATGCCTGCTGCCAAAGATACTTTCCAGGGCGCATTGAACAGTACGGCGAAACCATAGGCCGCCACAAACGAACAGAATACGCGCAGACAGGTTTTTACCAGCGGATCAAGCTCGTACAGCGCAGGGTGGTCGATATTCCACTGCGCAATATGGCATACAGCCCAAACCGAAAGACCCGCGGATCCGATCACTACCATGCAATAGCCGAACCGGCTCATTGCGGACTGATAATCGCCGCGAACCCAGTCAAGCATTGCGGTAGTCAGGGGAAAACCCGGAATCAGATACAAAATCGCCGACGCCAGGCCCGACTCGTGTGTGTATACCCCCGCCCAATGCAGATATTCATACAGATCAAGCAGACCGATGTAGATTACGGTAGACACAACCGCACACATAATCCACACCAAAAAATGGGCATAGCCGCGTTTCAGCAGAAATTTTCTCGTCAGCTGGCCAAAACCCGCGGCAAAAAACACCGCCGAGCATTCAACTGTGTAGCCGCCGTTGAGGAAACAGAATCCCGCGCAGGCAATCGCAGAAGCAATCACCGTTATCCATACCCGGTAATGCCAGTCGTTGGAGGAAACTTTCCGCAGTCCCCTGCGAAATTCGGCAACCGTCATATTCTGATGGAGCTGATTGCAAAATCCCATCAGACGGTCCAGTTTTTCCACGTTTACGCCGGTTTTCCGCTGCTCCGTAAAATGCGTATGTGACACATCCCCCTCCCAGGATGTGGACATAATATGCCGCATCGAAACATGAGATTCAAATTTGGTCAGACCCAGCGATTTTGCCGCACGCGCAAGAGCAGCTTTTACTCTGTAGCCGCCCGCTCCGCAGGAAAGGAGCATTTTGCCAAATTCAAGGATAGCTGCCGATTTCGCATCAATCCCGTCTTCTATCTTTTTTTTCGATTCCGTTGAATCAGAATTCATCCCGAAACTCCGAACACCTAAATTTACAGAAACCCACGTAATTATATACTCCCGCAAAGAGACGGCACCGGTCCGAAAGTCTGTGTCTGTCTTTTATCCGCGAAAGACGCGGCAGAGGATAATGATTTATTTCAGCTTCGCCGTCCACAGCAGAGTGCGGTAGGGCAGCGAAATTACTCCGTTTTGCGGATCAAATCCCAGCTCCTCACACAGATACCACCGCAGATTCTCCCTCATCCTTCTCCGGTTTTCCGCATCGGATCCAATCCACGAGGAACGCGTGGTTCCCAGGGCAAACACTTCTTCCACAGTCATTTTCTCCGTCATTGCGCCAAGAACCAGCTCCGGGTGCGTAAAGCGTCTCCCCAGCTGCGGAGGTCTGTCTTCCCGGTGTACGTCGCCCGAGCGCATGATCCGTGTCAGCTGCAGCACCCAGGGAAGGGAAACATCAAGCTGATTGTAAAGTACCGCAATTTTTCCTCCGGGACGCATAATCCGCGCCGCTTCCGCAGCCGCAAGCGGAGCCGAGAGCCAATGCCAGCACTGACCGTAGGTAACAAGATCAAAGAAGCTGTCTTCCAAACCGGTGTTTTCCGCCTGTGTCGGCATCAGCCGTGAGGCGGGAAATTCGGGAAGCGCCCTGAGAAATATCTTTCTGAAATCCTGCGCCGGTTCCACTGCCCACACATTTTCGCTCAGTCCACACAGCAGAGCAGTCAGTTTTCCGGTTCCCGCACCTATGTCCGCTACCCGGTCGGTCTTCCCCACCTTTAACCGGGCCACTATTTCCTCCGGATATCCGGGACGCACATCACGGTATACCTGTGCCCCGGCGCCTATGCCGTGAAACGGATTTGCGCACCGAGACCCGCGTTCCGGCCGGGAAAACGTCATTTCCGGTCCTCTTCTTCCCGTTCCGCAGGAGTTTGGCAAAGCAGATCCGCCAGATATGTCATGCATGGCGAAGCTCCGGCGTCAATGCGCAGATCGGCGGAGCCGTCGCAGGCAGTGGGGCCCAGGTTGATGAGCGCAAACACCGCTGCGTTCCCCAGCGCCTGCCGAACCACATACAGCGGGGTGCCTACCGCAAAAGACGTGCCCACTGCCAGCACAACGTCCGCTTCCGCGCCCGCCCGCATTGCCCGGCTCATTGTCTCCTGCGGGAGCATCTGTCCGAAAAACACGACATCCGGTTTCAGCAGTCCTCCGCAGCGGGCGCAGCCGACTGTGCGGAACTTGGATTTCAAAGCGGACTGTCTGTCGGCAGGTGCCAAAACCGCCACGTGCGCGGGATTGGGATCCGGCAGACAGTGCGGATTTTTCGCGGTAAGACGTTTGTGCAAAACAGCCCGGTCTGTTACTTCCCCACAATCCAGACAGACTACGTTTCGAAACGATCCGTGCATTTCAAACACGTTTTTACAGCCGGCTTTAATATCCAGACCGTCCACATTTTGCGTGGCGATTCCCGTAAGCAGACCGGCGCGTTCCAGTTTTCTCTGTGCCGTGTGCGCCGCAGTGGGACCGAGAGAAAGCATGGTCTGCCACGTCCGGTGGTTTCGTTCCCATACCCACCGCTGCCATACCGGGTCGGAAACAAACTGCCCGTATTCCACGGACGGAATACCGGTGTTTCCTTTTCCGCGGTAATCCGGAATACCGCTGTCGGTAGACATTCCCGCGCCGGTTACCAGTACTGTTTTTCTTCCCCGCATAAAACGGGCAAGATCATTGAGTTTCGCCTGAGTATCGGCATCCAAAAGTTCCATGTTTCCACTATAAACCGGGGAATCTGACCGCCGAAAACGTATGTCCGAAACGGTGTGGATATGTGTTGTGTGTATATAAAAAGGGAAACCCGGGGTTTCCTCCCGGG